>NZ_JAPWHW010000029.1 GCF_028369135.1 Roseovarius sp. ZX-A-9
GCCTTCGATCTTTGGCAAATCTACGCGCTTGAAATGACGGCCTGACGGGCTTGGGTCAGGCCGCATTCGGGCGGGTGAAAATAAGTTGGCAATGCCGATCAAACTACTTCCGCTGGTCGCGACGGAATGCGCCTTGAACGATGCGATCCATAACCATTGCAACGAACAATATCGCGATACCGCCCATGATACCGGGACCCTTGGCGGCGTATTGCAGTGCTTCCAAGATGACTTTGCCCAGCCCTCCGCCACCGATCAGGGAAATGATCACCACCATGGAAAGGCACATCAGGATCGTCTGATTGACCCCGGTCATGATCGATGGCAACGCAAGCGGCACTTCGACATCTCGTAGCAGACGCCAACGCGAGGCACCGAATGCCATCGCGGCCTCTTTGATGCTTTCAGGGACCCCGCGCACCCCAAGTGCGGTCAAGCGAATGACGGGGGGCATGCCAAAGATG
This sequence comes from Roseovarius sp. ZX-A-9, assembly GCF_028369135.1. Lineage (GTDB taxonomy): Bacteria > Pseudomonadota > Alphaproteobacteria > Rhodobacterales > Rhodobacteraceae > Roseovarius. Next base: position 465 of record NZ_JAPWHW010000029.1, read on the forward strand.
ATGGTTGCAAGGATGCCAGGTGGATTGCCGGTACCAAAAAAGGCCACGATAGGGATCAGATAAACGAAGGCCGGCAGGGTCTGCATCAAATCGAGGATAGGCTCGGCGGCACGATAGGCGCGTTCGGATTTACCGAACCAGATTCCAAGCGGGATGCCCAATAGCACGCATATGAAAACTGCGGCACCGACAAGGGCGACGGTTTCCATCGCCAATTCCCAATAGCCGAAAAACGCGATGTAGGCGATACAAACTGCGGTGAAGATCGCGATGCGAGGTCCGGCACTGCGCCATGCGACGACACAAATGACCAGCATGACCACCGGCCAAGGCGTGCCGATCAACGTGACTGTCAATGCATTCAGGACCGAGCGAACACCGGTCACGATGGAATCAAAGGTGCCGGCCCCCGCCATCGCGGCCGCGTCGATACGAGCTTCTATCCATGTTGCGACGGCACTGAAGTGACTGCGCTGCGCGGGGAATTCCGACAGTAATTTCGGTGGATTTGCGACGGCAAATTTGTAGATGGTCAGCGGCGAGATTGCTGCGAACAACAACACGCCCAGGATCAGATTGCGCGGACGGATGCCGGATTCGGTGTGCTGCGGATCAATGCGCCAACGCGAATATTGTTTCTCGTAGATGATATTTGCACTGCCCCCCTGAACAATGCGCAGGCCGAGAAACAGCATAATGCCAAAGAGCAAAATCGTCGTCGCATCGGCAGAGGCCGCGACTGCGGCCTCTAGACTGCGCTCACCGGCGCGTCCAAGGTTTTCGGCCATCTTTTCGAACCGTGTCGGATCTTGTCCCGCTTGCTTTGCGGCAGTGGCCTGCTCAAGGAAACTTGCCGCGCGGGCGAGTTGACTTTCGGCGCGAGTAGCCAAGTCTGATCCAAGATCGCCCCAAAGTCCGCGCCCTATTTGCACCAAGGCCAGCGTTTCCAGAATGAGAAAGCCCCAAAATGCGCCCCACGCGCCTCGCATGGCCGCCCAGAGCGGCCCCAGAACCGCTGCGGCGCTGTTGAAGGTCAGTGGAAACGGCGCCGAAGATTCATGGATGCGACGAAAAACGGCGGCGTAGTACCGTCCATTGCGACCGGAAAAGCGCGCAACGGATCCGTCCAGTGCGTTGTGATCAACTTCGATCTCGTCGGCTGCGGTGACAATGACTTCAGACATCATTTACTCCCTTGAACGCCGCGCAGCAACGCGTGCTTTGTAACTATCCCGACCTCGACATCATCATCGACGATCACAACAGGCATTTCGCTTGGAAGCGAAAAGTCGATCAACTGATCAAGGGTGGCGTCGGGAGTGGCGCGGGCCGCACCCTCAAGCGAGCCTGAATAAGTTTCAACCGGCGCCATGATTGAGTGCGCCCGCACCAGCCGTAGTTTCGAGATGCCTTGCACAAAGGCGCGCACATAGTCATCTGTCGGATTCAAAACGATCTCTTCGGGGGTTCCGATCTGCACGATTGCACCATCTTTCATGATAGCAATGCGATGACCAATCCGAATCGCCTCGTCCAGATCGTGGGTGATAAAGATCGTGGTCTTTTTCAACTGAGCTGCAAGCTGACTGAACTGGTCTTGCAACTGCATTCGTATCAGGGGATCGAGGGCCGAGAATGGCTCGTCCATCAACAGGATCTCTGGGTCAGAGGCCAGCGCACGCGCGATGCCGACACGTTGCTGCATCCCTCCCGACAACTCACTGGGCAGGCGGTCTTCGTAACCGACCAGATCGACCAATTTCAGCGCGTTGTCGGATATTGCCCAGCGTCTGGACTTGGGGATGCGCCGGATTTCAAGCGGATAGGAAACATTATCACGCACCGAGCGATGGGGCATTAGCGCCATGTGCTGAAACACCATGCCAATCTGTTCTGCGCGCATCTGCTGGAGGTCGCGCGGTGACATCGCCCCAACATCTCGACCTAAGATTTGGATCGTACCTGATGTTGGTTCGATCAAACGGTTCACATGCCGGATCAGTGTGGATTTACCTGAGCCAGACAGGCCCATAATACAAAAAATTTCGCCGTGCGAAACGTCAAGGCAGGCATCTTGAACGCCGACAACACAGTCGAATTTCTTCAGGATTTCAGCTTTGGTCAAACCGTCAGATTTGATCGCCGCCATCGCTTCATCGGCACGTACGCCGAATATCTTCCAGATATTTTCCAGTTTAATGGCAGGTTCGGCCATGCTGCTTCCTATTGTCGGCTATTTTGTGACCGCGATTGGTACGCGGCCACGTTTTCAGCAGTTCAGTTGGTGAACCAACCGATGACCCGGTCTTGGTTTGACGCCACCCACTCCTTGGCAAAGGCACCGACCTCTTTCTTGTCGACCACCACCGCGTAGGTCATCGCGCTGACCTCATCGGCGGAGAACTGGATGTTGCGCAACATGTTCGCCACTTCGGGCTGTTCAGTTTCTAGCGCCTTGCGGTATCCGATATGGACATTGGCGGTGGGCCAGGCCGATGTGACCGACGATTTGGCCAGCCAATCAGGATCGTCGGTGGGCTGCACGACGGTCCATGTAGCGGCGTCATAGGCTGGTTCATTCAGTACCGTCATTTCATGCAATGCGAAAATGTAGTGCGGTTTGTAACAGAACCCGACCCAGGCTTCATGGGCGTTTATGGCGCGGTCTAGATTGGCATAAGCGATGGTTTCGTCATAAACATCTGATGTCATGGTTTGATCATAACCATATGATTTAGCTTTGATCTTTTCGACATTTCCCGACGCGTCACCGGGATTGCCAACCCACATGTTGCCCTTGCCATCACCATCGCTGTCAAAAAGCGCTGCTTTATCTGGATCGCTCAGATCCTCGACGGATGCGACGCCCATTTCGGTTGCCACATAGCTCGGCACACACAGCCCTTGAGATGCGGGCATCCCGGTCTTGTTCAACTCAACGGTACCTTTTTCGGCGACGTAAGTGTCGTAGAGGTTTTGCTGATTGGGCAACCAAACCTCAGCCATGACATCCATTGACCCCTTGTCCATCGCCTCAAAGATCACGGGGTTGGTGCCGTTTTGCAGTTCGACTTCCAGCCCAAGGTTTTCTTCGATTGCAACCTTGATGATATGCGATGTCGCGGCTGCCGATGGCCAGTTTTGCAGGCTGACGACAACATCGGCGGCAAAGACTGGTGACAACGTACCGACCAAGCCAACGGCGGCCGCGACGATTGTCTTGCTGGTTGTTTGCATTTTTTCCTCCATGGAGTGACTGTAGATGATTGTACCGTATTATGGTATTTATATTTTCTATTACGGTACTTTGGGTATGAAAAACCGTTGAGTCAAGAAAGATTATTACCAGCACCCCAAAAGCTGATTTTCAGTGCTAGCCCTCGATTCCGCTCGTAACCTATTGGCTCCAGGGACGTTGTCAGACTAGGCGGCATGCGATTGCCGATACCGCGACTTCGGTCCAATCGGTAGCGGTGCAGACACTGCCGATCAGCTTCAAACTCCATTGTTTTCAATCGGAGACCATTGCTCATGCGGTCTGGTTGCAGCGCTTCGCCAGCATTCATTCCGTGACCCGCTACTGCTTCTTCGTTCCAGCCCGCCGCAGATCAGCCTTGACGATCCTCTATCACAAAATGGCAGCATTCGATGCCGAGAACACGGCAGCGAACGTCCCGGAACCTTCCATCATGCTGAGCGAGGCGGCGTGACAACACCGCCCAGAGTGATCCCAAGAAATTCATTAGGCTTCAAGCCAGGGAGGCGGCGCAGCCATCAATGTGAAATGGCTTTGTCAACCGAGGACAGTTCCCTCGCGTCGGCACGAGATCGCAAGCTTCCGTCTCGCGATGTTGCTCGCGGAGCGTCACGGATCGCCGCAATTAGTTTTGTATAGTGGTATTTATGTATTGTATTACGGCACTATTTGAATAATGTGCCCAAAGGAATAGTCAGACATCAAACCCGGAGGCCGCCATGACCACTGTCCACAAGAACTACATCAACGGAGCGTTTGTTACCCCGAAGTCAGCGGAAACGATCCTCGTTTCAAACCCCGCGACGGGCGCAGTTCTTTCCCAGATTCCAAACACGGCTGTTTCTATGGTTGATGATGCCGTAGCGGCCGCGAAATCTGCCCAACAAGCATGGGAGGCGCGCCCGGCGATTGAACGCGCCGGATATCTACGGCAAATCGCCGCCAAAATTCGTGAGAACGCCCCTAAACTGGCAAACACCATTGTCGAAGAACAGGGTAAGATTCGCGGTCTTGCTGAAGTTGAAGTCGGGTTTACCGCAGACTACCTGGACTACATGGCCGAATGGGCGCGCCGAATTGAAGGCGAAATCATTACTTCGGACCGCCCTGGTGAAAACATTTTCCTATTCCGTCAAGCGATTGGTGTGGTGGGTGGTATTTTGCCATGGAATTTCCCGTTTTTCCTGATCGCACGCAAACTTGGACCGGCATTGATCACCGGCAACACCATCGTATTGAAACCGTCAGAGGAAACGCCCAACAACGCCGCAATGTTTATGGAGCTCTTAGCCCAAACCGATATGCCTGCCGGTGTGGTCAATCTAGTCTATGGCGACGGCGCAACCACTGGCACGGCACTCTGCCAGAATCCCAGCGTGGGCTTGCTCAGCTTTACGGGTTCGGTCGAAACCGGCAGCCGAATCATGGAAATGGCAGCCAGAAACATCACCAAGGTCAATCTGGAGTTGGGCGGTAAGGCCCCAGCCATAGTGCTAGCAGACGCAGACATAGATCTGGCAGTGAAAGCAATAACCGCAAGTAGGGTCATTAATTCAGGGCAAGTTTGCAATTGTGCCGAACGGGTCTACGTCGACGCCCGCGTCGAGGACGAATTCGTAACCAAGTTATCTAAGGCGATGTCAGCCTGCCGCTTTGGAGACCCAAGTAAGGATACAACTATCGATTACGGCCCCCTAATCAACCGCGCGGGCCTCGATAAAGTTGTGTCACTGGTAGATCGTGCCAAAGCCGCTGGAGCAGAGGTGATAACTGGCGGCAAAGCGTCGGACGAAGGCGGTGGGAATTATTATGAGCCGACTGTCCTGCGGGGTGTGGCTCATGACAGCGAGATTATGCAGAATGAGGTGTTCGGCCCGGTCTTGCCCGTGAACACTGTAAGCGACGCAGACGAAGCGATTGCCCGCGCAAATGATAGCGATTTTGGCCTAACATCTTCGATATATACCCGCGACATCGGCGCCGCTATGCGTGCCTGCCGCGAAATTAAGTTCGGTGAAACCTACATCAACCGCGAGAACTTCGAGGCAATGCAAGGCTTCCATGCTGGAGTCCGGAAATCCGGCATTGGCGGCGCGGATGGCAAACATGGCCTCTACGAATACACCCAAACCCATACGGTATACCTTCAAAGCTAGTCTCTTGCTCCTTTTCAGGGCGCACTCAAATTGGGTGCGCCCTCATTTCGGCAATTCTGGTCTTGGGCGTGGCTCTTCGCGACCTGCAGGCAACAAATCATCGCCTACGTTGGCATCCGATTTTCGGCAAGCAGTTTAGAGCTTATCCCATAGATGGGGACTGCCCACGCTGAAGCTGAATGGGTGAGATCCCGAACTCCGAGCGAAAGCACTTTGAAAAATGGCTGGGTGATTGAAACCCGCACGCCATCGCTACACAGATCACATCCATCTGTGTCTGTAAAATCAACAGATAGGCCCGTCGTAGCCGCAACCGCATGTAAAACTGTTTGGGCGAACTGCCAAGCTGACTACGAAACAATCGCTCTAGCTGGCGGACTGAAATGCCTATCCGGCTAGCCAGATCTTGTGGGGATAATGGCGTCTCAAGGTTCTGCTCCATCTCCATCAATGTACGGGCGAGCCTCGGGTTCTTTGCCCGGAACTGCGACGGAACATCAACGCGGATACCCTTTTGCACTTCGCGGATCGCATTATAGCACATGCTTTCCGCAACGTGGCTTGCCGTCGCCTCCCCAAAATCTTGACCTACAAAGTCTAAAAACAGATCAATCGCTGAAATCCCCCCCGAACTCGTACAACGGGTTTGGTTAGATACATAGGCTTCGGGACTCAGCACGGTATGAGGGAAGCATTCTTCAAAGCTGTCTCGGTATTGCCAATGCAGGGTTGCTGGAACCTCGTGCAGCAACCCGATCTTGGCCAGAGCGTAGGCAGCAGTACACAGCCCCGTCACCCGCACGCCGTCACGTGCGTGCCGGCGTAACCATATCTTGAGAGGTTCGATGTCATGCAGGTGAATACGTTCACCACCGACAACCACGACATCGCACGGCCGATCAATCTCGGTCAGCGCCTTAGACACGTCGGTTTTCATACCCAGTGAAGACTGGACAGGCGCACCGTCTTGGCTGCAAAGCTGCCAGCTATAGAAATCGCGTTGCACGCAGAGATTTGCGTTCTGCAATGTTTCCATTGCCGAAATCAGAGACAGCATAGAAAATTCCGGCAAAAGGATAAAATCAAACCGGCGTGAGGCGACGGAGGGGCTAAATCGAGCCTGCATGCACATATCTCTTTTTCGGTTGCTCGCCTTTCTATCCAGCGAATTTATGGCAGTCACTCGGGCATAATGTAGCCCTTCGCGTAGGTTTCTTTTATCTGGTCAAAGCATTTTTCAGGCGGCATGGGGGCTGAAAAACGCGCCGGGTCGATGATGGGTAATTCATAGGGAGGGCGGCCCTCCACCATCCATTCCGCCAAGTACTTCCCTGATCCTCCACCAGTTCCAATTCCTACGGGAAATCCCGCAGCCAGCCACAATCCTGGATGGGTGCGCACAGGGCCGACCATTGGACAACCATCGGGCGGGAAACATAGCGGACCATTGTTGACCTGTTTGATGCCATGTTCACCAAAGGCGGGCATCCTCTCGATTACACGCAGCAAATGTTCCTCAAGCCGGTCCACATCTGGCACCAGTAATTCCTGCCCGAACGCAGGTGGGATGCCATCTGTGGCCCAAAGTTTTGGGTGTGCCTCGTAAACGCCACACAGCAAAGAGTGACGCTCTTGACGTACATTCGATGGAGCGCGAGGATCGCGAACGGTCGGCACCTCGTAATCCAGCGCCTTCAGTTCTGGGATGTCGTCGGTGATCAGTTCGTGATGCTCAAGGGCATAGAGTGGCAGATCAAGCCCAAGTTGCAACGCCAACTCGCGCGTCCAGAAGCTGGTGGCCAGCACCAGATGTTCGCAATGCAGAATTCCGGATTCAGTCTCGACCTCCCAGCCGCCGCCCTGAAGCTGCTCGATCCGATGTGCCGGACACTGGCGGCGTATTTCGGCACCCAGTGAACGCGCCACTTGTGCCAGGGCATGGGTAGCGCCGGATGCATCCACATGACCATCTTGCGGCGTATGTGCCGCGCCAAACACGCCATCAGTATTCACCAGCGGGTTAAGCCGCGCCACCTCTTTTGCATCGACGACGGCATATGGCACCCCCAATGCCTTGTAGAGTGGTTCTAGTTTGCGATAGGCCGCCATCTCGGATTCGGAAGTGGCCAGTCGCAATGATCCGGTCGAATGAAAGCCCACCGACTGCCCGCTTTTCGCCTCAGCCTCAAGATAGATGTCCAAGCTGTCCACATAAAGCCGGGTGATTTCAGCGTAGTGCCCGAAATGCGTGATGTTACCCGCTGCGTGCCATGTCGAACCGGCAGTCAGTTCAAGCTTTTCCACCAGAACCGTCTCGGTCCATCCGAGCTTGGCCAGCGCATAAAGCACGCTACACCCAACAATACCCCCGCCAACAACCACGACCTTACATTTGTCACGCATCGTTCAATTCCCTCCTTTGACCCACCGGCCGTCTAGGCCTTGTGCAGTTTTTGGGTCCAACCGGATTGGAAAAGCTGCGCGGACCGCAGCATCATTCTCCGGCGTAATATGCGTGGGACACGGCGCACTCAGCACCTCTGCTACCCGCTTGCGGGCCCGTTCCGTGATGTCTTGGGCGCCTTGTTCTGTCCAGTTGTCAGGGCTGTTGCGATCCGCCAGTGAAGGATAGACATACTCAGTCTCCATCAACGCCAACGTTTGCGCATTGCCAAGGTAATGACCGACATGACGTGACGCCTCGTCAATCACGTCGATCGACAGCGACGCATCCGTTACCTCAATCCCTTTCATGGATCGGCGGATTGAGTGGATCATTTCGTTATCAATGACCATCGCCTCGAGTGAGCACCCCAACAGACTGGCGAGCATTCCGACGCTTTCGTAGACAAAGCTGGGGCCACTCATCGCCGCCAGTGTTACGGTTAGAGCCTTCTCGAAGCCGGCCTGATTGTCGGGCAACTTACTGTCGGTCATGCCTGCCGGCACACCGGTCGGGAGGCGGTAAAATTGCATCATCTGCGCCTGCCCGGCCCCTAGCAAAGCCTGCTCTCCGCTGCCGCCAGAGAAAGAACCTGTGCGCAAATCGGCCACGAAGGGCCAGCCACTGGTGATCACAGGGTGCCCTTTTTTGACTAGGTTGATCGCCACCAGTGCGCCCAAGCTTTCTGCTACGGTCTGTACCAATGTTCCAGCCAACGCGGCAGGTGCCGTCGCCCCGGCAAGCGGCCCTGTCTGGCTGAGGATTGGCATTCCGGCACGCGCCGCAGCAGTGGCGACATTGCTGCTATCTTCGGCAAACGTAAGCGGTGAAACGACCGTGGTAGCGTGCACCGAAACGAAAGGCCGCTGAGCAAAACCGCCGTCGCGTCCGGTCATCAAATCCAGCATTTTGATGATTTCGGGGACATGGCGATCAAGGGTGATCGAAGTCCCTATATGTTTGGTCGATCCCCGCGCGCAGGCGTAGACCGTGTTCAGATCCAGTTCGCGCCAATCTTCCAAGTTGGTGGCGACCACCGGGCGCGCAAACCACTGGATATTGTCCAATTTGTCCACTAGCCGCGCAATGTCGAACAGGTCTTCCAGCGTCGAAGGACGGTAGGCGCGCGATGCACTGTCCAGCATTTTCACCGCCGCACCGCCCGTGGCGAAGTGCACATGACCGTCACGTACCTCAATGTCATTCGAGGGTGTCTGGCCGTGAAGCACAAAATCACGTGCCGCTCCATCGATGATATCTTCAACCAAAGCACGGGGGAATAAGAGCCGGCCATCTCCATCCAGTTTACATCCCGCACCAAGCGCCAGGTCCCGAACCGTGTCCGTGGCTCCCTTGAAACCTGTCTGTTCTAGCACATCCAGCGCCGCCGAGTGGATGCGCTGAATATCCGCTTCACTAAGCGGTCGGTACATGCCGCCCTTTGTGCCCAGCGGTCCAGGCGCAAAGCTGGGTGCCTGCCGCATGGCGCGAATCCGTTTTCCGCCTTGTCGTCTGGTGCTGTTTCCGCTCACAGTTGTTTCCTTTTACAAAATGCGAATATCATTTTAGAAAACACTACAGTCATTGCACTCAGAAACTCAAGAGGGATTCGTTAGTGTCCGACTTGCTGCGCGGCGCTTAACAAAATAGGTTGAACCAGCATCCGAGGTAATGGACAGGGATCTTATGGGACGCGAACTGCAAAGCTCAATCGTGACGAAATGCGCAACGTTGCTGGACCAGCTTTCAGAGTCACCCGATCCCCTCACCTTCTCTGAAATTGTGGAGGGAAGCGGCTACAATAAAAGCTCGGTTCACAGGATCATCGCTGTGCTGATGGGGGAGGAGCTCGTCAAATTTGATGCGCTGACCAAAACTTACAGCCTTGGATCGCGGCCAATGCGTTGGGCACGCGCCGCCTGGCAGAAAACCGACTTGCAGATGATTACTGACGCCGAGCTGATCCAGTTGCGCAATCAAACCAGCATGAACGTCGCCGTCTCGATTCGCGCCGAGGATTCTGTGATGTTTATCCGGACGATAGATGTCAGGTCCGTTCGATATGCTCCCAAGATCGGCCAACAATCGCCTTTACACGCAACTGCGGCCGGGAAAATATTTTTAGCTTATGATGAAGATCAGGCCAACTGTGGCTTACCCGCCGATTATGACATGGAGAAGCTGACCGAATATACGATCACAAGGAAGACTGCGTTAAAGGCGGAGTTGAAAAGAATCAGAGCCGTTGGCTACGCCCGTTGTGATCGCGAAGAGTTTTTGCAGGTTAGCGGGATCGCGGCACCAGTGTTCGACTATCAATCCGGAATCATTGCAGCGATCAGTCTGTGGGCGCCTTCAAAGCTGGCCAGCCTCAAACAAGTGGAAGCCCACGCAGCAGATCTTTTAGCCCTCGCTTCCAATATTTCCGCGCGCTTTGGCGCGATGGCAGCCGATACGAATTAGTCCGGCTTTGTCATGTGTGGACGGTTCCTGTTTAGCAAGGTTTTTTGACGTCGTGATCATCGCCGGTTGCGGTCATGTGTCCGGCCTTTTTGCGCGGCGCCGATGGCCGCTGGCCCTGATGAACCGAAGTTCGACAGAATCCCCTCGGAACTAGGCTGATCTTCACGGCGTGATCCAGTCTGATCAACAAGTTAGGTGAGCGTGGCCGTGGATGTCCTGTAGTCACACGCTATGGTCACTATCAGCATTGCAGTGTTCAGGCATGCCGCGTAATTTGTAGGTATGTTCGTACGCATCAACGAAAGCGGTGGGCGGCGCTACCTGCAGGTGGTCGAGTCCTATCGCAACGAGGCCGGCAAGCCGCGGCACCGGGTGATCGCCAATCTCGGGCGCATCGATGGCATGGAAGACGGCCATCTCGACGGCCTAATCCGGGGCCTCTGTCGTGCGGCAGGGCGCGATGAGCCGGCAAAGCTCGAGGTCACTTATGCGCCGGCCCGCGCCTTTGGCGACGTCTTCGCGCTGCACGCGCTGTGGACGGAACTTGGCTTTGACCGTGCGCTCGGGCGCGCCCTGCGCTCCGGCAAGCGGAGGCTCGATGTCGAAGCACTCGTGAGGGCGATGGTGTTCAACCGCCTGTGCGACCCCGCCAGCAAACTCGGCTGCCTGCGCTGGCTGGACACCGTCGCGATGCCGGCCATGCCCGAGGGCGTGACGCACCAACATCTGTTGCGGGCCATGGACGCGCTGATGGACCATGCCGACCGGGTCGAGGCCGAACTGGCGAAGCAGGTCAGGCCGCTGGTGGACCGGGACCTCGCGGTGGTGTTCTACGACCTGACCACCGTGCGCATCCATGGCGAGGGCGCCGTCGCGGACGACCTCCGCGCTTTCGGCATGAACAAGGAGCGCGGCGGCATCGCGCGCCAGTTCGTGATGGGCGTCGTGCAGACCGCCGATGGCCTGCCGCTCATGCACACCGTCCATCCCGGCAACGTGGCCGAGACGAAGACGCTGCAGGGCATGCTGACCACCGTGCTGGAGCGTTTCCCGATCCAGCGCGTGATCCTCGTGGCCGATCGCGGCCTGCTGAGCCTCGACAACATCCACGAGGTGACCGCCCTGGCCGACAAGGACGAACGTCGGCTGGAGTTCATCCTGGCCGTGCCGGCGCGCCGCTATGCTGATCTGGTCGACACCTTCCGCACCCTCAGTTTCGACGACGCGGAGCTGGCCGAGGCGACCTTCGCCGACCACCGTCTGATCGTCGCCAATGACCCCCTGCGCGCAGCCGAGCAGGGCGACCGGCGCCGCGCCCGCATTGCCGAGCTTGAAGCCATGGCCGAAAAGATGGTGGCGAAGCTGGACGCGCAGGATGCGGGGCGGACGGCCAAGGGGCGGCGCGCCTCCGACCGCGGCGCCTACAGCCGGTTCACTCGCGCCGTGGCCGAGGCCGAGCTGACGCGCTTCATCAAGGCTGATCTCGCCGCCGACCGGTTCAGCTGGCGCGTCGACGAAGCCGCTGTCGCCAATGCGGAGCTGTTCGACGGCAAGCTCGCGTTGATCACCAACGCGCCAGACCTTGCCGCCGCGGATGCCGTGGCCCGCTACAAGGCGCTGGCCGACATCGAGCGCGGCTTCCGCGTCCTGAAATCCGACATCGAGATCGCGCCCGTCCACCATCGCCTTCCCGACCGCATCCGCGCCCACGCGCTGATCTGCTTTCTGGCGCTGGTGCTGTATCGCGTCATGCGCATGCGCCTGAAGGCCAAGGGCCACAGCGCGAGCCCGCGCACTGCGCTCGATCTGCTGGCCCGCATCCAACGGCACACCGCCAAGATCGGCGAGCGCTCGGTCGAGGGCCTTTCAACCAAAACCCCTGAACAGCTGGAGCTTTTCGACACACTGAACCTGCCAAAACCCGCCTGACAGCCCGCGTGTAGTCACAAAATGGCGCAACCCGCCATAATACTTTCAATCGCTTAGCGGATTTGCTGTCGAACTTGGGGATGAAGTCCGCTTGCCAGGTCCCTATCAAGTTGCCGGACTAAGTCTGTCCTGACAATGCCACGGGGGGCTTTGTCGCAAATATTGCGACCTTGCGATACCATCGTACCGAACCTATGTCGCAGCCCCGACGCAGCGAGTGAGCAGGTAGCGATGATCAATTTCAAGGGCGCTCAGTTTCCCAAAGACGTGATCCTGTTTGCGGTTTGGTTCTACGTGCGGTTCCCGGTATCTTATCGTGATCTTGAGGAAATCATGGAGGAGCGCGGCGTCAATGTCGATCACGCTACGCTGAACCGGTGGGTTGAAAGATACGCGCCTCTGATCGCGCAAGAAGCACAGAAACGGAAGACTCGGACTGGGCGTTCCTGGCGGATGGACGAGACGTATTTCAAGGTGAAGGGCCGCTGGTGCTACCTGTATCGGGCGATCGACAAGCACGGCAAAACACTGGATTTCATGTTGTCGGAGGCCCGTGATGAGGCTGCCGCCACCACATTCTTCGCCCGAACGATCGGCAACAATGGCTGGCCGGATCGTGTCGTGATCGACAAGAGCGGCGCCAACGCCGCGGGGCTTGAGAATATGAACCTGCTGCTTCTCCTGAGCGGGTGGTGTTGGCTGATCGAGGTTCTGCAGGTCAAATATCTGAACAACATCATCGAGCAGGATCATCGTTTCATCAAGCGGATCACGCAGCAGATGAAGGGTTTCAAATCCTTCGCCGCAGCGCAAGCCACGTTGGCGGGTATCGAGACCGCCCACATGATCCGCAAAGGGCAACTGAACGGCCAAGGCGGCACCGCTTTTGAGCAGTTCAAAGCGCTCGCGGGATAAGTGTGTCCAGGCCCAAGGTCCGCTCAAGCCAAATGGAAACTTTGCGACGGAACCGGGCAATTGTCCCTAGTCCGCGTCGCTGCCTTCCAAAATACCGGGGCTGACCTCTTCCCAGAAGGCCGCAATGTCATCGGCGTTCAGCGCGGACATCCAGCCGAACCGCTCGAAATCTGCGCGCTTGGCCGGGTCCGCGATCTGGTTCAGGAACAATCGTTTGTCCGCATCTCGTTGGGTTGGCGTGCGGGCGGCAATCGCCTCTCGCAACCGTTGCAGCCGCCGCGCACGCGGGCTTTGCGGCTCTGGGGTGGTGGCCTGCCCTGCCCCGCCGAAATCACCTGCGAGCGCAGCACTCAGATAGCCCACCATGCTTTCGACATTCTTGCGGGTGCCGACATATTCCAGCTTGGCCGCCACCTGTTCTTCGCCGTGGGTCGACAGCCATTGTCGCGCCAGTCGGTCACTTACCCCCATTTCGCGCAGCCTGGCATAGATCGGCCCGTGCCGCACCCCTGCCCCGTCATCCAGGTCAAGAATTGCCAGTTGCGGGTTTTCGCTGATCCTGAACCGGATTTCCGTCACCACCCTGCCGCGTTTTCGGGTCTCGGGCACGATCACGATGTTGCTGGTCTTGTTGACCTCGGCCACCGCCGGTTTGATCACCTTGGCGTTCAGGTGCTTGTAGCTTTCGTAATAGGCCGACCCATCCAGCCCCATCAACCTACGGAACAGGTCAAGCGACCACCAGCCGGACGATCCCGTCCTCACGAACCGGTAACAGTTCTCATAGAGCGCCAGCGCGTGCCCGCTGGTAAACCGCCTCTGGATATTCAGGTTAATCAACGCAAAGACCTTGGGATCGTGCAGCTTCTCTGCCAGCGCGGATGAATAGGCGTATTCGCACACCCCGCCCTTCAGTTTGGCATAGCTCAACAGGCTCGACACGCCCCATTCCTGTTTGCCATCCGCGTCCAGCATGTCCCACTCGGCCACGGTTTCGGCAAGCCCGCGCAGCGATTGCTTGAGCGTCTGGAAGTCGTTGGAATTGTACCCGATCATCATGCACAAGGTCCGCGCGTCGATCTGGTGATGAGCCTGGCTGGTCAGCGTGTCATAGGCATTGAGCAGCAACACATTGGACAGTTTACGCTGCAATAGAGTCAGTTTTCCCGATACATGGATCGCCGCCACATGTTTCTTCACCGCTGCCCGGCGCAGTGATCCGCTCAATTTCTCGCGTGGAATATCATCCATCGCCCTGCCCTCTCTTTTTCGCGACAGTATGCCCGTTCAGGCACCCGCAGGCAATCATTCATCGGGTGCTTGAAATACCTCTGACAGGTTCCCGTAAACGGGTTCCTTCCAGGCCGAACTTAGGATTTACCCATAATAAGGGGACCCGTTTGCAGGATTTCTTGACGGACCGTTCGGCCCCGATTCTGTGCCACAGCCCTGAAACAGGGTCTAACCGCGCATTGGTGCCCGTAATCCTGCGAATCGGCCCCCCTGCCCCCGTATCCGGGTTCCACCGATCCTGCATATGGGGCCCTTTCACCCTGTTAACAGGTCCCTGAAGCAGCGTAAGGCATTGAAATTAAGATTACTTCTAGCCGCAAAGATTCTAAATATCTTAAAGATTCTACAACTTTGCAGTTGCTTTTCTTCAAAAGATTCGAGGATTAAGGGCCTAATTTCTGCTTCCTGATTCACTTGCGGGCTTTCATGTGCGATAGATAGCAAAAAGTCTCGCAAACTAGCGCACATCTCAAAGGATACAGGATGACCGCAGGCAAAGATCCCATCCCTCCCTATTTCAACATCGATCCGGCTGCCGCAGCCGCGAAGTTGTCCGAGCCTATCTCGACCGCCCGATTCGCAAAAGCGGCCGCTTTTGCAGCCCGTGGGCGTGAAGATCTGGCCAAACGCGGCTACGCTCCCGATGGCAAAAAGCGCCTGCGCCGTTTTTCCACGTGGGAAATCTGCAAATATCTGATCCCCGTCGCGCCTGCGCATTTTCGACGGGTGCTGAAAAAGCATCCCGATCTGCCGCAGGGCTTGGGCGAGGGCAATTCGAAATGGTTCACGCTGGAGGAAGTGCTGCGCCTGCGTCGCCACTTTGCCGCAGAGGGGGCCGCTGACCGAGAGTATATGCCCTGGCGCCCCGAAGGGCTGCCGGCCAAGATCGTCGCCGTGTCGAACTTCAAGGGCGGAACGTCCAAGACCACGACTACCGCGCATCTGGCCATGTCCGCCGCTTTGGATGGCTACAAGGTGCTGGTGATCGATCTGGACAGCCAAGGCTCGCTGACCTCGATCATGGGCGGTGACGTGCCTGATGAATGGTCCACCGCCTTTCCGCTCTTGGCAAAGGATTACGCCCAGACCGTACAGGCCGAAAACACCGTGCGCGCCGCTGCTGGTCAGGCCCCCCTGCCCTTTGACGAGACGCTGACAGAGGCGCTGAAGGTTTCGGCGCGCGACATCATCCAGCCAACGCATTGGCCCAACATTGACCTGCTCGGCGCTCAGTTGAACCTCTATTGGGCCGAGTTCCAGATTCCCGTCTGGCGGATGGGCCTGCGCAGCTGGTCGCTTTGGGATGCGCTGAACAATGCGCTGACCGAAGAACGCATCGTTGACGACTACGACATCATCTTTCTCGACACTCCCCCGGCGCTTGGCTACCTGACGATCAACGCTTTGGCAGCGGCTGATATCCTCTTGGTTCCACTGGGTGCGTCGTTTCTGGAATTCGATTCTACCGGACGGTTCTTCGACATGCTCTATTCGACCTTTGCCAGTGTTGAAGATGGTGAAAACGCCGTGCGCCGCCGAGACGGCCTGCCAGAGGTCAAGTTCGAATGGGACGCGGTGCGCGCGCTGATCACCCGGTTTGACGCCGGGCAGCAGACCGATCTGGCCAACGTCATTCAGGCCTATTTCGGCGACTTCATGACCACCTATCGCCAGGAGCTGACAGCGATGGTCGGGCAGGCCGGCGAGAGTGTGAACGGCATCTACGAAGCCGATTACCGGGATTTCAACCGCGAGACCTATGTTCGGGGCCGCGAGACCTTCGACAGGACGTGGGCCGAGGTCAAAGAGCTGATCCTGGGCACCTGGTACCGGGATCAACAAGCGGCGAAAGCCGAGCAGAGCAGTAGTGCCCCACAAGAGGAGCAGGCAAATGGCTAAACGCAGAAAACTAGAGACCCCCAGCGCTGATGACCTTTTGCGCATCGAGGAGGAGTTTCGCCGCGAAACCTCCTCGCGCCCCGGGCTGACCCCGGGGGCGACGGTTGCGCCGATCGCGCAGGTGGCGGGTGAGGCCGCCGCGCAGGCAGAGGTCTCCAGCCCCGAAATCCGGGCAGGCCACGCCCATAACGCGGCCGAGGCAAAGCGGCTGCAAGAGGCGCGTTCGGATGGCCGGTTGATGTCTGATCTCCCGCTGTCCGAAATTGACCCGCACGCGATGATCCGAGACCGGATTGATCTGTTCGAAGACGAAATGTCAGAGCTGCGTCAATCCATCGCCGCCAGCGGGCTGCGCTTGCCGATTGAGGTGTTTGAATTCGCCACTCCGCGCGCTGACGGTGTTCGCTATGGGCTTGTGTCAGGCTATCGCCGCTACATGGCGGTTCTGGCGCTGCGCGATCTGACGGAAGCTGCGAAATACGCGAGCATCCGCGCAATCGTCCGCCCGCGGACCGAGGCCGATCAGGCCTTCGTCTCGATGGTCGAGGAAAACGAGGTCCGCTCCGAATTGAGTCACTTCGAGCGCGGCCGCATCGCGGTGATTGCTGCGCAACAGGGGGCCTTTGTCAACGTCGAGGATGCCGTGAACCGGCTATATGCCACCGCGTCCAAGGCCAAACGATCCAAGGTCCGGTCCTTTGCCATGATCTTCGAAGAGCTGGGCGATATGCTGACCTTTCCCGAGGCGTTGACCGAAAAGCGCGGGCTGAGCCTGGCGCAGGGTCTGCGCGCCGGGGCAGAGGGGCGTCTGCGCGCAGCTTTGGAGCAGCACCCGCCTGCTGATGCCGAGGCCGAATGGGCGCAGATTGACGCAGTGCTGAGCACGTTGGGCGCACCCGCACGGGACAAGCGCCGCGGCGGACGTCCAAGGGCCAGCGCGCCGGTATCAGGTTGGCAAGGGGCCGAGACGCTGCATACTTCTGCGGGCATCACCATCCGTCGTATGCAGGACGACAAGGGCATTCTGCTGCGGTTCGAGGGCAGGGGGCTGGACAGCGAACTGATGGATTCGCTGATGCAGGAAATCCGCGCGCTTCTGGAAAAACCCTGAGAGGTTTCGCCGCGAAACCTCTTGGGCGGCGCTCTGCCGTGCCCGCAGGCGCGCGCTTGGAGACGGCGAAGCGCGCGCCCATCCCATTGATCAAAAACCTGCATTGGCATATATTGCCAGCGAGGAGAATTTTGCCATGGTGACACGCAATGTCGTTCTGACCGAAACGCAGGACCAGTTGGTTCAGACTTTGGTGGCGTCCGGACGCTATCAGAATGTGAGTGAAGCAATGCGCGCCGGGCTGCGGTTGCTCGAACAGGAAGAAGCCCAGATCGCAGGACTCCGGCAAGGTCTGCTCGAGGGATTGGCGCAGGCGAAGGCGGGCCAGCTTGCCGAGGGTAGCGGAGAAGACGCGATCCGGCGGGCCTTTCGAAAAGCACGCGCGGCTTCATGAGCCGATCCTTTCGGCTGACGCACCGCGCCGAGGCCAAGCTGGTCGAGATTGCAGAGTGGACGATCGCGACATTCGGGCCCAGGCAGGCCGAGCTCTATGAAACAGAACTGCTCGATCGCTGTCAGGCGATCCTGAACGGGCAAGCGCATAGCCGGAGCTGTGCGATCCTGGTCGATGATGCCGAGGACTTGCGGTATGCGAGGGCAGGGGAGCATTTCCTGGTGTTTCTGGATCGGCCGGACCAGGTGATCATCGTCGATATCCTGCATTCGCAAAGCGATCTTCCACGCCATGCCGCCGCGCTGACGGCCCTCAGGAATGACGCGTTATAGCCCTGCGGCTTTGGTGAGGTTCACGCGGAACCGGTCGCGGCGGCGCTGATAGCGCCGGGTCATCTCGGCGCTGGCATGGCCGAGCTGCTTCTGGATGTAGCGTTCGTCAACCTCGGCGCCACTGGCAAGGCCGGCGCGCAGGGAATGGCCGGAGAAGAGCGCAAGGCGATCCTTCTCTGGCAGGTCGGCGCGGATACCAGCGGCCAGCACGGTCTGCTTGATCAGCCGCGCGACATGCTTATCGCTCAGGCGGGTTTCCAGCGCCTTCTTGCCATCCCGTGAGGTGCGCGTGAATACGGGTCCGAAATCGATCCTGCCGAAATGCAGCCATTGCTCCAGCGCATGAACAGGGCAGGTCTGATCCTTTGAGCCCCGGCCAATCTCGACCTCGCGCCAGCCAGTCTTGGCGTTCAGGGTGAGAAGGGCGCCTTTCTCGAGGATCTCGATCCAGCCGCCGCTGTCAGGCGTGTCATCCTTTTGAACATCCAGGCTGACGATCTCCGAGCGCCGCAAACCTCCGGCGTAGCCCAAGAGCAGGATCGCCCGATCCCGCAGGCCACGCAGGTCATAGGGCAGGGTGGCCACCATCGCCAGAATGTCCTCGGCCAGGATCGCTTCCTTCTGCACCGGCGGCCGAGCGTGCTTGCGCTTGATCCCGGCGAGCACGGTGGCGATGTGGCGGTCCTTGCGATCGAGGGTGAAGCCGCGCTGTGCGTAGTTCCAGGCCAGACCCGAGAGGCGGCGCTCGATGGTGCTCACCGCCAACGGGCGGCCCGGCGACCGGGCAGGAGATCCACTATCAGGCGCCGCCAGGGATGTCAGGTAAAGACCAACCAGCTGAGGATCGGGGCAGGGGGGCTGTGCCAGCGGCTCCGCCCCTTGGCGGCGGCACCAGCGGGTGTAGTGCTTCCAGTCGGCGGCATAGGCTTTCTGTGTGTTGTCCGAGGCCGCGGCGCGGGCATAGTCGCGGGCAGCGTCCACCAGCCGATCAAGGCTGCCGGAGCCTGCGACAGAGGAGGGCAGCGTCAGAGCCTGACCCGATGCGGCGGCCCCCTCGTGGCCGTCGTTGCTGGACGACCCGTTCTGCCCCTCTGAGCGCGATTTCCCGACATTTTCCACCATATCGCCGAGCGTAATTCGTTATGTCCGATAATGCAAACTTATTGGACGTAAAAAAGAACTGTAAAGTGGGGCGGTTAGATCGCTATTATTCTGGAATAAAGCGCCGCGCAAGTGTAGGCTCGGGCATGACATTTGCCCGACCGGATCACACCAGCGACTTCGACACGCTACCCCGGATGCCCGCTTGGGTCACCTCTACACGCGCTGAAACCCTTGAAGATGTTGCGTTTTTTTCAGGCGCCGCGCTGAGCCACCTGCATGTTGTGTTGGGACGCGAGGAGGTGCCCCAAGCCTTGTTGCGGGATCGCCTCGCGCTTCGTGCGGCCGAGGCTTGTGTCGCGGTTTCTGGCCGACCAGAGCGGGCCGGAGAGTTGCGCGACATGGTGAACCTTCTGCGCCCCGGCGATCTGCCAGGACCGGCCGGTGAAACTTGCCTCACCTGGCGGCGCGCGGTGGAGCGGCCGGTATCTGTGAAAGCTCTGGGCCGGGCCTTGCCGACCCTTGAGCCGGGGCAGATAGTGGCGTGGCTCGATGCAGGGCAGGGGGCTCCGGTGACCCGCACCGTGATGGTGCTGGAGGTGGTGTTGACAATAGCGCCGCGTGCCGAAGTGGCGGCTCTGATCCTTGCGGACGCGGCCCTCGCGCAAGCGCTTGGCTGGGAACATCTCGTACCGCTTCTGGCCCCAGGCCTGAAACGCGCCGACCTGCGCAAGCGCGGCGATGACCTTCGTCTAGCCTGTCATCGGGCACTCATCACTTCGGCGATTGAGGCTGTGCGGCAGGCCGCCGACCTCGCGCGTAGGGCGACGCATCTGAAGGGGGTCGCACCCAAGCTGCGGGCCAAGGGGGCGGGCGACGCGGTCGAGATGTTCCTGACCCGCGATGCCGTGGCGCCTTCGGCGCTGCCGCTGCCGGATCGTGCTGCGCGGCGGCTCTGCGACCGGCTGGTCGACCTCGGCGCGGTGCGCGAGCTGACCGGGCGCGACACATTCCGGCTCTACGGGGTGTAAGGATGGCGAAGGATCGTTCTGAACCGGAGCTGGACCGCGAGTTGTTCGACCTGCCGCCGGAGCTGCGCTGGCGGGAATGGTTGCGTCGGATCGAGGCGGTGCTGTTTGCCTCTGCCTCGCCGGTGCCGCGCGAGGACCTGGCTCGGGTGGTGGGGCAGGGGGCATCGGTCGACCTGCTGGTCGAAGACCTCAGTGCCGATCTGGAAGGGCGGGCTTTTGAAGTTGCACAGGTCACTGGCGGCTGGATATTCCGCACGCGACCCGCCTACGCGCCCGCGATCCGGGCCGCCGCGGATGTCGGCAATCAATTGCTGGATCTGAGCGAGTTCGACGTCGCGGTCCTGGCCGCCATCGCCTATCACCAGCCGATCACCCGTGACGGGCTGAAGGACATCTTCGGCAAGGAGATCAGCCGTGACCTGATCGGTCGGCTACATGCGCGCGACCTGATCGGGACAGGGCCAAGGTCGCCTCGGCGCGGAGCGCCCTACACTTACGTGACCACAAATGCGTTCCTGGTTGCCTTCGACCTGCCTTCACTGCAGGACCTGCCGGATCGCGAGCAGATGGAGGATGCAGGCTTGTCCGCAAGTGCGTGAGAATCTACGGTCCGACAAAGATCTGTGTCAGTTGAACCCGTTGGAAACCGAACGCTAGTACCTGGTACGACGCCGACGGTACCGCACCATTTGCCGAACAGGTTTACCAAACAACACGTCCGGTATCGGAGTGCCCTTTGAAATGTTCTCTACAAGCGATCGTTTCGGATAGGCGAAACCATAGACCCAGTCGCCTTTGATCCTCCGAAGAAGCCACACCGTGTCCTCCCCAAAATCAAAGGCGACGATCACGCCGACATGGACCCATTCCTTCAGCAGCCTTGAATCGTAGACCCAGAGCTGCTCAACCAGACCGTCCTTTGTCGGATGCTTCATGCCATCTTTTTGCGCGACCGCAAATTGCTTGCGGTCGGTCTTGCGGCGCGTTCCGTCAACAATCCAAAACATAGGGTTGTGGAACTTTGTCCGCGTTCGCGCTTCTACAGGCTTGATGTATGAGTGCTGAAACTCAACCACCAGCCCCTTAGATGTCTTGATATCTGCGATGTGAAGCTCGCCATGTTCGTCGCGCGCTGCAATCTCCTGCCAATCTGTCGGGAACTGGCTCTTCCAGTCCCTATGCCACTCGGTTTCATTTTCCCACCAATTGTCGCAGTGGCGTTGACCTTTGTGCGCCCAGTGCCAGACCATCTTGGTCCCGCATCGGGCAATGAGGTCAGCGCCGCAACCATGGCATCTGCCTTTGGCGCCTGGGGTGGCTTCAACTCGTTTGCCGTCGTCTAAAGCGAACCGCATGACTATGCCTCCGATTGCTCGGACTGTAGTTCGAGCCGCACGGGTCGCTTTGTTCGCTCGCTTAGCATTTGGGTCATTCCGCCTTCTCCATTGGCGTTTGCGGCCGTCCACCTTTGCACCAGTGAACCTGACCCTTCTTGACCCAGAAGTGGCATCCACAATCGTTTTGCTGGTGCACCGACGGGTGGAGTGTGGGTCTTTGCCAGAAATCTGTTTTGATCTTCCAGCGAGGTCTGCGATCTGGGTTGAGAGACAAAGCGATCCTCTCGCCGCAGCCTCCAGGACAGGAGAGACAGGCCCATTTTTGGATCGCGCCGCTCTCTACCAGAATTAACTCGTCCGGTTCTGTTTCAGGCGTTTGCGGAAAGGTGTCTTGCCTGGCTACTAGAAAGTCATACCTCAGCACTCCAAATCGTCGAAGCAGGTTTGCCAATAGTTTTTTCATCTCATGTCACCATGTCCAGGAAGGGTGCCATGTCCCCCCGGCCCAGAGTTTCAGTTGCATCACAACACGGGCAGCTCGGGCGCGGCGAAATCTCAGGAAAACGCTCATCGCGCGCGTGAAACCGGCGCATCCGCGTCGGTGCCATTCCGTTTGCTCCGGCGAACCCGGTTATACCGGTCAGCCATTCATTGATCGCCATGGCACCCGCCTCTGTCGTGAAGGTCACAACGGCAGGGGAGGGGTCACCCTCGCCGAGCAGATAGGCTTCCTCTTTCAGTTTTTCATAAGCCTCTGGATCAGTTCGCTGCAAGGCTTCCTCGCGAGCGCGTTGCGGGTTGATGAACCCGCCGCAAAGCAGACAGGGGTGTCCGGGCACAAGGGTGGTAACCCGGGCAAACAGATCGAACGACTGAGCATCGCGACGCTGCATTGCGAGACCGACATCGATGACCGCAATGCCATAGAAACGGGCGAAGCGGTTCAGAAAAAGCCGACCGGCATGATCATCCGTGCAGCAGAAAATCACATCACAAGATTTCAACGCGTCCCATGTGCATGGCTCTCCGGCCCAGGCATCGATGGTTACCAACGACATGCCAAGATTTGCCTCCGCAACTGTCCGCGCGTGAATGTCGGCCTTGGCTCGATGAGCATCAACATCCTCCTGTCGTGCGCCATGGAGCCTGTTGAGATTTGTATCTTCAGCATGGTCCTTTTCCAAGAGGACCGCTTCGCGCACGCCAAGACGCATCAGCAAGGGCAACACTGCGCTTCCCGTAGCACCCCCTCCGGAAATGCCGCAGCGAAACTGCGTGATCATTGCATTGGCCTGATCGCCGAAGAGTCGGGTTTGACGGTCTAGGAAGCCCAGATTGCTGCCGTTCTCCGCGGTGAGGGTCAGGCGCGGTCCTGTGTGAAGAATACGCGTGATGGCCGCTGGCTTTTCGGCCGAGCGCCAAATCCTCACGGCAATCTCGCCGTCGCTCGCAATCAAAACGCTGATCAGTCCGAGTGCGCCCTTGATCAGGGCGGTCCGCGCAAGTTCCGCCTCATTCCGGTCATCTTGTTTGGAAAAACGGGCCCGGCCCTTTGGATGGGTATGAACGATGGCGGGAACCAGGCCATCGGACTTGGCGCGACCAAGCAATCGCATGAAGCTATCGGTTTGCCACGTCACGTGGCGCTCGGAGGCTGAGACCACGTCGTCATCATTTAGGTCGATGAAAGCATGCGAAATGAGCCGTGTGCGAGCAGTGTCCGTCCAGGGGTCTTTCTCAATCGCCGCCGTCCCAAAAAGCATGTAGGCGGAACGCTCGGCACCGGAACCCTGCGCGAGCAGGGACCGGATACCGGCTTCGTGCGGACCGGCCAGAATAATATCCAACGGGCCCTTCATGGCCGCGCCTCGGCGAGAGCGGTTTTGATCCGTGCCACCATCGTGCGCAAACCATCAATCCCGGGCCGCCAGGCGTTGTTGTGGCGCGACCAGCGCTGCCAAACACGACCTGCATAGGTGTACTGCACCGTGCAGGCTTTCGGGACCTGACCGCTCGCCAGCGTCAAATGCGGAGAGGCATAAAACATATCAGGCGCGCAATCGGGGTATCCGGCTGGCAGGAGTACAAGGATATCCGCGGCTTCGACATTGAATTTGCCTTCCGGCAGGTCGAGTGACTTCAGGATGATGCCGGTCTCACGGCCTTCCTGAACGACGTCGAACTGATAGCCGTGGTCCACCAGAAAAGTCTGATCAAAAGACGGAAGGGTGTCCCCCTCCGTCGTCTGATCGATGAGCGAGATGAACCGCTCCACACCCTTGGCATCGAGATTGATGACATCGCTGTCAGCAATCTTGCGGTCCTGCTGACCCGGAATTTCCTGCCAGAGATTGTAGTTTTCCGGGAGGTCAGCAAGCTTACGCAGTACAAATCCGCTGATGCACGCGCGCGGCCATTCAAGATCCTTGTCGTCAATCTTAAACTTGAAGACACGGTCCGTCCGCGCGACCAGCACTTTCTCAGCACCGCGACCGCGCAGATCATAGCTTTCGTCGAGGCGAATGTCTTCGAAGTCCCCATTTGGCAAAATGGCGATTGCCACATGCTCATCAACAGGATGCCCATCGGCAGCTTCGATCAACTGGCGACCGAGAACCTTTGGGTCATCGAAAACGTGTTTCTTGAAGTTGAGGCCCTCATCGGCGATGAAGACCGGGAAGCGAGGATCATTTCCTTGCGATTTCATTGTGTTCGTCCTTAAGAAGTTGGCGGACGCAAACCTCATGTCTGCGCCTTCACAAGGACAATCGCGGCGTCAGGAGAAATCCGGTAAGCCTGATCCGATTTTTTTTCGGAGCGTGCCTGAGGGCGGTTCGCTGCAGATGAAGAAATAGGCGCAGCGGGCGCAACGATCGCTGCGTTTTGGGGGGAAATGCCCTTCGAGGATCGCAATTGCAGCTTGAGCGATCTTTGTTTTCCGGTTCCCCAACTTCGTACTGCTCATGGTCAATCGGTCCTGTGTCGCGCCGGTCAGGAACACGAACTCTGCCTCGCCGTGGCCTTCAGCGGCGAGCTGAAAGGCAGCCGCATCTAACGACTCGACAGCGTTCGTGGTCTTGCGTCCTGTTTTGATGCGCCGCAGTACCCTGCCAGACCCAGCATCGACTTCCTCATGTGCAGATACGACAATCTCTGCCTCACCGAATTTCAAGGAAATTGGGGTTGGTGCGCGCCGCTTTTCGCCTGTTCGGAGCAATCGGAAAAAACTCAGCAGCTCGTCTGAGATTTGACGGTATTCGGCAGCGTATCCATGATCCACCGGACCATTTTCCATCCACGCCTTATCCATGATGGCTGCGAGTTCGGCTTCGCTTGGTTCATCGTTCAAACGAGACGTCAGCTCATCGACAACGCCCTGGACTGCGTTGTGCATACGCATAAGGGGCGACTCTGCGCGACGACCGCCAACTTGCAACACATGCGCAAAGAAAAACCGCCGTGGGCACTTTTCATAGGCCGCAAGCTGAGAAGGCGATATGCGCGCGATGCCATCAACCTCCAACTTTATTCCGTTCGCTGATACCGCACCTTCAGCCGATGCCGATTGCGGAGATTCGTTCAGAACATGACCAGATATGTCATCCACGAACTTCGATCTCTTGCTGTAGGCATAAAGTATCAGTCGCTCCTCCGCTCTGGATAAAGCGACGAAAAACAAACATTGCTGCTCCTCGTCATGCCCGGACGTGAGCGCGTCACAGCCCTTAAAGGGCGCACCCTCGATCATGCCGTCAGGAGGTGCAAGTCCGCGATTTTGCTTAGCTGACAGCGGAATGGATCGGCTGGTCAATGCCGGCAAATGAAGGACTTTGAACTCAAGGCCCTTGCTGCCGTGAATGGTCATGATCCGGACAGCGTCGAGGCTTTGTGCAGCTTCAGGCAGGTCGCGTAAGTCACGTTCATCTGACACTATGACAAGGCGTCGGATGTGATCGAGAAGATCGCGAATGGGGTACCCGGATTTTTTCGGTAATGTTGATCTCAGAAAGTTCTGAAACTGCCACAGTGCAATCGCAGGATTTGCGTTGCCTGATCTTGCTCCCTTCGCAAATTCGGCGGCCAAGCGCGTCTTGTCGAGATAGAGAGTTGTAATCACGCGCCAGGCCGATGATGTGGGTTCAAACTCCCCAAACACCTCAATCAGCCTTGAGAGGGACTTCTCACCCTCCTCGCTGATGTCGTCTAGGCCCGAAAGCGTTTGCCTCCAGTCCAAGGGCAGCGTGTTTCTAGCGGCACGAATCGCATCAACACAGGTTGAGACATCCTCAATTGCCAGTTGAAATGGGCGGAGAGACGCGACGCAGGCAAGTCCCATGGCGCGCGGATCAACCACTAGGGAAAGGACGGAAAGCGCTTGCTTGATTTCTGGTCGGTCAAAGAGGGGCCCAAGAAACAAGACCGGAATCCCCCGCGCCTCTAAACCAGCGGCGATTTCTGCCAGTCTCGCATTGCCCTTACATATTACGGCCTGATCACTGAAAGACGTGGTCTCGTTGCAGGCCTGTTTTATTCGGAAGGCGATTTCGTCTATTTCACGATCCTTGGCATCAACACCCACAAACACAGGGCTAACCCCATTAGCACCTTTAAACGCCGTGGCCTCAAAGCCCACCCCGGCAGCTGCCATGCGCGTTTGAGCGAAACCCTTGAATGTGTCGCATATTTCTTGTGATGACCTGTAATTGATATTGAGTGGGAGACTTTCGCCTCCTAAGAAATCCTCGGTCTCAAATCGATCAATGTTGTGCGAGGATGCGCCTCGAAACCGGTAAATTGATTGTTTGGCATCTCCCACCACCCACAGGTTGGTGCCGTTGGGCTTCAGCGCTTTCAACAATCGCACACTGGCCCGGTTTACGTCCTGATATTCGTCCACCAGAACATGGTCATAGAGTCGTTGAAGTTTCTCGCGAACATCCGCGTCACTTTCGACGAGCATTGTCGGTCGAGCGACCAGATCACCAAAATCTACTACGCCGCGTTCCGCCTTCAGGCCTTCATAAAGATCATAGACGGCTGAGATCTCCAGACACTTTTCTGCTGCCTCGATATCCTCCTCTGTGTCTGCGGCCTCCATCATTTGCTCGGCGAGTTTACGGTAGTGGATGTTGTCGACTACCTCATCCTTGGCCCGTGAAATGGCTGAAAGGAGAGAGCGCACGGTATCTGTCGGATCCCAAAGTTCGTTGAAATGCTTCAAACGCAGCCGTGGGAATTCATCCTCCAATAGGGCAATGGCTTCGGTCGTATCAATCATACGTGGATCCACGCGGTCATGAAACCTGCGCAGGATATCAAGGCCAAATGAGTGAAAGGTCCCAATCCAAGCGGCACCAGCTGCTTCCGGCCAAACCCGCAGGGCCCGATCGGTCATCTCTCCTGCGGCCTTGTTGGAAAATGTCAGAAGCAGAATGGATTCTGGCTGCACATCACGGTCTCGAAGCACAGACAGGCGGCCAACGAGAGTCTGGGTTTTGCCTGTCCCGGGTCCCGCCTTCAGAAGAAGCGCCTTTCCGTCATGATCCGCAGCAATCTGTTGCTCGCGGTTCAATGGTTTGGGCGGGCTTGCGATATCCGGCGCTTCCTCCAACACCGGTAACAAAAGCGCATCAAATAGCTGGACCGCAACCATGTCGTAGGGGGCGCCAAGGCGCTCCGAAATCTCCCCTGCGCCAAGGTTGTCTTCGACATGCCATGACCAGGCCAAACTGCGCGGAAAGAGGAACTCCCGCGCAAACATATCCATCTGGACTTCTTGGCGGGCACGGTTGCTGTAATCGACAACGCGGTCCGCCCCAACTGAGGCCGGATCAGACGATCGTGCCGGATCGATGTTCATGGTTGGCCGGACATCAATACCCCCGCCAAATTCATCATGACCTATCTCATGGGCAACAAGAAACGCATTTAAGAACTCAATGCCCGTATCCTCATGCAGGATGACTTTGGCTCTCGGCTGCAAGAGCGCCCGTCCACCTTTGAGCTGAGGATGGTCAGGAGCGAGCTTGCGGACTTCGTAATCCCGAGCTTCTGCCTCTTGAAGAGCAAACGAATAGGGCTGGGTTGGATCGCCTCCCTTGCTCCTACGCTCAGTATGAAGACGCGCGGCGCATCGACGAACGGCTTCAATCCGATCCATCATCTGCAAGCAACTCTTGCAATGCGCGTTGCTCCTCCTCGGTCAATCCAGCCTGGTTTGCATAATCTTCGAATTCGATGGCCGGTTGCCCCTCAGGTTTCACATCAGATTTCATCGCAACGGCCTGCTGATCGCCAATTTGCATGCCGCTAATGACATCCTGCAGTCTCACATCCAACAGTTTCGCAAGCTTATTTAGGAGAGAAATCGGCATCGAACCGATATGGACTACACTTGCTTGCAACCCCATGAGGAAACTCCGCGGCAAACCCAACGACTTTGAGAGTTCACGAACGTCGGCACCGTACAGTGCTTGCTCGACCTTCTGAACCCGCAAGACGCTGGTCGTCATAGCCTTGGTCTCAAGCGGAAGACTTGCCTCGACCGCTTCCATGTCGCTCATTGTCAGCTCGTGGAACAGATCCAGAAGTTCGTCTGCAAATTCAGGGTATTTTTTCAAATAGGTTTTCAGCACGGCAGGCGACATTTCAGGCTCAATCGTGAAGTCGCTGAGGACATCTTCTCTATTGGTCATCATTGTCCTCCAGTTTGAGTGCACGTCTGATCTTTTCTAACGCACGATCACGCCTATTTCGTACGGTTTTTTCGACGCAGCCGAGCAGCTGGGTCATTGAAGGCTCACCGTCTTTGTTTGTCTCAATGGGAATCTCTGCGAGCATCAAATCGATCACCTTTCGTTCTTCCTCGGGTAAGGCGTCAATCGCGCGACGTATGCGAAACCGGTAATCAAAATCTTCTTCTTTTGTCAGGCCTGACTTTTTGTATCGCTCAAGCGCCTCTTCGACTTCCTCGCGGATGTCCTCACTGCCATCGTGGTGCACAACGGATTCGGTGGCATTTTCCCGACCACTTACCTGCCGGAATTTGTCTATGCGGACGGAGCGAACGGCCCGGTCAAAAAACACCTCATATGCGTCAAGCTGTTCTACGTAGCCTCGCCGGTCCTCAAACATGAGCTCTGTCACACGTTCTATTGTTTTATCGCGGATCTCGGCGACGCGAAAATCCTCGACATCCTTATCGCCGCGTCGGCTGTTGGGTCGGGGACAGGCGGCTTCAATCCGATCCAACAAAATGTTGTAAAGTGCCACAAACCGGCCATCTGCATTGTCGGTCTTGGTTTGTCTCAGGTGATAGAGCAGCACTTCGGAAGGCACGTAGTCGGCGTGCCGCCGGTCTCGCATCGCAGCTTTGTCCAGGAGTTCATCAAAGGGCCAATCAAGGCTCAAGCGGATAAACGCACTAATCTCATCCCGTCGGGTATAGAGCTTTCCGCTTACTGTTCGTTTTCTGAGGGGTTCAATGCACATATCAAGTTCATAACTGTCTTAAATCAATTCGTTAAGCTGGCTTCTCCAGCACGCTCCCTTCGTTGTTTTAGGTGCTTTTACCTTGAAAGCTGTCAGAAACCAAGCTATATATCTGACACTTGGAGGCGAACATGCAAACCACATCTCAAGCGATCAAGGCCTATGCTGAAGCGCTGCCGGAGGGTGCGACCCTGTCGGCGCGGGAGTTGTTGCACCTCGGAGAGCGTGCGGCGGTCGATCAGGCGCTGTCTCGGTTGGTGCGGCGTGGGGAGCTTCTGCGTGTGAGGAGGGGATTGTTCGCCTTGCCCATGAAAACCCGCTTCGGGAGCCGGGCGCCCTCGGTTGAGGCCGTGGTTGAGCACATTGCGAAATCAACCGGTGAGCGCGTGTCGCAAAGCGGAGCGTCGGCAGCGAACTTGCTCGGCATCTCGACGCAGAACCCATCCCGTCAAGTTTTTTGGACTTCCGGGCCGAGCCGTCATCTGAAGCTCGGAGCGCAAAGCGTCGAGCTTAAACATGTGCCGAGCTGGCAGCTTCGAGCGCCCAACAGCCGTGCCGGGCACGCCTTTCGGGCGCTCGCCTATTTCGGCAAGTCCGAAGCTGCTCATGCTTTGAGGCGCATCAAAGCGACGTTGAACGAAGAGGAGCAGCGGGAGCTTCTGAGCCTTCGCGCCTCTGCGCCGACCTGGATGGCAAAGGAACTTAGCGCGCTTGCGTCATTGCAATGACCGAAAGCCAAACCTATTTTTCGCTGTCGCGTGAAGACAAGATCGACGCGCTGGAAGTGGCCGCCTCGAAATTGGGGCGGCCCGCGGACCTGTTGGAAAAGGATATCTGGGTCGTCTGGGTGCTTGACGCCTTGTTCGACAGTGATCTTGGCGAACACCTGGTGTTCAAGGGAGGAACCTCGCTGTCCAAGGCCTACAAGGCGATTGACCGGTTCTCAGAAGATGTCGACCTGACATATGACATCAGGCAGATCATTCCCGATCTTATCAAGGATCCCGACGATCCATATCCGCCAAGCCGCTCGCAAGCTCAGAAATGGACCGAAGCTGTTCGGAATCGATTGGACGAGTGGGTTGGGTCAACAGTTGCCCCCATGTTGTCGGACAAGGTTAAGGCAGCGGCGCTCCCGGCAGAAATCCGTGTAGAAGGTGACAATATCTATCTGAACTACGACGCGGTGCGCAGCGGCAGCGGATATGTTCGATCCTCGGTCTTGTTGGAATTTGGCGCCAGGTCCACAGGTGAACCGGCGCAGCGTCACGAAGTGGTTTGCGACCTCTCTGGGGCGCTACCTGAGTTGTTTACGCCCGTCGCCACGCCTCGTGTGATGATGGCCGAACGGACGTTTTGGGAAAAGGCGACGGCTATCCATGCCTATTGCTTGCGGGGCATGTTTCGCGGCGGCGACCGCTATGCGCGTCACTGGTACGATCTCGATCGTCTGCAGGCTGTGGGTATCGCGGCACGGGCGCTGGAGGATAGGACGCTTGCTCAAGATGTTGCGAAGCACAAACAGCACTTTTTCCGCGAAACCGATCGTGCGGGCGCGACGATTAGCTATGCCGATGCCGTCTCAGGGTCGCTTTGCCTGATCCCAGAGGGTGAAGCCTTGGAGGCGCTGGCCCAAGATTACCAGAAAATGCAGGAAGCGGGGCTGCTTCAGTCAGACTCCATCGCTTTCGATGACCTAATGGCTCGTCTGATGGATCTTCAAGATCAGGCCAATAAGCGAGCTGAATGAAGGAGGCGGATTTGGTGATGGGCGTGAATCCTTTATGACGTCTAACGGTAGTGTCGCAAACTTTTCTGTTTCCGGGTGGCAGCGGATATGTCAGCGTTGTCGATTGGTTGTTGAGGAGCTTGTGGCGTGATCGAGTTTAAGGGCGTGCAGGATCACGGACTTCGGATAATGCACGCCCTTAAACTCGATCACGCCAACCGCCTCTTGCCAACTCCCTGACAACGCTAGAGCGCGTTGCGTTCAATTGGTTTCATATCCTGCGGCCCTGAAGAAATTGTAGCATTCCTCGTCAGTGAAAAGATCACAGACGTGTCCTACGGCGCGCCAGAGATCGTCGTAGCTCCGGGCGGCCGCCCTTCGGATAAGAGCCTTGAGCTCATTGCCAAGTTGTTGTGGCATATTTTTGAAAGGTCATGTTGGCTGATTTCAAGCCACCATCTCTGCGGTATAGTCGGCCCAGAGGCGGAAAGCATCTGCCCTTGCATGACGGTATGAAGTTGCTGAGAGGCGGTAGCGGCGCGGTCGGAAGATGTTGTTGATCTGGTCATGTGCGGCAAGGAAGCGTTGTGCCTGTCTGGGCAACTTGAACCGGCCCATGACCTTTTCTCGTCGTCGCGTCGGCCTGTGACTGCCCTCAATTCTATTGTTTAGGCCTTTGTGAGCGCGATGATCGGCGTCCGGTGCATAATGAGCAACCGGCTTGATGTAGCTGCGTAATTTGTCGGTAATGACAACCCTTGGGTGGCCGAATTGTGAGATCAGCCTTGCCATGAAGCGCTTGGCGGCTTTGGCATTTCGGCGCGCCTGAACGAGAATATCGAGCACGTCGCCGTTGACATCTACTGCGCGCCATAGCCAATGCTTCACGCCATTGATCGGAATCACGACCTCATCGAGGTGCCACTTGTCACTTGGACGTAGCCAGTCGCGGCGGATGCAACCAGCAAAATGCGCTCCGAAACGATTGACCCAGAGACGGATTGTTTCGCGGCTTACAATCACGCCACGTTCGGCAAGCAGATCCTCGACATCCGCCGTGCTTAGCGCGAACCGATGGTACGCCCAGACCGCGTAAGCGATGATTTCACGGGGATGACGAAAGCCCTTAAGGCGTGGCATTGTGCCAGGTATTTTCATGCGCCACCCTATAGCCGGCCCAGCTGGGCTGAACAACTTGGCAATGCCGTCAAAACACAAAGCACCTCAGCGGCTTGTTTGCTATTCAATGAGAACCAGCGAAAGCCACGGCACGAATGTCACAACCATCAAGACAACCAGCATCAACAGGACAAATGGTAAAACAGACATCACGATATCCCAGATACGTTCTCCGAATGACCGGGACGCGATCAGCAGGTTCAGTCCGACAGGCGGGGTCAACAAGCCAATCTCGAGATTGACGACCATGATGATACCAAGGTGGACAGGGTTCACGCCTATTACGGCACCCACAGCCAGCATCATCGGGGCCAACAGCAAGATCGCTGACACCACGTCGATCAGGCACCCGATGATCAAGAGCGCCAGATTAAGCACCAAAAGGATCGCAAGCTTGCTGTCAAAGATGTTCAAGATCCAATCAGCAAATGCGTCCGGCAGTCCTTCACTCGCGAGGAACGACTTCAGCATCAGGGCGACGGCCACAATCGGCATCAGTGTTCCCAACATGACCACACTGGATTTCATGATCTCAAACAATCCAGCAAGCCCGAAAGATCGGTAGATCAGCACTTCTACCGCTGCGGTATAGACCACTGCAACTGCGGCCGCTTCAATAGGAGAGAACACACCTGAATATATTCCGCCCAACAGAAGTACCGGGGCCAAAATAGCGAAAAATCCGTTATGAAAAGACGCAATCAGCCGTCGGGAGGAGAACGTACGCCGCGCCATTTCCCTGTTTGTGACGACGCTGTAAACGGCGAAAATGAGCGCTAGTAGTATTCCAGGCAATACACCGGCAAGAAAAAGATCGGCGACACTTGTATCGGTCACAAGGCCATAGACGATGAGGGGGATCGACGGCGGTATCAATATGCCAAGAGTTCCGGCTGACGTCACCGATCCGATCGCAAATCGGCTGCTGTATCCCGCATCTTTCAGGGCTGGGTACATAACCGACCCAATCGCAATCAGTGTCGCGGCTGAAGATCCCGAGATCGCCGAGAAACAAGCGCAGGCGAGTATGGTGGCAACACCCAATCCTCCGGGCATCCAGTCCGTCGCAGACTTGAAGACCTCGACCAGATGGCCGGCAATGGACCCCCGCGCGATGAGATTTCCGATGATCAGGTACATCGGGATCGCCAACAGCGCATGGTTGTCCATCGCTGTCCAAAGATCCTCGACAACATATAGAACGGTTCCGTTGTCATAAACGACCTGAACATAGGCTGCTGATACAAGCAGAATGAGAACCATGTTCTGGCGCAGCGCCAGAAGAGTAAACACGATGAGAAACAGCAGCAGGGAATTCATGAGGCTTTGTCGGCCAGGGATTCTTTTGCCTTTGGGGAAATTGCGAAAACCGTATGTTTCAAGGCGCACGACGCCAGAACGTAAGGCATGACAATCTGAACTGGCCAAAGGGGTGCATTGAGCACCGGTACGCGGTCCGCGTAGACATAGGACTGCATGACGAATGCGACCGCAAAGACTGCGAATACCCCGAACAGGGCGGCTGAAATTGCATCTCCTACTCTGTCGGCCCAGACGTGCGGGATGATGTTGTCCGCGAATGTCGGCCTGAAATGCACGCCAGAGCCTGTGGCAAGCGTCAGCCCAAACATGCAGGCCACGATGCCCGACAAGACCCCCAGTTGCGGCGACCCTCGTACCGCGGTCGAAAAAACATCGACAGCGATTACATCCACTATGAGAACGAGGACAAGCGTCGAACAGGCCAATACTGCCAGGCTCGCCTCAAGCCGGCTCAAGACCCTCAAGAACCGCTGATAACTAGCCATCACAAGCTGCCTTCGCCGCCTCTATTCTGGCCAAAAACTGCACCGCACTCTCACCGAGCGATGCCGCAAATTCATCCTGAATTCCCTTCGCGGCGGTTCGCCATGCGTTTTTTTCACTCTCTGACAAACGTCTGACGGAAACGTCTGCGCCTGACAGTTGGCCGAGCATCTTTTCTTCTGTGTCCAGGATGGTTGCCGAAAGGCGAGGGCTGGAAGATGTCACGATTTCAAGCCATTTCCGCTCCTGTGGGCTCAGGCGATCATAAGTCGATTTGGAGACAGCGATCGTACCGATCAAGCGGGTGTGGTTGCTGATCGTCAGATGCGGAGCAATCTTGTGGATGCCGATGCCGACACCATATGCAGAAGGTAGAAAAGCTGCATCCACACGTCCGGTCTGTAAGGACAGGATCGTGTCCGAAATCCCTAGCGGTACCCCGGCCGCTCCCAGTCTGCGGGAAAACAGCATATCGACCGATGTTTCGGATATTCGGACTTTTTTGCCTTCAAGATCTGACGGAGCAGCGATCGGATCTCTCGAAAACACAATGACATTGCCAACTTCGAGCCAGCCCAAAGGCACCAATTGCGCGGATTCCATCGAGTGTTCGAGGATTGAACCGAGGTGATTGACTGTAACGCAGGATCCTTGCGCGGTCGTGTCAAATAGAAAGGGGGACGAAACAAGGTCGATCTCCTGCTCAATGAGCGAAAGGTAGACATTGCTGATCATGATCATGTCCAGCCGGCCCTTCATGCCTTGCCGAAGGAGTGTCTTTTCCCCGCCCAATGCAGCGTCGCCGATGACCCGGATGCGCAAAGCCCCATCCGAGGCTTTCTCGACCTCGTCGGTGACGTCCTGCACCCACACACCCCAGGGCGAAGCGCCGGGGGCCGCAGTCCCGAGCCGAAGTTCGGTTTGCGCCTGCGCCGCCACGCTCAGGAAGATCGCAGTCACGATGGATACTGGAGCGATCAGTTGCACCGCCCTTGCCCACGCAAGAATGGACAAGACGCAAGTGTTCAGTCTTAGAAAACCAAAAACGAAATACTTCATCTGATGACCCCGACACACCTTGTGGCAAGATAGCATACACATAGAAAAATCGCACCGGGGATGGCAGGTTTGGTCAAAGATTTGGCAGGACGTGCCAATACCAATTCGGTGCTGGTCCCTACATTCAGGTCAACGCCGCATTTCGAAATGCACCCGCGTTAGTCCGGCTGAAAGTGACCTCCCCGCCTCGCTGGACGCCCCGGTCGCACCGCTGCCTCCCCCTTGCGACCGGGGCCTTTTTCGCGACACCAAGGAAGGATGAGAGCATGACACGCCCGCCACTGCCCCCCTTTGACGAACCCTCGGCCTCCAAAAAGATTCGGTTGGCCGAAGATGGATGGAACAGCCGCAACCCCGAAAAGGTTGCCGCCGCCTACACACCCGACTGCCAATGGCGCAACCGAGCCGAGATATTTCAAGGCCGCGACAAGATTGTGGAGTTCTTGACCCGCAAGTGGGCGCGCGAGCTGGATTACCGGTTGATCAAGGGCCTCTGGGCCTTTCACGACAACCGGATCGCGGTGCGCTTTGCCTATGAGTACCACGACGACAGCGGCACCTGGTTTCGCGCCTATGGCAACGAAAACTGGGAGTTCGCATCGGACGGTTTGATGCAAAGACGCATCGCGTCGATCAATGAACTCCCGATCACGGAAAGCCAACGCTTACTGAGATGGACCTCTGCGTCCCGTCCCGAAGGTCACCCCGGCCTGACTGAACTCGATTTATGAAAGGCAAGAACGATGCCGAACGCTTATGCCAACATTGGATTTACGCCCAATGTGCGTAAAGAACAAAAACGTTTCGGGTCCGCTGACGCGTATGCACGGGTCTTGTCGCCAGATCGTCACGATGGCGACGAACTGACCGCCCGCGAGGCCGAATTCCTGACCGAACGAGACGGCATCTATCAGGCGACGGTGTCCGAAACGGGCTGGCCTTACGTCCAGTTCAGGGGTGGTGCCCCCGGCTTTATCAAGATCATCGACCACAGGACGATCGGGTATGCGGACTTTCGAGGCAACCAGCAATATATCAGCGTGGGAAACCTGCGCCATGATGACCGGGTGTCAATCATCGCGCTGGATTACCAGTGCCGCAAACGCCTGAAGCTCTGGGGCCACGCGCAGATCGTGGAAGACCCTGATGTCATCGGTCTTCTGCATGATGGAACAGGTCTCAGGGTGGAGCGTGGCATCGTGATCCGTGTTGCGGCCTTTGACTGGAACTGTCCTCAGCATATTCCTATCCGCCTTACCGATGCCGAACGGGACAACGAAATCACGCAATTGCGCTCACGCATCAAGATGATGGAAAGTCGATTGAATGAAACCGCCGCGGACACACAGGAAGCGGGGCTCCCGGAATAGACGCTCAATCCAACGCGCTCCTGGATTGGGTGGTTCAGCGGGTCAAGTTGGTATATCGTTCTGGCCCATGCCAAGCGTGACAAATGCATTTGCGCGCACGATGGCCAAGGCGGCCGGGATGACGCTGACAGACGACGGTGCGTTGATCTCCGACGGTGCCGTTGTGCATCGTATGCGGCCCCTCGAAAGCGGCAGGCTTCAGGACACCGACTATTTCAATCTGATCGAATGGATCCGCACCAATCACCGAGACGAAATTGCGCTCATCAGGGCCTATGCAGAGCTGATTCAGACCGACGACCTTGGCGTGCTCGGTCTGGCCATCAAGACGGCTCCGACCCTGCGCTCGTCGCTGCAACGGGTCGAGCGCTATTACCGACTGGTCACCGACACGGCGGTTTTCCATCTGGACGAGACAGGCGACCCCGCTTTTCTCACTATCAAAGGTCAAACTGCGGAGCATCCCGTTCTGACCTTCCGCAACGAAACCGCTTTGGCTGGATTTGCCGTGAACATGAAGCGGATCGTCGGGGGTGAACTCACCTTCGAATTTGTCTCTTTTCGCCATGCCTGCCGAAGCGATACGGATCGCTATGCCGAGCATTTCGGCTGTCCGGTCAGGTTCGACGCTGATCGTGACGCAATCGCCTTCGATCCTGCCACGCTCTCTCTGCCGAACCACCTGGGCGACCCGGCGGTCTCGGATTTCCTGACAGCACATCTGGAGACCGAAATCACTTCGTTTGCGGACACGCCTTCGCTTGCAAACACGCTGGTCCGCCGCCTGACTCCCGCGCTCAGCAACGGGCTGCCGCAGGCAGCACAGATCGCGCGCGATTTCGGGCTGAGCGAACGCACACTCTATCGCCGCCTTGCCGATGAGGGGCTGACCTTTCGCGATGTGCTGGGACAGGCGCAATCCGCGCTTGCGCAGGAACTGCTGCGCGACAGCGACGCCTCGATTGCCGAGATCGCCTTTCTGACCGGCTTTTCCGAACAAAGCACCTTCAGCCGCGCTTTCAAGCGTTGGGTTGGACAAGCCCCGGCACAGTTCAGACAGCACTCCTCCAAAGCCTGATCAACACCTGACAAACCGTGGCAGGTTCGGCCATGACCTTGGCAGACACGGCCAATACCTGCAGCGGTTTGGTGACTAACTTCTTTCCTGACATCAACGGAGAGTGCTGGCGTTACGTCCACCGGACAGTCCGCATTTTCCCCAACAGGAAAGGCGTTTCGCATGAACATTGACACAACTGCAGCTCACAGACAGGCGTCGCATCAAGACGCTGTCAGTCCCCCCAGGCTCCGCAGAACCTGGGCGTTCAAACTCGGCGATATGACGCAAATGATCATAACGACCATCGTCGCGGCCCTCGCGACTGGCTTGCTGTTGCTGCCGGTCACGATGCCCGGAACTGCACTTCACTCAGTGCGGGCAAGTTTGCCCGCTCCGGAGGCCCCGACGGCCTTGATCAAAGGCCCAGCGTCATTCCGGGCTTGAGGACTCACACATCCAATTAACCATCCCATCGGCGCGCCAAGACAGGCGTTCCGCCAACACACAAGCAAAGGAGCTTTGCCATGAAAAATCACGATCACCCCCACACGGTCGCCTGCGGCTGCGATGTGACCCCCGAACGGGTCGACATGGCGCGCCGTCGCCTGATGGCCGGCGCTGCCGGTGCGGCCGCAGCCGGTGCTGCGGCCATCACCGGCACAACCGCCACAGCCGCCACCGATGAGGCACGCGCGTATTACGCAGATCCCGAAACCCCCGGCCTGCCGCAGATCGACATGGATATCGTCCCCGGGCGCACCGCCCTTGTGGTAACAGACCCCCAGATCGACTTCCTGTCCGAGGACGGCGTGACCTGGGGTGTCGTCGGCGAAAGCGTGACCGAACAGGGCACTGTGGACAACATCGAAAAGCTGTTTATCGCCGCCAAGGCCGCCGGCATGCCGGTGTTTATCTCGCCCCACTACTACTACCCGCACGACCACGGCTGGCAGTTCGAAGGCACGCTGGAAGCGACCATGCACGCCATCGGCATGTTCGACCGCCTTGGGCCCCTCAACCTCGACAACTTCGAAGGCTCCGGCGCCGACTGGATGCCGCAGTACAAGAAGTACATCGAAGACGGCAAAACCGTCGTCTGCTCGCCGCACAAGGTCTACAGCCCGGCGCAGAACGACCTAAACCTGCAGATGCGCAAGCGTGGTATCGACAAGGTGATCCTTGCGGGCATGTCCGCCAACTTGTGCACCCAGGCGCACCTCTATGAACTGCTCGAGCTTGGCTACGAAGTCGCCGTGGTCCGTGACGCAACTGCCGGTGCAAAGGTGCCCGAAGGCGACGGATACCTCGCTGCCATCATCAACTTCCGCATGGTCGCCAATGGCGTCTGGTGGACGGATGAGGCCGTCGAGCGGATCGGCAACTCGGCCTGACGCCGCATTCTCCGGAAGAAACCGCAATGACCTTCGGACGCATTTTTCCCGGTGTAGCGACCGCATGGTCGCTGCTCCTCACCCCGGCTGTTCCACGGCTGGAAACCAACCCCCAAGAAACCCGAAAGGAAAAACCATGACCTACAAACAGATACTCCCCACCATGGCGACCGCGTTGTCGCTTGTGCTTGCCACAGCCGCGTTTGCCGCGGACGAATACAACGTTGCCAACGGCCTGACGCTGAACGGCAATCCGCTCGGTATGCATGGCAATGACCCTGTCTCCATGTTCCAAGGCGCAAACCCGGCGCAGGGAGACGCGGCCTTTACCTCATCCTACGACGGCATCGACTACTACTTCACCACAGCCGAAGCGCAGTCCATGTTCGACGCCGATCCCGCAGCCTACCTGCCGCAATTCGGAGGCTTCTGCGCCTTTGGTGTCTTCGCCGGCAAGAAGCTGGATGGTGACGTGCGCTATGCGGATATTGTCGACGGCAAGCTCTATCTCTTCGTCAACGCGGCGATCCTTGCGAAGTACCGCGAAGACCCGACAGCGGTTATCGCCGGGGCCAACGAAAAATGGCCCGGTATCCTGAATACCCCGGTGAGCGATCTCTGATCCAGGCAACCAAGAAACTATGGCGGCTCGCGCATTTGCCCGGGTCGCCCGCCTCTTACATGGCAACCGGCGCGAGAAACATCGCCCCCAACCAAAGGAGAAAACCATGACGACCCTGCTTCGCATTGACGCCAGCGCTCAACAGCAAGACCGTTCCCTGACGCGCATGCTGACAACGCTGTTCACAACCGAATTTCTGCACGCCAATCCGGACGCAAAGGTGATTGTCCGCGATATCGGGCAGGACCCGGTTCCGGCGATTGATCACCGCTTTATCCACGCAGCCTTTACCCCGCCCGAAGAACGCGAAGACTGGATGACCGACCGGCTGGCACTTTCCGATGCGCTGATCGACGAGGTGGTGGCTGCGGATATCATCGTAATGGGCGCTCCGATGTACAATTACGGGATGCCTGCCGCGTTGAAAGGTTGGATTGATCACATTGCAAGGATTGGCAGGACCTTCTCGTTTGATCTGGCGCGCGGCGATTTCCCGATCGAACCGATCCTGAAGGGCAAGCACCTGGTCGTGCTATCGTCACGTGGCGAGTTCGGATTTCAACCCGGCGGGCCACGGGCGCACTTGAACGCACTGGACCCCGCAATTGCCGCCTGCGCCCATTACTTCGGCGTCGACACTGCGAACATCCAGACGATCGCCATTGAATATCAGGAATTCAAGGACGCACGGCATGACCGTTCGGTCACCGCCGCTAAAGACGCGACGCGCGCACTGGCACAGCAGTTTGCCAGGTCTGCCAAACAAACGATTTCTCACCTGACTGACCAATCCAGAAACAAGGACAAAACAATGAAAGATTTTCCGACGCATACGCTCGATTCCGCTCCCGCAGACGCGAAACCGATCCTGCAGGCCGCCCTGAAAGGGTACGGCTTTATGCCAAACCTATACGCCACCATGGCGGAAGCACCGACCATCCTTGAGGGCTACACAACTCTGTCGGCCATTTTCAGCAAAACGGATCTGTCGGAGACTGAGCGTCAGATCATCCTGATGACCAACAACCGACTGAACGGCTGCAAATACTGCATGGCTGCACATACCACGCTGTCGCAAATGGGCGGGGTGCCGGACGATGTCATCACGGCGCTGCGCAATGATACCCCCATCGCGGACCGCAAGCTGGAAGCCCTGCGCCAGTTTGCGGTTGTAATCAACGAAAGCCGTGGGTGGCCCACAGACGCGCAGATCGAACATTTTCTGCAGGCCGGGTACACCCGACAAACCGTGCTAGAGGTTATTCTTGGCACGGCGCTGAAAACCCTGTCGAACTACACCAACCATATTGCTGAAACGGATCTGGACCCGGCATTCGTGGCCAATGCGTGGCCCGCGTCCTCTGCGCAGGCAGCGGAATAACCTTCCGCGACGAACCTGAAATCAAAGAAAGGAAACGGGGCAACGGCACCGACACAATGTCGCTGTTGCCCCGACTTTTTGACGGGACCGGCGAAAAAGACTGCCTTTTGAATGATGGTTTCACACGATTTCGGACCTTCGTGCATGTTGCAGCATTAGGCAGTTTGGGCTCTCCGGTAGGCCTTGTTGCAGGGATCGTCCCACCGCTGATATCGATGCGGTCAGTACCCTTCAGGATGTTGTAGATGCCGCACAAATTCAATGCCGCTCGTCGTGACAAGATCCCCAAGCAAATACATCGGGTGACCAACTGGACTGAGTACAACGAGGCTCTGCGGTGGCGCGGTGACCTGACGGTTTGGATCAGCGAAGAGGCACTTGCCCTGTGGTCGGCACCGCGCCGAACCACGCGCGGCGGTCAGCCGCACTACTCTGATTTGGCGATTGAGATGTGCCTGACGCTGGGCCTGGTCTTCAAGCAGCCGCTGCGCCAAACCCAAGGCTTGATGCGCTCCATTGCGAGGCTGCTGGAGGTTGAGATCGCAGTGCCTGACTTTTCCACCCTGTCGCGCCGGGGCAATGGGCTGACGTTGCGCACAAAGCCGGCACCCAGGAGCGACAAACCAGTGCAACTGATTGTGGACAGCACCGGTCTGAAGATCTTTGGCGAGGGCGAATGGCTTAAGAAAAAACATAAAACAAAGCGCAAACGGCGCTCTTGGCGGAAGCTCCACCTCGGTCTCGATCTTGTCAGCGGCGAGATCGTCTGCTCTGATCTCACCAAGGATGACGTCGGTGATCCAACGGCGCTGCCAGATCTCCTGGATCAAGTCGCCGGGCCAGTCTCTCACTTTCTGGCAGACGGCGCTTACGACGGAGACCCAACATCTGATTTGCTTGCCGCTACGTTCGGATCGCTGATCGAGGTGACGATCCCACCTCCCAAAAACGCGATCCTGAACCCTGAAGCGGCCGAAGATCCGACGGCACGTGACTGCCACATCGCCGAGATCTCAGCCCGTGGGCGAATGGCCTGGCAGAAGGCCACTGGCTACAATCAACGCAGCCGAGGTGAAACTCTCATGGGCCGCTGGAAGGCAGTCATTGGGCCCAAGCTAAAGGCGCGCAACTTCAAAAATCAGAAAACAGAAGCCAAGATTGGCGTCCGAGTTCTCAATCGAATGACCGGACTTGGCCGCCCAAGTTTTGAACGCACCGCCTGAAATCCGTTTCGGGTAGGGCGCGTTCCGAGCGGATTATGATCTGTGCAACACGGCCGCCTGGAGGGCTTTTTTTATGTGTCAAACCGAGACTGCGGAGGGTGCGCCAGACCGACACGCGATGGATCGTCATTT
>NZ_JAPWHW010000002.1 GCF_028369135.1 Roseovarius sp. ZX-A-9
GGCACTTGCCGCCATGCGATCAAGATACTGACTGAACCGTCATGCGCGCGCCGCTGGAAAAAGACATGCGGTCTTACAAAAGGGCGGCGAATGCCGCCCTTTTTTTCATGGTTCCCGTCTCTTGATCCGACCCCGGACCCGTTGTTGAACACCGACTTCGAGGCATTCACTCGGAGCGAGTGGTTGACACACGTCTCCTGGAGTTGTCGCCAACGGCGAACGGCAATCAGTGCACACATACCAAGGCGCGCGACCACCCTTGGCCAAGCTCAGGAAAAATCTGAAAAACGTTTTGGGCGTCATTCTTGGCGCCCCATATCCCTCATGACTGAGTTGAACCCGTGTTCAGGCAAAAAACGCCGGGATAGACGGAAAATCGGGCGCGAACGCCCGATTGACCTTATTTTCTTGCAAAATGGAAATTCCAAGCCCGCCGGTGGCCATTAATTGGTAGTTGGATCAATAACCAGGGAGAGAAAGCAAAAGTCTTCTCAAAGCTGAAAAAGCACCGATTCGAAGAATCGAAAAACTATTTCGATTCAAGTTGTTAGCAGTCCACCGCCTCCTGAAGGAAACCAATAGCGTGCGCAAGAAAGCAAAAGCGTGCGCAAATCTAATTTGATATCATTATCTATAAAATTCAATAATTTAGACTGAATATAAACTTCGCAACTCGGTAAGAAACCGAAAAATCTCCCATGACTGAAAGGCAGAATATCAAGAAATGCCATCAATGTTCAGCCGGGCCAACGAGCCCCTCGTATATGTTGTCGGAGTTGCAATGACCGCAACTACCCGTTTACGAGGTTCCGTATCTGTAATGATGCGCCTTGCTGGATTGAGCTACATCATTCATATGCGTAGCGAAATTTAGTGGGATACTCACATGTTAACTTTGTCATCCATTCTGGAGATCACAGATTTTGACGACTACAAGGTTCATGCGGCCCGTTGGAACGGTGAGCATCAGCCGCTTGATGTTCTCGCAGAGGATCCCGAGGGATGGATCGGATGGAATAGCTGGCGTAACGCCAAAAATGAATTCAACCGTGAATTTATTATCTCGCTGGCAGCGTTCTATCCTGAACGTGAGACATGGCTCTTTGGGGGGATCTTCCGGGTTATCAAGCGTAATGAGATCGGAGACAGGGGATATAAGATCGAACCAGTTGACAAAGGATCAGCATTGATTGGCCGCCTGAAATTGACAGGGGCGGTAAGCCGGGGGAGAAGCTTTTTGTTGTCAAACATCAACGAGAGGCTGACGGTCTCTGAGGTTTTAAAAGAGCCCTATGGCGGGCTTGCTTTCCCTGGCTACGGCGACGTCAGCCACGACTTTGCTCGCCTCGAAGCCATCTGGCATAATGAGAGAGCCGATTGGAAGACGGCTCTTCGCCATGTGAAAGGTGTTTACGTCATTGCGGACAAGGCGACTGGGAAGAAGTATGTTGGCTCAGCCTATGGAGAGACTGGCATATGGTCCCGTTGGGGCCAATACATGACAACCGGCCATGGCTGGAACCGTGATATGATCGGGCTCGTAGCAGATGCGGGTAAAGATTATGCACGCGCCAACTTTAGAATGACACTGCTTGAATCCTGGCCCTTCCAGACTGACGATGCAACAATCATTGCTCGGGAGGGGCATTGGAAAGAAGCGCTATTGACGCGGGGTGTTCATGGATACAACGCCAACTAGGTTTTGCTTGATAGCAATAATCATTTAGTGCTCTGCGATAGGGCATTGAAATTGACAGCCTGAACGTTCTCGACACTACTCGGCTAGTTT
This sequence comes from Roseovarius sp. ZX-A-9, assembly GCF_028369135.1. Classification (GTDB taxonomy): domain Bacteria; phylum Pseudomonadota; class Alphaproteobacteria; order Rhodobacterales; family Rhodobacteraceae; genus Roseovarius. The sequence goes on from NZ_JAPWHW010000002.1 coordinate 1,790, forward strand.
ACTCAAGTTCAGTTCCGCGTTCAATTTGGATCGTAATAGATCGCATCAAGCATTGCGACCCGCCCTTCCCATAGCTCCCCTTCTGTTCCGGCTGGTTTTGGGTGGTTATACCATGGTGACACTCGTATGGGATCGATCACTTTCTCCCAGTAGTTTTCAAGCTTTAAAGTGCTTTTTGCACAGGCCAAAGCTCTCGCAACGCCGTCTTCATTGGGCTTGCTGATACAAATGAAGACATCTGGCCGCTTCATCGCAAGCAACCTTGTGGCCGTTGCCACCGCCCCCATTCTTTTAGAGTTCGAAAACGCCAATAAAAAATCCTTACAGAACTCTGTAAAGTGATGCTCTTCAACATGTCCGTGACGCGGAATATTGTCGAGAGCTGATACAAGATATCGATCACGCTCTGCTATCCGATTTGCAAAAGCCCCCGCACCTTTCATTGACCCAAACCATGCCCAATCATGTTGATTAAGACCGGATTCCTCCATTTGCCTTTCACCAATAACTCCCGCAATTGCCTTCCATTCATGAACTGACAGGTCGGAGAAAGAGGCTGATCGAGCAAACATCGCACGCACCTCCTGCAATAGTGAGAGGCGACCCTCAAACGAATGCTGCGGGTCATTTTCAACCAACCTTGCATACTCTTCCCACGTCATCGTAGCGATTGGCGATGAAAACTGTTCTGCTCGCTTGCCGTCCCCAGGAAGCGTCGGATTATCCGGTTTCTTTAGCTTTTGGGCAGCTTCAAATTGAAGCCGATACATTGATGCAAGTTCGTGAGAAACAGGCCTGGAAAATAGCTTATAATCATTCAGAGCCGCTTCAATCTCCCTGAAAACTTGGGCTTTTCGAGGGCCTTTGATGTGAACATTGGCTTCGACGTTCACCCCGAGGCCACCCGATGTGAAATTCGAACTCCCAATTATCGCTTCTGCTTCATCACCAGTTCTGAAGTAATAGAGCTTTGGATGGAAAGTCCCCTTAGCTACATCAGCGATAAATGCATTATTCACGCCAACGAGACGATCAATTAGATCCGGATCCGTATGGCAGAAGGCAACGCCGAAGGCGACGAAACGGAATTTATCAACGTGTTGGAGAAGACTTTCAGCAACCGGGCCATTTGAACCCCACGCTGCCGAGATATAAATTTCTTCGTATTTTTTGAATAGCTTGGGCAGGGATCTCTCCATCCCTTTTGCGTCCAAAAGTTTCACTGCCATTACTATCTCAAATTCTAATCGATTACGGGCATCCACATGTTAACTGGACCGGTGTGGAGACAAAAGAGCGTTCAAACATATATGAGAGTTGATACCGTTCATACTGTTTGATCTTAATCTTCAATGGATTTCAGGAACGGGTTGTCGCGTCGAAACATGGTTTCATAGCTGTCATGCGTGAACGGGGTCACGAAACGAGGCATCTGGGTTTTGTTGACCCAGGCATCAATGAAATGCTCGACATCAAGCCGCTCGGCCCCCTTCAACCGGGCGCTGGCGATCGCGTCAGATGTTATTTTGATAAGCAGACCCCAGCGGAATGCGGCAGCCGTTGCCAGCCTATTGTAGAAATCTTCCCCAGCCAGGTCGCCCGCGACTTCAACTTTGCCGTCAATCGCATAACTGCCAACGACCTCGTGGATAGTCTGAAAATCTTCAGGAAGGATAATGTCGCTAAAGTGGTGCGTCGTCATCAACCGAAAAAGCTGCGGTTCACTCTCGATGTATCCTGCAAGCTCCTCAACTCCCGTGAAAATCAGCATCAAAGGCCAATCTTGCGATTTGAGCAAAGTCTTGAAAGAGTCGAGAATTGCCAGGCTTTCCGCTTCCGACTTCTTACGAAAAATATGCTGCGCCTCATCGTAGTGGATGCCCACGTAGCCCTGCAATTTGGCCTGCAACGCAAACTTTTCCCAAATTCGATCCTGCGTATTTCTGGCTTTCTCGTCGATGTGATAACCGATCGCCTTTGCGCTCTTTTTGCCAAGCCCCTTCCATCCGGATTTGCCATCGAGAAGGCAACTGGCAATTTTGGCTGTCTCACCAGAAGGCAGTATGGCTTTATTATCGTTGAACTTTTCAACGAGATGCCCGACCTCTTTGCTTTTACCGGAACCGGATTCTCCAGTGACGAGAAGACCTTCAGTTTCAAAACGCCCACCACCTTCAAGATTTCCAAGATGACGGCTGAAAATCTGGGCCAATGACGTTTGGAGCTCTTGGCTGCGATTAAACTGGTAGTGCCGACCTGAAAAGCACTCGGCAGTCTCTCTGACCTCGGGAAGAATGAACGGATTCACAGTTTGCTCTCCTTGATTGGCTTGAATATCGGCGAGCTGGCAGCCGAAGACGGTTTCTCAGATTGAGGGCGCTTAATGGCAGTCGGCGGCCCGGTGACCTTGTGGACGGCAGGGTGCCCCCCACGGTCCATGATGCCACTTGGCGGAACCGTTGGCGCTGATGGCCCTGAAGGGACGAACTCCACCGCCAACAGAGCATCAGCTGCTTTTTGCAATGCTTCGACGCCCAAATAGCTATCCGGCACCAATGGTGACGAGAAGAAGCCCATCTCTTTCGCCCGCCGTTCTTTTGCCTTCCACAGATGATCTTCATAGAGCTGCCGCTTCACAGGATTCGCGGCAACCGCGGCAGTCATCAGCTCAATTGCCTCATTAAGAGTCAGATCATTGAGCGCCGTCATAGTCAGCCTTGCATGCAAAATCTTGTTACTGCCCTCGATGGTAATGGACACTTTCCGAAGATCATCAGGATCGAGATGGACCGTGACCTTCTTGTCAGCCGCCTTGTCGGCATATTGCTGCAATTGCGTAGAATTGTAGGGGAGATTGAAGATCTTTACCCCTTCTGAAGTAATAGAAACCGTCCGGCTCACACCAAGATGGATACGCCGATCTTCTTGGCCGGGCGGTTCAATAGGTCCATAAGTTTCGATGAGTTCTTCCATTTTTTGATATGGTGTTGCTCCAAACATGCCAGTCCCACGGCTTGCCGCGAAAGGGTATTCGTCCACGAAATAACGCGTGATGATGCCGAAAAGCTGTTCATGGGTCAGTTTGGCACTGCCTTTCGGATCATATCCCGGCAATTCACCAGGCTTGCTTCCAGCGTAGCCTGGTAGAAAGTTCAACACCTGCCATTGCAATGTCCCAAACTTGCTCTCAACATACGGCTTATCAGTCGCATGATAGGTGCGTCCATCGATTGCGGTCATACCGACGCCAAGCTGCCCCGCTCTGACTTTCCCATTACGTGTTGCCGTCCCGTTGTCTGCCGAACTGATCATCAATCCCACTGCAGGAGCAGGTTCACGTTCGCACCCATAACGAACCTTCTCACGAGTTTTATCCCGCGTTGCCATGCGAAACAGAGCCATGCTGTGGTCGGCATCGGCCGTTTCCGAAAGGACCCAACCGAGGGGCATGCCTGACGCAACATCACAAGTAAGGTTGAGCCACGACCTTTGGATTTCATCTGGATCAAGCTCATCAGCTTTCTTCGCAGCTTCCGAACGACTCATAGTCCGACAACTCAGCTGACCGGATTTATCAGTAAAGATCGACAACAAAACCTGATCAACCTCGGTTCTCTCCCCGAACATCAATGCTCGAATATCTGTTGATCCTGCTCCTTTAAGGTTTGGCCCTTGCCGTTTTCCCTCACGACCAAGCGTCTTGATGGTGGCAGAGACCGCTTTGAGGCGAGTGCGGATTGTTGTGATGGAGGGAAATTCAAATCCTTGCGCAATGCCCTCTACAGCCGGAAGAAATTGGGTTTTCGCCAACTCGAACAGCGGAGCCAGCTTCACTTTGGTCGCGTTTAGAAAGTGCTTTATCACATAGTCGATGAAACGCTCCTGGAACGTATTCAATTTCTTACGGGCATCCCCTTGCGGCCCTTTGAGATTTTCCCTGTGCATCAAAGCTACGGGGTTTTCACCATACTCACGGTAAAGCTTGAGGTATTTCTGCAGTGTCCTCCCACTGAGGATTTCAAAGCTTGCCTCGGTCTTTCCTGTGCGCCGGGCACTGAACAGCCCCTTTTCACCGCCGATTTCATCCCCCAGATCTTTCAGACGTTTTCTGATGTCAGCTCGACAAAGAAATCTCTGCGTAATCTTGTGCCCTTCCGCCTCCAGACGCTCGATTGCGAGAACCAGGATCAGGCGTTTCCTGACGTCAACCTGCTCCTTTACAGGGAGCTGGGCCATCCGCGTATATCCACCCGTAAAGTCGGAAAGCCGCTTCGCGGCTTCCAACTGAGACGGTGAGATAACTTCGCAATTTCCTGCACGGATTGCGTCATCAACCCGTTTATATGAGATCGTTATGCACTCGCCATCGTCGAGCCCCTCAACAACATACCCTTCCGGATCCTTGCCCGCGACCACCCAACGGCGGTCCTCGAGAATAAGGCGAGCTCCAGTAGACACCTTGTAGAGGGGCTTGTGTGTCATACGTTCAGCCACACCTGCGAATGAACATTGATGACGGCATGCCAGTTGGCACCGAGCACTCCACGAGAGATAAGCCTCATAGCAGATTGCCAAGCGGCTGCTGGTGCAAGATCACACCTTTCGATCAAATCCTGGAGAGACCAATAATTTGCATTCCGAGCAACGGCTTCAACGAGGGCATCGGATTCAGGATCCGGCCTCTGATACAAGTGCCAAGCCCGACGCAGATTGTCGCGATAGGCGCGCGTGAAATCATCACCGTTCACGGCAATGGCATCATCCGCAAAGTCGCACGGGATCCAGTTAAAGACGGCATTGATTTCGTCCTGAATCTCCCGTGTTCGCAATCGCGAACCGTTCTTCACGTAAATAGCTCTGCGAAAACCATCACGAAACGTCACTCGCAGATCGAAGAAGTGCTTTCTCGACTTTGTCTTTCCTTCGATCGAATATTCGATGGGAGGAAGTTGAACCTCAATACCATGAAGATCGGGAGACATCAGCGCGACAAGTGCGACTGCCAATTCCGCTTCACTCCCGAAATGATAGACTTTCCGCTGACCGTCCGTTGCCGGCGTCGCAAAGGTCATGGATACGCGATGAGCCGTATTGCTCCGCGTCAAAGGATTTAGTGCCCCGTCAAACGGCAGGACCCCATGAATGGGATCGACCACTAGCGCGGGCAATTTGGCTGTTCTACGCGGTGTTGGGTCGTGACCTTCAGGCAAAGACATAGCTATTCCAGTCCCGGAATCTAAATTCCCGGGGGTTGAGGTTTTCATCTGAGGCTGTGACTGCGCTTGCCAGGATCGTTTTCGACCTCTAAGCTGACAAGTGATATGAGGGCAGTCTTGGCCCCAACTTTCTGCGCGCGCCATCCATTGGTGCGCGCTTTTTCATTTGTATTTTGCTACCAACCTTCCTTTGGCGGTGGGTCTGCTTCAACCGAACGCACGCCGAGTTTCCACAGCATGAATACGGAGTCAATATTCATTTATTATCATGCACTTAGACAAAAAAACGGCCTTTCATTTTTTTCAAGTCGATGTCAGTTCTCCTGACCAGAAGAATTTCTTTTCAACGAAATGAAATCCATTTCAGAAATCGCCTATTCAGTCCTTTCACTGGTTGCGCGTCATCTAAAAACGCTCTTCGTTTGATGAGAGAATAAGGCACTACATCTGGTGTGCATAGCCCACCCCATCGCAAAGACGTGGACAAAGTGTATGCTTAGCTCAGCTACGGAACCGTAAACCGGATAATCGTAATTCAACCAGCCACCGCAGGTGATCATTGCTGTATGCAGTGACACCTGTTGGTATTTTCAATGCCTGAACGCAGACGGCGGACCGCAAAAAATTATATCCGCCTTCCTCGATATCAGCAAGAACCACCTTCCGTATTCGGCGCGCGGCCACATATTGAATGCCAAGTTTTTGAGCCAACGCATGTCCGGGCATGTGATATCTGAGAGAAATATCCACATGGTAGTGGATGAGTGATTCTGTAGCTTGAAACCAGTTCCCGAGCGGCAGGCGAGTTCGATGCAATGCGGTGCCTGATGTAGCTGAAAACTGATGCCGGCACTTTCGGCACTGGAAAAGAGACCGGGTTTCAATTTTGGTGATACTATCGCCCAAGCATCGAATACACGTCGGGCCATGGGGCCAGCGCACCTCAACAAGGCGCTTAATCCTCGCTGGCTCGTCAGGAAAATATTTTGCAACGCCTTCTTCCGGCAACGACAGGGCCATGGTCAGCCAGTGAAAGTGATCAAGCTCTTTTTGGCCAATGTTGCTCAATTCACTTCCTTCAGCTTAGCGACTTACGCGGCATCCTCGAATTTCAACGGTGGACCGGTCAAATCGGCCAAGGTGCTTCGAACAAACAATTTCACAAACTTCAATCGTGATGAAGCTGTTCTTCGTTTCCAAAGCTCATCGTAAAAAGATTTGGCGCGCACATGCTGTGATGGAGACGCTTCTCGCCTTCAGTTGCGACCGACTACCGGGTTCGACAATTCGTTCGTGATCAAACTCGAGGATGCGGCACATCCCCTCATCGTTGGCAGCTGAAGCACGATCATCGAAAGTTTGTTCGAGCCGATATCAGGCTGTGAATAAAAGCGCGGGGATATCTCTCGCACAAATTGGGCAAACACCTTGAGAAAGCTGATCATTTGCGATCATACTGGCCACAAAACAAAAGCACACGGCACCCGCTGCGGTGCCACCAAATTGTAAAGGCGCAGCATGGCGATCAAGAAAAGCGATATTTACCGATCCCTCTGGGACAGTTGTGACCAATTGCGAGGCGGCATGGATGCCTCGCTCTACAAGGATTACATCCTCACCTTGCTGTTCGTGAAATACGTCTCTGACCGGGCTGGTCAGGCAGACGCACTTATCGAGGTTCCGGAAGGCTGCTCCTTCGAAGACATCCGGAGCCTGCGCGGAACCAAGGAAATTGGCGAAGGCATCGACACCGCCATCGCCGGGATCGCCGAAGCCAACGACCTCAAGAACGTCATCGACCGCGCCTATTTCAACGATACCGAAAAATTCGGGCGCGGTGCCAAGATGATCACCACGCTCACCGCGCTGATCAACATTTTCAGCCGGGAAGAACTGAACTTCAGCCGCAATCGGGCGGATGGCGACGACATTCTGGGCGATGCCTATGAATACCTGATGCGAAACTTCGCGACGGAGTCAGGCAAGAGCAAAGGGCAGTTCTATACGCCGGCCGAGGTCTCGCGCATTGTTGCTGCTGTTGCGGGCGTCAACCGTGCCACCAGCCCGCAACAGACCGTATATGACCCCACCTGTGGTTCCGGCTCGCTACTGCTAAAAGCTGCGGACGCCGCCGATGTCAGCCTGACCATCTATGGGCAGGAAATGGACATCACCACGCGCGGCCTCGCCAAGATGAACATGATCATGCACGGGCGCGAGGATGCCGAGATCGCTCAGGGCGACGTCATCGGCGAACCGCAATTCAAGGCATCCGAAACCGAACTCCAGACCTTCGACTTCGTGGTCGCGAACCCGCCCTTCTCTGCCAAGGCTTGGGGTTCAGGCTTGACCGCCGATACCCGCTTTGGACGCTTTGATCTTGGCATGCCACCAGACAAGAACGGCGACTTTGCCTTCCTGCTCCATATCCTCGGCTCGATGAAGGCCACAGGCTCCGGCGCGGTCATTCTACCCCATGGGGTCCTTTTCAGGGGCAACAAGGAATCCGAGCTTCGTGAAAAGATCCTCAAGCGCGGTTACATCAAGGCGATCATCGGCCTGCCTGCGAACCTGTTCTACGGCACCGGCATCCCTGCCTCGATCATCGTGCTCGACAAATCCGGTGCCTGCGCCGATCGCCCGGTTTACATGATCGACGCCTCCCGTGGCTTCACCAAGGACGGCAACAAAAACCGCCTGCGCGAGCGCGACATCCACAAGATCACCGACGCCTACACCCGCGAGGCCGAGATCAAGGGATACTCCCGCCTCGTCCCCTATGCCGAGATCACGCGCAATGACTTCAACCTGAACATTCCGCGCTATATCGACGGCTCTGACCCCGAAGACCTTCAGGATATCGAGGCGCACCTGAAAGGCGGCGTGCCGAACCGCGACATCGACTTGCTGGCCGAGTTCTGGGACGTCATGCCGGGCGTGCGTGCCACCCTTTTTGGGCCAAACCCACGCGCAGGCTATTCTGATCCCCTGATCGAGCCGGAGGAGGTCCGCACCACCATCCGCAACCATTCCGAATTTGACGCCTTCAGAACCCAGGTCCAGACGATCCTCAACGGCTGGGCAGATCAGAACAAGCCGCTCATGGATGGCATCCAGATCGGCGACAAGCCGAAGGACCTGATCCATACCATCGCCGAGGATATGCTGACCCGCTTTGCCGAGGCCCCGCTGATTGACCAGTATGAGGCCTATCAGCGGCTCATGTCATACTGGGCGGACACCATGCAGGACGATGTGTTCATCATCGCCCATGAAGGCTGGGACGCGGCCAAGGAGCTGCGCGAGGCCCGCAAGGAGGTTGACGGCAAAAAGGTCAAATGGCTGGAAGAGGCCGACCTGACCGTGAACAAGGTGCGCCTTGTGGCCGATGTCATCCCGCCCGCGCTGATCGTCGCGCGGTTCTTTCCGGACATGCAACAGGCGCCGGACGATGCGCAGGCCAAGGCAGAGGAGCTGGGCCGCGAGATCGAGGAACTGGTCGAGGAACACGGGGTCGAGGGCGGGCTGCTTGCCGATGCGCTGACCGAGGCGGGCAAGCTGACCGCCGCATCGGCGAAGGCTCGGCAGAAATCCGGCGAGGCCGACGCCGAAGAGGACAAGTTGCTGAAACAGGTGGCCAAACTGATGACAGCAGAAACAGCGGCTAAGAAGGCGGTGAAGGAGGCCGAGGAGGCGCTGACCGAGGCCACGTTGAAGAAATATCCGGAATTGACCGAGGAAGAGATCCGCACGCTGGTTGTAGATGACAAATGGCTGACCGACATCGCCGAGCTGATCGAGGCCGAGATCGAGGCGCGGACGGAGAAGCTGACAGCCCGGGTGCGGGTGCTGACGGAGCGGTATGGGCATACGTTGCCGGAGATTGACGACCAGATAGAAGTTCTGGAAGCAAAGGTTTTAGAACACCTCGCCGCCATGGGCTTCGCCGCATGAACAAGTCCGAGCCTATCCAAGCTCAACCGCCCGCCTCCTTTTGCCCCGATGGCTGGCGGATCGTGCCTCTCTCATCTCTGTGCAAACTTCAGAGGGGGTTCGACCTGACGCAAGCTACGAGCGAGCCGGGAACTGTGCCGGTCTATTCGTCCTCTGGAGTGTCATACTTTACAAAAGATAGCAAAGTGCGCCCTCCGGCGATCGTGACAGGTCGGAAGGGCTTACTTGGGCAGGTCTATTTACCAAGTGAACCTTTTTGGCCTCATGACACCACACTTTGGGGCAACCAATTTGGAAGCAACTCGCCGCGTTTCGTTGCATATGCTCTGGGAGCTTTTGGGCTTGAGAAGCTGGATGCTGCCACTTCCGTCCCGACTTTGAATCGAAACAACCTCCACGCTCATGAAATTGCAATCCCGGAGCACGCCGAACAAGAAGCCATCGCCGAGGCGCTTTCGGATGCGGATGCGTTGATTGAGGGGCTGGAGCGGCTGATCGCCAAGAAACGGCTCATCAAGCAGGGCGCGATGCAGGACCTCTTGACCGCCAAGCGCCGCCTCCCGGGGTTCTCGGGGGAGTGGGGCGAGACGAGTCTTGGAAACTTTGGAACTACTTACGGCGGCCTTTCAGGCAAGTCCAAGCAAGACTTCGGGCATGGTGATGGCCGCTATGTCGAATTCTTGGATGTATTGACCAATGAAGTTGTTCCCAAGAGGGAATTCCCAAGGGTTTGCATCGCAAATACAGAACGGCAGAATCATGTTAGAAGGGGGGATCTACTCTTCAACGGATCATCTGAAACACCAGAAGAGGTCGGCTTGTGCGCCGAGGTTCCATTCGAGACGGACGATCTATATCTGAACAGTTTTTGCTTCGGTTTTCGACCATTGCCAGGCGCAAACTTTGTTCCGAGGTTTATGGCGCTTTTGATCCGGAGCGGAGTTGGGCGTAGCCGCATCAAACACTTGGCCCAAGGTGCAACACGTTACAATCTCTCTAAAAGGCGCCTTCTTGAGTTGCAACTGCCTATTCCACGTTTCGATGAGCAAGCAGAAATTGCCCTTGTCTCAGCCGACATGGACGCCGAAATCCAAGCCCTCGAAGCCCGCCTCGAAAAGGCACGGCAGGTGAAGGAGGGCATGATGCAGAACCTTTTGACCGGACGGATCAGGCTGGTCTGACGATATTTTAAGCGAATGAATTTCAAGAGATAGGGATAAGGGCCATGAGCAAGATCGGCGAGGCGGAACGCAAGGCGCAGAACAGGGTCATCGACCTGCTCAGCGCACACCAGACAGACGCGCCCGGCGGCCTCGGCTGGCGCTACCTCGGTGATTGGCAAAAGCGCGAGGGCAACGCCAATATCGAGGAGGATTTGCTGCGCCCCTGGCTCCTGTCGCGAGGCTACGCCCCCGAAATCGTCACCCAAGGCATCACCCTGCTGAAACGCGAGGCGCGGATGGAGGGCACCAAGCTCTACGAGGCCAACCAGAGCTTCTACGAGATGCTCCGCTACGGCGTGGCCGTCGCCCCCGGCCCGGGCGAGGCCCCCGTCACCGTCCGCTTCATCGATTGGTCTGACGCCGCCGCCAACGACATGGGCGTCGCCGAAGAGGTCGCCATCAAAGGCAAAGACGCCAAGGCCTGGAACAAACGCCCCGATCTGGTGCTCTACGTCAACGGCATCGCTCTGGGTGTGGTCGAGTTGAAGAAATCCACCGTGGGCGTCGGCGAAGGCATCCGCCAAACCCTCGACAACCAGCGGCCTGAGTTTATCCGGCACTTCTTTACCACAGTGCAGATCACCTTCGCCGGCAACGACAGTGAGGGCCTGCGCTATGCTCCGATCCTGACGCCACAGCCCTACTGGCTGGCCTGGAAGGAAGACAGCGATATCACCGGCCCGCTGGACCGTGATGTCACCCAGATGATGACCCCTGCGCGGTTCCTTGAGATCATCCACGACTTCACCCTGTTTGACGCAGGGATCAAAAAGATCACGCGGCCCAACCAATATTTCGCGGTGAAGGCGGCGCAAGACCGTGTGCGGGAAAAACAGGGCGGGATCATCTGGCAGACCCAAGGGTCCGGCAAAAGCCTGATCATGGTGATGCTAGCGCGCTGGATCAGGGAAACATTTCCGAATGGCCGCATCCTGATCGTCACCGACCGCAAGGAGCTGGACAGCCAGATTGAAGACGTATTCGGCAACACCGGCGACAAGGTGCGCCGCGCCCGCAGCGGCAACGACTTGATGGCCGCGTTGGCCGATCCAACCGACCGGATCATCTGCTCGCTCGTCCACAAATTCGGCAAGCGCGAAGAGGGCGAGATGGAGGGCCTGATCTCTGAAATCCAGAACGCCAATATCGGCGCACCTGTCGGCGAATTCTTTGTCTTCATCGATGAAGCGCACCGCACCCAGTCTGGTAAGCTCGCGAATGCAATGCGCAAAGTGCTGCCAGAGGCAATGTTTGTTGGCTTTACCGGCACGCCATTACTGAAGTCCGACAAAGGCACGTCGTTAGAGACATTTGGCCCCTATATCGGTAAGCCTTATCGCTTTGATGAGGCGGTCGAAGATGGCGTGGTATTGGATCTGCGCTATGAGGCGCGAGACATTGACCAGCGGATCAGCGCGCCGGGCAAGATCGACGCATGGTTCGAGGCGAAGACCAAAGGGTTGACCCCGAACGCCAAGGCGACCTTGAAGCAACGCTGGGGCACTTTGCAACGGGTGCTGTCAAGCCGCGACCGGCTGGAGCAAATCGCCAACGACATCATAATGGATATGGAGATGAAACCGCGTCTGCATTCTGGCATGGGCAACGCTATGTTGGTTGCGGGTTCAATCCCAGAGGCTTGCAAGTTCTTCGAAATCTTCAAGAAGTCCGGCTCTGTCTTGGCTGACAAATGCGCGATTGTAACCTCTTACAAACGCGCAGCACCTGAGATCACCGGCGAAGAGACCGGCATGGGCGAAACAGAAAAGCAGTATGTCCATCGCGTTTATACGGACCTCCTGGGCGAAACCTCAGAAGAAGATTACGAAGAGGAAGCGCTGCGGCTGTTCAAGAAAGAACCGGGGCGGATGAAGCTGTTGATTGTCGTCAGCCGCCTCCTGACTGGCTTTGATGCGCCGACGGCCACATACATCTACATCGACAAGCAGATGCGCGATCATGGTCTTTTCCAGGCAATCTGCCGCGTTAACCGTCTCGATGGTGATGACAAGGATTTCGGCTATATCGTCGACTATAAAGACCTGTTTCGGAACATCGAAAGTGCCGTCGAAGATTACACCTCCGAGGCATTCGATGCCTTCGACAAAGAGGACGTTGAAGGCTTGATCACTGATCGTGCCGATCAGGCAGATCAGGATCTACGTGTTGCCCGCGACGCTTGGTTGGGCCTTATGGATGGCGTAGAACAACCAAAGTCGGATGCAGAGATTTTCACATATTTTTCCAGTCCACAGGGCATCGACAACGATCCGGATGCAGAAGAAAAATCGCGACGCCGTCAGGCGCTCTACAGGATTTCCGGACGCTATGCCCGAGCATACGCCAACGTAGCCGCAGAACCCGAAGGCACCGGTTTCAACGATCTTGAGTTGGATGAATGTCGGCGTGAAGTGGAGCGTGCTATCGGGATCAGGGATGCGGTAAGATTACACAGCGGTGACGCCGTGGACATGAAGCTTTACGAGCCTGCCATGCGGCATTTGATCGATAGTTACATTCGGGCCGAAGACTCAGAAATCATATCCCACCTCGACGACATTAGCCTGATCGACCTGGTTGAAAGTAAAGGGGCCGCTGCAGAAGACGATCTGCCTCCGGCATCAAAACGCAAACGCGAGAATGTCGCTGAAGCGATCGAAAACAACGTCAGAAAACTGATTATCGAAGAAAGTCCGGTTAATCCTCGGTTTTACGAGAAGATGTCCGAACTGCTGACTGATCTTATCCGTCAACGGCGCGAAGATGCTATTGAATACGCTGAATATCTTGAGCGCATCGCTGCACTTGTAAAGGATGCCAAGGCTGGCCACGGCAGAGAATACCCCAAAACGGTGGATAGCGCAGGCAAAAAGGCACTGTATGATAATCTTGATGCCAACGAGGAGCTGGCGTTGAAAGTCGACTCCACCGTGCGCGAAACAGCCCCATTCGGCTGGCGAGGCAATGCAATGAAGGAAAGAAAGGTGCGACGCTGTTTGGAACCGATCCTGGATGACCCAGAAACGGTGGAGCAGATATTTGAAGTATTGAAGAACCAACATGAATACTGAGGTTTCACAGATCGGAGGTCTCGAAGTCGAGATCGTGCGCAAAACGATCAAAAATCTCCATATAGGCTGCTATCCCCCGTTGGGTCGAGTAAGGGTCGCTGCCCCTTACTCAATTAGTAACGACGCTATTCGGATCGCTGTCCTCAACAGGATGCCGTGGATCAGACGAAAGCAATCACAGTTCAAACAGCAAGAACGACAGACAGGGCGCCTATTTGTTTCAGGTGAAACGCATTTTTTGTTTGGCAGGTCGTTGCGATTGAATGTTCAAAGCTGGGACAAAAAAACTCACCGAATTTCACGTCACGGCGCCGAGCGATTGCTTATGCAAGTGCCCTGCGGCAGCAGCACGGATCAGATGCGGCGCTGGATGGAAGTTTGGATGAAGACTAAACTTCGAGCGTTTGCAACCCCGCGCATCTCATTTTGGGCCGCGCGCTTGGAAAGAAATCCTGAAAAGTGGGGTATTCGGCCGATGAAAACAAAGTGGGGCAGCTGCAATCCGGAGAAAAGAACTATTTGGCTGAATTCGGAACTCGCCAAGAAGCCCGAGCGAATGATTGACTACATCATTCTACACGAGATGGCGCATCTGATTTCGCCACGTCACGATACCAAATTTACAGGCGTCCTTGATCGTGAGTTACCTCGCTGGAAAGATATCCGGAACGAATTAAACGCGCTTCCCTTGCCTGCATGGCTTAATTGAAAGCCCAGAGTTACGAAGGGTGCTTGTAATACCGCTTCCGTGCGATTGCAAAATTGTAGATCATCATAAATCTTAACCCCAGGCCGAGGATGCAATGATTGAGTTTCAAGCGCCACCAATAGAACTGGTCACATCACATTCTCCGATGACTCGGGCCTATATGGTTGCAGCAACCTACATTTTTAAACACGGCGAAATCGGTCTAACCAAATCTGGCGCTTGGAACCGGCGTTTTATAGAGTGGGCCGTGACACACATAGATTTCCCTGGTTGGACAGGAGAAGAGCTCTATCGGGTCAATAAAGTCCTGAACGAATATGACGTAGCGCCGTTGGAATACCTGCATGCCTTGATGGACGGTCTGAAATGGGGCCGAAAATACCAAGGCACCTATCGGCTTACCAAAACAGGTAAGGGACTGGGGCAATCGCCGGATGCCGCCTTTCTTGCGGTCATCCCTGCTTTCCTCTTCCGATTTGACCACGCCGAAAGCATGCAAACCAAAGCGCCATTGGGCAATTGGGATATCTTCTTGAATATCATTAACCACGAAATTGGTGACGGCATCACTGCTGCACGCCTGGCTGGCATTCTTTACGGAGATGACAGTTTGGGCTGGAACAGCCCCGCCAGCGTCCTATCTGCCGCCGTCTTTCGCCCTCTTTGCTGGGCAGGACTGCTGCAATCCGAAGAAGGTCATGGCTTGTCAAAACGGGTCTATCACAAAACGCCGCTTTGGGATGCCGCGTTGCAATTAGACCCGATCCAAGGCGCGGATAACGTGGTGTCATTTCGACGCTGACGGCCCATAGCCGCCGTTCGATGGTCTACGGGTAAGCGTCCGCTTTTTCTGTCGATGAAGGGCGCGAAGGCAATCCACGGGGTTTGTGTATCTCCGGTGGACCTGCAAAAAACATCTCCACTATCCGACCTGGATATAGCATAAGGAGCCACCTGCGACTGGTCGCCTGATGCTTCGCGACGATCACGAAAAAATTTGGAGGGTGATCCTTGGGAAATGTCGGACAATTCTTCCAGCCACCGCTCTACTGGCAGGAATTCGAAGAGCTCTGCTCGGGTCTTCTGACAGAAGTTTATGACGTTCCCAATGCGCAGCAGGTTGGCCGCCCCGGTCAGGCACAATATGGCGTAGATGTTTTCGGCAAATCGCCCCGCTTTGGACGGATAGGTATCCAGTGTAAGCGTCTCTCCGACCTCGACAAAAACAATAACCCCTATCCGGGAGGTCCGATCACCCGCAAGTTCCTGCGCGACGCGGCTGACGAGGCTCTCGGCTTCAAACCTGATCTCGACATGTGGATCCTTGCGACAACCGCCCGCCGCGACATCAAGGTGCAGGGATGGGTTGAGGAAATCAACGAAGAGTGGGAGCAAGCGGGCCGGAATCGGGTCGCGATCGTTTGGACATGGGACGAGTGCATCTCGCATCTCAACAGCTATCCCGAACTCCAGTGCCGATACTATCGCGATGTGATCCAAGTGCGTGCGCCCAAGGATCTCGACGACATCATTCTGCGCACCATCGCTATGGCGTTTGCGCGGCCTGCCTTCGAGGTGCCGCTGCACTGTGAGACCTCCAGCGATTTCTTGAATGCTCTGAAGGACACGCAAAAGGCGCTGCGCACTGGAGAACTTGTCGATCGCGAAAGCCGGCAGGTAATTCGCAAAGCGATCGGGGGCTATCGCGAGCTGGACGATGCTTTTGTTAGAAAGGGCCTTGGCCAGATTGACGCGCATCTGAAGCTTCTACGCAAGCAGCTCGAACAAGGTCGCAAAGACGGCACGATCGCGAGCGTCGGCGACTTCCTTGATATCCGGCAGCCTGCCTTGGCGCGCTATCTAGACGAACTACGTCAACGCTGCCTCGACGACTTGAACTACATCCTTCGCCATGCTGGAATTCCCTCGGACTGAGCAAGGTGTCCGGCGGTCGAGAAGGTGATTGAATTAGTCCCCTTGGTGAAATTTCCGCGAACTGCGGTAATGGCTGCATCTCCTGTTTTCGACCGAGCACATTCTCGCTAATTTGCCCGCACATGCACAAAGATGCTCGGTGCGTTGCTTTGGTTGTTTACGCAAAGAAATTGTTGATGGAGTGACTGGTGGAAAAAGACGAAATGGAAGCACCGGACGATGCTGTGGCGTTGGATTCGACAATCGTCCAAGCGGAGGTCGGCCCCCCGGAAACACCCGACGTTTTCCTGGCAGGTGTGACCAAAACTCTAAACGCGTCGACTGATATGGACGCCGATCTTGCGAGCATTCTATCCGATCACCTACTGACCGTAACGCCACATGCCAATGCCGTGGCCAATGCGAAGGCCGCAATCGTCGCTTTAGCGGTGAAGCGCGCGGCTCCAGCTGAGGTGCAGACCGATGGCTGATCCAACGCTTCTCCACTCAATGACGCTGAAAGGCTTTCGTGCCTATCTTCAGCCCAAGACCTTTGATTTCAGCAAAAAGCCCAGCTTGGCAATTTTCGCGCCGAACGGTCTGGGCAAGTCGAGTGTTATTGACGCCCTCGAATATCTCTTCTCCGAACATGGCACGCTCGAACGGCTCGGGCAGCGCAACCGCGACAATCGGGCCGGACCGGCCGCGCTAATGCACAATGGCGCGCTCGAAGCGGGCATCGCGCCGACGGTCAAGTTTACGACAATCACCGGCAAGACGAAGACCGAGGGCAGTCGTGCCGCTGAAGGCCGTTCACGCCCGATCCACGCGGTCGCGACCGCAATGAAGGCCGGTTTCATCGTCCCGCCAATCATTCGCGGCTATACCCTGCGCAACTTCGTTGAAATTCATAGCCCTGAAGATCGCTACAGCGACGTGGCAAACTGGCTCCAGCTTTCACCGCTGGTAGAAGTTCAGAAAAACCTTCGCCTTCTACGCCGCGAAGTGAAAGCCGCTGCAGAGAGCACTACCGAACAGGATCGCATCGCCAAGCTGTTGCGGACTGAAACCGACCAGGCCGTTCAGGCGTGGGACGATGCAGCCGTCCTCGATTTTATCAACGTGAACGTCATTGCACCACTCGATCCGGAGGTGACGCTTGGAGCACTCGTTTCCGAAGACGAGGGCTATGCCGAGGTCGGCGAGCGTGTCGAAGCAGAGGAAAAACGAGTAGGGCTCGCAGGTCTGAAACAGATCCGTAATTCTGTCGTGGCGTTGTGGCAGAAAGCTATCCCTGAGGACGGAGGCGACGTGGAGCTCTCTGGCGCTATCGCTGCATTCGACAAGGCACTGGTCAAATGGGATGAAGCCAAGGTGACAGAGGCCGCCGAGCGCGATAAGGCGGCCGGCACCGTTTTCCGGTCGGTATGGAACGAAGCCGAGAAACTGTTTGCCGACGACGAAACCGCGCCCGACGCCTGCCCTGTATGCGCCACGGTAATCGACGCCACCGCTGCTGGTAGCGTGCCCGCGATCCGCGATCTGCTAAAAGACCATCTTCAGGACCTACGAAGCTACAATGACGCGAAGGCTGCGATGGACGATGCCGAGACCGCCGCCACCCAAACGCACCACCGAATTATCGCGCGCCTTCCCGCCATGATTGAGCACCTGCCCGACGATGATGGCGATGGGCCCAAAACCGCACTCATCGGCTATCAAGTCGGGATCGGCAAATGGCCAGATTCCGATGCGCCAGAATCCGCCACCGTTGTCGCCGACTTGGAGAGCCGTCTGTGCAACCTCGACCAGGAGATAGCGGACATCGAAGCAAAGCAGGGCGAGCATACCTGGGTGAATGCCAAGGCCCGTATCGACCGGCTGATGACGCTTCATAGAGATGTTGCTCTGGCAACGCGAACCGCTGAGGAACTGACCGCACTGCATGAAGCACTTGTCGCGCAGGCCACGGTCGTCTCTAACAAGATCCGCGAAAAGGTCCAGTCGCTGCTCGACACACTACTGGCGCCGATGAACGAGATCTACAAGGAAATTCAGGGCGACAGTGCCAAGCCGATCCGGCTGGAGCTACCCCCCGAGGACGACAGCAATCAGCAACGCATGCAGCTGGTGATCGATTTCGCCGAGAACCGTCCGAGCGTCGCCCCGGGCGGCTATTTGAGCGACTCGCAGATTCATTCGGTCGCGCTCGCGCTCCGCCTCGCGGCAATCAAGAAATTTAACGGTGCTGCACCAATGATCGCGTTGGACGATGTCGTAACATCCTATGATGCCGATCACCGCCGCGCGATCGGTGCAATGCTTGCGAAGATGTTCACCTACAGCCAGATCATCCTCGCCACCCATGACGAGCGTTTCTTCAATCACCTGAAGGACCAACTGGCAGCGAAGGACTGGCAATTCACTCGCATCATTGGACTGGACCCGGCATTCGGCCCACGCTTCGCCGATCACAAGGTCAGCGATGAGATGATTGCAGACCGTTGGGCCAAAGGAGAATCTGCCGCCAACGAGATGCGCCAGGCTGAGGAGGAATGGTTGCTGGGCATTGCGCGCGGGTTCGGAGTTAATGTCCGCATCCGACAACTCGAGAAGGCCTATTCCTATGAACGCTCCGAGCTGGCCTCGGCGATCGGTGGGTTCCTCCGCGACCTCAAGCTGACCCCCGCCGATGTGCCAGGGGTCAACAATCGCTTCATCACCAGTCTCATTAAGGGTGACATAGAGAATTTCGGAAGCCACTTTCAGGATGGACCATATGGCGACGGCTCGGTGGGCGACGAACAGACCAGGTGGGACGAGTTTAAGCGGTTCCGTGCGCAGTTCGAATGCGTCTGTGGACGAACAAAATACAAGCGTCCGTTCGGCCTGAGCAAACCGGTGTGTGCGCACGAAAAGTGCGAGACGCAGTTCGCCTTCGGGCCGCCCGAGGAACCCACAGTGGCCACCCTCGAAAGTGCTGCTGACCCAACTTCAGAAGCCTGAATCCGTCGCGAAGGGCCGACCGTGCCGACGTGAACACAGCGGCTCATTCGAGAGCCCTTGCCGGGCAACGGCGTAAAAAATGGCAACCTTGTCAGCTGCTCCAAAGCGGATTTCACACCAAACGCAGATTTGTCACTGCCCCAAACCGTTTGTTTGAGGACACCGCAGCGAACGGCTGCTCTCCGCCGATTCTGTGGAAAAACAGACGTTTGCGCGCGCAGAAATAGCCGTTCCAAATCGGGCGCGCGCGCCTTTCCTCTCAGGCTTTTCGCGTTTGCTGCGGTGCAGGAAGGATCTTGGTTAGTTTGCGTAGGTTTTGGGCGGTGGCGGCGAGGAGGAATTCGTCATTTGCGCCGCACGGCCCACGTAATCGCAGTCGTCCCAGCCCGAGAATGCGTTTGAGGTGGGCGAAGAGCATTTCGACCTTATTCCTGAGCTTCATTGCAATCTGGTATTCTGCGGTTTTGGCCAGATCCCTAGCGACCTGACGCGCATCTTCGTGCTCCTCGCGGGTGATCTTGCGCGCATCAGCGTTGGGGCAGCATTTTTGCTTGGACGGGCAGACCTGGCAGACTTCTTTCAAGGCGCGATAGCGTGCGGTGCCCTTGCCCGTCGCCCCCCGGTTTGGATCAGAGTAATTCCGGCGGAACTGCTTGAGCGCGTGACCCTCGGGGCAGATGTATTGATCGTTCTGCGCATCCCAGTCGAAATCTGCGCGTGTCCAGGTGCCGTCCTCTCGTCCGGCCTTGTCTATCACCGGGATGTAAGGATCGATCTTGCGATCCACGAGCCAGCCGAGCATCGGGCCGGAGCCGTAGGCGGTATCGGCAATCATCCAGTCAGGGACCAGATCGAACTTGTCTTTCACCCGTGTCAGCATGGTCTTCGTCGATCCAACCTCGGCTTGCCGGATCGAACGGGTGCCTTCGACGTCCAAAATAACACCGTGATCCGTGTCGATCAGGTAATTGTCGGAATAGCTAAAGAAAGCAGGCCCTTTGCGGGCCGCAGTCCACTGGCTGGCCGGATCGGAATGCGAGGTGAACTTGGGCTGGACATCGCTGGCAGCGCCAAATGCGGCATCGTCGAGCGTGTCGAGATACTCGCGGACCGCGCGCCCCGCGTCTGCCGGATCGATGGTCGACGCATCCCATTCTTCCTTCGGGGTTGAGTTCTGCTTGTTCGCATCCGCTTCGATCAGGCTGGCGTCCACTGCCATGCGCTGCCCGCTGGCAAGTCCTTCTTCGATGCAACGTGCAACTGTCGTCTCGAACAGATGGCGCAGCAGCTCGCTCTCGCGGAAACGGCCATGGCGGTTCTTTGAGAAGGTCGAATGGTCTGGAATGCGATCGTTCAGATCGAGACGGCAGAACCAGCGATAAGCCAGGTTCAAATGCACTTCCTCACAGAGCCGTCGTTCCGACCGGATGCCGAAACAGTATCCGACCAGCAGCATCCGGATCAGCAGCTCGGGATCGATGGAGGGACGGCCGGTGTGGCTGTAGAAATCCGCCAAATGGGCACGGATGCTGCTCAGGTCGACAAACCGGTCGATCGATCGCAGCAGGTGGTCTTGCGGGACATGATCCTCAAGCGAGAACTCGTAGAAAAGTGCTGCCTGTGCTTCCTGTCTCGGCCCCATCATCGTCAAACCCTCCCGCCCGTCAGAAGAATTGAATCAGCAACTTACGCTTCGATCAAGCACGAGTTTTTCAACAAAATACGCCCGACAGCACATCAAGCGATAAATCGGAAAGACGAGGATAGTAGCCGAAGCGGACATCGCTTTGCCACAAAGCGCTCTGTAGGGCGTGGATGCTATAAATGAACGATGCCGCATGGCCGATCCACCCATACTGCCACTCAATAGCTGCAATCAACGCTCTAACAGGATATCAAGCCAAGTTATAACGTTCACTATATGCAACGCAAAAATGCCTTGGAACATCAATTGACTAATCGCTTACCACTTACGGTTTCGTTGGGATCACGCGAGACCGGTTTCTCCTTGATGTCTCGTCTGGCGGCACGGAACGGTATTGAAGTGGTCGAATTCGGACGGGACATGGGGCTGCCTTTCAAGACAGTTATAGATGGTGATCACGCGACATTGCAGAAGCTGTCGGATTTATCAGGCAGCAACGTCAATGATATCCGGGCTTGGTCGCCACACTACGTTGCTTCCAGAAGTTACCTTTTTCGAGGCGAGGCGTATCATGCGCGGGGGATCCGCGCCACAATCGTGCGGGGATGCCCGGCTTGCCTGCGAGAAGACGCTGCAGCATCCGATTTGCCCCCCCATCTCTCCATGTCGATCAAAGGGAACTGGCAGCCCAGGCATTCGACATACTGCCACCTGCATGGGCTGCCGCTAATCGATCTTTGGAAAGAGTCAAATCTGACACGCCGTTTTGACACATCTGAACGCTTCAAAGAAATAGCCCCCGCAATCTTGTCCGGCGAAATGGATGGAGAAGTCCGGGAACCCACGGATTTTGATGAATACCTGGATCGCCGTCTATTGGATAGGCCCGGCACGGGCTGGCTCGATCAACATTCACTCTACGCAGCTTGCGTCTTTTGCGACCTGTTGGGGCGGGCACTGGTTCGTCTGGAGTTTTCTACGTCTATGGTCGGACAAGGATCACAATGGGCACTTTACCAAATGGGCTATGAGGTTGCGCACAAGGGCGAAGCCGCGATCCTTGAGGCGTTGAACCAACTCAAATATGAGATTGGAGAACCTTGGGAAGGGCCCAAGAAGAAATACGGAGTGCTCTATGATCGCCTCTCATATGACCTGACAGGGGACGACTACGCACCGTTCCGAGCGCTTTTGCGGGATCATATCTTGGAAACCTGGCCACTCGGGCCCACAGACGAGTTGCTGGGCGAACCCGTGCTGAAGAGGCGCAAGCATTCTGTCATCACAGCAGCCCATGAGGTGGGCATGGATCCACGTCGATTGCGCAAGCTATTGGCTGAGGCGGAAATAATAGGCAGCGAAGGTGATGACCGTTGGGATGTATTCGACGTTGATGCCGCCGCCCCATTTCTCAACGGTCTCAACCGGCAAGTCAGCGCGTTAGAACTACAAAGCGCGCTAAACCTGTCACGCTCGCAATTTGAACTCCTTCGCAAAGATGGTTATTTCCCACCTTCGCTTTCAGGCGTTGGGCACAAGCCATTGTGGGATGTTGCGCAAGCGCGCGCCTTCATCAACGATCTCCTGCAAGGAGCTGAAACGGTGCTGATACCCCGGCAGCAATGGGTCGATTTGGCAAAAGCCAGTCAGCGACTGAAGATCCGACCAGGACGAATCATTCAGATGATTACCGAGGGTCGACTTACCGGTATTGGTAAGCTGCATAGTCAAAACGATTACGCGGGCATTCTCGTTCATTTTGAAGAGTTGAAAAGCCTTCTGAAAGTGCCTGATGCACCGGGGATGACCATTGAGGCGTTCGCTCGTTCTGTTGGCCTCAAGCCACCGCAAGCCGGGCGCCTGATCAAAAACGGGCATACACCGGCTACTATGGCGCAGAACCCGAAAACCCGCGCTCAGCAATATTATATGCAAGAGAAAGACATTGTTGCTTTCAAAGGAAACTTCGTCACGCTTCGAGAACTGGCGATATTGCGAGGCCAAAGTTGGCAATCCTTGCGTGCCGCGCTCCGCGAATACGATGTTGTTCCTTTCAGCCCTGATGGCTTGGATTACGGACTTCTGTATCAATGGGTGGTCTTGGAGGAGAATGACATCGCACACCGTCCTCGACCACTTTGATCGCCGGTCATGCGGCTGGCATACAAGGCATGGCCGGACCCAGGTGTGGATCCAGCGGGTTCTTAATGACCAAATGGCGCAGTCGATACCTGCAGCGCATCCACAAGTTTGCGGATCTGGCGCAGACTGATCCCACGTGGGGTCTCTGTCATCCGCGTGATGAAGGCGCGGCATTGATCCAATTCGGCTTGATCGCAACAATGGGTCGTCAACCGGTCGAAATGATCGACAGCATCTTCCCCCTTCAAGCCTTCCAAGTGAAAGACCCGGGCCCGATCGCGCAACGGTGCAGGAATGAGATCAGCGTCATTTGCCGTCATGATCCAGATCACTCGGGACATATCGAAAGACAACCGATGGAACGGGCATTCAAAACTCGGTGCCGTCCCTGCGTCGAGCAATGGCAACAATGCCGTGGTCAGGCTCGTTGACCGTCCACTTTCGCTCCGCATCTCTCCGGCTTTATCAACTTCATCAACTACCATTACCGGATTTGCGACATGCGAGGACAAGATCGTCTCGACAGGAATACCCGCCTGAGCCGTGCTCCAACCTTTCTCCGTTCCTGTGATCCGGAACCCGGCGCTGCCGCCGCCCACATCGATCAAACGCGAAGGCGTTCCAGCACGTTCTGCCAAGCGCCGGGCAAAATGCGACTTCCCGATGCCAGGCGGCCCCGCAAGGATCACGGGTGGCAGGGCAAGCCCGCACCCGCCTTTCTCGATATGTGCAAGCAACTGATTCATCACCCATGCGGAAACATCCCGCATCCAAGGGCTCTCGGCATGAAGGTCGGCCGCGAATTGATATACTTCGTCCTCGCATGACGGCCCATTGAGCATTGCGCCAGCACGGGCCAAGGCCGTAACTTGAGCTCGGGCTTCTTTTGACAGGGCACTCATGCCAACCTGACGCAAGCGACGGGCATGGGCATCGGCCGCAAGGTCTTTTGCCTTCTTCTCCTGACGGTAGCCAAGCTCTTGAACACGGCCCCCAAGCATGAGGCTCTCCTTCATACGGATCCAAGCGCGGATGAAATCCTGCTCCATATCCGCAAGGTGTGGCGTAACGAGATCGGGTGACACAACGGCAAAGCGGTTGGTTTGATGCTTATCCATGACCAGCTCCCACACGATACCGATGAGCGCGGCGCGATGCGGTTCCGATACAGATGATCTTGTTGGTGGCCGAAAATTTGCGTTGGTTGGGCATGGTTTGTCTCCTCTGGTTGAAAAACCGGGAGGGCCACGGGCAAATGCCCGGCCATGATGGCGTCAGTGCTGTTGGAAAAATGACAGAAGTGACCGGCCCCCGGGGTGGGGTTCAAATGGCGCGTATTGCGCCCTGAATATGCCGAATACTGTAAGTCATGATGGACACCGGATAGGCCACATCTGCGGTCTATGTCAACTATCCGCCGGTTTAGCGGTCGCCTGATGGAGTGCGGCGAGAATAAACAATTTGGGCTCCATTATTTCTCGACCACCCAAGATGGCCCTCTTTTAGAAGGCGAACGGGGCACAACCGCTTCTCTGCATTGCAACCCCGCTCCTGAACTGTCGGGAGAGCCAAAGCCGATGCAGCTACGCATAATGCGGGACGCAACACTCCCGGAGACACTAGATCACGACAAGTATCCAGCTTTAAACGATAAATCTGGCCCGCAAAAACAAGAACCCGTCAAGAGAATTAACTCTTGACAGGCCTTGCGCACGCTATTGCTTGCTTTTGAGAAGACTATTGCTGTTTCTGCCTTAACCTGTCCCGATAACTGTCAGCCACACTTACTGTGGCCGCAGCTGCCGCAGGTCATGCAGCCTTCGACCATGCGCAAGTCATACTGGCCGCAACTGGGGCAGGCAGGGGTGCGGTTCGAGCCCAGGTTCACCACAGTGGCCTGCGGATCGGACTTCAGGCCCATGCCTTCGCCCTGCAGGAATCCGGTGCGCACCATGTGCTGCTCGAGTATCCCGCCAATGGCCGCCAGAATTGATGGCACATATTTGCCTTGCATCCATGCGCCGCCGCGCGGGTCGAACACCGCTTTCAACTCCTCCACGACAAAGCTGACATCGCCGCCACGCCGGAACACGGCCGAGATCATCCGGGTCAGCGCCACGGTCCAGGCGTAGTGCTCCATGTTCTTGGAGTTGATGAAAACTTCAAACGGCCTGCGATGCCCACCCATCACGATATCATTGACGGTGATATAGATCGCATGGTTGCTGTCGGGCCATTTGAGTTTGTAGGTGGCGCCCTCCAGCTCGTTCGGCCGGTCCAGCGGCTCGGACATGTAGATGACGTCGCCGTGGGGTGTCTGCGGTTCGACGTCGGATTGGGCGACTAGTTCGGGCGAAGCAGATGGTTCGCCAAGCAGATCAGCAACGCGATAGTTCAACGCTTCGGCGATCTTCGCCAAGGTCTCCGCTTTTGGCGATTTCGACTTTCTGTTGACAATATCGGAGACGCCGGTTGGGTTCAGCCCCGCTTTCTCTGCAAGTTTCTTCGCGTTCATGTCACGACGCGCCATTGCATCGCTCAGACGCTCCGCGAGCGTGGCGCCTTTCAGTTCGGCGCTTTCACTCACGCTCAAAACCGACCCCGTCACGTCATTTGGCCGGTAGGTGGTGCATCCCTTACACCCCTGCTCCCACGCCTGCATATAGACGTTCTTGAACTCTTCAAAGCTGATGTCCTCGGGACAGTTGATCGTCTTGGAAATGCTGCTGTCGACCCAACGCTGTGCCGCGGCCTGCATCTTGACGTGATCCGCCGGGGCCAGTGTCTGCGCGTTCACAAAGTAATCCGGCAATGGCGTATCACCGAATTTTTCGCGCCAGAGCGCCACGGCGTAATCCACCACTTCCTCTTCGGTGCGGCTGCCATCCTTTTGCAGGACCTTGCGCGTGTAGGCATAGGCGAACACGGGCTCGATGCCCGAACTCACATTACCCGCGTAAAGGCTGATCGTGCCCGTCGGCGCGATCGACGTCAGCAACGCGTTGCGGATACCGTGCTTGGCAATCGCCTCACGCACGTCGGCGTCCATGCCTTGCATGTTGCCACTGGCCAGAAACGCCTCTGCGTCGAACAGCGGGAAGGCGCCTTTCTCCTTGGCGAGGTCCACCGACGCCAGATAGGCAGCTCGTGCAATCGCATGTAGCCAGTCACCCGTCTGCCTTGCGGCCTCGTCACTGCCGTAGCGCTGCCCGACCATCAGAAGTGCGTCAGCCAGCCCGGTAACCCCCAGCCCGATCCGCCGTTTGGCCTGCGCCTCGCGGGCCTGCGCCTCGAGCGGGAATTTCGACACGTCCACGACGTTATCCATCATCCGCACGGCAGTCGCCACAAGCTCGGTCATGGCCTCCTCGTCCAGCGCAGCCCCCTTCTCGAACGGATCGCGCACCAGACGCGCCAAATTGATCGATCCCAACAGACATGCGCCATAGGGCGGCAACGGCTGTTCGCCACATGGGTTGGTTGCGGCGATATCCTCGCAATAGTTCAGGTTGTTGGCCTTGTTGATCCGGTCGATAAAAATCACGCCGGGTTCGGCGAAATCATAGGTCGCCTGCATGATCCGGTTCCACAGGTCGCGCGCCGGCAAAGTGCGATAAACCTTGTCACCAAAGCGCAGGTCCCAAGGACCATCCTCGTCCACCGCGCGCATGAAATCATCCGTGACCAATACGCTGAGGTTGAACATCCGCAGCCGTGCGGCATCGGATTTGGCGGCGATGAAATCCTCGATGTCGGGATGATCGCAGCGCATCGTCGCCATCATCGCGCCCCGACGGCTGCCCGCGCTCATGATGGTGCGGCACATCGCGTCCCACACATCCATGAAGCTGAGCGGCCCGCTGGCATCCGCGCCGACCCCTTTGACATCAGCACCGCGCGGACGGATCGTGCTGAAATCATAGCCGATGCCGCCCCCCTGCTGCATGGTCAGCGCCGCCTCGCGCAGATTGTCGAAAATGCCGCCCATGTCATCGGGGATCGTGCCCATGACGAAGCAGTTGAACAATGTCACGCGCCGCGCCGTCCCTGCCCCGGCGGTGATCCGGCCCGCAGGTAGAAACCTGAAATCCTCAAGAGCGGTGTAAAACCTGTCTTCCCAGGCCGCCGGCTCGGCCTCGCCCTCGGCCAAGGCGCGTGCGATGCGCCGCCAGCTATCCTCGACAGTGTCATCGATCGGCGTGCCTTCAGGCGTCTTGAACCGATATTTCATGTTCCAGATTTGCGCGGCAATCGGGGCAGAAAAACGGTTCATTGCTCTATATCCGGTGGTTGTGGAGGAAGGTATCCACAGTATCCTTGGCCGCGCCCGAGGTCAATCGACCATAACGGGCATCGGGGGCTCAGCCGGTGCCTTGGCGTGGCCAAGAAACCCAATATCGACTAGGGTCCACAGGCGCGCATCATTTTTTTCAACCCGGGGCAAAATTGCGCGCGCCCTCTATTGCACTCCCCCCCGAATCCCATACCCTTGTATCCATGACAGCCGCCCCCCTCAACCTGATCAAGCTCAGCGTCGGCACCGAAAGTGTCGAGAGCCTGATTGATTGGCAGAGCAGCAAGCAGGCGCGCGGTCCCGATGGCTTGCCGCGCCATGTGACGCGGATGTGGCCCCGACGCGACGCCGAGCTTTTGCAGGGCGGCTCGATCTACTGGGTAATCCAGGGGCTGGTACAGTGCCGTCAAAGCATCGTCCGGCTGGACGAAGTGGTGCGTGAGGATGGCATCCGACGTTGCGGCATCGTTCTGGCGCCCGAGATCATCCGCACCACCACGGTCCAAAAGCGCCCGTTTCAAGGCTGGCGCTACCTGCCGGGCAGCGAGGCCCCCCCGGACCTGCCCCGAACACGGCAGAACGAAGACGCATTGCCCGCAGCCTTGTCGGCAGCGCTGGCAGATATCGGCGTGATCTGAAGCCTGCCGGGTTTGTCCGACCCCATTCCGAACGAGAGCGTCATATCGCCCTGATAAATCATGCGATTTGCATCAATTCCGCAACATTGTCCGATGACATGTCGCGATTGCACCCCACCGCGCAGAACACTGAAAACAAACAATCATTTCCCTCGCGGCAAGACGGCGACATGCGGCAGGCGAAATCCTGCCATCCCACTCGGCGAGATCACGCAGGGGTGATGGAACGCGGCGGCGCCCGGCCTTGTTGTTATGCCGATGGCGCACATATCGCAGTGACGCCTGACCAAAGGCTGAACAGATAAAGAGGACATTTGAATGTTTCGCAAAGCAACCCTGATCGCAGCAGCTCTTTCCACCACGGTGGCTCTGCCAACCTTCGCCGGATCGCCTGAACCCGCGACAACCGAGCCTGCAATCACTCCCGCCGCACCCGTCGTGGCCAATTTTGGCCCCGACTGGACCGGCTTCTATGCCGGTGGCCAACTTGGCTATGCCGATATCGATTCCAATGTTGCCAATCTCGACGGCGACGATGTCATTGGCGGTCTGACCGCGGGCTATGACTGGGATCTTGGTAAATACGTCGTCGGTGTCGGCGCTGACTATGATTTCGCCGATATCGGCCTCAGCCCCACCACCAACCTTGACAGCATCTGGCGCCTGAAACTGCGCAGCGGTGTCAAGATCGGCAACGGCCTGCTCTACATGACGGGCGGCTATGCCCAGGTGGACGTCGGCGGCCTCGGCAGTGAAGACGGCAAATTCTACGGTGCCGGTTACGAGCATATGCTGACCGAAAACATCTCGCTCGGCGGCGAGGTGCTGTATCACGAGTTTGACAACGTGGGCGCCACCGCCACCGACATCGACGGAACAACCTACCAGGTTCGCGCGACCTACCGCTTCTGAGTTAAGCGCATCGGCCAGGCCCCCATCCGGGGCCTGGTCACTGCTCTATTGTCCTGATTTCGTACCTATTCGACGATGAAGCCATCGGCCCAGACGAGCGCAGAGCCAAACGCATCGCGTTGCGGCCCAACAGATGTGGTCACGACACCTGCAATCGGCTCAGAAGCTCTGCCAAGATTGCCCGGTCTGCATCCCCGATCTCGGCCTGCCGCGCCCGGAACAGCGTTGCCTGACTTCGCAGGATCAACCCATCCTCCAGCACTTTCAGATGGTTGGCCCGCAAGGTATCACCGGAAGAGGTGATGTCGGCAATCGCTTCGGCGGTCTCGAACTTGACCGTTCCTTCTGTCGCGCCCTGACTGTCCACAAGCGCATAATCCGCCACGCCGTTGTCGCGCAGAAACTCGCGAACAAGTCGGTGATACTTGGTCGCGATGCGCAGACGGAATCCATGCACCTGCCGAAATGCCGCCGCGGCCGCATCCAGATCGTCGAGCGTGCCCACATCGACCCAGGCGCTTGGCACAGCCAGGACCAGGTCGGCCTGACCAAACCCCATCGGCGCCATGGCCTCGACGTGAGCGTTCCAGCCGACCAGCTTCTCCTGCACCAGATCGTTGCCGGTGACACCCAGATGAATACGCCCCGCCGCCAGTTCACGCGGGATTTCGCCCGCCGACAACAGGATCAGTTCCACGCCGTCGATCCCGGCCACCTGCCCGGCATATTCGCGTTCTGATCCCGCGCGGCTCAATGTGATCCCGCGCTCGCCAAACCATTGGAACGTCTTTTCCATCAAACGCCCCTTGGAGGGCACACCCAGTTTCACACTCATCGCGCCTCTCCCAGCGCCAAGGCCAGCCCGGGGCGGATCATCCCGCCCACCGCCGGGATTTCGCGCCCTTGCCCCAGCCGCCGGGTCAGCGCGTCATAGCGCCCGCCGGTCGCGACTGGCGGCAGGTCAGGGCGATCCTCGGCGGTAAAGCCAAAAACGAACCCGTCGTAATACTCCATCTGCGTGCGCCCGTAGGACGCCTCGAAATGCAGCGCCGCCACGTCGATCCCCTGCCCCTCCAGCGCCTCCAGCCGTGCCGCCAGTTGATCAACTGCCGCCGAAATCGCTGGCAGATCCTTTGCGATATCGCGCAACTGCTTCAGAGCATCCAGACTGGTTTCGCGCACTGCGAGGATCGCATCGATCAGCCCCACTTCGGCATCCGAGATCGGCGCGGCCTTGGCATCTTCGCGCAGCGCCGCGATCCGGGCGGCAATTTCGCTCTCGTCGCGCAGCCCGATCAGCGGCCCGGCCTGTGCCATCGGATCATCCATAGCCAGCAGCGCCGCGCGGCTCTCTGGGACCGGCGCGCGCCCCGAAAACCGGTCGATCAATGCGCGGAACCGGCGCGGTCGCCAGATATGCCGCCGCAGCGCCGCCTTGCGGCGTTCGGTCGTGCGCAACCCGTTGACCGCTGCCATCAGGATGCCAATATCGCCTGTCGCGGCGCGCAGGCCCAGTGGTTCCAGAATCCGGTGGATCAGCGCGAAAACTTCGGCATCGGCGCGTGCTGAATCGTCGCGCGCAAAGACCTCGTAGCCCACCTGCAAATATTCGCTGGCGCGCTCTGGATCGTCCTCTTGCCGGCGAAAAACCTCGCCTGCGTAAGTGTAGCGCGCGGGCTCGGCCCCGTGCGCCATATGCATCTCGACGATCGGCACGGTGAAGTCGGGCCGTAACATCTGTTCGCCCTTGAGCGCATCCGTGGTGGTGTAGGCCCGCGCGCGGATATCCTCGCCGTAAAGATCCAGCAGCGTCGCAGCAGGTTGCAGGATCGCCGTCTCTACCGGGACCGCTCCCGCCTGCTCAAAGAGAGCGCGCAGCCGAGCCGCCTCGGCGATGATCGCGGATTTTTCCGGCATCAGCTCTGGCTCTCCAATATCTCGCGCACCTTGGCGACCAGTTGTTCGCGCGGTACTTCGAACTGGCTGGGGCGTTCCTTCCACTCCTCCAGCGTCGCGCTCTCGGCAATCTGTGCCCCCAGGATCAGGTCCTTGATCTGCACCATGCCTGCGGCCTTCTCGTCGCCGCCCTCGATCACGGCCACCGGGCTGCCGCGCCGGTCCGCGTATTTCAACTGATTGCCGAAATTCTTTGGGTTGCCCAGATAGACTTCGGCGCGAATGCCCGCCTGACGCAACTCCGCCACCATCGCCTGGTAATCGGCCATGCGCTGCTTATCCATCACCGTAACCACAACCGGCCCGCGCGCCTCGCTGGCCATCCGGCCCTTCTCGCGCAGTGCTGCCAGCAGCCGGTCCACCCCGATGCTGACACCCGTGGCAGGCACCGCCTGCCCGGTGAACCGCTTGACCAGATCATCATAGCGCCCGCCGCCCGCAACGCTGCCGAACTGGCGTTTGCGGCCCTTGTCGTCGAGGATCTCGAAGGTCAGTTCGGCCTCAAAAACCGGACCGGTGTAGTAGCCGAGGCCACGCACCACGGATGGGTCGATCTCGATCCGATCGGGGCCATATCCTTGCGCGGCAAGAAGTGCCGCCATCTCTTCCAACTCATCGACGCCTTCCGCACCAGCGGCACTTTCACCGACCGCATTACGCAGATTGGCCAGGGTATCCGCTGCCTGCTCGGCCTTGGAGGTAAGGAATGCCAAAACCGGTCCCGCCTGCGTCTCGCTCAACCCGACCCCGTCGATAAAAGCGCCAGAAGCGTCCTTGCGTCCCGTTGTCAGCAACTCGCGCACCCCCGCCTCGCCGACCTTGTCGAACTTGTCGATGGTACGCAGCACCGCGTCGCGGGTCGCATCGGCTTCCAGCCCCATCGTCTCCAGCACCCCGTTCAGCACCTTGCGGTTATTCACACGCACGATGTAATCGCCGCGCGGAATGCCCACCTTTTCCAGCGTATCGGCCAGCATCGCGCAAATCTCGGCATCCGCCGCCACGCTTGCCGCGCCGACCGTGTCCGCATCGCACTGATAAAACTGCCGGAACCGCCCCGGACCGGGCTTCTCGTTGCGCCAGACAGGCCCCATGGCAAAGCGCCGGTAGGGTGTCGGCAGATCGTTGCGGTGCTGCGCATAGACCCGCGCCAATGGTGCCGTCAGATCATAGCGCAGCGCCAGCCAGTCGCCTTGATCCTTGTCATCAGCTTCCTGCCAGGCAAAAACGCCCTCATTGGGCCGGTCCACGTCGGGCAGGAACTTGCCCAGCGCCTGAACCGTCTCCACGGCGCTGGTTTCCAGCGCATCAAAACCGTAGCGATGGTATACCTCGGCAATCGCATCCAGCATCGCCTTGCGCTCGGTGACTTCCACACCGAAATAGTCGCGGAATCCCTTGGGTGTTTCGGCCTTGGGACGCGGTGTTTTCTTGGGCTTGGACATGGGGTGGGCCTTCCAGGGTTTTGCACCTGTCGCGCGGTCTACCGGATGGCTCGGCGCGGGGCAAGCCGCGCCCTTATCCTTTCATTTTTCCGAGAATACCTGAAGCGTTGACCCAGACGCCTCCTCTCGGGTAAAGCGCAGGTATGGATGCAATCGAAGAAAAACTGGCCCACTTGATGCGCGCGGTCGACGACCTGTCGGATGTCGTGGCCCGGCAACAGGCCGAAATCGCCGTGCTCACCCGCCGGACCGAAATGCTTATGCGCCGCGAGGCAGAGCGCGAAGACAGCAGCGGCGCCGCCGTCGTGCTGGGTGATGAGCGCCCACCGCATTACTAGAACCCGCATCGATTTTTCGCAGAAAAATCTTGGTTCGGGATAGATTTTTCTGCGAAAAATCTCGGCCCATTCCAAACGTTCGTCAGATTTCCTCGACTTCCATCACACCTGCCAGACTCTTGATCGCGCCCTTGATCTGCGGGTTCACCGGATAATCACACCCTGCGTCCAGTTCCACCTCGCCCGGCAGGTCCGGAGCCATCAAGCAAAAACGGATCGGCCCCGGGCGCGCCGACTTGGCCACCTCCCGCGCACTCTCCAGAACGCTCGCGACCGAGCCGATCGCATCCGGCGTTTCGACGAAGATTCGCAGCCCGGTGCTGCCCGCGTCGGCCACCACACCGTCAATCGGCGCCACGCTGCGCGCCAGAAGCTTCAGCTGCTCAGATTCCATCGTCGCCTCGACCGTCACCACCACATGCGTCCCGGTCTCCAGGAATTCGCGCGACTTCTCCAGCGTTTCGGAGAACATGGTGACTTCGTAGCCGCCCGTTGTATCGCTCAGTTGCACAAAGGCAAAACGATTGCCGCGCGCCGATTTGCGTTCCTGCCTGCCGGCCACGACGCCCGCCATCTTGAGCACGCAGGGCGCGCGTGCCGTGAGGTTCATCACCTCGTCCAGCGTCTTGACGTCCTTGCGCTTGAGAGCCGCCATGTAATCGTCCAGCGGGTGCCCCGAGAGGTAGAAGCCGATTGCCTTGAATTCTTCGGTCAGCCGTTCGGCGGGCAGCCAGTCATCCACCGGGCTGAGGCGCGGCTCGGGCAGGTCATCGCCCGCCTCACCAAACAGCGACACCTGATTGGAGTTCTTCTGCTCAAAGATCGCGCCGGAGTAGCTCATCAGCGGTTCCACCGCCTCGAACACCCGGCGGCGGTTGCGGTCCAGCACGTCGAATGCGCCAGCACGCGCCAGCATCTCCAGCGGGCGCTTGCCGATCCGCTTTAGATCCACCCGTCGGGCGAAATCGTAAAGCGTGGCAAAATCCTGCCCCCCGCGCCCCTCGACAATCAGCCGCATCGCCTCGACGCCCACGTTCTTGAGCGCGCCCAGCGCATAGTGCAGCGTGCCTTCCTTGACCATGAAGGTCGCCTCGGACCGGTTCACGCAAGGTGGCGCATAGGGCAGGCCCAGCCCCTTCTTCACCTCTTCGAAATACACGGCCAACTTGTCGGTGAGGTGGATATCGCAATTCATCACCCCCGCCATGAATTCGACAGGGTGGTTGGCCTTCAGCCAAGCGGTCTGGTAGCTGACCACAGCATAGGCGGCGGCGTGCGATTTGTTGAAACCGTAATTGGCGAACTTGTCGAGAAGGTTCCAGACCTCGGTTGCCTTCTCCTTGCTCACACCGTTGTCGGCCGCCCCTTTCAGGAATTTCGGCCGCTCGGCATCCATCGCCGCCTGGATCTTCTTACCCATGGCGCGGCGCAGCAGGTCCGCACCGCCCAGGGAGTAGCCGGCCATTTCCTGCGCGATCTGCATCACCTGTTCCTGGTAGACGATGATCCCCTGGGTCTCGTCCAGGATGTGATCAACGGATGGATGCAGCCCTTCGCGCTCGCTCAGCCCGTTCTTCACCTCGCAGTATTTCGGGATGTTCTCCATCGGGCCGGGCCGGTAGAGCGCCACCAGGGCCACGATATCCTCGATACAGTTGGGCTTCATGCGCTTGAGCGCATCCATCATGCCCGAGCTTTCCACCTGGAACACCGCGACCGTCTTTGCCTTGGCATAAAGCTCGTAGGTCGCCGCATCATCGAGCGGGATCGCCCCGATATCGTTCTCGGCCCCCTCGGGCGGCTCGAAAAGCTGCCTGCCATCGGCAGCGATATGCAGCGAACGCCCCCCCGCCAGGATCTGCTGCACCGCGTTCTGTACCACGGTTAGCGTCTTCAGCCCGAGAAAGTCGAACTTCACCAGCCCCGCCTGTTCGACCCATTTCATGTTGAACTGGGTCGCAGGCATTTCCGAACGGGGATCCTGATAGAGCGGCACCAGCTCATCCAGAGGCCGGTCGCCGATCACCACGCCCGCCGCGTGGGTCGATGCATTGCGCAACAGCCCCTCGACCTGCATGCCGTATTTCAGCAGCCGGTCCACGACCTCCTCGTTGCGTGCCTCCTCGCGCAGCCGGTCCTCCTGCGCCAGCGCCTGCTCGATGCTGACGGGTTTGACACCCTCGACCGGGATCATCTTGGACAGGCGGTCAACCTGACCGTAAGGCATCTGCAAAACACGGCCAATGTCGCGCACGGCGGCCTTGGACAGCAGCGCACCGAAGGTGATGATCTGCCCCACCCGGTCACGGCCGTATTTCTCCTGCACGTAGTGGATCACCTCTTCGCGGCGATCCATGCAGAAGTCGATGTCGAAGTCCGGCATCGAAACACGTTCAGGGTTCAGGAACCTCTCAAACAGCAGTGAATAGCGCAGCGGGTCAAGGTCCGTGATTGTCAGCGCATAGGCCACGAGGCTACCAGCCCCCGATCCGCGCCCCGGCCCCACCGGAATATCGCGGTCCTTGGCCCATTTGATGAAATCGGCAACGATCAGGAAATAGCCGGGGAACCCCATGCCCTCGATGATGCCAAGCTCGAATTCCAGCCGCGCTTCATATTCCTCGACAGTCGCTGCGTGGGGAATGACCTTCAGGCGTTCGGCCAATCCCTCCTTGGCCTGGCGGCGCAACTCGTCAACTTCGTTATCGGCAAATTTCGGCAGGATCGGATCGCGGCGATAGGCGGCAAAGGCGCAGCGCTGCGCGATCTCGATGGTGTTCTCAAGCGCCTCGGGCAGGTCCGAAAACAGCGCCGCCATTTCACGCGGGCTTTTGAAATAGTGTTGCGCGGTCAGGCGGCGGCGCGGCGCAGCCTGATCCACATAGGCCCCATCGGCGATGCACAGCATCGCATCATGCGCCTCGTACATCTTGGGTTTGGGGAAATAGACGTCATTGGTGGCGACCAGTGGCAGCCCCATCGCATAGGCCATCTCGACATGGCCACGCTCAGACAACCGCTCGGCCTCGGGCGCGCCGCCCTCACCGGGGTGGCGCTGCAACTCCACATAGAGCCGATCCCCGAAAGCGGCGGCCATCTGCCCCAACAGCGCCTCGGCGGCGGGGCGCTGCCCGGCCCGCAACAGCCTGCCGATCGGCCCGTCCGGCCCACCAGAGAGGCATATCAATCCGGTGGCGTGCTGTGCCAGTTCCTGCGGCGTGACATGCGGCAACTGCCCGTCGCCGCGCAGGTAGAGACACGAGTTGAGCTTCATCAGGTTTTCATACCCGGTCTCGTTCTGTGCCAGCAGAACAACCGGCGCGGGGGCCTTGGGGCGTTCGCCCGGCGCCACGTCAACATAGGCCAGATCGACCTGACAGCCCATGATCGGCTGAACGCCCGCCGCCTGCGCGCCCACGGCAAATTCCAGCGCCCCGAACATGTTGTTGGTGTCGGTGACCGCGACCGCAGGCATGCCGCCATCAACGCAAAGGCCCGGCAGCTTTTTCAGGCGCATCGCGCCCTCCAGCAGCGAATATTCGGTGTGAACCCTGAGGTGAATGAATCGGGGGGAATTGCTCATGCGACCCAGTCTAAAGGGTTTGCAGGTGAACTGAAATCACGAGTTGCTCTCGGAGCGCCCTCAAATTTGATTTGCTGTAGGGCGCTTGCTCTTGACCCTGCCTCAGGTTCATCTGGATGGCATGTTCTTGCGGCCCGATCTGGTCTCATTCCAGCTCTCAACAGACCGCAACCGGCACTTCTGAGGGCAAAACACCTGGCCCGCTGGGTTTGTCAGACGCAATTGCGATCAAAGGGCCGGCCACCTGTGGGGAATGCCGACTCGAACAGCTTCACATTGACAAATACCCGGCATCTCTTACCCTAAAAGCCCATATTATTAGGGTAAATTCACATTATTGGGAGGAATTTTCATGAAAACGTTATTGCTTGCAGCAGCCTTGGGGATGGTTTCGACAGCGGCCCTGGCGGCGACCTACACCTACGACTACTCGGCAAGTTTCAGCTCGAGAACGTATGACGCAACTAGAGTTTCGTTGACCGATACCATTCAGGCCATGGGCACGATCACCGGTCAGATCACTCTTGATGACACGGTCATTATAGAATTTTCCCCCAACCAAATCAGATATGTCGCCCCCATCATCACCATTGATGGGATCGACATGTCCCTGTTCGAACGGCTACCCAGTAGCCTTACGGTGTACAACGACAGTGCAAATTCTGATGCGCTGAGAGTCGGTACGCCCAGCTATAGTTCGGATATGGATGGTCGGTACATAAACTCTCTTTCCTTCAATTTTTTAGACGATTCAAAAACCGCGCTCTCGGATGCGAGCCTGCCAATCTCGCTCAACCTTGGCGACTGGAGAGATTCAATTCTGTACGTGGATTCGTTGCATTACTCCCGCGGCGTGCCGAGCTCGACCTATACAGAAAGAGATAGAGTAACCTTTCAGTTCGATAGCCTGACGCCGGTGACGCCTGTTCCCCTGCCCGCTGGTATTTGGCTTTTGAGCGCCGGCTTGGCAGGGCTGGGCATGGTTCGACGCCGCAAACGCGGCTGAGGTCAACCCGATCCAGTGACAGAGCCGCGCGGGCCTTTTGGGGGCGGTCATGAAGATTGTGAGCGATGGGCGAATGACCAATTGTCCGTCGACCTGCAATTCATGCGAATGCTCACGCGACAAATGGCAAAGACCAGGAAGGTCTTACGCGGCTCAGGCAAGAGTGACGTTGCGTCAAGCAAAGCCCCAGCAAAGCAAGGGGATCGACGGCCCGGCGGCGCCGGACCACGGGACACGGCCATATCTCGGCCCTTGCCAAACTGTCCTGCCGCCGCGTAGCTTCTGGTTCAGGAATCCCGCGCGCCTCAACGCCGCATCGAGGTGGGCACCAAAAGGGCGGAGGTAACGCGGCGGGCAGCGCAGAATGCACATTTCTTTTCGTCTGAACGCAGCGGCGGACGTGTCGCGCAAGCTTTCACTGGATAAAACTGCGCCTGATCCGCGTTCGGCGGGTCTTGGACCAAGCCGCGGCAAGGCCGGGCAGATCCACATCCGCCAAGAAGGGAACCGCGCGTGAGTACGCCGTTGCTGAGCCTGTCAGGCCTGACCAAGGCCTATCCCGGCGTGGTCGCCAATGACAACGTGTCCTTCGAGATCCAGCCGGGCGAAGTCCATGCCCTGCTGGGCGAGAACGGCGCGGGGAAATCCACGCTGGTCAAGATGATCTACGGCCTCGTGCGCCCCGACAGCGGCCAGATGATGCTGCATGGCAAGCCATTCGCGCCCACCCGGCCCAGTGCGGCGCGCGCCGCCGGCGTGGCGATGGTGTTTCAGCATTTCTCGCTCTTCGATGCGCTCAACGTGGCCGAGAACGTGGCACTGGGAATGGAAAACCCGCCGCCGATGGGCGATCTGGCCACCCGAATCCGCGATGTGTCGGCAACCTACGGCCTGCCGCTCGATCCCTCGCGCACGGTGGGTGAGCTTTCAGCCGGTGAACGCCAGCGGGTCGAGATCATCCGCTGCCTTTTGCAGGACCCCCGCTTGCTGATCATGGACGAGCCGACATCGGTGCTGACGCCGCAAGAGGTGGACATCCTCTTTGAAACCCTGCGCAAGCTGACCTCAGAAGGGGTGGCAATCCTCTATATCTCGCACAAGCTGGAGGAAATCCGCACGCTATGCGATCACGCCACGATCCTGCGATTGGGCAAGAATGTCGGCACCTGCATCCCGCGCGAAACCAGCGCCCGCGACATGGCCGAGTTGATGGTCGGCAGCGCCTTTGCCGCGCCCGAACGGGCCAGGCGCAACTTGGGCGAAGTGGCGCTGGAGCTGAGAGACCTCAACGCCGCGTCGCCCAGTGCCTTCGGCACATCGCTCAAGGGCATCAGCCTGAGCGTGCAGCAGGGCGAGATCCTCGGGTTGGGCGGGGTCGCTGGCAACGGCCAGGACGAGCTTCTGGCGGCGCTTTCCGGCGAGATACGCAGCGACGCGGAGGCGGTGCGCTTCATGGGGGAGCCCATCGGGCGCCTCGGCCCCGGCCCGCGCCGCAAGATGGGCCTGCTGACCGCACCCGAAGAGCGGCTGGGTCATGCCGCGGCCCCGGACATGAGCCTGACCGAAAACGCCCTGCTGACCGGTGCCGAACGCGAACATTTGATGCAGCGCGGCTTCCTGCGCTGGGGCGCGGCAGAGGCGTTCGCCCGCCGGATCATCAGCGCATTCGACGTGCGCACCCCCGGCCCCGACGTGGCAGCGCGGGCGCTGTCGGGCGGCAACCTGCAGAAATTCGTCATCGGCCGCGAGGTAATGCAACGGCCCTCTGTGCTGGTGGTCAACCAGCCCACATGGGGCGTCGATGCCGCCGCCGCCGCCGCGATCCGGCAAGCGCTGCTGGATCTGGCGGCAAAAGGCACAGCGATCATCTGCATCAGTCAGGACCTCGACGAGTTGATGGAAATCTCTGACCGGTTCGGCGCGCTGAACGAAGGGCGCCTGTCCGAGATCCGCCCGGCACAGGGGCTGAGCGTAGACGAGATCGGCCTGATGATGGGCGGCGCACATGGTATGGAGGTGGCGCATGTCTAAGCGGCCGGTTTTTGAGTATTTTCGCAAAGAAGAAGCTCGGAGTGGCGTGCCATGCTGAGGCTGGAGCAGCGACCACAACCCTCACGCATGTGGGTGTATCTGACACCGCTCGTAGCGGTGGTGATCACCATGATCGCCGGCGGTGCGCTCTTTGCCGCTTTGGGCAAGTCCCCGGTCGAGGCGATCGCGACCATTTTCTGGGAACCGCTCTTTGGCGAGTTTGCGTTCTATTACCGCCCACAGCTTCTGGTGAAGGCCGCGCCCCTGATCCTGATTGCCATCGGCCTAAGCCTGGGGTTTCGGGCGGGCATCTGGAACATCGGTGCCGAGGGGCAGTATATCCTCGGCGCGATCTGCGGTGCGGGCGTGGCACTGGCCGCCTACCCGTCTGAAAACGTGCTGATCTTTCCGGCGATGATCGTTGCGGGCGCGTTTGGCGGCTGGGCCTGGGGAATGATACCCGCCCTCTTGCGGGTGAAGTTCGGAACCAACGAAATTCTCGTCTCGCTGATGCTGGTCTACGTGGCCGAACAGTTATTGGCCGCGATGTCCCTTGGGCTGATGCGCAACCCCGAAGGCCACGGTTTTCCCGGCAGCCGCAATT
This sequence comes from Roseovarius sp. ZX-A-9, assembly GCF_028369135.1. Lineage (GTDB taxonomy): Bacteria > Pseudomonadota > Alphaproteobacteria > Rhodobacterales > Rhodobacteraceae > Roseovarius. The sequence goes on from NZ_JAPWHW010000002.1 coordinate 41,477, forward strand.
TGCAGCAATACGAGGCCGCTCATAATGCCGAATTGATCACCGGCAGCGGATTACACTGGGGCGTGGCGGCGGCGCTGATCGCGGTGATCTTTGCGTATATCCTGCTGAACCGGCATATTCTGGGCTATCACATCCGCCTGACCGGGCAGGCCCCGCGCGCCGCGCGGTTTGCGGGGGTCCGGCCAAATAGGTTGATCCTGTTCTGCCTTGGCACATCGGGCGCGCTGGCCGGGCTTGCGGGGATGTTCGAGGTCGCCGGACCTTCGGGGCAGATCAGCATTGATTTCAACGTCGGCTACGGCTTTACCGCGATCATCGTGGCGTTCCTTGGGCGGCTGCATCCGGTGGGGATCATGCTGGCGGGGCTATTGATGGCGCTGACTTACATTGGCGGTGAAATCGCGCAGTCGAACCTGCAATTGCCAGCTGCAGCGATCCAGTTGTTTCAGGGAATGCTGCTGTTTTTCCTGCTGGCGGTGGATGTGCTGGTGCAGTTCCGGCTGCGCTGGATACGGACGGAGGCAGCCTGATGGACCTTTCCTCGATCAACCCGATCCTGCTTCTGGCCTCGCTCATGGTCGCGGCCACACCGATCCTGCTGGCAGCATTGGGCGAGCTGGTGGTGGAGCGCGCGGGCGTGCTGAACCTCGGGGTCGAAGGCATGATGATCACCGGCGCGATCTGCGGCTTTGCCATCGCGGTCGAGACCGGATCGCCTGTTGTCGGCTTCATTGGTGCTGCGCTGGGTGGCGCGCTGCTGTCGCTGCTCTTTGCCGGTCTCACGCAGTTCGCACTGGCCAATCAGGTGGCCTCGGGGCTGGCACTCACGCTCTTTGGTTTGGGACTGAGTGCATTGCTGGGACAATCCTATGTCGGAGTAAAGCCGCCGCCGACGGCCAAGCTGGACATCCCGCTCTTGGGCGATATCCCGGTGTTGGGACCGATCGTATTCGCGCATGACTGGATGGTGTATTTCGGTCTGGCCCTTACGCTGGTGGTCTGGGCGTTGCTGAAATTCACCCGCGCGGGGCTGATCCTGCGCGCGGTGGGCGAAAACCACGATGCGGCACATGCGCTGGGCTACAAGGTGGTCCGCGTGCGGGTGCTGGCGATCCTGTTCGGCGGGGCCTGTGCGGGCATGGGCGGGGCCTATCTCAGCCTCGTGCGGGTGCCGCAATGGACCGAAGGCATGACCGCGGGTGCGGGCTGGATCGCATTGGCACTGGTTGTCTTTGCCTCGTGGAAGGCCGGTCGCGTGCTGCTTGGCGCCTATCTCTTTGGCGGGGTCACGGTGCTGCAACTGAACCTGCAGGCGGCAGGGGTTGATATTCCTGTCGAATACCTTTCCATGTCACCTTATCTGATCACGATCCTGGTGCTGGTCATCCTGTCGGCGGACCGCAGCAGGGCGCCCGGCTCACTCGGGCGGGTCTTTCACGCCTCAAGCTGAGGCAGAACTTGAAACAACAGGGGGAACTCTTATGAAATTCACCAGATTGCTGACCGGAGCCGTTCTGGCGCTGGGACTGGCGAGCACCGCCATTGCCGAGGAAAAAACCAAGGTCGGATTCGTCTTTGTCGGCCCCATCGGCGACGGAGGCTGGACCTACGAGCATAATCAGGCTCGCCTCGCCATCGAGAAGGAATTCGGTGACAAGGTCGAAACCGTCTATGTCGAAAGCGTCGCCGAAGGCCCCGACAGCGAACGCGTCATGACGCAGATGGCGCTGAAGGGCGCGGATCTGATCTTTACCACCTCGTTCGGCTACATGGACCCGACGATCAACGTCGCCAAGAAGTTCCCGGACGTGAAATTCGAACACGCGACCGGCTACAAGACCGCGCCGAACGTATCGACCTATTCGGCACGCTTTTACGAAGGCCGCGCGGTGCAGGGCCATATCGCGGGCAAGATGACGAAATCAAACATCGTCGGCTATATCGGATCGGTCCCGATCCCCGAGGTTATCCGCGGCATCAACTCGGCCTATATTCACGCCAAGAAGGTGAACCCGGATGTCGAGTTCAAGATCGTCTGGGTGTTTGAATGGTTCAACCCCGCCAAAGAAGCAGACGCGGCCAAGGTGCTGATCGAACAGGGCGCGGATGTGATCCTGCAACACACCGACAGTACCGCACCGCTTGCCGCTGCCGAAGAGGCAGGCAACGTGATCGGCTTTGGTCAGGCCTCCGACATGGCCGCCTACAAGGACGGCCCGCGTGTCAGCTCGATCATCGACAACTGGGGGCCCTACTATATCGCCCGCACCCGCGCCGTCATGGATGGCACCTGGGAGAGCGTTCCGACCTGGGACGGCATCGGCCCCGGCATGGTCGGCATCGGCGAGATCACCGACAGGGTGCCCGCAGATGTGAAGGCTGAGGCCATCGCACTCAAGGAGGCCATTGCCTCGGGCGAATACCACCCCTTCACCGGCCCGCTCAACAAGCAGGACGGCTCGGCATGGCTCGAAGACGGGGAGATCGCCGATGACGGCACGCTGCTCGGCATGAACTTCTACGTGGAAGGGATCGAAGGCACCATCCCACAATAAGCGCACCACTTGATGCCCGAAGGACCCCGCCCCGCGCGGGGTCTTTTTTTATCGCGCGAGCCAAAAACGCAACACGGCATCCGATCGCGATGGCATGGCCAAACCCGACCTTCCCGGCCCCTGCGAGCCAAAACATGCGGCATTGAGCCGAGAAATGCCGCTTTTCTCTGCCCGAGCCGAAGTTACGGCTTGCTATGTTTGTCAGGTGGTTTATCCGAACCCATAACGCGTTTCGCAATAATTCTGTTGCGCATCTTTTATTGCAAGAACTCAGCACTACATAAGAGTATCGTGTATATTGCGCGTTCACCAAGCGCCCCGGCCGGGCGCGAGGCACCATATAAACAATAATAAAGAAGCAGCATGACAGATAGTTTTGACGTCCAGGAAACACAGACGACCACACGCGCGCCGCGCGATTGGGTCAGGATCCTCGCGGCCTACCGGGAACCACGGCAGATCCAGAGCCTGTTCGAACTGAGCGTCAGCATCGTGCCATTCGTGCTGTTGTGGGCGCTGGCATGGTGGGCCTTGTCCTACAGCTATCTCCTGAGCTTTGCGCTGTCGGTTCTCAATGCAGGGTTCCTGCTGCGCCTCTTCGCGATCCAGCATGATTGCGGGCACGGCGCGTTTTTCAACAACAGGACGGTCAGCGACTGGCTGGGCCGGGCCATCGGCGTCTTCACCCTGACGCCTTATGACGTCTGGCGCCACACTCATTCGGTCCACCACAGCAGTTCGGGCAATCTGGGCAAGCGCGGCATGGGCGATGTCCATACGCTGACGGTCGATGAGTACGGCGAGATGAAGTGGTTCCAACGCCTGAAATACCGGCTCTATCGGCATCCGATCGTGCTATTTGGGCTTGGGCCCGGATATCTGTTCTTGCTGCAAAACCGTCTGCCCCTTGGGGTAATGGCGAATGCACGCTACTGGCTCAGCGCGATGGGGACCAACATGGCGATCATCGTCGCCTTGTCCGCGATCGTGTATTTCGGTGGTATCATGCCGGTGTTGCTGATTTTCCTGCCATCGACCCTGTTGGCGGCGACGGCTGGTGTCTGGCTGTTCTACGTACAGCACCAGTTCGAAACCACATATTGGGATGAAGAAGAAAGCTGGAAACTGCACGATGCAGCGCTGCATGGCAGCTCGCACTATGTGCTGCCCTCGGTGCTGAACTGGTTCAGTGCCAATATCGGCATTCACCATGTGCACCATCTTTACAGCCGCATCCCTTTCTACCGCTTGCCAGAGGTGCTGCGCGATCACGCCGAACTGGCCGATGGCAATCAACTGACTATACGTCAGAGCCTTGCCAGTGCGCGGCTGCACCTGTGGGACGAAAAGACCAAACGTCTGTTGTCCTTTGCGCAGGCCAGGATGGCGCGACGCGCCAACACCGCGACCTGATCGCCCGCCGGAGACTAGGAGATCGCCCGCGCAGCTGCTAAGTTGCGCGAGTGATCCGTAGTCCGGCGCAGAGATTCAGGACATGCCCAAACGCACCCAGTTGCCCGCCAGTGCATCCTTTGCCCAAACCACCGAGGATGGGCGCCTGTTTGCCCCGTCGGCAGACCGCAACGCGCAGGCCATTGCCAAGACCTTGACGCGCTACGCCCCACCCACAGGGCGCGCGTTGGAAATCGCCAGCGGCACCGGCCAGCACGCAGTGCATCTGGCCACCACCCTGCCCGGCCTCGACTGGTACCCCTCAGAAATCGACGCGGACCGGCTGGCCAGCATTGACGCCTACAGGCGCGCCGCCGCCCTGCCCAATCTGCATCCCCCGATGACGCTCGACGCCACGGCGCCGCGTTGGGCGGCAACATCGGAGCGCTTCGACCTGATTCTGCTGGTCAACCTGTTGCACCTGATTTCTCAGCCCGAAACACTGGTGCTGCTGTCACAGGCGCGCGCGGCGCTGTCCCCCGGCGGGCTGCTGGCGCTTTACGGGCCGTTCCTGCGCAGCGGCCGCGCCACCTCAGAAGGCGACGCTCGCTTTCACGCCAGCCTGCGCGCCAGTGATCCCGAGATCGGTTACAAGGATGCCGACGACATGCGCGGCTGGCTCACCGAGCGGCGGCTGGACATCGTGGCGGTCGAGGATATGCCCGCCAACAACCTCTTCTTCCTGGCCCGCGCCCCGGCCCTGACACGCCCGCCCGAAGAATGGTGCCAGTTTACCGCGTAACGCAATCTCAGGCGCTGTAGGTCACCTGCCCGCCGCAGATGGTCAGCAATGGCTTGGCCATGCCCAGCTCGCCCGGCGCCATCGCCTCGATATCGCGGTCCATCACCACCACATCGCCCAACTGCCCCGGCACCAACTGGCCCTTGCTGCCTTCGCTGAACTCCACCCAGGCGTTGTCCCGCGTATAGCTGGCCAGCGTATCCATCAGAGATTGCGGCCGCACATCCCAGGGCGCACCGGGGTCCACCGGTGCCACGGCGGCCTGAATGCTGGGCATCACGTCCACCGGCACCACCGGCCAGTCCGTCGAGAATGTCAGCGGCGCGCCGCTGTCGCGGATACGCTGCCAGGCAAAGGCGTACGGGTACTGGTCGTCATGCAGGATCGTGCCTTGCGGAATGGGCCCGAAATGCCCCCCCACCGCCGAGTGCAGCGGTTGCATCGACGCCACCGCCCCCAGCGCCGAAATGCGCGGGATATCCTCGGGCGTGATGACCTCGATATGCTCCAACCGGTGGCGACTGTCGCGCGCGCCATTGGCCTCGCGCGCCGCCTGGTAGCCGTCGAGCGTGCGGCGCACGGCCAGATCGCCGATGGCATGCACGCAGATCTGCAGACCCAACGCGTCAATCCGGCGGCAGGCCTCGTTGAAATGCTCTGGCTCGAATACCGCGTCGCCGGTCACATCCGGCGCATCCGGATAGCCCCGGATCATCAGTGCGGTGCGCGCGTCGATCACGCCGTCCATGAACATCTTGACCACACCCGACCAAATCCGATCGCCCGTGTATTTACGCTTCATCTCGGCCGCTTCTTCCAGCCGGTCCAGCGGGTCGAAATTCTTGAGGTGGAACGGCACCTGCATGCGCGCCGCCAGATCGCCCGCCGCGTCGATCTCGGTCAGCAGTTCCAGCTGGTAGAAATTGCCGTCCATGTTGTGCATCGTGGTCACGCCCTTGGACGCGGCATGCTTCAGGCCCCGAGTGATCAACGCGCGATCCGCGGCGCGCTCGGCCGCCGTGGCAGGCGGCTCGGGGTCGTTGCCGGTCACGTAGCCCAGCATGTCACGCCCGCCGGTCTTGCTCAGGTTGATGACCGGCCCGAACGCGCCCGTTTCCAGCAACAGCCCGGTCGCCTTGCCGTCCGAGCCCATGACGATGGTGCTGCCTTCGGCCACCTTGGCACCGTGCAACAGGCCCGCGCGCTCCAGCGCCTTCGTATTGGCCCAGACAGTGTGAATATCGGGTGCAAGCAGCGCCACGGGCCGATCGGCGAGGATCGCATCGAGGTCGTGCCGTGTCGGCTCTACCCCGTCCAAGATGCCATAGCTCGTGCCCATCCCAAGGATCAGCGGCTCTTGGGGATTTTCGGCTGCGTATTTGTTGATCGCTTCGCGCAATGCGGCCAAACCATAAACGCCGTCCAGCGACATGAATTCAAGCGACGCCGCCCCCTGGAACAGATGCACATGGCTGTCGATGAAACCCGGCAGAACCGTCGCGCCCCCCGCATCCACCACTTGCGTGCCCGGCCCGGCCAGCGCACGGATGTCGGCGGTGTCGCCCACCGCCTGTATCAGACCACCCGCGATGGCCACCGCCTCGGCCCGCGGGCTGCTGTCGTCCATCGTCAGAACCCTGCCGTTCAGAATCACCATATCGGCCTGTTGCGCCATCTTTCATTCCTCCGTCCGGGGCCAAACCCGCCCCTTCTCAATCCCGCATTGCAGGCTTAGACTGTGGCAGATCAGAAGCCCGGACAATACCCCCAGGGGCTTAGACCAATTCACCTAGACCACGTGCCGCTGGTTTGGCGCGAAACATAACAGTGGCACGAGACCTGCAATGACCGATCACCCCCGTGCATCCGCCCCTACCACCGAGGACATACTGGCTCGCGCCGTCGCCAGCATCGGGCGTGCCGATTTCGTGCTGCGCGCTCTCGAATACCTGAGTTGCGCTATGGCCTATCAGGGCTGTCTGCTGACCCGGCTGGACGGCACCCGCCCGCCGGAGCATGTCTATGACGACGTGCGTGCCGAGCGCCGCGCCGATGTCGTGGATCGCTATCTGGATGGTGCCTACATGCTCGATCCGTTCTATGTGGCCTACACCGAAACGCGCCCCTGCGACGCGCTTCGTCTGCGGGATGTGGCCCCGGACCGGTTTCAGCATTCAAGCTATTTCAACACCTATTACAGTTCGATCCGGCTGCGCGACGAGGCCGCAATTTTCGTTGACCTGCCGAACGGCCAGCATCTTTTCTATTCGGTCGGCCGGACCGAGGACAGCCCGCGCTTTTCCCAACGCGACATGGACCGCACCCGGCGTATCCTGCCGGTGTTTGCCGCCATCAACCGGCGCCATTTCACCGTCGGCCGCCCTGCCCCGGAACCAACCTCTGATCCCGCCATAGCCCAACAGGAGATCGAGACCGCAATGGCCCGGTTCGGTGCCGAAGAACTCACCGATCGCGAGCGCCAGATTGCGATCCTCATCCTCAAGGGGCATTCGTCGAAATCCATCGCACAGCGGATCGGCGTCAGCCCCGGCACCGTGAAGATCCATCGCCGGAATTTTTACCGAAAGCTGAATATTTCAGCACAGAGCGAGCTTTTCTCGATGTTTCTCGCCTCCCTGACCCGTCCAGCCTAGGGAATCCCCCTCTGCCTGTCTTGACTGCGGGAAAAGCGTCGCAAGGGCGTTTATCCCTGTAATTGCAGGTAGTTCATGCACAAGGCATCCCGCCCGGGCGCCCCTCCCTGACACACAATCGTCTGCTAGGTCGCGCCCTATCCCCGATGGGGTATTTACGCGACTCGCTGCTACGGCCTAGGCTGAGTGGCCTGCAGAGACCGGCCCGAGATCGGCCTGCAGCACTCAAACAGGGGGGCGCGCATGGCGCAAGATACGGCAGACATGTCGGGTAAATCGGCCAAGAACATGATTCTGGCCGAGGGCGTGACCAAGACATTCGGCGAAGGCGACTCGAAAGTGCACGCCCTTGATGATGTCTCGATCAGCATCCGCGAGAACGAATTCTTCACGCTGCTTGGCCCATCGGGCTGTGGCAAGACCACGCTCTTGCGGCTGATCGCGGGGTTTGAACTGCCGACCAAGGGCAACATCCTGCTGGATGGGCAAGAGATCGGACATCTGCCGCCTTACAAGCGCCCGGTGAACACCGTGTTCCAGAACTATGCCCTGTTTCCGCACATGACCGTGGCGCGCAATATCGGCTTCGGACTTGAAATGCAGGGCCGCTCCAAATCCGAGATCAAACAGGCCATCGAAAAGATGCTGGCGCTGGTGCAGATGGAGCATCTGGCGAACCGGCAGACCGACCAGCTCTCGGGCGGGCAGCAACAGCGCGTGGCACTGGCCCGTGCTCTGGCACCGCATCCCAAGGTGCTGCTGCTGGACGAGCCGCTCTCGGCGCTTGACCTCAAGCTGCGCAAGGAAATGCAGATAGAGCTGAAGCGGCTGCAAAGCGAAACCGGCATCACCTTCGTTTTCGTCACCCACGATCAGGAAGAGGCGCTGACCATGTCCGACCGCATCGCGGTCATGAAGGCAGGCCATATCCTTCAGGTCGGACGCCCCAAGCAGATCTACAATCAGCCGGCGCGCCGCTTCGTCGCCGATTTCATCGGCGATATCAATATCTTCGAGGTCGATCTTGACGAGGTCAGCGGCACAACGGGCCGCGTCACGTTGCCCGGCGGGGCCACCCTGCCTGCCGACCTGCCCGAAGCGGACGTGCCTGCAGGGGCGGTGTCGGTCGCGATCCGACCGGAAAACATGCGCCTGGCCGATGCCCGCGACAGCGCCGCCAAGCTGAAAGGCACCGTGACCAACGTGGTCTATTTCGGGGCCGGCAGTAACGTTCATGTCGCACTCAAAGGCGGCTCCGAAGTGATCGTACGCACCACCGGCGAGGTTCTCGATGACGGTCACGAGGTCGGGCTGATATTGCCCGACCGGGTTCAGGTGCTGGTAGATTGATGGGCGCGGTGCAACATAGCGGCGCCGATGCGCGTCTTGACGAGGCCAGACGCCGGGTCGAAGCGGACACCCGCCGCCGCCGCCGGCAACTGCTGGCGCCGACACTGATCGTGATTGGCGTCTTCGGGCTGTTTCCGCTGACCATTACGCTGATCTATTCGTTTCTCAGCCCCGGCGTCTATGGCGGGGTCACGTGGGAGTTTTCCACCGACGCCTATGTGCAATTCCTGTTCGAGCGGGACATCTTTGACGACACGCTCAGCTTCTCGGGGACGTATCTCAGCATCTATGGCCGCTCCATCGGGCTGGCCTTCGGGGCCACTGTCGGGGCGCTGCTGATCGGGTTTCCCACCGCGTATTTCATCGCCAGCAAACCACCGTCTCAGCGCAATTTCTGGCTCTTCCTGATCACCCTCCCGTTCTGGACGAACCTGTTGATCCGCACATATGCGGTGCTGCTGATCATCCGCGACGAAGGTATCGTCAATCTCAGCCTTCAGAGTATCGGCCTGATCGATCAGCCGCTGACGATCCTCTACACCGATTTCGCGGTGTTTCTCGGCCTGATCTACAGCTACTTGCCCTTCATGGTGCTGCCGCTTTACGCGTCACTGGAAAAACTGGACTTCCGCCTGGTCGAGGCCGCCTATGATCTTTACGCGACGCGCTTTCAGGTGCTGCGGCACGTGATCGTGCCGATGGCCAAGCCCGGCATCGTTGCCGGTTGCATCCTCGTCTTCATCCCCGGCCTCGGGGCCTATATCACGCCCGAATTGCTGGGCGGCGGCAAGGAGCTGATGATCGGCAACCTGATCGCACTGCAATTCGGTGGCTCGCGCAACTGGCCTTTCGGGTCAGCGGCGGCGCTCATCCTGATGGTGGTGGTGATGATGTCGCTCATCGTCTATGTCCGCTACGCTGGCAAGGAGGGCAACAGTCATGGCTGAACCTCGCCGCAAGATGAAGGACCTGCGCAAGCAGCCCGGCTTTGATTTCATGGCCTGGTTCTGCATCGTGTTCCTCTATGCCCCGATCGTCGTGCTGATCATCTTCTCGTTCAACGACAACCGGTCGGTTGTGCGCTGGACCGAATTCAGCCTGCGCTGGTATTACGCCGCCTTCGATAACGAAGGCATCCGCAACGCCACGATCGTATCGCTCAAGGTAGCGGCCGTCTCGACGCTGTTCGCAACGACATTTGCCACCATGGCGGCGCTGGCCACCACGCGCACGCCGCCCTTCCGTGGCCAGATGCTGAGCTATGCGATCATCAACCAGCCGCTGATGATCCCAGAGATCGTCACCGCCGTCGCCACCCTGTCGTTCTTCTCGATCATCAAGCAGCTGACCGGCGTCACCGGCATCGGCTACCTGATGCTGGCGCATACCGTGTTCTGCATACCCTTTGCCTACATGCCGATCCGGGCCCGGCTGGAGGATATGAACCTGACGCTGGAACAGGCGGCGGCAGACCTCTACGCGACACCGATCCAGGTGTTTCGCAAGGTCACCATGCCGTTGCTGGCCCCCGGCATCGTGGCGGGTGGCATGCTGGCCTTCGTGGTATCGCTCGACGATGTGATCATCACCCTGATGGTCGCTGGCCCCGGTGAAACGACCCTGCCCGTCTACATCCTGGGCCAGATCCGCCGTGGCATCACGCCCGAGATCAACGCCGTCTCGACACTGCTCCTGCTGCTGTCGATCGTGCTGGTCTCGGCGTTCTTCACTCTCGGAAACAAAAAGAAATAACCAACAGACGATAATCAACAGGAGGTACTTCGATGACACTCAAACGTTCCATACCCGCGCTGGTCGCGGCGAGCTTCATGCTCGCGACGCCGGCCCTCGCCGAGGGCGAGCTCAACATCTACAACTGGGGCAACTACACCAGCCCCGAGCTGATCGAAAAGTTCGAGGAAAAATACGATATCGAAGTCAATCTCGATGGCTACGATTCCAACGAGACGATGCTGGCCAAGGTCCGCGAAGGCAACACTGGTTATGACATCGTGGTGCCCGGCGATTCGACCGTGAAGATCATGATCGAGCAAGGCATGCTGGCAGAGATCAAGCCGAACGAGATGGAAAACTTCGGCAACATGGACCCCAAGTGGGTTGATGTCTGGTGGGATCCGGGCCGCAACTACTCGGTGCCATGGCAGTGGGGTACAACTTCCTTCACCGTCGACACCGAAGTTTTTGGCGGCGATATCAACACGCTCGCCCTGATGTTCGATCCGCCAGAAGAGCTGAAAGGCCGGATCAACATGCTCAACGATATGCATGACGTGATCAATGCCGGCCTGCGCTACAAGGGCTATGATCGCTGCAACTCCAACACCGACGAGTTGCGCGACGTTACCGAGCTGCTGATCAACGCCAAGCAGTACTGGCGCACGATGGACTATTCCACGATCGAAAAGCTGACATCGAACGACGTCGATCTCAGCCAGAACTGGAACGGTGCCGCCATGCGCGCCCGCGCCCAACGCCCGACGCTGCAATATGCCTATCCGGTCGAAGGCTTCACCGGCTGGATGGACAACGTCGCGGTTCTGAAGGACGCGCCGAACATGGAGAACGCGAAACTCTTCGTGAACTTCATCATGGAGCCCGAGAACGCCGCGCTGATCTCGAACTTTGCGCGCTATGCAAATGGTATCAAGGGCTCCGAGGCGTTCATGGACGAAGAGATGCTGAGCGCACCTGAGATCGTCATGCCAGCGGACGCGCCCACGCCCGACTTCGTCAAGCCCTGCTCGCAGGAAGTGACGGACATGTACAACAAGATCTGGACCAAGCTGAAGCAATAACCTTCAGCCAAGGGCGGGGCAGCGATCTGCCCCGCCCGCTTTCCGATTGAACCGAGGAATTTTCCCGATGCCCACATCCCCCCTTGCAGCGACGCAGCAAAACCCGCGTACGGCACGAGATCTGGGCATCATGCGCGGGTTTCCCCCGCCGCCCGAAAAACGCCCGACGCTGGAAAACTGGGACTTGCCCCCGTTCAACCGCTGGTCATTCCAGAACATGCGCAGCCTGTTTCCCACCGCCGACGTGTGGCGCGGCACAGCGCCTATGCGCCCATTCCACAGCGATCTGCAAGAGCTGGACGCGGTCACTTTCACCGCGCGCGACGGCAGCACCAAATCGGTCAAGGACTGGCTGACCAGCAGCTACACCGACGGGTTTCTGGTGATGCACCGGGGCCATGTAATTACCGAAAGCTATTTCAACGACATGCGCAGGCAAACGCCGCACCTGTCGCAATCCGTCGGAAAATCCATCGTCGGCGCGCTGGTCGGCGTATTGCACGGCGAAGGCAAGGTGGCGCTGGATGTGCCGCTCGCGGATATCGTGCCCGAACTGGCGCATTGCGGCTATGCCGCGGCGACGCTGGATCAGGTACTCGATATGCGCTCGGGCGTGCGCTTTGTCGAAGATTACGGCACACCGGGCTCTGACATGACCCGCATCGACATCGCCAGCGGCTGGCGCCCCCCCGCCTATGGCGAGGCGATCCCGACCATCCGCGACGTGATCCTGACATTGCCGCAGGAACGCCCCCATGGCGAGGCGTTCAAGTACCGCTCGATCGAAACCGACCTTTTGGCCTGGGTGCTGGAACGGGCCAGCGGCCAATCGCTTTCAGCGCTGCTGTCGGACCGGATCTGGTCGCGACTGGGCTGCGAACGTGACGGGTTCTTTACCGTCGATGGCGCTGCCACGGCGCTCGCGGATGGCGGGTTCAACGCGACGCTGCGCGACTATGCGCGCTTTGGCCTGATGATGCTGAATGGTGGCCGCGTGGGCGATGCGCAGGTCGTGCCCGAATCTTGGGTCACAGGCAGCCGCACGGGCGATCCCAGCGTCTTTGGCGATCCCTACACGATCAGCTCACCCAAGGGCGCCTATAGCCGTCAGTGGTGGATCCATGACGCCGAGCGCGGCGACTTCATGGCACGCGGCGTTTTCGGCCAACTGATCTACCTCGATCCCGAGACGGATTTCATGGCCGTCAAACTCTCCAGCTGGCCGGATTACCTGATCGAGAGCTTCACCATAGACATGCTTGCCGCCGTTACCGCGATCCGCGACGCTGTTTCCGCGTGATCACCCTGTAACAGTGACCCGGTGAGCCGCGACAGAGACGCGGGCTGCACCGCGCGCATCTCAGGCAGACGCGTGCTCGTGGCAGATCTTTTCGATCTCCGGCGGGGCCAGCAGAATGCTCAATAGCTTGCAATACCCGCCCGATCCGCGCGCGTCGAAATGGCGGCAAGTCCGGCAAATCCCGAACGGCTGAAACCCGTTGCGGCGCGCAGCAGCCTCCAGAACGCGGGCCAGAACATCGTGTAATTCGGCAAGCTCGTCCTGTGGGATTTCGCCAAGCGCACCCAGCAGGCGTGACTGCTCAAGAAGCGCCGCCTGCCCCGCCTCTGACAGATCGTAGCGGATCGACCGCCGGTCACTGTCAGAGCGTTCTTCCGTCACATAGCCCTTGCGCAGCAATGCCTTGAGCGTTTGTGACGCGGTGCCGCGCGTCGACCCCAGATACCCCGCCACATGCGATGGCGCACGCGACAGATTATTGGCGCGCGACAGGTAATCCAGTGCGTTTCGCTGTGCGGGGTTCAGGTCGCCCGTCCAGCCATCGGCCGCGTCCAATCGCGCCAACCGCGCGATCAGGGCGCGTATCTGATCCATTTCGTTCATACGCCTTTGTAGCGAGTCGAAATTATCATTGCAATAGTTTCGACTCGCTACTACCAATCACCTCATCAACCAATGGGAGACGAAACAATGATGAAACATCTTGCACTCGGCGCGCTCTGCATCGCCGGAACCGCCGCGCTCGCCGACGGGGATCATGCCCATCAGGGCGCGGTGATCACGGGTGAAACGGCCGGAACTGTCGCGGCCTTTGACATCCTGAAGGCGCATGTGCACCGCGAGGGGCGCGTGATCACCTTTCACATGACGGCAAATGGCGCCGCCGGAACGGCCATGCCGGATGCCACGGGCGATTTTGCAGGCTCCGCCATCTGGGCCTATGTCTGGCCCACCACCCTTGATCCTGAAACCGTCGGCTTCGAAAGTGGCACCGGCATTCTGGCGCTTGCAGCGACCAACCATCCCGATTTCGACGACACACCGCTTTATGATGAGAATGTCGACGGCGATACCGGAAACGATGGTGCGCATTGGCACAGCCATTGGCTGGTTTTGGTGGCAAACGACGATTGCGGTCCCGGCGCGCTCTCGGTGCGCGATATCCCGGCTGGCGAAACACCAAAGATGCCGGCAACCTGGCCCGGCGTGCCGATGTTCCTCGACAGCCCGGGATATACGCCGACATTCGACGGCCCGCAGATCACGATCAATGTGGCATTGGCGGCAGCAGAGGCAGATCTGATTGACACCGCGTCCTATGACGGCGTCACGGCGGCCTTGCGCATCAACGCCGACCTGCACGCCCCGTTGGCCTGTGTCACGGATGTCTTCGACGTCGCATCAGGGGATCTGTCTCTGCCCGGCCGGGTCGACTGAAAACTCTCACTGCGCGTTTCGCGAAATGCCAGATGCACTGGGCTTCGCGAAACGCAAGACTACCTGTGGTAGCGTGCCGTTTCAGACAATTGCGCCAACCACCAACGACAGGAGAGAAAAATGAACACCGCACCCGACCTGATCGTATCGCAATGGTTCAACTCTGACGCTGCCTTGTCACTCGATGATCTGCGCGGCAAAGTGGTGGTGATCGAAGCGTTCCAGATGCTCTGCCCGGGCTGCATTCTGCACGGCATACCGCTGGCGCAGTCAGTACAGTGCGCCTTCCCGCCAGAAAAGCTCGCCGTAATCGGCCTGCACGCGGTGTTCGAGCATCATTCTGCAATGACCCCTACCTCGTTGCAGGCGTTCTTGCATGAATTCCGCGTAACCTTCCCCGTGGGTGTCGACACGGCGGGACCGGACGCCATTCCGTTGACCATGGCAGCCTACGGGCTTCGCGGAACACCCAGCCTGCTACTGATCGACCAGAACGGAAACCTGCGGGCACACCACTTTGGCCAGGTATCAGAGCTTCTTCTCGGCTCTCAGATCGGGGCGCTGCTGGCGGGGACCGAAACCCCGCGAACCTGATCGGGGTTTCGCCCGGAGCCGCACCGGGTATTCCAGCGCTTGCGAAATCTGGCCATAGCACCTGCATCATCTAGAAGACGCCGAAATCTTCCGTCCGGTTTTCAGTACAAAACATGTTTGAATTAGACCGGCGCATTCCCATTCATTTCAATTCGCCCCCAAGCATGGACATTTCCCGAAAGCGTCGATTATCTGGGCGGGCGAAGCGGCATTTTGCGTTTGCAAGACTCATGTGCCGCGGAACTTTTCCATTTCGGGAGTATGAAACATGGATCGTCGTAGTTTTATTCGTAAAGCAGGTATTGCCGGTGCGGGTGCCGCCGCCACGGCTCTGGCCTCACCGGCCATTGCCCAGGGCAACATCACCTGGCGCATGGTCACCACATGGCCAAAGAATTTCCCCGGCCTTGGCGTCGGCGCGCAGCGTCTGGCGGATCGTATCACGGCAGCCTCGGGCGGCCGCCTGACCGTTCAGGTCTACTCGGCAGGCGAGCTGGTGCCGCCGCTGCAATCGCTGGATGCCGTGATTGATGGCACCGCGGAAATGAGCCACGGGGCGGCTTACTATTGGCAGAACAAATCCCCTGCCCTGTCGTTCTTTACCGGCGTGCCTTATGGCATGACCACGCCCGAGCTGACCGCATGGGTCCGCTTCCTCGGCGGTCAGGAAATCTGGGACGAAATCTATGACCAGTTCGGCGTGCAGGGCTTCTTGTCGGGCAACACCGGCACCCAGGCCGGTGGCTGGTTCCGCGACGAACTCAACAGCGTCGAGGACGTCAAGGGCGTTCGTTTCCGCACGCCCGGCCTGGGTGGTCAGGTCTGGGAGAAACTGGGCGCTACGGTCACCAACATGGCGGCTGGCGAAATTTTCCAGGCGCTGCAATCGGGCACCCTCGACGCCGCCGAATTCGTCGGCCCCTACAACGATCTGGCGCTCGGGTTCTACCAGGTCGCCAAGAACTACTACATGCCGTCCTTCGTGGAATCGGGTCTGGCGACCGAACTTGTCGTGGACAAGAAGAAGTATCAGGAACTGCCTGACGATCTTCAGGCAATCATCCGCGATGTGAGCCAGGCGGAATACGATCAGGTTTCGGCCGATTTCATCGCCAATGACCCGCGTGCGCTGAAAACGCTGGTCGAAGATCATGGCGTGATTGTCCGCAACTTCCCCGAAGACATCATGGAAGCGGGCGCCAAGGCCTCGGTCGAGCTGGTAGAGGAACTGCGCAACAGCGACGATCCGCTGGTCAAGAAGACCACCGAAAGCTTCATCGAGGCGCTGAACCTAGTGCGGGCCCGTACCGAAAAGATCGACTCGCCCTATGTCGCGGCGCGCGCAAAGTACCTCAAGTACTGATAACCGCCCCCATGCGAAACCAAAGGCCCGGCAGATTTTACCGGGCCTTTTTGCGTTCTACCCGGCCACCATCCGCGGCAACCAGGTAACGATCTGGGGAAACGCGAACAGCACCGCAATCGCGATGATCTGCAACACGACAAAAGGCAGAATACCCCGGTAGATCGCACTTGTCGGCAATTCGGCGGGAGCCACCCCGCGCAGGTAGAACAGCGCGAAACCGAAGGGCGGAGTCAGGAACGAGGTCTGCAGGTTCACCCCCACCAGAACCCCCAGCCAGACCGGATCGACATCCAGTGCCAGCAACACCGGCGCGGTAATCGGGATCACGATGAAGATGATTTCGAACGTGTCCAGAATAAACCCCAGGAAGAACATGATCATCATCACAACCGCGACCGCCGCCAGCGTTCCGCCGGGCAGGTTGCTGAGAAATTCATGCACCAGATTGTCACCGCCCATCATCCGGAACACCACCGAGAACACCGATGCGCCCAACAGGATGACAAACACCATGCTGGTGATCGTCGCCGTGGCGATCACCGTTTCGCTGAGGATCAAAAAGGACAGGCGCCAACGCAGCGCCGCCAGGATCATCGCGCCCACCGCCCCCACAGAGGCGGCCTCGGTCGGTGTCGCAATCCCGCCAAGGATCGACCCCAGCACCGCGAGGATCAGCAGCAGCGGCGGGATCAGCGCGACGAACACCTCGCGCACAAGGGTGCTCTTGTCTTCCGCCGAAACCGGCGTTGCTGGGCAGGATGCGGGATCGGTCACCGCCTTGAACAGAACCCAGAACAAATAGAGCGAGACCAGCAACAGACCGGGCAGCAAGGCACCGGCAAAGAGGTCGCCCACCGAAACCGGCGTCGGCGCGAAATTGCCCTTGGCCATCTGCACCTGGCTGTTGATGCCCGACAGCATGTCGCCCATGAAGATCAGCACCGTCGATGGCGGAATAATCTGCCCCAGCGTACCGCTGGCGCAGATCACTCCAGTCGCCAGCTTCGGATCATAACCTGCGCGCAGCATCGCCGGCAGTGAGATCAGCCCCATCGTCACCACGGTCGCGCCGACCACGCCGGTCGAGGCGGCCAGCATCGCGCCAACCAGAACCACCGAGATACCCAGCCCGCCGCGCATATTTCCGAACAGCTTGCCCATGGTCAGCAACAGTTGCTCGGCAATCTGGCTGCGTTCCAGCATCACCCCCATGAAGATGAACAGCGGCACGGCGACCAGCACCTCGTTGGTCATGAAACCGATATAGCGGTTGGGCAGCGACCCGAAATTCGACGGATCGAACACCCCAAAGGCCATCCCGACACCGCCGAACAGCAGCGACACACCGGCCAGCGTGAACGCGACCGGAAAGCCGATCAGCAGGAAGCCGATCACGCCAAAGAACATCAGAGCGGCGAGCAGTTCGCCAATCAGTACCGGTTCCATCAGGCGGCTCCCTTGGGCGGTTCAGAGCGAATTTTATCCGGGCTGTAGCGCATCGGTTCGGGGACCAGATGCGCATTGCCCGACAGCACGAGGATCGAACGGATCGCCATGGCCAGTCCCTGAAGTGCAATGAGAACGGCAAACGCGATGACGAAACTCTTCAGAATGAAAAGCCCCGGCATTCCACCAACATTCGCCGAGCCTTCGTGATAGCGCCACGCGCGCTGCACGAAAGGCATGGAATATGCGAAAACCACCCAGGTAAACGGCAGCAGGAAGAAAATCACCCCGATCAGATCGGCCAATGCGCGGGTCCGCAGCCGTGCCGGGCGATAGAAGATATCCACCCGGACATGATCGTCACGCAACAGCGCAAAACCCGCCACGGCGGTGAACATCGCACCATTCAACCAGATGTAGAGGTCCTGCATCCACAGATAGCTGACCGAAAAAAGGTATCGTTGAACGACCACGGTAAAACACACCGCGACAATGCCCAGAGAAAGCCAGGCGAATGTTCTGCCGACAACAAGGTTAACGGTGCATATGGATGCGGCAATTCGTGCAAGAAAACGCAACGTCCCGCTCCCTTTCTGATCGTTTCGATTGGTATCTCAGCAAGTCAATCAAAGTGCAGCGCAAAGATGTCAAGATTTAATGCGTTTTGCGTTTCTGCTGTTCCCGGAAAATGCAAAGCGAATCAATGGGTCAGTATCTGGCTCAGAAACTGCTGGGTCCGGTCAACACGCGGGTTGTCAAAGAAGGCATCAGGCGTGTTTTGCTCCACGATTTCACCGCCATCCATGAAGATCACCCTGTCGGCCACGGAGCGGGCAAAGGACATCTCGTGGGTGACGCAGAGCATCGTCATGCCAGTATTTGCCAGCTCGATCATTACGTCCAGCACCTCCTTGATCATCTCGGGGTCCAAGGCTGACGTGGGTTCGTCAAACAACATGATCGAGGGGTTCATGCACAGCGATCTGGCGATTGCGACCCGCTGTTGCTGGCCACCGGAAAGCTGACCGGGATACTTGTCCTTCTGCTCAGAAATTCCGACCCGCTCAAGGTAGCGCAATGCTGTTTTTTCGGCCTCGGCGCGGGGCATGTTGCGCGCCCAGATCGGGGCAAAGCACAGGTTGTCGAGAATGGTCATGTGCGGAAACAGGTTGAACTGCTGAAACACCATGCCGACCTCGCGCCGGACCTGAGTGATGTTCTTGCTGTTTTCATTCAGCAAGGTGCCGTTGACCTTGATGATCCCTTCCTGGTGCTCTTCCAGATGGTTGATGCAACGGATCAGTGTGGACTTCCCCGAACCAGAGGGACCGCAGATAACGATGCGCTCGCCTTTGGTGACGCTCAGATCAATGTTCTTGAGAACGTGGAAATCGGAATACCACTTGTTGACGCCCTTCATCTCGATGACGATCTCGTCCTCAGAGCCAATCTGGCTTTCGATTGTGTCGGTCATGATCGTCTCCGCAAGTTCTGTGTTAACGTTTTTGCGCGGACGGGCCGCGCCGTTCCAGCTCGCGCCCATAAAGGCTGAGGCTATAGCAGATCAACCAGTAGACGAAGGCGGCAAAGACATAGGCCTCTGCCTGAAAGCCCAGCCAGGTGGTATCAAGCGAGGCGTTCTTGATCATGCCGAGGAAATCCAGCAGCCCGACGATGATCACCAGCGACGTATCCTTGAACAGCGCAATGCAACGCCCGACCAGAGGGGGCAGAACGTGGCGCAACGCCTGAGGCACGACGATAAAGGCAATCGTGCGCGCCCGGCTCACTCCCAGCGCCAGCGCAGCCTCGGTCTGGCCCGCCGGAATGGCCTGAAGACCACCGCGTACCACCTCTGCCATGTAGGCGGCTGAAAACAGGATCATGGCGATCTGGATGCGCAGCAGATTATTGATCACCAGATCGGGGGGCAGGAACAGCGGCATCATCACCGAGGCCATGAACAGGATCGTGATCAACGGCACACCGCGCAACAGTTCGATGAACGCCACACAAAGCGATTTCACCACGGGCGGTCCATAATACCGACCAAGCGCCAGAAGCACCCCCAAAGGGATAGAGACGATCACTCCGACCAGCGCCAGCATGATGCTGAGCATCAACCCGCCCCAGAGCGATTGATCCACTTCGCGCATCCCGAACGCGCCACCGATCATGAACAGCGCAAAGACCGGCAGGATCGCCCAAGCCACGATCAGAACAATCCCACGCACCCGGTTCGTGTAGGTCAGCGCCGCAAGCACGATCAACGCAATCGCGCAGACTGCGGGACGCCAACCCAGTTCCTGCGGATAAACACCCATCATAAGAACATTAAACTTGTCCACGATGAACGGCCAGCAGGCCCCGCCCGCCTGCCGGCAGTTGTCGGCATCACCGAAAAAGGTGGCGCGGACAAACATCCAATCCACCAGCCCTGGCAGCGTAAGCGCCAGGATCGCCAGCAGGATCAACGTGACAACAGTGTCCTTCCAGCCCCCGAACAGGTTCGCGCGCAACCAAGCCCGTGGTCCGACCCGGTTGGATGGGGCCGGTCGTGCGGGCGCTGGTTGGAAAATTATGGTGTTGTCGTCCATCCGGCTACCTTTCGACATGCAGAACGCGGGCGTTCAGATAGTTCATGCCAAGCGAAATGATGAGGTTGATTGTCAGATAGACCGCCATCCACATCCCGATGATCTCGACTGCCTGCCCATTCTGCCCGATGATCGTCCCGCCGATAGAAACCATGTCGGGATAGCCGATCGCCACCGCCAGAGAGCTATTTTTCACGAGGCTAGCGTAATCATTCGTCGTGGCCGGAATCGTGACCCGCAACGCCTGTGGCAACAGCACCTTGCGCGTGACCACCGCGTTCGAGACCCCCAGCGCGTTGGCCGCTTCGATCTGGCCGGCCTGAACCGACTGGATGCCGCTGCGGACATTCTCGCCGATATAGGCGGCCGTATAGAGCACCAACCCGATCAGCAGCGATGCAAATTCGGGCTTCATCGCAAGCCCGCCCTTGAAGTTGAAACCTGCATAGACCGGCAGTTCGCTACTGATTGGGCGCCCGGTTGCCAGGTAGGCAATACCCGTCAGGATCACGAATATCCCCAAGCCGCCCCAGAACCCCGGCATCGGCCTGCCGGTGCGCATCTTGTAGGTCACTGCCCACCGCCAGAACCCCAGGCCCAGAGCCAAGGCAGCCAGTGCGGCGGTCAGGAAAATCGAAAACCCTGCTTCGGCCATCGGGCGCGGCAGGTAAAAGCCGCGTTTGGAAAGGTAGACCCCTTCCACCAGCTCGATCGCGGCGCGCGGATGCGGCAACGCCGCAAGCACGACGGAATAGATAAAGAACAGCGTCAGAAGCAGCGGCAGATTTCGCAGCGTTTCCACGTAGATCGCGGCAACCTTGGCCAGCAGCCAATTATGCGAAACCCGGGCGATCCCGACGAAAACGCCCAGAATGGTAGCGAATACCACCGCCAGAAACGAAACGAAAAGCGTATTCAGTATCCCCACCAGAAAGGCGTAGCCATAACTGCGCGTGGGATTGTACGCGATCAGGCTGTCACCGATCGGCAGGCCCGCTTCATGGTCCAGAAACTCAAATCCGCTTTCGATCCCGCGCAGCGCAAGGTTTTCCTGCGTATTGGTGAACAGCACGTAAACGATGCCGAGAACGACAGTAAGAACAACTGCCTGAGACAGTGCAGACCCAATGTTCTGCACCGAAAAGCCAGGTTTCGCCGTTCTTTTGGTGAAGGACATTTTCGCTTCCACTATGACGTCATTTTGGTGCGGTTGGCTGTTACGCCAACCGCTTTTTCAGGCAAATCGCCGGGTAGGTTCAGCGGATCGGCATCGCGTAGAGGATACCGCCGTCTTTCCATTGCGCATTCAGGCCGCGCTCCAGCCCGAGTGTCTCGGTGAGGTTGCGCTCATAGATTTCGCCGTAATTGCCGACGGCGCTGATCGCATCCAGCATCCAGGTGCTGCTCAGCCCGATGAAACCGCCGGTATCGCCGGAACTGCCCAGCATGCGCTGCACGCTCGGGTCGGCGGAATTCGCAGCCATATCGGCAACATTGGCTTGAGTCACGCCAAGCTCTTCTGCCGTGATGATCCCGTACACCACCCAAGTGACGATGTCTTTCCACTGGTTGTCGCCATGAGCGACCAGCGGCGCCAGAGGCTCTTTCGAGATGACTTCGGGCAGAATCTTGTGCGCGCTTGGGTCGGCAAAGCTGGTGCGGAACGCCGCCAGCTGGCTCATATCCGTGGTCAGCGCGTCACAGCGTCCCAAGGCGTAGGCATCGACGGCCTCGCGCTTGCCTTCAAACACGACAGGCTCAAGCGACAGATTGTTGGCGCGGCCGAAATCGGCCAGGTTCAGCTCGGTCGTGGTGCCGGTGGTGACGCAGACCGTTGCACCGTCCATTTCCTTGGCGCTGTTGATCCCCGCCTCGGCGCTGACCATGAAGCCTTGCCCGTCATAATAGACCACTGCCGTGAAATCGACGCCCTCGGCGCTGTCACGCTTCATAGTCCATGTGGTGGTGCGCGATGTCATGTCGACCTGACCGCTGGAAACGGCCAGAACCTTTTGCTTGGATGCCAGCGGGACATAGCGAACCGCATTTGCATCCCCCAGAACCGCCGCCGCGACAGCGCGGCAGAAATCGGCATCAAGGCCGACCCAGACGCCATCGGAATTCGGGTTTGAAAACCCCGGCACGCCTTCGCTGACACCGCAGGCCAATTCTCCGGCTTCGCGAACCTTTTCCAGCGTCCCCGCGGAAACGGCGCCCGCAGCGACCATGGCTGTCGCGGCGATCGTTCCCAGTTTCATAATCTTGTGCATATCACTCTCCCTTTTGGCATTTCGCAGTCAACCGGCCAAAGAAATGCTCCTCTGGCGCATGACACGCATCGCAAAACTCACTATTTCTTGAGCGCATCACATTGTCAAAGAAGATACGCAAGGTGGCGCCGCAAATATGCCCGCCAATTGCCGGAAAAATCTAAGAAATCTTCCCTCCGTAGAGCGAGGCAATCGTTCGTTGCATTAAACATGCTGAAATCAATCTGAACGATCCCTCATGAAGGTCTGGGCCCTCCACTCCCAGCCTTGAGTGGACAATTGCCCATTTTCGGAACTGGCAAACCTGCCGAAACCAAGACATCCTGCACATATCTGACATTGGGCAAGGCGCTGATATGGTATCTTATTTTGTTGTTATCGGGCCTGATGCGGGCGCGCACAAATTCATTGCTTCGCTAAGCGCGCTGCCTAAGGTGCAACCCGGCACAGCGCATGTGATCGACGCGGATGCCGCTTGGCTGGTCCAGTGCCATGATCCGCAGAACACCCTGAGCCGGGATGTGATCCAGCACATGGCCGACACGTCCGGCGTGGATGTCTACGCCTCTGACGCCGCGCCGGCCAAACGAAAGTTGCTCGTCGCGGACATGGAGGCGACGATCATCCTGAACGAGATGCTCGACGTGCTGGCGGCAGAGCGGGGCATCGGCGAAGAGATCGCGGAGATCACCGCGCGGACCATGGCCGGAGAGCTTGATTTCGAGCAGTCGCTGGTCGAGCGCACAAGACGGTTCGCGGGCACGCCCGAGGCGCTGCTCAGGGACCTATGCCGACACATCCAACTTGCTCCCGGCGCACGCGCGCTGGTCCAGACCATGCGCGCATCTGGTGCGGTCACGGTTCTTGCAACGGGCGGCTATGATGTGTTTGCTGAAGTCGTGGCTAGAACCTGTGGATTTGAAAAGATTTTTTCCAATCATCCCATCCTGCGCGACGGCGTGATGACCGGAGAGTTGCGCCCCCCGATCGGCACCGCCCAAACCAAGCAGAACGTGCTGTTGGAATGCTGTGCGACGCTGGGCATCGACCCGCAGATGGCCTGCTGCATCGGCGATGGTGCCAATGATGCGGCGATGTTGCGCGCCTGCGGCCTGCCCGCCAGTTACCGGGGAAAACCCGTCATTCGCGGCCTGGTTGGTCTGGATATTCGGCACGGCGACCTGACAGCCCTGCTCTACGCCCAAGGCTTCACCCGGTCGGAGATGGTCGGGCTTTGATCACGCCGCGCGCGCCTTGCGCGAACGCCCTGCCCCTAGCTCGCGGCTAGCGCCATCCCTGCCGCCGCCTGCACCGGGTCTATCACCGCGATGCCCAACGCGCTTTCCAGTGCCGCGCGGCGCGGCGCAAACCCGGCACAACCCAGAACCAGCGCCCCTGCACCCCGCTCTTTCAACATCTGCCCCAGCGCCATCGTGTCGGCGAACACCTGATCCGAGTGCCCCACCGACGCCGCCGAGGCATTGTTCAGCGGCAGTTCCGCCACCATGCGCGCCTCGACCCCCATCTGCCGGATGCGCAAGCGGTGCCGTGCCACTGCCACCGGGCCAAGTGCGATGATGCCGAACAGGTCGGCCCGCGCAAGCGCCGCCAGAATGCCGCATTCCTGCATCCCGAACACCGGCTGCGTCACCAGCGAGCGGGTCAGTTCCACCCCCGGATCGGAAAAGCAAGCTGATACGAAAGCCGAACAATCGGGCCGCGATTGCGCGATCTGCGCCAGCCGCAACCCCGAGCGCGCCACATCCTCTGCCGTGGCGATGGTGGCCGGGCTTTCGGGGATGTCGATCACCTCGAATTCCGGGCCATTCGCGGGGCGCATCGCGTCCAGAACGGTGCGGATGCCATCCGTCACCAGCGTTGACGAGTTGGGATTGATGAACAGTATCGGGCCGGTCATGACGTCGCTCCCGCTTCATCGCTGTGCATCAGCGCGGTTTCCTTGGTGCCCAGCCCCGAGCGCCCGCGCATGTCCACCCGTTCGCGGGCGATGAACCGTCCCTGCCCCTCTGCCCCGCGCAACTGGCCATGCTCGACAATCACCTGCCCGCGCGTCATCACGATTTCGGGCACGCCGGTCAGCTCCATCCCCTCGAACGGGGTGTAATCCATGTTGTCATGCTGATCCGCAAGGGTCACGCGGCGCGTCACCTCGGGGTTCCAGATCGCAATGTCTGCATCCAGCCCAGGGGCAATCCGCCCCTTTTGCGTCACGCCGAAAATCCGCGCGGCATTTGTCGCGCTCAATGCCACGAATTGTTCGGGCGTGATGCGGCCTCGGACCACCCCTTCGGAAAACAGGAACGGCAGGCGCGCGGCAATTCCCGGCATCCCGTTGGCGATCTTGGGGTATGGCGCATCGGCACCGTTCATCAATTTGCCCGTCTCATCATAGCGGTAAGGTGCGTGATCGGAACTCACGCTGTCAAATGTGCCAGTGCGCACATGCCGCCATAAGACCTCTTGCGTAGCCGCGTCGCGCACCGGGGGTGAGCACATGAATTTCGCCCCTTCCATGCCGGGACGGTCCAGATCATCGCGCGTCAGCGCCAGGTATTGCGGACAGGTTTCCGCAAAGACCGGCGCGCCCTGCGCGCGGGCACGCTGCACCCGTTCCGCGCCCCCCGCCGTGGAGACATGCACCACGAAGAGCGGCGCATCGGCCAGTTGCGCCAGCATGATCGCGCGGTTGATCGCCTCTTCCTCGGCCAGTTCTGGGCGCGAAATGGCGTGATATTTCGGCGTTGTCATGCCCCGCGCAGCCAACTGGCGGTTCATCCAACCCACCATGTCGTTGTTTTCGGCGTGCACCATGGTCAGCGCCCCATGCGCGCGCGCCACGCTGAGAATGTCCAGCATCCCGCCATCGCCGATATTCAGCAGATCATAGGTCATGAACACCTTGAGCGAGGTGATCCCGCGCGCAAAGGCACGCGGCAACTGATCCTCCAGCACCTCGGCGCTCGGGTCCGAAACGATCAGATGAAAGGAATAGTCGATCACCGACGGTGCTGCGCGGCTGTCATAGGTGGCGATCACGTCGTCGATGGATTGGCCGCGATGCTGCGCGGCAAAGGGAATGAAGGATGAGTTGCCGCCGAACGCCGCCGAAATCGACCCCGACAGGTAATCATCCGCGGTCATGATACCCGACGCGCTCTCTTGCGCGATATGGGCATGCGCCTCGATCCCGCCCGGCATGACTAGACGATTGCCCGCGTCAATGCGGCGCGTCCCGCCGCTCAGATGCTCGGCGATGGCGGTGATGCGGCCCTCATTGATACCGATATCGCCTTTGAACATGCCGGATGCGCCCACTATCGTGCCGTCGTGGATCACCGTGTCGAATGTCATGTCAGGGTCTTCCCTTGCAGTTTGCGCGGCTGCATTCAGTCGCGGTTTTTCAACTCTTTGGCATCCTGATGCGCATACCAGCGCATCAGCATCCCGGCACCCCATTTCGAGAACGGCTTGAATGGGACGGGTTTGAACGGCAAGGCGTCAAAGGCGGTCTCGGACCCCGGCTGCCCCAGAATCCGGCGCGCCAGTTTCGTGCCGAAATAGATGCTGCGCGTCACACCAGAGCCGCAATACCCCCCCGCCAGCCAAACGCCATCCTCGCGCCCCAGATGCGGGCAGTGATCAGGTGTATAGGCCACATTGCCCGACCAGACATGCGAGAACGGGGCGTTCTCCAGTTGCGGAAACACCCGCAACACCGACCGGCGGATCGCGGCGCGGCGTTTTTCCACCGCCGTGCCCTGCCCGCCAAAGCGCCCGCCAAAGATGAACGAGCGCCCATCCGGCGTCGGGCGGTACCACATGAACACGCGCGCGGATTCGGCGTGCATGCGGGCCTTGGGTGTCAGATCAGCCATCAATTCGGGCGACAACGGCCCAACCGCCGCCGCACCGGTGCGGATCGGCACCACCCGGCGGTTCAGCGGCTGACTGTGGCGGTCGGCATAGCCGTTGGTGGCCATCACCACCTCGCCCGCGACAACGGAGCCAAGGGCGGTGTTCAGCGTCACGTCATTGCCATCCCGGCGCAGGCCCGTGACAGCGCAAGGCGCATGGAACTCCACCCCGGCCTCTGCCGCGCGGGTTGCCAGCGCAACCAGCAGCTTGCGCGGATGCACGCCACCGTCACGGTGATAGACCACGCCGCCTCGATAAAAATCGCTGCCGATCTCACTGCGCTGCTCGGATTGCGGCACCATATCGCTGGGCAGCCCGATCTTGGTGCGCAACCAGTCGCTTTCGCGGGCTGACGCCTCGTAATGCGCGGCGGTACGCAGGCCTTTGAAACGTCCGCGGATTTGCAGGTCGCCATCCAGATCCTCTTCGGCGACCATCGCCTGCAGATGCTCCAACGCCAGCAGGCCCTCGTTCAGGATCGCAACGGCCTGATCCTCACCGTAATGCGCCACCAGCCCGGAAATCCCCAGCTTGTGCAACCCCGGCCCCACCATCCCGCCATTGCGCGACGAGGCGCCATGTCCCAGCGCCACGGCGTCGAACACCGCAACGCTGCGCCCGGCCCGCGCCAGATAGAGCGCAGTGGTGATCCCGGTATAACCGGCACCGACGATGGCGAAATCCACCCGTTTCGGCAGCCCTGTCGCGACGGGCGGCAACGCGGCATCGCAAGTGTCCAGCCAGTAAATACGCTCGCCCTGTTCGGCCATGCTTTCAATCCCTTCGCCATCCGGGGCGCAGTTTACCTGCCTGCGCCGGATCGCATGAACACCGCCTCAATCGCGCAAGGTCCAACGCTCGGCATGTCGTGCCGTCGGAAACCGCGACTCCAAGCCCAACTCCTCGATCCGCCGTACGCTGGCTTCAAACAACGAGCGCATCACCGGGATCGGATCGGGGTTGAGCGCCACATTGCGCAGCACCTCTTCGCGGTTACCATAAGCCTTGTAGAGCGCGCGCAAATCCTCGATCGGATCGCCATCTGAAATATCAATGCGCAGATCGTAGGCATCGATGCCATGTTCCGCCGTCACCCTGAGGGCCGCGGATTTGAGCGCGCCCAGAACCTCGCCGCCCGCATCGCGCCCGGCCTCTAACCCGCGCAGCAGACGTTCGGCCAGGGGCACATCGCGCCCGGCCTGAAACGCCTCGGCCATGGCATCGGTCACCTTGTCATTGTCTAGGATGTTGCCCAGCGCCAGACAGTTCTTGCCGATGGTGTGCGAATAGATCGAGTACATCCGCCGCCCGTGATAAACTGCAGCGCGCCCGCGCGCATCCAGCGCGCCGATCTGGCGCCACTCGATATTGTCTGTCGAAGCGCAAACCTGCGTCACCACATCGTCGGCGGTCATGCCCTTTTCCAGCAGTGAAACCCCCAGGTCCCCAAGCCGGCTATCGGTCCGGTGCTGCGACAGCATCGCACCCTTGCCATGCGCCAGACGCACGCAGCGCGCGCCGACCCCCAGATCGGATGTGGTAATGGCTGCGCCGAAACTTCCGGTCTCTTCGCACCGGCCAATAATCGAAAACGTCACGTCGTCACCTCCACGTGGCTATATCATGTCTTGGGTTGGAACCGGCACATCCGTACCCTTGGCGGCAAACCGTTCCCACATGGATTGGGTCACGGCCTGGGCCTCTTCGGCGGCGGCGGCCTCGTCAATTGTCAGCAGCACACCATCGCGCATCAGGAAACGGCCATCGACCATGGTATCGGTCACGATACCGGGATGGCCATAATGCACCAGGTTGGAGATCGCCGAAATTCGCGGCACCATGGCAGGCGCGGTCAGGTTGACCACCGCCAGATCGGCCTTCTTGCCCACCGCAATCGTGCCGATCCCGTCATGCCCCAACGCGCGCGCGCCGTTGATCGTGGCATAGTTGAACACATCCCCCGGCGTCGGCGTGACAGACCGCTGGTAGGCCCCGCGATGCAGCACCAGCGCGGTTTTCATCGCCTGGAACATATCCTCGGTCATGTTGTCCGTGCCGATGGAAATATCGATCCCCGCGTCCAGAATGGCCTTCATCGGCAAAGGATGCGGCCCCTTGGCCGACATCGACGCGGGCGAATGCACCAGGCGGGTTTTGGTCTCGGCCAGGGTGGCTACATCGCTTTCGTTGCAGAAGGTCCAGTGAACCGCCAGCAGGTCCTCGCCCAGAAATCCATTTTTGGCCAGATACTCGGTCGAGGTGCAGCCATGCAGCTTTTCGACCTGAAGTTTTTCGCTGATGATCTGGCTCAGGTGAATGGTGCGGCGCAGCCCGTGCTTGCGCGCCAGTTCCGTCACCTGATCCAGCATCCACGGGCTGCAATTGTCGGGCGCGTGCGCGGCCATGATGACGCGAACGCGGTCATTCTCGGTGCCGTGGAACCGCTCGATCAAATCGCGGGTGCGGTCCAGAAATGTCTCGCCAAAGGCGCGGTCGAACCGATAGGTGCCCGCGCCGATTTCGGTTGTCACCGCATCGGCGCAGCTCTCGGCGAGCCAGAGCCGCATGCCGGTATCGATCATCCCCGGCGCGTAGTCGGCCACATGGCGCAGCGGATCGACCATCGTCGTCGTACCGGAGCGGATCGCCTCGGCACAGGCCAGCCGCGCGATGGCGGTGCGGTCCTCGGGCGTCAGCAGATAGGACACTGGCACCATGTATTGATAGACCAGATTGCCTTCGATGTCCTCGATCGTGCCGCGCAGCGCCAGCAGGACAGCATGGGTATGGCTGTTGATCAGGCCGGGCATTACCAGACGCCCGGACATATCCACCGGCTCGAACCCGGCGAAATCGGTGCCGTTCAGGGTGTCAGTTATGGCAACGATTTGCCCGCCATCGATGGCGATATGGCCGCCGCGCACCACCGGCGCGCCGTCGTCGTGGGCCACATGGGCAGCGTTGCTGATCAGATAGCGGGTGTTCATTTGCGAAGGATCCTGATTGCCGTCACGATAAGGGTCAGCACCACCAGCATTGTCGCCACCGATGCGATTGTCGGGTCGATGTCTTCCTGAATGCCCTCCCAGATTTTCTTGGGCAGAGTGGTGACATTACGCACCGTGATAAAGAGAACGCCGACGATCTCATCAAAGCTGACGATAAAGGCAAAGATCGCGCCGGTGATCATTCCGGGAATCGCGGCTGGCACCACCACCGCCCGCACCGTCTGCCAGACCGAGGCCCCCAGACTGCGGGCCGCCTGCGGGATGCGCCGGTCCAGATTGGCCAGCGCCGCGAAAACCGAGATCGACACATAGGGCAGCGCCAGCAATGTATGCGCCAGGATCACACCGAAATTGGTGTCGATCAGGCCCAGCGTCACCCAGAACCGGTAGAACCCCAGAGACTGCACCACCGGCGGCACCAGTATCGGTGTGATCAGGATCCACCGCGCCACGGTCGAGGCCCGGTCAGACAGGAACCAGCACCCGATCGCGAATGCCGTTCCGAACGCCGTTGCCAATGCCGCCACCACAAGCCCGATCCAGATGCTGGTCCAGGTCGCGGCCATCCAGCCGGGCGATTGGAAATAAGCGGCATAATGCTGCAAGGACAGGCCTTCCTTGGGCAGTCCGATATAGCTGGTATCGGTCAGAGAGACCGGGATCACCACCAGGATGGGCAGCAGCAGGAAGGCCAGGACCAGCCAGGCGCCCGTCGAAAAGAAGATGCGAAAGGTTGATTGGGCCATTATCCACGCTCCAACAAGGCGCTGCGCAGGTTGACGAACCGCGCCGCAACCGCGATCACAAGGGCCGTCGCCACCAGCAGTGTCACCGACAGCGCCGATCCAAGCCCCCAGTTCAGGAATTCCTGAATCTGATAGGTGATATATTCAGAGATCATCAGGACGCGCCCGCCCCCCAGCAACGCCGGCGTGACATAGAAGCCCAGCGACAACACGAAGACCAGCAACGCACCGGACATCACGCCGGGCATCGTCTGAGGAAAATAGACCTTGCGGAAGGCGGTCCATTCACTGGCCCCCAATCCGCGCGCGGCGTCCACGTAAGAGCTGGAGATACCCCGCATGTTGGCCATCATGGGCAGCACCGCGAAGGGCAGCATCACATGGATCATCGCCAGAACGACGCCAAATTCATTATGCATCAGGCGCAGAGGTGAATCGATGATCCCGGCCCCGCGCAACGCATCATTGACGATGCCAGACCGCCCCAGAAGGACGATCCAGCTGAAGGACCGGATCAGCACCGACACCCAGAACGGCAACAGCACCAGCGCGATCATCAGCGGCTTGACCCGGCCTGCGAAATTGCTGATCGCATAGGCCACGATATAGCCCAGGATCAGACAGCCTATCGTGGTGACGAACGCCACCCGGAACGTGATTACAAAGCTGGTCTTGACCGCGTTGGAATCGGCCATCTTGGCATAGTTGCCCAAGCCCACCACCGGCTCGTTCAACGAGATCACCCAGATCCCCAGCAACGGCCAGATATAGAAGACGATCATGATCGCAAGCGCGGGCAGAACAAGGGCCCAATAGCGAAACTTGTCGGAAAAACGTGGCATCAAACGCTCCTGTTCGGCGATGGGGCCGGCGCAACGCCGGCCCCATTGTCAGTCCGTGTCGGACAGTATCGGGTCGGGCTGATCAGTTGATCAGCGCGTCGATATACAGCTCTTCCGCAGCCTGCTGGTTCTTGGCATACCACTCATCGTTATAAAGGATCTGGGTCGCCAGGTTTTCAGGGCTGGACGGGTTCCAGGCAGCCAGTTCCGGCGGCACGAGCGCGGCAGCCGCCGGGTTGATCGGGCCCGAGCCGATCAATTCAAGCCACTTGACCTGAAGCGCCGGATCCTGACCGTGGGCGATGAATTTCATCACCTCTTCGGTGCCTGCGGGGTTGTTCTTGGGCACAACCCAGACACCGGGCGCAATCACACCGCCGTCAAAGCTGATGTCGAACGTCCCGCCTTCAATCTGGTCCTTCAGCAGGAAGGCGCGCGTGTGCCAGATATTGCCCATCGCAACCTCTTCCTGAAGGAACAGGTTCTGACTGTCGCTGCCCGAGCCCCAGACAATGATGTTTTCACGCAGCTTGCGGAACATGTCGATGGCGCCGTTGATGCCATCCTGCGTGCCCAGAACCTCGTAAACGTCCTTGGTCGGGACACCCTGTGCCATAACCGCGGATTCCAGCATCCCGCGTACGGATTTGCGGAAGGTGCGCATGCCGGGGAAATCCTTGGTGTTCCAGACATCTGCCCAGGTCTTTGGCACGTTGCCGCCCAGCATCTTCGAGTTGGTGGCCAGCACATAGGAATAGACATAGTTGCCTACGCCGTTGGAATAGGCCGTGCCTTCGATAACCTTGTTACGGTCCACGATGTTGTAATCGATCGGTTGGGTGATGCCCTGCTGTTCCAGGATGATCGCGGTACCCATGCCGCTGTCGCAGAGATCCCAGACCACAGCACCGCTTTCGACCATGGCGCGGATCTTGCCGCCCGAAGGGCCAGAGCCGTCAACAATGACCTTCACGCCCGTGGCGGCGGTATAGGTGTCGCCCAGAACTTCCTGAAGAACCTCGGTCGGACGACCGCCCCAGTTTACCACGACCAGTTCGTTAGCCCCGGCCAGCGCCTTGCTGCCAAGCGCGGGCAACACGCCAAGTGCGGCCATCGCCGAAATGAACCCGCGCCGGGTCAGGCGACCCTCGCGATAACGGTATGCCGCGATCTCGACCAGATCCAGCTTTGCTTCATGGTCAGTTGTATCAGTCATGGCTTTCTCCTAAAAATTTCAGTTTTTATCAGCCCTTACGCGGCCTCATTCTCGTCGTTCTCCAGAACCACACAGGCATCGCGATCCCAGCCAAAGCTGACGGCCAGCCCGGCCTCGGGATGTACGCCCACTTTCCAGGTCGGGCGCGATACCAGGATCTCGCCCAACTCCTCATGCTTGACGATCACCTGACAGCGCTCCCCCAGGTAGCTGACCTGCCGGACAGTGCCCGACAGCATTTCCTTGCCGGCCTCGGCCAGCCGGATGCGCTCGGGGCGCAGTGCCACCTTGACGCGCTCTCCAATGGCCAGCGCATCGGGGGCATCCACCGGAAACGCGGCGTTGCCGATAGTACAGCTCAGACCGGTCGCTTCGCGGGCGGTCACGGTCAGGTCCATGAAATTCGATTTTCCCAGAAAATCCGCCACGAACGGGGTGCGTGGCAGGTTGTACAGGGTTTCCGGGTCGCCCTGTTGCTGGATGCGCCCGTCCTTGAGGATGACGATCCGATCGGACATCGACAGCGCCTCGTCCTGATCGTGGGTCACATATATGAAGGTCACCCCCAACCGGTCATGCAGCGCCTTCAGCTCCCACTGGAGGTCCGCGCGCAATTTCTTGTCCAGCGCCGACAACGGCTCGTCCAGCAACAACACTTGCGGTTTGAACGACAGCGCGCGCGCCAGCGCGATGCGCTGCTGTTGCCCGCCCGACAATTGCGATGGCATCCGGTCGGCAAAGGCGTTCATCTGCACCAGGTCCAGACATTCCTCGACGCGGGCATCAACCTCGCTCTTGGGGCGTTTGCGCACCCGCAGGGGGAACGCCACGTTGTCGCGTACGCTCATTGTCGGGAACAGCGCGTAGCCCTGAAACACCATGCCGAAACCGCGATGTTCGGGCGGCTCGCCGGAGATGTTCTTCCCGCGCAGCGATACCGTCCCCGATGTCAGCGGCGCAAATCCGGCAATCGCCGTCAGCAACGTGGTCTTGCCCGACCCCGAAGGGCCCAGCAACGTCAGGAATTCACCATCGGCGACATCCAGATCGACACGGTCCAACGCGTTGATCTTGCCATATGTCTTGACTGCATTGCGGATCGAAAGGATTGGATCGGTCATGAGGGCAAGCTGTTTCTCTCTGTTGAGCGCGGCACAGAATCGCAGACCGCACCGACCAGAAAACACGGCAGACCGCTACGGCAAAATAAAAAACCGAGGCAAGAAAATAATCTCAGGTTATACCATATCCGGCACACCACCCGCTTGCGGCAGCGAATGGTTTGCGACGAAATCGCGGAAAAACACCTGAAATTGGTATGCTATATTCGATGTCGGAAAGAGGTTGGACATCGACGAATGCATATTCAACGCAATGGGGGGATCAATTGGGCGCACCACGACCGAGCCCAGATTCCGCCCCACCAACGCATAGCCGTCGACCAGCGCCACGCCCAGCCCGGCCGCCACCATGTCCAGAGCAGCCATGGTATGACGCACCTCGAAAAAATAACGCCGCTCTAGCCCGCGCTTCGAGAATGCCGCGTCGATCATCTGTCCCAAAGGCGTGTTTGCCGCATAAGAGATATGGCGAACATGGTTGAGATCAGCGATGCGGATCGTCCGCGACAGCGCCATTTCGTGATCCTGCGGGCAGACACAGACCATCTGACCTTCGAAGATCGGCCGCACGGTCAGCGCCGAATGGCGCGGCGCGGTGATCGACAGGCCAAGTTCGGCGCGCCCACTGACGAGACGATTGGCGATATGATCGACATGACCCAGATCCAGTGACACGTTCAGCTTCGGGCGGGTCTTGAGAAATTCGGCGAGCGCATGCGGCAGGATACCCTGCCCGATCGACGGCGTCGCCACGATGCTCAGCCGCCCGGTGGTGCCGCCGCGCAGCTCTTCTATGATGGTTGCCACCCGGCGTTGCTGCATGAACAGATGCTGCGCTTCCTGCGCAATGTGCAGTGCCTCGGGGGTCGGAACAAGGCGACCACGCTCGCGCGCAAACAGCGCAAAGCCGACCTGGGCTTCGGTGTGACGGATCATGTTGCTGATCGCAGGCTGGCTGACCGCCAGAAGCTCTGCCGCCTTGGCGGTCGTGCCCACTTCGATCACCGCACAGAGCACTTCCAGCTGGCGCGCATTTATCAACCCAATAACCTCTGATTATTCTATCTGCCCATTATTTTATTTCACACTGATAGGTTGGCTGTCTAGCAAAATAGGAACGCTCGGAGAGGCTACAGACACGACGTCTTGCCGACCTCGACAAGTGCAGTGCAGTTCAGGAGACAAATATGACCCGTAGTGAGGTATTCGCCGTCGCGCAAATGGGGCCCGTAAACCTCGCCGATACCCGCGAGCAGGTGGTCGCGCGCCTGATCGACATGATGCGCGACGCCCACAGCCGCGGCGCCACATGGATCACCTATCCCGAACTGGCGCTGACCACATTCTTTCCACGCTACATCTATGATACCCCCGAAGAATACGACGCCTTCTTCGAAGAGGGCCTGCCCTCGCCCGCGATGGTGCCGCTATTCGATCTCGCGCGTGAACTGGGCGTCGGATTCTATCTGGGCTACGCGGAAAAGGTGCATCAGGACGGGCGCACGCGGCGGTTCAACACTTCGGTTCTGGTGGGACCGAACGGCGATTTGCTGGGCAAGTACCGCAAGATCCATCTGCCCGGCACCAAGGAGCCGATCGGTGATCTGGAATTCGAACATCTGGAAAAGCGCTATTTCGAAGTGGGCGACATGGGCTTTCCCACGTTCAAGACCCCATCGGGGCGCTTTGGCATGTGTATCTGCAATGACCGCCGCTGGCCCGAGACATTCCGCGTCATGGCCCTGCAGGGCGCCGAGGTGTTCATGCTGGGCTACAACACGCCCACCCGCAACATCCACCACCACGAACCAGCCTACTTGCGCGAGTTTCACCACCGCCTCAGCCTTGAATCGGCGGCCTACCAGAACGCCGCATGGGTGATGGCGGCGGGCAAAGGCGGCTCGGAGGACGGGTTTGCGATGATCGGCGGCTCGATGATCGTCGCACCGACCGGCGAAGTGGTGGCGCGCGCGGCCTCGGAGGACGACGAGGTCATCACGCATAGATGTGATCTGGACATGGGCGCCTATATCCGCCGCTCGGTCTTCGACTTTGCCCGCCACCGGCGGATCGAACATTACGGCCTGATCACTGAACAAACCGGAATAAAGGTGCCCGAATGACCTATTCGCTCGCCGGGCGCTGCCCGGTAACCGGCCAGATAGGCTTTGCCGTGGCCACCTCATCCGTCTGTGTCGGCGCCCGCGTCGGCGCTGTCACGCAAGGCTGCGTGGTGTTTTCACAGGCCCGGACCGATCCGCGCCTGCACGCCGTCGGGCTGAGCGCATGGGCGACAACGCAGGACGCGCAGGAAACCCTTACCGCGATGGTTGTTGCCGCCACCGCGCCGCATTGGCGGCAACTGGGCGTTCTGCCCGCCACTGGGACGCCAGCGCATCACACCGGCAGTTCCTGTCTGGCACATTGCGGCGCCCATATCGGCGCGCACTCCATGTCGCTGGGCAATTTTCTGGGCAGCGACCGCGTCCTGCCCGACATGGTAGACGCCTTCGAGACCGCCAGCGGCACGTTGGCGGAACGGCTTCTGACGGGCATGCGCGCAGGCGAGGCCGCCGGCAGCGAAAACGAACCGCTGCAATCGGGTGCGATAATCGTGATGGGCACGGAAGACATCAAGGATGTCGATCTGCGCGTCGATTTCTCCTCCGATCCGCTCAGCGATATGGGCAGGCTTCTGGCCGATTGGCAGCCCAAGGCAGCCGCCTACCGTATCCGCGCGCTCGACCCCGATAACGCGCCCTCATCGGCCGATGTCGAGCGGGTGGCGCCAGCCGGGTCCTGACCCGGCCATGATGCGGGCGGGTTCTCCCGCCCGTCCCGCATCGGGCTCAGACCGCCATCAACGCCACCATGCGCGCAACAGCGCAGGTGATATTGCGGGCATAGGCCGTATCCACCACCTGATCGCTCTGCCGGTGATAATTCGGGTTCGGATCGCTGGATGGCTCGCTAGCCAGGTTCGCGAAGAAATCCTCGCTCGCCAGCACCGCCCCCCAACCTTGCTGATGAAACGCCGCGTGATCGGACCGGTTGATCGCGCCGTCATATACATCGCGGTCGGGGGCCCCGCTCCAACTGGTGCCGCGATAGATCTGCGCAGGCCCCAGCGCGCCGTATTCTGCCGCCGCTGCCGCCAGCTTGGTGGCCAGCGGGTCGCTCAGGTCACGCACCGCCGGGTCGGTATAGCCCGCATGCACCTCGAACAGCAGTTCGGCATCCGAATTGTACCCCATCATGTCTGTGCAGACGACACCGTGCACCGGCGCGCCCATCGCCTTGAGATGGGCGGCATAGGCCTTGGAGCCGACCAGCCCGGATTCCTCGGCATTGAAGAAACAGAACCTTACCGTATGCGTCAGCCGCCCCTGAAGCGAAGCGAACCAGCGCGCCATCGACAGGACCGCCGCCACGCCAGAGCCATTGTCATCCTGCCCCGGTGCCGCATCGGTGGCCGCGTTATAGCCCGAGTCAAACCCGGCAGTGCTGTCGAGATGCGCGCCGACGATGATGATCTTCGCGCCAAACCCCGGCAGCGGGCATTTCAGCTTCCACCACGGATACCAGGGGCGCAGTTTCAAAACCCGTTCGATTTCGATCCGGACCACCCGTTCGGGCAATTCGGCCAGGGCGTCGGGCGCAAAGCCCAGCTCCGGCATCATCTGGGACAATTCATCAAGAAACGGGCGCAGCGGGCGCGGAAGTGGTTCGCGCAATATCTTGCGATACCGCTCCAGTATCTTCGGCTTGATGCGAAATCGGCCCATCCCCGGCAGGTCCGCTATGATGTTGGAATGGGTGGCACCCGCATGGGTGAAATCATGCCGTGTCGGGCAATACCCCATGGCGCGCAGATCGCGCATCAGCTGATTTTCCACGCGTTTGTTATCTGGATGCGCCGTATGGCGCGACGCGATGGGCCCCTGCGTGTCCAGCGCGGTGACGCCCGTATAGCGGTGCAAATCATCCACGTAACAGGGCGTGACCGTCGAACAGGCGGGCCGCAGATACAGGATGGCCTTGCGCAGCTTGGGGTGGATCTTGACCGCTTCCAGAATTTGCGGAAGCTCACCCACTTTGGGCGCCTCGAAATCGACGCTATCACTCGCGCCTGTCCGCAACAGGCCCGGATCGGGGGCCAGATACTCGGAGTGGCCATGCGCGCCGTGCACGTGAAACGCCTCGGCGGATTCCTCCGGACGCATGGCGATCAGGATCTGACCGCGCTCGGCGTAGAGAACCTTGCGCTTTGCCAGCGCCGCGGAAAGTTCGGCCGCATCGCCTTCGGTCCGCGACCAGAACAGATCCTGCGTCATCGGGTCATAATCCAGCGGCTGCACCCCCAGCCCGGCCAGCACGGCATCAATCAGGCGGGCGGGCGATAGCAGCGCAATCAGCGCCCAGTCAGGCGATTGTGGTTCGGGGACGGGCTGAAACCACATCGGCACCGCATCGCCCTGACGCACCAGACGTTCCAGCGTGGCGCGATCCCCCGTGACCCGAACGCCGATGGGCCGCGCCCCGGCAGCCAGCATCGGCAACAGCGCGGGATGGGGCACCGGCACCAGCCCCGCGGCGGCCGCCTCGCCCCGCAGCCGCCGGTCGGCCGCAACAAGCGCAGTGGCCTCGTCGCCACCCGAAAGACTACCCAGATCAGCGCCGTCGCCATATTCCAAGGGCGGCAACGGCACTATCCGCAACCCCGGCGGCACAGCGAAACTGTCAGCGTCACCAGCAAAATCGGCCCCCATCAACCCTGGCACAGCCAGCGTGATATCCAGCCCCACAATCCCCGTCCTGGATGCCAGCCGGATCACATCGGGAAAAAGGTCCAGCCCCACGGGGCGGTCGTTCTCGTCAAGCCGTAACGCGCCGCTGGCCTGATCCAGAACGATAACGGCCTTGGTGATCTTGGTCATGACAGCCTCCCTATAGCGTTTCGAGATTTGGTTGAGACACGACTTGGGCTCGAAACGCGCGCAGCGCTCAATCGTGGTGGGCGTTTCGGCACAGAGTCGTGAACGGGCACTATGCCGAAAAGCGTCAAGGGGTCGAGTTTCCGTACCGCAGGCGGGTCAGGCGCGTACCGCACCAGTTGCGGGACAGGATGAACATCCGGTCGAATTGGCTTTCGGCCAGTTCCTGCAACCCCGGCACGCCGAACGCGCCAGCGATGTCGTCAACGGTGTTCGAGTGAGCCACCACCAGCACCTTCCCGCCGGGGTGGTGCAAACGGATCGTGCTGGCCAGCGCCGGACCGTCCGTGGCATCGTACTGTGTCAACGGCAGCCCCTGCCCGTTGGCGGTGGGCTGGCCGGTCTGCCGGGATCTGTTGGTGTTGGTCACGAACACCGCCGACAGGTTTTCATCCTGCAGCATGTGACACAGCAAATTCGCGCGGGCTTGTCCGGCCTGTGACAATGGCGGGTTGGGACCGCCTTC
The DNA here is from genome assembly GCF_028369135.1 of Roseovarius sp. ZX-A-9. Classification (GTDB taxonomy): domain Bacteria; phylum Pseudomonadota; class Alphaproteobacteria; order Rhodobacterales; family Rhodobacteraceae; genus Roseovarius. The sequence continues at coordinate 80,385 of NZ_JAPWHW010000002.1, forward strand.
CCTTTCGGCATGACGCACCAGGATCATCGAAGAGGACCAGATCCTGAGAGGATACTTTCGCAGGATCGTGGGCGTGGGCAAAATCTTGTGCACCTCGTGAATGCGGCGGCGCAGGATCGGCGTAAATTCATTGGCCATGGAAACTATCCTTGAATGACGTCCGGTGCCGGCCCGGGATGTTCCGGGCCGGCACCCATGGGCGTGTCAGGCGTCGTCGCTGCCATCATCGAGGTCAAACTCCAGCCGCACGGTCTTGACCCTGCCGCCGCTGGCCGAAAGATCGGCCGTTCCACGCAGGATGCGCAGGATTTCCTCGATTGTCGGGCGGCGCGTGATCACCGGATAGTCTTGCGTCCGGCGGATCGGCCAGTCGGGATCCCTGGGCTCCTTGGGATCCCTTGGATCAGGCTTGTCTTCGCGCTCGTCCTTCTCGTCCTTTTCAAAGCTGAGCTGATAGGTCATCCCGCCCGACACTTCGCCGTCCAGAATGGTCCTGACCTCGATCCGGTCATCGCCCTTGGCAATCGCCTTGCGCACCATGTCGGGATCGAAGTCGCGGCCCGGTTCAATCGACAGAACCACTTCACGCTTCTCACGCGGACCCATCTCGAACTTGCGACCACCGGCCGACACCACATTCAATTCCCAGCCGAGGCGGCGCATGAAGACCGGCATCTCGATTTCGATATATCCCACCACCGGCTTCTTGAACGGGTTGCGCACCCAGATCACATGCTTGCGCAGATACTTCAGGATATAGCGATAGAATGGCCAGATCGGATTGATATTGCGCTGTCCGATGTTGTTGTCGAACGGCACCAACCGCGATTCCGGGATTGTCCCGGTGATCGTGGTATCGTTGCCCGGATCGCCGTCGGCATGGGCAATCGCCAGCAGGCATTCGTGCCCCACCTGCGTCGGCACAAAGGCGAAAGGCCCGACAACCGTACTGCCGCCCGGCGCGATAGACCCCGCGGCAGGCAGCGTCGCTGTCGCCATCGGTGTCCAGTCATCAGGAAAGGCCAGGCCGCTGCCCGGCAATGCGTGATAGGCATCCACACGCACCGCATTGGCGGTCTGCATGCCGCGGTTCTTGACCCGGACATACATATAGTTGGTCTGACCGACAAAGGGCTCTTGGTGTATGGTTCCGCCATCGGCAGAGCGGCGCACCCACATGTCCTGACACGACCAGTGATTGCGCAAATACTCGTACTCGCCACCCCGTCCATCATCGATATAGACGTCCACCGCCGGCGGGTTGCCCTCGGTCGAGACATTATTGCCCTGCCCCGGCGCGGCCCCCGGCTGGAACAACCCCTGTTTCTCAAAGGCCCAACGGACGACCTTGTGCAGCGCCCCGCCGGGAATGCCCGCAAGGCTGGTCGTGGTCTTGTCGGCTGTTTCCAGATTGCCCTCGTAGACCTCGGGGAATTGCGTGGTCGAGGTGAGCAGGCCGATCGCCTTGAAGATCAGGTAGGCCGTCGTGTCAGCGGCACGCCGCCGAGTGTTCAGGTTCGTGGAATCCCCGCCTATCGACCGATAGAACCGGAAGAGCGTGGAGGACAGCACCTGTTCGCCACCATACTGTGTGTTCCAGTTTGGCCCGAACCAGGCCCAGCCCGAGGTGGCGGCGCGGTCATGGCGCCGGTTCAGCCCCGGCACCCCGGCATGCACCCAAGGGAAGGTGTCGAACCGGTCCGCGGCATTCGACCCCGGATCGTTCAGGACCGCCGCCAGCGCATCGCCAGCCGAATGGGCAAAGCCGAAATTCGGGCTGCTTACATGATCCCACAGCAATGCGTGGCCAAACTCGTGCCACGCCACGCGGTTCGACGTGGCAATCCCGATCGCCTGCCCCGACACGATCTTGCCAAAGCGCAGCTCCAGCAAACCATTACCCGCGGCATTGCCGGGCGCCTGCGCATTGACAGCATCGCCCAAGGCGCGTGAATCCACCGGCACCGGAAAGGACGTTCCGTTGAAATACGTGGAAACGTTGAATCCCAGTTCCTGCATTTTGCGGAACAACCGGTCGCAGTGATAGTAGGCATTGACGGCGTTGAAGCTCTCGTGCTGGCTGTTGAAGTTGAACGCACCGGCCGGGGTTGGCACCGTCGGCGGCGCCTGAACCGGGTTTTGCCGCTCGGTCACATGCACGAAGTTCCCGCGCAAGGTTTGCGGCATCGACGGGATCAGCCCGTCCAGCGTTCTTGAACTACGGAACGGGTTGAGCTGAGCGTTGGTCGAATTGGCCGATACCGCGGCGCCCGTCTGGGTCTGCGGGTCCGGCGCGAACACCATACCGGTGGCACAGGCGACCAAGGCCCGCAGGTACAGCACATCGCCCGAAGTCGGCTCGACCAGCGCGCGCCAGTTCACCTGCGCCTGGCCCTCGGTCATTGCGGCCTGAAACAGCACCTCGTCGACGATATAGTGCTTGCCCTTCGCAATGCCCTTGATCGTGAGTTTCGGCAAAGCCGGGATCTTCGTGTGCTCGCCCCCGACGCAACCCTCGTGATCATGGGTTTCCTCGCGCTCGTCGGGTTCAAACCGGTAGACGACCTGGCGTTTGACGCGGGCGTTGTCCATGTCAGGCAGGGCAAAGCCCAACATCTTCTTCAGCGCGGCATTCGTGACCTTGCGCGTTTCGTCAGCCTTGGACAGGGCTTCGGTGTTCTCGATGACGACCGAACCGTGCATCGAATTCTGCATGCTCTGCGGCTCAAGGCTGTCACCGTCCATCTGCATGCCCAGCGTGGCACCGAACACATCAAGCCCCATGATCGCCTGCTGATAGACTACGACCTTGGTGCCGCCGATGTCCTTCTCCATCTGGAATTCCATCACCGGCTGCGCCGAGGCACCTTCCAGCCCCGGCACGCCGTCCGCGGTCAGCGCGGTTCCGGCCAGCCCGATCTCTCCGCGCATCCCGCGCAAGTAATACTCGGCGACCTGTTGCGGCGTGGCCATTGGGGCCGCGCTTTCGTAACCGGGTGGCTTCGGATTTCGCAAATAGACAACTTCGCCGTACTCGTTCTTGATGATTGTGTCGGTCATTTCAACTTCCTTCCAAATAAAATGGACAACGAAATCGTCTACCGCTCGCCTCTGCCGGACACCTCTCTCGGGCGCCCAAAAATGGGACGTCAGAAGTTGTGCGTTCGTGCAGGATCAGGCCTCATTCATACACGTTTTGCACGATTCGTACAATCTCCCACCACCCAAGGTCGAACGAGCCTGAGCGCGGAAATTCGCCGTTTTCCTTTGACCCAGAGCAGGCGCTTGTTTAACTTTTTGGTACTTCCTCGGTGCGCCAGCAAGTCGTTCACGTTGCGATCTGGTGGTTTTTAATAAAAACTTTCAGGAGGTTAGCTAAAATGTCCGATGCGACTGGACTACCGCTTTTGAAGCGGATCATGGCGCAGACTCACGCCGACGCGCGCTCACTCTATGCACCTGAAAGATTGCGTTTTGCGCTTGAACTCGCCCAAAACGGAAAATCCGCAAGCGATTTCCTGCCTACCCTCAGATCGCGACTGGAAACCATCACCGGCTCGCACAACTTCACCCTCGAGCCACTCTTCGAGGACCAGTCCGGAGCCGAAAACCTGTTCTTTGTCTTTGCCCCCGACGGCCTCGACAGGACGCTTCCCGACGAAATGCTCTTTGCCATCGCGCACGACCTGCGCCGAGAGCTGGATCTGGTCTCGTGCGAGCCCGATACCGGGGCGCAGGTATTCAGTGATCCCGATCCCGACCCGCCAACGACGACCGAAGGCGCGGTCCTTGATGCGACATGCTGGGTTCATGGCACACCGCCCGAACCCAAGGATTGGGCGCTTGCCAAGACCAACGTCCCTGCCGCCTGGGCGCTGGCACCGGGCAAGGGTGAGGGCATCATCGTTGCCCAGCCCGACACCGGCATCGCAGAGCACCAGGAACTGGCGCAGACCCATTTCGATTTTACCCGCAGCCTGAACCTGATCGAAGGCGGCAAGCAGCCGACCGACCCGCTGACCTCGGCAATGTCGAACCCCGGCCACGGGACCGGCACCGCCAGCGTTCTGGCCTCGGCGGGCAGCGGCACGATCTCGGGTTCGGCCCCCGGTGCGACCATCGTGCCTATCCGCTGCATCAACGATGTAAAGATTTTCAACGCCATCCCGGTGGCGCGGGCCGTCGATCACGCCGTATCGGTGGGCGCGCATGTCATCACGATGAGTCTGGGCGGCCTCTGGAGCAGCCCCTTGCGCGCCGCGATCCGGCGGGCGATTGCCGCCGATGTCATCGTTCTGTCAGCGGCCGGCAACTGCGTCGGGTTGGTGGTCTGGCCTGCCCGCTACCCCGAGATGATCGCGGTGGGCGGCACCGATGTGGATGACCGCAAATGGAAAGGCTCCTCGACCGGTTCCAGCGTCGATTTCTCGGCCCCCGCCCAGCATGTCTGGAAGGCGGTCCGCTCGGACACGGTATCGCAGACCAATGCCATCGCTCCGGGTCAGGGCACGTCCTTTGCCACCGCCCTATGCGCCGGGATCGCGGCACTCTGGCTGGAGCGCCACGGGCGCAGCGCGGTGATCGCCAAGGCCCGCACGCGCGGCGTGTCCGTGCAGGCGTTGTTCGCCGCCGCCGTGCGCCAGACGGCCCATCGGCCTGCAGGTTTCCCCTCGGGGCTGGGTGCGGGAGTTATCGACGCAGAGGCCCTCGTTGCACTGCCGCTACCACAGATCGGCACGTCACAGATCGAAACCGCCTCACCCGATGCGGCGGACCCGTCTGGCGGGCTCAGCGATGCGCTGGGGGCATTGTTCGGCCCCGGCGCACCCGATCCCGCATTCGACTGGGCCGCCCACGGCGCCGAGCTATCGGCGCTGCTCGTCGCTGACATCCGGGCCGGACGTGGCCGTGAAGACGCCGCAACCGAGGCGCGCGCGTTCCGCCAATCTTCCAGCGCGCTGACAGAAGCTGCCGCCAGTTCTCGGGACAGCCGCATCGCGCATCTGGTGCTGCGCGGGCGCCCCGCCGCCCCCTCGATCATGATCCGCAGTTCCGTCTCGCCGGAAAGGCTGGGGCGGCTGCTGTCAGGCTTTGGCGCCGCCGCGCAACCGGGGCTGGCCCCCGAAGCCGCCGCTTCGGTCTCGCCCGAGCAGGGCCGCACCGCGCTGGATGGACCCGGCCGGGCCCGCGCGCTGCGCTCGCTGGAAAGACGACTGGAGAGCAGCGCCGATGCCGCCGGTGAAACACTCATCGAAGAAAGCGACCGCGCGCTGGCCGAATTGCACACACACGGCACGGGCGCGAAACTGAATGAAATCAATGCTATCCGGCTCGAAGCTCTGGTCTCCCTGACCGAGCGCCCAGCGATCCCTGTCGTCACACGTCAGACCCCCGATGGCGACACCGTGCAGACCGTCGACGTGAACGATCCCGAGTTTGGCCGCTTTGCCGGCATGGCCGCAATCGCGCTGCCTGCGCTGGAACAGGGCGCGCTGGCCTCGGTCGGGCGGATCGACGGGGACGGCATCCACCTTGGCACCGGCTGGGTGGTTGGCCCCGGCCTTGTCATGACCAACCGGCATGTGCTGGAGGAATTCGCCGCCCCGCTGCCGCGTCTGGACGACCCCGAAAGTTGGCAGATCTACCGCGATACGTGGATCAACTTTTCACCCCAGGCCGTTGATCTTAAGCAAAATTTCAAGATAACAGGCGTAGCCTTTGCGGGCGCGCAGCAGATCCGCACCTACCCGGTCAGCTTTGCCAAGCTGGATCTGGCGCTCTTGACCGTGGCTACGAACAATGACGCAGGCGGCGCGTTGCCAGCGCCCGTTGCGATTGCCGCCAACGCCCCGTCCCAGGCGCAAAGCCTCTTCGCCCTCGGTTATCCCGCCCCGCCGCATTACATCCCGCGCGACGAAGACGGGCAGATGCGTCAGGACGTGATCGAACGGCTGCGCACGATTTTCGGCCTGCAGTACCGGCGCAAGTATTTCAGTCCCGGCAGCATGATGGCGCAGCCGCACCAATGGGTGTTCGACCATGACGCAACCACGCTGGGTGGCAATTCCGGCTCTCTGGTCGGCACCTTGTCCGACGAGGTGGCTGCCGTCGGGCTGCATTTCGCCGGAGATTGGCTGCGCGCCAATCACGCGCATGATCTGATCGCGGTTCTGGCGGCGCGGCCCGGTCTGGTCGGGCTTCTGCCGTGACGATGGCCCCGGATCCGCCGCCGCAACAAGCGTCGATCCCGGCTGCGATCAATGCAACTCAGGCGCGCCGTATCGCCGCGCATTTCACCGCGGGACGCCCGGCACTGTCGCAGATCTATGGCGAAATTGCCCGACGCTCGGGCGGGCGGTTGCGGGATTTCAAGATCGTCGCGCTCGGGCTGAACGATACCAAAGACGCCTTTGCGGCGGCACTCCTTGAAGCCGCGCAAGCGGATATACACCGAACTTTCCTGACCGAACTGGCGACACTGGGGTGTCTCGACCTTGGCGCCGTCATTGCTGCGCTTGAGACGACACCGGGCGACGATGGGGGGCTCGACGCCCTGCTCTGGCCACAGGATGCAACCGGCCTTGTGACATTGCCGCAGGGCTGGAATGCCCATGTCGCCGCGACGCTGGATATGTCCGTGTTGCTGCGCGCGGTCAATCTGGCGGCGCGGCGGGTCTGTCTGGTGCAGACCGGCGCATCGCAGGGCACCGGCTTTCTGATCGGCCCGCAAACCGTACTGACCAACTGGCATGTCATGGCCCCCCTGCTGGATCCGGCGACAGGCCAGCCGCAGCCGGGCAGCGCACAGTCGATCCGCTGCACATTCGAAAGCCTTGGCAGTGCGCAGGGGCGTGTTTTTCCGGTGCTCGACGACTGGCTGGTCGATTTCAGCCCGCTGGCCGTCTCTGCCCCCGCGCCGCCGGGAATGGTCGACATGACCGCGCTACGTCCGCACGCGCTGGATTTCTGCGCCCTGCGCTTGCCCGGTTCACCGGGGCGCGAGCGCGGCTACTACGATATGGCCAAGCTCGGCACGCTGAACGCCGAAACCGATCACTTCTTTGTCTTTCAGCACCCTTTCGCCAATCCGCAGCGGCTTGCCATCACCACCGGGGTCACGCCTGACCCAAACGGGCCGGATTTTCTGCGACACAAAGCCTGGACCGACGAAGGATCATCCGGCGGGCTTTGTCTGGATCAACGATTTCAACCACTGGCGCTGCACCATGCCGCCGTGACCGATCAGAATGGCGCGTTTCAATTCAACCGCGCCGTGCGCCTTTCGGCGATCCACGCGCTGATGCCTGATCTTGGCGCGCCCGACCCCGCCCATGACCGCATTACCCAGCTGTCGGATGGATCGCGCGCCATTCTGGGGCGCGGTGCGTCGCAGGATATGGCGCATGAGATGATGCAAAACGCCTCCCGCCCGATCCTCTACGTACGCGGCCCGCCGCGCTCGGGCAAAAGCTTTACCGCCGAACTGATCCGCGACTGCACCCCGCACCACCGGCGCCGGATCGTCAAGATTTCGGCCTCTGAAATGCCGGTCGAAGCGCGCGAACTGGCGGTGTTGATCCTGACCCGAGCCGGCGCGCAGGATGCGGCTGTCGCGGCCCTGCCCGGTGCCGACACGCCGAACGGAACCGACAATGCCTGGATCCGCTCGGCACTGTTGCCCGCGCTGCGTCAGGCGCTGATGGCGCTCTTGCGGATCGACCCGGCCCAGACGATGACCCTGTGGCTGATCATCGACGAGCTGGACATCGTGCCGATTCCGCAAACCGGCGCGCGAGAGCTGCTGGACGCGCTCTATGCCGATGCCGAAGCGATGCGCACCCTACGGGTGGTGTTGATCGGGCTGGACGCGGCCCTGCCGGGGATCGATCAGGCCATCACGCGGGTAGAGTACATGGACCATCCCGAACAGGTCGACCCGGACGCGTTGGAAACATGCCTCGGCGCCCTTATGGCCGAGAAGATGCTGGCCCCTTCCCCGGCTGAGCTCAGGCGGCAGGTGGATCTGGTCACCGGGGTGGCCAACATGATCCAGACAATCGGCCCTCCCATGAACAGGCTGGAACGTATGTCCGAAGTGCTGGCCAAGGTCTGGCTGACGGCGGCACGCCAATGGAAATGACCGCCCAGCAACCCCCCCTTGCCGCCGGCGATCTGCGCCGCGCCGCACTGGCCGGTGTGTTCGATCCGCGCGCGCTGATTCCGCAGAACGCCGAGAATGCGGAGGAACGGCTGGCAGCCCTTGCAGCACTGGCGAACGAACGAGAGATGGACGGGCGCTGGTATTGGGCGCTGACGCCGGATGCCCGGCGCGCCGGGCTGGCGCTGTTGCCCACCGACGAGGCGGCCCGCACGGCAACCCTTGCCGCCGCCCCCCGGCTTGAGGGCGACGCGCTCGGTGCGGCTTTGCGCGCGGCCCTGTCGGCAAAACCCGGTGCGGACCTGCGCGCGCTGCTGCACCGTGGCAGCAACCACACGGGCGGCATCGCCCAGAAGAAGGGGCTTGATCCGAATACACTGGGACAGGCGCTCGAACTTCTGGAAGAGGCGGGCGTGCCCCTGCCCGCTTGGGCAGCCGACCCGGCGACGGTACGCGGATTGCGCCGCGCTGTGGTGCTCGACCGGCGCGCGCGCGCCGCGCACCGGTTGCTGCCGACACCCTTTCGAGGCCGCGGGCGCGAACTCAAGGCCCTGATGAACTATGTCCGCAATGGCGACGCCGTCGATCACGCCTCTCGACCGGTGATGGAGACGCTGAGAGCAGACCCGGAATCGGGCGATATCCGCGCGGTGGTCGTCTCGGGCATTGGTGGCACCGGAAAATCGGCCTTGATCGAGGCGCTGCGCCGCAAGGCCGAGCGCGCCAAGGACATGACATTTCTGGCCTTCGATCTGGATCAGACATCGTTGCGCTCGGGCGAACGGGTGGCCCTGACGATGGAACTGTTGCGCCAGATCGGGCTCTTGCACCCCCAGCTGGACCACCCTCTTTCGGCGCTGCGCGGGATGCTGCGCGACATGCTGTCATCAGTCACGGATGACGGCGCGCTGCTGGAAATGGCCTCCTCCGCCGTCTATAGCGCGCTCTCCGAACTGGGCACGCATCTGGAAACCGCAGGGGTGAAATCCCACGGTTTCGCGCTGGTTTTCGACACGTTCGAGCAGGCATTGGTCGCCGGCGAAGCACGCGTACGGCTGATCGCGGATTGGCTGATGTTGTTGCGCGATATCGCGGGTATCGAAAACCTCAGGGTCATCCTGTCGGGGCGCGAAGCAGACATGATCGTCGGCCGCGACTTCCCCGGCCTGACCATCGTCGCGCATATCGAACTGGGGGATCTGGGCACAAATTCGGGCCGGGCCAAGCTGCGCGACACGTTCCGCCGGTTCAAGATCGATCACCTTGATCTGGTGCCTGACCTCATCGCCGCCTTCGGCTCCAACCCGCTGGTGATCGAGATCGTCGCCACGTTCTGCCGCAACCGCCCGCGCAGCGAGATCGTGACACTGGCCGAGGATGGCGATGACGGGTTGCGCGCTGAACTGGGCACCGAAATGCGCCAGCGGATCCTTTACACGCGCATCCTGCACCGCATTGCCGACCCGGAATTGCGCCCGCTGGCCAGCCCCGGTCTGGTGCTACGCCGGATCACCCCTGAACTGATCGAAGAGGTGTTGGCCGGCCCATGCGGGCTGCCCCAACCGCTGCCGCCCGGTCAGGCTGATGCGCTCTATGAGGCCTTGGCGGGCCAGGTATGGCTGGTGCGCCCCGCCCTGTCCGGTGATGCGCTGGAGCATGTCCCCGACCTGCGCCGGCTGATGCTGCCACAGATTCTGGCGCTACCGGCGGCAGAGGATGTCGCCCGCACCGCCGCCCGCTGGTACGAGGACGCGGCGGCGGGCCAGCCGGGGCCGGATATGTGGGAATCGCTCTACTACCGCTGCCTTGTCGACCCCGGCGCGCTGGACGGGCTTGCAACACCCGACCTTCTGGCCATCGCCGACCATCTTGGCGCTGCGGCAGAGGACCTTGCACCCCATGTGCAGGCATTGCTGCGCGAAGCCTCGGGTTCGGTTCTGACACGCGCTGAAATCGACACGCTGACCGGTGAGGCCCGCAACCGCGCCACGCAAAAGCGCCGCGCTCAGCAAGTGTCCGAGGGGCTGGAGCAGACCGTCCTGAGCGAACTGGCCGAAGATGCGCAAGCCATGACCGCGCCCGACAGCGCCGCCCGTTTCGCAAGCTACCTGTCGGATGATGGCGAACTTGCGCAATCGGAATTTGCCGCCGCTGCCTTCGACCGGCTTGCCGATGCCGCCCCGCATCTTGCCTGCGCGCTCTGGGCGCAAGTGGCGGCGCAGGCCCCAATCGAGAAACGGGATTTCAACCTTTCGCATCCCGCATGGCTGGCCAGCATCGCCACTTTGATGCCGGACAAGCGTGGCGGGCTGGCCCGCGCGGCAAGGAACTGGGCCGAGACAGAAGGCAGAGACGGTGGGGCCGCGACACTGTTGGAGGCCCTTGACCGGAGCGCGGGACAGGACCGCGCCCGCGCGCGGCTCGCCATGATGACCATGGCCATCGCGTCAGCCCCACACGCGCCTGCGGCTGCACTGGAACCAGCGCTGGGGCGCGAGGCTTTGCTACCGGCCACGACCGGCCAGATAGAAACCGCGCTCGACTGGCGTTACCAGATACTGATGTCCCAGCGTCAGCGTCAGGGGAAACGCCAGCCGGGCCGTCTCGTACCACCCGACCTTTACGATTTTCCCGCAAACGAATTACCGATGCTGCATCCCGCCCTGCTCGACCCGGCGCTGCGCAAATGGATGATTTTCCCAGAGCCGACCAAGGGGCAACCGGGGCTCGAACAGGCGGGGCTAGAACGCTTCGGCACGGCCCAAAATCTGAAACTGTCCGAAATCACCCGCGCCCTGACCGTGCTGGACCGCGTGCGGGTTCAATTGCCACTGGAGGATCTGCCACAGGCCGCGTTCGATGCGGTTGTTCCGGGCCGCCTGCCTGAATTCCACGCGCCTCTCCGCCTTTTGATGGACGGCACTGCCCCCGGCCCCGAACTGGCGCAGGCCGTCGCCACAACGACCCGGCAGTTGCCTTGGTGGCCGAAAGACATCTCACCCGACCTGTTCGCACGCAAAACGCTCGGCCCGACCCTGATCGGCACGTTGATCGACCTGCTTGACCGCACCGGCCTGTTGCCAGAGCTGGCCCGCGAACTGGCAGCCATGAATGGCCCCGACAGCCGCGCGGCTCAGATTTCCGACCTGATCGACGCCTTCTGCTCGTTCCTAAGGGGCAGCAACGATTGATCAGAAACCTCTGCCGTCATCCGGCGATCATCCATAGACCAGTCGCGGCAACCATGTGATGATTTCGGGGAATACCATGCATAGCGCCAGCCCGATCAACTGGATCGCCAAAAACGGCAGCGCTGCCCGGAAGATATCACTCATCGGGATGGAATCCGGCGCGACCCCGCGCAGATAGAACAGCGCATAGCCGAAGGGTGGCGAAAGAAAGCTCATCTGCATGTTCACCAGGTAAAGCACCCCGAACCACAGCACCAGGTCATTGGGATCGTCCAACCCGAATGCCTGCGCCCCCAACGCCTTGATGATCGGTACGAAGATCGGCACGGCAAGCAGCAGAATGCCCACCCAGTCGAGGAACATCCCGAGCACGATCAGCAGAACCTGCATCGTGATCAGGATACCCCACGCCCCCAGCCCGGTCGCGGCAAGGCTTTCCTGAACGAACTCCTGCCCCCCTTCCAGCACGTAGAGACCGACGAAAATCGTCGCGCCGAACATGATCCAGATCACCATCGACGTGGCCTTGAGCGTCGTGATGCAGGCTTCGCGCACCGTCGGCCAGTTCAGCCTGCGGTGAATGGCGGCAACGATGAACGCCCCGAACGTGCCGATGCCTGCGGCCTCGACCGGCGTTGCGACCCCGCTGAAGATCACACCCAACACCACGATGATCAGGATGATCGGCGCTGCCATCCGCCCGATAAGATGCAGCTTCTCGATATTGCTGACGCGGTCCTCAACCGGGATCGGCGGCCCGAGATCGGGATTGAAATGGCACCGCACCGTTACATAGAGAATGTAGAGACCCGATAGCAGAAGCCCCGGAATGACCGCCCCGATGAACAGCTCGCCCACCGATTGCTCGGCCACGACGGCGTAGATGATCGCGAGGATCGAGGGCGGGATCAGGATACCCAGCGTGCCGCCGGCCATGATCGCGCCCATGGCGATCTTCGCATCATAGCGCCGCTCCAACATTGCCGGCAGCGCGATGATCCCCATCGTCACCACCGCCGCACCGATCACACCGACCATCGCGGCAAGGATCGTCGACGCGATGATCGTTGCCGAAGCCAGCCCCCCTCTGAGACCGCCCAGCAGCTTGTAGATCACATCGAACATCTCGCTGATGAGTCCCGCGCGTTCCAGCATCGCCGCCATGAAAATGAATAGCGGGATGGCCGATAGCTGATAGTTGGTCATCATCGGAAAGATGCGGCTCGGCACGATGTTCAGGGTATTCGCGTCGCCAAGGATAAACAGGAAAACGCAGGCCAGCCCGCCAGTGACGAAGGCCAAGGGCATGCCCGCCATCAGCAGCACCACAAGGCTGCCGAACATCAGCAGCGTCAGAAGTTCGATTGAAATATCAATGCCCATATGCCTTACCCCCTGACCAGCGTGCGAATGTCTTTTCCGACTTTCGAGATGCCCTGCAACAGCAGCAGCACCCCCCCGACGACCATCGCCCATTTCATCGGCCAGAGCGGCACTTCCCATTCGTTAAAGCTGATCTCGCCCCAGCGGATCGCCGGATCGGTGAACTGCCCAAGGTCGAAACGCGAAATCATCTCGGCTGTCGAAATCTGGCCGCGTGCCCAATCCGACAGCAGCCCGTTGCCCGAGGGCACGGCGAGCGCGTCCATGGCAAAGATCCAGGACGTCACCAACAGGGTTCCGGCAAAGATGAAGAAAAACACCGATGTCAGAACATCGGCGAGCGCCTTGCGGCGCGGTGACAGTGGCGCGTAAAAAATATCGACCCGCACATGGCTTTCGGTCAGCGTCGCATAGGCGCCCGCGATCAGGTATTGCATCCCGAACATCAGGTACATGCTTTCGTGGGCCCAGTTGGTCGGACTGTTGAATACATATCTCGCGATTACCTCATAGTAATAGACGAACACGGCAATCACGCACCAATAGGCAACGAACTCTCCGCAAAACAGCGACAGCCGGTCGATGAAATTGTCCGCGCGATCTGCATCTTTTACCGGGGCTTCGGCCGCTTCCACCTGTGCGAGCGACGGATCAGGCTCTTCTTCCTCATCTTCATTTTCGTCGATGCTCGCATTCGCCCGCCGCACCAGCATCGGCATGAGAAGGGCATCAATCGCGATCAGCCCCAGAAGCAGATAGAGCGCGTAGGCGCCGACACGGCTCCAGTATCCACGCGCCAATGCCGCTTCCTCGGCAAGCGGCTTCGCCTCCGCCAGAGTGGCTTGCGCCTCTTCCAGTTTCGCAGCGCCAGTGGTCAGAGCCTCCTGCGCCTTTGCCAGCTTCTTCTCGGCGCTGCGCCGTGCAAACGACCCTTCCTCGCTGGCGGCCACCGCCGCCTTCAGATCCGGCAGCCCGACACGCGCGGCTTCGATGCGCGGGCCCTCGCGATCAATGATACGTTGGGCCATGCTGGCGCGATTGGTGAAATTCGATACATCCGAGCGCGCATGATGTGCGGCGCTGTTGGCATAGAGGATAAAGATGAACACCGGGATAAAAACCAACCCCAGCAGGCTCTTCAGATAGAACCGGTGCAACCCGATGATGCCACCGGTGAACAGGATCGTATATCCCAGCGGGATGGAAAACAGCCGCCGCTCTGGCAGGGGCCGGCGGGCGAGGTACATGGCGATGGCGGGAAAGACAATCAGCCCGACCCAATAGAGCCAATGGGGCAGCGTGAAACTGAGTCCAGGCATAGGACGATCCTGTTTTTTGGGAGAAAGCGACAACCAGTGGCGACCCGACCGGGCCGCCACTGGCCAGAGATGTGGAACGGCGCGCGGCCTAGAGGTCGAGCGTGTGCCCCGCGACCTGTTCGGCCGTCACATAGCCGAGAGAGCCGGACATCATGTAGTCGAGCTGGATCTTGAAGATGCGCGCCGCGTTCTTGTCGCGGTTGGCATATTTGAACCAGATCGGCACGGCCACGTCGGTCATCAACTCCACGTCGTCTTGCGACAGCCGCGTCACTTCGGTGCCATCGGCCTCGAATTTGGCCCATGCCTCTAGGTCCGCAGCCTGGATCGCCGCGTGGTGCATGTCGGAATAGACATGCGTCTCCATCTCGACGAACTGTTTCATCTCGGGCGAGAGCGCATCCCACGCCGCCTGCCCCACGGTGATGTCCATCAGGTCAACCGGTTGATAGAGCGACATGAAGCCCGGAGGGCCCATCGAGATGTATTTGGTCACCTGGCTGAAGCCGAGCGCGTAGTTCACCGCCGGACCGGTATAGTCGGCCACGTCGATGGTGCCTTTCTCCAGCGCCGGGAAAATCTCGGAGCCAGGCAGAACCGTGGTTTCCGCACCGATCTCGGTGAACACCTCGGCCACCATGCCGCCGGGCAGGCGCATCTTGCGGCCAACGAAATCGTCGATCGAACGGATCGGCACTTTCGAGTGAATGATGTTCGCCCCGTGCTGGACCGGGCCGACGAAATGCATACCCTGCGCGGCATAGATCTCTCTCGCGATCTCAAGCCCGCCAAGGCTGTAAAAGAACACGTCCCATTCATGCGGGTTGCGCATGCCAAGCGGATAGCTGGTGAGGAATGTTGCGGCAGGAATGATCCCCTGAGCGTAGATCGTGAACGGATTCACCGCGTCCAGAACGCCGTTTTTCACAGCATCGTAAAGCTGAAAGTCACCAACCACGTCATTCGCACCGAACGGTTGGAACGCCAGCTCTCCGCCGGTCTTCTCCACGATGGTGCTGCACCAGTCCTTGAAGGTGGCGAGGCCGATCCCGCCGGGCCATGAGGTCTGGATTTTCCAGGTTGTCCCCTGACCCGCCGCCGTCGCAATATGCGGCGCGGCCAACCCGGCGGCGCCTGCACCTGCAAGCGTCCGAAGGACGTTTCTACGGTTTGTATTTTGTTTCATGCTTTCCTCCACTGATCCTGCTGGGAGCGCAGGCTGTCGGTCAGCTTTCTGCATGGTCGCGCTTGGCAATACCGCAACAAAGATCTCATTTGCACGAGTATGGCGGAGCACTCCTCCATCCCCCGCCCGGCAAATCGATCATTCGTATAAAGCTGACAAGGTCCACCCTGCCTCGCCCGTCCATTAATGTCAGAATTTTTCGAGTTTGCAAGGATGTATTATATACCGGAATTTCCAGCCAAAATAAATACAGACATCTTTTATTGGGCCCAGAGAATAAACCGCTGGCCCGTCACGAAAAGTTGAAAACTTTCAATTTTTACAAACCGTCGCCAATTCAAATAAAGATCGGATTGGACCGGATCTGTTTTCTCGAAATAGTCAAATATCGCATTAATCGTAAAGCCTGACATTGTCCGGCGATGTCGCGACGGCCTCTGCCGAAAAACCGCTCCGCATCAATATTTGGTTGGCGCCAACCGTAATCACCACCAGAGCCACCAATGCTGCCAAAAACGCCTTCATGCTACGCTTCCTTGCCCTGCCGAACTTCGGCTTCCTGTACCTCTTCGACCCAAAGGCTGTGGTGTTCGCGGGCCCATTGTTCCTCTACCTCTCCGCTGCCCATGGCATCAAACGCCCCCTCCATTCCGACTGAACCGATATAGATATGGGCAAAGATGATGGCCGTCAGGACAAGGCTGACAATGGCGTGCCACAGCTGCGCATATTGCATCTCTTCCTGTGGCGACAATGGATAGGGCAACGCATCTGCACCGAACCAGCCGGGCACGCCCAAATCGTTCAGCTTCGCGAAGGTCGCGCCGAACATGTTGAACTCGAACGGGAAGAGCAGCGAAATGCCCGAAGCCGAAATGGACCCGCCCAGGATGATGACCGACCAGAAAATCATCTTTTGCCCGGCATTGAATTTCTTGGCCGCGGGGTGGCTCTTTCCGAAAATGCCGCCGCCCTTTGCCAACCACACCAGATCGGTCCGATCCGGCAGGTTATGCAGAACCCAGAAGACAAAGATGATGACCAACGCCACGATGAAGGCCCAGGAGATGTTGTTGTGCACCCATTTGGTGCCGATCGCGACGGTCGAGAACGCCTCGTGCCCAAAGGTCGGTATCAACACCTTGCGACCGAACAAGGAGATCAGGCCAGTCACGCCAAGGATCAGGAACGAGCTCGCCAATAGCCAATGACCAAACCGTTCGACCGCGCTGAAACGGGTGATTGTGCGGCCGGTCTTCTCGCCCTCGATGCGGATACGCCCGCGGATCAGATAGAACAGCGCCAACAGCAGCAACGTGCCTCCCAGCAACCCTGCGCCGTATTTCAGCAGCGGCCCCTCCCGGAACTTCAGCCACCACATCCCGCCGTCCTGGATCAGGGTCGTCGCGGCCGGACCGCGCGATTGCGTCGCCACATCCGCAGAGCCGTAGCGCAGCGCGCGCCACAGGTCCGGGTCCGACTGCCCGCCAAGCGTGCCAAGGGGCGCAGTGGCAGGTGCCGCGGCCGCCGGATCACCCGTTACAGAACTGCGGAACGTGTCGTCCACCTTCTGATTGGCCTGACGGCGCAGGATATCCTCCAGGGTCTGCGCCCCGCCGGTCTCGGCACGCGGCATGTCCACGCTCTCTTGGGCCAACGCCGGGGTCAGCGTGGCCCAAATCAGTATCATAACGGCAAAGAGTCGAAACATCCGTGCGATCCCTAACCAGTGTCGCAAACGAAGGGCGGCCCGTTGAGGGACCGCCCGTTCAGCGTAACGCGGACGAGCGGATCAACCGCCCTTCTGGCCGTAAGCGGTGCCCCAGCCCCAGGCGCCAGCCCCGAAACCACGGGCGATGATGCGCTCGCGGTAGATAGAGGAAACGCTGTCACCGTCACCGGCCAGCAGCGCCTTGGTCGAGCACATCTCGGCGCAGATCGGCAGCTTGCCTTCGGCAATCCGGTTGCGGCCATATTTGGAAAACTCGGCGGAAGAATTATTTTCCTCGGGTCCGCCGGCGCAGAAGGTACATTTGTCCATCTTGCCACGCGATCCGAAATTGCCCGCTTGCGGATATTGCGGCGCGCCGAACGGGCACGCGTAGAAGCAATAGCCGCAGCCAATGCACAGATCCTTGGAGTGCAACACGATGCCGTCTGCCGTCTGATAGAAGCAATCCACCGGGCAGACCGCCATGCACGGCGCATCAGAGCAGTGCATGCAGGCCACCGAGATCGAGCGTTCACCCGGTTTGCCGTCGTTGATCGTTACCACCTTGCGGCGGTTGATGCCCCAAGGCACCTCGTGTTCGTTTTTGCAGGCGGTGACGCAGGCGTTGCATTCGATGCAGCGTTCAGCGTCGCAGAGAAACTTTGCTCTAGCCATGATCGTTCTCCTCTTATGCCGTCCAGATTTTGCAGAGAGTCGCTTTGGTCTCCTGCATCTGGGTTACGCTGTCATAGCCATATGTCTGGGCCAGGTTGGTCGATTCACCCAATACATAAGGGTCGGTCCCTTCGGGGTAGTTCTCCCGCAGATCCCTGCCCTCGAAATGGCCACCAAAGTGGAACGGCATGAAGGCCACGCCAGTGCCGACCCGTTCGGTCACCATCGCCATGACCTTGACCTTGGCGCCCTCGGCCCCTTCGACCCAGACCTGTTCGCCGTCACGGATGCCAAGGTTGTTGGCGTCGCGCGTATTGATCTCGACGAACATATCCTGCTGCAATTCCGCCAGCCACGGGTTCGAGCGGGTTTCCTCGCCGCCCCCCTCGTATTCCACCAACCGGCCGGATGTCAGGATGATTGGATAATCCTTTGAGAAATCCTTTTCCTGGATCGAGCGGTACATCGTCGGTACGCGCCAGAACTTCTTGTCCTCGTAGGTCGGATAATCCGCCACAAGGTCGCGCCGGTTGGAATAGAGCGGCTCGCGATGCAGTGGCACCGGATCGGGGAAAGTCCAGACCACGGTGCGGGCCTTGGCGTTGCCGAAGGGCGCGCAGCCGTGCTTGATCGCAACCCGCTGGATACCGCCCGAAAGGTCGGTTTTCCAGTTCACGCCACCGACCTTTTCGGAATAGTCCGAAGGCCGTTCACCGGTCTGCGATGTCTCGCCGACCTCTTCCCCGCCATCATCGGCTGTCTCGACAGGCTGGTAGCCTGCGACGGATTCGATCACCGCACGCTCCTCTGCCGTGAGATCGCCATCCCAGCCAAGATCCATCAACATCTTCATGGTGAATTCGGGGTAGCCGTCCTTGATCTCGGACCCGGCTGAATAGACGCCTTCGGCCAGCAGGTTGTCACCATCACGCTCCACCCCGAACCGGGCGCGGAACGTCAGGCCGCCTTCGGCCACCGGGATCGACATGTCATACAGAACCGGGGTGCCGGGATGGTTCATCTCGGGCGTACCCCAACAGGGCCAGGGCATACCGTAGACATCGCCATCCGCCGGGCCGCCATTGGCGCGCAGCGTGGTCTTGTCGAACGTATGCTGGTTGGCCATGTGCATCTTCATCCGCTCAGGACTCTGGCCGGTATAGCCGATGGTCCACATCCCGCGATTGAACTCGCGGGTGATGTCCTCGACATTCGGCTCACCGCCCTCGTCAATCGCGATGTTGCGGAACAGCCGGTCATGAAAGCCGAACTTCTCGGCAAACTTCGCCATGATCGTATGGTCGGGCAGCGCCTCGAACATCGGTTCGATGGTCTGCTCGCGCCATTGCAGCGACCGGTTCGAGGCCGTCACCGAACCACGGGTTTCGAACTGCGTGCAGGCCGGCAGCAGGTAGACACCGTCAGTGCGGTCCTGCATGACCGCCGAAACCGTCGGATAGGGATCGACCACAACCAGCATGTCGAGCCGCTCCATCGCGGTCTTCATCTCTTTCATGCGGGTTTGCGAGTTCGGCGCATGGCCCCAAAGGACCATCGCGCGGGTGTTGTCGGGCTGGTCAAGATTGGCCTTGTCTTCCAGCACCCCGTCGATCCAGCGGCTGACCGGAATACCGGTAAGGTTCATCATCTTGGTGTCGCCCACCGTCGCATCGGAGAACCGGCCCTTGAGCCAGTCGAGGTCTTCTTCCCAGACTCGCGCCCAATGCGCCCAGGATCCTTCAGACAACCCGTAATAGCCCGGCAACGTATCGGCCAGGACCCCGAGGTCCGTGGCGCCCTGCACGTTGTCATGGCCTCGGAAAATATTGGCCCCGCCGCCCTGGCGGCCGATGTTTCCAAGCGCAAGTTGCAGGATGCAATACGCACGGGTGTTGTTGTTGCCGTTGCTGTGCTGGGTGCCGCCCATGCACCAGATCAAGGTGGCGGGCCGGTTGTTGGCGAGCGTACGCGCCACCCGCTCCAGTTGCGCTCCGGGGGTGCCGGTCACGCGCTCGGTCTCTTCGGGGGTCCAGCGTTTCACTTCCTCGCGGATCTGGTCCATGCCCCAGGTACGGGTGCGCATGTATTCCCGGTCTTCCCAGCCATTCTCGAAGATGTGCCACAGGATGCCCCAGATAAGCGCCACGTCACTGCCGGGCCGGAAACGTACATATTCATCGGCATGCGCCGCCGTGCGGGTAAAGCGCGGATCGCAAACGATCAACGGCGCGTTGTTTTCCTCCTTCGCCTTCAGCAGATGCAAAAGCGAAACGGGATGCGCCTCGGCCGGGTTCGACCCGATCAGGAACATCGCCTTGGAATTGTGAATGTCGTTGTAGCTGTTGGTCATGGCGCCGTAGCCCCATGTATTCGCCACACCGGCAACGGTAGTCGAATGGCAGATCCGCGCCTGGTGATCGACGTTGTTGGTGCCCCAGTAGGCGGCGAACTTGCGGAACAGATAGGCCTGTTCGTTGCTATGCTTGGCCGAGCCCAGCCAATAGACAGAATCCGGACCGCTTTCTTCGCGGATCTTCATCATGCCGTCACCGATCTCGTTGATCGCCTGTTCCCAGCTCAGGCGAACCCATTCGCCGTTCTCTTTCTTCATCGGGTATTTCAGGCGGCGCTCACCGTGGGCATGCTCGCGCACGGACGCGCCCTTGGCGCAATGCGCACCGAGGTTGAACGGGCTGTCAAAGCCGGGCTCCTGCCCGACCCAGACGCCATTGTCGATTTCGGCAAGAACCGTACACCCGACCGAACAGTGGGTGCAGACGGTCTTCTTGATCTCGATCGCCCGATCCGCTGCGGTTTGCGCAGTGGCTTGCGAAACGGTGCCGCCGGTTGCGGCAACCGCGGCCAGCCCACCGATGGCAAGACCGGACCCGCGCAGGAATGTGCGGCGGTCAACGGTTGCGGAAGCAGCGCTTGCGACCAGCGGTCCCGTAGACCGGCGCGCGTTGCCATTTGTCTTTTTCCTGAGCATGCTCTCTCTCCCTACTTCTGCGCTATCGCAGTCTTGGTACTCTTCAAGTCCCCTCTGCCCTCTCGTCGCCGGGCAGGCCCCGCAATCCTAGAAGCGGGCGCTTTCAAGATACGCGCGCGTATGTTCGGTATCCTGCATCACCTGCGATGACAGATCGACCTGTGCAGGCGCGGCCTGCGCCTCGGTGCCCGCGGCAACGGCAACGGCCCCCGGCACCGCGGTGCCAACGATCTTCAGAAAATTCCGGCGCGTCGTGCCGTTCTTTTTGTCAGCCATCTGTTAGCTCCCTTTTCCCTGCAGTCTTGTTGTCATGGCGGCCCCTGCCGCCGGTTAACGGGCAGTCATCAGCCCGCCATCATACGAAATGCTTCCTGTTCAACTTTCAAAAACTCGGCCCCAACAGCCCCGAGCGAGGCATAAAGCACCGACGCCTTGGCAGCCTGCAAATCCGTAAAGAAATGCGTGGCCCAGGGTCCGATATGCTTGTTGTAGAACTCTTTCTGCCGCGCGAGAGGGGCCGCACGGCCAAACCGCCCGACGATCATGCCGCCCATCATCTCCATCAAAGAGGCGATGTTGTCCTCCGGCTCGAACGTGTCCTGCGCACGGGTGATCCCAAGCGCGGCCATGTCGGCACGCAAATTGGCCAGCGGCTTTTCATTCAGGAAACCGGTCATGTAATAGCTGGCATAAGGCAGCAACTCGCCCCGCCCCAGACCGATGAACAATGCGTTGTATTCCTTGCGCGCGGGTTTGGGCTTGGTGACTTTTGCAACTGCCGCCAGCCCGGTTATCGCCTGCCCCAGAGGCGAGCTGTCGCCCGTCAATGCCGCAGTCTGCGCCAACAGGATTTCGTCCGGCGGACCGGCCAGCATGACGCCGAGGTAATTGTAAAGATCCGCGCGCAGGCGGTCCTCTTCGGCAATCTCGGAATCTACTTGTGCCAGTGTCATGCGCTATTCCCGTCGAAGTGAAATACCATCCTGCGCGGTCTGCCGGGTTCCGGTTCCTGCTGCGCTGGTACCTGCTCTCCCGCGGTGTCAGGCTCCGCGACCTGCTCAGTTTCCGCCGGAAAGGACTCACCATGATCTTCGGCCAAATTTTCCTCTTTGTCGAGTGGCGCCGGATCCTTGGCAATTACCTCATCCTGACGCTCCATCTCAAGCACATGCGCCAGCAGGCCTTTTCCAACCTGGTAACTGGTCTGGATCGGGGCGTTACCGAAGCTGCCGGTCAGGTAATCATCATCGTAATCGTTCAATCCGTCGAGGCAGGCCAGCACCGGATTGCTGCGCCACAAATTGCGCAGCGCGCGTTTGCGGATATGTTCGGGAACCGCCTTTGCCATGAACGCGGAAAAATCGTCGCCCTTGGCCAGCGTGTCAGGATCGGGCAGGCCCAGCTCTGTCAGAATGTCCTCGTCGCTCTTCTCAGCAAGGGCCCGTTGCTGTTCGGCTTCCAGCGCCGCCTGCGCAGCGGCGGCCTCCGCCTCTTCCTCTGCGCGAACGGCCGCGCGGCGCATATCCCAAAAGGTCGTGCCGCGGGTCATTTCATGGCCACCCGACGCTGATGGGGGGACCGGTACACATCGCTGTCTTGCGCGATGCGCGGATCACCGATGCCGTCCTCGACATCATCCACGCGCGCGTTCTTGCGCTTGCGCTTCACAAAGGTCTCTTCTTCGTGATGACGGTTGATGAAATCGGCAATCCAGGCATGCATACCTTCGGGCATGGAGACCTTTTCAACCAACACCTCTGCCGAGTCGCAATAATCCTGCCCCTCGTAAGGCGAGGCCGTGACAAGAGATACCTTCCAGGGGAAATCCGGCGATGCTGTGTCAGCGCTCAGAACGATGTAAACCGACGGCTCACGCGTCCGCAATTCGTGCATATATGCCTCGGTATCCGAAACATAGAGATTCAGCGGCACAGTCGCGGCGTGATATTCGGTTACATCTCCGTGCGTATGCAAAACCTTCCAGTTTGCCGGCGCCGCTCCGGGCAGAATGCCAACCACCCGCCAAGCCCATTTCGCCCACCGCGTGACACCCGGCGATTTGCGTATCACAACCCCGAGGGGGATGGATTGCGAATTGGGAAAAACGAAGGACAAGCTGGCACCCGCTGGCTGAGTCTGTTTTCGAATAAATGCCAGTTTACTTATTAAAGAAAAAAAGCAAAGAGGTATTATTATTCAGTAAAACTGTCGGCATCTGAAAAATGATCACGAAAACGTAAAAGACTGTCTTTCATCCACCGCCATTTCGCCCTACCTGTAGTTTACCGGGAGGGACCAAATTGAAAAAAACTCTGCTCATTTGTGATTGCCTCGGAACACAGTCCATTGATGCCGCCGCCTTAAGCGCGGCATCCGGGCTTGAATGCTCGCGCCTGCATACCGGGCTATGCCAGTCCCAGATCGATCTCGCGGCCAAGGCGCTGGCGACCGGCGACGTGATTATCGCCTGCCAGCAAGAAGCCTCGCGTTTTGCCGACCTTGCCGAAGACATCGGCGCGCCCGTGCCGGATTTCGTAGACCTGCGCGACCGCGCGGGCTGGACGGCAGACACGGCCGACACGACCGCAAAAATGGCCGCACTGGTGGCCGAGGCCGCCTTGACGCACCCCACGCCCAAGGTCGTCGATGTCGTCTCTGACGGGGTCTGCCTGATCATCGGCGCGCCCGAGGCCGCTTTCGCTGCCGCCGAAAAGCTGGCAGATTTCCTGGCCGTCACCGTGCTGGTGCCAGAGGCCGCGGATCTGCCCGTGACCCGTAACTTTGATTGCTGCATCGGGCAGTTGCGCCGTGCAAGCGGTACGCTCGGCCAGTTCCAGGTTTCGATCGACGCATTCCAGCAGGTTCTGCCGGGCGGGCGCGGCGCACCGACATTGACCGAGCCACGCGATGGCGCGCAATCGCAATGCGATCTGATCCTCGACCTGACAGGCGACAC
This sequence comes from Roseovarius sp. ZX-A-9, assembly GCF_028369135.1. GTDB lineage: Bacteria > Pseudomonadota > Alphaproteobacteria > Rhodobacterales > Rhodobacteraceae > Roseovarius. The sequence goes on from NZ_JAPWHW010000002.1 coordinate 103,953, forward strand.
ACCGCTGTTCCCTGCCCCCGAAAAGCGCGACGGCTACCTGCGCGCCGATCCGGCCAGCCTGCCTGCAGTGTCCGATGCCATCCTCGCCGCCAGCCAGATGGTCGGCACCTTCGAAAAACCACTGCATATCCGGTTGGAGCCGTCGCTTTGCGCCCATTCGCGCGCCGAGAAACCCGCCTGCTCGAACTGCCTCAATGTCTGCCCCACCGGCGCGATCCTGCCCGCGGGCGAACATGTCAGCATCGATCCGTTGATCTGCGCCGGTTGCGGCGCGTGTTCGGCCGTGTGCCCCTCCGGCGCGATCAGCTATGACGCGCCGCCGGTCGATCACGTCTTCTGCCGCATTGGCACTCTGGCAACCGCCTATCGCAAGGCCGGCGGTCAGGACGGCGCGCTGTTGGTGCATGACGCACACGGCGCCGAAATGATCCGCCTCGCCGCGCGTTTCGGCAACGGCCTGCCCGCGCATGTCATTCCTCTTGAAATCGACGCGCTCGCAATGTTCGGCCATGCCGAAATGTTGGCCGCGCTGGCAAGCGGCTTTGCCGCCGTCGATATCCTGCTGGCCCCGAAAAGTGACCGCGACGTGTTGCAGGCGCAGGCCGATCTGGCCGCCGCGATAGGCGCAGGGGATGCCGTGACGCTGCTCGACATTTCCGACCCCGATGCGCTGTCAGATCACCTGTACGACCGCGCCGTACGAACCGTACAGGTCACACCCCCGATCCTGCCGCAAGGCTCGCGCCGCCAGATCACCCGCCTTGCCGCCAAGGCGCTGATGCCAGACGCACAGATCACCCCCCTGCCCGCCCACGCGCCTTACGGTGCCGTGCTCGTCGATACCGATGCCTGCACGCTCTGCCTGGCCTGTGTCTCGCTTTGCCCGTCCGGCGCGCTGGTCGACAATCCGGACATGCCGCAACTGCGCTTTCAGGAAGACGCCTGCCTGCAATGCGGCCTGTGCACCAATGTCTGCCCAGAGGCCGCGATCACCTTGCAGCCGCAGATGAACCTGACCGACGCGGCGCTGAGCCAGGTGGTACTGAACGAGGAAGAGCCTTTTGCCTGCGTCGAATGCGGTAGCCTGTTCGGCGTGAAATCCACCGTCGAGAAGATCATGGAGAAACTGTCGGGAAATCATGCGATGTTCGCCAATCCCGCTGCTGCGCGAATGATCCAGATGTGCGACAATTGCCGTGTTCAGGCGCAATTCCACTCGACAGACAACCCCTTTACCGGTGCCGAACGCCCTCGGGTGCGCACCACCGAAGATTACCTGTCTAAGCGCAAGGACCATTAAGCCAGCGCAGCACAGTGTATCAAAACCACGCATAAATGAAGGAAAAGAAGATGAGTGAAGAAGATTTCAACATGTCGATGCGCAAGTTTCTCAAGCAGGTCGGCGTCACCTCGCAACAGGCAATCGAAGAAGCCTTCCGCAAGACGGACAACACCGAAGGCAAGCAGTTCAAGGCCCGCATGGTCCTGACCGTCGAAGGCGTCGATCTGGAGCATGTGGTGACTGGCACGATCAAGGCCTGATCCGGACATGACATTACGTCGGGAGGATGTGCTGGCCACGCTGAAAACGCTGACCGATCCGGTCAGCGGCGCGTCGCTGGTCGATGCCGGATTGGTCAAGGCGCTGACCGTCGATGGCGGCGCCGTGCGCTTCGTGCTGGAGGTGAGCGGCAGTCATGCCGCCGCCTATGGGAAAGTCAAGGAAGAGGCCGAGGCGAAGGTGAAAGACCTGCCTGGCGTCGAGTCGTTGTCGGTCGTCATGACCGCACACAGCACGCCCGCCGCCCCGCCGGATCTCAAGCCGCAACGCCGCGCAGAACCGGACGGGCCGCAAAAAGTGCCCGGCGTGGACCGGATCATAGCCATCGCCTCGGGCAAGGGCGGCGTGGGCAAATCCACCGTTGCCGCAAACATTGCCTGTGCACTGGCAGCCGAGGGGCGGCGCGTCGGGTTGCTCGATGCGGATGTCTACGGCCCGTCGCAGCCGCGCATGCTGGGTGTCTCTGGCCGCCCATCGTCTCCTGATGGCAAGACGATCCTGCCGATGCGGAATTTCGGCGTCACGATGATGTCCATCGGCCTGATGACCAATGACGATCAGGCAGTCGTCTGGCGCGGGCCGATGCTGATGGGCGCGTTGCAGCAGATGCTGACACAGGTGCAATGGGGCGCGCTTGATGTTCTGATCGTCGATCTGCCACCGGGAACCGGCGATGTGCAGATGACGCTGGCGCAGAAGGCCCAGCTTGACGGGGCGATCATCGTGTCGACGCCGCAGGACGTTGCGCTGCTGGATGCCCGCAAGGGGATCGACATGTTCAATCAGTTGGGCACCAAGATCATCGGGATGATTGAAAACATGTCCACTCATATCTGCTCGAACTGCGGGCATGAGGAACACACGTTCGGGCATGGCGGTGTGACGGCAGAGGCAGCCAAGCTCGGCGTGCCGCTGCTGGCAGAAATCCCGTTGCATCTGGATATCCGGCGGGCCGCGGATGGCGGCGCGCCCATCGTGGTTTCCAACCCCGACAGCGCACAGGCGGCGGGCTTCCGTTCCGTGGCACAACAATTGATCGCGCTTGGTCACGCATGACGCGGCCTGCCTTCCCCCCGCTGTTCTCCGGGCTTGATGCGGAAGGTGCGGACCCGTTCGCGCTGGCCTGTGCCAAGGCGGCGAATGTTTGCGACGCGGGGCTGGTGATCTACGATCTTGCCCCGGATCGCCTGCGGGCGGCGATCGTATTCGCGCCCGAGGTGCCGTTGCGCGACGCCGCCTGCATGCTGCCGCTTTGTGGCGTTGGATTTCAGAACGCCCTTGGCGCACTTGCCCCGCCCGAAGTAGCGGTACATCTGGGGTGGTGCGGCGGGATTTACCTCAATGGCGGTCATTGCGGCGATCTGAAGATTGCCGCCTCCGACCGCGATCCGGCGGTTGTGCCTGGCTGGCTCGTGGTCGGGCTGTCACTGGAGCTTTGGCCACCCTCGGAAGAGACCGGCCTGACACCCGACGCCACCGCGCTTTATGCCGAAGGCTGCACCGAGGTGGACCCGATAACCTTGATCGAGGCCTGGGTGCGCCACACGCTGGTCGAGATCAACGCCTGGGCTGATGACGGCCCGGCACGGCTGCACGCCAACTGGCTTGGCGTGGCACATGATCGCGGCAAGGAAATATCCGTTGCCGGGCATCACGGAACCTTCACCGGGCTGGATGAAAACCTCGGTCTGCTGTTGAAAACCGCCGACGGTTCGCGTTTGATCCCCTTGACCGACCTGCTGACGGAGCCCGCATGAAACTTGCCCGCGCCATTCATTTCGACGAAAGCGACACCCGTGTTTTTCACAACCCGGCCCGAACCGGAGAATGGTGCATTTCCGGCGGGTTCGAATTTTCCAATTGGTCCGAGGCCGATCTGACCGGCAAGGCCCGGCAGGCGTTTGCCAATGGCTGGATGGGCTGCGAGACATTTGGCCGGGTGAGTTTTGTCGCCGTTACCCCGATTGAACCAGTCGAGCACGCCGCACTGGCCGACGTTCTGGCGCAGCATTTTGTCGATATTTACGGCGCGCCGTCGATTGAAGCGGCCCGCAACGTGGCGCTGGAAGAACTCTCGCAGATGGCTGACCTCTGCGACGAGCATGACACCAACACGCTGCTCACGGTTGCGCGTGATCTGACCGAGGCTGGTGTCCGGGAAACCTATCGCGTGATCGAAGCGCAGGCCGCAGGACTGGAACAATTCGCAGTCCACGGCGCGCTGGACGACCCTCACCACTAAAACGCTTGGGGATCATCCGTTCATCCCGAAGAGCCTGTTGCGTTTTGCCTGCCTAAGCGGAAAGCACAAACCGCGTACGCCCTTTGGTGTCGTGAGCGTCCTGCATTCGATCTGTCCGTCAGATCAAATGCAAGACGCATTCATTCAGGCTATGTGCTGTTCGGGACCGGGTCGTGCTTCACCCTGCCCCAGACGTGACCCCGCCGACAATCAGTCCGCCGGAGCTTCGCCGCCCAATGTCGCCAGATATGCAGCCATGTCTTCTCCGCCCTTGCGAAGCTTGAAAGTCATGTTGGTTCTGGCCTTCGGATCGTCAAGAACGTCCACCAGCCATGCCTTGGGGTCAGTCACCCATGCCGCGAGTTTCTCTTCGTCCCAGACGATCCCGGCTTCACCAGCCGCAGCGAGCGAGGCGCTGTATTTGAAATCTTCGGCCGTACCCACGGTCTTGCCGATGAGGCCATAGAGGTTCGGACCCGTACGGCCACCTTTGACGATGACGGTTCCATCATCCGCAACGATGGTGTGGCAAGCCTTGCACCGTTTGAAATCGGACTCGCCCTTGGCCGCGTCACCGGCCTGCGCCACACCGGCCGACATCGTTAGAATTGAAAGCACCGAAAACAGCTTTCCAAACTTCATGGTATTTCTCCTGCTAATTAGGTCGCTTCTGCGACGATATGCCCGTTCTCCAAACATTCGTCCTTGATCCACTTCACCGCACGCATCGCTTTGTTCATCGAGAGAACTCCACAAGTCCCGGTCGAAAGCGCATCTGCCAGCGTCGTGATCGGGCGCAGGCAGAAACAGACAAACGGTTTGTTTCCAAAACTTTGCGGCCAATTTGGTTAAGCATATGGCCAACACCGTCTTTCGTCTTTGTCATCTTACCAAAGGGTGGAGAAGTGGCAATGACGCATAGATCCAATCCGCTCGCGCTTGACGCCGCGAAACCCGGGCAGGTCAACGCCGTTGCCTCTGTTGCCAATGGCACCAGACGGAAAATATCAACCACAACCGAGGGTATTTTCACGGCTCTCATCTAGCTCAAATCGCGATTTTGGCGGGCGTGACCGCCTCCAGTTTGACATCCGGGAATTGTGCCAGACAGGCCTCAATACCGGCGCGGGTATCGAACAGGCACGCCGCTGTCGAAAACGCGTCGGCAAGGGCCGCTGACCTGGCAGATACCGTGATCTCTTGCCACCGGCTGCGCGTCGGGCGCGAGGTGCGCGGGTCCAGGATGTGCCCGACCCGGGCATTTTCATCAAAGACCGTGCCAAGTGGCGCAGATGTAGCCAGCGCCCGCCCCGCAAGGGGAACTTCCCCGCCCGCTGCCAGCCTGACCGGCCATGCCTTGCCGTCGGGATGCGTGCCAAGCGCCCGAAACTCGCCCGTATCAATCAGGATATTCGTCAACCCCCGCGCGCTCAACACCTCGGCCACGCGGTCGGCGATGTAACCTTGGGCGATCCCGTTCAGCGTCAGCGCCATGCCCGGGTCCATCGTGATGCTGAGCGCATCGAGCCTGACACGCTGCCAGCCGGTCAGGGCACCGGCCAGATGAAGGCTTTCCTCATCCGGCAACGCGCCCGTCGCGGAGGCAGCGGCAAAGGTCGCCCATAATGGCTGAATGGTCGGATCGAACCGGCCCTCGCTGGCAGCATGCACCCTGCCCGCCAGCGACAAACATTCCAGCAACTCGAACGGCGGCTCATGCAGCACGCCGGAACTGTTCAGTTGCACCAAGCTGCTGTGCCCGCGGAACAAGCTGAAAATATCTTCGAGCCGGGAGATTTCATCTGCGACCTCTGCACTGATCGCTGCGGCGTCGGGATGCGCCAGACGCAGCGTCGCGCGTGCGCCCAGAGCTGTCCCCTGCCACGTGTAGATCGGTTGCGCCCTCCCCAGCGTCGGAAAGGCGGCAGCAGCGGCACTGATTGCCAGAAAGCGGCGGCGCGTCGTCATGATCTTACTCTCCTTTTTTGCGCGACAATGCGCGCAGGCGTTTTTCAAATTCGTCATCACCGCTGCCACCGTCCAGCACGACAGGCGCCAGAACGGCTTCATCCGGTATCTCGTCCAGCGGCATCACCTTGCCGCCATTAGCCTCGGCGAAAGCGATCGCTTTTTCGGCCTCCGCGAAGGGCACGATTTCCGGCGTCCCCATGCCCCCCACAGCGCGACCACCCACGACATAGGTTGCCTCTTGTGCTGCGATCCAGTTGTCCGCGCCGGGTGCGGCCCATGTTGCCCCCGGTGCGCCCATGTCGTTGACCCAGATCGTCAGAATCTCGTGGCTTTGCTCGGGCATGCGCGCATAGGCGACAACATCCCGCACCTGGCTGAAAAACAGGGGCATGCCGGGCAGTCCCGCCAGATGCACCTGGGCTTTCGGGCCGTCATGCTCAAGCAGGTTCATCTGGCAAAAATGCCCGACGGCGTCCGCCGTGAGCGGCAGCGCAGAGGTATCCTGCCCCGCCTCCTCCTTGCAGGCTGCCAAGCCCAGCAAAGCCAGAACAAGCAACAGGCGCTTCATGGCTCCACCTTTCTGAATGCCGCAGAGGCCAGCCAAAGTGCAAAGACCGGCCAGAGCAGGATCGACATCAAGGATTGCCATTGCGGAATGGTTCCCGCCGCCCCGCCGATCCCCGCCGCAACCCCACCTGCCTGCGAGGCCGTCAGGTTGAACAGGCGGAACGCGTCGGCAGGGTTGGCAAGCAGGGCGGCAGGAAAGACGTTCTTGGTGAAGCTGCCCCCATTGTCGGCCACGACAGCCGCCAACAGTGCCAGATCATATAACACCACCGACCCCAACCAGAGGCCGATTGCCAGTCCTGCCGCGCCAGAAGTGCGCCGTGCCAGTGAGGACAGGGCATAGCCGATCCCCAGAAACGTCGCGCCGAGCAGGCTTGAGGTCCATGTCAGCCGCCACAACGCGCCAATACCGGACAAGGCAGCCGGATCATTCACGATTGCGATTGCAGCGGCCGCGCCGTAACCCGCCACCAGCGCGATGATCAGGATCGCGCAATGCGCCAGCAACTTGCCCGCCAGAACCTCCCATCGGGCAACCGGATAGGTCAGCAGCAACGGCAGTGTGCCCCGCTCCGCTTCTCCGGCCACCGCGTCAAACGACATCAGCAGCGCCACCAATGGCACCAGATAGACCGACAATGACGTCAGCGACGCCACTGTCACCGACAGCCGGTCCGCGCCAAGCTCACCGATAGGTGCCGAGCCGACAGCGGACAGAACCAGCGAAAAGACCACCATCAGCCCCACGGCGATCACGACCCAAAGATTGCGCCGTGCGATGTGCAATTCGATAATGGCGGTGGCCAGAATGCGCGCGATCATTGGCCGTCCCTCCGGCTGAAATGGCTGTAGATATCCTCAAGGCTGGGCGGGATCACCTCGATATCGGCAATCTTGCCTTTCATCGCGGCAACCTGCGCCAGCGTGGCCAGCTTTTCGTCCTGCGAGCAGGTGACATGCACCGCGTCATTGACCCGGATGGCATTGGGGATCGCTGCAAGGATATCCGCGTCATACCCGTTGATCGCCGTGATATGCATGGCCACCGGTAACGCGGCATCGCGCCGCAACTCAGCCAGCGAGCCTTCGGCCACCATCCTGCCCCGGGACAGGATCAACAACCGGTCCGTGCGCGCCTCAACCTCGGTCAGGGCGTGGCTCGACAGCAGGATCGCGGCACCTTCGGCGGCCAGCGCATCCAGAAGCTCGTAGAAATCGCGCCGCGAGACCGGGTCCAGCCCGCTGGTGGGCTCGTCCAGAACCAACAGGCGCGGATGCCCGATCAGGGCCTGCGCCAGCCCCACCCGTTGCCGCATACCCTTGGAATAGGTGCCGATCCGGCGCTTGGCAGCGGCCCCCAGCCCGACCTTGTCCAGCAGCGCCATCGCCCCCACGCTATCCTCGCCGCGCAGGCGCATGTAGTAGCTGATCTGCTCCAGCCCCGTCAGCGCGGAATGGAACATGGCATTTTCGGGCAGGTATGCCACCTTGGAACGCGCATCGGCATCGCCCGGCGCGGCACCACATACGGAAATCTCGCCGCTGTCCGCCGCGACCAGGCCAAGGATGACCTTCATCATGGTCGACTTGCCTGCACCATTGTGCCCCAGCAGGGCCACCCGCTCGCCGGGGGCGACGTGCATCGACACTTCGGACAGGGCTTTGACCCCGCCGAAATCCTTAGTGAGATTTGAGATCGTTAACGTCGAAGTCATCTATATCGCTTTCAATTCGCCGGGCGATCGCCTCGGCCTCCATGGCGAGATATTCAGGTGGAACGGTCACGGTCGGCGCGACCATCAGCGGGGCACTGTCCACGACCCCGCCGGGTAGAGTTGCAGGAAAGCTGGATTGCGCCCACCGGATCAGTTGAACCGCCGGCGCGCCCGTCAGCAGTGCCGCGGCGGGCTGCGACCACAGAATATGATCCATCAGGCCATTGGGGCGAAAGGCACTGTCGGCAATGCCGTCACCACCAAGGTCAAAGCTGGAATGATCCGACCAGTAATTTCCCCTGCCCTCGAAACTCCATTCTATATCACGCGTTCCGACATATTTTACCTGCGTGCGGTTACCAAGAAAGGCGTTCCCTGTCAGTATGTTGCGCTCCGATCCTGCAGTGAAGTGGATGCCAATGTTGCACCCCTCGAACCGGTTGTCATAGATCAGGTTCTTATGCGCATTGTAGATAAAGGTGCACCGGTCCGCCCCGCCACGGACCAGGTTGCCAGAGACATCGGCATTGTTGGCAAAGTTCAACATCACACCATGGCTGATGTCCGACAGGCTCAGGTTGTTCTTCAGAACCACATTATTCGAGAACATGATCGCATAGCCCAGGTGATTGCCGATCGACACATTGCCGGACACTTCGGAATCGTTGGTGTACATGTAATGAACGGCAAACCGCAGATCGCGGAACAGGTTGTTGCGATACGTCCCCTTCCGGGACGTGTTCGAGAATATGCCGTCGCGACCCCAGCGGACCGTATTGCCCTCGACCAGCGTGCCCGGTGAATTCCACACATAGATCCCGTTGCCGCGATCGTTCATCCGGCGGTCCCGGGTGCCTTCGATCGTATTGCCGCGCACCTGCGCGTCACGGCCACCATGCACGTCGATGCCGTGCAGGTTGCCCAGTACCCGGTTGTTTTCGATCACCGCGCGGTCGGCTTTCTTCAGGATCTTGATCCCGGCATCCAGCGCCTGGCTGTCCAGGCCCGATCCGGTCACGGTCAGGCCACGGATCGTGACGTCGGCGGCATCAACGGTCACCACGGTGCCGTCTCCCATCCCGTCGATGATCGCCCCCGCGCCGCCAGTCAGGGTCAGTGGGCGATCAATGACAACCGCCCCCTGGTAGCGCCCCCGCGACAAGAGCAGCACATCGCCGGGGTCCGCCCCGGCGATGGCATTGGCAAGCGTGCCCTGCCCCGGTGCCACAGCCCGTTCGCCTGCCCAGACGGGCAGCCCGATCAGCAGCGCAAGCACCAGTGTCAGAACACGCATCATCGTCAGCTCGCTTTCGGCTCAACGAACATCCGGCCGCGCATCTCCATGTGAAGCGCGTGGCAGAACCACTGGCAGTAGTACCAGAAGACACCCGGCTGTGCCGCCACGAAAGTGACCGACGACGTTGCCTGTGGTCCGACCTCCATCGCGACCCCGTGATTGCCCATGGTAAAGCCGTGGGTCAGGTCGTCGATGTCATCGAGGTTTGTCACATATACAGTCACCTCGTCATCCTGCCGGACAGTGAACGACTCCAACGAGAAGTTCGGAGCATTGCTGGACATGTAGACCCGCACCTTGTTGCCGTCCCGGATGACCGAGTCCTGATAGTCGTCCAGGTCGATGCCGTCGGCCTCGGCCTGAATGCGCGCGTCTGCCCACATCGGATCGTTGCGATCCCAGACCGAAACCGGGTTCACCTTGCTGGGATCGACCAGGATCGAATCGTGCGGCTCGGCAAAGGTCGGGCCGTCGTGGATCAGCGTCATCTTGTCGCCGTCGATGGCAAACAGCTGCTCGTTCTCGGGCTTGAGCGGCCCCACATTGAGGAACCGGTCCTTGGAGAACTTGTTCATCGTGAGGTAGTACTTGCCGCTTGCCTCCAGCGTTTCGCCCATCACGGTCGAGTTGTGGCCGGGCTGGTAATGCACGTCCTGCTTGGTGATGATCGGATCGACATCCTCGCCATTGTAAAGCTGGATCGCCTTTTCGATGTTCCACTTCACCACCTGACTGTCCAGGAACAGCGTGGTGAACGCGTTGCCCTGTCCGTCAAAGCATGTGTGTAGCGGACCGAGACCCAGTTCCGGCTCGGCCACGACAACACTGCGCGGCTCGGCCTCGTCGGCGAACACCGCGTCCAGTTTGCGCACGTCGATCACCGATACGGTGGGCGACAACTTGCCCGCAATGCAAAGGTGGATCTTGTCGGGGGCCATGTTGCAGCCGTGCGGGTTGTTCGGGATCGGGATGTAACGGGTGTATTTCTTGTTCTGGCCCTTGCGCCCGTCGAGCACCTTGACGCCGTTCAACTCGATGTAATCACCGGCCGCGATTCCAGCCTCGATCTCATTGATGTTGAAGACAACGACATGGTCCATGTCGGCCTCGGTCATGTCGGCCAGGGTCATGCCCATTTCCGAATTGTACGAGGTCGAGAAGGCGTATTTGCCCTCATAATCGCAATCGGTGTTGTCGAGGTTGCCCGTCACCATCACCTGCCACGCGACGGTCATCTCGTCGGCATTCACGGCGGTGTAGAAGTTTACGTACTTCTCCGGCTCGTCCAGGATCTTGCCATCATTGATCATCGGCACTTCGTCTTCGCCGTTGCAGAAGACATAGTTGGTGCGCGGCCATTTTTGCGGGCGCAATCCGTGGATCGCCTTGGCGTTGGGGATCTCGATGATCTTGTCGCATTTCATCACGTCGCAACGCACACGCGCAACGCGGGTGTTGGCCTTGTCGTTCATGAACAGGTAGCGACCATCATACGTGCCTTCGGTGAAGGACATATGCGGGTGGTGCAAATCGCCGTTGGGCGGGAATTCGTGGCCATTGGCTGCCAGATATGCCTTGGTCTTGGGCAGCAGGCCCTCGGTCAGAATCTTCTTGGATTCGTTGGTGATGCCCCAGCCGGTGGCCGAGCAAGTGTTGAACACCGGAATGCGCATCAGCTCACGCATCGAGGGAACGCCCAGGATACGCACTTCGCCGCACTGGCCCGAAGACCAGAAACCATAGTATTCATCCAGTTGGCCCGGGCCGACTTCGGCACCGGCCGCAGCGCGGGCGCTGCTGGCAGTCGCCACTGCCGCCCCACCGATGGCTCCCCCGGCCAGCATGGCCCGGCCGCCAAGCGCCCCGGCAAGTGCCGCACCTCCGGCAGTTGCCCCTAACAGGCCACGCCGCGTAATTGGTAGCTTCTTGTCTCCAGACATGGTTCGTCCTTTCAGTTGGTGATTTGTCTATTTGGTTTGGTTCGGGTGCCCCAATCCCACGCGCGAGAGATCCGGCGCCGCGCCGACTTTCTCGCGACGCTTGATCTTCTTGATCACGACGGGACAGGTTGTTTTCGACTGGTACAACACCTGGCAATGCAGGCAGTTGATGCATTCGTTGGGGTTGATTTCACCCGTGGGATGGATCGCCTGCACCGGGCACTGGTGGGCACAGGTCTGACACGGATTGCCGCATTCATGGTAGCGTTTGAGCCAATCGAACATCCGCAGACGCGCCGGAATGGCAAGGGCAGCACCAAGCGGACACAGGTAGCGACAGAAGAACCGCTCGACGAACAGGCCCGCGATCAGCAAGGCTCCGACATAAGCCACGAACGGCCAGGCCCGCACGAAATTCAGGATGATCGCCGTCTTGAACGGCTCCACCTCGGCCAACCGCTCGGCTTGTTCGATACTGGTCAGTGAGACGCCGAACAGCCCAAGGAAAATCATGTATTTCAGCGGCCACAGACGCTCGTGAAGCCCCCAAGGCAAAGTCCATTGCGGGATGCGCAACGCCCTTGCAACCTGGTTGAGGAGTTCCTGCAATGCGCCGAATGGGCAGAGCCAGCCGCAATAGGCACCACGCCCCCAGAACAGCAGCGCAGCCGCCACCGCAAACCACAGGATGAACGTCAGCGGGTCGAGCAGGAAAGCCTGCCAGCTAAAGCCGGAAACAACCGAACCGAATAGAGCCAACAGGTTGACCACGGACAATTGCGCATTGGCAAACCAGCCCAAGTAGCACAGCGTGACGGTAAGAAACCCAATGCGGAACCAGTAGAAAGCCCGTTCATTGCGTGTTGCCAGGCTCTGAAAGAAGAAGGCGCCGGTCAGGATCGTCAGCATGACGGCCAGCACGGCGATCTCGATCTTCTTGCCGGCCCAGATCCGTTTCCACAGGGCCTGATGCGCGTCGGCTTCGGACTGCGATGTCAGTTCGTCGACACTTGGGGGAACACTCGCAGCGGGCGGCGGCGCAACGGTGCGGATGTATTTCGGCGGCAGTTGGTAGCCCAGATCGAATGTCGTGAACACCTTTTCGATTGCCGCCACATCGCGGTGCACCAGTAGCTGAATGCGAAATGGCTTGGTCGGATCAAAGCCACTATCTGCCGGAATCTTGAACAGGTCCGCTTCGTTGAAAACCGGCGCGCCTGCGGCAGCGATCGTGTTGATCCGCTTGTGCATTCGGTCGCGGAACCGAACCGACACGTCATGCTGGATAAGAACGATCCGGTCAAAGATGCCGCCGCGCACATAGCCGGACCCCTTGAAGGAATAGAGCCCCCGCCCCATGATCGCGACAGCATGCTCGCCCTCGTCCAGCCAGTCATCAAGGTTTTCCGCGACAGCCTCTCCGAGCAGGGCCCGCGCAATCGCGGGATGCGACACCAATGCGGCCTGCATCTCGATAAAGGTGGTCTCGGGCGCTTCTTTCAGCGCGCGTTTGGCCGCGCGCGGATCTTCCATTGCCGCGAAGGCGGCATTGACCTGCCCGACATCCAGCGACAGACGGCGCAGCGTGCCATCGCCTTCCAGTGTCATCCAGTCGCTGGCGGCTTCCGCATCGGGGTTGATTTCAAATTGTGGGCCGGTTCCGGTTTCCTCGACCGCCAAGCCGCCCAGCCCAAGCTGGCGGGCAACCTTCAGGCCCGCACGGACAATGGAATCGTCAATCACCATGACCGTGACGGTCGCGCCCGAGATGATATCAAGCTGGTGCGCCGACCCGCCCGCTTCGGCCTCTGCAACGAGGTCCAGACCACGGTAATTGGCCACAAGGGCCTTCATCTTCTTGTCGGGGATACCGATCAGGACGATCGGCTCGGAATGCTTGACCAGTTGAACACCGATCACCTGAGCCTCATCGTCGATGGCGACCATCGTATGGATCGGCTTGCCCGAATACCCGGTGGTCGAGACGAAATCCGAGGTGACAAATGCCCAGCCGAGCCGTTCACCTCCCTTGAGGATCTGTACGGCAGGTATGTCCGAATGGGACGCTCCAAAGGCGTCGGCGCCCTCGACCAGTTCACCGGGCTTGACGTCCGGCAGCAGCTTGGCCAGCACCGTCTCGGCCGCAACGGGGAGCCCGGGCAGCAACATCGCTGCGACAAGCGTCATGATTTTCAGGAGGAAATGAAGGTTCTTCATGCGTCGGCGTCCTTGGGGAAAGGTCGCCCGTCGCTACGCTTTTCGTGGCCAGTCAAAGCCCGACCATGCCCGGCCAGGTCAAATGAACCTGGCACAAAGTGATGCATGATCGGCGGGCCGCGCGGCGCCGGGAGGATGTTACGGGTATTGAAGACAGGGTGATGGAAGGTTGGGCGGCCGGGCGCCACCTCAATCATGGCAAGCAGTGCAACAGTATCACAACCCACGTTCAGATGGGCCGGGACCGTGCTGCAGCACATCAGACATTCAGCGCAGTCATGGGCCGGCTCGACCGGGTTTCCATCGGCCCCGATCAGCACGGGTTTTGAAACGCCGTCGGCGCAAAGCTCCATAGAGAAAACGTCACCGTCACTGCCCGTTTTGCTCATGCCTGTGGGGCCGTACAAAGCAAGGCTCGCAACCAGGAAAAGGCTGAACAGAGAGGCAATCAGGTTCTTCATGTCAGCACAGGTATCCGTCGTTCGATCAGGGGACTTTGATCTAGCTCAAAGAGGTACCCAAAATGCCAATTTTCTGACATGATGAGACTGCCAAATCGAAAGCACCGCCGACCAGACCGTCAATCATTGATTGGAGTTCAGTGTTTTTCCTTGAAAATCAATTTCTTGCCCTCCATTCCGAGGTGAATACTGAAATCGAAAACAATGACCACCCGGGCCAAGTATCCCCTGAGCATACGCTGCGAGGGGCTTCGAATCAACTTGTCGTTGCAATAGCGGCCTGTTGAGGCAAGAGGCGGAAACGGCGACGCGCGACATCTGGGGCGGGCTGGTCGCGGCGGTCGCCCCGTATGGAGTGGCGGAGTACAGGCGCGTGTCCCCTCCAGCGTATCGTCGATGACGCTTGGTTCATCGGTGACAGGCTGGATATCCAGAACCTCGGCCATGGCGAGGGCCGCTGCGGCGTAAATGGCGGCGGCGGCGAAGGCGCGGATCATGCGCGAAGCCAAAGCACTGGTTTGCCCCGCTCTGGCTTCGAGCAGGTCAGCCTCTACCTATAGATGACCTTTGCCCCCAAGTATGATCCAGCCACCTTCGCAACACAGCCTTACGACCATGGCGTGACGAGGTATTTCTCACCAGTCTTCATCGCACGATAATCGGTGACCGCCTCCTTGGTCAGCATTTCGTCGAGATTGACGCGCGTCTTGTAAGTGCTGGCGAAGGTCGTCGTGAGATTGTCGAGCACGCGCTTGCGCATACGGGCGACGGTTTCGGTCCCCGCCGATTGGAGGAAGGGAAACAGCAGCCACCCCGAAAGCGTCCAGCCAAAGCCGTAGCTCGGCGACAATATCGTCGGACCGGTGTCCAGACGCCCGTAGATGAACATGCGCTTTGGCTGGTTCGAGCCATAGCGCGAGTATTCTGTCATCCTGCTCACCGCGACCTGCTCCATCGCCTTGAAGGCATTGTCCACCGATTGGCCGCCCCCAATCGGATCGAAGCCGTAGAATGCGCCGGTGTCCTGAATCGCGGCTTGCAGCTGGCGCATGAAGTCGTCATCCGAAGAATTGACGACATGCGTGGCCCCTAGCTTTGCGAGCAAGTCGACCTGACTGTCCTTGCGGACAATATTCACCAGGCCAATGCCGTCTTCCTTGCAAATGCGGGTCAGCATCTGGCCCAGGTTGGATGCCCCGACCGTGTGCAGTATCGCGTCCTGCCCGTCCATCTTGGCATTCTCGGTGAACCCCAGGGCGGTCATGGGATTGACGAAGGCGCTCGCGCCATCCTCTGCTGAATGATCGCCAAGCGGCAGGCACATGCCAGCATCGGCGATACAATACTGACTGTAGGCATTGCCCGGAACGCAAGCGACCCGTTGCCCGACCAGCGCCTCGGCCGTGTCACTGTCGCCGGCAGCAACAACCGTGCCGGCACCTTCGTTCCCGGCAGGCAACTTGAGTCCATGGCGCGCTTTCGAGCCCGCGTTGAACGGCTCGGGCACGGTGGCTACGAATTTGCCCTGCGAGTAGCTGGCATTTTCCGTATCAGCCGCACCAACCAGAATGGCGAGGTCCGACGGATTGATCGGCGCCGCTTCCATTTTCACGAGTACCTGATTGCCAGTCGGATCTGGAAACGTGACGTCCTCGATCGCGACTGTCAAAGTTCCGTTCGCGTCCAATGTCGTGAACAGTTGCTTGCCGGTGGTTGCCATGGCGGAATCTCCAGATTTCAGTTTCGAGATGTAAGGTTGGTGCCGGCAGGATAGGACGAGCGATATCCTGCACGAATTGCTCTCGCGGTATCAGATAGCGCTGGCGCTGCACAAGACGAATGAAGTTGAGCGGAATTGATGCTAGGCTGAAACACTAGGTCATTTTGACCTATAGAGGTCACTCAAATGACGAGAGGGAGCTATCAACAATTCTGCCCGGTTGCGATGGCATCCGAAGTTCTCTGCACGAGATGGACCATGGTGCTTATCCGTGAGCTTTTGGCAGGTTCATCGCGGTTCGGAGACCTTCGACGAGGCGTTCCCCGGATGTCGCCCACACTTCTGTCTCAACGCCTGAAGGAGCTTGAAGCCGCGGGGATTGTCGAGCGCACGCCTGTAACCGATGAGGTGGGCATTTACGAATATCTGCTGACTGCCGCCGGGCGAGACCTCAAACACATTATCGAATCTTTTGGTATCTGGGGGCAGAAATGGGTTGAGACCCAAGCCACTCTGGAAAACCTCGATCCTGCGCTTTTGATGTGGGATATGCGGCGCAATATCAATCCCGCGCCGCTGCCATCACAACGGACTGTCGTGCAGTTCTGCTATCCGGAACTCCCCACCAATCGTCGCGAATGGTGGCTGATCATTGATCCCAAGGCAAAGGTCGAAGTCGATCTGTGTGCGACGGATCCGGGATTTGAGGTCGACCTCTGGGTCACGACGGACCTCAAAACCATGACCGCCATCTGGATGGGGTTATCTTCGATGAGCGAGCTTCAATCGAAACTCCTTGTTGATGGAGACCCCGCATTGGCCCGATCCATGGCGCAATGGTTGGGCCTCAGTCACTTCGCAGCTCAGAAGAAGATTGTCGGCTAGCCGTCAAGCCCTGGGGGGAGTCCAGTTTCAGGACTATCGGTGCTTTCTTTTTTCCTTTCACTGTTTCTCAGCCCCCCTAGTGCAATGGAGTAAGCTATGACCGATACCCTTTACGCGCGCCTCGGAGGCGCGGACACAATCGCCAGAATCGCATCCGATCTCGTCGACAACCACGTGGCTAATCCGCTGATTGGCAAGCGTTTCGCGGGCAGCGATCCGGTCGCCATGAAAAAAAAGGCGGCGGATTTCTTCGCGATGGGCTCGGGCGGCCCAAACAATTATGACGGGTTGGACATGCTCAGCGCCCACAAACACATGAACATTTCCGACAACGAATATATGGCGGCCGTCGATGATCTGATGAAGGCCCTGACGAATGCTGACGTGGGCGATCATGAGAAAGCTGAAGTGCTCTACATATTTCACACCCTTCGCCCCAACGTCGTGGGTGTCTGAACGTCCCCGTCGCATAGTCTATCAGGCATCATCGCCCGAGCCGCCCCTGGATACCGTCTACCAGATCGAGCCCGCTGCTTCGGGACGATTTGTTCGCTGAACGACTGCTTCGCGCCCGCTCCCTACTTCTGCAATCTCGCGCTCTCCCGCTCCATGTCGGCCGTCAATGCCGGTCGGTTGGCACAGCGTTTTATCCAGGCCTGAATGGACGGCTGTCGCGGCGTGGCGTCTGGAAGCCATTGGAAGGGGCTGGAAAGCAGCAGATCAACCGCTGAATAGTCCTCTCCAAGAAGGTAAGGCTGGTCCTCCAGCGCATTGGCAAGGCACGAAACAACGGCATCCAGATCGCGGAAGGTCGCATGGAGCGCGGGATGTTCGATCTTGGCCCAGTCGAGAACCAGCACGGGTTCCATCACGCCCTGATAATAGAACAACCAGCTCAGGAATTTCCCACGCTGCGGGTGTCCGACGGGCCGACCGAGCCCGGCCTCGGGGAACATATCCGTCAGGTAGGCGACGATTGCGCCGCGCTCGCGCACATGGTCGTCGCCGTTGGTCAGATAGGGCACCTTCTTTTCAGGGTGCGGATTGCGTTCATCCGGACCTCCACTGCCATCCTGTCGCATAACCGTGACGTCGACCACGTCGATCCGGTCGGTGATGCCCATTTCCTCGATCAGGAGGAGAATCGAAGTCGAGCGGGAGTTCGGGGCATGAAAAAGTGTCAGCATCGTAGGCATCCTGCAATTGTGTGATGCCTTGGCTGTGATGCCATCATCGCCCAGGGCTTTGAGGCCGGCGGTCACCGGGGCATGTTCCTGACCGAACGCATTGGCAGTCAGATCGGGACCATGGCCCTGGTGCCGCAGATTGCCGACGCGGTTGATGTGCCGGTCATCGCCGCTGGCGGCATCGGCGACGCCCGCGGCATCGTCGCAGCCTTCGCGCTGGGGGCAAGCGCCGTGCAGATCGGAACGGCGTACCTGTTCACCGACGAGGCCACCATAAACCCTGTCTATCGGCAATCCCTGGAGGACGCCGCAAACAGCGAAACGGTTGTAAGCAATGTGATTTCCGGCAGGCCAAGCCGGGTACTTGCCAATCGAATGGTTTACGATCTTGGTCCGATGTCAGAGGCCCCGCCGACCTCTCCCAAGGGTTTCGCCGCATCAGGCCCAATACGATCCGCTGCCGAGAAAATCGGGAGAAGAGATTTCAGCGCTCACTACTGCGGTCAATCAGCCCCACTTGGGCGCCGGACGACAGCTTTCAAGCTGACCCACGATTTGGCTGCCGATGCGCTGCGGCATTTCAATCCGCAACGCGCTTCGCCATCATGAGCTCTGTTTCTGAATGGGTCTGAGGCACCGGGAACTCTATAAATGGTCCGAGCGGCGATCAATGCGCTGCGGGTGATGCCTTGCCGCTCGGGGATTTCATCAATAGCGCTGCAAAGGCGAGGCTGGCAAACAAGCCAGCGATCAAGACGAACACGTCGATAAATGACATCACCGTTGCCTGTGCCAATATGCGCCCTGCCATCTGCTGCAACGCCCCTGTCGGACCATCGAGGCCTCGCGCGGCCAGATTGGCGGCCATCAGATCCAACTGACGCAATGCTTCATAATTTGACCAATTCACCGCCTCGGAAAGGCGTGCCTTGTGCAGATAGCTACGATCTGAAAGCACGGTGTTGATGACGGCCAAACCAACCGCACCGCCAAGGTTACGCATCAGGTTATACAGCCCCGACGCTCCCTTCATCTTGTCCGCAGGCAATGTCCCAAGCGCGAGATTGTTGATCGGCACCATGCACAACATCAGGGAGGCACCGCGCAGGATCTGGGGCAAAAGAAGTTCCTGGAAATCCCATTCGGCCGTCATACCCGTCAGCATCCATGTCGAAAGAGCGAAGCCCATGAAACCGGCCAGTATCATGGCACGCAAATCAACCCTGGACGACAGCATGCCGACCAATGGGGCGCTAAGGAACATGGCAAGGCCGGAGACAAAAACCGTGTGTCCGATCATCAGGCTGTCATAACCGCGGATCGATGCAAGATAGAGAGGGTAGAGATACGTCAGCCCATAAAGGCCGATCCCCATCGTGAAACTGAACATTGATCCGACGGCAAAATTCATGTCCCGAAAAGCCGAGAAATCGACCAATGGTTCGTCCCGCGTGAAGGCGCGCCAAAACGTGACGATGCCGCCGACGACCATGACGACAGTCATGAGCAAAACCATATGGTCATCGAACCAGTCGTTGCCCGGACCTTCCTCAAGCACGAATTCCATCGCCCCCAGGAAAGCGGCGAGCGCGCCCAGCCCCCACCAATCAAAGCTGTCGAACAGCTTCCACTTGGGGCGGTCAAAGTCTATCAGCATCCACGCCCCGATTGCGACACCAATGCCCGGAATGACATTCACGAGAAAGAGCCAATGCCAGGACATGGCGTGGCTCAGATACCCGCCAACGGTAGGTCCGACCGTTGGCGCGAGCGTTGCGATCAACCCAATCATGGGCGACACCACATTGCGCTTGGATGGCGGGAAAATCGTGAAGGCTGCCGCGAAAACCGACGGGATCATGCCACCGCCCAGAAACCCCTGAAAGGCGCGCCAGATGATCATCTCGGTGATTGAGGTTGAGGTGGCGCACATGAAACTTGCCGCCGTGAAGCCCGCCGCCGAGATCGTGAACAGGATGCGCGTCGACATCATCCGTGCCAAAAAACCCGAGAGCGGGATCATGATGACTTCGGCGATCAAATACGAGGTTTGAACCCAACTGATTTCATCTGCGCTTGCCCCCAACCCAGCCTGGATATCCGGAAGCGATGCGGAAACGATCTGGATGTCCAGAATGGCCATGAACATCCCGAAAACCATGATGAAAAAGGCAAAGACGCGCCGAGGTGTCAGCTCGGTTTCGGCGTCCTGGGTTTGGGTCGACATTGAAGTCACTCAGCCTGAGCAATGGCGTGGAGCGGTGCGCCTGTCCGGCTGTCAACTTCGACCACCGCAGATAACCCCGCGCGCAAGTGGCCACTTTCCAGTGCTTCGTTGGGAAGGGCGATCCGTACAGGAACCCGTTGCACGATCTTGGTGAAATTTCCGGTCGCGTTATCGGCGGGCAGCAACGAAAAAACCGATCCTGTCGCAGGGGATACCGAGGCCACCTTGCCTTCGAAAGTCTCGTCAGGGATGGCATCAAAGGTGATGTGAACATCCGCCCCAAGAGCGATATCATACATCTGCGTTTCCTTGAAATTCGCCTCGATATAGAGCGAACTCAGCGGGACAAGCGCGGCAAGGCGGACTCCGGGCGTCACCAAATCGCCAACCTCAACTGCCATATTCCCGATTGTCCCGTCTGCCGGGGCGCGCAAGACGGTCAGGTCCAGGTCCCGCTGTGCCTGTTTTACGGCCAGCTCCAACTCGCGTTTGGTCCCCTCGGCTTCGGCCTTCTGGGCCTGCAAGACACCCACCTGCGCCTTGGCATTCAGGACCGCCGCAGCTGCACTCGCCAACGAAGCGGTGGCCGTTTCAAGACGTTCTGTCGCGTCATCAAGCGATGCTTGTGAAGTCACGTTGCTTTCCAGTAATTTCTGCGCCCGATCATGGTCTCGCTGAGCCGCCCGCACCTCCGCTTCTGAAAAGGATTGCATCGCTTTCGCCTGCTCGACGCTGGCTTCGGCCGCTTTGATCTGTGCCCCGATACGGGCGATCGTCTGGTCGGCGATTTCTACGCGCTGGATGGCGCTCTCAAGCGCGATGCGGAAATCTCCATCATCCAGCCGCACGAGAATGTCACCCGCATGTACGCTGTCATTCTGTTTGACAGGCAGCTCCACGACATAGCCCTGCACCCTGCTACTGATCAGTGTGGTATCTGCCGTCACGTAGGCGTCATCGGTTTCGATCATGAAGCGGCCCGTCGTCCAATAGTCATGGCCAAAGTTTGCAAGCCCCGCTGTGATGGCAACGGCAACTGCGATGCCCACGATCCGCTTGCCGCGGGGCTTCTTTGCCTTTTCCGGCACGTCGCTGGCTGGCGGCGCAACGTCAATCTTGGCAGGCTTCTCAATCGTACGATCGTAACGGGACATCTGGCTTCCCCTGCTTTCCTAGGCGCGCGGACTTGATAAAACGCGGATCGTACCGCTTGGTTCGATTTCGATGTAAATAGGGATTTCTCCAAATACAAGCCTTTATCAAACCGAACGGTTCGATTAACTTGTGATCATGGAAACTGAAGCAACGAAACCACGCCGCCACGCCGCAGGTCACGATCCGGCCAAACGCGAAACGATCCTCAATGGAGCGGCTCGCGTTTTCATGGACAGTGGATTTGATGCAGCAAGCGTCAACGACATTTGCCGCGTTGCGGGTGTTTCAAAAAGTACGATGTATGTTTATTTCGGTAGCAAGGAAGACCTGTTCGAAGCCCTGTTGGATCGAGAAAGAGATCGCGTATTCAAGGATTTGGAAGAAAGCCTGTCCAGTGATCGCCCCCTGCAGGACAAGCTCTATGATTTCTCTTTTGCGCTGGCAAAATTGCTTTGTTCTCCCGAGGTGATCCGATCACAGCGCACCGTGATCGCTATGGCCGAGCGCATGCCCGAACTCTGCAATCGGTTCTACGATAACGGTCCATTGCGAATGCGGCGCTTTATCGAGAGGGTTCTGGAGGACGAAGCGGCTAAGGGCACGCTCGAAATTCCAGATATCACACTCGCTGCGCATCAACTTATCGAGCTCTCGACAGCAGGCTTGTGGCGCCAGTGCCTTTTCGGCAGAATCACGTCTCCGCCACCTGAAGAGAGGCTTTTGACGACCTCTCGAAGTGCAGTTGACGCCTTTCTTTCAATGTATCGTAAGCGTTAACCCCAGCCGGGCTTTGCTGCACCAATCACCTGCGGGATTCACGTCATAAATCCCGCAGGCTGGCCGGGCGTTTTGAACAGTTGAGCCTAAGCGAAGTACAAGGCTCCCCGGTTCAGCGGTTTTCCCCAGACACCGCCCCTGCTCTAGGTTGGGCGCATCAAAGCGTCTCGGCTATCACACATAGCAGTTCCAACATGATCGACGCCCCAAGGAACGCCGTGTTGCCTGATGGATCGAACGGAGGAGAGACTTCGACGAGATCAGCTCCAACAATGCGAACACCCGCAAGATGGCGGACGACTTCGAGCGCCTGATAGCTGTTCGGCCCCCCAATCTCTGGCGTTCCGGTGCCCGGCGCGAAGGCCGGATCGACAAAATCAATGTCGTAAGAGATGTAGGTATCCCCCTCGCCCGCTATCTCGCGCGCTTCAGTCATCACATCCGCAACGCCGCGCGCGTGGAACTCTTCGATCGGTATGACGCGGATGCCAACGCTATCGGCAAAATCGCGATCCTCGTTATCATAGGTAGAGCCGCGTATGCCGATCATGCAGACCCTCTTGGGATCAAGAAGCCCCTCCTCCACGGCGCGGCGGAATGGCGTGCCGTGGGTGTATTTGGTCCCGCCAAAATAGCTCTCGAACAGATCGGTATGGCTGTCGAAGTGGATCATGCCGACAGGCGACTTTTCCGCGACAGCCCGCAGGATCGGCAGGGTAGACAAATGATCGCCCCCCGCTGTCAACGGCAGAACGTTCGCTGCAATCACCTTGCGATAAAAGGTGGTGATCCGTTCCATGCTGTCCATGAGGTCAGCAGGATTGGGCGGCACGTCCCCAAGATCGGCGCAATTGGCGGCCTCGAAGGGGCGCACCCCGGTTGCCCCGTTCTGCGCCCGGATCATCGTGGACAGATCGCGCAACTGGCGCGGACCATGGCGCGGGCCAGGCCGGTTGGTGGTGCCGCTGTCCCACGGCACGCCGATCAGGCCAATCTGCACGTCGCGCAGACGCGGGTCGTCCAGTGGCACATGCGGAAGGCGCATGAATGTGGGAATGCCGGCAAAACGCGGCAGTTCAAAACCGGAGACAGGTTGAAAAAACGGGTCGCTCATCTCATTCCATTCTCGTTCTGGGGCTTTGCATCAATCAGGCGACAAAGTCAGTGGGTATCATTGCTGCCCTGCTCACGCATGAGACCCATGATTGTTTTCTCCAGCGCAGCATAGCCATCAAGGTCTAGCACCTCTTCTTTGCTGACATACCGGCGGCCTTTCTTGAACTCCGGGGTGATGATCTTGTGCACCCTGCCCGGATGGCTGGACATGAAGACAATCTTGTCCCCCAAATAAATCGCCTCTTCGATGTCGTGGGTCACCATGACGGTGGTAGTTTTTGCAGCCTCGGTGATACCGACCAGAAGCTCCTGCATATGCCAGCGGGTCTCTGCGTCAAGCGCGCCGAACGGCTCATCCATCAGCAATAGCGCGGGGTCGTTTGCCAGCGTCCTCGCAATCGCCACACGCTGCTTCATCCCACCCGATAGCTGCGAGGGATAGGCGTCCTCGAAACCACCCAGATTGACGAGGTCGATGTATTTTTGCGCCCGCGCCTTCCGTTCTTCGCGCGGCACACCGTTGATACGCATCCCGTATTCGACATTGCCCCGCACGCTCAGCCAATCAAACGACGTGTAGGCTTGGAAGACCATGCCGCGCTCCCGGTCCGGCTCGGAGATCACTCTGCCATCCAGCCGCAACGTGCCAGTGGAGGGCGTCTCCAGCCCCGCGATCATCCGCAGCACCGTCGATTTGCCACAGCCCGACGGGCCGAGGAGGATGCAGATCTCGTTTTCCTCAACGGTAAAGGTCGCATCCTCGATCGCGAGAATGTCGCGCCCGCCCTGCATCGGAAACCGTTTGGAAACGCCATCGATGACCAGCTTGGTGGCAGCGGTGGTTCGTGCTGTTTTCAACTCTGTAGTGACGTCGCCCAATTCAGTGTCCCCGCTTCTGGATGTAAGGGAAGAGCCAGTGATGCAGCTTGCGAAACAGGACGTCGAAACCCAGCCCCAAGACCCCGATTACAAAAATGCCCGCCATGATCTCGTCGGTGTGCAGAAACCGCCGGGCCCGCATCATCATCGCGCCGATGCCGGTGGTGGAGGCGACGATTTCCGCGATCACCAGGTAGGTCCAGGTCATCGCCAACATCTGGCGCATCGCGGTAAGCACATTTGGCATCACGGCCGGAAAGATGATCGTCCGCACGATGGTCCAGCGCCCTCCGCCGAGCGTCAGACCCGTTTCCACCAGTTCAGAACGCACCTGCCGGGTGTGATCCATGATCAGCGTTATCAGGAAAAACACCACTCCGATAAACAGCAGGGCCAGCTTTGGCGCCTCGCCAGTGCCGAACCACATCAGAAGGATGGGGATGAACGAGGGCGCGGGCAGATAGCGCCATGCCGAAACGAACGGGTTTACCACGGCGTCGATCGCCGGAAATGATCCCATCAGAATGCCCAGCGGAATAGCCACGGCGCAGGCGATGCCAAAGCTCAGAAACACGCGCCCAACGCTGATCAGGATGTCCGATAACAGATCCCTGTTCGCCAGCATGTCCACAAGGGTGACGGCGACTTGCGAAGGCGCCGGGACCAGCAGGTCGTTCACCAGACCCGCCAGCGACACGCCCTCCCAGATCGCAAAGAAAACCGTCCAGATCAGGATCCCCGACAGGATGGACTGGGTCTGCGAGACCGGCTTGCGCAGCTCCAGCCAGCGCTTGCGTGTGAGAGGTTCATGAATGTCAGACATCAAGGCTTCCTGTCATGTTACGCGTGACCGATGGCCGGACCCCGGCCATCGGTCAAAGTGTTGCGATTACTCGTTTGCGCCGAAGGACTGGCGATAGCCGCTCTCCACCAGATCGGCCATCAGCGAGCAGTCAACACCGGACGCCGGATCGACCATCTCGGTCATCAAGCCCAGGCTCACCCACAACTCGTTGATCGTGCTGACCACGCCCGTGATCGACCCGTTGCCAATCTCGAACGGCGGCTCGCCCTCAAGCACGCCACAGACCTGCGCAGCCTCGTCGAAATCATACATGTAGATGCCGTCATCCAGATACTTGCCGTTGGTCCCGATCACCGATTCAACGTCGGCAAGTGGCCACTTGAGGAAATCGGCCATGATCTCGTTGCCTTCCGCAACATTGTCATGCCACCAGCCCAAAGCGTCAAACCGCGCCTTGAGAATGTCGCGCGCAACATCACGGCGCTCGGATATGAACTTGCCGTTCATGTAGATCACGTCGGTGAAAATCCCGGTCCTCAATGCTTCCGGATAGGCCGTGTCAAAGCCCGAGGTAGAGCCGGGCAGGTTTTCCATCACCTTGGTAACCCAGGGTTCATAAAGGTAGGCCCCCGCCAGTTCGCCCGACATCATCGGGCCCACGGCCTCGTCCGCCAGAAGGTTGACCCACTCGACACTGTCCAGGGGCACTCCCTTGGTTTCAAGAAAGACGCCCATCAAAAGCTGGCCGATATAAGCCTGTGGCGCGCCGATGCTCTTACCGGCAATATTCTCTGCCGTGACACCCGGCGCCAGGATGATCTTGTCCACACCGTAGGACGGATTGGCCAGCCCCACGTTGACAACACCGGTGCCGCGTTCGATTGCCAATGGCGTGTAGTCGCCAGTGCATTCGTAAACATCAATCTGGCCGGCAGCGAGCGCGGCATGCCCACCCAGCGGGTCGTCAAAGATGACCGTGTTGATATTGTAGCCCTCTGCCAGCCCCTTGCGCTGCGCAAGCTCAAGCATGGCATAGCCCGGCCAGGACACGCAGATCCCGACATTGACCCGTTCATCCGCCATTGCAGCGGTCGAAAACGTCATGACTGCCGCAGTCGCAGCCGCCGATATCACCATTTCTCGAATCATCTCACTCCCCCTCCTGATTGCGAAATTTTTATTGACTAAGAAAGTTTAGTCACTAAAACTTCTTTCTGTCTAGAGGTTTTTTCCGGGTATGTTTCGTCGCCCCGCCCTTGTATGGACCTTGGCAATTTCGACAATTCAGCAAGGAGCGTCGTGCGCGTGGGACTTAGAAGACAACAAAAGCTCGAGCGTTCGAAACGGATACTGGAAGTCGCACGCACCCGGTTTCAGACAGAGGGTTACGAGTCAGTCACCATTGAAAGCATCGCGGCAGAGGCCGGGTTATCCGCCGTCACGATCTATAATTACTACGGCACCAAGGCCAATCTGCTGCTTGAGCTGGTCAAGGAAAGCGACGAACGGCTTCTGGCCCAGTTGCGCGCCCTCACCGACGATCTGCCCGATGACATCGTCGATGCGGTCGCCCAATTCGGCAAGATCATGCGCCATCATGCCATGACATATCTCACCAAAAGCACATGGCGCGAAGTTCTTGCGGCCAGCATTCTGCAAGGGGCCGGACAGTTCGGCACCACCTATCGGGCGCTTGACCGCGCGCTGGTCGTAGTGATGGCCAAGCTGGTTCTGTCCTATCAGCGGCGCGGAACGCTCAGCCGCAGTATCGATGCGCGAGCGTTCGCAGACACCCTTTTCGAGATGCAGAACATTCGGTTTTTCCTCTTCATCTCGGACCATACGCAGGAAGAGGAAGAGGCCGACAAACGGTTCCGCCGCGACCTCGGCCTCATCTTTGCCGACAAGGCGCCCCAGAAAAATTTGCGAGGGAAATCATGACAACACACGGATACGACAAGGGTCGGCTCGACCTGCCATTCGTCGGCATTTCGACATTTGGCAAGAACCAGTATGTGCAGGACTGGGACAGCATCGACGCCGACTTTGCAATACTCGGCGCGCCCTTCGATTTCGGCACCCAATGGCGAGCCGGTGCGCGGTTTGGCCCGCGCGGCATCCGCGAAGCCAGCACTCTGTTTTCCTTCGGGCATGGCGGCGCCTACGATCATGAAGACGACGTGACCTACCTGCCGGCAGACAAGGTGCGCATAGTCGACATCGGAGATGCGGACATCGTCCACACAGACACCGAGCAAAGCCACGCAAATATCGAATTTGGTGTGCGCAAGATCCTGGCCGCCGGGGCCGTTCCGATCACGCTGGGTGGGGATCATTCCATCAACATTCCCTGCATCAACGCCTTTTCTGATCAGGGTCCGATCCACGTCGTACAGATCGACGCGCATCTTGATTTCGTCGACGTGCGCCACGGGGTACGCTTTGGCCACGGCAATCCGATGCGCCGCGCAGCGGAAAAGGACTATGTAACCGGCCTGTCGCAGATCGGCATCCGCAACGTCTCCTCCACCGCCAAGGACGGCTATGATGACGCCCGCGCGATGGGGTCCGACATCATGTCCGTACGCCAGTTTCGCGCGCAGGGCGTGCAAAAGGTTCTGGAGCGTATTCCCGCGGGCGTGCGCTATTACGTCACCTTGGATATCGACGGTTTCGACCCGTCCATCGCCCCCGGCACCGGTACGCCCAGCCACGGTGGTTTCCTTTACTACGAAGTGCTGGAACTGCTGGATGGTCTGACCAAGCGCGGCGACATCGTCGGCATGGATCTGGTCGAAGTGGCACCGGATTACGACCACACCGGCACCACCGCGATCTTGGCGGCGCAAATCCTGATGAACACGATTGGGCGGATCATGCACAATCGATCCAAGACAGAGGCGAAATAGGAAATGGGTCAGGTTAGCTACGATTTCTCGGGCAAATCGGTGCTGGTGACAGGCGCAAGTCGGGGCATCGGTTATGGCGTCGCCAAAGGGTTTGCCCGCGCGGGTGCGAACCTCACCATCCTTGCCGATGATGAGGGCGTGACAGCTGCTGCCGAAGCTCTGTCCTCCGAAACAGGAACCACCGTAAAGGCGCTCCACTGCGACATCACTGATGTCGCGCAGATCAAGGCAGCGTTGAGAGAGATCACCTCAATCGACGTCCTTATCAACAACGCGGGCCTTGAACGCATCACCCCGTTGGCTGACCCTGATGACGCGGTCGAAGACACCTTCCGCCGTATCATCGACATCAACGTCATGGGTACCTTCCTGATGACGCGCCACGCGCTGCGAAAGATGGGCAAAGGTGGACGGATCATTCTGACCTCCTCCATCTGGGGGCGCACGGCGGTTGCCGAGTTTTCAGCCTATTGCGCATCCAAACACGCCAATATCGGTTTCATGCGCTCTATCGCGCATGAGCTGGCGCCGATGGGCATCAACGTGAACGCGGTCTGCCCCGGTTGGGTCAAAACGGAGGCGGCGATGTTGTCACTCGAGCGCATGGCCGAAAGCACGGGCCGCCCCGAGGCAGAGCTGTTGGAGGAAATCATCGGCGGGCAAGTGCTGGACGGGCTGCTTGAACCCGAAGACATGGCAGCGATCTACCTCTTCCTTGCATCGGATGGTGCGCGCGACATCACCGGTCAAGCCTATCATCTGGATCGCGGCGAGGTCATGGCATGAGCGATTTGGCAGGAACGAACGTCATCATCACCGGCGCGGGCCGGGGCATCGGCGCCGCCTGTGCCAAGGCCTTTGCACAGGCCGGCGCGCAGGTTCTTTGCGCCGACCTGAACGATCCGGTCGAGACAGTTGCCGGCATCACCGATGCAGGTGGCATCGCGCAAGGCATGGTTTGCGATGTGTCCGACGAATCCTCTGTGCTCGCCCTTTTCCGCAAGGCCGAAACCCTTGGCCCGCTTCATGCAACGGTCAACTGTGCCGGGATCATCCACGAACGCCCGCTTTTGGAAACGCCGGTTGAGGAATTCGACCGCGTCATCGCGGTCAACCTGCGCGGCTCGTTCCTGATCGGACGCGAAGCCATCCGCGCGATGCACGGGCAGCCCAGTCAAAGTGGTCAGCCGGCGCGGCTCATCATGATCGCTTCGGATCTGTCCTATTACGGGCGCGAGACGTTTTCGCCCTATGTGGCGTCCAAGCACGGCGTCCTTGGCCTCGTGCGCTCCTGGGCCAAGGAATTCGCGCCGGATATTCTGATCAACGCCCTCTGCCCCGGCCCGATCGACACTGCGATGCTGGCCGCCGCGAACATGACGCCGGAATGGCGCGAAAAAGAGCTCGCGATTCCCATGGGCCGCTTTGGTCAGCCCGAGGAGATCGCTCAAATGGCCCTCTTTCTTGCAGGGCCGAACGCAGCTTACATCACCGGTCAGGGCATCGGTGTAAACGGTGGGAGTATCATGCCATGATTGCCAATCCAGTTCCCTGGCCAAACGGGGCCAAATGCGCCGCCTGTGTCACCTTCGACATGGACGCCGACAGTTTGGTGCATATCAACCATCCCAAAGACAGTCACCGCAAGGCGGCGACGACGTCCATGCTGCAATACGGCCCCGAGGTGGCGATTCCGCGCATCGTCGAGACTTACCGTCGGCTGGGCATCAAGCAGTCATTCTTTATCCCGGCGTGGTGCGTTGAACGTTACCCGCAGGCCGTCGAGACGATCCTGAAGGGCGGCAACGAGATCGGGCATCACGGGTACATCCACGAACACCCGAATGAGTTGGAGCCGGACGAAGAAGAGCATTGGCTGGACGTCGGCATCGACATCCTGAAACGCGCAACCGGCAAAGCCCCACGCGGCTGGCGCGCACCGCTTTACAACATGTCGGATGCGTCCTGCGCCTTGCTCGCCGAACGCGGTTTTTCCTATGACGCGTCGCTGATGGGCGACGACCAGCCCTATATGCTGGACACGCCCAAGGGAACCTTGGTGGAACTGCCAACACATTGGGGCCTCGATGACTGGCCGCAATTCGTGCAGTCCGAGGATCTGGGATACATGGGCAATATCATGTCCCCCGCTATGGGGTTCGAGCCCTATATTCAGGAATTCAACGCAATCCGCGATTACGGTGGTCTCTGGGTGGCGGTCGTGCATCCGTTTGCCACCGGACGGCTTGCACGCTGGAACGTCGTCGCCAGCTTTCTGGAGCAGGCTGTCGACAAGGGCGATGTATGGTTCGCCCCGATGGAGGAAATCGCGGCGCATGTGCGCAAGGTTACCGAGAGCGGTGAATACGTGCCGCGCCGGGTCGACATGCCCGCCTACACGGCTCCAGTCTATGACGACGCAATTCGGAAATATGCCCCGTAGGGCCTTCGGCTGCGTTTTTTCAACCAGCTTGAGATGCCAGAGGGTGCCGGTTTCGCTGATCGCATCGCGTTGAAGAACACATAAAATGGGCTGATACCGGCCCTTCAGACGGGTGCGAACCGGGCTCAACCAGGTTAATATCCCAGCTCTTTCCCAAGCTGCGGATTTAGTCCATGCGCAAGGTCGTTATCGCAACCGCTTTTCTGGCATTGGTCAATGCCGCGACGCCCCCCATGACGCAAGAGGGGGCGGCGTTTGCGATTCCGCCGGAGGCGTTTGAGGAGGACATTCATGACCGCACAGACCGTCTGACCAGCATCGTGCAGGCACGCATGGCGGCGGATGGGGTCGCTGGCGCAGTTGTCGTGCTGATCGAGAACGGCGCGCCGGTCTGGTCCCGCGCCTTCGGGATGGCTGATCCAGCGGTGGGCCGCCCGATGACCACTGACGCCCTCTTCCGGGGCGAATCCATCTCGAAACCCGTCACCGCCTGGGGTGCAATGCGGCTGGCCGAAACCGGGCAACTGGAACTGGACGCGCCAATAACCCGTTGCCTGACACGCTGGCAGCCGCCCGATGCCGCGTCCGGAATCACGCCGCGCATGTTGCTCAACCACAGCGCAGGCATCGGCCTTGGCGATTTCACCGCGCGTT
Organism: Roseovarius sp. ZX-A-9; assembly: GCF_028369135.1. GTDB lineage: Bacteria > Pseudomonadota > Alphaproteobacteria > Rhodobacterales > Rhodobacteraceae > Roseovarius. Next base: position 134,681 of record NZ_JAPWHW010000002.1, read on the forward strand.
TCCCACCCGAAGCGCCCAGCCCCGCGCTTCCCGACCACATTGCGCAGGACTTCACCCTGATCGCCCCGCCGGGCGGCGGTTTTTCCTATTCCGATGCCGGGTACAACCTGCTCGAACTCGTGATCGAGGAGTGCACGGGCGAGGATTTCAGCGCCCTGATGGCGCGCGAAGTTCTGAAGCCCCTCGGCATGGCGCAGGCCAGTTTCGACTGGAGCGTAGCCCTCATGCCCGTGGGCCATGACCTGCGCGGGCAGCCCGTTGCGCCTTATGTCTATCCCGGTCGCGCCTCTGGCGGGCTTGTCGCAACTGCCGAGGACATCACGCGCTTTGCCATGGCCGGATTGGCGGGCGCGGAGCAGACGGTGCTGTCGCCTGAAGCGGTGGCCAACCTGCACCGCCCCGAAGTCGCGGTGGGCGGGCTGTTCGGCTTTGCCGCGCAAGGCTACGGGCTCGGCCATTTCACCGAAACGCTCTCGGACGGGCGTGCGGCGGTCTGGCATGGTGGGCAAGGCTATGGCTGGATGAGCCACATGCACCTTGTGCCCGAAACGGGCGACGGCATCGTGATTCTGTCGAACAGCCAGCGGGCTTGGCCACTTTTCGCCGCCATCCTGCGGGACTGGTCGGGCAGCCTCGGCGTGGCACCTGTCGGCATGGCGCGGGTGCTCTGGGCCGAACGGGCCGCGCGCGGCGCCATCGCCCTTGGCTTCAGCGTGGCGGCGCTCGGGCTATGGGGCGCGTATCGCGGTGGGCGGCGGTCCACTCTCGTCCGGAGCGCTGCGGGCGCAGTGGCCGCGGTGCTGATCCTCTGGCCGCTCTGGGCGGCGGCACAAAACTACCTGTTCCTCTTCTCGATCCTGCCGGGCCTCTGGCCTTGGTTGGGGGCGGCCTTGGCTCTGACGGGCCTCGGCCTGCTCGCGATCGCCCTGACACCGGAGCGCCAGAAATGAGCCTCCTGCGCCTTGCCGCGCTGGTCCTGTTCGCCGCCATCGCGGGCGGGCTAGCGTGGAAAACCCTGCCCGCCCGCACCCCTCCCATCACCGGTGCCGACCCGATTACCGAACTGATCCCGGCACATATCGGCGGCATGACGCAATGGCTGCTGATCCGGGGCGCGGACCGGCGCGCGCCGATCCTTCTGTGGTTGCATGGCGGGCCGGGCGCGGCGCAGATGCCGATCCACCGCGTCACCTCGGAACTGGAGCGCGATTTCGTCGTGGTACATTGGGACCAGCCCGGCGCGGGCAAATCCAACCCGCCCGATTTCGACCCCGCGACCATGACACTCGAACGCTTCCTTTCCGACGCGCGCGAGGTCACGGCACTGCTGCGAAAGCGTCTTGGCGACCAGCCCATCATCCTGCTCGGCCATTCCTGGGGCACGATGCTGGGCGCGCGACTGGCGGCGCGCTGGCCGGAGGACTATGCCGCCTATATCGGCGTGGGCCAGCAGGTGAGCACGAAGCGCGGTGTGGCGCTGGCGCTCGACTGGCTGGGCAGGGTCGCACCGGACTCCGAACTTGCCGGCATGAAGCCGGAAGCCTTCCGCGATCACGCCCTCTATGTGCGGCTGATGCAGGCGGTCGAGGCCGAGGGCGGCAGCATGAATGTCTCGCTCGCTTCCATGCTGCCACGCGCGCTCGCCGCACCGGAATACCGCCTGCCCGACTACCTGCGCTGGCTCAAGGGCGCGAACCGCGGCAGCGGGCCGATGTGGGATGAATATCAGGCCCGCGACCTGATGGCCGAGGTGCCACGAATGCCCGTGCCCATGCTCCTCATCACCGGGGAGGCAGACATGAACACGCCCGTCGCCCTTGTGCGGGACTGGCTGGAACATGTTGAGGCACCACAGGGCAAGCGACTGGAGATATTCGACGCCTCCGGCCACGCGCCCTTTCTGACCGAAACGGCGCGCTTTGTCGAAACGGTGCGCAGCTTCGGGGCCGAGGTTGCCGAGGAGCGCAGGGAATGACCCTGCCCTGGCTCACGATTTTCGGCGCAGTGCTAACCGTGATCGCGGCGATGACGAGCGCGGGCATGATCCTGGCCCCGAGGCATTGGCAGAGGCTCGAACACTACGCCTATGGTGGCGCGCGGCGTCCCTGGCAGGTCTGGGCGCTGGCCGGGCTTCTGCTGGCGTTCTGGGCGCTTGGCCTTGCCGATTTCGCCCAACGCCCCGCGCAGGGCCGCAACTGGGCGGGGTGGACCTTCGCCGCAGTCATCCCCGCACTCTGGGCCATCAAGGCCGTGGCGCTGGTGTTCAACCCCACCGGGCGCGCGGCCGTCACGGGCCTCTCCGATCCGCGCCAATGGCGCCGCGTCGGCCTCGCTCGCATGCCCATCGCACTAGCGCTCGCGATTCTAACTTGGTTGGCCTGACCCGCCCTGCCCGCTCAACCTGTCGCCGCGCACAAGGAACCGCCCGTCGATACGCAGCGCCAGCGGCTCGCTCGCCAGCGGCGGCGCGCCCTCGGGCGCGGGGCGTTGGGCATGGATGTGCAGATGCGGCTCGGTCGAGGCGCCGGAATTGCCGACCTCGCCCAGCCGGTCGCCCGCCTTCACTACCTCTCCGGGCGCGACGCTCACGCTGCCCTGGCGCATATGGGCCAGCACGATCTCGGCATCGCCACAGCGCAGGATCACATGGTTGCCCAGCCGGTTGACCTGATCGTTTTCAGGCACCTTGAAATCCGGCATGTCGCCCTCGGCCGCCACGACGGTGCCATCGCAGGGCGCGCGCAGCTCGGCTCCGAATATCGCATAGGCCACCGGATCGGCAGGATGCAGCCCCCGCGCGCGCAGCCCCCACGGGCCCAGCCCGAAGAAATCCACCGCATAGGACTGCCCCCGCCAGGGCCGGAACCGCTCAACCGATGGATCAAGCGTCTTGAGATGCCCATTGACCAGCCGGTTCGAACCGCCATGCCCGACAAGGTATCGCCCCGGCCCAAACGGATTGGCGATATCCACGATGTCGACCGGCGGCGGGCGTTGCCCTGCGACGGCCTTGGCCCCATACCAGATGCCAAGACCCAGCAGGGCGACGGACAGGCTCAGCCCGAGCCATCCCGGCAGTGTTTCTGGGAAAAGCGATGCCCCCGCATAGCCTCTGCGCAAAAGCCAGACCAGAACCGCCAACAGCCAAAGCCCGCCATGGCACCACGGCATCCACCACCCCGGCCCGCCCCATTGCGCGACTCGCGCCAGGGCAAAAAGAAACGCGCCAGCGCCTGCTGCCTGCAACACGAAGCCGAAAAGGCTGCTGGCTGGGAGGAAACCCAACCAAGCGATCAAAATCAGCGGAAGCGCGACCTGTACGGCAAAGATCATCAATATCATGGGCTTATCCCCGGAAAGCTGATCCGGGTAGCCGCGGTCAGTTGCATCGCCCGCGCCTCTGGAACCAGTAGGGCAGCGGTCTCCGTAACGCTCAAGCCCTGCGGCGTGCGCAGGAACAGGGTCTGGCCTACCATTGCCTCCAACGTATCGATGTGGCGGCCAATCGTAGGCTGGGGCAGGTCAAGTGCCCGCGCGGCGGCGGACAGGCTGCCAGTGCCTGCCACCGCGAGAAAGCTGCGCCACAGCGCCCAATCGATCCTGCTACTCATACGTTTTTGTATAGCCAATATCCGAAGATATGCAGTTTATTTGACCACAAAGACAGAGCAATAAGAACGCATCGCTACGCCCACAGGAACCCCGCCATGACCCCGATCACCGAACGCCCGATCCTTGCCCTTCTCCGCCTCGAAGGCGCCGCCGCCTTTGCCGCTGGCCTTGCTGGCTATTTCTCACTGACCGATAGCTGGATGACAATCGCGCTTTTCGCGCTGGCCCCCGATCTCGCGTTGATTGGCTACGCCTTCGGGCCCAAGGTCGGAGCCCGCCTCTACAATCTCGCCCATACCTACGTCGCCCCTGCCCTTCTGGCGGCAATTGGCCTCTGGGCGCTCCCCGCCTTGCTTCTGATCGCCTGCGTTTGGCTGGCGCATATCGGGATCGACCGCGCGTTGGGCTTTGGCCTGAAATCGGAAACCGCCTTCGGCCTCACGCATCTTGGCCGCATCGGGCGCACCAATTGGGCAAACCGACTTCCCGACGCATGATCAGGTAAGAAAAATGAAACCCATCCTCACCAGTCGCGTCGCAACGATCATCGCAGGGATCGGCCTTGCAACAACAATGCCGTCCGCGCAGGCGCAAGGCACCAAAGCAGACACCGCGTCGACGTCCGCCGTCGCGTCTTGGACTCTCATCACGATCCCGATCCCCACGAAGCCTCACTTCTTCAACTGCACGGCTATTCCGGTGCGCGCACGGCCCTGATCCGGATTGACGGACAGTGTCACAGCATGCCCGTCCGCTTTATCGCCGGCAAGTTCGGCGGGGATGGTGTTGCAATCGGTCAAGGTGGCCCGATCCGACTGCTGGTCTAGAAGCCCGCGATGGTCCGCGCGCTTTAAGAAGGCCGCGATCTGATCAGCGAGGGCCGTGAGGGCGTTGCAGGCAAAGGCGGCGACGCCCCCGACATCCTTGTCAAAGCCGGGCTGCCCGCCGGGACCGGTTTCGTCATCAATGCTGGCAGCAGCGTTTCGGCGGAGATCTTCGGTATGCGGCCACGCCCTGTCCCCTGCCCGGTCACGGACCCGGCGACAATCAGCAGCAATTAGGCATATACAGAAAGGCGACACTCCGATGACCTCCCCCATCAAGACGACCCGCCCCATCCAGAAGCAAAACAGGACGTCAGAAATGATCCGAGCATACGAACCCAAGGATACCGATGCGCTCGTCGAAATTTGGGAAAAGGCCAATGCGCTGGCGCATCCGTTCCTGCCCCAAGACTTCGTCGCCCAGGTCAAGACGGACATGCGAAACATCTACCTGCCGAACGCCGAGACATGGGTGCTAGAGCAACAGGGACAGCCCATCGGCTTCATCGCCATGATCGGCAATGATATCGGAGGTTTGTTTCTGGACCCCGCCCATCATGGAAGGGGCTGGGGTAAGGCAATGGTGGACCATGTGGTCGCCTTCAAGGGCCCGCTGAAGGTGGAAGTCTTCTCGGCGAACGCCATCGGGCGTCCGTTCTACGAGCGGTATGGTTTCTTGCTTCAGGACGAGTATATGCATGAAGCTTCCGGCCAGATCACGGCCAGAATGGCAATGCCCGGTGTCGAATAAGCAGTCGGGCAGACCGCCGAACAGAGATCGTCGTGGTATCTCTCTTCAAAGCCACGAGACGCTTATCGCAGTGGCGCTCCTTGCGAGGGTGATCGGGCCCCAGAGCATGCGCTCGGGGCGTGCCGGGATCACCGCGCAGGCAAGAGTTTGAGGTGTCATCTCTGTTTCCTCTTCCGATCGCAAGGCTGACTGACGTGAAGGCGCGTTGACCATCCATATTCGGTCGGTCAGGTTGCTTGCACCTAGGCTTGCACTGTCCAGAAGACCCCGAAAAGCAGCAACGCTGAAGACAATCCGCAGGCCATCGTTCGGACAGTGTTCCAGAAGGTCCAACGCGGCAGATAGGTGCGGGTCCAATAGTGGCGGGTGGATTCGGACGACAGGTCCATCCCGGCCAGAGCCTCGTTCATGGGGACATTGAAGATAACCGTGACGCCGAAACAGCCGATGAAATAGACGAGGCCCGCAAGCATTATCAGCTTGCCGGGGCCACCGCCAATGAGCAGCCCGCCATAGGCCGCGATTACGAGCGACGCTGCCGCCATGCCCAGAAACAGAGCCATGAAGACCCAGCGAAATACCTCGCGGTTGATCACCTGCATGGCCTCCACGCCGCCGACACCGCCGGTGAGTGACAGCGACCGCATGATGAAGTCGGAAAAAGCAAGGAAGACACCGCCGACCAACGCATAGGCAATGACGGCGAATTGCATCAGGAGCAAATAGAACGGGGACATTGTGAAAGTTCCCTGTCAGAGAGATGCCGGTGGGAGGTCCGGGCACTTTCACCCAGGCCTCGATGTCAATCGGTAGCCACTTGATTCCTCGTGAACGCCATCGGCCACAGCCTGTGTCGAACGGCAGTCAGACACAGCGCGGCGATCATGAGTTCGAGGATGAGCGCCCCAAGGATGCCGCTCGAAGGTATGCCATCGGCAACGATCCCGACCAACCGCCCGGCCGGAAAGGCCAGAAATACGATCAGCGCGGCGACGAACGACGTGCCAGCCCAAGCTTGGCGCAGGATTCCGGCCAGCATGAGAAGGCCGAGAGCAGCAAGGCCGGCGGCCGGAGCCCGCAATTCGCTCAGCAAGCTGGCGTCGTTGCCCAGTGTGATACCGTAGCTTGCATAGAAGGTCTGCGGCGCGGCCAAAATAAAGCCGCCGATGCCGACCGCCGTGACGCCGGAGATGCCAAGGGCGATCTTTTCCAAGCGGGTCAGGGTCATGGGATATCCTTTCGTGATCGGTGCAAGAGGAAGGTCAAGCCGCGACCGGCCATGTGCCAGACCGGGCCGCAGCCCGCGCAAAATCCGCAAAGTCGCGTGGCGGTCTCCCAAGCGCGCGCTGCACGCCGTCGGTGACATGCGCGTTGTGCCCGTCCAACGTCTCTCGGGCGATGGCAGTGAACACGTCGGCCACGAACTCCCCGCCCGCCTGCGCAATGTTGGCGTGGAACTCCTTGAAGCTGATCGGGATGTGCTGGATCGGCCGCCCCGTGGCCACGGATAGCTCCGCCGCCATAGCGGCAAAGGTCATCAGGCGCGGGCCGGTCACCTCGTAGAGCTCGCCCCGGTGGCCGTCTTCGGTCAACGCGGCCACCGCGACGTCGGCGATGTCGTCGATGTCGATGATCGGCTCCGCTACATCACCGCCCGGCATAGGCAGGACGCCTGCGAGGATAGGGTCCCGCAAGTAGCCCTCGCTGTAGTTCTGTGCAAACCACGCGGCCCGCACGATGGTGAAATCCACACCTGAATTGCGCACGACGTCCTCTCCCAGCCGCGCATGATGCTCACCCCGGCCCGAAAGCAACACCAGGTGGTCGACACCGCAGTCCTTTGCGGTCTCGCACAGCGAGTCCAGCTTCTCCACAGCACCGGGGAAGGCGAGATCGGGAAAGTAGGTGACATAGGCTGACCGAACGCCGTTGAGCGCCGGGCCCCAGGTCTCGGGCGCCTCCCAGTCGAACGGTGTGGCAGAACTGCGCGAGCCCCGGCGCACGGGCACGCCCTTGGCCTCCAGCTTTGCAGCGACGCGACGGCCGGTCTTGCCGGTGGCGCCGATGACAAGGATAGGTTTGGTTTGCATGGGTCTTGCTCCTTGGTTCCACTTGATGGCCAAGGGATAGACGTCGATAGTCGGCGCGGTATTGACCGGCCTTGCCACCGTTTTGACCGCCGTCGCCAAAACGGCGTCAACGGCCCCTGCGATCCTTGCGGTAGCTTGCCGGCGTTGTGCCCAGCCAGCGCTTGAACGCTCGGGTGAAGGAACTCTGTTCGGAGAACCCTGTCAGGAAAGCAATCTCGGCAAGGGAATGCCGCTCGTCGCGCAAGAGCCCTTCGGCCAGGTCGCGGCGGGTTTCCTCGGTCAGGGTCTGGAAGCTCATCCCATGTTCTGACAGACGCCGATGAAACGAGCGTGCGCTCAGGCCCAGGCCGCGTGCGATATCCGCCATCTTTGGCGCGCCCTCGCTGAGCGCCTGCGCGATGGCATCCTTGGCACTGGCGACGAGCGGTGCTTCCGCGGCGATCTCTGACAGCTCGGCATCGAGATGCGAGATCACGTAGCGCGAAATCCCCTCGTCGCCGAGAATGTTTGGCCGCGCCAGCGCTTCCGGCGACAGCAGGATCGCGTCGAGACCCGCATCGAACCGGACTGGGCAGCCGAACCATCCCTCGTGGGCGGCAATCGTTTTCGGGGCTGCATGCTGAACGAGGACTTCCAGAGGCACGAAAGACACTGGGCAGACTTGCCGACCAATCGATACGGCACTGGCCAAGGTCGCCTCGTTCGACAGCCGAAGCCCCAATCGCCGCATGCCCGACCTGTGCAGGATGAAAAGCGTACCACGAGGATGGGGGCGCAGTTCGTATTCCACCACGCTGGTCCAGAGCCGGGCATAGCGCTCCACCCGCCCATAGGATGCGCCCAAAGTCGTGGCAGCCTTGAAGGCCAGCCCCAGCGCGCCGTACTCGTCGAGCCGCATGGACGCACCAACGCGCACAGGCAGATCTGTCACGTCCGTCTGCGCGGCGATGCGTTCCAGCATGTCGTAATAGGCGCCGGCGGGGATCATCGCCTTCGGATTCCACGAGCCCTCCGCATCGAGACCGACCGATGCAAGCAAAGCTGCCGCATCGACTTCATTGCCCGCCGCCGCGACCATTTTTCGTGCAAATAATGAAGTAACGTAGCCCATGACCGAAAGAATACGCGGAATGGGCTCGAGCGCCAAACAGGGTGCTTCCAGTCAATGTAACAGCCGTCCCACCAAACCGCTGCTACAGCGGCGGGAATAGGTGGAGAGAGGAGCACCTGATGCGCATCAAGGTGTTGGATATTTTTCTTGGCAAGATCGTTTGTGGATTTCGGCCAAGCGGCGAGGTTCAATCAGGTGAGAATTCACATGTGAGCGCTTCCTTGGCAATCCGCGCAGATACGGGACGCAGGGGAAAATGACTACGGTTGTAGCCGGTATGCTCAGGCTCAACGCCCGCTTCTCTCAAGGTCGCCGCAATGCTCGCGCCGCAGTTTCGGCCTTGGCACAGCCCCATGCCTGCGCGGGTCCACATCTTGACTGCCAAATTCTCCCGTGCACCTTCGGCGATCGCAGCGTTTATGTCGGCCAGTGTCACATCCTCGCACCGGCAAACAACGTCATCCTCGGCCAACGGCACAGGGAAACTCTCAGGCATCGGATAAAGCTGTGCGAGCGTGGCGGCAAAAGCGCGGTGCTTGTTCAGTTGCGTGACTATGGCCTGAATAGCCGTGTCATTTAAACCAGACGTTTCTTTTACGCAGGTCGCCGCCGCGTGCAGACCCGCCAATTGGCCCGAAATGCGTGCGGGGTTTGCACCACCAAGGCCGGTCACTTCGCCTGCAGCATAAAGGCCGGAAACGGAGGTCGCGCCGCTCATGGCATCGACCCCACAATACCAGCCACCAAGGCTGAGGTCATAGGAATGAGCAGCACCCAGCGCGGTGGTCAAATCGATCACAGGCTGGAAGCCATAACCGATACATAACGCGCCGACGCCATCCACCACGAACGACTGTTGCAAATCAGGTTGTCCATTCGCCCCAACCGGCGAAATCTCAACCGCCTCGACCTTGCCGTTGCCCATGGCACGGGTCACGATTGCGCCCATGTGACGCCTTGCGCCGGTCCGGGACAGATCACGCAGCAATGCAATCGCATCCGGCAGGCGCGAAGGATGCCGCAGCATCGCTTTTGCCTTGGTCCATAGCGCTGCGGGCTGTCGTTCAACGAAATGATCTATCCCCTGCCCCGCCTTGGCAAAGGTGGATGCCACCGCCAGCAGAAACGGGCCGCTCCCGGCCAATACCGTCTTGCCCTCGAATGGCAACGCACAGGTCGCCCCAGAGGTTTTCAACAGCCGCTGCCCTGCCCCTGCGCCGATAACACCGGGCAATGTCCATCCCGGGAAAGGCATTGGTCGCTCCATCGCTCCGGTGGCCGCGACGACGGTTTTCGCTTCAATGACAATCGCTTGGTCATCGCGCGCAAGATGCAGTCGGAACGGAGCGTCAGGCGTTTTTGGGGGCTCTGCCCAAAACAGTTCGGCTCCGGTCAAAAATCGAACATTTGCGGCCTCGCAGGCCTGGATGGCCTGCTGCCCCTGCTGCACCTGTGGCGTGTTTGCGAAGGGAGTACCGGATGCATTGGGCTGCATATGATATTGGCCACCGGCGCGGGGGAATTGATCTATGCAAATCACGACAGCATTGGCCTCGGCGGCAGCCAGCGACGCGGCCAACCCGGCCGGTCCTGCGCCGACAACGGCCACATCACAGCAAAGATGTTCAGCCGTCATCGGATGTCCTTTCGATGATGACAGTCATTCCATCGGCACAATCTGTCAGACAGGACCGGCGCAACGTACCATTCACAATCACCATGCATTCAAAACAGACCCCCATACCGCAATACATTCCACGCGGCTGATGCAACCGCGGGCTTTTGCGCCATGAAGTGTAATGTTGGGTCAAAACCTGACTAAGCGGAATGCCCGGGGAACAGGTGATCGGGTCACCATTAATGAGAATCTGAATGGTTTTGCTCATGCTGTGTGCCCCTCGCTGAACCGAAAGGGGTTATAAAGACGCTCTGTATCGCGACGCATGGCGTCGGGTAGTGTCCCTGCACCCGTGATACCATCCGCAATGAACTGCGCCAAAAGCGGCGCGCGGCAAAAGCCCGATCCATTGTCTCCCGCGCAGACAAACAGACCTGCCGTCGGCAACGGCCCGGCCAAAAATCGCGCGTCAGGCGTGACCCCCTCAAACCGTACCCAAGAACGCAGTATCGGCAGGCTTTTCAGCGCGGGGAAAAGCTTCAACAGTGTTTCCACCGAGTCCGCGACAAAGCCCGGCGGCACCTCGCCCACGCGATCTTCGGCCCCTTCGGGGGTCGGGATCGGGGCCGTGACGGTGTTGAACAGAATTTGCCCGCTGGGGCATTGTTGAATCTGGGTGTAGCCGCTGTCAACGCCGCCTTCCGCTTCACACGAGCTGATGACCTTATGCAGTGTTCCGAGTGGTTGACGGATTGAGGCAAGGCATTGCGCCTGTCTCGGCACAATAGATAGATTGATGTCGAAATTGGCCGCTAGTTTCGCAGTCCACGGACCACAGGCCAACACGACATGGGGCGCAGAGATGCAATGCCCTGAAGCAGTCTGAACTCCTGTGACCAGCCCGGCGTCACTTAACACGCGCGCAACAGGCGTATTTTCTCGGAGTTGCGCACCGGCCTTACGCGCCGCCTTCATCAATGCACGCACCGCCAGAAAGGGATTTACCGTGGCTGTATCGGGATCAAAGGTTGCCGCCAGAATTGGGCCTTTCAGCAGCGGTTCGTGAAGTCGCGCCTGTTCGGGGGTCAGCAGCTCTGAGCGCGCTCCCTGAGATTTTTCCTGGGCGACCAGAGATTTTCCTGCGGCCAGTTCAGCGTCATTCAGGATGAACCCCATCTTGCCGCAGGCGTTGTATTCTATCCTATCCTGCGAGGCATCTGAAAACGCCCGCCAGCGGCCTCGGGCATAGGCGAGAATGTCGAATTCCTCTCTCCCGTGCATATGCGTGCCAATAGCTGCAAGGCTGCCCCCCGTAACGGCACCACCAAAGGCGCGAGCTTCCAGCAGGAGCGGTTTCATTCCGGCTTCGGCAAGGGAAAATGCGATGAACATGCCGATGACACCGCCACCGACAACAACGACGTCCGACGATGTCGGCAAGTCTGTCATTTACTGCGCTCCGCAGGCCATTCAGTACGGCGGAACTGATCTGGTGCGGCCTCCCAAAACCGTGCGTCACGAAGGGGGCCGGTGTCTGGCGCGTGGCCCTCGATATCGCGCATGGCCTGTGCGGCGCGCTCCATATGTGCCGGATCTGGATAGCCAAGACCTTGAGTTCGAGTGGCACCAACCAGTGACAGGTCGAGAATTTGGCGCAACTGATCGGCGTGCATAGCGCGGGACATATCCGGGCGCGCCTCGCAACAGGCATCAAGCGCCTGTTCCGGGTCCTCAATGGTCATGCTCCAACCTTCCAGCACCGCGTCTACCACGGCCTGCACCACTTGGGGCTCGTCCCGGCAAAGACCTGCATCGGCGACAAGACCATCCTTGAGGATGCTGCAATTCAGTGTCTGCGCATCGAAAAGGACGAGATCGCTTGCCGGTATTTGGTCTTCGACAGCGTGCAGCTCATGATAGACTGTCATTTGCCCTGACGAGGTTTCACCATCAAGAAATGGCGTCACCGTATCGGGCATTTCAACGCGCTCGACATCAGCCTCGGAAATCCCGGCGTGATGCAACATCCAGCGGAATTCCAAATCCTCGCCACCGGGCCAGACACCCACCTTGCGCCCACGCAAATCGCCCAGCTCCGAAATACCATCCGAGCGGCGCGCAGGATAGACCAGCGGGCTTTTCTGCTGAATGGTCATCAGCCAGCGCAAACGATCAGGGTCTGCGGATTCCATCAGATGAGCCGGGCTTGCAACAGCCATTTCGGCCTGTCCGGTCAAGATTGATGCGACGTGTTTGCAGGAGAAATCCAGCCCTTCACAAACAATCTCCACCCCAGCCTTGCGGGCCAGTTGCAGCTTTTCTGCCAGTAGATAGCCAGCGAACTGCGCCTGTTTGTGCCACAAAAGCCTGATACGAATTACTCTCATTGCGGCTGGATCCTTTTGCGATAGGCAAGCCGCAGTGTGCGGCTCGCCTGTTGATGTGTTGGTAACTTACGAGCAGGGAATGTCCCGATACTCGGCCGGGGCGGCATCCACGAATTGATTGGTAAAGCCTTTTGACAAGTCGATCTCGCTATCAATCAGCCCCGCCTCCAGCAGGATGCCCTGCACAGTCTCCCAATCTGCCATTTCGGACTCGCCAAATCTGCCCTCCAACGATGGGCCGGCACAGGCAATGTCATTCATCGCCTTGATCTGGGCCACCTGGAAATCATGCTCCAGTTCGGTGTTGTATTTCATGACGATTTCGGCGGCGGCTTCGGGATCTTCGAATGCCTCTTTCCACCCACGCAAGCTGGCGGTAACGACAGCCTGCACAACCTCGGGATGCTCGGAGATCTGCTTCTCGGTGGTGAACAGCCCGCCACTGACGAATGTCACGCCAGCGTCTTCGGCATTAAGAAAGTTCAGCTTTTCAGGTGGGTAGCCGTTAGCGTAGATCAACAGCAATTCATTGTAGCGCGCGACCTGTGTCACGTCGTAATCACCATTCAGCCAGCTGATGATATCGTATCCTTGGCTGATGATCTTGACATCGCCCTGCTCGATACCTTCATTCGCGAGCATCGCCAGAAACTCGTGCTCGTCGCCACCGAACCACAGGCCAACAGATTTGCCGGGCATGTCGGCCAGCGATTCAATCCCGCTGTCCTTGCGCGTCACATAGGTGGTCGCGGATTTTTGGCCCCATTGACTGACCGTGACCAGAGGGACATCGTTCGAGCGCGCTGCGATCATTTGATGTGGATGGCCGATGCCAAAACTATCGACGCCGGTGGCAACCATCGTGGTAGGCTTCAGGTCCGGCCCGGCGGGTTGCAGGCTCATCTCGATCCCCGCTTCTTTGTAGTATCCTTTATCAAAGGCCACGATAGGGCCGGCGAACTGCCCCTGGATGACCCATTCCAGACGCATGGATTCTGCGTGAGACAGGCCTGCGGCGGAAATCGCTGTGGCGGCCATCGCGGCAAGGCAATAAGATTTGGTTTTCATGATTTGATACTCCCTGATTGCTTTATTACTGTTTTTGGGTCGTTTCGTTTCTTGTCTATTGTGGCTTGGTGATGTTCAGTCACGCTCGTCCATGGATGCATGCCACGGCACGAAAATGCGTTCGAGCAGCGCTATGATCAGGAAAAACACAATTCCCAGCAGCGCCGACAAAAGCATCGCAGCCCACAGGCGTGGCATCCCCATGGAGCGATAGGCAGTCATGATAACAAAGCCCAACCCCCTGTCCGCCTGCACGAATTCAGCAACGATCGCGCCGATGACAGAGAAGGTCACATTCAACTTCAGTCCTACGAAGACGTAAGGAAGCGCATTCGGCAGCCGCATCTTGAAGAACCGCTGCATCGGGCTTGCTCCGGCGATATAAAAAACATCCATCACCACGCGATCATAGCTTTGCAGGCCTTTCATCATGTTCAGCGCCAGCGGAAAGAAGGACAGGAAGGCCGTCACAGCGATTTTCGATGTGATGCCATGTCCGAACCAGATGATGATGATCGGGGCGATGGCGACGACCGGGATCGTGTTGGCCGCAATGATGAATGGCAGAAAGCCTCTTGCCAGAAACCGCGAATAGGCAAACATCGTGCCAAGGATCGCGCCAAGTGCCGAGCCGATAACAAAGCCCGAGACCGCCTCCATCGACGTAATTCCGGTATGATACAGCAAGGTTCCGCCATGTTTGGCGAAGGCCGAAAACACATCCGACGGCGCAGGCAGGATATAGACGGCGATATCCAGCCACCGGCACGCTGCCTCCCAGACGATCAGCATCACGGTCAGTACGACAAGCGGCGGGCCGACATTGTCCATCACACGTTTTGCCGTGCTTCTGGAGTTTTGGGGTGTCACGGTATCAGCCATCGGCACAGCCCTTTTCAAGCTCTCGGTTACCTTCGCGGACCAACGCATCGAACGCTTCGCTGTTGCGGCTTTCCAGTGTTCTGGGGCGCGGGGTATCGTTGGTAATGATGCGCGAAATACGTCCTGGGCGCGGTGACATGACCATGATCCGATCAGACAAAAGCACCGCTTCCCGGATGGAATGCGTCACCAGAACGACGGTGATGCCGGTCACCTCATGAATCTGTAAAAGTTCCATGTTCAACCGGTCGCGGGTGATCTGATCCAACGCGCCAAAGGGTTCGTCCATCAGCAGGATGTCAGGTCGGGTGGACAAGGCCCTCGCAATTGCCGCACGTTGACGCATACCCCCGGACAGCTGCCGCGGATAGGCATTCTCAAACCCTGTGAGGCCGACGATTTTCATCAGCTCATGCGCCCGGGTCTCGCGTTCCTCTCTGGGCGTCCCGCGCAATTCAAGCGGCAGCATCACATTGGCCAGAATGCTACGCCACTCCAGCAGCGCCGGCTCTTGAAAAACAAAGCCGATCCTGCGCTCCAACCGCTCTTCGCGCGGGGTTTTCCTGTTGATCAGGACTTGCCCGCTGGTTGGGGTCAGAAGATCACCCAGAACCCGCAACAATGTACTCTTGCCACAACCCGACGGGCCGATCAGTGAAACGAAGCTGCCTTTGTCTACGGTTAGATCGACATTGTGAAGCGCCTCGACCCTCTGATTGTTACTCTCATAGATCAGCGTCAGTTTCTCTACCTGAACGGCAGGATCATCCATCACAACAGTGCTACCCATAACGCTGCCCTCCTCCAAACCAATCCGAGAAGACCTGAGCCGTGCGCACCGTGACCGAGCGCTTGATCATGTAATGCAGTAACCCGTCCCAGCCATTTTCATGACCATAGCCACTGGCCCCCGAACCACCCCAGATCGCGCGTGGGTCATTCTTGTGATGATCGTTGATCCAGATGACACCGGCATCCAGCCCTTCGGTCACGCGATGTGCCAAAAGAATGTCGCGCGTCCACACTGACGCACCCAATGCAAACGGCCCGGCATTGGCGAGACGGATCGCGTCGGCCTCATCCTCGAACGGAGTGACACTGACCACGGGGCCGAACACTTCGTCACGGAAAAGAGGCATGTCCTGAGTGACGTCTGCAAACACCGTAGGCGGTACGAAGAACCCGCTTTCGAAGCCTTCGGGCAAATCGCCCAAATGCCCGCCCGCGACCAAACGCGCGCCAGCGGTTTCGGCCTCTCGGATAAAATTCATGCAACGGTCGCGCGACCGGGCCGATATCACTGGACCGATATCTGTGCCCGGGTCGGCCGGGTCGCCTTGACGGAGCATCCCTACCCGCGCCGAAAGACGGTCAAGGAAAGCGTCGTATACGCCGCGCTGCACCAAGAAACGGCTACCAGAGACGCAGGTCTGCCCTGCGGCCACGAAACCCGAAAACAACGCGCCCGCGACAGCCTCATCCAGTTCGGCGCTGTCAAAGACAATGACCGGTGTTTTGCCACCCAATTCCAGCGCACAGGGCACCAGGCGCTCGGCGGCGGCGGCGGCCACGCGTTTGCCGGTTTCCGTACCGCCTGTCAGGTCGATATGCCTGACATGCGGATCAGCCACCAGCGCGGCGCCGGTTTCGGCCCCACCCGTTACTACATTAATGACCCCAGCGGGAATTCCCGCCTCGACGGCCCACTGGGACAGAATAAGCGGCGTAATCGGGGCCAGTTCCGAGGGTTTCACAACGACCGAATTCCCAGCGGCAAGTGCAGCAGCCAATTTCTTGCTCAGGATAAGGATCGGATGGTTCCACGGTGTCAGCAGCGCGCAAACACCATGCGGACGGTATTGCGTGTAGTTCAGGAACCCACCCTGAAGCGCGTTCGAGCTACCTTCCAGGCCCAGGATGATGCCTGCAAAATACTCAAACCACTCGGGAATGCGCCCCATCTGTGCGCGCATCTCGCGGACGGGACGTCCGGTAACCGACGCTTCAAGGACCGCCAGTTCGCCCATCCGCTCGCGGATAATCTGCGCCAAGTTGCGCAACGCTTTGGCTCGCGCGTCAGTGGTAGATGCCGCCCAATCCGGGAAGGCCGCGTGCGCCACCTCGCAGGCATGCGCGACATCGGCCTGACCGGCCTCGGCCACATGCCAACTCGTAGCACCGGTCGCAGGATTCAGCACATCGCGTTGGGCGCCGTCTAGCGCCGCACACCATTGCCCGCCGACATGCAGAGGAAAGCTCTGCCCCGATGCAGGATCCATGGAGGGTTGAAATGCGGTGACCTGCTCCATCAGATAATCGAGGCCCGAGAAGCAATACCGCCATCAACGGTGAAGATTGCTCCAGATGTATAACCTGACCGCTCGGAGGCCAAAAAGGCCATGAGATCGGCGATTTCAGCCACCTTGGCAGGGCGCTTCAACGGATAGGTCGCCAGCAATTCCTCCCAACGAGACTCGTCACCGTACCAATCAACCGCGCGCCGCTTGAGGAGCGTGTAGATGCGGGTGGTATCGACCGGTCCCGGATTTACGCCAACAACCCGGATATTGTCGTCAAGGCTGCGACCGCCCAGGGCGCGGGTAAAGGCCATCAGGCTGGCGTTGCCGGTGGTCCCTGCAATGTAGTCGGCATCAAACCGTTCGCCGGCATTTCCGATATCGTTGATGATGACACCACCACCTGCCGCCTTCATGCGCTCGTAGTAGACCCGGCACATGTTGATATAGCCGAATACTTTGAGGTCCCAGTTTTGGCGCCATGTTGCATCGTCGGTGGAGAAAAGATTACCGCCGGGAATAACACCTGCATTGTTGATCAGGATATCCACATCGCCCACGGCATCGGCCAGATCCAGCGGGGCCTGACCACCCCCCAGATCCATCGGGTAAATCGAAACCTCAGCGCCATATGTTTTGCGCAGATGCGTGGCAACTCGGGTAAGATTGGCCTCGTTGCGCGCCGTCAGATGCAGAACGGCGCCTTCTTCGGCAAAAACTTCTGCCACACCCTCACCGATCCCCTGCGAGGCCCCGGTGATCAATACGCGCTTGCCCGTTAATCTCAGATCCATAATCGACGCCTCTCAACTCTAGAATATCGAATGCCCGGCGCATGGAGCCTGATGTCTGTTGGACACCCGTGATGGCCAGATCTCTCGAATCAGGCTAGCATTATGTATGCGAGATGCATACAAAAATGTTGAGGTGAAACGTTCGTTGCTTAAATTTTAAGCATTATAGGAATAAGGATTTGAATATAATGATAAAAAATAATGCCGCATCGCAGGGTTCTTTTGAAGAAAAGACGGAAAACCCAAAACTCACCCAAACCGAACGCATCATCCAGGCCCTGGAAGCAGAGATTCTCAACGGCGATATTGCCCCCGGTCAGCGGCTCGATGAGGTGACGCTGAGCGAGCGTTTTGCCGTGTCGCGCACCCCCGTCCGTGAGGCGCTACGTGCACTGGCCACCACGGGGCTGGTCGTGTTAAAGCCAAGGATCGGTGCCGTTGTGGCGCGCCCGACTGTCAGCGAGGTGATGGAAATATTCGAACTGGTCGGTGAGCTGGAGGCCGTCGCCTCGCGCCTCGCCTGCGAGCGGATGACCGATTTTCACGCCGACCAGATCGCAGGCGCCTATCAGGCTTGCTGCGAGGCGGCGAACAGCAATGATGCCGCACTGTATATGGACCGCAACGACGCCTTTCATCATGCCATTCATGTTGCCGCAGACAATCGCGCGCTCGCCGATCAAATTACGCAGCTTGGCAAACGCCTGACCCCTTACAGGCGTTTCATCACCTTCCGACCCGACCGTCGGGAAACTGCAGAGAAAGAGCATGAAGCACTGGCCCTTGCTCTGAAAAATCGCGACGGAAAAGCGGCCGCACAAGCCATGAATGATCATGTTCGGATGCTCGCTGACGATGCACTTATCCTGGCACGGAGCTTGAAACTATGACGAACGACCACCACCCCGCTCGACGCGTCGGCATGTTGGTGCCGTCTTCGAACAC
Organism: Roseovarius sp. ZX-A-9; assembly: GCF_028369135.1. Classification (GTDB taxonomy): domain Bacteria; phylum Pseudomonadota; class Alphaproteobacteria; order Rhodobacterales; family Rhodobacteraceae; genus Roseovarius. The sequence continues at coordinate 153,060 of NZ_JAPWHW010000002.1, forward strand.
GGTACTGGAGCCCTACACCTCGGCGATGTTCGCCACCTTCGGAGAAGATGCCTCGGTGCATTTCAATCGCTTCCGCGTGGTCGAAATCTCGAACTCGGGAGCTTCGCGTGACCAATTCCAATTGGAAACCATCCTCGAAGCTGCCGATCGTCTGGCCGAGGCGAATCCGCACTGCATTGCGTGGTGTGGCACGGCCGCCTCTTGGCTGGGACTCGAACAGGATCGGGCGCTCTGCCGCGCCATCACGGAACGCACCGGCATCCCGGCCACCTCGTCCATGCTCGCCTATGATGCGTATTTCAGCCATTTCGGTGTCAAACGGTTAGCATTTGTCACCCCATATTTAAGCGAAATACAGTCAACGATCGTCGCGAATTTCGAAAAGCAAGGATACCAGATCAGCGCTGAACGGCACCTCAAGGATCAAGGAAACTTCTCCTATGGCTGCTATCCGCCCGAGCGCATAGCCGATATGATCCGCGACGTGGCACCATCGCAACCTGATGCAATCGCGATTATCTGCACCAATTTCCGCGGAGCACCAGTGGCCGCGGCGCTAGAGGTCGAGCTGGGTGTTACGATACTCGATTCCGTTTCCATTACCGCAGCACACGCGATGCGCCTGGCGAGTCTTGATCCGGGGCGCATTTCGAATTGGGGTCGGGTTTTCAAAGACTTCGCTACGATGCCTCTCGATCAAACGGCATAGTGAACCAGAACGTGCTGTCTGGAAATTGATGGCGTCCACATATTGCGAGTGAGAATTGGGCAGGGAAACAGAAGGGGTATGGCCCCTAACCCTTCAACGGCAGAGGTCTCGCAGGGTTCGCCGGCCACAAACTTTGCGGGGAATTTCCATTGTTTCCAAAATAGCCACAATTCTTACGTATTGTGGACAATTACGTATGAAAGACAAAGACTGAGCAATAAGATCATAGGGCTTGGTCGATGACTGAACTGAACACGTACCTGATGAGGAATTCCGAAATTTTGGCTGCAACAAAATGTGCAGCCAATTCTGAAAGTGATCCTTATCAATCCCCGGCATTTTGTCTCCGTCTTCTTCTGAGGATTTAGTAGACGCGCAATGCGCAACGATACCGACCTCTAGGGTGGCGGCCAGGCAACAAGCTTTGAGGCAGTCTCCGATATGTACAAACCTGTGTAACGTCGGTTTGGCAGAATTGGACGCGAGCCCGCACCGAAAGGACACGATCAAAGTTGTCCGCTCATCTCCTAAGTAATCGTTTCGACGTATATTTCCGTGCTTCTCCCCGAACACAGAAAATATGTATTGGCCGTTTGCTGCGGTTGCCATTGCTGTCAGCTTAGACGGGCACGAACTCAATAGCGGTCACCTCGTCGACCGGATTTCCTTGAGCGATATCGAGGCGCGCACAGGCCATCAGCGTCAGCCCGAGTTCACCTATGTAGGTCTTCACCAGGCAAAGAACTCGTCAAGTTCGGCGAAGGGACTAGGCCCTGTATCGCTCATGATCGAAGCCGAACTGGCCAGATCGAGGAGTCATCCTGTCGGCTACTGGCAAACCTCCGCTGCTGACAACAGCGTATTGCCGGGGTCATTTGCGAAACTGGCGTCGAACCTTCTCTACCGACCAAGCCATTGCCTTTCGAAATTCAACATAAAATCCGCTGCTGTGAACGCCGGTTGAACACTCAAGAGGCGACCGCTTCCGCATTCTCGGGCATTTTCGTTTCGCCATTCCGGCGGGGTGTGCGGAGCAAACGCAGGCCATTGAGCACAACCAGAACCGTCCCCCCTTCGTGGCCGATCACTGCCAAAGGTAAGGGCAGATCGAAGAACAGCCCGCCCGTGACGAGTATGATCATGGCGCCCATGGCAAAGATAAGGTTCTGACGGATGATCGAAGCGGTCCGGCGCGCCAGCCTGTGCGCCTCCGCAAGCTGCCCCATATCTTCCGACAAGAGCGCGACGTCGGCGGCCTGAAGGGCGACTTCCGACCCCGCCGCGCCCATCGCAATTCCCACATCGGCCCGCGCGAGCGCTGCCGCGTCATTGACGCCATCTCCGACAAAGGCGATCCTGCCCTCGGCCGCCAGCGTGCCGATCATGCGAAGCTTGTCCTCGGGGAGCATGTCGGCATGGATTTCATCGGGCTGGAGGCCGAGTTCGCGACCTATCCGCAAGGCGACCGGCTTTCTATCGCCGGTCATCATGAGGATTTTCGTAACGCCGCTCTCGCGGAGCGCCGCCAGCGCCGGTCTGGAACTCGGGCGGGTCTGATCCGCGAGGCTGACGGCACCGAGAAGCCGGGCACCCCGGCCAAAATAAATGACCGTCTGGGTGTCCTCGGCTAGCACCGTCAGGGACGCATGTTCGATCCCTGCCCCCATCCGTGCCGCCATGCGTGGATTGCCAGCCCACAGTTTTTCACCTGCCCTGTCGCCGGTGATACCCTCGCTCGGCAGCGTGACGACATTCTCCACCTCGGCGGGTGTGATCCCGCGATCAGCCGCTTCCTGCCGGATCGCCGCGCCGCTGTGGTGTTCCGAATTGGCTTCGAGGCCGGCCAGAAGGAACAGGAATTCTTCCTCGTTACCGTCAAGCGCAACAACTTTGGTGACCGATGCCTTGCCAGTCGTCAGCGTGCCCGTCTTGTCGAAGGCAAAGGAATTGACCGCCGCGAGCGTTTCGAGCGCAGCCCCGCCCTTGAACAGTACGCCCCCGCGCGCTGCGGCCGAGAGTGCAGACAGGATTGCGGCGGGAACCGAAATCACGATGGCGCAGGGGCTTGCCGCAACCAGCAGCACTGCCGCGCGATAGAGCGCCTCGTGCCATTCATTCTCAAGCCAGATGAAGGCGGCGAAGGCGAGGATGGCACCAAGCAGAACCGCAACTGTATACCGCTGTCCGAACCATTCGCTGAAACGTTCAGACGGCGCCTTTTCCGCCTGCGCTTCGGTGACCAGCGCGATCATGCGCGCGACGGTGCTTTCCTCGACCGTTTTCGTGACCGCGACTTCCAGCACTCCGTCGAGGTTGACCGTCGCCTCGAACACCTTTGCGCCCTGCTGCTTGCTGACGGGCATGGATTCACCCGTGATATTCGCCTCGTCCAGCGCACCACGGCCGGTGGTGATCACCCCGTCGGTGGGCACGCGCGCACCCGGCCGCAGAACAAAGATGTCATCGACCTTCAGCTCGGCGGCTGGAATTTCCATGACCCTGCCGTCGGGTGCCTTTCGCAAGGCGGTCTCGGGGCGCAGCGCCATCAGGGCCTCGACAGCCCGCCGCGCGCGTCCGAGTGCGCGTTCTTCCAGGGTTGTCGAAACGCTGAACAACGTCAGCAACACCGCACCCTCAAAGGGTGCGCCAACGGCTGCGGCCGCAATGGCCGCGACAACCATCAGCAGATCAATATCCAGAATGCGGTCTTGCCACAGGGTCACAAGCGCCCGCCAAGTCGCAGGCACCCCCCCGGCCAGATACACGAGCAGCAGACCCACCATGGAAGTGCGTTGGGCTGCAATGTCCCGCAGTGGCCAGAGAGCGAGCGCAGCCAGGAGCATCCCGAGGAGCGTCAGGCCCGTCAACACCAGGGCACGATCTGCAGCAAAAAGCTTTTTCACGATATCCACCCGGATGCTAGAACAGGAATGTAAGACTCAGCTATCATGATCTGTCCTACGGTTGCCAGTAAACGCTGTCGCGCGGGTTGCGCAGCCATCCGCACCGCAAAACCCTACCGAACGCGCGATCTTTAAGCGACCGGTCCGGATTGTTTCCTTGCGGCTCGTCCCCCTCTGCCGAGGCGATTGCCGCTGGCTCTTCGGCAAAAAGCCGTCCGAATCCCACGCTCCTTGTGCTGTGGTCATCATCACGCAGCAGGAACAGGGCGTCGAGCCCGCGTCTTCTTGCGAGCGCCGCGCCCGCATCGGCGCCGAGAACCATGAGGGCCGTCGCCCAAGCATCGGCCTCGGCACAGGTACGGGCCACGACGGTGACAGAGGCCGGCGAAGCGATCAGCGGCGCGCCGAGCCTCGGGTCCATCGAGTGCGCAAGGCGTCGTCCCTGCACCTCGACCCAGTGGCGGTAATCGCCAGAGGTCGCGACGGCAGCGTCCTGCAGCGCGAGAATCGAATGGGGAGCCCGACGCTCCGGGTCCGGCGCTTCGACCGCGATGGTCCATGCCTTTCCGTCCGGCCGAAGGCCGAGCGCGCGCATTTCACCGTCGATGCCGACGAGACCATTGTCGATCCCGTGGTTGCGCAATGTCTCGGCCAGCCGGTCCACCCCATAGCCCTTGGCGATGCCGTTGAGATCAAGCGCGATGGGCGCGGACTTGCGCACTTGGTCGCCACAGATCTCCAGCACCTCATGCGCAGGGCGGCGCGGCGCGACCATCGCGGCACGGATGCCATCAGGCGCGGCGGCCTCCGGCCCGAAGCCCCAGGCCATCACCGCGTCCCCCATGCCGACATCAAAGGCCCCGCACGAGGCGCGCCCGATCTCGAGGCCCAGACGCAGGACGTGTCCAAGGTGCTCGGGCACCGCCACCCATTGGCCCACCCGCGCCGCGTTGATCTGCATCAGGTCGCTGTCGGGCTTCCAGGTCGACATCTGTCCGTCCACTTCGTCCACGGCCGCTTGCAGCGCCGCGCGGATCGGATCAGAGTTGACACCCGGCTCCGCGAAGAACAGTGCCGACCAGCGCGTGCCCATCGTCGAGCCGTTCAGAGCGATGCGCACACTCTCAGTAGACATCTTCGACATACCGCCCCTCCGCCTTCAGAACTGCCGGCGTGAGCCCGGCCGGCGCGAGGATTTCGACCAACGCATCAGCCACGCCCGCCGCCATGTCGCGTCCACCACAAACCATCACGCGAGCCCCGTTTCGGATAAGTTCCGCAACCTGAGTGGCCTCGCCCCGCAGAGCATCCTGTACGTAGTGCGGACGCGCCCCGCGCGAGACAGCGGTGAACAGCCGGGTCACCCGCCCTTCTTCCTTCCAGACGGGAAATTCCTCGCCGTAGAAGAAGTCACTGTCGGGGTCACGCATGCCGAAGAACAGGTGTACCGGCCTGCCACTCCTGTTGCTGCGAATGAAGCCCGCAAGCGGCCCGATGCCGGTCCCTGCACCGATCAGGATCAGCGGCGCGCGGCTCCGTCCCGGACGAAAACCGGGGTTACGACGGAGGAAGCCGGTCACCGTGTCGCCCGGCTCCAGCGCCGTAAGCTGGCCCGAGCAGAGGCCACCGGCATGCTTTTTCACCACGATCTCGATGAAGCCGTCGCGGCTTCCTGAGGCGAGCGAGTAAAGCCGCGGGACGGCGCTGCCTTCGGGCAAAATTCCGATCAGGTCCCCGGCCAGGAAGCGCGCGAACCCTCCCCCGGTCAGCCGCTGCCAGAGCGAGACGCGCGGCAGGGCAAAACGTAGGATCGCGGTCGGGGCTTGCACCTCGGCGCCATAGTCCCGGCGCGAGACCAGGGTCAGTGTCTGGCTTTTCGGAAGAACGGGCTGGTGCGACAGGTCAAGCTCGATGCCGAGAGCGTCTCCGAGCACACGACCCCAGCGCGCGAAATCCTGAGGCGACTGGCGGTCGATCATGTCGAGCGGCATGAGTTCGGGCCAGCCCTTCGCCGCAGCGACCTCGGCAACGGTCCGGGCATAGCCGCAGTAGGCCGGAAAGCTGCGGTCGCCAAAGCCAAGCACCGCAAGCGGCGCGTCCGGCGTGTGTTCGAGGGCGTTCAGCCGGTCGAGGAACCCCTTGGCCGAGGTCGGTGCCGCGCCGTCGCCGTAGGTCGCGGCGAGCAGGATGATCCGTTGCGCCCGCGCATAGCGCTTCGGTGCGAAACCCGACATCGGGCCAACATGCACGCTCTGCCCGGCTTGCGACAGCGCTGCGTGCAGCGTTGCGGCGAAGCCCCAGGTGCTGCCGCCCTCGCTGCCGACAAGCAGGATCGTCTCGGCCCGGCTCGCTGGCTGATTGCCCCGGATGCGGGGCCGCCCGCGCCGTCCGGCGAGCCAGATCAGCACTCCCGTCGCGCCTATCACCGGCACGCCAAGCGCCATCAGTCCAAGCACAAGCCCCAGCATCGCCGCGCCCTGTCCGGTGTGTAGCATGTAGATGGTTTCCGATACGCGCTCCCACCCGGACAGGTCAGCCCAAGCCAGCAACGCGCCGCTGCCTTGGTCGAGATAGCCTGTGCCCCCGTTTGTCTTGAGCGTGAAAACGTCGGCGGCATCGCTCGAATGAGGAAAGCTCAGCTCACGCAGCTCGGCCACGGGGGTATCGGTCAGGAGCGCCATCTGGTCGAAGGCCACGCCTGTCTGGCCGCTCACCTTCGCAGGGAAAGCTGGCGCTGCACCACCATCAGGGAGAAGATCGAAGGTCGAGGCCGTCATCCACAACGCCGTAGTGGACGACAGAACGAGACCGATCACAGCGATGCGGGCAATCCCGACATGCAGTCGAGCGGCAAGCGGCCCCCGCTGAGGCGCGAACCAGCGTCGCCAGCCGCCGGCCCGCCGCACGATCAGCGCAGCACCGGACAGCGACAGGACCAGCATCGCCAAAGCCCCCGTCGCCATGGCAATACGCCCCCCATCCCCGAGGAACAGCGAGCGATGCAGGTTGGTGAGCCAGCGGAGGGTCTGGTTCGGGTCGGCTGAGGCCACGCCCTCACCCGTCGCCGGATCGATCACGGCAGCGCCGGGCGTGCCTTGGTCGAACCAGTAGGCGGTGATCCGGCCCGATGGAGACCGGCGGATCTGCTCGACGCCCGGATAGGCCGCCTGGATGCGGTCCGCGAGGGTGGCGATGCTCAGACCGGCTTCCACCTGCGGCGCGGCGAGTCGCTCGGCCGCAGGAAAGACCGATAGCGCCGCGCCGCTCATGCACAGGATGGTCACGAGAGCCAGTGCCAGAAGACCTGGCCAGCGATGGAGTGCCCGTATCATGGCCTCTTTCCTCACATGTCGTAAGCGAAACTTGCGACGTAGCGGCGGCCGCGAACGGGCGTGCCGGCGCCATCGGTCGTCAGGGGCACCGCCACCTCGTTCGGACTGTCGCGCATGTCCTCGACGGCGGCGTCGATATGGAGCGTGTAACCCGCATCGAACAGCGCATCCGCAAGGTCGAGCGTGATCTCGAGCGTGCGGCCCGCGCCGACGCTGGCACCGGTGATGCCATTCACCTGCGCGGTGTCACCGCCCGTGGCGCGGTACCAGTCGCTCAGGTGCTCATAGTATTTGGACTTTCCGCCAGCCATCCAGAGGCTGCCAACATAGGCGCCCGAGGCGTCGGTGACGTAGAGAGCGAGGTAAGCCCCGTCCCCGCCATAGTTGTTGAGGGTGGTCGTAAGCGTCACCGGCCGTGCCGTGGCGATGCCGGGGAACGTCAGCGCCGTGGTGAGCGCGAGCGTGGCGAATAGCGATTTCATCGGATGGATCCTTGTTCGAAGAGGTGCAGCGGAGCAGATCATTTCACCTGAACCTGAGGAGAAGCGCCGTTCTCGAAGAGGCCGTTCTCCGGCGGCTGGGCGGTGCCGGCCGGCGCTGGATTGCGGGCGCCGCCGCGATCGTCGTCGTCCTCATATTCCATCTCGATAACCTGCAACGTCGCCGGATCGAGTTTCACCTCGATCTCCCGGCCACTGCTGTCGCGGCCCTCGATCTCGTAGCAGCCATCGTCGATCTCGAAGTCACGCACGCTCCAGCCGTTCTGCTCGGCCACCTGCATTGCGGCCTCCCGAGGCTGCCACTGGCTGCGGGGCACGGAGCAATCGTCGTCATCGGCGAGCGCTGCGCCTATGGGCAGAAGTGCAGCCAATGCAAATACGGTCAGGGTATTGTTCATGGCGGGGTCTCCTTTGTGTCTGCTGCGATCAATCTGGAGGGTGGACCTGAGGCTTTCCTGACGTCGGAGCGAAATTCGCTTCAGCTTGCCGTCAGAAATGAGAAGGCCCCGCCGGTGAGAGCGGGGCCAGGCCAAGACCGAGGGGCGATCAGCCCACAAAATCCGGGAGGTCAGACGATTTCGCCGGGACCGGGCGCACTCTGAGCGTGCGCTTCAGTCATCGTCGTCGTCCTCATATTCGAACTCGATCACTTCAAGCGTTGCCGGATGGACCGTGACCTCGATCCGGCGCCCCTCGGCGTCGCGACCCTCGATTTCATAGCAACCGTCGTCGATCTTGATGCGGCGCACCGTCCAGCCGTTCTCTTCGGCCAGGCTGGCCACGGCATCGCGCGGCTGCCAATCGGCCATCGGCACGAAGCAGTCGTCATCCGCCAGTGCGACCCCGGCGGGAAAGGCCGCGAGAAAACCAAGAATTGTCAATGTCTTCCTCATGAGTCAAACTCCCCTATGCGGCCATCTTGATGAAATTTATGCGCGCCGAAGCTGACGGCAACCTGAAGGGGTCGAACCACCCGCTTCAGCTTCGTGTCAGCCAGACGGATCATGGAGGGCCATCAAGAAAGGACAGGGACGACCATGCGCATTCTGCTGATCGAGGACGATACAACTCTCGGCGCCGCCGTGCGCGACCAGATCGCGGCCGACGGCCAGTCCGTGGACTGGGTCACGCGACTCGACGCTGCGGGCGACGCTCTGCGCACCACCTCTTACGACCTGATCCTGCTCGACCTCATGCTGCCAGATGGGCGCGGCATCAGTTTCCTCAAAACCCTGCGCGCACAGGGCGACGTGACGCCGGTGATCATCCTGACCGCGCTCGACCAGATCTCGGACCGGATCGAAGGTCTGAACGCCGGTGCAGACGACTACCTCGTGAAGCCCTTCGACCTTGCTGAGCTGTCCGCCCGGATCGGCTCGGTCGCTCGGCGCTATAGCGGCAACCCGAACCCTATCGTTACCCATGGCGCGCTGGAGGTCGATCTGGCCGCGCGCAGCATCCTCCGCGACGGCAAGCCCGTCCACCTGACCGCACGGGAATGGGCTTTGTTCGAGGCCTTCCTAGCCCGCCCCGGCCAGCTTCTGTCCAAGGCGCAACTGGAGGAGAAGCTCTATGCCTTTGACGCCGAAGTGGAGAGCAACACGATCGAGGTCCATGTCAGCCGGTTGCGCAAGAAGCTCGGCAGCGCGGTGATCGAGACCGAGCGCGGCATGGGTTACAGGCTGGGCAAACCATGAGCCTGCCGCGCAGCCTTCAGGCGCGGCTCGGTCTGTCGCTGGGCCTCGTGCTGACAATCCTGTGGCTGCTGGCTGCGACGGTAACGTCCCTAATCGTCCGCGGCGAAATCGACGAGGTCTTCGACAGCGCCCTGCGCGAGACCGCGGAGCGCATCCTGCCGCTGGCTGTGACCGATATCATCGGACGCGAAGACCAGGGCGTGACGCAGCGGCTCGCCCCGGTCCGGGAGCACGACGAATTCTTCACCTATCTCGTCCGCGATTCCGAGGGGCGCATCCTGCTGCAATCCCACGCGGCGGACCCAACCGTGTTCCCCCCCTATCAGGGCCAAGGATTCACCCAGACAGCGACCTACCGTCTCTATAGCGACGCGGTGCTTGAGGGGACGATCCGCATCACGGTGGCCGAACCGCTGGCGCATCGCGAGGCGGTCGCGCGAGAAATTCAGATGGGCCTCAGCCTGCCGCTGCTGATCGTGCTGCCGGTCGCACTTGTAGCCATCATCCTGGCCGTCCGATTCAGCCTCGCCCCCCTACGCCGCTTCCGCGCGCAGCTCGAGTCGCGCGGCGCCCGTGACCTGTCCGAGGTGCCCGCGAACGACCTGCCGGCAGAGATCGGCCCGCTGGCCGCGACCCTCAACAGCCTTCTGGCCAGATTGCGCGAAGCTTTCGAAGCCGAGCGCAGCTTTGCGGCGAACGCGGCCCATGAACTTCGGACACCGCTGGCGGGCGCCATTGCGCAGGCGCAGCGGATCCGGTCAGAGACCTGTGACCCGGCCACTGACGCACGCGCTGCAGAGATCGAAGCGACGCTCAAGCGGCTGACGCGGCTTTCCGAGCGCCTCATGCAGCTCGCTCGGGCGGAGGGCGGGCGATTGAGGCAGGACCAAAGCTCGGACCTGAGAGCCGTCGCGCGTGTCATCGTGGACGATATCGGGCGCGCGGGCGCGCCGGGGCGGATCACGTTGACCTTGCCGGAGACGGCCCTCATGTCGGACATTGATCCCGACGCCTTCGGAATCCTCTTGCGAAACCTCGTTGAAAACGCCCTCCGTCACGGGGCGAAGGATGCTCCGGTCAAAGTGACCCTGACGGAAGAAGGGCACCTGATCGTAGCGAACGACGGTCCCGTCCTGCCGCGCGACACTCTTGACCGCCTGACCGCCCGTTTCGTGCGCGCAAGTGCAAGCCCCGATGGCAGCGGGCTTGGCCTCGCCATCGCCGCCGCCATCGCGGACCGGATCGGAAGCACGCTCCTTCTGGAGTCACCGCGTCCGGGTGGGTCTTCCGGTTTCCAGGCTTCCGTCAGGTTGCCGACAGACGTTCCGGACACATTCGCACGAGGCCCGATACGAAGGGCGTAACAAGTGGGAAACCATGGGCCGCTTCGCACCTGATCTTGAAATGCCGCCTTTGCGTAGCCGGTCAACCAACGCACCCCGATCACGAGGACGGCGAGCCGCTCCAGCGTAATGCGGCATCGAACTTTTCCGTGGTGTCGTGACAGCCGGCTAGACAACCTGCGGCCTCTCCTCCGCAACGGATCGGCAACAGGGACATAACGACGTTAACGGAAATAGTGTCGTAACGCAGGGTGGCTGCGTCAGGGCGACTGCGACACCTAGCCGCCCGGCGTCTTCAGCGGCATCACGCTCGGAGCCATCCTTCGAGTTTGGCCGTATCCGGCAAGCCGCCGGTATGGACGAGCTTGCCATCAACCGAAATGCCCGGCGTGGACATGACGCCCGCCAAGGCGATGGATTTCGCGTCGCTGATCTTCACGACTTCGACCTCGATACCGAGGCGGGATGCCGCGTCCTTGACCATGGTTTCTGTCGCTTCGCAGCGTTTGCAGCCGGGACCGTAGATATTGACGGTTTTCATGTGTGTATCCTTTCAGAGAATAGCATCGCCCCGGAGCTTCCCTCACATCAGGACATTAAAGAGAAATCCGGTGGCGAGGATTCCCGCAGCGACGACGGCGATGAAAATTGCGATCAGTTGAAGTTTCAGAACCTGTTTGAGGATGATCATCTCAGGCAAGCTCAAGGCGATGACCGACATCATGAAGGCCAGCGTCGTGCCAAGGGCCGCACCCTTGCCCAGAAGCGCCTCGACAATCGGGATAACGCCAGCCGCATTGGTGTACATCGGCACGCCCACTACGACGGCGGCGGGAACCGACCACCAGGCCTCGCCGCCCATGATCCGCAGCATCATCTCTTCGGGGACATAACCGTGGATCGCCGCGCCGATGCCGATGCCGACCAGCACCCAGATCCAGACCTTGCCGACGATCTCGCGCACCTGCTCGACGCCGATCTTCAGCCGGTCGACAAGCGTCAACTGCTCTTGCGGCAGATCGCCCACCGGGCCCGCATTCAGTTCGCGCACCCAATCCTGCAGGTAGCGCTCCAGCCCCATGCGCCCGAGGACAAACCCCGCCACGGTGGCAATTGTGAACCCGAATACAAGATAGATCGTGGCGATCTCCCAGCCCACCAGACCGTAGAGGAGCCCGAGGCCCACCGGCCCAACCATCGGACCCGCGATCAGGAAAGAGAAGGTGACACCCAGAGGTATGCCCGCCGAGACGAAGCCGATGAAGAGCGGAACCGAGGAGCAGGAGCAGAACGGCGTCAGAACGCCCAGAAGCGAGGCAAGTGGATAGCCCCAGACCTGCCGCTTGCCCGCCAGAATCGCGCGGGTCTTTTCCGGGCTGAACCAACTGCGCAACACGCCTGTGACGAAGACGATGCCGGTCAGGAGCAACAGCACCTTGGGCACATCATAGACGAAGAAGGCGATGGCCTCACCGCTGTGGCTGTTGCGGGCCACCGGGAACAGCGCCGTCACCCATTCCGAAATCGGGATCAGCCGACCGTAAAGCAGATACAGGACCACGCCCACAACAGGCACGCCCACATACCAAAGCCAGTCGGGCGCACCGCGATGCGGGGCGGAGTCATGTGTTTCGGCGGTCATGCGACCTTCCTTTCAAGATTGAACTCTGCAGCCAGCACAGCGTCGATCACTACCGTGAATTCCGACGCGAGGTCGGGGTTCCGGCGATAGCGCACCCATTGCGCATCGCGCCTGTCCAGCACGAGGCCGACCTCACGCAGCACCTTCATGTGCCGCGACATCCGGCTTTGGCTCACGTCGAGCCTTACCATCAATTCACAGACACAATGCTCATCCCCATCCCAGAGAAGCGCGAGCGCAGCTCGGCGAGTCGGGTCGCAAATGGCGGTAAGTACATCCTGCATGGTCGAATGATTATGCGCCGCAGCGCATATGCGCCTTGATCCATATCAACCGCTGCCAGGGTCGGGGGAATACAGCCGCTCTTCCCCGCTCATGGCTTGCAAGCAAACCACTGCCGGTCAGCGGGATGCAATGGCCGCAATCGCGCCCGCCTGCGTTTCGTATGAGCCTTGATGCTCAAACACCATGCGGACCGCACGCGCGCGGACCTCTGGCGATTAGCGATTTGCCATTTTGCTTTTCGTCATAACCATCATCCTTAGTTAAGTTGATGGTCTCCGGCAAACCCGGGGCGATTCAGACGGCCCTTACGCCCGAAATTCAAACCCTATGCCGAGTTGAACGCCTGGCTTGAAGACCGGTGCCTGGCCTACGGCTCGCCGCATATCACCTTGTCGTATGCGTCGAACATCGTCGCTGGCCTGATATCCTTGAAGCGTGGCTGGTGGGTAGCGCCCTATTTTGTGAAGCGCGGCAGCTATACTTCAATCGAATTTGATGATGCGTGAATTTCGAGAACGCCTAGTCCGACCGGGTTTTCTACAAACGGCCAAAGCTCCGCCCCGCCGCGACGAAACTCGAAATTGTGGAAGTCAGGCGAGGCGCCACCGGGCGTCGCCACCTGGATCACGCGCACGGCGATCGCGCGGAACGGGGCATAGAAGTGAAAGGTGGACTTCACCGCGACCACGCGCTTCTCGGCCAGGCGGATGCCCATCTGCTCGAAGGCCTCGGGATGATAGACCTGCGTGCGCAGATCGTTGACCAATAGGTCTGTATCCGTGCCGATACGTAGCCACACCATACATCCTAGCGGCTCGAGACCTGGGCCAAGATGCTGTCCCAACCCGGATGCGATGCGCATGACCCGCGCCTCAATGTCGATAGGATCGCCTGAAAAAGCGCTGGTCTTGCCGCCCACGCGCAGCGACAGAGTCGCGCCCTCGCCGGCATCGCAACAGATGCGCACAACGATCGGATCCCAGATCAGACCGAGCGCGACGCCCGGCAGCTTGCGGCTCAGGATCTCGCGTAGCATGAAAGTCGCGTCACCTGGCGCACCGGCGCCCGAATTGTCGCCCATGTCGGCAAGCACAACCGGCTGCGGGGCCTCCTCGTCCTGTGCCATGTCGAGGGCCTCGCCCAAAGTGGGATACTCTACCGTGAGCACGCGCCGGCGATCATAAAAGCAGCGCCCGAAAGTCTCGGCGGTCGTGTATGCGAGATCCGCATCGCCATCTGCGATCACCAGAAACCGAGCGCCCAGATCGGCCACGTCGGCCCAAGCGAACCCATGCGACAGAGACACCGATAGGATACCGGGTCGTGACTCCAATTCGTGCATTTCGCGCACGATGCGTGCCATTTCGCCCTCCTTGGTCATGTAAAGGCCCAGCATCCGGCAATCGAAGACTCTCATGACCGGGTCGATTTCACCCAGCACCATGCGCCGCGCCATGTCGAAAAGCTCTTCGGCACGCGGGGTGGCGTCGTCGTGAGGATACTCCTTGAAGGTAATGACCAAATCCGCAGCCTCGCACATCTGCGCCGTCAAGTGGCAATGCAGATCGAGCGCGACACCGATCACCGCATCCGGGCAGCGTGCGCGCACAGCGGCGAGGATATTCCCCTCGCAATCTTCGGTGCCCTCGGCCACCATCGCTCCATGGAGTTGCAACAGGACAATATCCGCGCCGCCAACCGCTTCCAGATCAGACAGGATTTCTTCGCGCAGAGCGTCAAAAGTGGGCGCGGTAGTCAGGCCCGCTGGTTCGGCAATCGCGGCGAGGCTTTCGGTCACCTGCCACCCCTCGGCCAGGGCCCCTGCCCGCCAGACATGCAGCGCCTCGGTCATCAGATTGGGCGCCTCCTGCGTTGCAGTGCCGTGGCGCAGGTAGAACTCTTCGAAGCCCGACATCGCGGTCGGCATCGAGCAAAAGGTGTTCGTTTCGGTTGAGAGGGTCGCCATGAACAGCCGCATCGTCATTCCCGGGTTGTCTCAGTTTAATGAATAGCCCCAGCCCAAGGAGTGGGGCCGCGCGAAGGCCCCGGAACGTACTCGGAGCCTTCACTTCGTCATTTTGGCGACGCCTAGCTGGCTTTCCACCAGCGTTCCATGAACCTCGCACCGTCGAGGTCGAGATTGGAAGAGAAGGCTTCTGGAGTGCCCACGCTGTCGGCGGTGACAAAGACGTAGGAAGCGAACATCGGGATCGCCACGCCGCCCTGATTGGCGGCGATGTCCTGCATTTCAAAATACATTTCCTGGCGCTTTGCCTCGTCCAGTTCCGCGCGTGCCGCGAGAAGAAGCTGGTCGAACGCATCGTGGGACCAGTAGGATTCATTCCACGCCACGCCCGACTTGTAGGCTAGCGAGAACATCATATCCACAACAGGGCGCCCCGCCATGTAGCTGGCGCAACCACGGGCGCGAGCGCCACACATCGCTCCAGTAGCCATCGTTTGGCGCACGCTCGACGTCGACAGTAATGCCGCATTGCTTGGCCGAGTTCTGTATCAAGAGGCACGCATCTACCGCACCCGGAAAAGCTGCATCGGCAGTGGTCAACGGGATTTTCAGGTCACTGATGCCGGCTTTTTCCAAGTAGAACTTTGCCTTGTCCGGATCAAAAGTCTTCTGCTCCATTTGGTCGTTATAATAACGCTGGTTTGGACCGATCGGATGATCATTGCCAACTGCGCCATAGCCAAAGAGCACCTTTTCGACCATCTCCTCCCGGTTCATCGCCCATTTCAGCGCTTGGCGCAGGTTGTTGTCGTCAAAGGGCGCTACATTGGTGAGCATCGGGAAAGTATAGTGCTGTGTGCCGGCCACCGAATGCAGCGTCACACCCGGCTTTCGGGCCATCAGGTTCGCCGTCTTGAGATCGACCTTGTCGATCAAATCGACATCCCCCGATACGGCGGCTGTCATTCGCGCGTTGGTGTCGAGCAGCGCGAGAAGGCGCCATTGATCGACATGTGCCACCGCGTCGTTCCAGTGGTTCTCGAAGCGTGAGAGTTCGGCCGAAACACCGGGCTTGAAGCTATCGAGACGATAGGGGCCCGTGCCGATCCCTGCCCTCCAGTCGATGCTACCATCGACCGCAGGCATGATCGGGAAGTGATAATCGCTAAGAATCGCCGGAAAATCTGCGTTGCCACTTGCTAGGGTAAAAACGACGGTGCGAGGGCCATCGGCTCTGATATCGGTCACGTCCGCGACCAGCGGAGCACCCGCCGAGTCCGAGCTGTCACCCCGATGGTAGTTGATCGATGCGATGACATCATTGGCGGTGACGGAATTCCCATCGTGGAATTCCAACCCCTCGCGTAGGGTGAACGTCCAGACCGAAGCACCGTTTGATGCTTCCCAGGACTCGGACAGCGACGGGCGCACCGCGCTATCCGCGTCAATCTCAGTCAGGTAGCCATGCATTCCATAGGCAAGCGGGATCAGGAAGCCCGCTTCGAAACGGCCGGGATCGAGCGTATCAGTCGTGGCGCCATGACCGAGACCAGCGGTGAGCATTCCGCCTTTTTGGGGCGTGGCTGCCGCCGCGCGTCCAGCAAGGCCGCTGGCCACCGTAAGGCCGATGCCGGTAGCAAGTGCGCCCCGCATAAATTGGCGGCGTCCGATCGCTCCTCTGAGGAGTCGCCCTTCAAGCTGCTTGAGATATTCATTCCGGTTCATGTCAGGCCCTCCTTGTGATTGGATTTGCCTGAACATCAATCGAATCATCGCGTTATACAATTAAGCGACTTTAAGCTATATAACGCGAAGCTAAGCACCTCGGAACACCGACAAACTTCCATATGACAAATGAACTTGAGAAAAACCTGCAATTCCTCTGCGCCGAGAAGCCATCGGTGGCGCAAGTCTGCCGTGAGATCGGCATCAATCATCAACAATTCAGCAAATACCTGAACGGGAAGTCGCGACCCTCTGCCCACAACCTCCGCCGCATCTCCAAGTATTTCGGGCTATCGGACGCCACACTGCTCGGCCCCCATGACGCTCTGCTCAATGTCTATCACAGGCAAACCCAATCCTTTGCCGAACGGCGCAGTGATCCTCTCGCAACCGCCTTCCCAGGCAATCTGGCGGCGCTCAGGCCCCACCTGGGAGCCTACCAGGTCCACTTCACATCCACGGCGGCGCCAGGTTCAATCGTCGTGAACGCAATGTTCCTGGACGAGTCCCCCGGCATGGTGCGCTCGCGATTGATCGAGGCTCTGGCGGGGGCACCAGGCCGGCCCCGCCGCTGGACACGTTGCGATGGCAAGGTCGGATATCAAAACGGGCGGATCTTCGTACTAGACAACGAGACCACGGATACGGGCTCGCTAACCATGTCCATCCTCGTTCCGCCACACCGACAGAACAGGCAGTATCTCTTCGGCAAGATGCTCTTCCTCGCCTCTGTTCCGCTGCGTGCACCGACAAGCTCGGATGTCGTTTGGAAAAGGGTCGAGAGCTACCGGACAGTCCGCGACGTCATATCTTCCTGCGGGATATTCCCAAGGAACTCGAGGAGAATAGATCCGGTCGTCCAGGCGCATCTATCATCTCCAAACCCTTCAGGTGATTGATGGCCAGGAACCGCACTTGGTGCACTTACACGTTGATGTGGCTCAGAAGGAGGAACTGGAATTGGCGAGAGCGCAAGCCAAGATCTTGCTATACATTTTGCTATACGCCAACTTTTATTATAAATTCTTTCAATTACTTATACTCTATCGGCCACCACGACGACGGACACCTCCTCCGCCAGAAAAACGTCAACACACTGAATCAAAAAGATATTTATACATAAAATTTATACTAGCCCTAACTTTATCCCTAAATCACCCACATGTTAAGGCATCTCAAATCCCAGCACCTCGAAAAAAATAAATCGCACGCCCTGGAAATTTACTCACAGCAAGATTTAGTGGGCAAAGGTAGTTTCGAACTTCAGCCCATACCTCAAGGCACGCTCGATACCGATATGCGCCTGACAGACGCAGGCGACGGGCAGCAGCGCAGAAAACGCCCACAATCCGAGCCCGTCCCGAAGGGTTGGAGCGGTGTAGGTATGAGCGAGATTGTATAGCGGTGTTCCGACGCTTGGTCCGAAGGCGTAGTCAACCACGGCGTGATTGGGTGACCGCCTCCTCGCACTTCAGCGAATCCAACGCGACCTCGGCCTTGAACTCTGGATGATGTTGCTTCCGTTTGGGCATCTTTGATTGTGTTGATGATCAGCAGACAGCAAATCGCAGCTTACGCCAGTGTCCAAATTTCATGGGGCGAACTCACATCGAGCCTGTTTTGAGGCGTTTATAGCGCGTACAGGCAGTCCTCGTTTGTTTCAGCTAACGTGTAAGTCGTGTGTCAGTCGGGACAACGGGTTGAAGCCTGTATCACTCACAACTCCAGTTTCCCCGAGCGACATGGTCAGCCCCCTGCCCGTATCCGCCAAAATCATATGCATGAAGAACACCATGTTTGGTTGGACGACAGTGCTCTGCCCCGTGCAAAACATGGGTTGCTCCATCCAAGTCGGCGGGTAATTGGCGCTTAACGAATAACCGCAGGCGTTCAGGCGATGCTCGCTATACCCGGCGTCGTCCAGAATCCGGGCGTGAGTGTCAAACACGTCGCCAACAAGATTGCCGGGCTTGCACACCTGCTGACAGGCCGCCAGAGCTTCGCTGCAAGCGTCGTGCATTCTTTGGTGTTCGGGTGAAACCTGACCTGTGAGGGCCGTTCGCATGATACAGGCATGATAGTGCCGGTAGGACGCGCCAAATTCCAGTTGGACCTGATCTTGAACACCGATCTTTTCGCGACCGGTGAAGTTCCGGACCAAAAGCGCGCCCTCCCCTGATCCGATGATGAACCGACCGGCGGAATAATCGCCGCCACCTTCATAGATCGCGTTATGAGCAACGGCGAACAGATGCCCTTCATCGACGCCGGGTTTCAGTTCGGCGTAGACGTCCTCCATGGCCTTGTCGCCCAGTTCGGCAGCTTTGGTGACGTATTCCAGTTCCGCAGGGCTTTTAACAATACGAATGGCCTGCACCAGGTTGGACGCATCCACGAGATCACAGAACCCCTCAAAGGAATGGCGCACCATATCCCATCGTGCGCCCGTCAGGCAGCCTGCATCAAGTTCGATACCCAGCCGTTTGCCCTCGCATTTATACGACCTTAGCATATCCTTCAGATCTTCGGCGGGGCTCGCCCCTTCACGGTCCATCCAGATGCGTATGTCCTTGATCAACGAGGTATGCATCGCCTGCCGGTGATCCGCAGAGCGGGTCAGCAGCGCCAAAGCCCCGTCAGCGCCAAAGTACAATCCCTGAAACTGCGAATATCCCGTGGTGTCGTACCCCGTCAGATAATACATGGTCTCCTGCTTAAAGATCAAAAGACCATCAAGCCCCTGTTCAGCAAGCGCCGCTTTGACCTTGCCATGACGAGATGCGAACTCTTCTTGTGTAAAATGCAGCGGCATTAAAGCGTGTCCTGAGTTGAAGATGGGGGGCGGAAGCAATCGGGCGCTACGCAGGTAACGCCCGATCCGTTTGCTATTTTAGAGGCACGTTGGTCGCGTTACGCGAGCCACCACCGCTCCAGGCATTTGATGCCATCCATATCCCAAGCTGCGGACATCCGATTGTGTGCAACCTTGTCATTGGTGGCGAACACATAGTTCGAGAATACAGGTGCAAGAACACCGCCGTCATCGCTGCACAGCTGCTGCATTTCATAGTACATTTCGCCGCGCTTGCTTGTGTCCTGCTCCGAACGGGCTTGGCCCAGCAGATCGTTAAAGCGGTCGTTGGCCCAATGTGTTTCGTTCAAAGAAACACCCTTGGCGTAGATCGAGGAGAACACCCAATCTTCGGTCACGCGCCCGCTCCAGTAAGACGCAACGAAGGGTTTCTTGTTCCAGACATTTGCCCAGTAACCGTCATTGGGTTCGCGCGTCACATCAATGTTGATGCCAGCTTTTGAGGCGTGCTCCTTGTACAGCAGCGCGCCATCAATCGCGCCGGAAAATGCAGAATCTGCCGCGCTCAGAGGGACAGTCAGTTCCGTCAGCCCCGCCTTTTTCAGGTGGAATTGTGCACGATCCGGATCATAGGGGCGTTGCGGCAAGTCTTTTGCGAAGTATTTGTTCGACCGTCCGATTGGGTGATCATTGCCGACATAGCCATGACCGAACAAAAGTTTGTCCAGCAGGTCCTGACGATCGATCCCGTATTTCAGTGCAAGACGGACATCGGGATTGTCAAACGGCGCTGTATCGCAAAACATGGAATACACATAGTGAAGCGTGCCTTGGGTTTCTTTCAGATTGATACCCGGCCGTTTTCCCAAAAGATGCGCGGTTTTCAGGTCCACACGGTCCATCGCATCGATCTGCCCTGACACCAGCGCACTGGTCCGCGCGTTCGTGTCGATGATCGACAAGACTTCGACTTCGTCGAAATGACCGTGGCCTTCTTTCCAATAGTTTGGATTGCGCACCATTGACGTGCTGATCCCGGGCTCGAAGCTTTTGAGCTTGTATGCCCCGGTACCGTCACCAGACTGCCAATCCACGACACCATCGCGCACAGGCATAATGGCAATGTGATAATCACTCAGCAGGAATGGAAAATCTGCATTCCCGTCCGACAGCGTGATGACAACCGTATGCGTGCCGTCCGCCTTGATCTCCTGGATCGGGGACAGGATGCTGTTCACGAGCGAAGTGGAGTTTTCACCGAGGTGATGCTGGATCGAGCCGATCACATCTTCTGCATCCATCGTTTTGCCGCTGTGGAATTCGATCCCCTTGCGCAATACGAACGTCCACTCCTTGGAATCCGGGGAACCTTCCCAGCTTTCAGCCAATTCGGGGATCAGTTCGTCGTCGTTGCCGATTTCGGTCAGACAGTTGCGCAGGCCAAACCCGACAACCTGCATATAGGTGTCTTCAAAGGTGGCTGGGTCCAATGTGTTTGTCGTGGACCCCAAACCCAAACCGATACGCATCACCCCGCCCTGCTTGGGGGTTGCAGCCATCGCCGAATTACCCGTCAGCGACATCGCAGCAGGAAGTGCCACCCCCATTGCAAGCGCCCTGGATACGAAGTCGCGTCGCGACATCTCACTCTGCCCGGGAAGGATTAAGCTTTTATCGTTATTCTTCATTCTTACTCTCCTGTTGTTCCAGAAACGCCGGCAAGGACATGCTGGATGGGTTCTACACTCTGGACGAGATGGGGACGCAAAGTGCTGACCGCAGATGTGCTGCGGATATTATGGTCGGCCCTGTTCAGTTCGCCGTTAACGAACCCAAAGACCCTTTGGCACGCTTTTTCCGTGTCAAACGGGAAAGCCCGAATGCGGTCTCGTGCATTCTTCTACCAGACCTCATTCGATACCCCCGCAGTTAAAAGTGTGGGTCGCACATTGCCGTTCCGCCTGATGGAACTTATGTACCGCCCAATGAAACTTGAGAAATTTATACGAAGGCGGGTCTTTTGAGTCAACGAATTTCTCAGTGGACGGGCTGGGCATTGCGCGGTACTCCCCCCAACTGGACCCGCTGGAGCCAAGTTGCGCCCCTTCGAATTTTGATTTTTTGCAATTGGCGCAGCGGCGAGATTTTGGCGCATTCCCAAGGCTTTCCTTGTATTTCCGGCGCCCGGCAGCAATGTTATTTCAGAATTAAGACCGCGGAGTTATGATGACCGGCACGCCACAAAGAGACGTATTGAACAAATCTGTAGCACTGATTGACGCCCTAAGCCGCGCTACCGAGCCCATGCGATTTGTCGATCTTGTAAAGGCCGCAGGTCTGCCCAAAAGCACCAGCCATCGCCTTTTGGGGTCCCTTTCCCGCGAAGGACTTGTCGTCTTTGACGAAAAGAACCAGCGCTACCGTCTGGGACTGAAGATCATGACCTGGGCTTCAAAGACATGGAACAACGTTGAGGTTGCTGGCGTTGCTCAGGACGACATGAACATGCTGCACGCCAAAGTGAATGAACAAGTTTCACTAGCCGTTCGTGACGGGATGGAGGTGGTCTATGTCAGGGCAACGGAATGCAACCAGCAACTGAACATTATCGCCAGCCAAATTGGCGATCGGGAACCTGCCCATTGTACGGCGGTCGGCAAAGTCATGCTGGCGCATCTTCCCGCGCCTAAACTTGAGGCCCTCTTAAGCTCGGCCACTCTGACACGGTTTACCGAACATACAATCACCGCCCCCGCAGCCTTTAAAGAAGAGCTGGCCCAGATCAAACTGCAGGGCTTTTCCTGCAGTGATCGGGAAAAGCATGACATGGTGCGCGGCATTGCGGCCCCTATTTTCAATTTTGAAGGCCGCGTGATTGCGGCGATCAATATTTGGGCACCCGTGTTTCGCATCGAGCAAGACGTTCTGCTGAGCTGGACTGATATTTTGATCCAAGCAGCGCTGAATGTTTCCCGGAAAATGGGGTATACGGCTTAACCTCCTACCGCTGACATGGGTCGTGTTCGGGCGCCGGCAGGTTCTGGCACCCGCTGAATCTGCGCGCGCCCCCCCCCCCCCCAATTCCCGCCCCGTCTTTTGGGGAACAGCATTTCTGCCGTCCTCCCCCAGATATCCTCACATGGATTTCATCTTCAGGGTTTTGATCCTGCGGGTTTGAATATTCGTGTTTGACAAGACGGCTGGATTGGCGATACCCATATTGCACGGTCCGCTTAACGGGACATATGTTCCGCCCAGTAGAACATCAAGAATCACAACACCCGCACCCCTCGCGGACCCACAAAATTTGATAGCACCATGTTATCCCTTCGGCGCAGTTTCTGCTCATCAGTCACACGCCTCCTGTCACATGGTCATGAAGGAGAGACGCTATGCATCTGACTGAATACGCGCGTTATGATGCTATGGGTTTGGCCGAACTGGTCGCCAGGAAAGACGTCAGCTCCAAAGAACTGGCGACACTGGCACTAGAGGCCATCAACTATGTAAACGCCGATCTCAACGCCACGATCGAAACCTTTCCAGACCGCACAGACGCACACCCTGCCTCTGGTCCGTTTTCCGGTGTTCCGATGTTGAACAAAGACATCGGCGCCGAAGAAAAGGGCACATTGTGCGAAATGGGCAGCAAGCTGGCCCTTGGCAATATGTGTACGCAAGACAGTTTTGTCTTTTCGCGATTTCGCCAAGCAGGTTTCAACAATCTTGGCAGAACAGCCACACCGGAATTTGCTCTTGCAGGTGTTACCGAAAACGCTGTGACCGGCATCACCCGCAGCCCTTGGAATCTTGATCACACACCTGGCGGCTCTAGCGGCGGATCATGTGCAATGGTTGCATCGGGGGCCGTGCCAATTGCCACGGCAAGTGACGGCGGCGGATCAATCCGCAGTCCCGCATCCCACAGCGGTCTGGTCGGCCTCAAACCAACACGCGGGCGCATCTCCGCAGGGCCCGCCCAAGCGGAAGCCCTGAACGGCCTGGCAGCGACCTTTGCCGTCACCCGCACAGTGCGGGACTGCGCCGCAGCTCTGGACGCGGTGAAAGGGTCAGCCGTAGGCGATCCCTATATCATCCCGCCCTCCGAAACATCCTATCTCGACCTGCTGGCGCGCCCGCCAAAAACCATGCGCATCGCTTACACAACAGACCCGTGGGTCCGTGAATGCGATCCGGAAGTACAAGCAGGCGTCCACAAAGCCTTGAGCGTTCTAGAAGACGCAGGCCACAACATCGAAGAAGCCCGTCCCGAAATTGATTATGTGGCGCTCATGGCCGCCGCTTTGACCGTATCTTGCGCTAGCGTCGCACATAGCTCTGATGCACTTGGGGCGGCACTGGGCCGAACTCCGGGGCCTGACAACCTGCAATCTGCCACATGGGCGTTTTATCAAGCGGGCAAAAAGCTGTCGGCCTCAGATATTCTGGACGCCCTGGAAGTCTTCAACACCATCAACCGTCAAGCAGGCGCGTTCTTTGAGGCCTATGATGTGTTGGTCATGCCAAGTTGCCTTGGTCCGGCACCCAAAATCGGCGCGTTGGATTGCAACCCAGCAGGTCCCGTTGATCCCCATACTTGGAATGAACAGGTTTCCAAACTGGGCGTTTTCATGCCCTTGTTCAACGTCACAGGCCAACCCGCGATTTCATTGCCGCTGCACCAAAGTTCTGGAGGCTTGCCAATCGGCGTGCAATTTGCCGCAAAATTTGGCGACGAAGCGAGCCTCTTCTCCTTGGCTGGCTTCATGGAGCAGGCCCTGCCATGGTCACACAAGCAACCCGCACTGCATGTTTCCAACAAACTCGGATAGCAGACGGGAAAGCGCCATCTCTTGGGAAATTCCAAAGGGTGTTGTTAGCTCTCACGATCAAGCGAACTAAGAAGAAGGCGCAAGAAACATGGATGGACTGCCCCAAATGGTCTTCAAGCGCCTCGCCTTCGGCGTTGTGACGCTTTTCATCATTTCGCTTATCGTCTTCCTGGGGCTGGAGGCATTGCCGGGCGATTTGGCCCAGACAATTTTGGGTCAGGCCGCCACCGAAGAAAACACCGCGGCACTGCGCCATAAGCTGGGGTTGGATTTACCCGCACACGTGCGCTACTTCACATGGCTGAGCGGTATTGTGGTCGGCGATTTAGGCGAATCCTTGGCCAGTGGCCGCCCCATATCCGAACTCTTGGGCGCGCGTTTGGGGAATACGTTTTTCCTTGCGGCCGTGTCGGCAACAATGGCGGTTCCCATTGCACTGCTGCTGGGTATCTTGTCGGTGCTCTATCGGGACCGATGGGCGGACAAACTGATTTCCATCTCGACCCTTACCGCGATCTCTTTCCCCGAATTTTTCATCGCCTATATCCTGATCCTCGGGCTTTCCGTCGAGTTTCAGTTCTTCCCCAGCTTTTCCCGCATATCCGACGATATGGGCTTCTGGAACAAACTCTACGCCGTCGCCCTGCCCGCGCTTACGCTGACCCTGATTTCAGTCGCGCATATGATGCGCATGACACGGGCCGCGATTTTGAACGTGATCGCAAGTCCCTACATCGAAATGGCCGTACTGAAGGGCTTGACCCGTTGGCGCATCATTGTTCATCACGCTTTGCCAAACGCACTGTCGCCTGTGATCAATGTGATCGTGCTGAACCTTGCCTTTATGGTCGTTGGAGCCGTGGTGATCGAAGTGGTCTTTGTCTATCCGGGCCTGGGCCAACTGCTGGTGGATTCAGTCTCCAACCGTGATCTGCCCGTGGTTCAAGCCAGCGTTCTGATCTTTGCCGCGACCTATGTGTTGCTGAATTTGCTGGCGGATATCCTGTCCATCATCACCAACCCAAAACTCAGAAATCCAAAGTGAGGATCAATTGATGGGATCGACGTGGAAACTGTTGCGTACAGCGCCAAGCGCCGCGAAGATCGGCATGCTCATTGTCCTTTTGAATTGTTTCGCCGCCGTGTTCGCGCCAGCCATCGCGCCTTACGGTGAAACAGAAATTGTTGGCGCTCCGTGGGAAAACGGATTTTGGGACGCGCAGTCACCATCCCACACCCCCCCTGTCATCCTGGGCACCGATCATATCGGGCGTGATCTGTTGACGCGCGTACTCTATGGCGCGCGCAACACGATTGGGATTGCTCTGCTTACCACGACGCTTGCATTTGCCGTTGGTGTCACACTCGGGTTTCTTTGCGCCACCCTTCGGGGCTGGGTCGATCAACTTATCAGCCGATCCTTTGATATCATCATGGCGATCCCGACGTTGATATTCGCTCTGATGATCCTGTCGGTCCTGGGCACTGAAATTCATATTCTGATCATCGTAATTGCCTTGCTGGATTCCACCCGTGTGTTTCGGATCGCACGCGCCGTCGCCATGGACGTGGAAATCATGGAATATGTCGAGGTCGCAAAACTGCGCGGCGAAGGGCTTTGGTGGGTGATGCGCCGTGAAATCCTGCCAAACACACTATCCCCGCTGATCGCTGAATTCGGTCTGCGGTTCTGTTTTGTCTTTTTGTTCATCGCCGCGCTTAGCTTTTTGGGTCTTGGGATTCAGCCGCCCTTTGCCGACTGGGGCAGCATGGTGCGCGAAAACGCCCAAGGGATCACCTTTGGCATCATCATTCCCCTTATTCCTGCAGCCGCAATCGCTTTCCTGACGGTTGGGGTGAATTTGGTTGTGGATTGGTTCCTGCACAAAGCATCCGGTATCCGCGACACGCGATAGCCGACAGCCACAAGGAAATAGAATGTCTGAACCATTGTTGGTCATCAAAGATCTGGTCGCCGAAGGATACCAGGAGGATCGCTGGAGCCCTATTTTGCGTGGCGTTTCCCTGTCGCTGCAAAAAGGCGAGGTTCTGGGCCTGATCGGGGAATCCGGTGCGGGGAAATCCACACTGGGCATCTCAGCAATGGGTCACATGCGGCCCGGCTGCCGTATCGTCAGCGGTTCGATTATGTTTGACGGCATTGATATGGCCACCGCCGCCGAGGAAACCCTGCGCAAGATGCGTGGCGTGCGCATTGCCTACGTTGCCCAGAGCGCTGCTGCCGCGTTCAATCCTGCGCATACGTTGATGCAACAATTCACCGAAACACCTGTGTTCCACGGCGTGATGGATTACAAAGAAGCGGAAAAAGCAGCCCAAAACCTGTTCAAGGTTCTGGGTTTGCCCGACCCTCAGGAATTCGGCAATCGTTACCCCCACCAGGTATCCGGCGGCCAGCTGCAACGTGCGATGGTTGCAATGGCGATGGCCTGCAATCCCGACCTGATCATTTTTGACGAACCCACCACCGCGCTGGACGTAACAACCCAGATCGAGGTTCTGGTCGCCATAAAAGATGCCATTCGCAACTTTGACACGGCAGCTCTGTATATCACACATGATTTGGCCGTTGTGTCTCAAATCGCCGACCGCATCATGGTACTGCGCAATGGCCAAGAGGTGGAAACCGGCGATACACGTCAGATCATCGAAGCCCCGACCCAAGAATACACCCGCGCATTGGTAACGGTTCACCACAAGCACGACGAAAAAAATCACCCTGATGACAGGGACGCAGAAGTATTGGTGATGCAAAATGTTTCTGCCAGCTATGGCAGCGGGGTCAAAATTCTGGATGATGTCAGCATCACTGTGACCAGAGGCAAAACCGTGGCCTTGGTCGGCGAGTCCGGGTCAGGAAAGTCGACTGCGGCCCGTGTGATCACTGGGTTGTTGCCACAAGACACTGGGACCATCAGCTTTCAAGGCACCCCTCTCGCACCCTCTTTCAAAGATCGCCCCAAAGATCTCTTACGACGCATTCAGATGATCTACCAAATGCCAGATGTCGCCCTGAACCCGCGCATGATGATCGCAGATGTTATTGGCCGCCCGTTGGAATTTTATTTCGATATTACCGGAGAGGAACAACGAAACCTGGTGTCGGAACTGCTCGGTAAGATCGAACTGGATGACAGCTATCTTGATCGCTATCCATCGGAGTTATCGGGCGGCGAAAAGCAACGCGTGTGCATCGCGCGGGCACTGGCGGCACAGCCAGATTTGATAGTTTGCGATGAAATCACTTCAGCTCTGGACCCGTTGGTCGCTGAAGGCATTTTACAGCTTTTGCAGGATCTACAAGACGAATTGGCCGTGTCCTACTTGTTTATCACTCACGACCTTGCAACGGTCAAAGCCATATCAAACGAAATCGTGGTGATGCACAAAGGCAGGGTTGTGGAACAAGGCCCGCGCGAAGAAATACTCGCGCCACCGCACCATAAATATACCGAACTATTGCTATCTTCGGTCCCAGAGATGGACCCCGATTGGCTGAAAAACCTGATACAACACCGCAAAGCGTAACCCTGACGGCTGACAGTTTGCTGCTACATCAGCCAGTAAGCTGTTTTCCCGTGGGCCGGAATATCCCCGTCACATGTTTCACACTTCCACGGCTCAGTGCTTCAGAGCCGAGCGGCGTAGTTGCTTTCGACTTGTAAGTGTCTTGTAAGTCTCGCCCTTCATTGAACCCGAAATCGCAGCGCAACAATGGAGTTTTACATGCGTCTTTTTGGTATTTTTCTCGGGATTGCCGTCGCATTGGCGGCTCCTGTCAACGCCCTGTCTATTCTTTCAGATGGAAGGCTGGCCTTTGATGTCATGCGCAACGGCAAGGACATCGGCGATCACAGCTACAATTTTTCCGGCCCAAGCGGCGCGTTTACCGTGACGGTGGCAACCAACGTCGAGGTGAAAGTCCCCTTGATCCGCACCACCGTCTACAGCTTCAAGCACGCAAGTGTAGAGACCTGGAAAGGTGGCAAGTTGCAGCAACTCAGCTCGGTTACAAATGATGATGGCACACCACATGAGTTGAAAACCAAGAACAAGGGCGTCCTGCCCGCCAGTTTGTGGAACGACGATATCGTGCGCAGTGGCAAGCTGATGAACACCGTCGACGGCACGATCATGAATGTCCGCGTCGCCGATCTTGGGACTGAAACGGTAAACACCAAACGCGGCTCAGTGCCGGCGCATCATTACCAGGTGTCCGGTGATCTGGCGCGCGACCTTTGGTATGATGCCAACGGCAATCTTGCGCAGGTGGCGTTCAGGGCAGATGATGGGTCCACGGTCATGTACATTCGAAAATAGGACGATTTTCCGAATGCGGCTTTTATACATCGAAGACAATGAGAAGCTGGCGCTCAATACGAGCGCCAGTTTGCGTAAAGCAGGATTTGTGGTGGACGTGGTCGCTACCGCTGGCGACGCCTTGCATGCGGCCAAGAGCTTTGACTACGATGTATTCATTCTGGACCTCGGCCTGCCGGACCGCGATGGTCTGGATTTACTGCCACAGATCAAACAGAGCAATCCGCAGACACCGGTGATCATCTGCACGGCTCGGGACGCGTTGGAGGACCGGATCAAGGGGCTGAACACCGGATCGGACGACTATCTGATAAAGCCGTTCGCGGTCACCGAACTGATCGCGCGGATCAACGCTGTGTTGCGCCGCCCCGGTGGGGCGTTGGGAGTGACACTGACATTTGGCAACGTGACCTTTGAAACAACAGATCGCACACTGACGATTGGAGGAGTCGCCAGTGCCTTCTCCAAACGCGAGCTTGCCTTGTTGGAGATATTCCTGCGTCGTTCAGAACGTGTCATAACAAAAGATGCCATTGAAAACGCACTGTATAGTTTCGATGAGGCCGCCACCCCGAATGCCATCGAAGTGTTGACCCACCGTGTGCGCAAAAAACTTGCGGACCAAGGGGCTACCATCGAAATCCACAACCTGCGCGGCATCGGGTATGTTCTTCACGACTGCAAGAAGGACGGCGAGACGTGAGCGTTTCGACGGTTCTTTTCGGGCCGCGCCGATCCCTAAAGCGACGACTACTGCTGAACATCATCACAGCCCTCAGCCTGTGTATCGTGGTTGCCGTCGTCGTGCTTATCAGTGAGTTCAACGAACACCTTGAAGATACCCTCGAAGAGGCGATGATCGGCGAGGCCAAGGAAGTGATCGCACAGATCGATCCAAGTCTTCCGAGTTTTGGCCTCAACCCCGATGCGCTTCGGTTTCGCGGGGTCAACGGCAACTTTCGCTATACCGTATTTACGGATGAAGGCCGCCTTGTCGCAGGTGGCGAGGCCTCTGATGAGATCTGGCGGCAGCTTGCAAAACTGCAGGTTGGCGCTGCGCGTTCCGTCACTTTGCTGGGTGAACGCATTGGCCTTGGGATGCGCGCGACGATCATGGACCAGAATTTTTATGTTCTGGTCTCGACCTTCCCCAAACGGAACAATGAAACACGCTTTTCCAAACTTCTGCACGAGATAGAAGAGGAAATCTGGTGGGCCATCCTTGCCGTTCTGATGATCATTTCGGCTGCACTTTTTGCCACGCGCCGTTCCTTGGCCCCCCTGCGTACCCTGTCCGAACAAGCGCGAGAGATAGGACCTCTGGCAGCCAATCGCAGGCTTGATGCAGGTAAGCTGCCAGCAGAGTTCGTGCCCTTGATCACAGACGTAAACGAGGCTTTTGCCCGTCTGGAACAAGGCTACAAGGCCCAGCGGGATTTTTCGTCAAATGTGGCTCACGAAATACGCACGCCTATTGCGGTTCTCAGATCCAGCATTGACCGGATAGAAGACGCGGAACTTGCCCAGACATTGTCGCAAGACGCAGACAAGCTGGATCGCATTTTCAGCCAGTTAATTGATCTGGCGCGTGCCGATGCGGCCTCGATCTCTGGTTTTGAAACAGTGGATCTGCACGCTGTGGCAGTGGATACCGCAACGGGGCTTGCCCAGGGTGCCGTGCGCAACAACCGCACTTTGTCGGTCACCGGTGCCGAACGGTCAGAGGTTAGCGGCAATACCGGACTGTTGAGCATCGCGCTTGGCAACCTCATCAGGAATGCGCTGCATTGCACCGCTGAACACAGCGAGGTCGAGATCGAAGTCTTGTCCGATCCCCCCGGCTGGCGAGTCCTTGACCGTGGGCCGGGTGTGCCCGAGGCGCTGAAATCTGCCCTGTTCGAACGTTTCAACCGGGGCGCACACAGCAGTTCAAACAGCAACGGATCGGGTATCGGACTCGCCATCGTAAAGTCCGTGGCGGACTGTCACAACGCGACGGTCGCCATCGAAAACCGCACGGGGGGCGGCAGCGTATTTTCATTCATTTTCAATAACCCACGACCGTAGGGCGATTTTTCCCCACCTGTAAGTCTCTTGTAAGTCAGACCCGCGATGACCGTCTCAATACGGAACATTGAGGTAGTCTATGCAAATCGAATTTCTGACCGGGGAGTGTCCCGGTCGAGTCGCGGCTCAAGAGCATATCAAACGTGTCTACCGTGACGCGTATGGCGCAGAAGTGAACGCGTTCGCCCCGCTTTTGGTGGTCGCAAAGCGTCTTGATGGCAAAATCCTGTGCGCGGCGGGCATTCGCACCGCGCAGGACGGGTTTTTCTCGGATATTTACTTGGGCTCGGGTTTTTCACCTGCGCTGCAGAACGCCGCAAACCTTGACGTGCCCACTGACAACATCATGGAAGTCGTCTCGCTTGCGTCCACCACACCATTCCCCGTCCTGCCGATGCTGGACAGGATGATCGCTTGGGGGCGCGAAAATGGCATGACCTGCGGTGTCTTCACAGCGACGGCCCCGCTGCGACGTCTCTTGCGCCGCACCGGCCTTGGATTTGTCGAACTGGCCCCTGCCAAGATCTCGATGGTGCCAAACCCGCAGGATTGGGGGCACTACTACGATACGGACCCGCGCGTCTGCGCCTTCAATGACGTGCTGACAAATCCTGTGTTCTTGTCGCCCCGTGCTGTGCCAGTCGCGGCGGAGGCCTCATAGTGAAACAGGTTTTTGACGCACTGTACCAACATGCGCAGACCCGTCCGCATGACATCGCCTTCGAAGACGACGCGGGCCAGATCACCTGGCAGGAACTGACGACCCGAGTGGAGCATCTGGCCCGTGATCTGGATGCCATAGACGGTGTTGTCGCTATCGGCTTGGCGGGCGGTATCGACTATGTCGTGGCCGATCTGGCGCTGACGGTCAGCGCCAAGCGGCAGGTCCCGTTGCCGTTCTTCTTCAGCACCGCCCAGAATGCGCATGTGTTGATGGATGCCAAGGTCAGCGCTGTTGTCACCAACTCCCCGGAGCTTTTCGCCGCTCTGCCGCATCTGACCCAGATCAGCACGCAGATGAACCGTTCAGATCCTCTGGATCTACGGCCCTATGCAGGCGGGGCAGAAAGGATCATTTATACCTCAGGTTCTTCCGGCACCCCCAAAGGCGTTGTGCTTAGCGACCGGCAGTTGGACGCCTCCATCACGGCCCTCTCTCGCGTGATCGCAGCGGGTCCGGCCGACATACATTTGTCCATCTTGCCTTTGGCGCAACTCTTGGAACAGATATGCGGGATATTCCTGCCCATCGTGGCCGGGGCCAGAACAGTATTCCGGTTCGAGGCAACCAAAACGCTCTTTGGCACGCCGATTGCCCCCTTGGTCGCTGCCTTCGAGGATACCTGCCCCACAACAAGCCTGCTGGCCCCCGCCATACTGGGCCGCTGGCTGGAGGCACTGGGTGATCGCCGCGCGCCTGACAGCTTGCGTTTTGTTGCCGTGGGAGGTGCGTCGAGTGCGCCCGCCTTGATCCACAAGGCACTGGCTGCGGGCATTCCCATCCACGAAGGCTACGGGTTGTCAGAATGCTGCGCCGTTGTGGCGATGAACACGCCCGGAGACACGCATCCCGGAACTGTTGGGCCAGTGCTCGACGGGCTGAGCGTGACCCTGGAGCACGGTGAAATCGTCGTCTCTGGCCCCACGATCATGTCTGGCTATCTGAATGGCCCCGCAGCACCAGATGTGTGGCGCACGGGTGATCTGGGCCATTTCGAGGGCGACCGGTTGGTCATTGACGGGCGCAAGGACGCGCTCCTGGTCACGGGTGCAGGCCGCAACGTCTCGCCCGAATGGGTCGAACAGCGCGTTAACGCCGATCCGCGTGTCGTCAGCTCCGGTCTTGGGCTGCGCGAAAGCGACGGTGCGCTGGTTCTGATCGTCGTTGCGGCTGTACCAATCGATCTGGCGCAGATTGAACATTACCTTGCGGATCTGCCGCCCTATGCGTGCCCAGGCGAGGTCATCATCACCGACCCTTCCGAACCGGGGCTGCTCTTCCCCGTCGGCACCCCCAACCGTTCTGTTGTCGCAAATATCATCAATTCGCGCCGAGCCGTGGCGCTGTCACGTCCTGCAGAGAGGATCGCATCATGACGCGTTCTAACACCGTTCTGATCACCGGCGCAGGCAGCGGCATTGGCAGGGCACTTGCCCTGGAGGCAGCCAGAAAAGGTTTCACGCTGATCCTCGCGGGCCGCACCGCGACGACGCTTGAACAGACCAAAGAAGGCTGCATCGGCGCTGATGTGAGATGTGTCGTGGCGGATGTGACCACGCCGGAGGGACGCGCCGCAATCATGGATGCAGTCGGGCCCACTCTCGACATACTGATCAACAACGCAGGCGTGTTGAGCGTTGGTCACATCGCTGACATGACCGACGCTGATCTTGAGCGGATGACCACGACCAACCTTGTGGCCCCCATGGCCCTGACCCGCGACCTGCTGCCGGCCTTGCGCCGCACCAGAGGGCGCATCGTCAACATCGGTTCGGTCTTTGGCGATATCGCCTATCCCTACTTTGCGGGATACTCGGCCACAAAATTTGGCCTGCGCGGGTTCTCGGATGCCCTGAGACGCGAGCTGTCAGGCGCAGGCGTTGGCGTGACCTATATCGCACCGCGCGCCACCCGCACCAACGCCAAAGGCGCGTTCGACGCGCTGGTGGAACCGATGGATATGACGCTGGACCCGGCCGAAATGGTCGCGTCGCAAGCCTGGGCTGCGATCCTGAAAGGCAAGCGCGAGAGTTTCCCCAAGGGCAAAGAGCGCATCTTCGTCAAAGTGCAACGCCTGTTTCCGTCGCTGGTCGACAAATCGGTCGGCGCTCAGGCGCGCGATCCCAAAACGCTCGCGGCGCTCAAGCAGCTAACCCCTTCTGAAATCTGAAATCTACAGGACAATTCCCATGAGCTATAATGTTATCCGTGCCGCTCAAGCGGACGCAGCATGCGTCACGCCCGCCATTCTTGACCAGATCAAAGACCATCTCGACAGCGACGGCTGGACCCTGCTGCGCGGTTTTGCGATGGATATACCTGCCTTCAGCACCATCACATCCCGGTTATGCAAAGCGATCACATTCGATCCCGCTCGCGAAAATACCGACAAGAACACCCAGAAAGTGGATGCAGGATTGGGGCCCATCGGCCTGCATATCGAAAACGGAAACACCCCCGTCTGCCCGGACATCGTCGCATTTTACAGCAGCAAGGCTGCCTTTGAGGGGTCGCAAACCACAATTTGCGATGGGCGTCGCGTAGTTGATGCGATGTCCCCAGTGCAGCGCACGCGTTGGTCCCAGCGCATGATGGTCACCCGAACGCTGCCCGAAGCCTTGTGGAAACGCTACCTTGCAAACGAGCACCCCGCCATCAGCGAACCCGAAGAGGTGACGCAAGAACATATCCTGCAATTCAAAGCGTCAATCCCGGATCAGGATTTCACGCTGAATGACGACGGATCACTGGAATACCGCATCAAGGTATTGCCGATCCGCGCATCTTCCTTGTCTGGGGGGCAAGCCTTTGCCAACGCCATTCTGGGGCCGTCGCACAATTACGAACCCCCGGTCTATACGCTGGACGATGGCGATATCGTTTCCGCCGATGAAATCGAAGAACTGCGTGATATCGCAGAGACCTGCACGGTCGAGATCAACTGGCAAGACGGCGACGTCGCCGTCATCGACAATACCCGCGTCATGCATGGCCGTCGCGCAATCAAGGATCAGGACCGACAGTTGTTCATCGGTATGGGACGCCTTTGACAGGCTTTTCACGGCAACGGCGTTTCGGGCAGAATTTGGTGGAGGTTCGATAACTGGTTCCGCAAAACGCTCCCCATTTTCCTGATGCCGTAGACCCAAGTTCTTTCACCTGAAGTCTGATATTGGGACCCTCGCAGCATTCCATAGTTGGGGCCTAAACCAGACCGAAGATGCAGCGCAGTATCCTGTGACATGAAAGGCCGCCAAAGCGTCCGTTCCGGACATGCCTGCCAAGGCATCCGGTGTTTTGGCGGCCTTCGCGACGACGCTACTTTACCTTTTTGCCACCGATTGACAGCGCAGGTTTTCCCGCCAGAGAATTAGCCGTGGCTGAAATTTTGGGCTTCTCCTGCTTCGGTTTCTTTGTTTCCTTGTTGCCGCGATTGCTGTTGTTACCCCGGGCCATGATCTGTCCTTTGCGAAGCGCAGCGATCCCGTGCCGAAATGGTGGGGCTTGGCTGCTGTGATCCACCGGTGCCCTTGGAAAGGCAGCCGATGGCTTGGAATATCGTTATTCAGACGCTGGTGGCCTGCCTGGGCGTCGCGCCCTCATTGAGCGCGCGCTGCTGCCCGCGTGATACGGTCTTGACCGGGGATTCGAACATGGCGTTGGCCGAGTCCAAATCCGACGGCGTATCAATCTCCGTCCAATTCAGTCCGGTGATATCAAGCGCATGAAAGACGGTGCCTTTTGCCAGCAGCCTTTCGTAAGCAGCCTCGTAGTAGTCCTGAAGATGTCCCGGTCCTTCCATCATCTGGGCAAGCTCGGCGAACAGGGCCGGCGCGGTCTTGGCACTGATCTTTTCGATACCTATGGATTCCCCCATCGCCGCCTTTGGATCGACGGCTTTGCCGATCTCAAGCACCTGCATTGCATCGTCCGTTACAACCTTAACCTCTTCATCCTCCAGCGCGATGTTGCGGTCGATGCACAGGACATTCGGCACAGCCTTGTCGATGAGATCGCGCAGAATTTTGACGTCAAACACCACATCGGCATCGAACTTTATGAACTCCCCCACCCCGATGGCCGTTGAGGCCAGCATCAGGGAATAGCCGGTATTGGTTTCGCGATAACGGTCGTTGGTCACATAGGTGACACGAATGCCGCGAAACGTCTTGTCGACAAATTGCTTGATCTGATCGGCCCGGTGGCCCAGCACCAGGACGAATTGCGAAATCCCGCAGCTGAGGCAATTACGGATCATCCGTTCAAGAATGAGAGAGCCGCCCACGGATAGCAGGGTTTTGGCGCAATCATCCGTAAAAGGGGCCAGACGTGATCCGATCCCTGCCGTCAGAATGACCGCAGTGGGCGCGCGTGTGGTTTCATATGACATAGCTTTTATTTCCTCATGATTGCGCCGTTACCGACGCGCTATTTCTGAATTGGAAGCTGCCTTTCGGCAGTGATGTTCATGCCCTGCTTGACTGACCAGTAGAGGCCCCAGAAGACCTGACTGATTGCAAAGACCAAGAGCATCGGCGTGAGTTGATCGAGCACGAGCGCGACGGACAGCATGAAGATGAAGACACCTTCATCAGCGATGAGGGCCTTTGGCTGTTCCTTCAGAAACCAGAGGACATTGGCGCGCAGCCCATATCCCAGGCCCGCCTGCGGGCTGGTCTGGCTCAGCCGGGCCATGATCTCCGGATAGCTCGGATCGCGCGCCGTCTGGATCTGGATGGCGATGTATTTCACGTAGCTGCGCAGGCCGTAGAAGGCGATACCGATCAGCGCAAGGAAGACGGGAACGACGCTCAGCGATTGCGCATATGCCGCATATCCCGCCGCCCCGAACCAGAGCGTGACCTGCACCTGATCCGTCAGACGGTCATAATAGCTGCCCACCAGCGACGATACCTTCCGGTAGCGCGCCATCTGGCCGTCCATGCAGTCAAGAACATGGCTGACATGGATCAGGATCGCCGCCGCGATGAACCATGCGGTGCCGCCGATCAAAATCCCGACGCTCGCCACCACGGCGACCAGGAACGACGCCGCCGTGATCCGGTTCGGTGTAATCCAGGGCCGGTCGACAACGCCGTAATTGGCGAAGATCGCCAGCGGCGCGGTAACGAAGGACGACCACCATTCATCGTCCTTCGTCTTGGTGGCCCAGAGCCGTGCCAGCTTGCCGGTCATGACACCACCTTTGTCAGCGCCAGAGTTGGTGCGGGCAACCTCACGAGGGTTGCTCCCTTCGGCCTAACCGTTGCGACGAGGTCGGCGGCTTTGGCCTGCAATGTCAGCAGAACATCCTTCAGCGCCTCAAGGAAAAACCGTATGTCGTAGTCGGACAATTCGCCGATATTGCCGACCTGAAACACCCGGCCCGCAAAGCAGCCCTTGCCCTCGTAGATGATGATGGATTTCTCGCGCAGCCCGTCGCGGATGTCGCGCACCGAAAGGCTGGGCGGCACCCGAACCGTCGTGAGGATCGAACACATGTCCGCCTCATCGACCAGAAATTCCAGATTCAGCCTGCGCATGCCGACACGCAGCATGTCTGCGCGGGCCTGTATCCGCGCAAAGCGTTTGGTCACGCCTTCGCGTAGGATGTTGGCCAGAGCCTGCTCCAATGCATAGAACAGCGGCACGGCGGGGGTGTTCGGCGTCTGGCTGCGGGTTTTGAGAAACTCGTAGAACGTGGCGAGGTTCAGATAGGTGGTGTTGGCCGCGTGAGCCTTGAGCTTCTTGAAGTGCTTCTTCCGCCCGATGACGAAGGACAGACCGGGATAAGACCCGATCGCCTTGGAACTGGAGCTGGAACAGAAGGCGATGTTGCAGCCCTCCATATCGACCACTTCCGCCCCGACCGAGCTGACGCCATCCACGACGAACAGCGCGCCGCGCGCCTTGGCCATCGCGCCGACCGGACCCAGCGGGTTCAGCATGCCCGAACAGGTTTCGTGATGGACCATGGCAACCACGTCGATCTTGTGGGCCGCCAGATAGGCGTCGATCTGCGCCAGATCGAACGGCGTGCCCCAAGGCACTTCGATCAGATGGGTCTTATTGTTGTGGATTTGCGAGGTCTTGTGCAAACGCTCGCCAAATTCACCATTCGACAGGATCAGGATCTCGCCCTTGCCGACGACAGATGACAATATCGCCTCATTGGCAGCGGTGCCTGAACCGGTGATCACCACTGCGCGATAGCGGCTGCGGTTGGCAATCTGAAAGAGCGACAGGAGCTTTTGTTCGATACTGGCGAGAAGGTCATCGAAATCGGGTTCGCGATGGCAGATATCTTCGCGGCAGATCGCATGGCGCAGGGTCTCGGCCACATTTACGGGGCCGGGTGTGAAAAGCAGATATTTATCCAAAAGACGTCAACCTTCCTGAACGCCCCGACCAATTGGTAGGGACGTCGGCACGCCCATGAATGGCCCATGCTTGCGGATCGCGCATGGACATCGAGAGGGCACAAATCGAATTCGTAAACGCAGCCACAAAAGGTGGCCGACAGCACGCGGACCAGAAATTGAACGTCTGCAGGAAGAAACCAAATATAACGTTGTCTCAACAAAGGTTGCAGACGGGGGGCTATCATGCGCTGGAAAAGAGCGCTCGAATGGCAGTGCAGAAAAGGGCGAGCAATTTCAGAGGTCGCAAGAGACGGTCAGCTCGCGGCGGCACATTTAGCGGCGCCTGACTTTGACCGGTAATAATCAGCAGTCGTTTCAGTGGGATTGAAATTCTGCGATTGTTTTCAGAATAATTGGCACCCCAGAGTGGTGCGCCTGATTGGGTATACCTAATGACCAATCCACCAAAATACAAGAGATGTATGCGTCTGCGCACTTCTCCATACTGCCGTTCTGCCCGCTGGGCCGGGGTACCGAAGGTTTCAGATGGATAGGCCAGCCTCCCTTCAGGCACGAAATTGGCAATTCGATTGCAGGCTCCGGCCCCCATCCAAACTTGACACTTGGGTTGCGGGTCGCCACGTCAGCTTCATGACAATCACCCCACAGCCTTCGAATGCGTCAACCGGTCTCACGCCGCTAAGCATACTTGCCAGCCAATATGACGGTTTGCTCTGTGATGTCTGGGGCGTAATCCACAATGGCGCCGCGGCCTTCGATGACGCCGTCGATGCCTTGTGCAGATTCCGCGCAACTGGCCGCCATGTCGTTTTGATCACCAACGCCCCGCGTCTTGCGAAAGATGTCTATCCGCAACTGGAGCGTCTGGGAGTTCCGCGGGACGCATTCGACTGCATCGTTACATCCGGGGACGTCACGCGGAACCTGATCCAGCGTGACCCCGACGCTGCGCTCTTCCACTTTGGCCCGGCCCGCGACCGTTCGATTCTGGAGGGCGCTACGAACCCGATCGTGGGACTATCGGACGCAAGACTGTGCCTGCTGACCGGGCCACTGGATGACGCCATAGAAACGGTGGACGTGTATCAAGACCTTCTGGTCGAAATGCGGGATAACGCGGTCCAGATGATTTGCGCGAACCCTGATCTGGTTGTCAGGGACGCAGACCGAATGGTCATTTGCGCCGGTTCGATTGCCCAACGCTACTCACAGTTGGGCGGCACGGTGATTTTCTCGGGCAAACCTCAAGCCGCAATATATCAGGAAGCGCGGAACAGGGTGGACGCCCTCGCCAATCGAAAAGTCCCGAAATGCCGATTGCTGGCTGTCGGTGACGGCATGCCAACGGATATCAAGGGAGCCGCGAAAAATGGGCTTGATGCCTATTTCATTGCGGGCGGCATCCACGCTGATGAATTTGCAGGGATGAATACCCCGGCAAACGTGGCCTCTGTGAGAAAGATAATTGAAAGCCAATACCCGGGCATCAATCTTGTTGGAATGAATGACCGCCTGCGCTGGGTTTGAGCATAGCCCTTGGTATCCCCCCTGCCTCGTTCAGTTCTGTCGTCTTGTTTCCAGGCCAACAGGCGCCCGCATTCCGTCAACCATGCGCTGATGTTTCGGGTCGTGGAACAATGCGATCCATCAGAACACGTCCTGCCGCGCGGCGAGGCGGTGATTTGATATCACTGGACATGAGGGCAACCTGCCGGAAACGCGTTTCAGCGCTATCACAACGTAGTCGCGAAACCCGAGAGTGCGAATGCCCGCAAAGACATGCGGGCATTTGCGACCAGGGAACATCACGCGCAAGCTGTGCGGCGCGATGTGCATTCCGGTCAGGTCGACGCGGCGAGCGGTCCCGTGGATTGTACAGCCACCTTGTGCCGCGACAGGTAGAGCCCCAGGGCCCCTATGATCGCAAGGTTGACCACGCCAGTCAGGGCAGCGGCAGCAAATGTCAGGTCATAGCTTCCCGTAATGTCATAGAAATATCCTCCAACCACCCCTCCGAGACCGTGACCAGCCCAGCCGAAGGCCATGATGAAGCCGGTGCATGTCGCACGCGAGGCAGCGGGCGTAACCCGACGGATCGTCACCAGCACTCCGGTCATCACACCGGCATAGCCAAAGCCGTAGACCGGCGCGAAGGCCATCAGCTGGTCGAGCGTGTGCATCCGGGTGAACAGGAACACCAATACCGTTTGCCAGGCGGAGGCCGCCAGATAGGCCGGGATCGCACCGATCCAGTCGGCAAGTTGCCCGAAAGCGACCCGACCGGCGATGGCCGCCAGCATCATCACGACGACGATCCCGCTCGCCTCGGCTGCGGGGATTCCGCAACCCTGCGCGAAGGGCACCAGATGCATCAGCGGGACGGACATCAACGAACAGCACATCAGCACCGCCGCCCCCATGACCAGAACGGCTGGCACAGCCCCAAGCGTGCGCTCGGCCTCAGCCAGCCGCGGGCCCAGCGCAGGCGCGACCGGCGGCTGCCGGAC
Organism: Roseovarius sp. ZX-A-9; assembly: GCF_028369135.1. Classification (GTDB taxonomy): domain Bacteria; phylum Pseudomonadota; class Alphaproteobacteria; order Rhodobacterales; family Rhodobacteraceae; genus Roseovarius. Next base: position 192,825 of record NZ_JAPWHW010000002.1, read on the forward strand.
CAGAAGAGCAAGCGGCACCAGCGTGGCCAAGGAGACGATCCCCAGCGTCGCGAAGGCCCCGCGCCACCCCATCGCTTCGATCAGCAGTGTCGATGCCAGTGGGATACCACCCTGCCCCGCCGCCTGCCCCGCAGCGACGAGCCCAATGGCAAGCCCTGCCCCGGATTTGAACCAGCCGCTGACAAGCGCCATGAGCGGCGCGAAAAGGGCCCCACCGCCAAAAGCTCCTGCGAGGAAAAACAATGCATAGAACTGCCACAGGTCGCTGGCCTGCGACGCGGCAAGCACGGCCGTTCCGGTCACCAGAGATCCGGCGATCACGACGCTTCGGATTCCCACCCGGTCCGCGACGCGGCCCATGAGAATACCGCCAATACCGAGGCCGATCAGCCCGAAAGTATTGATCAGTGCGATCTCGCCGCGGGTCCAGCCGAACTCGGCCTCCAGCGGCAGGACGAAGGCGGACATCCCGTTGACGAGCTGTCCCATTGAGATTGCAAGCATCACGGCTGCAATCGCGGCGATTACCCAACGGTAGCGTGGTTCAGTTACGGGCATAGGACTATCCTCTCACGCGCTCAAGCGGCCTGACTGGCAGGGTTTTGCGGGGCGGCGGCGTGGCCGCGTGGGTGAAGCCATTTCGGCAGGAAGTCATAGGCATTTCCGAGCCTGTCGGTCTCCACCGTCTGGCCAACCTCTGACAGCAGCACGGCCAATGAGCCGTCAATGCAAGCATCGAAGGTTTCTGTGGCGCCCCCAATGTGCCGATTGGCAATATAGATTTGCGGGATCGTCGGTGCGCCGGATCGTTCTCCTACAGCGCGCCGCACATGGGCGGCCCACGCTTCATCCCGGTACTCCGGCCCATCGAGGTTCACCGTCCGGTAAGATATCCCCGCCTTCGCAAAGAGACGGTGGATCGACCAGCTGAACTCACACCATTCCAGCGCAAAAAGCACAACCGGCTGTGCGGGATCTGCCAGAATCGTATCGACATGGGCGATCGCCGCCGCGCTGGCCGGGACAGGGAGCGTCGCGGGCGCCTGAGCCGGGGCTGTGGAATCGAAGCGGAAACGTGCAGTCGAAGCGGCGATCGCCTTCTCCTCCTCGTCCATATGCTCCTCGATCCCGTCGAAAAGCGGGGTTGTGAGATAACGCTCGCCCGTGTCCGGCAGCATGGCCAGGATCCGCGAGCCTTTCGGGGCGGTCTGCGCGATGGCAATGGCGGCAGCCAGCGTCGCGCCAGCAGTGATACCGACCAGCAGCCCTTCCTTGCGCGCCAGATCCCGGGCACATTGGATCGCGTCGTAACCGCTGACCGGCTGGATCGCGTCGATATGCTCCGACGCTATGACGTCACCTACGAGTTTTGGGATGAAATCCGGCGACCAACCCTGCATGGGATGCGGGCGAAAGGCGGGGTGGCTTCCGGCCGGCGAACCGTCCGGCAAATAGCCCTGCGCGATTCTGGACCCGAGCAACGGTGAATTGTCCGGTTCGGTGGCAATCACTTTGGTGGAGGGGCTTCTTGCCTTCAGCACTCGGGCAACGCCCTTGAGCGTGCCGCCCGAACCGAAGCCGGTCACGAAAACGTCCAGCGGCGTGTCTTTGAAACTGTCGAGGATTTCTTCGGCCGTCGTGGCGGAGTGGATGTCGGGACCAGCTTCGTTTTCGAACTGACGGGCAAGGAACCAGCCATGCGTCTCGGCAAGCTCCGCTGCCTTGGCGAGCATACCGGAGCCTTTTTCCGACGCGGGGGTCAGCACGACCTTCGCGCCCAGCATCCGCAGCAGCTTGCGACGTTCGACCGAGAAGTTTTCAGCCATCGTCACGACCAGCGGGTAACCCTTGGCGGCGCAGACCATGGCAAGACCAATGCCGGTGTTGCCCGAGGTCGCCTCGACCACGGTCTGGCCGGGCGCGAGAGAGCCATCACGCTCGGCTTGCTCGATGATCCCGAGCGCCAACCTGTCCTTGACCGAGCCGCCGGGGTTGAAACTCTCGGCCTTCACGAAAATCTCGACCCCTTTGGGTGCGAGGGCGCTCAGCCGGATGACAGGTGTATTGCCAATGGTGGACAGGATCGAATTATGGATAGCGTTCATGGTTTAATTCCTTTGACGGTAGGTACTGATGGGGATCGCAGGCGCCTCAGGCGGGATCTGGGCGCGCGCGTGTGTGAGTTTGCAGGATCACGCGACGTTGCGATGGGTTGCGGCGCCGGCCTGCATCGTCGTGGCGACCGCGCCATAGGCCGCGGCCCAAGCGTCGCGCATGGCAACACTGAAGATCGGGCCCAGCTGGCGTTCCATCGTGGTCAGCAGCGCGGCGCCGACAACGGCATAATCGTCATCGGTGACGCCATAGTCGGAATGACGGCTGCCCATTTCCCGAAGCGGTTCGATCACAGGTCTGAGGTTGTCTGCATGACGCACGACAAGGGCCAGAGCCGCGACCAGTTTCTTGCGCTGCGCCGGCAGGTCAGTGCCTGCGAACATTGGTCGGAATTGTGGCGCGACACGGAAGAATTCATTGTAGAATCCGGCGGCAAGCGCGTCCGGATCGCGGGCGAGAACGGCCCAGCTTTCCCGGATCAGGGCGACGGTATCGGTTGGGAGATTCATTGGTGGCATCCTTTAAAATTGATGCCACCAATGTCTGCTACCCTCGTTTCAGTCCGATTTCATCGGTTTGGGCGCGGTGTTTCGATTGTTTCAGCCGGGATCGTAGATATAGCCGACACCGCGCACGGTGCGGATCACCTCGGGGTTCTGCGGATTGGTCTCGATCTTCTTGCGGATCCGCGAGATCCGGATGTCGATAGAGCGGTCGAAGGGATCCCATGACCGGTCATGCGCGCCCTCAAGTATCTGATCGCGATTGAGCACCCGTCCCTTGTTGCGGGCAAAGAGCTTCAGGAGGTTGAACTCCATCGAGGTCAGCGGCACCTCGACGCCGTACTCGTCCAGCAGCTTCGCGGCGTCGAGGTCCAGCCAGGTTTTTCCGAAAGGATAGCGTTCGCGCGGAGGTTCCGGTGCCGCGACGACCTCCCGTCGCCGCAGAACGGCCTTGATCCGCGAGGCAAGTTCGCGCAGATCGACCGGCTTTCCTAGATAATCGTCGGCCCCCATTTCCAGCCCAACGACCCGGTCCACCACATCGTCGGCGGCAGTCAGCATGATGACAAACGGCCGATCCGGCCCCTGAAGCGAGCGCAGGACAGACAGCCCATCCTCGCCCGGCATGTTGATGTCGAGAAGCACGAGATCCGGCTTGTCGGATTCGATCAGGGCGCGGAGTTCAACCGCATTGCCAGCCATCCGAACCTCGAATCCACGTTTTGCCAGATATTCGCCCAGCATCTCGCGCACTTCGGTTTCGTCGTCGCAAACGATGACGTGATCGCTCATGGCAGAGCCTCCGTGCTGAGTATTTCGCGGGTCAACCTGCGAAGGTCTTTTGGCGCAATCGGCTTTTCGATGAACGGCCGCCCGACCCCGTCAAGAAATCCGCGCGCCTGCGCGCTCATGGTGTCGCCGGTGACAAAGGCGGTCCGACGGGCATTGGCTGGCTGTTCGCGCAGGAGATGTTCGTAGAAACCGCGCCCGCCAAGGCCCGGCATGTTCAGATCCGTCAGGATCAACGCATAGTCGCAGCTCTGCAAGCGTTCCAGCGCCGCCTCGGCACTGGGAACCGCATCGACCCTGAAGCCATCCCTTGCCAGGATCTCGCGGATCAGACTGGCCACTTCCTGTTCGTCATCCACGACGAGGATGCGCTGTTCGAGGGCCTGATTGATGATTGCATCCTGCTCGCGCGCGTCAGGCTGCGTGTCGGCAACCGTAACCGGCAAGGTGATCCGGAAAGTGGCGCCTGTGCCCCGGTCCGGATCGATCCGCAAGTGTCCGGAATGGGCTTCCACGACGCGGTGCGCGAGCGCAAGCCCGAGCCCGGTGCCCGAGCCGGCGGCCTTGGTGGTAAAGAGCGGATCGAAGATACGCCGCTGGATCTCGTTCGGAACCCCGGGGCCGTTATCCGCGACAACAAGCTCCACCGTGCCCCCTGTAGCGTCGTGGGTCAGCGACAGGCGGATGTGGTCACCTTTGCCGCTTTCCCGGATTGCCTGATCTGCATTGGTAACGAGGTTGATGACGACCTGTCCCAACTGGTGGATATCACCCCGTATCGCGGGCAGCGTCGTATCGCAGCTGATCTCGACAGGCGTCGACAACCCTTCGGTTCCATTCTCCAAGGCATCGACAGCGGTCTCAAGCATTTCGCGCAGGTCAATCGGGACCAGCCGCACGGGCTGCTGGCGCGCCATGGCGAGGAAGGATTTCACGATCCGGGTGCAACGCTCCGCAGCATCCGATATCTTTTCGACGCGGCGCCGGGTTTCCGGGTCGATATCCTCTTCCCTGAGCATCAAAGCATGTCCGACCACGACGGACAGCGGATTGTTCAACTCGTGTGCCACACCAGCCAGAAGTTCACCGAGCGCCGACATTTTCTCGGCCTGAAAAATCTGCTCGCGCTGATCTGCCAGGGTTCGGCGCAGCGCCACTTCCTTTGATATGTCAACAGTGGAGGAAACCATCACCTCCTCGCCTCGGTATTCGATCAGCCGGGCGGAGATGAGACAGGGAAACCGCGTACCGTCAGGGCGGAGCCCGGCAATCGGCATGTCATCCACGCGCCCGTCAGGCAGCAGCGCGGTGATGAAATCCCCCCGCTCGGTGCGCGAGGCGAAATGGGCATGCGCATGTCGCGTGGTGCCCAGCAATTCGGTCGCAGCAGGAGAGCGGTACAGGATGCTGCCGTCGCCGACGCGCGACATCACGACATTCGCCGGGCAGGCTTCCAGCACCTTGGCCAGCAGTTCATCCGCGTCCTGAGAGTTTTCCACCAGCTTGCGGCTCGCCGAGACATCCCGGACAAACAGGAAAAAGCCATTGGTGGAAGTCTGTCGCAAATTGGCCCGCAGGATGCGCCCCTCGGGCATCCGGAATTCCAGCGCCGGAACATCGATGCCGGTTCCGAGTTGGGCTTCCATATGCCGAAGTTGCCCGGCGGTCTCGGCCGAGATCACCCCCCGCGTTTCAAGTGCCCGCAACATCATGTCCCAAGCCAGACCAGGCACGAGGAGATGGGCGATATCGGTGACTTCCCTGCTTCGGAAAACAGTGTTGCAATAGGTCAGTAAGGCGTCGTCGTCGAAAATCGCGATCCCCTCGGGCAGCGCGTCGAGAACTTCGCTCATGACTACGGCCTGGTCGGCATCGCCCATTGCTCTGCCGACGGCCATCCTAGCGTTGCTCCCGATCCTGAAGCGTTGCCAGCTCGATCGCGAACACCTCTTCAGGCGTACCGGGATTCAGCTCCGTTTCACCCACGGAAGTGGTCTCGAACCCGCTGTCGATCTGGGCGGCGACGCGCTGGTCGACCACGATCTTCATGGGCTTCGCCCAGTAGCGCAGGGTGCTGGCGTGGATCACGGCCGGGCCAAAGACGTCGTAGATGTATTTCTGCACCCCGACGACCGACCCGATCACCGACCCCGAAGAGATGCCGACGCGACAGGCCCATTTGATGGGATGACTTTGGTTTCGCTGGTCGAGATAGCGCAAAAAGCGTACCGCTGCGCTGGCCGCCGCTTGGGCGTGATCCTCGGCTGGGTCAGGCATCCCCGCAATGGCAATGTATAGATCACCAACCGCCCGGATTCGAACGCATCCGAATTGCTCTCCAATCCGGTCGAAAGCGGTGTAGATGTCGTTCAGCTCGGAAACGATCACGCCAGGATCGTGTTCCCCTGCCATCTCGGCGAAGCGGCTGAAATCGAGGCAGATCGCCGAGACCGGGTCATAGAGCCGTGGCGTGACAATGCCGAAAGTCTTGTACTCCTCATAGACGGACCGGGGCATCATGTTCAAAAGCAGCTTCTCGACCTGCTCCTTCTCGCGTTTGATCTCGCGCGTGTTGCGCTCGACCATCATCGAGTAGGAGTCGATCATCGATTCAAGTTCCTTGATCCGGCTGATGTTCTGACACACCAGCACCGCGATGCTCTCCCCCCCCCGGTCGAGCGCCCGGTTAAAGTTCATCGCGACAGTCATCGTGCGGCGTCGGACTCGAAAGGACGTCTCGGTGGTGTACCGACCGGGATTTTCCAACGCCTCCTTCAGAGCGACGTTGTCGAGATCCGCAAAAAGATCCTGAAGTGGCAGACCGATCTCGATCTCGCCGAACCATTCCTTGAACGTATCATTGTGGAACCGCACTCTGAGCGTATCGAGATCGAGCAGCGCGACACCCACTCCTATTGCACGAAGGAGCTGTTCGTTGATTGCCTCGATCATTGGTCCACAACCAGTCCACGCCGCACTTCGAACGCGCCGACGATCGTGGCGACATCCTCCGGGGCAAGGCCGTGGTCAGTCAGCGTCTGGGTCAGCAGAACCTTCAACTGGTCGAAATGCGCGGAGCCGATATCCAGACGCTCATGCATCCGGGCAATCTGATCGTCGGTATAGGTTGCGGGACCGCCCATCAGGGACGAGACGAACTTGGTCTGGTGATCGACGATCCGCGACATTTCCACATCGTCGAAAAATGGGCCGACATCGTCATCGTCAAGCAGGCGATCATAGAGATCCATTACAATCCGGCTGACGAACGAAAAGCCGCCGTATTTTTCAAAGAGAGTTTTTTCCATCGTTGAAACGTCCCGTTTGGCGGCATTTCCAGTGCACATATTCTTTTGCCGTACAGAGATTATGCGACAAGGTTCTTCCGTCAGGCAAGCTTTACAGTTGCTTCCTTCCGCTCAGCCACGTTGGGCACAGCGCGCGACGCGCGAAGGTTGGGCGCTGCGAAAGGTGGTTTTCCGGGCGACTTCTCCCGGCAAAGACCGCCACCATGACGCCACCTGAAATCCCCCCCCCGATACAGAGAAAACCATCTCCAAACCGAATAAACTGTGTAGCGAGCGCCTTGGGTTTCAGTCGTGTTTCAGGACCCGGCACCATTTGTTTCATGCGTTTCAGTGCGCCCACACAAGCGCAAACAACTGAAGCACATCTGCGGCCGGGACGAAATCAAACCGAAACGCAGATTGGCGAAAGTGTCTTCATCGCGAAACAAACAACGATGGAGACAGACATGATCAGAAAATTCCACGACATCCGCCAAGCCCGCCGCGCAGCCCGCGACGCTCGGCGCGACTTCACGGCAACCCAACATCTCGCGCCGCATATTCTGCGGGATGTCGGCATCGTGCACGTCGACGACAGGGCCTACCCGCTCTGAGCCCGACCCCGGCACGCTCTCGCTGAAAGCGTCCGCCGATTGGCGGCGATCAAACTGCATCTTTGCAACGACACGACCAACCTCAACCCAATCTCAAATCCAAAGGAAGACACCATGAACATCTTGAACACCACCACGACCCCCGCCAACAACGGCGTCAACACCGAAGCCCTCATCGGCGCGCGCGGCGCGTTTGCCGAAACCCCTGTCGCAGCGCAGTTCACCTTCAAGAGCACCTGCGACTGGATCGAAGGCACCTTCAACCGCAACACCATCAACGGCTATTTCGGTCTCGGCCAGGAGCATGAACGCAAGCGGACCTTCTCGATCGAATCCGATCACCCGGAAGTCTTCGCCGCGGCAGACCGCGCCCCGACCCCGACCGAAATCGTGCTGTCGGCCCTGGCCAGTTGCCTGACTGGCGGCGTGGCGGCTGTCGCCCAGCATCGCGGCATCCAGTTGCGTTCGGTGCGCGCCAATGTCGAAGGCGATATCGATGTCCAGGGCATCCTCGGTATGGATCCCGAAATCCGCAATGGCTTTTCGGCCATTCGCGTGAACTTCGAGATTGACGCCGACGCAAGCGACGAAGACATCCGCGCGCTGGTAGCCCAGTCGCAGAAACGCTCTGCCCTGTTCGACATCCTGACCAACCCGACGAACGTCGCCGTCACCGTCGCGTAACACGAACCGCGCAATCGGCCGGGCCCGCGGTCCGGCCGATTGCCAGCCAACTCTCAACCGAAAGGAACACCAATGTATATCGCTCCCAAGTATCTGCGCGGCCTCACCCGCTTCGACCTCGGCCACTACAGGCCACACCCCAAATCCCCGGCGGAACGCTATCCCGCGGCTCCCCGCAAGAAGCAGTAGCCGCAAACTTTCCGGAAACGCTGGAAGTCCAGAAGAGGAACCACCCCATGAGAAGCATCCACACGATCGTCATCGGCGCCGGACAGGCCGGTCTGGCCATGAGCTATTGCCTGCAACAACGCGCGGTGCCGCATGTGCTTCTCGAGCGCGGCAAGGTCGCCAATTCCTGGGCGACGGAACGCTGGGACAGCCTGCGACTTCTGACCCCGAACTGGCAAAGCCGATTGCCCGGCTACGCCTATACCGGATCCAACCCGGACGGTTTTATGGACATGGCCGGTGTCGTCGGCTTCCTTGACGGATACGCCAAAGCGATCGCTGCCCCGGTGGAAACACAGACCAATGTCACCTCCGTCTCCCGCATGGGTGACGGATACCGGGTGGCGACGGACAAGGGCATCTGGTCCTGCCGCAATCTGGTTTTGGCAAGCGGCGCCTGCAACGGCGCGCATGTACCCGCCTGTGCCGCAGCGCTTCCCGAACATATCACCCAGCTGAGCCCGTTGGACTATCGCAACCCGTCCCAACTGCGCGCTGGCGGTGTTCTTGTGGTCGGCGCTTCCGCTACGGGTGTCCAGCTTGCGTCCGAAATCCGGGCTGCCGTCCACCCGGTAACCCTCGCGGCAGGTCAGCACATCCGCATGCCACGGCATTATCGCGGGCGTGACATCCAATGGTGGATGGAGCAGTCCGGGCTGCTCGCAACCACGACCGCCGAGATCGACGATCTTGCCCGCGCCCGCGCCGTGCCATCGCTGCAACTCGTCGGCGATGGCACGGCGCAATTCCTGGATCTCAATGCGCTCCAACGGGCGGGCGTCGACGTGGTTGGTCGCCTTGCCGATATTCGTGCCGGTGAGGCCCTGTTCTCCGGCGGCTTGGCCAATGCGGCGATGCTGTCCGATTTGAAAATGAACCGGGCATTGGCGGCGTTCGACACCTGGGCCGACAAGGCCGGCATCGACGGCCTTGCATCACCCGAGCGGTTCCCCGCAACCAAGCCCCCCCCCTGCCCGACGCTCCGGCTTGACCTCGCGAAAGGGCAGATTTCGACCGTCATCTGGGCCACCGGGTTCCGGCCGGATTTCAGCTGGCTTCACCTGCCCGTGTTCGACCACAAGGGACGGATTTCCCATCGCGACGGCCGCGTCGCGCCGGGCCTCTACATCCTGGGGCTCCCCTTCCTGCGCAGCCGCAAGTCATCGCTGATTGACGGTGTCGGCGCCGATGCCGCCGCCCTTGCCGATCACCTCATCCAGTCCACCGGCTGCCAAGCGGCCTGAACCGAAAGAAGAACAACATGACCCAACATTTGACCGCTCCCCTACAGATCACGGATCGCGACGCGCATATCCGTGACGCACAGAATGCGGTGATCGCGCGCATGAAATCGGACCCGAGCAAGGCACGCAGCACGGTAAAAACCATCGGTCACATCGGAGAGGGCCTGGCCTGCCATGTCACGCAGGGCCGTTTCGAAATGATGCTCGACATGGGCAAGGCGATGGGTGGCGAATGCGCCGGTCTTTCGCCGGGTTTCCATGGCCGTGCCGCCATTGCTGCCTGCGTCGCGATGGCCGTCAAGATGCTCGCCGCCCGGGATTCTGTCCATTTCGAAGCCGTCGATGTCTCGGTCGAAATGGATTTCGACGATGCCGCGCTGTTCGGCCTCGGTTCGGGGAATGCCGCGCCGCTGGATACCCGCATTGACATCAATGTCACGACCGATGCCGCTGACAGCACGGTCCGGAGCATCGTCGATCAGGCGCTGGCATGGGACATCTGGTATCTCGCCCTTCGGGATCCGCAGCAGGTTTCAACCTGCCTGTCCGTCCACAAGGGCGGGCAGAGAGCTCAACACTAAGAGAGATAGCCAATGACACATGACCCCGGCTTCTGCGAAGGCGGATGCACCTGTGGCGCGCTGCTCGTTATGCAAACGTACCGAGCAGATTGAACCGTCGAATTGTCAACGCATCTGGAACAGCTCTTGATGGAATCGCTCTTTGACGGGCCAGCCCTGTGCTGCGAAATCCTCTCTGAGCGCCGTGCCGAAACCTGCCGGGCCGCAGAACCAGATGCTTGCCTCCTGCCAATCCGGCACCACTTCGCGGACGCGTTCTCCGGTCAAGTGTCCATCTCTTGAATCAATCACGAGATGGAGCCGCACATTGGCGTCGTCCGCCGTCTGGGTCAGCCTTGCGAGGGCGTCCTCATCCACCTCCGCTGTCGAGTGAAACAGATCAATGGTCTTTGCGTTGCGCGCCTCTTCTGTCTGGGCAAGGTGCTGCATCTTGGCAATGAAGGGCGTGATGCCGATGCCGCCGCCGATCCAGATCTGCCTTGGGCAGTCGTCCTCGAAGGTGAAACAGCCATAGGGGCCTTCGATCTGTACGCTTTGGCCTTCGCGCAACCGATCGGCCAGGCGCGAGGTGTGATCGCCAAGGGCCTTGGTGATGAAGGTGATGCGCGGCTCCTCGGGCGTCCAGGCAGAGGCTATGGTATAGGGATGCGCGCCCTCGGACTTGTCCGACTTGGCAAAGGCGAACTGGCCGGGTTTGTGGCCGGGCCAGCCGGGTGCCATATCGATTTCAGCCTCCAAGGCGCGCACGCCGGGATACTGGTGTAGCTTGGCGATGGTGCCTTGCACACGTCTTGACGCACCGATGCGCCCCGCAAGCGACACCAAGGCTGCCCACGTCCCTCCGGCCAAAAGAAACGCCAGCACTCCGCCGAGTGGCGTCAACCAATAGTCGAATTTGGTCAGGATGATCGTGTGGAACACCAGCGCCAGATAGGCCAATGGAAACAGACGGTGTGACTTGCGAAACCAATGGTAAGGAATGAGCGACAACAGCGCGATCACGATCAACGCGACAGCCGCGTAGAATGCCCATTCACCAACGGCCTCGGCGGCGTGCCTATAATCAAGGAAAATAGCTTCAATCGGGTTTTCGGCGGGCGCTTTGGCACCGCGTTCAGGACGGGCGATCATCCCCCATCCCACCGCCCATTTCGGCGCCTTTATCCAGAGCCAGTGCGTAACGGACACCACCAACGCGCCGATCCCCAGCCATTTGTGCAGCCGATAGGATTTGTCCAGCCCGCGCAGCCACCGCTCGGGCCAACGGGGCCGCAACGCCAGCATCATTGCAACGCTCATGCACCCCATGGCGATGATGCCGGTATACTGCTGCATGAATCCGCGCCATTCCCAAAGGCCCACCGCGCGAAAAACGCCCGGGTCGACAGCGATCCATATCAAGGTCAGCAAAGCCAGACCGCCCCAGAAGGCCAACTTGATGTTGCGCACGGTATTTCCTTCTCGTTTTCGCGTCCGGGATCGGGCATCGACAGGTTTTCAGACACCTGTTTCCAACTGGTCCGCAGATGGCATGTGATGGAGGCGCGTCAGCAGGTACTGCGTCGCACATAAAGTCTTCTTTCCATCCATTTCGCTCGTTTGCCTTGACACATATCAAACCAACGCGCGGCGAATGGCAGTGATAGTCGTCCGACAGACTCAACGAACAGATCTCGACGCAACGTCTTGCGAAGCAGCGCCTGCCGGAGCGACCTGCCCCGCAGGCTTGGAGCTCATTCTTCGCCAGTCCAAAACCAAATTCTGGACAGCGATCATCCCTCTCCGGGGTCAAAACCGAACGCCCATTCACAGCTTACTCGTTCGTTCAAGCCGACGGATTGCCTCGTGTTGGCTGAGGAACACTTCTCCGGTCAATTCATCTAGGAAATGGCTTCGCTTGAGACGGTCCATCACCGGGCCTTTCACCTCGCTCAGATGCAGGCGGATTTCAGCGTCCCGCAGCCGCGTGTTGATGGCCTCAAGGGATTCCAGTGCCGAGAGGTCAATCTCGTTCACCGCCGAGAACATCAGCACGACATCCGTCAATTCAGGCTTCTCGGCGGCATGGCGCAAAAGCTGATCCTCCAGATAGCGCGCATTGGCGAAATAGAGGCTTTCATCTACGCGCAGCGACAGCACATGCGGCTGGGTCTCGACCTCGTGGCGCAGCACGTTGCGGAAATGCTCCGTGCCCGGCACCCGGCCCACCACGGCCATATGGGGCCGCGAGGTCTTGTAGAGATGCACAAGGATCGAAGTGATGACGCCCGCGCTCACCCCCGCCTCGACCCCGAAAAACAGCGTCAGCAGGATCGTCACGCTGACGGCGACAAAATCGGCACGGCTGAAAGTCCATGCGCGTTTGAGGATCGAGAAATCCACGAGGCTCAGCACCGCGACGATGATCGTCGCGGCAAGCGTCGCCTTGGGCACGAAATAGATCAGCGGCGTCAGAAACATCGCGGCCAGCGCGAGCCCCACAGCGGTAAAGGCGCCCGCCGCCGGCGTCTCGGCACCCGCGTCGAAGTTCACAACCGAGCGCGAAAAGCCACCGGTGACCGGAAAGCCCCCGGTAAAGGCCGCCCCGAGATTGGCGCTGCCCAGCCCGATCAGCTCCTGATCCGGGTCGATGCGCTGGCGTTTCTTGGCTGCCAGTGTCTGGGCAACAGAGATGCTTTCGACAAAGCCGATGATCGCGATCAAGAGCGCCGGGATGAAGAGATCCGACAGCAGCTCGGGCGCAAAGGACGGCAAGGTAAGCGGCGGCAGGCCCTGTGGCACCTCGCCCACGATGGCCACGCCCCGGCTCTCCAGATCAAAGGCCCAGACCGCCAGCGTGGTGCCGGCGATCGCCAGAACCGGACCGGTCTTTGCCGCGATGTCGGCCATGCGCGGACCAAGACCGGCACGCCGAAGCAGCGGTTTCAGGCCGCCGCGCACCCAGAAGAGGAAGGCCGTCGCGATGACGCCAAGGATCAGGGTAATGACATTGGTCTCGCCCACATTGTTCCATAGCGCCTGAAGGATCTCGATCAGCGTGTGGCCCTTGCCCTCGATACCCAGGATGTGCCGAAGCTGGCTGGCCGCGATCAGGATGCCGGAAGCGGTGATAAACCCGGCAATCACCGGGTGTGACAGGAAATTCGCCAGAAATCCCAGCCGGAACAGCCCCAGCGCCACCAGCATCGCGCCAGACAGGAACGCCAGCGTCAGCGCCGCCGTCATGTAGCCCGCGGTGCCGCTCTCGGCGATGTTGCCCACCGCCGCCGCAGTCATCAGCGAAACCACCGCGACCGGCCCCACTGCCAATGCGCGGCTTGTGCCGAAGATCGCGTAAAGCACGATGGGCGCAATCGAGGCGTAGATCCCCGCCTCGGGCGGCATGCCCGCGAGCAGCGCATAGGCCAGCGACTGCGGGATCAGCATGACCGTGACGATCACAGCCGCGATCATGTCACCGTAAAACTGGCCCCGGTCATAGCGGCGTCCCCAGTCCAGAATCGGCAGGTATCGCGCAAGCGAAGGCAAACTCATGTCAGCTATCCGTCATGGGGAAAGGTGCCCCCGAAGGGTCACCTGGTCTGGCTCAGTCGAAGCGGTTCACCGGCAGCTTCAGGTAGTGGTTGCCGTCATTCTCTGCCTTGGGCAGGCGCCCGCCCCGCAGGTTGATCTGCAAGGCGGCGAGGATGCGATCGGGCAGCGCCAGCGTCGCGTCGCGTTTTCGGCGGCGTTCGATATAGTCCTCGCACGTGGTGCCGTCCTTGACGTGGATGTTGTTGGCTTTGTGCTCGTCCACAGTCGCTTCCCATTTCGGCTCCTTGCGCTCTTTCGTGCCGTAATCATGCCCGATGTAAAGCCTTGTGTTGCCGGGCAGTGCGAGGATCTCCTGGATCGAGTCCCAAAGCTCTGACGTTTTGCCGCCCGGAAAATCCGAGCGCGAGGTGCCGGCATCGGGCTGCATCAGCGTATCATGCACAAAGGCCGCATCGCCGCAGACGTAAGTGATCGATCCCAGCGTGTGACCGGGCGAGAGCATTACGCGCGCATCCAGATCGCCGATCTTGAAGGTCTCGCCCTCCTCGAAAAGATGGTCGAAATCGCGGTGGGGGTCAAAGGCGTCGGGCAGGTTGTAGAGATCGGCCCAGATCCCCGCGATCTTTGGCACCAGCGCGCCGATGGCGTTGGGGGCTCCCGTGCGCTCCTTCAGATGCGCCGAGGCCATGACGTGATCCGCATGGGGGTGCGTGTCGAGCACCCATTCCACGCTCAAGCCTTCTTCCTTCACGATGTCCAGCACCTGATCCATGCTGTCGGTCGAGAAGCGGTAGTTCTTCGGGTTGAAGTTCCACACCACGTCGATCAATGCGGCTTTCTTCGTTGCTGGATCGGCGCAGATATACTGGATCGATCCGGTGTCGGGCTCATAGATGCCCCAGACATCGGGGCTTCCTTTGCCGGTCGAAGGGGAGTGACGCACGACTGGTGTATTCAGGGGATCGCTCATGAGGCAGCTCCTTCTTTTGGTGTTGGTCTCAGGTCAGGTGTGTGGCGCGCGACCCACATGCCAACCAGCATGAAAGGCACAAAGATCAGCGTGCCGGTCGCCGCCATCGGCAGCGCGGTCAATGCCGGGCCGGGGCAGAAGCCGCCCAAGCCCCAGCCAATACCGAAGATGGCCGAGCCGGTCAGCAGCTTGGGGTCGAGGTCGGTTTTCGTCGGCATGTGGAACTCGCCCTCGAAGAACGTTTGCTGTCGTGTGCGGGTGAGCCACGCGAAGCCCGGCGCGGTCACCGCGATGGCGCCCCCCATGACGAAGGCCAGGCTTGGGTCCCAGGTGCCGAAGAGGTCGAGAAAGTTAAGCACCTTGGCCGGATCGGCCATGCCCGAAACGATCAGGCCAAGGCCGAAAATCAGACCGGAAAGAAGCGCGAAAAACTGTTTCATGTCAGGCTCCGATCAGGTGACGGATTACAAGGACAGTAACAAAGCCAGTCGCCATGAAGGTCGCTGTGGCGACGATCGACCGGCCTGAACCACGGCTGATGCCGCATACCCCGTGCCCCGAAGTGCAGCCATTGCCATAGGTCGCGCCGAAGCCGACCAGAAGCCCGGCCAGCGCCATCAAGACGGGACTCGATGGAACCCATTGGGTCGGCCAGGAGCCTGACACCAGCAGCCAGAGCGGCGCGGCGAGCAGCAATCCCAGCACGAAAAGCGCCGAGACGCCGCGCGCCTCGCTTCCGGTCGCGCGGGCAAAGATCCGAGACGTCAGCCCGCTGATGCCCGCAATGCGCCCGTTGGTTGCCATCAGCAGCACCGCCGAAGCGCCAATCAACATGCCGCCTCCCAATGAGGCCCAGGGGGTGAATTCAGTTTCCATGTTCCATCTCCACTATGCGCCCGCCATTCCCGACGGGCTGGCCTTGATCAATCTGTACAGAACGATATATTCGAATTACGTAATATTCAATAGGCGGAATATGAAACATTCGGACGACTTTCTGGACGGCGACATCGCCGGGGCGGCAGCGCTGATGACGATGCTGGCGTCAGAGGCGCGGTTGCAGATCCTGTGCCGCCTGCTCGACGGCGAACGCGCAGTGGGTGATCTGGCGCAGGCCTGCGGCCTGTCGCAGCCAACCATGTCCCAGCAGCTCAAAAAGCTGAAAGAGGCCGGGCTGGTCGAAGGGCGCCGCGACGGTCAGACGATCTATTACAGCGTCAAGGCACCGGAGGTCGCCGCCGTGCTGGAAACCCTGCACAGGCTGTATTGCGCGCGCGACGCCTGAACTCGCGCTCAAGGCGATGACCCAGCACATCAACGAAGCGCTGCGAAAGCAGCTCTCATGTTCATGCGCGGCAAAACGTGCTGCTGGCGACCGGTCTGATCGCCCCTGATCACGCAGAACAGCCTTTCAAAAGCCCGCGACAGAGCATCACGTTGTCCTTTTCTTAATATTAATGTCTATTCATAGTAGTGAAGTACACTCATGGTGTGCGCGTTGCTGATCGGATGAAACTGCGAGCGGGTGAGACCATGAAACTTGAAGGCGAGAAAATGGTAGCAGACCGCAAACCCCTTGCTCAGGATCCGCACCGCCTGCGCGACGCGCGTGAAAAGGTGCTCGAAGTTGCCATCGGCAAGGAAGTCCGGAGTTTTCGCAAACAACAGAACATGACCGTCAACGAACTGGCCGACGCAACCGGCCTGTCGATCGGCATGCTGTCCAAGATCGAGAACGGCAATACCTCACCATCACTCACCACGTTGCAGGCGCTGTCACATGCGCTCAGCGTGCCACTGACATCGTTCTTTCGCGGCTTCGAAGAGCATCGCGGCGCGACGCTGACCAAAGCCGGCAAGGGTGTCGAGATCGAACGCAGGGGCACACGGGCCGGCCATCAGTACAACCTTCTCGGTCATATCGGCTCGAACGCCAGCGGCGTGGTCGTGGAGCCCTACCTGATCACCCTTTCCGAAACTTCGGATGTCTTCCCCACCTTTCAGCATGACGGGATCGAAACGATCTACATGCTGGAAGGAGAAGTGGACTACCGTCACGGCAACGATGTCTATGCGCTGAAGCCCGGCGATACGCTGTTCTTCGACGCGGATGCGCCGCACGGGCCGGAAACGCTGGTCAAATTGCCCGCCCGATACCTGTCGATCATCGCCTACCCGCAAACGGCGTAACCCCCCTTTCGGGGCACCGCGCAGCCACCCCGCATCGCGTCGGGGCGGCAATGGAGCATTGCGGCTCACCCCCGAGGCAGCTCGGGGTGCAAAACCCATGCATGAACTCGATGTCGAGAACGCCTCAAGAGAGGCGCACGGGTCAGACTTGTCCCGAATCGCTTTCGCGGCGCGCGCCCGTGGTGACCTTGGCGACCAGCCTCCGGAACGCCAATAGTTACTCTTGGGAATATTTTATTCTTCTTGGTTGATGGATGCCGAATTGAGTGATAATGTCGCACCAACCACTCTCAAAAAGGATCACCGCCATGTGTGGAATTGTTGGGCTCTTTCTGAAGGACAAATCACTCGAACCCCGCTTGGGCGACATGCTGACAGACATGCTGATCACCATGACCGACCGCGGCCCCGACAGCGCGGGCATCGCGATTTACGGCGAAGGCTCGGATAAAACGGCAAAGCTGACCGTGCAGTCGGCCGATGCCGATACCGATTTCGCCGCCCTTGAGACCGATCTTGGCTCGGCCATCGACGCCCCTGTAAAACTGCGCCGCCTCGACACGCACGCCGTGATCGAACTGCCCGCAGACAAGCTGACGCAGGCCCGCCAGGCCCTGCGCGAACTGCGCCCCGACGTCCGCGTGATGAGCGCCGGTGAGAGCATCGAGATCTACAAGGAAGTCGGCCTGCCCAAAGATGTGGCACATCGCTTCGGCATCGAAAAGATGAGCGGCACACACGGCATCGGCCACACCCGTATGGCGACAGAATCAGCCGTCACGACGATGGGCGCGCACCCGTTCTCCACCGGGGCCGACCAGTGCCTCGTGCACAACGGATCGCTGTCCAACCACAACAGCCTGCGCCGCAAGCTTCGCCGCATGGGCATGAACATCGAAACCGAGAACGACACCGAAGTCGGCGCCGCCTATCTGAGCTGGAAAATGCAGAACGGCAGCACGCTGGGCGAAGCCCTCGAAAGCTCGCTGGAGGATCTCGACGGCTTCTTCACTTTCGTCGTCGGCACCAAGGACGGCTTCGGAGTCGTCCGCGACCCGATCGCCTGCAAACCTGCCGTGATGGCCGAAACCGATCAGTATGTCGCCTTCGGCAGCGAATACCGCGCCCTCGTCAACCTGCCGGGCATCGAAGACGCCCGTGTCTGGGAACCTGAGCCCGCAACCGTCTATTTCTGGAGCCATTAAGATGCAGACATTTGACCTAGAAGCGCAGGGATTGCGCGCGCTGAACGAAACCTTGCACGCGCAGGCCACTGACACCAACCAGACCTCCTGGGAAGTGATCAACGCCAAGGGCAGCCATGCCATCGCCGTGGGTCTCGACGCCCCGATCGAAGTCACCGTCAAAGGCTCGACCGGCTATTACTGCGGCGGCATGAACAAGCAGGCGACCATCAATGTGCATGGCTCCGCCGGCCCCGGCGTCGGTGAAAACATGATGTCCGGCACCATCATCGTCGAAGGCGACGCCAGCCAATATGCCGGTGCCACCGGCCATGGCGGCTTGCTGGTGATCAAGGGCAACGCCTCGTCGCGCTGCGGCATCTCGATGAAGGGCATTGATATCGTCGTGCATGGCAATATCGGCCACATGTCGGCCTTCATGGCACAATCGGGCAACCTGGTGGTGCTGGGCGACGCAGGCGATGCCCTGGGCGACAGCTGCTACGAAGCCCGCCTGTTCGTGCGTGGCGAGGTCAAGAGCCTCGGCGCCGACTGCGAGAAGAAGGAAATGCGCCCCGAGCATATCGAAATCCTCAAGGACCTGCTCGAACGCGCAGGCGCCGACGCCAAGCCCGAGGAATTCACCCGCTACGGCTCTGCCCGCAACCTTTACAATTTCGACGTCGATAACGCGTCAGCATATTAAGGATATGGCCATGAATGATCAGACGCGCCAAGGCATCCCGCACACCACCCCGCGCCAGTCCGCGACCTTTTCGCAGGACATCAACAGCGACATCCGTCGCGCAGCGGCAACCGGCATCTACGACATCCGTGGCGGCGGCGCCAAACGCCGCGTGCCGAATTTCGACGACCTGCTGTTCATGGGCGCATCTATCTCGCGCTACCCGCTCGAAGGGTATCGCGAGAAATGCGAAACCAAGGTCACGCTTGGCACACGCTTTGCCAAGAATCCCATCGAACTGGACATCCCGATCACCATCGCAGGGATGAGCTTCGGCGCCCTCTCCGGCCCCGCCAAAGAGGCACTGGGGCGCGGCGCGAACGCAGCCGGTACATCGACCACCACCGGTGACGGCGGCATGACCCCCGAAGAGCGCGGCCACTCCTCCAAGCTGGTCTATCAATACCTGCCATCGCGCTACGGCATGAACCCCGATGATCTGCGCAAGGCGGACGCAATCGAGGTTGTCGTCGGCCAGGGCGCCAAGCCCGGCGGCGGCGGCATGTTGCTGGGTCAGAAGATCTCGGACCGGGTCGCAGAAATGCGCAATCTGCCCAAGGGCATCGACCAGCGTTCCGCTTGCCGGCACCCCGACTGGACCGGCCCCGATGATCTGGAAATCAAGATCCTCGAACTGCGCGAAATCACCGACTGGAAAGTGCCGATCTATGTCAAGATCGCCGGCGCCCGTCCCTATTTCGACACCACGCTGGCGGTCAAGGCCGGGGCCGATGTCGTCGTCCTCGACGGCATGCAGGGCGGCACCGCCGCAACGCAGGACGTGTTCATCGAACATGTCGGCCAGCCCACGCTGGCTTGCATCCGGCCCGCCGTGCAGGCGCTGCAGGACATGGGCATGCACCGCGAAGTGCAACTGATCGTTTCCGGTGGCATCCGCTCGGGCGCCGACGTGGCCAAGGCGCTGGCGCTGGGGGCCGATGCGGTCTCGATCGGGACCGCGGCGATGATCGCGCTGGGGGACAACGATCCCAAGTGGGAGGCCGAATACAACAAGCTCGGCACCACCGCAGGCGCCTATGACGACTGGCACGAAGGTCGCGATCCGGCTGGCATTACCACTCAGGATCCCGAATTGATGGCGCGTTTCGACCCCATCGAAGGTGGCCGCCGTCTGAAAAACTACCTCAAGGTGATGACGCTCGAGGCGCAGACCATCGCGCGTGCCTGCGGCAAGAACCATGTCCACAACCTCGAACCCGAGGATATGGTTGCCCTCACCATGGAAGCGGCGGCAATGGCCCAGGTACCGCTGGCCGGAACCAACTGGTACCCCGGAAAAGGCAGCTTCTGACGACAACCCACGCGGTGCCTTTCAAGGCGCCGCGTTTTTCATATAGATGGTGGGGGAACCACGGACACCATCTGCCAAGTACAGTTTAGAGATAGGGAGAGACCTTCGATCATGGCAAAAGATCAGCTCGTTCAAGAATCGGCAATTGACCTTCAGTCCTGGGGGAAAGAGCGAGGTATCAAATACTTCATGCTCAACTTCACGGACCTGCTGGGCACCCAACGCACAAAACTCGTGCCGATCCGGGCGATCGGGCGCATGCAGGAAGGCGGCGCCGGTTTTGCCGGATTCGCCGGCGGCATGGATTACACCCCGGCCCACCCCGACATGCTGGTGATGCCCGATGCCGATGCCGCGGTTCAGATTCCGTGGCAGCCCGAAATCGCATGGGTTCCCGGCAACCCGGTGATGAAGAATGCCTATTCCGCACAGGCCCCGCGCAACGTTCTGCGCAAGCAGATCGCCGAAGCGGCCGAAATGGGTCTGCATTTCAAGATCGGCGTAGAGCCCGAATTTTCGCTGCTCACCCCCGATGGCAAAGGCGTGGCGGACGATCTCGATACCCGGACGAAGCCTTGCTACGACCAGCAGTCGATGATGCGGAACTACCATATCATCCGCGAAATCAGCGACTACATGCACGACCTGGGCTGGGGCTCGTACCAGAACGACCACGAAGACGCCAATGGCCAGTGGGAAATGAACTGGGACTTCGACGATGTCCTGACGATGGCCGACCAGCTCAGCTTTTTCAAATTCATGACGAAATACGTCGCGGAAAAGCACGGCATGCGCGCCAGTTTCATGCCCAAACCCCTGCCAACGCTCACCGGCAACGGTCTGCACGCCCATATCTCGGCTTGGGACAGCACCGGCAAGGACGCCAAGACCAACCTCTTTGCAGGCTCCGATGACACGCCCACGGGCCGCTACGGTCTGTCCGAGGTCGGCAAGCATTTCCTCGGCGGTATCCTCAAGCATGGCAGCGGCATGACCGTGATCTGCTGCCCGTCGGTCAACAGCTACAAGCGTATCGGCGCGCCCAGCACCGCCTCCGGTTCGTCCTGGGCCCCCAGCCGAGTCACCTGGGCCGGCGACAACCGCACCCACCTGGTTCGGGTTCCCGGCGGCGGCCGCATGGAACTGCGCCTGCCCGATGGCGCGGCCAACCCCTACCTGATGCCATCTGTCATCATGGCCGCGGGTCTCGACGGCATCCGCAGCAAGGCCGATCCCGGCGAGGCGCTGGAAATCGATATGTATGTCGAAGGCCATACGGTGAAGGACGCGCCCCGACTGCCCAAGAACATGCTGGACGGCCTGCGCCTCTACGAAGCCGACGAGACTCTGGCGACCTCAATGGGCACCGAGTTTACCGAAGCCTTCCTGAAGGTGAAAAACC
Organism: Roseovarius sp. ZX-A-9; assembly: GCF_028369135.1. GTDB lineage: Bacteria > Pseudomonadota > Alphaproteobacteria > Rhodobacterales > Rhodobacteraceae > Roseovarius. Next base: position 214,207 of record NZ_JAPWHW010000002.1, read on the forward strand.
GCGAGTGGGACGACTACACCAGCCACTTCAGCGAGTGGGAACGCACCAACACGCTGGATATCTGACGCCCCACCGTCAGCACCCTTTCAAACGGCCCCGCGCAATACGCGCCGGGGCCGTTTCTGCTTTTGCCCGAGTTCAACTTTTGGACCTTTCAAAACAGCGACCGAGAACCACCTATTCTCACATCCCCTCCCTCCCCCCAAGCGATGATCAATCCGGCCTCAATTGGCGATTTCGGGTTGACCTGAAGGCCCCGACGGCCTATCCAAACTGCCGGAGTGCGGGTATGGTGAAAAGGTATCACGGCAGCTTCCCAAGCTTTAGTTACGGGTTCAATTCCCGTTACCCGCTCCAACCGTAAAATCCCCAAATCGCCATACGAAACCCGCCTGCCTTGGCTGGCGCCCCTCCCCTTTGTCCTGCGCAAAGTTGCAATCGGGTTGCAGATGCCGAAAGGCCGCCCCCCATTGCCAAACCAGCGGGCGGATGGTTCAACTCGCACATGCCGCACCTGCTGACCACGTCGTTACTAATCCTCGGTGCCGCGCTGGCCGGTTTCGCATCGCGCCTGATCGCGATGCCCTTGCCGTTCCTGCTCGGCCCGTTGCTGGCCACGGCGCTGGTCGCCACGCTGCTGCCGCACCGCCTGCCGCAAGGCTACCGGTTTCCACCACGGTTGCGCCGCACCTTCATCGCGGTGATCGGGCTGATGATCGGCGCACAGGTCACGCCTGCGCTCTTTGACAATCCCGGCAGGCTCGGGATCAGCTTTCTGGCGCTGATCGGTTTTGTCGCCTCAGCCTTGGCATACAACTACCTGATATTTCGCCGCTTTGGCGGATATGACCGCGCCACCGCCTTCTACGCGGGCACGCCCGGCGGCCTGTATGAGAGCATCGCCTTGGGCGAGGCCGCAGGCGCCGACATGCCGCGCCTCATGCTTCAGCAGTTCCTGCGCGTGATTCTCGTGGTCACGCTCTTGCCGGTCGGCCTGTCGCTCTATCTGGGCGCGCCGGTGGGCAGTTCCGCAGGTGTCAGTCTGGCGCAGGGGCCGGTGCCGTGGCAGGCGCTGCCGTGGCTGGCGGCAGCGGGCGCCTTCGGGCTCTGGCTCGGGGAAAGGCTGCGCCTGCCCGCAGGCCAGATCATCGGGCCGCTGGCCGTCGCCGCCGCCCTGTCGCTCAGCGGTCTGGGCCATCTCGACGTGCCGCAATGGCTGGTCAACCTCGCCCAGATCGTGATCGGCGTGGCGCTCGGGTTGCGCTTTACCGGCCTCAGCCGCGCACTGATCCTGCGCGGAATGATCCTGGCATGCGCCTCGGTGGCGGGAATGCTGGCGCTGGCCGCCGGGATGGCGCTGGCGATGAAACCCATCCTTGGCGAAGGTTTCGATGTGCTGCTCATCAGTTTCGCCCCCGGCGGGGTCACGGAAATGGCACTGGTGGCGCTCAGCCTTCAGGCCAACCCGGCCTTCGTGACATTGCACCACATCCTGCGCATCCTGATCACCGTGATCGGCATGATCGCCACCGCGCCCCTGATCCGCCGCGCCCTTTGACAGCGCGGCGCGCGCGGGCTACCTCAACAGAAGTTCATTCCGTCACAAAGGAGCCCGCCATGCGCATCCAGGATACAGCCGCGATCATCACCGGCGGGGCCTCGGGCCTTGGCGAGGCCACAGCCCGGCATTTCCGCGCTGCCGGCGCCGCCGTGACGATCCTCGACCGTGACATTGCGCGCGGCACCGCCGTGGCGGACGAGATCGGCGCGCATTTCGCTGAAACCGACGTGACGGACGAAGCGTCTGTCGCCGCCGCCATTGCAGCGGCCAAGGCCGCGATGGGGCGGATCACCGCTGCCGTCAACTGCGCCGGCATCGCCCCCGCCGAAAAGACGCTGGGCCGCGATGGCCCGCATTCGCTCGACGGGTTCCGGCGGGTCATCGACATCAATCTGGTGGGCAGCTTCAACGTCGCGCGCCTTGCCGCCGCCGAGATCGCGCAAAACCCGCCCGAGCCCGACGGCGCGCGCGGCGTGATCATCAACACCGCCTCTGTCGCGGCCTTTGACGGACAAAAGGGTCAGGCGGCCTATGCCGCGTCCAAGGCTGGCATCAGTGGCCTCAGCCTGCCGATGGCCCGTGATCTGGCCCGCGAGGGCATCCGCGTCATGGCCATTGCACCGGGGATTTTCCTCACCCCGATGCTGCAGGGTCTGCCGCAGGATGTGCAGGACAGTCTGGCGCAGGCCGTGACCTGCCCCAAGCGGCTCGGCGATCCGGCCGAATACGCGCGGCTCGCGGCCTTCATCGTCGAATGCGGCTATCTCAACGGAGAAGTGATCCGACTCGATGGTGCGCTGCGCATGCAGTGACCCGGCGGTGGCAGCACCGGAGTGCCGCGCCCATAGGCCAATCGCGCACCGACACGATACCGACGTGATACCGACGCGAAACTTATCCTTCGCTTTCGGCCTTTTCCGCCAGTTCCAGCCACTCTTCCTCGGCGGCAGCCAGCGCTTGCTGGCGGGCCACCAGAGCCTCTGTCGCCTTGCGGAATTTCACCGGCTCGCGGGTAAACAGCTTCGCATCCGCCAGCAACCCTTCCAGCTTGCCGATCTCTGCTTCCAGCCGGGCCATCTCTTCGGGCAGCGTCTTGAGCCGGTGGCTTTCGGTAAAGCTGAGCTTCGGCGCGGCGCGCGGTTTCTCCGGCGCAGGCTTCTGCCTTGATTTCGCAGGGGTTTTCCCCACCTCATCGCCCTTGTCGGCGGCGCGTTGCGCCCGATAATCGCTCCACCCACCGGCATAGACAATCGCCTGCCCGTCGCCTTCCATGGCGATCGTGGTGGTTGCCACCCGGTCCAGAAAATCCCGGTCGTGACTGACCAGCAGCAGCGTGCCGTCATAATCGTCCAGCAATTCCTGCAAAAGGTCGAGCGTCTCGATATCCAGATCGTTGGTCGGCTCGTCCAGCACCAGCAGGTTGCTTTCCTTTGCCATCAGTTTGGCCAGCAGAAGCCTCGCCTTTTCACCGCCCGACAAGGCCCGCACAGGCGCCCGCGCCTGCTGTTCGTCGAACAGGAATTCCTTAAGGTATCCAATCACATGCCGCGGGCTACCGCGCACCAAAATCTGATCTGCCTTGCCCGAAACGCGCATGTCCGGGTCGCCTGTCAGACTGTCCCACAGTGTCATGTCCGGATCGAGCGCGGCACGGCTCTGGTCGAAGACCGCCGGGACCAGATTGGTGCCCAGCCGGACTTCTCCGCTATCTGGCGTCTCTTCCCCCAGCAGCATCTTCAGCAACGTCGTCTTGCCAACGCCGTTGGGCCCGACAAAGGCCACCCGATCGCCGCGCTGCACGCGCAGGTCGAACTTTGTTAGGATTTGCGTGTCACCATAGGCTTTGGAAATTCCGCGCGCCTCGATCACCAGCTTGCCGGATTTAGGACCGCCCTCCAGCGCCATCGCGGCGGCCCCCTGCCTGCGGATCTGCCCGGCACGCTCGGCCCGCAGCTCCTGTAGCGCGCGCACGCGGCCCTGGTTGCGTTTGCGCCGCGCACTGATGCCTTCGACCGCCCAGCGACCTTCTGACTTGATCTTGCGATCCAGCTTGTGGCGGCTCTGATCCTCTTCGTCCCACAGCTTGTCGCGCCAGGCTTCGAACTGGCTGAATCCCTGCTCGTTGCGCCGCACCATTCCCCTGTCAATCCAGAGTGTTGCGCGCGTAAGTTCACGCAGAAACGCTCGGTCGTGGCTGATCAGAACATAGCCTGCGCGCGTCTCTTTCAACGTGGTTTCCAGCCAGGCGATCGCCTCGATATCCAGATGGTTGGTCGGCTCGTCCAAGAGCATCAGGTCGGGCGCTTCGGCCATCAGCTTGGCCAATGCCGCGCGGCGCCGCTCGCCGCCAGAGGCGGTCTCGACCGCACGCGCCGGATCGAATTTCAGCCCCTCACCCGCCATATCGACGCGGTACATCTCTTCGGGCTGCAGCGTGCTGGCGGCATAATCCCCCAAGGTGGCAAAGCCCAGCATCTCGGGCTCCTGCTCCATGTAACCCACGCTGATACCGGGCGGCACGACACGGGTGCCGCTATCGGCCTCCACCAGCCCAGCCATCACCTTCATCAAGGTCGATTTGCCCGAGCCGTTGCGCCCCACCAGCGCCACGCGGTCGCCCGGTTGCACCACCAGCGACAGGTCGGCAAAGAGCGGCCCACCGCCAAAAGTCAGGGCGATATCATTCAATTGCAAAAGGGGTATCTTGGCTGCCATAAGCGCGGGCTATCCTGCGCCCGCCCGCCCGTCAAGGTGCGCCCTTATGCCTATTGCGCCACCGCGCGCAACAGGCGCTTGCGCGTGGCCGGAATGGCGCGGATCTCGACCCCGGTAAAGACATGCAGCGTGCCCATCTCGGGATCCACCACCGCATGATCGCTCACCCACCCGCCCATCATCAGATAGGTTCGCAACAGCGGCGGCATCCGCAGCATCGCCAGCCTTGCATCGGGCTTGCGCAGGCGCAGGGTCTGAGCAAAGCGGAACACCATTGGCGCCTTGACCCTTGGCAACCAGCGGCGCGGCGCGAGATGTCGCTCTTTCAACATCGCAAAGGCATCCAGATAGCTGTCTGCGTCGGTGCCGTGAAAAGACGAACAGCCGAACAGCATCTCGACCCCGTGATCGTCCACGTACCGCGTCATCGCTCCCCAGGCTGCGCGCAGGATGTCGGGATCGCGCCAATCGGGATGAACGCAGAATCGGCCGATCTCGACCATCGGCCCCTCGAACCGCGCCAGCGCAGACAACTCGTAGAACTGTGCCGAATAGCTCTGGCCGATATCCGCCCCGCCTTTCAGCGGCAGCATCCGAAAACAGCAGACAAGCTGCCCGCTGCGGCACTCTTCAATCAGGATATGGGTGCAGATCTCATCGAAGGCATCGCGGTCCAGACCGTCCGCACCACCGGTGCCAAAGGTCAGCGCGCGCAGCCTCTGGGCCGCTTTCAAATCGTCATGCGACGCGCTGATGCGCGCACGGTAGCGCCGATCGGTCAATGTCGGCATGGGCGTTCCCTATCCAAGCCTGGGCAAAGAATACCCAAGCACGATCATACGCACAATCCGTGACAAAGCCGTGTCGCTGCCGTGGCGCCTTGCGAAAAACCTAGAAGAACTGGCTCGGGTCGATATTGCCGAAATTGTCGAGGATCTGGCGCAGCACACCCTTGCCGGTGACCGACGAATCGGTCACGCGCCGGGTGAGCGGCACGATATTGCCGTCGCGCAGCGAGAACGTCTCGATATTCGCGATCGTATCGTTCTCGTCAAAACTGATCGCCAGCACCTGCCGCTCGACCACCTCGGGGCGCAGCATGCCGAAATGTTTCATCCGGCTGCGCACGTAGTAATAATCACCCTCGCCCAGAACCCCCGCCGCAGAGGGCGCGCCGATCACGTCATCCACCGTGGAGCGCGAATCGACCCCGACGACCAGCTGATTGAGGTCTTCTTCGGGCGGCACATAACCATGGTTGCGGTAGATCGAGGTACAGGCCACAACAGAGGCCAACCCCAGAAGGGCAACGATGGTGCGCAGCGTTAATTTGAGCCCGGTCATGATTGCCCTCTTGATTTCAGCCCGGTCAGGCTTTTATCCGGCTTACAACAAGGTGACCGCGAGGTTCAAGAAAGGATAGAGGTGCAGTAGATGGCACAACGCCCCGAAACCCCAGATATCCTGCGCATCGCGGACCTGTCACAAGGCGCGACCGCATCCTTTGACCTCGCGCCAGATGCCGCGACACGCAGCGCGCTGGCCGAAACGCTGGACGTTCAGGCGATTCGCAAGCTCAGCTTTGCAGGCAAGCTCTCGCCCGAAGGCAAGCGCGACTGGCGGCTTGATGCCAGTCTGGGCGCAACCGTCGTGCAGTCCTGCGTTGTCACGCTTGAGCCGATCACGACGCGTATCGACCGCAAGGTGGTGCGGCGCTTTATTGCCGACATGCCGGACAGCGGAGATGCCGAAGAGGTCGAAATAACCGAGGACGAATCGATCGAGCCACTGACCGGAACCGTTGATCTGAACCAGGTCATGACCGAGGCACTGGCACTGGCCCTGCCCGATTACCCGCGTGCCGACGGTGCCGAGATGGGCGAAGCCATATTCGCCGCGCCAGACACCACGCCACTGCGGGACGCGGACCTGAAACCCTTCGCCGGTTTGGCGGCTCTGAAATCGAAACTGGAAAAAGACGACTGACCGATTGGGCAAAAGATGCTAAATATCGCTTGCCCTTGTACGATTTAGTTGTATTTTCGCCCTTCCATCGGAATTTGGGGTTGAACCGCTGGCTCTGGACAGACTAAGAGCCGCGTGACCACGAGAAACCGGGACGTAAGTGCCCAAAGGATAGTAGGATCGCACAATGGCTGTCCAGCAGAACAAAGTATCGAAATCGCGCCGCAACAATCGCCGCGCACACGACTCGCTCAGCGCAGCGAACCCGAACGAATGCCCGAACTGCGGCGAACTGAAGCGCCCACACCATGTGTGCCCGGCTTGCGGCCACTATGCCGAGCGCGAAATCGTGGCAATGGCGGATGAGGTCGATCTGGACGAAGACGCAGCCTGACCCCGCCGGGGACCTGCAGAGAACGGACCGCCTTGATGACCGCGCATCCCGATCAAAACAAGACGGGGGCCGGACGCACCATCATATCGGTTGATGCGATGGGTGGCGACATGGGCCCGGCCACAGTTGTGGCCGGCATCGCCAAATCCGCGCGCAAGAACCCCAATATCGGTTTCATCCTGCATGGCCGCAAGGATGAGCTCGAACGCCTTGTCGCCAAGCGCAGACATCTGGCCGACTGCGTCGAGATACGCAACGCGCCTGACGTGGTGTCGATGCACGACAAGCCGAGTCAGGTGATGCGCAACGGCAAAACCACCTCGATGTGGTCCGCACTCGAATCGGTGCGCGCCGGCGAGGCAACGGTTTGCGTGTCTTGCGGCAATACCGGCGCATTGATGATGATGTCGGTCCTGCGCCTGCGCCGCCTGCCCGGCATCTATCGCCCGGCCATCGCCGTGATGTGGCCCTCGCGCAACCCCCAGGGGTTTAACGTGCTGCTTGATGGTGGCGCGGATATCCGCGCTGATGCCAAGGATCTCATGCAATACGCGTTGATGGGCACCTCCTACGCCCGCAACGGCTTTGGCGTGGCACGGCCGCGTATCGGCCTGCTGAATGTCGGCACCGAAGAGCACAAGGGCCGTTCCGAGCTGAAAGAGGCGCATGACCTGATTTCGGCCAATGCCCCCTATGCAGATTTCGATTTCGTCGGCTTCGTCGAGGGGCGCGACCTGCCCGGCGACACTTGCGATGTGATCATCACCGACGGCTTTACCGGCAATGTCGCCCTGAAAACCGGCGAAGGCACCGCCACCCTGATCGCCGAATTGCTGCGCGAGGCGTTCCAGTATTCGATGCTCTCAAGGCTGGCATCGCTGCTGGCCTATACGTCGCTTCAGCGCCTGAAAAAGCGGATTGACCCGCGGCGCGTCAATGGCGGCGTGTTCCTCGGGCTCAACGGAACAGTCGTGAAATCTCACGGTGCGGCGGACGCCACCGGCGTTTCGGCGGCGTTGAAGCTGGCCTTTCAGCTGGCCGAAACCGGATTTTCCGAAAAACTTGCCGCGCGGGTTGCATCCGCCTCCCTGCCCACGCAGGATACCGACAGCGAAGAGGACGGTGGGAAATCATGACAAGACGCGCCGTGGCACGGGGCATAGGGCATTATCTGCCCGAACGGATTGTGCCGAACTCCGAATTCGAATCCTTTCTGGACACGTCCGATGAATGGATCAGAACCCGGTCAGGGATAGAGCGGCGCCATTTTGCAGCCGAAGGCCAAAGCACCTCGGACCTCGCCACCGAGGCCGCGCGTGCAGCGCTCGAACATGCCGAGCTGGATGTGGGTGATATCGACGGAATCATCGTCGCCACCTCGACCCCGGACCTGACCTTTCCTTCCGTCGGCACGATGGTCCAGAGTAAGCTCGGAATGACGCACGGCTTTGCCTTTGACGTGCAGGCGGTCTGTGCCGGGTTCATCTACGCCCTTGGGACCGCCAATGCGCTGATCGTTGCCGGTCAGGCCGAGCGGTTGCTGGTGATCGGGGCCGAAACCTTCAGCCGCATCATGGATTGGCAGGACCGCAGCACCTGTGTGCTCTTTGGCGATGGCGCGGGCGCGCTGGTGCTGGAGGCCGCAACCGGCGACGGTACCAATGCCGACCGCGGCATTCTGGCAACCGACCTGCATTCTGACGGGCGCTACCGCGAGATGCTTTATGTGGACGGCGGCGTCAGCACGACCGGCACATCGGGCAAGCTGCGGATGCAAGGCAATCTTCTGTTTCGCCAGGCGGTCGAAAAGCTGACCCAGACCGCCGACGCGGCCCTCGCCAAGATCGGCCTGACGGGAGCTGACGTGGACTGGATCGTGCCACATCAGGCCAATAGCCGCATCATCGCGGGCACCGCAAAGAAGATGAATGTGCCGATGGATCGTGTCATCCTGACGGTGCAGGATCACGGCAATACCTCTGCGGCCTCGATCCCTCTGGCGCTGTCCGTGGGGGTCGGTGATGGCCGCATCAAACGCGGTGATCTGATCCTGAGCGAAGCCATCGGCGGAGGGCTGGCCTGGGGCGCAGTCGCCCTACGGTGGTAGTGCTGCAATCGCGGCATACGGCAAGCATAAGCTGCCGCCTGCAAGCTGTTATATTGACTTTCAAAATTCTTCGCCCCTATTGTGATGAAAACAAATCTGGGGGACCGTATGAGTGACAAAACACTGACGCGCATGGACCTGAGCGAAGCCATCTTTCGCGAAGTGGGTCTGTCGCGCAATGACTCTGCCCAACTTGTCGAGAGCGTGCTTGACCATATGTCCGACGCGCTCGTGCGCGGCGAACAGGTCAAGATCTCCTCATTCGGGACGTTCTCGGTGCGCGAAAAATCGGCGCGTGTCGGACGCAATCCCAAGACGGGCGAAGAAGTCCCGATCAATCCGCGCCGCGTTCTGACTTTCCGGCCTTCACACCTGATGAAAGATCGTGTTGCCGCCGGAAACAAGGCTTAAGGCAGGAACATGGCGAAATCCGCCGATGCCTTTCGTACCATCAGTGAAGTTGCCGACTGGCTGGGCATTCCTGCTCATGTCTTGCGGTTCTGGGAAAGCAAGTTCACCCAGGTAAAGCCAGTCAAGCGCGCCGGTGGGCGACGCTATTACCGCCCGGCCGACATGCAACTTCTGGGTGGTATCCGCAAACTGCTGCACGAAGATGGCATGACCATCAAAGGCGTGCAGAAGGTTCTTAGGGAACAGGGGGTTAAGGAAGTTTCCGCCCTGTCGCCACCGCTTGATTCAGACGCCAGCGACACGCTTGAGGTCAGCGGAATCGCGCTTGACGTTACTGCCCCCGAAGAAGAGCCCAAAGGCAAGGTGCTCAACTTTGAGAGGGGCAAGCCGCAGAAAGCTGCGGCTGCTGACACCCCTGCCGAGAACACCCAGGATGCGGGTAGCGAGGATAAAGCGGAAGAGCCCGCACCAGACGAAATCGCCTCGTCACCGCGCGAGGACGACCAGCCGCAAGAGGCGAGTGATGCGGACAGCGATGAAGCCGATGAAACGGATTCGGTAGAACCGCAATCGGCGGCGCCCGAGGACGATCACGATCACCATGACGAAGCGGACGATCCCACGCCCCAGATCGAAGAACCCGCCCCGCAACAGCCCAGCCCGACGCGCGGCACCAGCGACATGCCGAGCTTTCTCAAGCAGAGCCTCGAAGAACGCGGCGCGCGCGCGGACAAACCTGCAACCGAAGACACGTCAGGCACCGAGGCGGTCCTTGCAGACGCGCCTGACGCAGACGAGGATTCAACCCCGCCACCTCCCCTGCAGAAGGCAGACGAATCAATTTCCGAGCCCAAATCAGAGCCGGAACCCGAGGCGTCGATAGAGGAAGCGCAACCAGAGCCAGAACAGACATCGGACCTCGCCCGCGAGCCGGTACCGGAGACCACCCAGTCCGAATCAGCGTCCGAGCCCGCTGACAGCCCGGCAGAGGACACCGCAGACCAAGAACCGGAACCCGAGGCAGAGCCCGAGACCGCCGCGCCTGCAGAAGCAGCGCCCGAAGCTGCTGAAGTGCCCGAGTCGCCGCGTGCCACACCTATTGTCACCCCGCCGGACCCGGCAGATGATGAGCTTCCCGGGCCGCCCTCCGCGCTCAGCGCGCTTGCTGCACTGCGTGGTGCCACCCCTGCCCCGACCGCCGAACTGAGCGCTCTGGCCGACAGGCTGCGCAAGGTGCAAGAGGCGCGGTCGTCCAGCGCGAACTCATAAGCACGAAAGTTGGGAATTACCTCTTGTCCCCACGCTGAAAACCGGTATGTATCGCGCGAAGTCGGGCTATGGCGCAGTCTGGTAGCGCGTCCGTCTGGGGGACGGAAGGTCGCAGGTTCGAGTCCTGCTAGCCCGACCAAGATCAAGACGCCCAGCGGGTTTGACCTGCGGGCGTTTTGTCGTTTCAGGGGAGTCCGATGACCGAACTTGCCAAGACTGATTTTCCCGCTGGCGTGCTCTGCGACAGCCAAATGCAGGTGCTCATGGATACGGGCGCCATCACAGCCACCTCCCCCATCACGGACGGCCAGATTCAGCCCGCCTCGCTGGACCTGCGGCTGGGCACGACGGCCTACCGGGTGCGCGCGTCCTTCCTGACCGGCAAATCCGCCACCGTGACCGAGCGGCTGGCCGATTTCGGCATGCACGAGATGGACCTGACCGGCGGCGCGGTGCTGGAAAAGGGCTGCGTTTACGTGGTGCCGCTGATGGAGAGCCTGGCTCTGCCCAAGGGTATCTCGGGCGCGGCCTCGGCCAAATCCTCAATCGGGCGGCTCGATTTGTTGACCCGGGTGATCACCGATCACGGGGTCGAATTCGACCGCGTGCCGGACGGTTACCAAGGCCAGCTCTATGTCGAGATTTGCCCGCGCTCATTCTCCGTCGTGGTGCGCACCGGGCAGATGCTGAACCAGATCATCTTTCGTGTGGGCAGGACCATCCTGACCGATGACGAACTGCGCGCATTGCACCACACCGTGCCGATCGTCTCGGGCGATCCGGTGATCTCGGATGGGCTGGGCTTTTCGGTCGACCTGAAACCCGGCGCCGGCGATCTGGTCGGTTATCGCGCCAAGCCCCATACGGGCGTGATCGACCTCGACAAACTCGGTCACTACGATCCGGACGATTTCTGGGAGAAACTCCACACGTCCGAGGGGCGGATCATCCTTGATCCCGGCGCGTTCTACATCCTAGTGAGTCGCGAGGCCATCACCATCCCGCCCAATTGCGCCGCCGAAATGGCACCATATCTCGCAATGGTCGGTGAATTCCGGGTGCATTATGCAGGGTTCTTTGATCCCGGCTTTGGCCATTCCAGCGACGGGATAGGATCGCGCGGGGTTCTGGAGGTGCGCTGCCACGAGGCCCCGTTCGTACTGGAGCACGGCCAGATCGTGGGGCGTCTCGTGTACGAGAAGATGTCACAAATGCCCGCACGCCTCTATGGTGCGGCGCTGGCCTCGAACTACCAGGGCCAGGGGCTCAAACTGTCAAAGCATTTCAAAACCGGCTGACGCGCCGCTACATCCGGCCCATCTTGCGCGTCATGCGCATGGTCTGTTTCATGCGCTTTTGCGCCTCACCGGTTGCCGGACCAGGGGATTGCGCGCTCGGTTCTGCGCCGTCCTTGCCCTTGTTCATCCGCTTGCCCACGGCGTCCATCCCGGCATTCACGCCGGATCGCATTAGGCGGCGCATGACCATGCGCATGACCATGGAAATTATCTGATTGGCGTTCATTGCGCCCTCCTCGGTTTTCCTCAGGATAGCTGTAGCACACAATCAAGGTATTTTAAGGGCACCTGCGGTCATTCCTCGAATAGCTCAGGCTGATCTTCGTCCGGCTCCATACCCGCATCGCCCTCGTCATCATCCGTATCGCGCCCCGGCATCGACGGCGGCGGCAACCGGTTGTCCAGCAATCCAGCCGCGCGCAATTCCTTCAGGCCCGGCAGATCGCGGGCGCTCTCGAGGCCAAAATGGCTCAGGAATGTCTGTGTGACGACGAAAGTCACCGGGCGCCCCGGCGTCATCTTGCGGCGGCCAAAGCGTATCCATTCCATGTCCAGCAACTGATCAACAGTGCCGCGGCTGACCGACACGCCGCGGATTTCCTCGATCTCGGCGCGGGTGACAGGCTGGTGATAGGCGATGATCGCCAGTGTCTCGATCGCGGCGCGGCTGAGTTTGCGTGTCTCAACCGTCTCGCGCTGCATCAGGAAGCCCAGATCGGGCGCCGTGCGCATCACCCAGGCATCGCCCACGCGCATCAGCGTGACACCGCGCCCCTCGTATCGCTTGCGCAAATGAACCAGCGCTTCGGCGGCATCGCTGCCGTGGGGCAACCGCGCGTTCAGATCGCGGATCGTCACGGGCTCTGCACTGGCAAACAGGATCGCCTCGATCATGCGTTCCTGTTCACCGATAGGCGGGGCTTCGAACAGGCTTTGTGGTGTGTCGTCAGCGTCTTCGCTCATGTCTTTAATCCTTGCGGCGCACTTGGATCGGCGCGAACACTTCGGCCTGCCGCAGTTCTATCCGGCCTTCCTTGGCCAGTTCCAGGGAGGCGGCAAATGTCGATGCGGTGGCTGACCGCAGACGCACCGGATCGGTGCCAAAGTTATCCGGCAGATAGGTCGAAATATCGGTCCAGGTACCGGCAAATCCAATCAGCCCGCGCATCCGTTCCAGCGCCTGTTCCAGTGAATAAATCGAATCCCGGTCCATCGCATAGGGGCGAAACTCGTCCTTGGTGCGCAGGCGCGCATAGGCTTGCATCAGGTCCAGCAGCGACGCGGTGTATGTGATGCGGCGGGTCTTCTCGATCCCTTCCGGGATGCCTCGGGCAAAGAAATCGCGCCCCAGCCGGTCGCGTGCCATCAGCCGCGCGGCGGCGTCACGCATCGCCTGCAATCGCTCCAGCTGAAACGCCAGGTGCGCCGCCAGTTCCTCGCCCGACGGGCCTTCTTCGGAGGGGTCGGGTGGCAACAGCAACCGCGATTTGAGAAAGGCCAGCCAGGCCGCCATCACCAGGTAGTCGGCGGCAAGCTCGATCCGCAACTGCCGCGCCTTTTCGACGAAGGCCAGATATTGCCGTGCCAGATGCAGGATACTGATCTTTCGCAGATCAACCTTCTGGGTCCGGCTGAGCGTCAGCAACAGGTCGAGCGGCCCCTCATACCCGTCCACATCAATGATCAGCGCCTCGGCGGCCACCCGATCTGCGATGCGTTCCGGCTTGTTTGGGTCGTCGAAATCGTCCTCAGACATGCGCCTGCCCTGCAATCATGGAGGCGAGTGTTGCCTCCAGAGCAGGAATGTCAACCTCATCGGGCGCTTTGCGCGCCGCCAGCGCAGCCTCTGCACGGCGTTGGCCGCTCTCTGTCAGGCGACCGGCGGCATCGGCCACAGTGCGGCGATCATGCAGCGATGCATTGCAGCACAGCACCACGTCACAGCCTGCATCCAGCGATGCGCGTGTGATCTCGGGCAAGGTGCCGGACAATGCTTTCATGGTGATATCGTCGGTCATGATCAGCCCGTCATAACCGATTTGATCGCGGATGAGGCGCATTATCACCGGCGACGTCGTCGCGGGCTGCGGGTCGATGGCGTCATATACAAGATGCGCCGTCATACCCATCGGCAAGTCACGCAATGCCTTGAATGGCGCGAAATCCGAAGCGTCCAGCTCCGCACGGGACGCCGAGACGACGGGTAATGCCAGATGGCTGTCGGCCTGCGCACGACCATGGCCGGGAATGTGTTTCAGCACCGGCAGCACGCCGCCATCCAGCAACCCGTCGGCCACGGCACGCCCCAGGAGGGACACGATGCCTGCGTCGGTCCCATAGCAGCGGTCGCGCAAGAACGCATGTGTCTCGGGCCCCGCCACATCGACCAGCGGCGCGCAGTTGCTGTCGATCCCCAGCGCATACAGCTCTGACGCGATGATCCGGTACTGCAGATAGAGCGCCTCTGCCGCGTCTGCCCCTGTACGCTCGATCAGCGTTTGCGGCGGCATCCATTCGCGCCATGTGGGCGCGCGCAGGCGCTGCACCCGGCCGCCTTCCTGATCGATAGTGATCGGCGCATTGCGCCCCACCGCGCTGCGCATTTCATCGCAGAGCGCGCGGACCTGGTCAGGCGTGTCGATATTGCGGGCAAAAAGGATGAAGCCGAACGGGTCAGCCTCCGCAAGGAACGTCTTCTCGTCAGAACTCAGCCGGTGGCCGGTTGCGTCCAGAATGGTCGCCCCCCACGCGCTCACCGTGTGACCACCGGAATGCATTCGGCCTTTTCGGCGACCAGCGCCGAGCAGAACCGGCGCGCATCGGCCAGATCCTCGAAGCCCATCGCGCGCAGACGGTAGAAGGTGCGCCCGCCGCTGGTGGCGCGCTGGATCACGCGATCCTTGCCGGTCAGGAAATCCTCGAACTTGCCAGCCAGCCGCGCCCATTCCTCGCGGGCGATTTCCTCGGTCTTGAACGCGCCCAACTGAGCCAGCCGCGTCCCCGGCGCAATGCTCTCGGGGTCGACATCGCGCGGGTCGGCCAGATTGGTTGTGGCCGCTACCGTTTCAACCCGTGCCAAGGTCACGGGACGCGCCTTGGGTCGCAGAGAAATGCCAAGTCCACCCTTTGCGACCCGCATGACGGCCTCAGCCGGCGCTGCCTCTTCCTCGGCCGGAGCCACGTCGCCCAGCGGTGCCACGCCGTCAGCCAGCGCATCGGCCAGCGCCAGCATGGTTGCATCGTCCATCGGTACCTCGGGCGCTTCTGGCGCCACGTCGGCGGCTTGTGCAACGCTCGGTTCCGTACTTTCGGCGGTTTGGCTCGATGCCCATGTTCCGGGCGCATCTTCATCGCTAAGGTCAAGAGGTGCGGGCGCGAGGATCAATCGGTCAGGTGTTTCGGCAGCGGACCCGATGGCCGCCACGTCATTCACCGAAAGACCCTGATTGAGCGCCTGTTCACCGCCGGGGTTCTCCGGCTGCACGCGCATCGGCCCTTCGGCGGCACGAATGACCGGCACGCCACTGACGTCACGCACCAGCAGCTTATACCCCCAGAACCCCATGCCGACGATCAATCCGATCGAAACGATGGATCCGATCACATGGGTAAACTTGGTGATTGCGCTGCCACTCTCAGACGCGCCCCAATCCTGGTAACGGTCCGATTGAATCTCTGCCATGTCACGCCTCTTTGCCGTCGGCGATACATTGTCGCCGGGGTGTATGATTACTGCCTCACGTCCCCGGCGATCGTGCGGTTTACCGCATCTCTTCAGCCGGAGTGACGCCGAGAATACCAAGACCTGCAGAAATAACAAGATTCACGGACCGCGCGAGGGCGATTTTCGCCTGCGTTGTGGCCGGATCACCCTCTTGCAGGAACCGCAACTCGGGCATGTCATGCCCGCGATTCCACAGGCTGTGCAGATCGCTTGCCAGATCATAGAGGTAGAATGCCACGCGATGCGGCTCGTTTGTGCGCCCCGCCACCTCGACCAGACGGGGCCATTCGGCGATCTTGCGGGCCAGCGTCAGCTCTGCCTCATGCGAGATAAGGCTGAGGTCAGCGGTTTTGAGCGTGGCATCCGACACGTCGATCCCCGCGGCCGCGGCCTTGCGCATCACGCTGCAAACACGCGCATGGGCGTATTGCACGTAAAAGACCGGGTTATCCTTGGATTGCTCCAGCACCTTGTCGAAGTCGAAATCAAGCGGCGCGTCGTTCTTGCGCGTCAGCATGACGAACCGCGTCACGTCCGCCCCCACCAGATCGACCACATCGCGCAGGGTGACGAAAGTGCCGGCACGTTTCGACATCTTGAACGGCTCGCCGTTCTTGTAGAGCTTGACCAGTTGCGTCAGCTTGACATCCAGACTGACCTGCCCGTCCGACAGCGCCGAGACGGCGGCCTTCATCCGCTTGACATACCCGCCGTGATCCGCGCCGAACACATCAATAAGTTCGTCGAAGCCCCTGGTAATCTTGTCATAATGGTACGCAATGTCGGGCGCGAAATAGGTCCAGCCGCCATCAGATTTCTTGACCGGACGATCCACGTCATCGCCGTGGTCGGTCGATTTGAACAGCGTCTGCTCGCGCGGCTCCCAATCTTCTGGCAGCTTGCCCTTGGGCGGTTCTAGCACGCCCTCGTAGATCAGCCCCTTGGCGTCCAGCGCCTCCAGCGCCGCCTCGATCCGGCCCGTACCATAGAGCGACTTCTCGCTGTAGAACACGTCCATCTCGACGCCCAGTGCCTTCAGATCGGCCCGGATCAGCTCCATCATCGCTTCGGTTGCAAATTCGCGCACATCGACCAGCCAGACGGACTCGGGCTGCCCGACATAGGCGTCGCCCACCTTGGATTTCAGCGCCTCGCCCACCGCGATCAGGTAATCGCCGGGATAGGTGCCATCCTCGAACGCAACCGCCTGCCCGTGTGCTTCGAGATAGCGCAGATAGACCGAGCGGGCCAACACATCGACCTGCGCGCCACCGTCGTTGATGTAGTATTCGCGCGTCACATCGTGGCCGGTGAAATCAAGCAAGCTGGCCAGCGCGTCACCAAAGACCGCTCCCCGGGTGTGCCCCACATGCAGCGGGCCCGTGGGGTTGGCGCTGACATATTCGACATTGACGCGCCGCCCCTGCCCCAGATCGGAGCGGCCAAAATCGGCGCCCGCCTTCAGTACCGCGCGCAGAACGCCGTGCCACTGGTCATCCGCCAGCCGCAGGTTCAGAAATCCGGGCCCGGCGACCTCGGCAGAGGAGATGCGCGGGTCGGCAGCCAATTGTGCCGCCAGCGCCTCGGCGATGTCGCGTGGCTTCTTGCCTGCGGGCTTGGCCAGCACCATTGCGGCATTGGTGGCCATGTCGCCATGTGCGGGATCGCGCGGCGGCTCCACCGTCACGTTGCTCAGGTCAAGGCCTGCGGGCAGCACGCCGTCGGATTCTAGCACACCTAGAGCCTGGATCACGGCACTGCGGATTTCGGTAAAGAGGTTCATCGGATCATCCTTTGGGTCGCCGGGTGATCTGTTGCGTTTCGCACAAAACCTGAACCACAGCTTTTCGCGAAACACCCACAACACCCATATGTTGCGCCGACAATTCGGCATTTTGCCGCGCCGGGTATATGTCGAGATGCTTTAACAGCCCCGCGCGCTGCGTCAATCAGATGCGGTGCCTTTGTCAGAGTCGTTGACACCGCTCTTGCGCGGCGGCGACAGCGCAATCAGCAGCTTGCCCGGCGTGGCGCGCAGTTCCGCGTCCGCCGCCAGCAGCCGCAATTCACGTCCCGGAACCATCTCTGCCAGCGGAACAGAGTCCGGATTGTCGGCCTGCCAGTTTTCCAGTCCGTATTCCTCCGTGAGCAGCGTCGCGCGCACCGACCAGCCATCCGCCATGCGCTGCGCGAGCTCCAGATAACGCAACCCGCCGCAGAACACCCGCCCGCCCAGCGTGGCGGGCAGTGCATGCCGCTGGCTGTCCTGCTTGGCCCGCTTGAGCTGGAACACGTTTTCGCGTCCGAATTCCGGCGCCAGGTCAGTGGCGACGAGCGTGTTGAAAGCATCATTGTCCGACACGGCCACGATCCGGCCAAAACTGATGAATTCGACACCGTGTTCGGCACCGTTCGACAGGATATCGCCGACATAGATCGGCAGCCCGGCCTCGCGCGCGCTGCGCAGCCGGGCGCGGTTCGGATCGGTCAGGAGGATCGGCACATCCTGTTCCTTCAGGGCCTTGGCAAAGGAGGTCGCGAATTGCGACCCGCCCGCAAAGATCACCCCCTGAACCTGCCCCCCGGCAAGCCCGAGCGACCGCGCTATGGGCCGCAACGAGAAGCCGTGCAACACCACCGTCGCCGCCACCAGCGCGAAGGCCAGCGGCGTCAGGATCGCTGCATCTTCGATCCCGGCAGCAAAGAGCCGCTCGGAGAAGAGCCCGGCCACCGCCACCAGCACCACGCCGCGCGGCCCGGTCAACGCCACGAGCAGTCGCTCGCGCATCGGCACATTGCTGAACGCCAGCGAGATCATCACCGTCAGTGGGCGCACCACCAGGATCACCGCCAGGACGAACAGCACGGTATTCCAGCCAAGCATCGACAACCGTTCCAGATTCATCGACGCGGCCAACAGGACGAACACGCCCGATACCAGCAGGATCGTTGCATGCTCCTTGAACCGACGCAGCTCGGCATAGCTGGGCAGACCCGCATTGGCGATGTAAAATCCCATGATCGTCACGGTCAGCAGCCCGCTTTCGTGCAGCACGTAATCCGACAACGCAAAGGCCAGCAGCAGCACCGCAAAAAGCACCGGCACCTTCATGTACTCCGGCACCCGACCCCGCCGGAACCCTTCGGCGATCAGCCAACCAGCCGCCAGCCCCAGTGCGCTGGCCGTCCCGATCCCGATGACCATGTCCCAGAGCGCATCGGAAAAGGTGTTCGCGGCCGCAGTCACCAGCACCACTTCGAAGGCCAGAACCGCTGCCAGCGCGCCAATCGGATCGTTGACGATCGCCTCCCATTGCAGCAACTGCGCGGGGCGCTTGGACAGCCGCGCCTGCCGCAACAGCGGCGCGATCACTGTCGGACCGGTCACGATCATGATCCCGCCGAACACTGCTGAACTGGCCCAGCCGAGCCCCGCAACGAAATGCAGCGCCAACGCCGACAGCAACCAGCCCACCGGCGCGCCGATCAGCACCAGCCGCCGCACCCCCACCGCCGCCTCGCGCAGCGAATGAAGGTTCAGCGTCATGCCGCCCTCGAACAGGATGATCGCCACGGCAACACTGATCATAGGTCCCATCAACGGGCCGATGTCACGCTCGGGGACAAATATCCCCAGCCCCGGCCCGATCACCAGCCCGGCAATCAGCATCAGCACGATGGCGGGCATGCGCAGCTTCCACGCCAGCCATTGTGCCCCGACGCCCGTCACCCCCACGAGCGCGAAAGCCATGACCGCCGGGATCGCATCGTTCGCCGCTGCATCGATTGCCATGTTTCGTTATCCCCCCCAGGAGCCAGTGTCGCCCGGCCCGTCCAGGTGGCGGGCGTGCTGCAACAGCGCAAACCGGTCGGTCATGCCGGCGATGTAGTCACTTACCAGACGCGCCAACGCCTGAGTTGTTCCAGCGGCGGCGACATCGGCCTGCCAGCGTCGCGGCAGATAATCGGGATGCTCCATGTAGAAGGGAAAGAGATCGTGAACCACCTTTGTCACCTGCGCGCGCTTTTCCATGACTGACGGAGCGCGGTACATACGCGTAAAAAGAAACTCCCGGATTTGGCGCAGATCGCGCCAGAGCGTGTCCGAGAACAGGATCACCGGCCGCCCCAGTTGACGCACCGCGTCGGTATCTGCCGGATCGGCCTCTTTGATAGCGCTGCGCGAGGTTTCGATCACGTCAGCGACCATGACGCCAAAAACCCGCCGCAGCGCCTCGTGCCGTCGCCGGTAGGGATCAAGCCGCGGATAAAGGCGGTCAACCTCGGCGTAGCAATCGCCGATGATCGGCAGTGCCGCCATCTCTTCTTCGGTGAACAGACCCGCGCGCAGCCCATCATGCAGATCGTGGTTGTTATAGGCGATATCGTCCGAGAGCGCGGCCACCTGCGCCTCGGCGCTGGCATGGGTGTGCAGTTCAAGGTCGTGGCGGGCGTTGTAGTCGGCCAGCGCATAGGGCAGCTCCGCGCCCGGTTCGGCAACCACGGGTCCGTTATGCTTGGCAATACCTTCCAGCGTGTCCCAGGTCAGGTTCAGCCCGTCGAACTCGGCATAATGACGCTCCAGCGCGGTCACGATGCGGATCGCCTGCGCGTTGTGATCAAACCCGCCATAAGGCTCCATCAGCGCATGCAACGCGTCTTCGCCGGTATGTCCGAACGGCGTGTGTCCCAGATCATGGGCCAGCGCCACGGCTTCGGTCAATTCGGGATTCAGCCCCAACGCGCCGGTGATCGTGCGCGCCACCTGCGCCACCTCGATGGAATGCGTCAGGCGGGTGCGATAATAATCGCCTTCATGTTCGACAAAGACCTGCGTCTTGTGCTTGAGCCGCCGAAAGGCGCTGGAATGGATGATACGGTCACGATCCCGTTGAAAGCAGGAGCGGTAGAGGCTCTCTTCCTCATTCATCAACCGCCCGCGCGAAGATCCGGGGCTGGCCGCAATACGCGCCATCATATCTGCTGGTCCTTGTCGCCTGTTCCCGTCACACATATATTGCATTCGTCAGAGCAGCGAAACCGCTGCCATGATTTATCGTCCGCGTATCAGGAGACAACGATGAACCTGCCCCCCACCGTTACAGACCGTGCATTCGAACGGCTCAGCGAGATCGGCGCAGGCGATCAGGGTCAGGCCCTGCGCGTCGCCGTCGAAGGCGGCGGCTGCTCGGGCTTTCAGTACGAGATCAAGCTGGACACGCCTGCCGAGGACGACCTGGTGCTCGAAGGGTTAGGCCAGAAAGTGGTCGTGGACAGCATATCGCTGCCATTCCTTGCCGGGGCCACGATCGATTTCACCGAAGAACTGATCGGCGCGCGTTTCGTGATCGACAACCCCAATGCCAGCAGTTCATGCGGCTGTGGGACGTCCTTCTCGATGTAGCCTTGGGCGACGGTTACGCCGCGCCGGGCAACGTCCGCTGGCGCAAGCTCTCGCGCCAGTCAGACACCACACCTACTCTGCCGGATAAATCCGCTCTTTTCTGAGCAGCCGGATTGGCCGGACGCCATGCATGGCGACCGCCTGATCCCGGATCAACCAGACCCCGGCCGTGATCACCACTGCAGCCCCGAGATAGACGAAGCCGCTCGTCACTTCGCCGAATACTGCGGCACCCAGCACCACCATCCACACGAACTGCAAGTTCATCAGCGGCGTGATCACATAGGCGGGCATGGCCTTGAACGCAGCGACCAACACCCAGCGTGCAAAAAACAGGACCGTGCCATAGACCAGCGCCCAACCAAAATCGGCGGCAGGCATGCTCTGATAGACGAAGGGCAGCACAGCGAGGCTGGCCAGCATCAGGCCGAAATTGGGGTAGAACACCTGCGGCAACAGATTGTCGTCCCGCACCCCGATATAGCGCGAAGCCATCATCGACACGGTGCCCAGCGACACTGCCGCCAAGGCCACCAGATGGCCCATCGTGACCGTCGCGAATCCGCCGGGGAAGAGGCACAACAGCCCGACAAATCCCAGCATCAACGCCGCCCAGGCCTGCGGTCGGACCGCCTCTCCCAGCACCGGCCCTGACAGGAGCGCGGTAAAGAGCGGGATCATCGCGATGAACAGGAACACCTCGGCAAAGGGAAGCAGGCGGAAGGCATAGAAGAACGCCATTGCCCCAAAAATGGTCGCAGCAACACGCAGCGCCATCGCGCGCGGGCACTTGGTACGCATCGTGCGCGGCGTCGCGCCGCGCCGGTTCATCAGCAGGCTCAACCCGGCCACCACCGCACCTGACAGCGCAAAGAGCTGCGGCGCGGCATAGGAGGCGGCGAACATCTTGGTGATCGCATCCGCCCCCGAAATGAGAAAGGTATAGACCGCTGTCAGGACCACACCCGCCAGAACCGGCCCCCCGAGCCGAAGAGCGTTCATGCCCGCACCTCGCGCAGGTTCACCCGGGCAAAGCCCGCAAAGAATTGACCAAAGCGGTCGCTTGCCGCCTCTGCCGCGACCAGTGCGGCGTGGGCCTCGTGCGAAAGCCGCGCCGAAACCGGATCGCGCATCGCCTCCCAGTCACCCGACCGGGTGCGGCCCATCGAGTAGATGCATTCGGACAACTCGCGCAGTGGGCCGGAACGTGGCCGGGTCCTGCGAAAGCAAACGCGCCCTTCGGGTACTTGTGCGGCAAACCCGCCCTGCCCCGACTGGGCCATGAACCAGTTCAGCATCAGGTATTCGTGGTAATCGTCACCCAGCGGTGCCGCCGGATCGGAGGTCAGGGTGAAGCAGCGCACCTGTTGCGTCAGCCAGATTTCCCACACATCGGGCGGGGTCTGGCCCGCATGGCGCAATGCGATGCAGATCTCGGCCAGCAGATCGACGTTGAAATCCAGAAACGCCAACGTGCCCGCAAAGATCAGGCTATCTATCGCCTCCTCGGGCAATTCCGGATCGCGGCGGCCGTACTCGGACAGGTAGAAGACGATATGGGTCAGCTCGTAAGCGGCCTTCTTGTTCGGCATCGCAAAGGTATCCGAGCGAGAGGCAAATTCGCGCAACCGGTCACTCAGCCCTGCATCCCCGATCAGCGGATCAACCCCGCGCCGCGCGCACAGGCGGCGTGCCTCGCCGCGTTGCAGGTCCGACAATTCGGCCTGGGCCAACCCCTCGCGGGCCACCCAATCGGCCAGACGCTGACCTTTTCCGCCCGCGCCCACCAGATCCTCCAGATCGAGGCATATCGACAGCAGGAAGCGGTAGTACTGCGGAAAGAACTCCATCCGGCGTTCGATATCATCGTAAAACGCAGCGTAGACTTCCAGATCCCCGGGCGCAGGTCGCGCGCCCGTGCATTCCAGAATGTTCAGCGCCTCGGCATTCTCCTTGAGCCAGAACACATCGTCGCCGCTGCGCCGGTGATTGGCAAAGGATCGTAGCAAGGCCGCCTGTCGCGCAGCCTTGCTACGTTGCTGGAACGGGGCATTGAGCGGGACGACGTTTTCCATATTGGTCTTTCCTTCCTGCTGTTGGGCCTGCCTTCGGGCAGCCGCCCCGTTCAGTTGCGTGATCAAAGGCTCGACGTGAACATCTCGACCGCGTCGCCGTCTTCTGCGCTCACATCGCTGCTCGGGCTCAGCGAAGAGGTGAATGCGCCAACCGCTTCACCACTTGCCGTTGCCAGCGAAGAGGTGAACAGGCTGACCGCGTCGCCGGTTGCCACATTGCTTTCGGCGCGAGGTGCCAGCGAAGAGGTGAACATTTCCACGGCATCGCCGGCCTGGCTTTCGGTTGTGGCCGAAGGGCTGAGCGAGGATGTGAACATCTCGGTTGCGTCCCCTGTACCGGCATAGGCGTGCGCCGCAGGTGCCAGCGAAGACGTGAACATTTCAATCGCATCACCAAGCCCGGCATCGGCGCCCATCACGGGTCCCAGCGAAGAGGTGAATGCCTCGACAGCCGAGCCATCATGCAGGCTGGCAGTTTGTTCCAGGTTCGTCAGTTCAGCGTTAAATACTTCTTTAAGTTGTGCAGTCATTTTCAATCTCCCCAGATTGTAGTTGCAGACAGCGAGACGATTACACGTTTAAATTGCATTGCCAAGAGCAATTTGAGGCCCTCACCT
The DNA here is from genome assembly GCF_028369135.1 of Roseovarius sp. ZX-A-9. Classification (GTDB taxonomy): domain Bacteria; phylum Pseudomonadota; class Alphaproteobacteria; order Rhodobacterales; family Rhodobacteraceae; genus Roseovarius. The sequence continues at coordinate 237,747 of NZ_JAPWHW010000002.1, forward strand.
GGAGGGAATCGAAACATCCCGTCACCAAATACCGTTACAAATATGTTTTTATTGTGTTTTTTGAATTTCAATCACTGAGCGAGATCCGGCCAGATACATCCTGAGCGATCTCTAAAAGTCGAAAAATTGGCACCATTTACTACTATTGGTTGCGCGCCACACAGCCCCATCGGGCGGAATTGCCGCGCAGAATGCTCGAATCGATCTTCGCCGTGGCCGACTCACCGCCGCCACAGACGCGATTCACATCGCCCATCCTCCGCACAGCTTGCCCTTGCCCGGCCCATGCGCGATAGAGAAAGGGCTGCAGAGAGGGGCCCCCATGAAAATCGCGAGCTTCAACATCAACGGTATCAAGGCCCGCATTCAGGCCCTGCCCGACTGGCTCGATGAGGCCGACGCCGATGTGGTCGTCCTGCAAGAGATCAAATCGGTCGACGAGGCGTTCCCGCGCGATATCTTCGAGGATCGCGGCTATTCCGTCGAAACCCACGGCCAGAAAGGCTTTAACGGGGTCGCCATCCTGTCCAGACTGCCTTTGGAAGACATCACGCGCGGCCTGCCCGGTGACGACAGCGATGAACAGGCCCGCTGGATCGAGGCGACGGTGATGGGCGACAAAAGCCCGGTCCGAGTCTGCGGTCTGTACCTGCCCAACGGCAATCCCGCACCGGGACCGAAATACGATTACAAACTGGCCTGGATGGAGCGCCTGCACGCCCGCGCGCAGCATCTACTCACGCTCGAAGAGCCATTCCTGATGGCCGGAGACTACAATGTAATCCCACAAGACGAAGATGCCAAACGCCCCGAAGCCTGGAGCAAGGACGCGCTTGCCCTGCCACAAAGCCGCGCCGCGTTCCGTCGGATCGTCAACCTTGGGTTTACCGATGCTTTCCGCGCCCGCACCCAAGGCCCCGGCCATTACACGTTCTGGGACTACCAGGCCGGCGCGTGGAACCGCGATGATGGCATTCGCATCGACCATTTCCTGCTCAGTCCGCAATGTGCGGACCTGCTGACCGACTGCCAGATAGACAAGGAAATCCGCGCCCGCGAAAAGCCATCGGATCACGTGCCGATCTGGGTCACACTGGACGCCTGACACCCCTGAAAGGGCAATCCCATGGATAACCTGCGCGGCAGTGCATTGATGGTTCTGGCAATGGCCGGGTTCGCGCTGGAAGACTACTTTGTCAAACAGCTCTCGCTCGTCCTGCCTGTCGGCCAGATTCTGATGATGCTCGGCACGTCAGGCTGCCTTGTCTTCGCCGTGTTGACCAAAATGCAGCGCGGCCGGTTGTTCAGCGGAGTCCTGCTGACGCGCGCCGTGATGCTGCGCAACGCGGGCGAGATCATCGCCGCCATCAGCTACGTGACCGCACTGGCGCTGGCGGATCTGTCGACGGTGTCGGCGATCCTTCAGGCGACGCCGCTGGCGGTCACCGTGGGGGCCGCGCTCTTCATGGGGGCGCAAGTGGGCTGGCGGCGCTGGTCAGCCATTCTGGTCGGCATGCTGGGCGTAATGATGATCGTGCGCCCCGGCATGGATGCATTCGAGGCGTCGTCGATCTTTGCCATCGTGTCGGTCGTCGGTCTCGCCATTCGCGACCTTGCAACGCGCGCCATTCCCTCCAGCGTGTCTTCGATGCAGTTGTCCTGCTACGCTTTCGGCACCATGGTTCCGACCGGCGCGATACTGCTGATGTTTCAGGGCGACGTGTCGCCGCTGGAACCGGTCAGCTGGGCTTACCTCTTTGGCGCGATGGTGTTCGGCGTCATAGGCTATTACTTCATCGTCGGGGCCATGCGCGTCGGAGAAGTCGCCGCCGTAACCCCATTTCGGTATACGCGCCTGATCTTTGCGCTGATTCTCGGCATGACATTGCTGGGCGAGCGCCCCGATCTCTGGACGCTGATCGGCGCGGCGGTCATCATCGCTTCGGGGCTTTACACACTGGTGCGCGAACAAAGGCTGGCAAGCCGCGCCTACCGGCAAGCCAAGCCCAAGGGGCCACTGTAATCGAGCCAATTCCATTTCCCGCGGCGCTTTGTTAAATCGACGCAAACCTATTTCATCTGCAAGGAACCACACATGAGCAGCATCATCGACATTCACGCACGCGAGATACTGGACAGTCGCGGCAATCCCACGGTCGAGGTCGATGTGATCCTCGAAGACAGCACGATGGGCCGGGCCGCTGTGCCCTCGGGCGCATCTACCGGCGCGCATGAGGCGGTCGAGCGGCGCGATGGCGACGCCGCGCGCTATCTGGGCAAGGGCGTGCTGGAGGCCGTAGCCGCCGTCAACGGCGAGATCGCCGATGCGCTGGTCGGGATGGACGCGACGGAACAGGTTGGCGTTGACCTGAGCATGATCGAGTTGGACGGCACCCCGAACAAGGGAAGACTGGGCGCGAACGCGATCCTCGGCGTCAGCCTGGCCGTGGCAAAGGCCGCCGCCGAATTCACCGCCCAGCCGCTCTATCGCTATGTCGGCGGCACCTCTGCGCGCCTGTTGCCCGTGCCGATGATGAACATCATCAATGGCGGCGAGCACGCTGATAATCCCATCGATATTCAGGAATTCATGATCATGCCGGTCAGCGCGGACAATATCCGCGACGCGGTGCGCATGGGCGCCGAAGTGTTCCACACGCTGAAAAAGGAACTGACAGCAGCGGGCCTCAGCACCGGTATCGGCGACGAAGGCGGCTTTGCGCCCAACATCGCATCGACCAGGGAAGCGCTCGACTTCGTCCTGCGCAGCATCGAAAAGGCCGGATACAAGCCGGGCGAGGATATCTACCTCGCCTTGGATTGCGCGGCGACGGAATACTACAAGGACGGCAAGTATGTCCTTTCGGGCGAAGGAAAATCGCTGACATCAGATGAAAACGTCGCCTATCTGCAATCGCTCGCTGCCGACTATCCGATCATCTCGATCGAAGACGGCATGGCAGAGGATGACTGGGACGGCTGGATCGCCCTGACGCAGGCAATCGGCGACAAGGTGCAACTGGTCGGTGACGACCTCTTTGTCACCAACCCCGCGCGCCTGGCCGAAGGGATCGCCAACGGCGCGGCCAATTCGATGCTGGTCAAGGTCAACCAGATCGGCACCCTGACCGAGACATTGCGGGCCGTCGACATGGCGCACCGGGCGCGGATGACCAACGTCATGTCGCACCGGTCGGGCGAAACCGAGGATGCGACCATCGCAGACCTCGCCGTGGCCACGAACTGCGGCCAGATCAAGACCGGCAGCCTCGCGCGCTCGGATCGGCTGGCAAAGTACAATCAACTGATCCGGATCGAGGAACTGCTGGGTGAGACGGCAGAATATGCCGGGCGGAGTATCCTGCGGGGCTGACGACCGGCCCGCACGCTACCGCGTTCCTCCTCGGACAGACGCGAAACGGAAACAGGCGCGACCCTATGGGTCGCGCCTGAATTGTTTCTTCTCTACTCGCTGATTGCGGGCAAAGCTTACGGGCAAGGTGCCTCGTAATAGGTGCCGTCGCCACGGGCGTAGGCACAGACCTTGGCCTGCTGGTTTTGCGCGACGACAGTACCTGCGGCGGCCCCGGCGAGCGCCGAAATCACGCGCCAGTTACTGTTGGCGCCCAGCGCCTCGGCTGTGATCAGCCCGGCAGCAGCGCCGCCCGCCACACCGGCGACAGTACGTTGTTCGGAAGTCATCGTATCGCAGGCCGAAAGGCCCAGCATGGCGACGGCGGCGGCTGCATATGTCCAATATTTCATCTATTGATCCCTTTTCCTTAGGATGCGTTGATCGGCGGTCCGGGAAGCCCGTCCGCGTCACTTGCTATATATGTGCTCTACGCCTCGGACCGCGCTCCGGTTCCGAAAAATGTTTGCGTCGGGCACCCCATCGGCACGTTTCCGCGCAATCCTCGCCTGCGCGGTGAAGGGGCGGCGCGATTGCTCCGGGTTCTGAGAGCAGGCCGCTATGTATTGGATTGCACGAATTTCACCAGTTGCCGGGTCGATCCGTCCTTGTCCTTATCCCCGGCCTGTCCTTCGAGAACGGGCTGCAAGGCCTTGGCCAGTTCCTTGCCCAACTCGACACCCCATTGATCAAAAGAGTTGATCCCAAGAATGACGCCCTCGACGAACACGCGGTGCTCGTAGAGCGCGATGATCTGCCCCAGTCGCCGCGGGCTGAGCCGGTCATAGATCAGCGTGGTGGATGGCCGGTTCCCCACAAAGACACGGTGCCGCGCCTGCCTCTCCAACTCGTCCCCATCAAACCCTGCCGCCTGCATCAGCGCGCGCGCGGCCTCCAGGTTGCGGCCACGCATCAACGCCTCGGACTGTGCCAGACAGTTGGCCACCAACAGCGTATGTTGATGCGCCAGATCCGGTTCATGCCCGGTTGCGGCGACGATGAATTCGCATGGCACGACTTGCGTGCCCTGATGGATCAGCTGATAGAATGCGTGCTGCCCGTTGGTGCCGGGCTCGCCCCAGACCACCGGCCCGCTGGGATAAAATAGCGCGGTGCCATCCATCGCCACGCTCTTGCCGTTCGATTCCATCTCCAACTGTTGCAGATAGGCGGGCAGCCGCGCCAACCGTTGATCATAGGGCAGCACCGCGCGCGTCGGATACCCGCAGATCTGATGATGCCAGAGACCCACCAGCGCCAGTTGAACCGGCATGTTCTGCGCCAGTGGCGCGCTTTGGAAATGACGGTCCATCTCCTCGGCCCCGCGTAGGAGCGCCTCGAAATTCTCCGGCCCGATGGCCAGCATCAGCGACAGGCCAATCGGCCCCCAGACCGAGTATCGCCCGCCAACCCAATCCTCGAAGCCAAAGACCCGTTCGGGCGGAATACCGAATTCGGCGGTCTTGTCCTGTGCCGACGACAGCGCGACGAACTGCGCTGCGGGTGCGGCCACGCCACCCGCCATCCAGTCAAAGGCCGTGCGGGCGTTTGTCATCGTCTCGATAGTGGTAAAAGTCTTGGAGGCAATGATCACCAGCGTGCGCCCCGGATCGAGCCCCGCCAGCGCATCCGCGATGTCGGCGCCATCCACGTTCGCCACAAAATGGCAGCGCGGCCCATCATGATATGGCCCCAGCGCCAGCGTGGCCATTTCGGGGCCCAGATGCGACCCACCGATGCCGATATTGACGACATCGGTGATCGTCCCGCCTGCCCCTCTGAACGTCCCGTCGCGCAGATCTGCCGCAAAGCGCTGCATGCGCGCCAGCGTCTCGCGCACGCACGGCATCACATCGGCGCCGTCCACATTGACCGGGCCGCCCGAAAGGTTACGCAATGCAGTGTGCAGCACCGGGCGCCCCTCGGTCTCGTTGATCGCGGCACCGTCAAACATCGCGTCCCGCCGGGCCACCACACCGCGCGCCTCGGCCAAGGCGATCAGGGCCGCCTGCACCTCGGCATCAATCTGCGTCTTGGAATAATCGAAGAGCAGCCCATCGGCGTCGATCGAATATTCGCCCGCGCGCTTGTCATCCTCGAAAAGGTCGATGATTTTTCGCGAGATACGCGCATTGTACAGCGCCTTTAGTCTAGTCCACATGCGCTTCCTCCGCGAGTGGCGCCCAATGCACGAGTAAATCGTCCATCACCGCCGCCACGGGCGCCACCTCGGGCGATTGCCCGCGCGCCCGTTCCAGCGCTGCCTTCTTGGCCTCGCCCGTAATCACCAGATGCTTGGCCATGGCATCGTTCAGCACTCGCGCCGACAAGGTGATACGCGGCTCCGGCTCGCCTTTCACATGCATCGGCACCAGCGTCGGCGCGTTCGGCCCCAGCGCAAGCGACAGGTTGTCGGCGCGCGGAAACAGCGAGGCGGTATGCATGTCGGCCCCCATCCCCAGAAGCAGCACGGATATCGGCAGGCCGGGCGTGATCGCCTCAGTCAGTTCGGCGGCCGCCTCTTCGGGCGTCCGGTCGCGGGCGTACATCGGCAGCAGCCGCGCCGCCGCGGCCTCGTCCACCAGCAGCCGTTCGCGGATCAGTCGCGCGTTTGAACGGATATGCGCCTCTGGCCGCCAACGTTCGTCGCTCGGCAGCACATCTACCCTCTCCCATTCCAGCCGCGCGCCACACAGATCGTCAAAGATCGGCCCCGGCGTCCCGCCTCCAGGCACGACCAGCAGCACGCGGTCGCGCTGTCGCAGTGCCGCGCGCAACTCGCTCGCCATCATGTCGGCGAGCGCCATCGCCATCATTTCGCTATCTGCATACTCTATGAGTTTCATGCCTTGATCTCCCGCCAACGCCGTCCATCCTTGTGCATCAGCCGCAGCGCGTCATCCGGCCCCGAACTGCCCGACGCATATGGGATCAGCGCGCTGTCCGGATCCTGCCAGGACGCGATGATCGGGTCGACCCAGGCCCAGGCCGCCTCGACCTCGTCACCGCGCATGAACAGGGTCTGATCGCCACGCACCACATCCATGATCAGCCGCTCGTATGCATCCGGAAAATCGCTGCTTTCCGGCCCCAGCGCCTCGGCAAAGCTCATGTCGAGCGGCACATCGACCAGACGCATCCCGCCCGGCCCCGGTTCCTTGATCGTCACGCCCAGCTCGATCCCCTCGTTGGGTTGCAGCCGGATCGTCAGGATATTGCGATGCCGCCCGGCAGCCGCGCCGAAAATCGAATGCGGCGCATCCTTGAAGACGACCGCGATCTCGCTCGCTCGCGCTTTCAGACGCTTGCCGGTGCGCATGTAGAATGGCGTACCGGCCCAGCGCCAGTTGCTGATGCGGGCCTTGATCGCGACAAAGCTTTCGGTGCGGCTTTCACGATCCTCGACCTGATCGCGGTAGCCGGGCAGCTCTCCATTGCCCTCATACTGGCCGCGCACCACGTCCTCTGCCCCCACAGGGTCCAGTGCACGGATGACCTTAAGCTTCTCGTCGCGCACCGCGGCAGGATCGAATTTTGCCGGCGGTTCCATCGCGATGAGGCACAACAGTTGCATCAGGTGGTTCTGCATCATGTCCCGCATCGCGCCGGATTTGTCGTAATAGCCGCCGCGCGTGCCGACCCCCACCGATTCGGCCACGGTGATCTGGATATGATCGACATACTGCGCATTCCACAGCGGCTCGAACAGGGTGTTGCCGAACCGGATCGCCATCAGGTTCTGCACGGTCTCCTTTCCCAGGTAATGATCGATCCGATATATCTGACTTTCATCGAAATGCTGCGCCAGCCCCTTGTTCAGGGTTTGCGCCGATGTCAGATCGCGACCAAAGGGTTTTTCCACCACGATCCGGCTCTCGGGGCCGGCGATACCGTGACGGTGGAGCCGTTCTGCCAGATCGCCAAACAATCCCGGCCCGACGGAGAAATAGAACGCCTGCACCATCCCTGCGCGCATCGTGCCTTTCAGCGCCTGCCAACCGGTGTCACCGCGGGCATCCAGCGTAATATAGCTCAATTGCTTGAGAAACCCGTCCAGATGATCTGCCGCGCATGCCTCGTTATCGTCGAATTCAACGATCGCCTCGCGGGCAAAGGCGCGGTAGGCATCACTGTCCATCTCGGCGCGCGCCGCGCCCACGATGCGCGCATCAGTGCCCATCTGCCCGGCGCAGAAGCGCCGAAACAGCGCGGGCAAAATCTTGCGCCGGGCCAGATCGCCGGTGCCACCGAAGATCACCAGATCGAATGGTTCCACAGGTATGACGCGCGACGCCATGGCAAGACCTCCCTTTGCAATTCTGCAAGAGTAACAGCCACCACAGCGTTCACAACTCTGTCAAATCCCGATCGGCGGCTTTTCTTGCAACAAAGGACCGGGTAGGCGGGAAAGGCAACGAATAATCGGATGGTACCATGAAAGACGTCGCAACAGGCTTAGTCAATGCAGACAAGTTTCAGGACCCGGAGCGCACCGCCAACGGCGAGGCGCGGGCGCATGTCGCGTTGAGCCATCCCGAAACGCTTTGGTTCAATACGGGCACGCTGTGCAACATCACCTGCGCCAATTGCTATATCGAAAGCTCGCCCAGCAATGACCGTCTGGTGTATATCACCTGTGCCGAAGTGATCGACTACCTCGACCAGATAGAGGCGCGTGCATGGCCCGTGCGCGAGATCGCCTTTACCGGCGGTGAACCGTTCATGAACCCTGAAATGATCGCCATGAGCCGCGCCGCGCTGGAGCGTGGCTATCATGTGCTGATTCTGACCAACGCCATGCGCCCGATGATGCGCAAATCCGTAAGGTCCGACCTTGAGGCGCTCGTCGCGGAGTACGGCGATCGGCTGACTTTGCGCATTTCCGTCGACCACTGGTCCGAGGAACTGCACGACAAGGAGCGCGGCAAGGGCGCCTTCGCCCGCACGCTCGAAGGCATGGCCTGGCTGAAACAGATCGGCGCCCGCATGGCCGTCGCCGGGCGCACCGTATGGCACGAGAGCGAGAGCGCATCGCGCGCAGGCTATGCGGCGCTTTATGCGCAGCACGGCTTTGATATCGACGCGAACGACCCCGCTGTGACCGTACTCTTTCCTGAAATGGACGAAAGCGTCGAGGTGCCCGAGATCACCACCGCGTGCTGGGACAAACTGGGCAAATCACCGGATAGCGTGATGTGTGCGTCCTCGCGCATGGTGGTCAAGCGGCGCGGCGCCGAGCACCCGGCGGTGCTTGCCTGCACGCTCTTGCCCTACGATCCCGAGTTCGAATTGGGCAGAACGCTGGCCGAGGCCGAGCGCGACGTGTCACTCAACCACCCCCACTGCGCCAAGTTCTGCGTTCTGGGCGGAGCCAGTTGCTCGGCCTGAGGACCGGAAACCCTGCAAAAAGGATGTGAGCGAAACCGCCAACAGCGCGTTCTGATACCGGGGGGCGCAACTGTGCCCACCCCGAAGACATTTCGCGAGGGCTGGATGAGGTTGCGCCGCGTCCCTATATACCCTTCATGCTGAAGTTCACGCCCATCCTGCTCGCACTGGCCTATGCGGTCGTCATGTACCGGTTTTCGGTCTGGCGCACGACACAGGAACTCAACCGCCGGTCGTCAGAGCTGGCGGACCCGATGCTGAAACTCATGACCGACCGCTTGGCGCGCGCGCTCGATCTGCCGCGCATTCGCGTGCACATCTATGAAATTGACCCGGTCAACGGCCTCGCGGCCCCCGACGGGCGCATCTTCATCACCCGTGGATTTTACCGTAAATTCCAGTCGGGCGAAGTCAACGCAGACGAGCTGGCATCGGTGATCGCGCACGAACTGGGCCATGTGGCGCTGGGGCATTCGCGCCGCCGGATGATCGACTTTTCCGGCCAGAACGCCCTGCGTACCGCGCTGGCGATGGTGCTGGGCCGGTTCATCCCATTCATCGGACCGTGGATCGCAGGCGCGCTGACATCCATGCTCGCCGCCCGGCTGTCGCGCAAGGATGAATACGAGGCCGACGAATACGCCGCCGCGCTGCTGACCAAGGCCGGGATCGGGACCGAGCCGCAGAAATCACTCTTTCGCAAGCTTGAAAAGCTGACCCAATCCCATGCCGGGGCCGCACCTGCGTGGTTGTTGAGCCATCCCAAGACCGAGGAACGCATCGGCGCGATCGAAAAGCTGGAGGCAAAATGGGGCTGATGTGGCCTCGGTCTACATCCGCGATCCTGATAGCGACCTGACAGGGCATCAATTCGCTACTTCAGCCCGGCATCCCGCCCAGCGCCTTGGCCAGCCGGGGCAGACGCGCCTTTTTCAGCAATGCGCGCATTTCCCATTCCCGCCCGCTCAGCCTTTTCGCGTCGGCCAATACGTCCGCGGCAACACCCGCAACCATCTCTGGCTGCGCCTGCCAGATCCCGTGCAGGAACGCATCCGGGTCGCTGCGCGACAATCCTTCTTCGGCCAGCACGTTTCGCGGAAAATCCTTGGCGTTGAGGGTCACGATCACATCCGCCGAGCCTGCAATCGCGGCGGCCAGAACGTGGATATCCGCCGGATCAGGCAGCCATAGTCGCGCTTCCAGCGATGGCGGTGCAACGACCTGTGCCTCTGGCCAGGCGGCATGCAGCAGCACTGCCTCGGTCCCCGCCTGCGCGATGCCATCTGGTCCCAGCTTGACCGCGGCACGTTGCCATTCTTCGATGATCCGTGCCGACCAAAGCGGCGTGAACGCGCCCTGCCCGGCCACGCCCAGCAGCATCTGTCGCATCACGGTTGGGTAGATCACGCAGGTGTCCAGCAGCACCTTCATAGGCGAAAGAAAAGCGCCTTGAGATAACCGCTTTCGGCCAGCATCGGGTGCATCGGATGATCCGGCCCGGCAAAGCCTGTGTGAATAAGCTGCGCATGGCCCCCGGCACGTCCGATCCCGCGCAGGCAGGCTGCGCGGAATGCGGTCAGGTCGACGGCATGCGAGCACGAGCAAAGGCCCAAGTACCCGCCCGGCGCCACCAGCGGCGTTGCCAGTCGCGCTACCCGTTCATAAGCGCGCAATCCCGCCTCAAGCGCCTTCTTCGATGGCGCAAAAGCGGGTGGATCACAGATCACCAGATCGAATTTTTCGCCGTCATCGCCCAGCGTGCCCAAAACATCGAAGGCATCGCCCTTGCGGGTACTGAACCGATCCTGCGCGCCCATTGCGGCGGCGCCGCCCTGTGCCAGCGTCAAGGCAGGCTCGGAGCCGTCGACCGCCAGCGCCGAGATCGCGCCATTCGCCAGCGCGGCGAGGCCGAACCCGCCGACATGGGCAAAGACGTCCAGCACCCGCGCGCCCTGCGCCAGACCGGCGGCAAAGGCGTGATTGGGGCGCTGGTCGTAGAACAGGCCGGTTTTCTGTCCGCCGGTGAGGTCGGCCATGTAGGTCGCGCCGTTCATCGGTACGGGCACCGGCGCGTCGGGTGCGCTACCGATCAGAACGCCACTTGCATCGTCCAGCCCTTCCAGCCCGCGGGCCCGTCCGCTGGCGTTTTTGAGAATATGCGCACAGCCCGTCACCTCGGCCAGAACCTCGGCCAGATCGCTCAGCAGCCTCTCGGCCCAGGCCGCGTTGGGCTGGATCACGCAAGTGTCGCCGAACCGGTCGATGACAATGCCGGGCAGATCATCGGCCTCGGCATGTACCAGACGGTAGTGGGGCGTATCATATAGCCGCGTGCGCAGTGCCAGCGCCCGGGTCAGCCGGGCGCGCAGCCAATCACGGTCCACGGTTGCGCCCGGATCACGATCCAGAACCCGCGCCATGATGCGCGAGGCGGGATTGACCGTCACCAGCGCCAGCGCGCGGCGGTTTGCATCCTCCAGAACCGCAATACTGCCCGGTTCCAGCGCCTTGGTGCGCCGGTCCGTGACCAGTTCATTGTCATAAACCCAAGGAAAGCCGCGCAGAACACCGCGCGGCGAAGATTTGGGTTTCAGGCGGATAACGGGCAAAGGGGACGACATCATGCCGTCCCTTTACGCATTTTTCAGCTGGGCCGAAAGGCCAGAGTGATCAGCTTCCCGACTTGTTGAAAAGCCCCATCACTCCCAGACCGGCGCTCTGATAGCTGCCCGGATTGGAAATCTCGGCCCGGATCACCTTTGCCAGATGCTCGGTGATGCGCACTTTCTGGGTCTCGCCGCGCTGTTCTGCAGCGATGGCCTGATTGCCACCAAAGGCTTTGAAGTCAGCCTCGATCAGGCGCGGCTCGGTCAAGGGTTGGCCAGTGGCGGGATCCTTCAACGTCACCTTGAATTCAAGGTCATGCACGCCGCCGGTGGTATAGCGCGCCTTTTCGGTCAGCGCGTGAAACCGCGTCACTTGGACGTAGAGCTCGACCGGAACCCCGGTATCGAGACCAGTCACGCCCTTGACCATGGCGTCCTGCACGATTTTCTGCACCTGCGCATGACGGTCGCCGCGCGGATCTTCGCGCCAGACGATATCGCCGCCCGGATAATAACGGTTGGCCTCTGACACCCGCAGGGTGCGCGGCACGCTGACAGTGACAGACTGTACGTTCACCGCAATCGGTGCAACCTGCTTGGGCGCTTCCAGCGGTGCGTTCCGCGAAGCGAATTCGGTCTCGGTGGAGCCACAGGCGGAAACCGCCAGCCCCATCAGCATCGCTGCCATGATCTTGATACGTTTCATGTCCATCCTCCAAGGGCGTTCTACCCATCTTCCCGCCAAGGAGAATGATCGCGAAATGAGGCGTGTTTTGGACGTTTCCTGTGCAATCTGGTGATCGTTGTGCGGCGCTGACACGGCCAGGAATGCCGGAGCGCGGCCCGGTCAATGCGCATTTTCGGCAGGATTGCCGTCAATTCCGGGGCCGCGCCTTCCACCCGCCCCGGCGGCGCGGTGCCTCGGCGGTCTTCTGCCCGTCGCGCAAGACCTGCGTCATCGGATGATCGGGGTTGTCGGTTGCGTAGCGCTCCAGCATCACCTCGATCGCGGCCTGCGTATCCTGACCGTCCGCCAGCGATAACGCCCAGTCGAGAAAGATCGAGCGGCATTCCTCTGCCACGATCCCTTCGATCCGGTAGGATTCGCGGATCAGCCCCTTGTGGTCGAGCGGGTCACGTTTCATGCGGCGTCACTCCTTCTCTGGCGTGAGGGCCAGCGCAGCGTCGATCGCCTGCCCGGCCTTTTCGGTCATATCTTCCAGCGTCTTCAGCAACGCGGCTGTATCGGGCTGTTCCGTCTCGCGCAGCACGAACTGCTCCGCTCCGGCACCCAGCTCGGCCGGATCCAGTGGCTTGTCCCCCAGCAGTCGCGCCGCCTGAAGTAACTTCGAGCAAAGCGCATAAGCACTCGTCAGCGCCGCCTCGTCAGCGTCGCTGAGCCAACCAATTGCGACACCGGCGCGCAATCCTGCTTCGGTGCGCTGCTCAGCGCTGCCTGCCAGCAGCGTGCCCGCCTGCCCGATCAGCTCGATCTCCTGCATGCGGCCTCGGCCCAGCTTGGCATCCAGAGGGCCAACAGGCGCCTTGGCCGCACGGATGCGCGCGCGCATCTCTGCGACCTCTTGCAGCACCTTCTCCCGGTCCTGCGGACGTGCCAGCAGGTCGCGGCGAAACGCCTCCACATCGCGGCCAAGGCCCTCGTCGCCGGTAATCACCCGCGCCCGCGTCAGCGCCAGATGCTCCCACACCCAGGCCTCGTTGGACTGGTAGTCACGAAACGATGGCCAAGCGGTGGCCACCGGCCCCTGGTTGCCCGACGGGCGCAGGCGCATGTCCACCTCGTAGAGCCGCCCCTGCGCCATTGGTGCGGTAAGCGCGGTGATCAGCGCCTGGGTGAGGCGTGCGTAATAGGGCCGCGTCGCCAACGGGCGCGGACCGTCCGACTCTTCGGCCCCGTCCGCGTCGTAGATCACGATCAGATCCAGATCGGACCCGGCATTGAGCCGTCTGGCCCCCAGCGACCCCATCCCCAGAACCACCGCCCCGCGCCCGGGCGGGGGGCCATGCTTGACCGCGAATTGCCGAGTCACCTCGGGCCAGAGCGCGGTCAGGATCGCATCCGCCAGATCGGCATAGTGCGCGCCAGCCTCGGCACCCGTAATCAAACCACGCAGGTGGTGCACACCGACGCGAAAGTGCCATTCGCGCCGCCAACGCCGCGCCGCGTCCAGCCGCGCCTCATAATCCGACTCTGCGGCAAGCGTCGCCGCCAAAGCCGCCTGCAACGCCGCGGGCTCGGGCCAAGGGGCGAAGAAATCACCAACAATCACCGCGTCGAACACGGTCGCATTGCGCGACAGGTAGCTGGCCAACTCCGGTGCGGTGCCCACGATATCGATCAACAGATCAATCAAGTGCGGGTTTGCCTCGAAAAGCGAAAACACCTGAACCCCGGCGGGCAGGCCCGACAGGAATCCGTCGAACGCGACCAGTGCCTCGGATGGATTGGACGTTGCCGCCAGCCGGGACAGGATATCAGGGCGTAGCCGACGAAAGATCTCGACCGCGCGGGCAGACCGCAGCGCCGGGTAGCTGGGCCAGCGCGCAATGACTTCCTGCGGCAAATCGGCGATCTCGTCCGGATCGGACGGGCGCGGCGCGGAATCCCGCTCGGGATCGAAAAAATGTTCGATCATCTCGTGGACCGCGTTCAACCGCGTGTTAAGCTCATCGCGCAGATCATCGGTCTCGCGCCCCATGAAAGCCGCCAGCCGATCCCATTCTTCGCTCGATTTGGGCAAATCGTGGGTTTGGCTATCGCGCAGCATCTGCAACCGGTGCTCGACCTCGCGGTGGAACCGGTAGTGATCGGTCAGCGCCTCTGCCGCCTCTTCCGGCACCCAGCCCTTGGCGGCCAGCCGTGCCAGCCCATCCAGCGTGCCACGCACGCGCAGGTCCGCATCGCGCCCGCCCGCGATGATCTGCCGGGTCTGGGTAAAGAATTCGATTTCGCGGATACCGCCGCGACCCAGCTTCATGTTGTGCCCGTCCAGGTCGATCGCCCCTCCCAGCCCCTTGTGGGCGCGTATGCGCAGCCGCATGTTATGGGCGTCCTCAATTGCCGCGAAATCCAGATGCCTGCGCCAGACGAACGGCGTCAGAACCTCCAGAAATCGCTCGCCCGCTGCCAGATCGCCCGCTGCAGGGCGCGCCTTGATATATGCTGCACGCTCCCATGTGCGGCCGAGGCTCTCGTAATAGGTTTCCGCCGTGGCCATCGCCATGCAGACCGGCGTGACCGACGGATCGGGCCGCAACCGCAGATCGGTGCGAAACACATAACCGTCCTCTGTCCGGTCGCTCAGCAGCGCAGTCATGCGCCGCGTCGCCCGCACGAAAGAGGCGCGCGCCTCGTGAAAGTCGTCGGGCTCGAACCGGGTCTCGTCAAACAGGCAAATCAGGTCGATGTCAGAGCTGTAATTCAACTCGCCCGCGCCCATCTTGCCCATTGCCAGCGTGACCATCCCGCCGCAGGTGGCAATATCGTCCTCGCTTGCGCCGGGCAGCTTGCCGCGCCGGATCTCGGTGCCCACGGTGTCTTTCATTGCCGCGTCACAGGCCAGATCGGCGAGCCTCGTCAGCGTGCCGGTCACGTCCTCCAGCGGCCAGACACCGGCCAGATCGGCCAGCCCCGCCAGTAGCGCGATGCGCCGCTTGGCCTGACGCAGGACAGCAGCCAGCGAAGTGCCGCCGCCCGGCACGCCACGCAATGTGGCAAATACTGCATCGCGCGCGGCCTCGGGGTCCGCCAGCGCGCCGGGCAGCCATTCCGCCTCTTGCTGCATGAGGGCGCGCAAATAAGGGCTGCACCCCGCCGCGCCCTCGATCAGGGCAGCCAGATCGCCGGACAGTTCCGGAAAGCGTGCGCTTATCTCGGCGCCGTGATCGGGCTCGAATGGGCGTGGAAGTCGGGTGATACGATTGGCAAAATCCATCCGACCAGTGATACAAGCCGCGCCGGGCTGGTCAATGGGATGCACGGCACATAAAACGCTGCCCGAAGGAGAACCGTCAATGAGCAAGAGCCTGAAACGTGTGACCCGCGCCCTCGCCGAGGCCGGTCTGGATTGCGCACCGCAGGAGATCGGGCAAGCGACCACCGCGCGGATGGCCGCCGATCTGGTGGGCTGCGACATCGACCAGATTGCCAAGTCGATCATCTTTGCCGGGGCACAATCAGGTGCGGCCATCCTCTTTATCACCGCAGGTGGAGCGCAGGTCGATCCGGCCCGCGCCAGCGCGCTTGCGGGCGAAGATTTGGGCAAGGCCGATGCAGCCCTGATCCGGGCGCAGACCGGCTTTGCCATCGGCGGCGTGTCCCCGGTCGGGCATCTGACTCCGCCGCGCGCCTTCTTCGATCCCCGCCTGATAGCGTTTGACCAGATATGGGCCGCTGCCGGCACGCCGCGCCACGTCTTCGGCGCGCCGCCCAGCGACGTGCTGCGGATTTCCGGCGCGGAACTGGCGGAATTTACAATTTGATCCACATGACAGGGCAAGACCGCCGCGCGGCGTCATAGCCTATTGGGGGTGCCGCGCCTTCCCTGAAATCCCCTCGATGTAAAAAAGATTTACATTCCCTCTTGCACGCGCCGAAAAAGTCACCACCTTTATCAATGTGAAAGGCATTCACATCACACAAACTCACCCGAGAAAGGATACACCTGATGACCACCTTCGCCCCTTCTGCCACGGCCGCCCGACAGTCCGGCTTGATGGCATGGCTCTATCGCGCCGAAGGCTGGCTGGACGCGCGCGGACGTGGCGCATGGATCGCTCTCATGGTTCTGGCTTTCGTCCTTGTCTGGCCCGTCGGCCTCGCCCTTCTCTTCTACATGATCTGGAGCAACAAGATGACCTGCAGCAAATCCGGCCGCGCGCGCCACATGCGCCGGCCCCTGTCGATGAGCCAAAGCAGCGGCAATTCCGCCTTTGACGCCTACCGCGACGAGACTTTGCGCCGTCTGCAGGACGAGCAGGAAAACTTCCAAGCGTTCCTTGAACGTCTGCGCCACGCCAAGGACAAGGCCGAATTCGATCAATTCATGGAAGATCGCGCCCGCAAGACACGCCAAGACACGGCCCCGCAAGAGGCGTAGGCCCATCGACGCGCACGCAGTCTGGCCCGCTCCGGCGGGCCTCTCCTGTCTTTGCGGGTGGTTGATCCCACCGCCCCGCCACCTTACCTGATGCAGGCGCCACGCCCGACCAGAACCGACACCACCAGATGACCCCTTATTACCGGACCCCATCAGAATGACATGGCACCTGCCCGACCCCGACACGCAGCCCGAATTCTATGCCGATGTGCCCATGAAGCGGCTGATGGCGTGGGTGGTGGACACGGTGATCATCCTCGCGTTCACGTTTCTGGTAACGCTGTCCACGGCTTTTGTCGGGCTGTTTTTCTTTCCCGTGCTGTTCCTCACTGTCAGCTTTGTCTACCGGACCGTGACGCTGGCCAACGGCTCTGCGACCTGGGGCATGCGCCTGATGGCGATCGAGTTTCGCACCCTGCGCGGCGAAAAATTCGACCTGCCGATGGCTGCGCTGCATACGCTCGGCTTTACCTTGTCGTTCGGAATGGTTTTCGTGCAGGCAATCTCGATCATCCTGATGATGACAACAGCGCGCGGACAGGGGCTGAGCGATCACGTGCTGGGCACAGTTGCCGTAAACCGGCGCGCCGCGTGACGGTTTGCCCTGTCGCCCAAGCATGGAAGACAATGCCAATCTGCCCTTGGCGGATGCGTTTGCGATTGCTATCGTCATGACGAAACATGCGAAATCCACGCTGCGAGCCTCCTGAATGCGCCACACTCTACCGATTGCGCCCCAATTCTACGTGACGGCCCCACAGCCCTGCCCCTATCTGGAGGGCCGGATGGAGCGTAAGCTGTTCACAGCGCTTCAGGGCGACAGTGCCCAACGCTTGAATGACAAGCTGTCCAAACAGGGCTTTCGCCGGTCACAGAATGTGCTCTACCGCCCGTCCTGTGCAGATTGCGCCGCCTGCATATCGGCGCGCATCAACGTAGCGGCCTTTACGCCGTCCCGCAGTCAGCGGCGCGTCCTGCGCCGCAATGCCGGGCTGGAACGCCGCGCCACCTCGCCCTGGGCCACGGAAGAGCAATATGCGCTCTTTCGCACCTATCTGGAAAGCCGCCACGCGACCGGCGGGATGGCCGATATGGATGCGTTCGAATTCGCCGCCATGGTCGAAGAGACGCCTATTCGCACCCGCGTCGTGGAGTATGTAGACCAGACCACCGGCGCGCTGACAGCCGTATGTCTGACCGATATACTCGATGACGGGGTCAGCATGGTCTATTCGTTCTTCGATCCGACCCGAACCCGCGACAGCCTCGGAACGCACGTTATTCTCGATCACGTCTACATCGCCCGCGAAAGCAACCTGCCGCATGTCTATCTCGGCTACTGGGTGCCGGGCAGCGAAAAGATGGGCTACAAGGCCGGCTTCTCGGGGCTTGAGCTCTATGTTAACGGCGCGTGGGAGCCGATGCGCTCCCCCGAGGATTACAGCGCCCAGGCGCACCCGCTGAGCAACGATCCGATCGCCGAGCAGGTCGCTGACATCGCGTTGCCAGACGGAATGCCGATGCGCCCTGACCGGGGCTGACAGTCTGTCATTGCGGGCCCGTTTCATGGGAATGGAACGCAGTCATCCGTTTTCAGGTAGCTGAGCGTCCGCGATAACCCTCGCGCGGTGTGGTTGGGGCTCAGACACTCTCTTTCAGCAGCGCGACCAGCCGCTTCAACTCCTTGGTTGCGCCATGTCTTGGATACTCCAGCACCAGCGCCTTGCCCGTCGACACGCGTCCGGGCAACGGAGCCACAAGGTCGCCGCGCGCTTGCGCCCCCGCAACCAGCACCTCATGGCCCATCAGCACGCCGGCGCCGCTCTGCGCCTCGGCCATCGCCAGCGCATAGAGCGAAAACTGCGGACCATCCCCCGCGCCGGGCAGATCGCAGCCCACAGTCTCGGCCCATAGGGCCCAGTCGCCGGCCCAGCTTGCATCATGCAGCAATGTCTGCTGCGCCAGATCGCCCGGCACGGCAATCTCTGCCGCCAGCCCGGGCGCGCAAACCGGCAGTATCCTGTCTTCGGTCAGCACGACTTCCCCCGGACCGCCGGTCGGCATGCGGATGAACAGGCTGAGATCGAACATCTCCCGGTCAAGGTTCGGCGGTGCTTCCAGAGCCGAGACCGAAATGCGCAGCCCCGGCAGGGCCGCCCGCAACGCAGGCAGACGCGGCGCCAGCCACAGCTGCGCCACGCTGGGCAGCACCGCGATATGCAGGGCCCGCCTGCTGCCCGCCGCGCGCAAGCTGCGCACCGCCTGCCCCATCCGGTCGAAGGCATCGGTAAACCCCGGCAACAGCGCCGCCCCCGCCGCGCTCAGCCGCACCCCTTGCGAGCGTCGCTCGAACAGCGGCACACCAGTCCAGTCTTCAAGGCTACGGATATGTTGCGAGATCGCGCCGGGGGTCACACCCAGTTCTTCGGCGGCGGCGGCGAACCCACCCAGCCGCGCTGCGGCCTCGAACGCGCGCAACGCGTTGAGTGGCGGCCCCTTGGGGCGCGGTGGTGCAACCGACATTTTCTACCCTCAGTTTTTCTAACGTCATTTTTACATATTCTGGTTTGCGCCGTCAGCCAAGCCGCGCTTTGTTGGCACCAACACATCAGGAGCCTTGCCATGACACTTGCCCCCCGCGCCTGGGTCCCCGCCCAATGCGAAACCCTCGTCCAGTCCATCGCCACGTGCACCGCCAGCGCCCCCACACCCGACATTGCCACGCGGATCGAAGCGCTGGCCGAGCAGAACCGCGAGATACACGAGCGCGACTGCTTCAACCTCAACCCGGCGACCAACGTGATGAACCCGCGCGCCGAGGCGCTGTTGGCGTCGGGCATCGGGTCGCGGCCTTCGCTGGGCTATCCCGGCGATAAATACGAAATGGGGCTGGAGGCCATCGAAGAGATCGAGGTAATCGCGGCTCAGCTCTGCGCCGAGGTGTTTCAGGCTCGCCACGCCGAAATTCGCGTGCCCTCGGGTGCCATTGCCAATCTCTATGCATTCATGGCGACCTGCAAACCGGGCGACACCATCATCGCCCCGCCTGCCAGCATCGGCGGCCACGTCACCCACCACACAGCAGGCTGCGCCGGGCTCTACGGGTTGCGGTCGCTGCCCGCCCCGGTCAGCGCCGATGGCTATACCGTCGATGTGGACGCCCTGCGCACGCTGGCGCACAAGGCCAACCCGGCGCTGATCACCCTGGGCGGCAGCCTCAACCTTTTCGAGCATCCCGTGGCAGATGTCCGTGCGATTGCAGATGAGGTCGGCGCCAGGCTGCTCTTTGACGCGGCGCACCAGTGCGGCATCATTGCCGGACGCGCCTGGGCCAACCCGCTGGAGCACGGCGCGCATCTGATGACGATGAGCACATACAAGAGCCTCGGTGGCCCGGCGGGCGGATTGATCGTAACCAATGACGACGTCATGGCCGAGCGGCTCGATGCCATCGCCTTTCCCGGCATGACAGCCAATTTCGACGCGGCGAAATCCGCCGCACTGGCGATGGGCATGCTGGACTGGCGCGACCATGGCAGCGCCTATGCAGCCCAGATGATCGCAGTGGCGCAGGCCCTTGCGGCGGCGCTCGCGGATCAGGGTCTGCCGGTCTTTGCCGCCGGGCGCGGCTATACCCAGTCGCACCAGTTCGCCATCGAGGCGGCGGGTTTCGGCGGCGGTCAGGCTGCATCGAAGACCCTGCGCAAGGCCGGGTTCCTGGCCTGCGGCATCGGCCTGCCGATCGATGAGGTGCCCGGCGACATGAACGGGCTGCGCATCGGCACGCCCGAACTGGTCCGCTGGGGTGTGGCGCCCGCCGATGCGCCACAACTTGCCGCGCTGATCGCACAGGCGCTGCGGGCAAACGACCCCTCGACGCTGGCACCCGAGGTCGCAGCCCTGCGCGCCCGGTTCGACAGGTTGCACTATATCAACTGAGGCAAAGCATCTGCGCGCGGGACTATTCTGCGCGCAGGCAAAACTCCGAAACCGCCTGCATCAATTCGGCCCAGCCGGGCTCTTGTGGCAGCATCACGTGATTGCGACCGTCCAGCGTCATAAACCGCGCACCGGGGATCGCGCCCGCAATCCGCTGGCTCTGGGCGATGGGCTGAATGGCGTCGTCGCGCGCGTGGATTACCAATGTCGGCGCAAGCACCTCTTCCAGATCATCCGACACATCAAACCGATCCACCGCCATGCGCAGCCCGGCTGCATTCGCAGCCGTTATCGACTGGCTCTGCACCCGGGCAAAGCTGGCGATCTGCTCGGGCGTGCCATCTGGCATGAACAGCCGGATGAACGCCTGAAAGAACGCGCTCTCTGGCTGTCCCCAGCCCGCCCGGATAAGCCCCAGAACCGTATTTTCGTCCATCTCGCCGGAGCGTTCGGGGCGCAGCGCGCGGCCCACGGCAAAGCCACCATAAAGCACCATGCGGCTGACGCGGTCGGGATGGCGCGCGGCAAAGCGGATCGCGACAGGCACCGCCTGTGAGGCAGCGAAAATTGCAAACCGCGCCAGCCCGGCAGCATCGGCCACCGCCAACAGGTCGCCGACAAAATCATCCAGATCAGTGCGGGCCAGATCGCGCCCGGACAGGCCGGTGCCCCGTTGATCGTAGCGATGCAGCGTAAAATCCCGCCCCAGCCGCGCCAGCAGCGGTTGCCAGACCGGGCAACGCCAATCCAGTTCCAGATGCGACAACCAATGCCCGACGCGCATGAGCGGCGGGCCGGTCCCACTGACGCTGTGGGCGATCAGTGTACCGTCGGCGGCCGTGGCAAACCCGACAGTTGGCGCAGGCCGCGCTGGCGCGGCAGGCTGGGCAGGTAGCGGCCTATCCTGCTCGTCCTGTCCCGACACCTCCGGGACCAGTTGAAACCCGCGCTTTGACACGGTGCGGATGACCCGCTGTTCGCGGCCCGTATCGCCAAGTGCTGTGCGCGCAGCGTTGATCCGCGCGCTGATCGTCGCGTCCGAAATCGCCAGCCCCTGCCAAACCGACTGCACAAGTTGGTCCTTGCTGACCAGTGCGCCGTGTGCGCGCGCCAGTTCGGTCAGCAGGGCAAAGACCTGCGGCTCCAGATGTACAGGCGCGCCGCCGCGCATGAAGGCGTGGCGCGCCGTGTCTATGGTGCAGTCACCAAAGCTGTAGATCATCGGTCCAGCTAACCGCGTTTTACCGATCCAAGCCACAAAATTCCGGCATTCAGGGGAAATGACGGGAATATCACAAGGCTTTCTAAAGACCGGCTTCAAGCGCCCTGCACCCGCCCGTGCTTGGATGAAAACATCACAGCAAGGGAGCTCGAGAAATGAACACCGACACTCGGATCAAATATCGCGCCGACGGATCCATCGACACCGCCTACTACATCGCACGCGGACGCCTGATGCGCAGCGAAGCAGCCCATCGGATGATCGGGCGCTGCACCACAGAACCTGAATCAGAGCGCCCCACGCGGCGTGGGTTCCTTGGCAGGATACTGACGTGAACCCGGCCCGGAACACGCGCTATCTGTCCATGGATCATTGAGGCCGAGAACCACTCCTCGCGCAGATGCGGTCCCTTGAGGCCGCGGCACCGGACCTTTCCTGGCCACGGTACACGCGGGGTGTGCCGGGCACCGAAAGGCCACTTGGCCTCTGCGGTGCCCGGAACGTTTGATCAGTCCATCAGCGCCGGAAAGATCGTCACGATCGAGGGGAAGAACCACAAGATTGCCAACCCGACCACCTGGATCACCACGAAGGGAAACACCCCGCGGTAGATGTGGCCCGTTGTGACTTCCTTAGGTGCGACGCCGCGCAAGTAAAACAGTGCAAAGCCGAAAGGCGGTGTCAGGAACGAGGTCTGCAGATTCACCGCGATCATGATCGTGACCCATTTCGGGTCGAACGTGCCGCCATAGATGACGGGGCCGACTATGGGGATCACGATGTAGATGATTTCGAGAAAATCGAGGACAAACCCCAGCACGAAAAGCACCAGCATCACGATCAGGAACACCGTGAGTTCATTATCGAACGATTTCAGGAATTGCTGGATGTAATGCTCACCCCCGAAGGAGATCACCACGAGGTTCAAGAGCTGCGAGCCTATGAGGATGGTGAATACCATCGACGTGACCTTGGCCGTTTCACGCACCACCGGCGTCAGGACGCCCGAGGTAAACAGCACCCAGCAGGCAAAGAGCAGTCCGAACATCGCATAGAGATAGGCCGCATAGGCAAAGACGAAAGCGACGACGGTCTCGGCGCTGACCGAGTCCGAATTGATCCGCAGATCGAAATTGATCCCGATCAGGATCGCGAGGATGATCGCAAAGGTTGACCAGATAATGACCCTGACAGAACGATCCTGATCTCTCAGCTTGCGATAGGCGGCCAGCATGATCGCCCCGCCAGCGCCCAGTGCGGCCGCCGGCGTCGGATTGGTGATACCGCCCAGGATGGAACCCAGAACCGCGACGATCAGCACCAGCGGCGGAAAGACCACACGAATGATATCGTTCTGCGCCAACCGTCCGGCTGCGGCACGGCAGCCGTTAAACGCCAGAACCAGCGGGATGAGCAACAAGATCACGGTCAGCCCGGAACTGCTGGAGGGGGCGATCAGCGCAATATCAATGACCAGCCCCAGCACAACGCCGAAGGCACCGATCAGCAGCGGCCTTGGATCGGCATTGGGCGCGACCCCGCGCGCCACGGCCAGAACCAGCGCGAAAAGCAGAAAGATGATGGCGACGCCGGTGCCGATGGGGGCGGCACTGGCCTCTTTCTCGACCTTCAATTCGGCGATCTGGTCATCAGTCAGCTTCACGCTTTCCTGCTGACCGCCGGCCGCTTCGATGGTCCCCTGCTCGGCCAGTGCCGCATCCCAGGCTTCCTGTCCGTGCAGTTCGATCATTGCGGTCTGGCATTCGGCACTCACACTCGTACGCAACGATGCGCTCTCGCCGCGGTCGGTAAAGCTGTCGACGACCAGATCCTGTGAGCCGACGATGCCCACATTGGCCAGCAGGATCACCCCGGCAATCAGGCCGACCGGCGCACCGATGAACCATGTGAACGCCTCAGAGCGGGTGATGACGTGGTCGTTGGCGCGCCCCATCTCGACGGCGGGGGCTTTCGATGGGTTCAACAAGGCATAGCCGAATGCATAAAGCGCATAGAGCAGCGCCAGCATGATGCCGGGCAACAGTGCCGCCTGGAACAGCGTGCCGACGGAAACAACTGCAGGCTCGCCAAGATAGGTCAACGCATCAGAGCACCCGGCCGCGATGGCACGGTTCTCTTGTGCGACGGAATAGAGATCGCCCGCCAGCGTGCCCAGCAGGACGATCACGATGGAGGGCGGGATGATCTGCCCCAGCGTGCCAGAGGCGGCAATGACGCCGGTGGCGATCTCGGGCGAATAGTTATGGCGCAGCATGGTCGGCAGGCTGAGCAGGCCCATTGTCACCACGGTCGCACCAACGATCCCGGTCGAGGCCGCCAGGAATGCGCCCACAACGACCACCGACACCGCCAAACCGCCGGGCAGCGGGCCGAACACCTTGGCCATCGTGGTCAGCAGGTCGTTGGCGATCTTGGAGCGCTCCAGCGTGATCCCCATCAACACGAACATCAGAACCGCCAGCAGCGTCTCGATGGATTGCCCCGCCAAGACCCGTTCGTTGATCCGGTTGACGATGAACGACACGTTGCGGTCCAGCGCCGTTTCCCAGCCCTGCGGAAACACCGGAATCTGGGTTCGTGACAATTCCGGGTATCGGAAGGTCGATATGCTCTCGGCCTTGACCCCGCTCGCGATCAGCGTGTTGTAGGCGTCGCTGCCCGTGTCGATGGCCTGATGTATCAAAAGCCCCGCGTCGTTCAGCGCGGCGATGATCCCAAAGGAAATCACCCCGGCCCCGGCGATGGCAAATGCCACCGGAAAGCCCGACAGAATGCCTCCAAAAAGGCAAAGGAAGACGATAATCAGGCCGACTTCGACCCCGTCAAGTCCGAATAACATACGTCTGCGTTCCCTTAATGCGTGCCTTCAAAGGCTTCTTCGCCCTCGCCGAGGCTGTCCTTATCGAGGAATTTGCCTTCTGATTCCGGCCCTTCCTTCCACTCCAGGTAGGAACGGAAGAAAAACGCGATCGCATGCAGGAACACCATTCCGGCAAAGGTGATCAGCAAGACCTTGAACAAGAAGTAGGCGTTGAACCCGTTGGGGCTGAACCCGATGGTCTCGATGTTCCATCGCAGCGCGCGGGCCTTCATCAGCAGACGCTCCAACGTGTCTGATGCCGACGGGTTCGGCACGATGAGGTGCCGCCACATGAAATACCAGCCATACATCCAGGTCAGAACTGCAGCGGGCATCATGAAGATCAGGCTGCCGACCATGTCGACGATGCGTTTGGCGCGATAGCTGATGGCCGAATAGAACAGATCAACGCGCACATGGCTCCCCTGCACGAAGGTATAGGTGCAGCACAGGCAGACAATCATCGCATTGTAGAGCTTCAGTTCCTCAGCCCACCAACTGATGTCCATCTGCACCGGGATGCCAAACCCGATGGCGATGTCGGGGCGCGCAAAGATCCGCTGAACAAAGACGATCAGGATCTGCTGCAGCACCATCAGCAGCCCCGCCCAGGCAAAGAACCGGCCCACGGTGTTGGCGAACCCTTCGAGCACGCGCACACAGCCCCACATGAAAGCGTTGCGCCACAGCCCGATGGCTGTCAGCACCAGAAATCCCGTGAATATGACAAAGAACAGCTCGACCGAGCCGCCATAGTAGACGACCCGCATGATCGCCTGCTTGTCCGACCAGTCCAGCCAGAGCGACGGATGTGTAATCGCATAGCCGAAATTGTAAAACGCCATGCCGATATTCTGGAAAAACCAGACAATCGCTTGCAGCATTGTCCCCCATGTCCCCTTTTTGCGAACCTATTGCAGCCCGTCTTGCCCGCGGCGCATTTCGACACCGACGGCCAAACGGGCAGACCCCGGTCTCCCGGAACCTGCCAGAGTTTTAAGAATGGAATTTAGCCCAGAACACGGTCACGCTGGCGACGGTAGACGCCTTCGGACTTCTCGATCCAAGCCGAGGACGCTTTCAGCGAAGGCTGATAGTCATCGAAGATCTTCTTGTAGAGATCATCGCTCATGTTCTCTTCGTGAACGGCCATCGAGGCTTCACCGAACGCATCCCAGACAGTGTCGGGGAATGCCAGCGTCTTGACACCGGCCGATTGGAGACGCTGCAACGCCGCGCCGTTGTTGTTCAGGAATTGCGCCAGGTTCCACTGGTGCGCTTCGGCTGCGGCGATCTCGATGATCTTCTGGTGCTCTGCCGACAGGCTGTCGAACACTTCGCGGTTGGTGGCAAGGCTCAGCCCCGCGCCCGGTTCGTGGAAACCAGCTGTATAGTAAAACTTGGTGATTTCCTGGAAACCGGCCTTTTCGTCCGCCCAGGGGCCGATCCACTCGGTCCCGTCGATCGCACCCGAGGCCAGCGCCTGATACACTTCCGATCCCGGAAGGTTCTGGACGCTCGCGCCCAACTTGCCAAGCGCCTTGCCACCCAGGCCCGGCATGCGGAATTTCAGGCCGTTGAAGTCATCGGGGCCATTGATTTCCTTGGCGAACCAGCCGCCCGCCTGCGCACCGGTGTTCCCACCGAGGAAGGATTTGAGGCCAAAGATTTCGCCCAGCTCGTCATGTAGGGCAGCGCCATTGCCATGGTAGTACCAGTTTGCCAATTCCTGCGCGGTCATGCCGAACGGCACCGAGGTAAAGAATGCATAGCCCGGGTGCTGACCGACGAAATAGTAGTCGGCACCGTGATACATATCTGCCTGCCCCGAGGTCACGGCATCAAACACTTCGAACGCGCCGACCAGTTCGCCTGCGGCCTTTACTTCCACGGTCAGGCTGCCGCCCGACATCGCGGTGATGCTGTCGGCACAACGCTGCGCGGCATCGAACACACCTGCCAGGCCACGGCCCCAGGTTGTCACCATTGTCAGGGTACGATTGCCTTGGGCATAGGCCGGTGCGGCCAGCGTTGCAGCGGCAGCAGCGCCGCCACCAAGTGTCGTTTTCTTCAGAAAAGAACGACGATCCATATGAGTATATCCTCCCAGATCAGTGATGCGTACGCGGCTCTTCCGGCCGGCACGCGGATCGTTGCAAGAGTCCGGAGCCTAGCGAGGCCTAACTTGCAAAGAAATACCGACTACTGCGTAGAAAGCCGGGAAAAATGCGCTCTATCAGACTTTTTCGCCCGCTTTTCGGCCGTGGGACGCGGCGTCGCCCTGTGCATGGGCCGCAATTGGGGTATAACGATCCGCGATGCGACGTCTGACAGACCGCCTATGGAAAAATTACGGACAAAAGCTGTTTCTGACGGCGACGCTTCCGTTATTGCTGACGGTGGTGGTGATATCCGTTCTGGTCACGTTGCAGTCGCGCCACCTGGCAGAGCGCGAGATCGCGACACTGGAACGGCAATTGATCGCGGCCAAGCGCGAAGAGTTGAAGAACTACCTGTCCCTGGCCCGCACCGCCTTTATAAACATCTATGGCCGCGCCGCCCCCGACGACGAAGAGGCGATGCTGATCGTCACACAGATCCTGTCCAGCATGGTCTACGGCACCGATGGTTATTTCTTCGTCTTCGACTATGACGGCAACAATCTGGTCAGCCCGCGCTACACCGATCTCATCGGCCGCAACTGGATCGGCATGACCGATTCCAATGGCGTGCCTATCACCGATAGGCTGATCCAGCAGGCGAGATCTGGCAGTGGCTATCATACCTATGACTGGACAAAGCCCAGCACCGGAGAGCCGGGCCGCATGGTCGCCTATGCAATCGGGCTGCAGGATTGGCGCTGGGTGGTCGGCACCGGCGTCTTCATCGACGACGTGCTCGC
Organism: Roseovarius sp. ZX-A-9; assembly: GCF_028369135.1. Lineage (GTDB taxonomy): Bacteria > Pseudomonadota > Alphaproteobacteria > Rhodobacterales > Rhodobacteraceae > Roseovarius. The sequence continues at coordinate 265,217 of NZ_JAPWHW010000002.1, forward strand.
GACAGTCGCCGCGTCCCGCGCCGAGGTTGAAGCGCGCGTGCAGCGCACCTTTCTCTACATCGGCGGGCTGACCCTGATGGCGTTGCTCATCGTCTTCACCTCGGGTCTGTTCATCACCATCCGCGAGCGTCGGCTGGCCGACGCCAAGCTGAAGGCGCTGACCCAACGGGTGTTTGACGCGCAGGAAGAAGAGCGCGGCCGCGTCGCGCGCGAACTGCATGACAGCATCAGCCAGATCCTCGTCGGTGTGCGCTATGCGCTCGATCTGGCGCGACGCCGGCTTGAGGCCGGGGACGCGCGTGCCGCCGAAAACCTCAACAAGGGCATCACCCATCTGGCCGGCGCGATCCAGGAAGTGCGCCGCATCAGCCGCGATCTGCGCCCCGGCACGCTCGACGATCTGGGGCTCGGCCCGGCGCTCAAGGCGCTGGTCGAAGATTTCGGCAAACGCACCGGGATAGAGACCCAGTTTGCGACAGCGGTCTTTCGCAACCGCCTTGATGACGACGCCAAGACCGCGCTCTACCGCGTGGCGCAGGAGGCTCTCACCAATGTCGAACGCCACTCCAACGCCCGGCGTATCACGCTTGACGTGCGCGGCCACAACCGCGGTGCGACGCTGCGCATTTCCGACGATGGCGTTGGTATCGCCCCTCAAAAAAACGCCTCTGCCGGGCTGGGCCTGCGCAACATGCAGGAACGGATCGAGCAGCTTGAAGGAACATTGCGGATCCTGTCATCGCCCGGCGGAACCGTCATCGAGGCCACCGTACCACTGAGCCACATGCTCGGCCCGCAAAACAAACAAGAAACAACCAAGGCAAGCGCATGACCCCTATCATTCCCCCCTCTCCCAATCGTGCCGCCCAGCCATGCACCGTGCCCACCCGCGTCGTGATCGTCGATGATCATCCGATGGTGGCCGAAGGCGTCGAAGCAATTCTGGAGAGCTATGACGACATCGAAGTGATCGCGACCCTCTCGGACGGTCGTCAGATCATTGATCAGGTCCAGGCGCTGAATCCCGATGTGATCTTGCTTGATCTCAACATGCCGGGGCTCGGCGGGCTCAGCACCACCGAAATCATCCTGGAGCGCCGCCCCAACACGCGCATCCTGATCCTCAGCATGCATGACAGCCCGGAATATATCACCTCCGCGCTCAGCCATGGCGCGCTGGGGTACTTGCTCAAGGACGTGCCCACCGACGAGATAAAGCGCGCCATCGACAGCGTCATGGCGGGGGAACGCTACCTTTGCACCGGCGCGCAGGGTTCGCTCACGCCCACCGGCGATGGCGCCCGCGAACAGTTGACCAACCGCGAGCAGACCATCCTGCTGCAACTGGCACAGGGCAGGTCCAACAAGGACGTGGCATTGGCGCTCGAAATCTCGGTGCGGACCGTGGAAACCCACCGCAAGAACATCAAGCGCAAGCTTGGTATCAGTTCCACCGCCGGCCTGACCCGCTATGCGCTGGAACACGGTGTGCTTCAGGGCACCGGGGTGCAGCTCTGATCCTGCCACCGTCGCGCCTGTGAATGCGACGGATGCGTCCCTTTGAGTCAGAGGGCTTCCATCACACCTGCTTGGCCCTGCCTTGCTCAGTCGAGTTTTGGCAGCAGGCTCGTGATGCTGTCCTTGGCGTCGCCGTAGAACATGCGGGTGTTTTCCTTGTAGAACAGCGGGTTCTCGAT
>NZ_JAPWHW010000030.1 GCF_028369135.1 Roseovarius sp. ZX-A-9
GCGCCGTAGGACACGTCTGTGATCTTTTCACTGACGAGGAATGCTACAACTTCTTCAGGGCCGCAGGCTATGAAACCAATTGAACGCAACACGCTCTAGAAGCGCAAAAGCGTTTCCTTGAATTCGCGCCCCAGTCCCAAAGCAGCCCCCCCCTCTGACCTGAGACATCAGGTACAGCCATGCGGCGCAAAGCATTCATCTTCTGCGTGCGAATCACGAGAACACTCCAGGGCGAATCTTTCGCGAAATGCATTTGTGAGCGAGTTTATGCCGCGCACCCGACACCCGACTTGTCCAATCGTAGTCGGAGGGCTATTCCGGAACAAAGTCGGGCTAAAACTAAAACAGGCAGGCACCGATGGTGGGACTAAACGCCAGAACGGCACCGAGTAGTGCATTCGATCCATTCACGGCAAAACTTGGCCTGTCCGGCTTAGGTAGACTCCAATGTCGGCATCAGTCCTGTAGACGTGCCCTGCCCCCACACGGGACGCCGACCAGACGCATTCTGAGGACACGTGGCCCATGATTTTGTTTGGCGACATTTTTTCAGAAGCGCCTGAATTGGACCATTATTGGCCCACGATACATACCTTTTCAGTCTTATTGCTGCCCAACTTTCGGGCGAACGATGGTGCATCGAGCCTTTCTAAGGCGCCCACGAATAAGAAAAGGAATGCATCATGAATGGTCTGAACCCTACGCGTGCGCGTCTCCTTGAGACTTTCGGGCTCGATCTGGAACTCGCGCACGGCAACGGCTGCAGACTTTACGACACAGCAGGACGAGAGTACCTAGATTTCCTTTCACAATACGGCGCATTGCCCTTTGGCCATAACCCACCGCAGATATGGGATGCGTTACGCAACCAAGAGAGCCTCATGCGGCCCGCAATGGTGCAACCGTTGCGGGCTATCGAGGCTGAGCGCCTGGCCGACAAGCTGGCCAGCATCGCGCCGCATGATCTGAACGTAGTAACATTGGCCAACTCTGGCGCAGAAGCAGTGGAAGCCGCGATCAAGCTTGCCCGTGCAAGGAGCGGCCGCGACCACATCCTTTCGACCCTCAACGGCTTTCACGGCAAGACGATGGGCGCCCTGTCCGCAACTGGCAAGCCGATGTATCAGAAGGATTTCGGCGGCCCTGCTCCCGGATTTGAATATGTCCCATTTGGTGATCTCGAGGCGCTTGAAGCTAAGCTCGTAGCCGACCACGACAGTATCGCCGCATTCATCCTCGAGCCGATCCAGGGCGAAGGCGGCGTCGTCTGTCCCTTGGATGAGGGATATCTCGGTGCTGCCATCGCGCTCTGCCGCAAATATGGCGTCCTGAGCATCATTGACGAGATTCAGACTGGGCTCGGCCGCACCGGTCAGCTCTTCGCTTGCGAGGATTGCCCGGAACCCCCGGATATGCTGTTACTCGGCAAAGCCTTGGGCGGTGGTTTAATGCCGATCTCGGCCGTCATCGTGCGCCCAGAGGTCTGGGATGACCGCTTCGGCTTCCTGCACAGTTCAACCTTCGCAAACAACAACCTTGCCTGCGCGGTGGCCAATGCCACGCTCGACCTGCTCTTGAAGGACGACCGCACGTTGATCAAAGACGTAGAGCGCAACGGTCACTATTTCCACGCCCAGCTGGAGGCGCTCAAGCAGCGCTATCCGGAAGTGTTGAACGAGGTGCGTGGGCGCGGCTACATGCGCGGGATCGTGTTCCGCAAACCATTTGAGCGGGCTGATTCCGCCTCCATGGCCTTTTGCGGGCTGAACGGAGGCTTCATCGGGCTCTTGAGTTCCTATCTCCTCAATGTCGAGGGCGTCCTGACGGCCCCCGTCTTCAACGACGCCAACGTGATGCGCTTGCAGCCGGCCCTGATCTCGGGCCAACCCGAAATCGACCGGTGCATCACCGCGCTCGAGGCCGTCTGTGATGTACTCGCCCGCGGGGATTACCACGCGCTCATGCAGCACCTCGTGACGCCAAAGCGGGCTGCGCAACTGGCCAAAACGGAACCTGCCATGCCCCAACAGGGCCCGGCAAGGGGTCTGCCAGAATCGGTGCCTGGACGCTTCTGTTTCCTCATCCATTACACGCAGGAAGAAGATCTCTTGCGGTCCGATCCATCCTTCGCCAATTTCAGTCCCGAAGAACGGGCCACCTGGATGGAGTGGGTCAAGCGCGTCGGCCCAGGCTTTGCCTGGCCGGTTGCGGGGGGAACCTCGCGCGCCGGAGCAACGGCCGAAGGGATGATCATGTCCGTACCTCTCCTGCCCAAGGACATGATGGGCGCGGGCCGAAAAGACGCACGAACCATGATTCAGGCGTCCGCTGGCATGGCCGCAGAATTTGGCGCGAATCGCCTCGGGCTTGGTGCGTTCACCTCGATCGTAACCAATGGTGGCGCCGCCGTCGCCGGCCACGGCGTACCGGTAACCAGTGGCAACACACTGACCACGGTATCTGGCGTGACCGCTCTTGAAAGGGCAGCCCGGCGTGTCGGGATTGATCCGGCCAACGCGCATATCGTTGTAGTAGGCGCCACCGGTGCAATCGGTCGATTGGCCAGCTTGATGCTTGCCCGTCGGGCGAACCGGCTGACCCTGGTAGGGAACGCCGGCAACAGACAAGCGCAGACATTCTTGGACAGAGTCGCCGACGAAGTGGTGCACACCTTGTCCGTAGAGGACCTGCCCCCCAGAGCAGGCGGCCTGAGTACCTGTGTGCAGAATTTGCTTCCTCCGCAAGGCGAGGTCATGACCAAAGGTGTGGCCAAAGACTTTGCCCGAGCCTGCGCCGAAGTCGGCCTGTCAACTCCGATAACCGGCACGACCGACCTGAACAGCGCGCTTGAGACTGCAGATATGGTGCTCGTGGCGACCAGTGCCGAGGTGACATTCCTCGATCCGACACAATTGCGCCCCGGCACGGTTGTATGTGACGTAGCACGTCCACCGAACGTGACACAGGCCGATCTCTCCGAGCAAGGCGCACTTGTCTTTGATGGTGGCTTGGTAAGACCCCCATTCCCCGTGAATCTCGGGCCTTTCCAGAACCTCCCGGAAGATCTCTGCTGGGGCTGCCTTGGCGAAACGATGCTCTTGGCGCTTGAAGGCGAGGCAGACGATTACAGCCTCGGGCGCGATCTGAAACTGTCTGACGCGGACCGCATTTCCGAAATGGCCCGTCGCCACGGGTTCGAACCTGCAGAGCCACAATGGTACGGTGAGTCACTGACGGACGCCGACTTCGAGCGTGTCGCCGCGGCGCTGAGGCAGCGACAAGCAGCCGAGCGTTCCTCGCTGACGGGTACGAATGTGTGGGCTGCAGAATGATGCCCACACTTGGGAAATCATTTTCCTGCTTGGGGTGCCAATACGCAACCGCGCGTAGGTGAGAGTCGGCAAAACCCTCACCCCTGACAGCTTGATGGTAAGGCCCGGTCAAAGCTCTATATCCGTCGCTACGGTCGCTTCAAGAAAGCTTTATGGCAATCCCCCCGTTTGTGGGGGGATTGCCATATATTCTTTGTGACAGGACCTGTTCAGATGCCCGGGATAAACCGCGGCAGTCGCGGAAGAAGTTCTTTCAGCAGACCGTTCATCTCAGCTTCGGCTTCGGCTTCGGCATTCGGCTGGCCCTTCTTGATCGGGCTGATAAGCCTGAGGATGGCGCCGTCCGTGCGCCCCGCCATCAGACCTCTGGTCAACACACTGATTTTCGCGGAAGTATTCCTTGGCATCGTCTTGCCCATATGTGTGAACCAGTAATACACGATCATCCGTTCCTCGTTCTTCTGGACGATAATGCGATTGATGTTGAACGGCGTCTCCAACCCCAGGTCGCCAGAAATATCGACCCGCTCCACTTCAGCGATTTCCCATCCTGCACCCGGCAGGCAAATTTCGGGTGTATGCTGCACACCATCCGCTGACAGGTCCTTGTACCACGCTGAAAAGAAATCGAGTGTCGGCGTGCCTGGTGCCCGTCCGAACTGAAGCGCGATGTAATCGTCAGCAGCCAGACTTCTTTCCACGTCGGGCGAGAACTTCTGCTCTTCACCGACCTGGCGCCATTCGCCAACCTGACTGGGAAACAGTGTAAAGCTAAACCGTTCCGGTGCGACCGGCGTGCGCTCTGGGATCAGGGGCCAGGCGCCAGCGGCGGCAATCATCAGTACGGCGGCGGTCATAAGTGCCACGGAAGGTTGCACAAGCTTCAGCCGCGCAAGCTGCGGGAATACCCCTTGAGTATCGAGATCAAGAGCCTCGGCCAAGCTCATCTTGCGAGGGTTCAGTTTCAGCAAGATCCAGGCAAGGCAGATAAGAATGAACACGCTGGCCATGAAGATGACCCATCCCTCGAAGAAATGGGTAAAGCCTTCGAGCCATTCCGGACCAAAACGCTGCATCAAGATCCCGGCCATTGCGATCCGGACCGAGTTCATGAACACGGCGATGGGCGCGGCTGCGACAAGAAGCAGAAGCTTGTGCCAAGTCGGGCCTTGATAAAGGAAGGCGAAAATATAGGAGAAGCTGAGGATCGGGAAAAGATAGCGGAGCCCTGAACAGGCCTCGGCCACATGCAGCTTCAAAACGCCAAGGTCGATGATATTCCCATCAAGGAAGACCGGAACGCCCGCCAACCGTAAGAACCAGACCCCAAGCTCTGACGAAATAAGCTGTAGAAGGGTGGAGATCTCGTAATACACCATCCCGGGCAGGGGCAACATGAAGACAAGGTGAAGCACCGGCGGCCAGAAATGTTTGCCCGTCCGCCACCCAAAACTGATCAGGAGAATCCCGCCCACCCAGATGATCATGGCATACGCCACCAGACTGTCTGCATGCAGAAGCACACCAGAGACTGCGATCGTGATTGCGAGCAGCACGACGAGCAGACCTTGCCAGCGATCGCTCTTTGGGCCGGGTTGAGGTGGATATTGTTTCAGTTCCCGCAGGAACATCAATCCGGAAAGCACCGGGATCAGCGGGCCATGGCTGTATTCGGGCCTGCTCCAGGCATCGAACAAGACATCAAAGCCGGCGCTAAAGAACACCGCGGCGGCCAGAACGATCACAACCAACCAGACGAGCCCCCAGCTCAGTCGCCCGCCTGTGGCTCTGCTTAAATAATCTTGTCTCGATACTACGGTCATGGAACTAATTTCTTTACTAAGACATCACAGCGATTACACGCCCATCATGGCATTCTAATTTACTATCAGCAAACTGGCACGCTCCAAATACACAGTAACGTCAGAGACCTGCCTCCAGACCCCTCCTGCGTTCAGCTATCATATCGAACAACAAAGCTGCGCTGCCCTCCCAAAGGATAGCCTATCGGCACTCCAGGTGCGTTTTCAGCCAATAAGTAAGGCGGCAATGCGAAAATAGGTCAAGACGGTATCTAAGTGCCCCCTGAAACGAGAGCCTGTTCGCAGCCCGTATTGAGATGGCCAGTTCTTAAAAAACCACCGCGTGAGCCTGCCTCCAGTTTGCGGCAAGGCATCGCCGGTGCCGCAAATGGTAAGCAGCCCCAAGGCGAATCACATCAAGGGTTGGAGAGTTATTGCCTTCCCGTACGCAACCTTGCCTTTAATCCGAAAAGGCTACAGCCACCTCAGCGTGCAATAAACTGCCATATGGGGATGCAAAGGGCCAAATTCCTTTGAACTGAGTTCACAGGTGCCAGTCAACACTATAAACTGAAATGAGTTTATTTAACTAGGTGTGGAGTAAGATTGTGCATTTTTTGAGAGTCATGGGGACCGCTGCTGTGCTCACCTCGGCTGCTGCCATGGCCGATGCTGCATCTTGTACGACGATCGGTCCGGGCAATTCCGGATCCTTCGTATCCTTGGATAATGCAATTTCAGCAGCGTGTTTTGGCGGCAACGACACCAACCAAATCAATGCTTCTTTCAGTTTGTTTGGCAAGACTGGTTGGATGCTTGCAGACAAAAATGACGACTCAGCCGTGGGTTCACCAATCACCTTCACAGCAACAGGGCCAATTAATGGCGACGACGGCGGGGACTGGGGGGTCGTCGATTGGGCCGGGCGCACCACAGGTGATGTGGTCATCACCTTGAAGCCTGGCCACGGGTTTGGTGCATTCCTCGTAGATACCGATTACTTCAGCGGAACTTGGCTCGCCACCAAAGGCCTGTCTCACGCCTCGATCTACTATCGCGGAGTAACGCCAGTTCCGCTTCCGGCAGGAGGTATTCTGCTGTTGTCTGCGTTGGCAGGCTTGGGATTTGCCCGCTACCGTCGAACCTGATCTATTCACCACGGCCGACCAGACTGGGCTAACCGTACAAGTCGGCAAGCTGGTCCGTACCCCTCAGGGGATTACACAGTCGCAGCCTCGTCCGAGCATCGATCATGTTGGCCGGGGCGCGCCGCCGCACCAATCCCGGTGTCTCGGGCCCATAACAACAATACGAGAAGTGCCCACAGCTCCTTTCCGGCATTGATGCGCCGGTTCTGGTGGCTCATCCAGATTTTTTCCATAGCTTCTCTATCGAGGCCCAGGCCAGCGGCCAGCCCCTGATCCGAAATCAGCTCCGCCCCCCATTCCTGCAACGCTCCCCTGAGCCAGTCATCCAGCGGCATTGCAAACCCCTGTTTGGGGCGTTCGATCAGCGCCTGCGGAACGTGCCGATAAAGCAGCTCTCGAAGCAGTTTTTTGCCTTTGCGCCCATCCACATGCAGCCCGATCGGGATTTGCCGCGCCACATGAGAGACGCGCGCATCCAGAAACGGCGCGCGTGTTTCCAGTCCCACGCTCATCGCGGCGCGATCGACCTTGACCAGAATATCTCCGGGCAGATAGCCGGTCGTATCGCGCGCCATGATCCATTCCGCCATGTCCAGCCCCGCAGGATCGAGCGCCCTTGGGTCAGCGGTACATGGCGGCGCAGGGCTCAACAGCGCGCCCTCCAGGCCTTTGCCCGTTGAAATGAAGGTCTGATAGAAATCTTCAGCACTACCCGCCGAACGCAGCGTCGCGGCCAGCTTTGGCAGATTGTCGAGGGTGGTCAGCGGCAGGCCAAGTGCCGTGGTGGCATAACGAGACATCCGCTCGCTTCGCAATCCCCACTGCGCAGCGCCATTGACGGCACCAGCACCGGCATGGCGCAATATCCACGGCAAGCGGCTGATCCGCTGCCAAAGTCCGGGGCCGCGAATGTGGCGATTATACCCCCCAAAGACCTCATCCCCACCATCCCCGGTCAGGGCGACAGTCACATGCTTGCGCGCAGAGCGACACAGCAGTGTCGTAGGGATTTGAGAGCTGTCTGCGAAAGGCTCATCATAGATGCGCGGCAGGTCTGCCACGATAGCCAGTGCGTCGTCTTCTTTGAGGACGAATTCAGTGTGGTTCGTGCCAAGGTGCTCGGCAACGGCAGCTGCGTGCGGCGCCTCGTTGAAACGCTCGTCCTCAAAGCCAATGGAGAAGGTCCGGATCTGTCGGTCGGATCCTGCCTGCATCAGGCTGGCCACCAACGAGGAATCGACGCCGCCAGACAGGAAGCAACCCAAGGGCACATCGCTCACCATCTGATCGTTGATGACCTCTCCGAGGACATCCTCCAGTTTCGTGATGGCCTCTTCGGGGTCCGTGATCGTGGCAGGTTGGCCGAACTGTGCTTCGACCTTCGCAAAGCGAAGCTGTTCTGGTTCCGCCCCTGCGCGCAGGTGAACGATGCTGCCGGGCATCACCTTTCCGACACCCTCAAGGATACATTGGTGGTCAGGGACGTAGCCGAACTTCAGATATGAGCCGAGTGCAGCGTGATCGATATGCGGTGTCAGCCCCCCTGCGAGCAGCGCACGCAGTTCGGATCCGAATATCCACCCTCCGTCCTGCCGCGAGAAATACAGCGGCTTCTCTCCCATCCTGTCGCGCGCCAGCGACAGGTCATGGCTCTGACGATCCCAGAGCGCCAAAGCGAACATTCCAAAAGCGTTCTCAAGCGCGCGCTCCAATCCCCACTCAGCGATGGCGGCAAGAAGCGTTTCAGTATCGGAATGGCCTTTCCACGCAAGACCTGGCGCTCCCTCCATCAGAGTGCGGCGCAGCGCCTGATGATTGTAGATCTCGCCATTGAATACGAGAACGTATCGGCCACAGGCTGATTTCATGGGCTGGGCGCCGGACGGGCTCAGATCCAGTATCGAAAGCCGACGATGGCCAAGCGCTACGCCTTCAGCCTCATCAAGCCAGTAGCCTTCTGCATCGGGGCCCCGATGGGTGATGGAGCGAGTTACGGTGTGCAACCTGCTGAGTGTTTGTTCGGCATCATCAAATGGCCGGAAGGTTACAAAACCAGCTAGTCCACACATGTAGAGCTTCTCCCGGATTGCGGCCTCGACAGAAGATTATCACAGGCGTCGCGGTAGTCATCTTGAAACAAATCGGCCTCGGCCCACCTTTCGGCCGCACGCGCCGACATCTCTTGCCAGGACGCCGGATCGGCAATGATCGCAGCAACCCGCTGTGCGGTCTCTTCCGGCGTGCTGACGTGGATACCGGTATGCCCATCGTGACAATAGGAGGGTATTTCACCCACGGGTGTCACGACCGGCACCAACCCCATACCCATAGCTTCAATCACTGACATCGCCATCCCCTCGAACAGGCTGGTCTGCAGATAGAACCGGTAATCGCGCGCACGCGCCATCAGCGAGTCATGTGGCAGCGCACCCGGAAAGCGCACCGCATTACCAAGCTCCAGCTCGGCCACCCGCGCTTGCAACCCGGCAAGTGATCCGCGATCCGGGCCGATAATGTCGAATCTTGCGTCTGGTAACAGCCTGTGGATGGCCGCGAACACATCGAGCGCCTGCCCAAGGTTCTTTTCGGACTGCAGGCGGCCCCAGTAGACAAAATTCGGAGCAATGTTGCGTCCTTGGTCGGTAGATGACAGGCCCGGCAAGGCAGGCGGGCGCTTTGTCAGAAATGAAAGCACCCTCGCCCGTTTGCGTGCCGCCGCGGGAACACGGGCTTCCAGCGTCGAGGTGGAATCCGCCCAAATCTCGTCCGCCAGAAGCATCGCCGCGCGGTTGAGCACCCGGTCGAACACGTGAACATCCACTGCCGAATGCAAGAACAGCACGGTTTTCGTCCGCGGACGAAGTGCCTTGAGCGCAATCAATGTCGGGCAACAGCGCCAAAGCGAGACAACCACCAGATCTGCCCGGCTTTTCAACGCAAAGCGCAACAGTTTCCAATGTGCAACGGGATGATTGACGGATATGGTGGGCCCGTGCCAGTCCTCGGGGAACACCTCTACAGCTGAATGCGTCACCAAATAGGCACGACGAAAACGAACAGCCCCTGCCCTGCCGTCCCACTCGGCCGGGATAGACCGCACAGCGGTTTCCACCCCCCCCACCGTGTCATAAGGGATCAGATGCAGGACTTTATGCATCAATTACCGGCCTTTTCCCGGACAAGTTTCTCGGTCAGTTCTTCATAGGCGCGCGCCGTCAGTTTCGCATCATATTGCGTCAAGGCTCGCTTTCGAGCGGCAGCGCCTAGGCGGCGAGCCTCATCCGGATTGTCCAGCAAGTCGACAATTTCGGACCGAAGTGAACTCACATCGCGCGACGGGTAGAGCAATCCGACATCGGATGTGACCATATTTGTGACCCCCGATACGGCGCCCGCGATCACCGGCAGCCCCACCGCCATGGCCTGCATGATCGAATTGCTCATGGTCTCGCCAAAACTGGAATGAACATAGATATCGAGACTGCGCAGCAAGTCGCGCACCCCTTCGGCGCTCAGGGTGCCATGAAAGGTGACCCGGTCCTGCAACCCACGTCGCGCCACCTCGGCCTCCAGCGCGGGCCGGGTGGTGCCGTCCCCCGCGATCTCGAGCCGGGCGTCGACCCAAGGGCGCTCAGCGCAAAGCCCATCGAAGGCAGCGATCAACGTCTGATGATCCTTGTTGGGTTGCAACCGCGCTACCATGCCCAAACGTATCTGCGGTCCGGCCAGAAGCCGGTCAGGCCATCCTGATGCCGGACTGAAGTAATCGATATCAAGACCGTTTCCGATGATGTGGACCTTGCCGGGCCGATGCAGCAGACGCAGCTTGGCTGCGGCCGTCTGCGCGGCATCCTCGGTCAAATGGACGATGGCGTCCACACTGGTATGGGCAACGGCAAGCGACCCCCAGTCCTTGATCGACTTTGTGGATTGCGGCTCTGTCTCACGCACCAGCACCACCGCGCGTGAGCGGTTCCAGACCACCGACGGGATCGTCGCCAACCCGTGGACGAAAACCAGATCGGGATCTGTTTCGAAAATCGCCCGCCGCAAAGCCCGGTAAAACGCAACGTACCCCCGCCCGGGCTGCTTGGGCACATAGCGCCAGGCCATCTTGCGTTGGTCCAAACGCGAAACATAGTCAGGCAAAGGCGGCTCGACGCCGGTCAATAGGACTAAATGCTCAGCCTCCGCGAAAAAGCCGGCGTCCAGCATTCCGAACATGACGGCACCATGCCCGCCTAGCCCCGAGTAGAGGACATGGACCACACGATTGATCATAGCTTTATCTGTCATTGGCTTTGTCTCGTTCTGGTTTGGAGATAGGGATGCGATTTCGGACACTACGAAGCGCGCGCCGCTCATTTCTGATGGGACTTGCGCGGGCGGCGCGGGGGAAACTCGCGCACGAAACGGTCGTCATCGATTCCGAAAAAAGCAGATACCTCTTCCAGTCGATTCCATATGTCGTCATAGGCCAGCAGCATGACATTGTCAGACCAGTAGGCGTGGAATGCTTCGATCTGTTTCCGGACGGCTCTTTCAAACAGCTTCTGGCGTAGGCGCCCCCAAGTGAACTGACACGCGAGACAGCCCAACTCTCCGGCGTGCTTATGCACAAACTTCCGACGCTTGATCGACCGGAAGACTGCAGCCGGTTCATCATATACGTAAAGGATCCGTTTATTCTCGACCCATCCCTCGGGCAGGTGCGGCAGGTGCTTGAGATTATCCCTGTCGAAAAAGTCGTTTATCTGCACATATCGCGACAGATGCTTCATCAGAATTGTCGTGCCCGCGCCACCTGTCGAAATAACCAGATTACGCGGGATATCGTTTCCGGAAAAAAGCCGATCAAGCAGGATGCCGCGGATAATGGCGACCGCACCGTGCCGGAGCGGGCGCAAGGGGGCCTTTACAACTGCAATAATTCTGGGCGCTATTTCCATACAGTCTTCAATCGTTCCAAATTTGTGCAAGAATACGGGGGCTATCAGAGCCGCCGCTTGGCAGTCAATGCAAGCCTGAGCGACAGACCAAGCGGCCAGACTAAGGCTCTGGGCCAAGCGCTCGCTCTGGCCTGGTCAAAGTCTACAAAACGGGCAGAATTAGCCAGCATGAACTGACCAAGTTTATCGATTTCTTCCATACGCATATTATTCAGGTGCAGGCACATCGTATAAATGCCGATGCCGAAATTGACCGGGCGCTCGAACAGTTGCGGCACAAACTTGAGGCCGTTCTCACGCCAGGGAAACAACCCGTAGCCATCGGTCAGAGTGGTAAATCCCAGCGACGCCAACGCCTTCAGCGTCGCCTTGTCGTAGCTATGGAACGGCGCCATGAAAATATCAGTGCCGAGCCCTTCGCCTGCAAGTATTTTCTGCCCTGCGGCCAGATCGTTACGCTGGGCATCAAGGGGCCGCCCTGCAAATTCGCTGCGCGGCGTAATGCCCAGCAAACCTCGGTCATCGGTGTGGATCCGGTGCTGATACCCGTGTTGCGAGATACCCCAACCCCGCGTGCGCAGGGTTCGCATCGTCTCCCAGAAGGTCGGATCGGGCGCGTCGATCTGCAGATCGGGATCGTGGTTGTCAGGCACAACACCCAAAAGCGGCCGCACTGCCGCCGCCTCGAAATGTTCCCGGGCGCTGGCAAATTTCGCATGGTCCATCGTCGGGCAGATATCATCCAACCTGATCACAAATCGCGCCATCACATTGATCCTTTCAGCCGATCTGATCCTGCAAGGTTGCAGCAATGTGCCCGAAACAATCCGAATAGGCAGCCTCTGTTGCGCCGTGCGGATCACGTAACTCGCCTGATTTTTCTTTTCCGAGATCATCGAACAGGACAATCCGCGAGCGAAGGTCGGGACGAGTCATCAGCACATCAGCCTTGGTACGGAAGTCAAACACAACGATAAGCGCCCCCTCGGACAGAAAATCCTCGTACCCGTGCAAGTTGCGTGACCGGTGTTGTGTCGCATCACAGCCGCGATCTTTAAGGAAACGGGCGGCAGCGGGGCTGATCCCCCGTCCTTGAAGCGGCAGAACCCCGGCAGAGCGCACGTTACTGAAACCGGCCTGCCGAAACAGGATTTCCGCCACAGCGCTGCGGTTGATATTCCCCTGACACAGGAACAGGATCGGTTCCTGACGGTCGAGGCGGCGAAAGCGATGGCGGTGGCCAAGACGCGCCGTGGTTATCCGCAGCGCCAACATGCCACGGCGCCGTAGTCTGTGCAGAACCGGGTTGAACTGGCACAAGGCCGGTAACAGATCGTCTCTCTGCTCGATGTCCAGGTGCTCTCGTCCAATCGCGGCGCGTGGCAGCGCCCCGAGCCAGTCAATCAGCGGCGACGAGCGCGAAAGCCACCGGCGGCGTTGCCCGATAACCCAACGCAGATCGTTTTTCAGATTGCGCACGCGCACGGGGCGGTCGCTGCGGACCAAGGTTTCCGGCAGCGACAAACCAAGGGCCTGAGCCACCGCAAGCGCCGGAAAATCCACCCCGGCGCGAATTGCCGTTTCGATCGAACCCCAGGGGCGGCAGTTCATTTCCATGATCGCCAGTTGCCCGGCATTGTCTTTCAACTCGACCATCATCAGGCCCGACCAGTTCAGACTGGCCGCGATGTCGCGTGCCGCCTGCAAGACCGGCTCGGACACTGGCATATTACACCGAAAACTGCTGCCGCCGCCGTCGGGGGGTTCGTGCAGGCGGCGGTTCATGCTGACCGCCACAAGACGCCCGTTGTCGGCCAGAAAGTTCACCCCAACGCCGTGTCCTTGAACCGGCTGCTGGACGAGGACCGCCAGCCGCGGCAGATCTTCGGCCAGTTTTCGTTCAAGCTGTGCGCGCGTGGTGCATTTCTTCACTTCGAAAGAGTTTGCGAACCCGTCGGTCAGCAGGCAACTACGGACAGGCTTGGCAAAAACCGGCGCCTCTTCCAGAAGCGCGAATGCGGGCGCGGGATCATCGCCGAACGTCAGCAAAACACCATCTGGCGCATATAGGCCAACCTGACGCGCCAGATCCGACGCCTGCGATTTGTCCGCCGCTCGGCCAAAGGCTTCGGGATCGGGACCGACAATTGCAGCGCGCGAAGCCAGCGCCGCATAGTCTGCATAAACCAGTTCGCAGGCCATGTCGGTGATCGGAAAAATCGCATCGTAGCGATTTTTGTCCAGAAGATCCGACAGGCGGTCGAGAACCCCGGCCGAGTCGGTAACAGGTGATCCGAAGTAAAATCGCCTGCGGCAGTACCGCGACAATTCTGCTGGCTGGCGGACTGGGTCAAGCGCGAGAATCTCTACAACCGCGCCTTTCCGCCCCAGCGACCGGCAGGTCGATAACGCGGCGCGCTCGTTGCTTCCCAAAAGCAGGACCCGCTTGCCAGAAAGGTTGTTGTCAGACATCAAACAGACTCATCAGTCGGTCGTTCCTCTTGGGATCTTTCCCCGATCAATCGTGCGGGCACACCGGCCAGGATCGAATTGTCGGGAAAGCTTCGATTGACCACCGCATTCGCGCCGATCCGCACACCATTGCCCAAATGGATTCCTCCGAACAGCTTTGCGCCCGGTCCAATGTAAACATCGTCGCCGAGGCACGGGGCCTTGCCGTCTTTCAAGCCCAAGTTGACGCAAACATTGATATGCGCCCGTGCGCCGATGCGCGCCTCCGCGCTGATCACGATGGTGCCCCAATGGTTCAAGCGCAACCCGGGTCCGCAGGTATTGGGCGGGATGGTGAAGCCTAGGTAAATCGACAGAAGGCGGAAATAGACTGTCAGGATCACCCGCTCGACTTTACCGATTGGACCCTGCCGACAGTTCTTGACGTATTCGACCCGCCTCAGCACACGCAGAAAATGGATCGTCGGATGTTGCAGCCCCATCCAGAAGCGCCAACGGCCCAGTTTGGCCGCCTCTAGATCGGCTTTCCGCCAAGCACGCAGGTCATTCTTCGAGCGGATGGTGGGCGAAAGCTGCATCACCGCACCCCACGCCACAGCCCGGTCAGATATTGCGCAATCGTCGGATGATACCATTGCCGCCCCTGTCCGCTTGTCGGCACAGCTTCGGGCAACCCCAGCCCCCGACCAAGGTCGTTCAGAACACGGACCAGAGCGGGCAGCGCGGTGGCTAGCTGGATCAGCGGATAAGTCACGAAACTGTCCTGCGGTTCTGGGGTTGGCCGGATATGTTCTAGCACTGCGCCGGTATCAACACCAGCATCGACAACATGCAGCGTCGCCCCAAAATCCTGTGGCTGACCCGACCATAGCGCCCAATAGCCGCCATGCACGCCGCGAAATTCCGGAGTGATCCCCGCGTGGATGTTAAGCACCGGCGCATCTGCAGCCCGCAGCGCTTCGGATTTGACGATGCGCGTGCCGCTGAGGACCACCGCATCCGGGGCAAGTCGCCGCAAGATTTCACGGGTTTCGTCAGAATTGACGGAGTTAATCGATGTCACGCGGGACTCCGGCAAGGGGTCGGCGCGCAGACTGTGGATCTTTCGGAGAGAAGCCAGACGCTTATCTGCCCTGCGCCGCAGAACCGGCAAAACAAGCGCCATGAACAGCACCTGACCGACAACCGCACGCCAACCCAGCCGACGTGCCCGCCCGCGCAACAATGCAGTGCGAGATTGCGCGGGCTCGATCAGCACTGCAATTGGCTGAAGGCCCGAATCGTCCAGATAATTGACCAGAATATCGGTCGGCGTGCCGCTGGTGGCCAGAATGACCAGTTTCACGTTTGCCCCCCGCTACTCGCCATGGTGCGTGACGCCATGCCGTATTCATCCCGCAAGCGTACAAAATGCGCAATGATCCGGTCCAGACCAGCCAGATTGGCCTCGGTGTTTACGCCGAAATTATGCGGATGCCACCACAAGTGGAATCCCGCGCCAGTTCGGGCCGCGCGCGTCATTGCACGTTTGATCACCGACAGGTGGCGGGGATGAAACGTCGCCAGACGCCCGGCGCAAGGCCGCAAGAAATGGCTGGCCGGCACGTTATCGCCCCCGGGCTGGTAGAGATGTGGCCCAAGCACCCCGGTGTGGGCATCGACCAACCGCACAAGGCGGCGCGGCAAGGTTTGCCCGGCACCTGCTACCGGCCGATAAGCCCATGCGCCCGGATTGCCCCGGTAGCGTTGGATACCCCGTTGCCGAATAGACTCCAGATGCGGATCAGCATACTGGTTGCGCGGAAATACGATCGACCGCAGTGTGAGGCCGCGCCTGGCCGCCATCTGACAAGCCGCGTCAATATCCGCGTCAAAGCTCTCGATGCTGGCGCCTTCTTCGAGGCAGTAGAAATGCGACATGGTGTGTGTCGCGATTTCCTGCCCGGGACAGGCGGCGATCCGTTCGACCAGCGACGCCGCGAAATAATAGGGATCGCTGGCCTCGTCCCGCCCGATTTCATCCAGGTAACGATAGTTCGACAAACCCGCGTTCACATAGCGCGGGCGCAGTTCTTCGGGCGGAAGAGCATCAAGCAACTCGTCGCGCGAGCCACAGAACGCCGCCCCGACCGTTGCCCAGGTGGCCTCGATGCCGTGCCGCTCGAACCGCCCAAGCATCGCCGGCAGCGCGGCCCGCCCGCCCAGAATATTCGCGCCATAACTGTTCCGTGAGGCATGGTCGCGGACGCCCCAAAGCAGCTCGAAATCAAGCGAAAGAACGAACTCGCCTGCGTTCATAGGGACTGTCATTCCTCTTCCAACGCAAGGACCTCGCACCATTTGGTCATTATCGAATTGGGCGCATAGCGTTCCGCCACATGCGGCGCCTCGCGCGCCAAGCGTTCGCGAAGCGCCGGATCATCCATGACCCTTGACAGGGTACAAGCCAGTGCCTCAGGTGTCAGCTCACGGACCAAGAGACCGTCTATGCCGTCGCGAATGATTTCCTCAGGTCCAGTGTCACAAGCGTAGGCAACGCAGGCTTTGCCAGCAGCCATTGCTTCGATTAATGAATTGGGGAATCCTTCGAAACGCGAACTCAGAACAAAAATATCCGCCGCCTCGTACCAAGACTGAATGTTCCCGACAAACCCTGGGAGGACAATGCGATCGCGTATTCCAGCACTCTCAGCCGACTGTAGAATACCTTCGGTGGTGAGGTGTCTTTCCGAGTTACCTGCTCGAAATGGAAGGATAACTAAATCCCACTCCTTATGGTCGTTCGCTACGATGGAAAACGCGTCGACAAGTAGGTCTAATCCTTTCTGAAAGGGCTTGGAGCCGACCGCCAGTAAAATTTTTCGCTCCGGCTGCAAATAACTGGACGGATCAATAACCGGATCCGCTACCACAAGCGGCCACTGAACCGCATTCGGGATCACAAACACTTCAGAAGACCGGACTTCCTTTCTAAGCCACTGAGCTATCTTGTCCGTTTGCACAACTTGGGCGGCACTAAACCGGTAAACGAGGCGCCTTAATCTTTCCCACACTTTCCCTGGTGAGCGGTGCCATGGAGCGTTCCGCTCCGACACCACCACTCTGACACCCAAACCGAAACACGAAACAGTTGCAAGGACCGACTCATGCGGCATGAATGCGATCACGTGACTAGCGCGGGATTGCTTTATGTAACGCCGCAACATAGTAATTCTATCTAAATTCCGAAGAAGCTTATGAAACAGAGAACTTCCTTTTCTCGAGACATTTATTCTATCTCGTTGCACCGCGTCCGGTACGCGATAGAAGTCATTGATAGGATCAGAATAAGTGACTACAGCCACTTCACAACCTAACTTATCCAACTCATCGGCCAGCCACACGGCAACACGCTCCGCACCACCTGCTCGGAGCGAACCTATTATTATGCATACTTTCGCCTTAGCGCCATCACTCATCGGGCACTTCTCCTCGACCATCTCGATTAAAAAGGCGACCAGCCCCCAGTTGCGATATGCCACTCAACCTATTTTGCATCAAATTGATTATTACACAACGAAACGCGATAATATTCCCATCCAACCTTGTTCCAACAAAATTACTCTGCAGCCAGTTCTTTGCTTTGGCTGGCAAAAGCCCCCTCAAGGTGCTGCGTAGGCGATTCTTTTTTAAGGTATCCGTCAATACTTCGGAAGATATACCGCTTTGGGCAAAGTGAAGGAAACGACTGGGCAGCAAGCATCTATCACCGTCCACATCTAGCATCTCTTGCAAGTAGCCCGCAACTGCAGGCAATCTCAAGGCCCCATCGAGGGTAAGTGTAGATTCATGTTTAGCAAAGGGAATATGGGGCGAAACTTCGTGTACAATTTGTCGAAAAAGCGACTTATCGGTTCTCTGCGAATCTGACAGCCCGCGTGTAATCTTAATGATGTTTCTGCTCAAAAGCGGATTCGCAATTTCAACAAATGGTGTTTTTAGATCATTAAGGGCGGCAAGCGCAACCGGAAGCCTATAAGTGTGATATAGGCGATCCCTCCAAGAATCCAAGGTTTCGTCATTTTGCCTTTCCAGCTCAGCAGGGAGTTTCTGATCCTGCGCAAAGCCGAAAGATTTCAACGAAGGCACGTTTACGAAGTCTGACCACAAGGCCACTCCTAGGCTCAAACGAACTTGGCTTTCAGTTTGGGATTCTATCCAACCAAACCCTTCATCACCCCGAACGACCCCTTGGACACCCGCTCTGGAAAGCGCTCTCCAGACAGAAAAATTATCCATATATCCAGAAATGTTATCAGATCTACCATCTCCAATCTGCAAGAAATTGGAAATCAAATTCTCCGCATCACCAATCGACTGAGGCACCGCGTCTGTTGCGTCAAGCTCCATAAATGAATGCAAAGTACCAAACTCTTTCGACAGCATATCTGCAACTGATGCGTCTGTACGATGTTCATTTCGATGGGCTGCCATGCCCCAGGAAACAGTGCGATACTCATGGGGATTTTCAAGTAAAGAAATGATTGCACGACTGTCATAGCCGCCGGAAAGTAGGATTGACCAGTCTTTGTGAGGCAGGCTTATGGTCTGCATTGCTATCCTTACCGCGCCTTCTAACGCCTCCCTTTTTTCTTCCTCTGAGCCTTCTGAGACGCTAAAGTATATGGGGGCTTGTTTTGCTTTAATCTCCCATGTTTTTCTATTGACGCATATAATTGTGTCGGGCTCAATCCTTCTCACCCTTCTGTCCCACCCACAGCTTCCAGGACCCAACGTCCCGTTTGAAACCATCCATGTTAGAAGCTCTTCATTTGGCTCGAATGAACCAAGGACATATGTAATTGCGGCCTGCGAAGTCGATGCAATAAAAATAGTATCGTCAAAATAATACCAAATCGTCCGCGAAGCTACCGCGTCAGTTACCAATTCAATTTCATTATCGTTAGTTCGAAATATTGAGTAGCTTCCATTTATATCGTTACCTCCGAACTCATGCCAATCATCGCCTGATTGAATAGCACCCAAAAAAAAGCATCTCTCACAAAACCCCACCGTTGCTTTCGGATTGAATACACCCGCAAACATAGAATGGTCTTCAATGACTACCGGTGGCGTTTTACAAAACTCAATCGGGAAAACATTAGAAGATAGCTCCCCGAAAAATTGTTTAGCGGAAGCTTTGGGAACAGGCGTTTCACCGGCGCCCTTGGCTCTCCAGCACACTAAGACAGCTTGTGACATTGGCTTTCCTCTTGGTGTTGCAGTTTACGTCGATGCGAATACAGCTCGCAAACGCCCTGAACAGAGTAAAATTTTCAACCGACGATCAAAATACTAATCAATTCGCGGCGCGAAACCGCCCCGATGAATAGACAGATGCTGTGCCGCGCCTCGCTCATGAATCTTTTCCCTTCCGAAACTGCTGCCGCAAACGCGACGCCACGCGGCGGGGCCACCCGATCAGCCGCTTTGCCAGTGCGCGCAGCCAGTCACTCCGCTTGGCAAAGGAATAGCGATAGAAATGGCATATCCTGGGCCGCGCCTCGCGGCGACTCCACAGCCACAGATTCTTTGGGTAGCGGATATTATACTCAGGCGGGAGCGTCGCTAGCCGCAGATCCGAAGCCCAGAGCAATTCTCGCAGCGTGACCTGATCCTTGCGAAAGCCCGCCTTCTTGTAGCTGTCCGACCAGTTTTTCAGCAGGGCCTGGGTCTGCGGGTTGCGACGCACCGCAATTACCCCGGTATTGAACTGCGGAAATGAATCCGGCAGCGCGTATTTCCAGACCGCGCGCGTCGCGTCGCGATTGCGGGCATGGGCGTGCGCCATCGCCACATCAAAGCGATCGAGCAGATCGAACAACTCACCCACATCCTCGAGAACGCGAATATCGGCGTCGAGGAACAACGTGCGTTCAAAGGGCGAGTTCATCAGGCAATCGACCTTCGAGCGATGATGAACGGATTCAAGTTCGATCACCGGATCGAACACGCCGCTCAAGGAAAGACCTAGCTGCCCGGCATCGGTGAACAGGGCGATGGGTACATCGGGCATGTGACGGCGCACAGAGCGCGCGGCGGCTTCGGCGCAGGCGATGTAGCGTGCGCCTGTGGCCACGAAGACGACACCACGGGGCGCCGGAAGGTCTGGAACAGTGCTCATTGTGGATTGCTACCCGAATAATCGGCAACACGGCTAAGCTCGGCATATATCTGATCCGGATCAGCCTTGTTGCGCAGACGTACGATCTGACGTGCAATGCGATAGTCCATCGTCCGATCGGCTTTGGCACGCCGCATGCCCGGATCCCGGCAATCCACCAACGGACGTCCGACAAACTCTGAAAGATGGCTCATGGCGCCCTCAGACGACAGCAGATGTGAATAATCAAGGAGCAACATTTCCGGGTACATCTGTTTCAATTTCAGAAGCCTCTGATTGTAGGCACACCAAGCGTGGAGCGCATCCGGCAGGTAAGCCGGGTCTCGACTGATCCATCGCCGTCCGGCACGCCGAACGTAGTGCTGGAAGACCTCTAGAGGGTCACGAAAAATACCTATCAGGCGAGGGTTCTCCAGAACCTCCATCCAAAAGTCGAAAGTCAAAAGGGTGCGCGGATCCTTGAACCCCCAGGAAGACTCTGAAGCGGCTTCAGCCGCCTTTCGACAAAGCGATCGCGCCGTCTCTCTGTGTGCGGCCGTGACAGAACTGGCATCCAGCCCACGGATCATACGCAGGCTTTCAACTCCATTTTCCTGCAACAGATCCATATTGAGCATTCGCGTCGAATGCCGCTCCATCTTGTTGCCTTCGTCATAGTTCCCGGCGGATTTCTCCTCGACCATTTGGATCCCACTGCCGTGCAATATATCGGATACCAGAGTGGTACCCGACTTGTGCATGCCGAGAACAACAAAAATGTTATTTACCATCCATCAACCTTGTCTGCTCAATAGCCTATTAATGGGGGAAAAATTTACTTCAGGAATGTAATTCGATGCGTTCTGAAGCTGCCTTTCAGATAGACTTTTCAGGTTATCCTTTGCGCCCGAGATCTTGGAAACCTCGGCTATCAACTCTTCAGCATCAGATACCTTCACTACCGCCAGATCAAAAGGTATTAAAACAGGTCTGAGAAATTCATTATAAAGTTTTTCCGCGGGGGTTAGGAATCCGACAACCGGCACTCCAAGGCAGGCCGCACTATAGACAGCATTTGAATACCCCCCCACCACAACATCAATGGAATTGCAGAAGCGGTCCATCGAAAAATCTGCGTGATCACAAATCGACACATTTTCATACAGATCACTCAGGTAGGAAAACGCCGACGCATTTTTTCCGGGTGGCCGCGTCTTGAGAAATATTTCCACATCAAGCTTCGCAAGCCTTGGCAATATCTCTGGGATGAAATCATTTACCCCAAGAAACATCCCAATGCGCAGCTTTGACTCATTTCCAACGGCAGTAAGCTGCCCGTCTTCAGGCGCCCGTTTCGGCATTGCCATACCAACAACCGCAGCCTTTACATTCGGGTTTACCCTTTGCACTTCCTGTTTGCAATGCTCGGTCAAGAGGATTGCCCCGGAGAAAATCGATAGATCATACAGCCGGCCAACTGGACATGGAAGTTTGTACCAAATTGTATGAGATACGAAAATGATCTCTGCATTACACTCGCGACCAGCAACAATCGCACCGGCGATAAACGGTGTTCTCGGCCTCCCGGTAAAGACCTGGCAACCACCACCCTTCAATTGATCCGCGAAAAATGCCCGGTACGAATGCAGGCTTTTCAATGCGGATCGTGTGTAGAGATAAACAAATAGCTTTTGAACGTAGTTTAGCCTGTCAATCGACCTAAGGCCTGCCCACAAGCCCTTCAAAAATTTCACCTCATTGCCGCAAGGGCGCCATTTTGAATCTTCCGGGTTATCCGCAAGAAGAACAGGAAAACCTCGGCGTTGGATTTCACCCTGAACCCTTGAATTCTCACCTGAGCAAACGAAAGCCACGTCCTCCTTTTCAAAGGAGCTCGTTGCGACATTGGCCAACGAGTCGATACCTGTTGCCGGAGATACTACAAATAGGGCCTTTGGCTTGTTGTTTCTAGCAGCGACAACCGCTCTATCTGCCTTAGTTCCACCAACTTTCACCAATTCGCCAACTCGCCTCAAGACGATCTTTGCGATCAGAACAGCTTGCTCAATTGGTGAAGATCGGTAGATCCAATAGGAATTCCTTATTTCCTTCTCCAAAAGGTCATGGATCCTGATGTTTTCGACCGTTGCATCACACACGCCTTTGATCTTTTCAAAATCGTCCAGAAATGCCCGGTAATGCTTAACCTGGTCCTTACTCCAGTTGCGCCTTTGATCCGGCCTCAGAATAGAGATCAGCCAATTTCTTGCTCTGTGCATCAGATTTTTCATATGTGACTCAGGGGCACTTTGCGTTGCCCATCACTTCTCATCTGCGTTGCGCAGATGAGACAATTGTACTGCCGTGTTCTTTTCCACATTTTTTTCCAGCTGTGCACCGATAACCCTATCCAGATATTTTGGCGCCACCCCATATCCCGGCCGCACGCTGCGAACACATTCCGCGGTAATCACATCGCCCACTTTCATATCTTTCACGAAATACAAAGAGCGGCGGAACTTGGCGTTCCCGATTTCGCTCGATTTCCGCCCGTAGTCGACGTGACCAAGCGCTTCCCATGCGGAGCGCGCGCCCTGGCAGAGCTCGGCAAGTTCGGCTGGCTCCAAGGAAAAGCTGTCGTCCGGCCCGCCGCCCGATCGATCAAGCGTCACATGCTTTTCGATGATCGAAGCGCCGAGTGCGACGCTGGCAAGCGCGGTTGTATTGTCCAGCGTATGATCGGACAGTCCCACCAATGTGCCGAAGCGGTCGGCCATGTCGGCAATGGTTCGCAAATTGTAGTCCGATGCAGGCGCGGGGTAACCAGAAACGCAATGCAACAACGCCAGCTCCGTGCAACCGCCATCGCGCGCAGCCGCCACGGCCTCGGCGATTTCGTCGGCATCGGCCATCCCGGTCGAGATAATCATCGGCTTGCCGGTGGTGGCAATATAACGGATCAGTGGCAGGTCGACCGCCTCGAACGACGCGATCTTGTAGGCCGGTGTGCCCAGATCCTCGAGCAGGTCGACGGCGGTCGGATCAAAAGCCGAACTGAAGATCGTGATACCGACCTTGCGCGCATGCTCGAAAAGCGCAGCATGCCACTCCCACGGCGTGTGCGCCCAATCGTAGAGATCCCAGAGCGTCCGTCCGGCCCAGAGTCCGTCGGTGATCTGGAAATCCTGTGCGTCGCTCTTTAGGGTTATCGTGTCTGCGGTGTAGGTCTGGATCTTGACCGCATCGGCCCCAGCCTTTTTAGCGGCCTCGATGATCCGGAAAGCGGTTTCGATGTTGCCGTTGTGATTGGCCGAAATCTCGGCGATCACGTAGGGTGGGCGAGCCGGACCGATGGCTTGTCTGTTGATGTTGATCATCACTGTAACTCCATTGATCTGTCTGTTGCCGGTGCGAATGCTGGCGGTACTGGAAACTTTGCGAGGTACTGACGAAATGGACCTTCGCAACCGATTTCGGAAAACCCCGACTGTTGGAAAAGGCGACGCGACGCGACATTGTCCTCATGAATCTCGGCTCGGTAAGATCGAAGGCCCAGATCGCTTCCGTGACGTAGCGCGGCATTAAGGATCGCCACAGACCGGCCACCGCCCCTGATCGCGGGGTTGAGGCAGATACTTATCGTGGCGCGATCCTGCGCGTTCAAATCTAAATCCAACCGCACATGGCCCACGTCTTTTCCGCGCCATGTCGTGATAAGTAAGACCCTGCTGGGGTCGTCAAGTGCGGCCGCGAACCATCTCGTGTGATCTTCCAGCGACGGAACGGAAGATGCACGGTAATGGCGGGCCGCGCCGTCTGCGTAACGCCAAAAATAAACAGGCTCGGCGTCCTCGGAATGCGCGCGTCGGACACCGATCTCGTACGCTTCCATTTCGGTCATGACGCGGTTGGCGCCAAGGCCATCGACCAGCCCGGCGGCACGACCTGCCATGGCGGCAAGGCTGTCGGGATCGGACGCCACCTGCATAGCGTCGGCAAGCCCCTTGACCGGGTCCGACGCGTCGCCAAAGCGGATCGCTGCACCAGCCTCGGCCAGCGCCTTGGCAGCCGGCGCCTGGTTTTCCGCCAGAACCGCAAGCAGCGTGGGCAATCCCTGACAGCAACGCTCCCACGAAGTGCTGCCGCCAGCACCGATCGCCAAATCAGACTCGGTCATCATTGCGGCCATATTGTCCGCGCCTATGCACAGCTTGGTCGGCACGGGCATTTGCGCGGCGCGGCGCGCGACCGGCTCTCGGGCCGGTGCAGAAGGCCCAAGCACGACGGTGATCCGGCTGTCTGCGGGAAGGGGGCAGGCGGCCAGCGTATCAAGCACCCGGCTCGTTACATCGTCGCGATCAACCCCACCCAGCGAAACAAGGATATGGGCGAGGCGGTGCGCCTTGCGCCGCGCAAGGCTTGCAGCACGATGCGCCGCGAACTCGGGGCGCAGCAACGCGTAGGTCGGGCCGATCAGAAGGGCGCAACGGTCCTCCACAAGCCCGGTATAGTCCCTGGCATCACGCCCAAGGTTCTGGTCGAGAAGGATTTCACACTCGTGGGGACGGTTCGCAAGGTCATCGACCACCAAGAGCCGCGCGCCGTCCGGCCGCGTGGCCCGCTCCCAAGTGGCGTCGAGCGCGTAGTGATCAACCACAAGCCAGTCTGGCGACAATCGGTCCAGCACTTCACGACTTTGCGCGGCATCCCGCTTGCTGCTGACGCCAAGCCATCGGGAATGCGCGGTAGTGCCGTCATCCTCGGGCGCGTCGGCTGCGGGTAACAGATGGCATTCTACACCGCGCGCGCGGATGGTTGCTGCCAGATGGCCGGGCAGGTCGCGGCAAAGGAAGTGACAACGCGCGCCGTTCTCTTGCAAGACGGAGGCAAGCGTCAGGCACCGCATGACGTGGCCGAGGCCGATATCGACCGAGGCATCAGCACGAAAAGCGATGATCGGGGCGTTCACTGTTTCTGCTCCAATGCGCGGAAAAGAAGCTCGGCCATGTGCCAATCTTCCTGTGTGTCGATGTCTTGGACCCGCCAGCGTGGAATCTCCAGCCCCACGGCGCCGGGGCCATAGATCGGCGCATCGGTGCCCCATTGATCGGCATCGGCCCAATAGAACTGCCCGGCATCATGCCACGCCTCTTCGAGGTCCTGAGATCGGGTCAAAAAATGCTCGGGCGCGAACATCGCGACGCGGCCCTGTGCGTCGCGCCGCAGCGCGCGCTGGATCGGAAAAGCAAAGCCGGTGACGGGAAAGACGTAAGAGACGCCGGGTTCCGAAAGCCGGTCAAGCCCGGCGCGCAGGTCTTCGGGCGTCACGAAAGGGGCGGTGGCGTAAAGGCAGCAGACCTCGCTGGGTGCCTCGCCGGCCACACCAAGCGTTTCGATAGCGTGGGCAATCACCGGACGAGTGGGCGTGTGATCGTCCGATAGATCGAGCGGGCGGCGAAACGGCACCTCTGCGCCTTCGCGTATCGCGACCTCCGCAATCTGGTCATCGTCCGTCGACACGATCACCCGGTCAAACGCGCCGCTCTGCAACGCGGCAGAGATGGGCCAAGCGATCATCGGTCGACCACAGAAATCACGTATATTCTTACGGGGGATGCGTTTGCTACCCCCGCGAGCAGGAATAACAGCAAGCCTCATGATGTTAATTCTGCAGCAAGCGCGCCTACGACCTCGTCCTGCATGGCTTCGGTCATCGCCGGGTAAAGCGGAATGCTGATCGCCTCGGTGTAATAGCGCTCGGCCTCGGGAAAGTCGCCGGGCGCGAAGCCCAGCGCGCGGTAGTACGGCTGCAGGTGGACAGGAATGTAGTGCAGGTTTACCCCTATCCCCCGTGCGCGCAATCCTTCAAATATCTCGCGGTGGCGCGCGGCATCGACCCGCACAACATAGAGGTGCCAAGCCGAAAGCACGCCATCGGATCTGCCCGGCAGGGTGACGGGCAGATCGCCTAGCAAGCGATCGTAGCGGTCAGCAAGCGTGTTGCGCCGCGCCACGTAATCGTCGAGCCGCGCCATCTGGGCATGCCCGAGCGCCGCGCAAAGGTCCGTTATCCGGTAGTTCCAGCCAAGCTCGATCATCTGGTAATACCAAGGGCCATCGGGCGGATGGGTCATCTCGGCCGGATCTCTGGTGATGCCATGGCTGCGCAGCCGCGCCATCCGATGTGCAAGCGCAGCGTCCTGCGTTACGGCTGTGCCGCCTTCGCCAGACGTTACGATCTTGACCGGGTGATAGCTGAAAACTGCGATATCGCTGTGCTCGCATGCGCCTACGGCCTTGTCGCCGTAGCGCCCGCCAATGGCGTGAGAGGCATCCTCAATCACACGCACGCCGTATTTTCGGGCCAGCGCGCCGATGGCTGCCATGTCGCACGAAAGACCGGTCAAATGCACCGGAACGATTACCTTGGGCAGCTGGCCAGCGCGGTCTGCCTTGCGCAGCTTGTCCTCCAGCCGGCCGGGACAGAGGTTGGCCGTGACAGGGTCGGTATCGACGAAATCCACCGCAGCCCCGCAATAGCGCGCGCAATTGGCTGACGCCACGAAGGTGTTGGGCGAGGTCCAAAGCGTATCGCCGGGCCCAAGGTCGAGCGCAGCACAGGCAATATGCAGGGCTGAGGTCGCGCTGTTCACGGCCACAGCATGCGCAGCGCCCGTGGCCTTTGCCACCGCTGCCTCGAAGGCGGGGACCGCTGGGCCTTGGGTCAGAAAATCCGACTGCAGCACTTCGACTACCGAGTCGACATCTTCCTGCCGGATGTCCTGCCTTCCATAGGGAATCATGTTACTTCCTTTGCGCCTGAGGTTTTCTGAGAAGAAACCAAGTGATGTCGTCCATCGGTGTGTAATTGTCGCGCCGGTAGACGAAGCCGTAATCAACAAGCTCGAGAGCGTGCCGCTCCATGAGTTCACCTGCGAAGTCGCGTTTATAAAGCCGCTCTCCGTGTCCGCGATAGGACACGCTGACAGGTGCGGGGTTGTAGTATTCAGCCACCATCACGTATTGGCGCGACAGCCGGACGAGGTTGTCATAGACAGTATTGAGGTATTCGGGGTTGATATGGATCAGCACGCCTGCCGTGAAGGTAAGATCATATGCGCCTTCCTCCGACATGTCCTCCAGGATCGAGCGGGTCGAAATATCAGAAACGCCTAGAGCGCGGGCTTCCTCGGCCGCGTCGGCGTTGATCTCGATACCGTTCAGATCAAAGTTGCCAATGTCACTCAGCGCCTTGAGATTGAGCCCGATATTGCAGCCGAACTCGCATATCGATTGGATGCCTGGTGCGGCTCGCAGCGCGCGACCGAAGAAAGACGTCTTGGAGGCAATTAAGGCAGTACCACGGTTTCGCTCCATGTACGCTTTACCGAAACTCCCTGCCCAGAAGGCTTCCTGTTCGGTCCGGTAATCGCTCATGGCCTTAGTCTCCTTCAGATTGCGCCGATTTTTCCGCGGTTTGCGGCAATCCATTCTTCAAGCGCTGCGTCTGTCATCCAGTCGGTGTTGTTGTCACTCGAATAGACGAAATCCTCAGCCACCTTCACGCCATCCTTGATCCGGTACGGATCCACCGCCCAGTTATGGATCGCGGGCAAGATCTTGAAATGCTCTTTGTATTCGAATGTATGTTGCGCGTCCTCCAGACCGATCATCTGTTCGTGCACCTTCTCGCCCGGACGGATGCCGATGATCTTGAATTTCGCTTTCGGGGCGATTACCCGGGCGATGTCGGTGACCTTCATCGACGGGATTTTTTTCACGTAGATCTCACCACCGACCATGTCTTGGAAAGCGTGAAACACAAGCCGGACACCGTCTTCGAGACTGATCATGAAACGCGTCATGCGCTCATCGGTGATCGGCAGCACGCCCTTGTCAGCGATTGACAAGAAGAATGGAATAACCGACCCGCGCGAGCCCATCACGTTACCATACCGCACGACCGAGAACCGGGTATTGTGCTCGCCGGCATAGGCATTGCCGGCAACAAAGAGCTTGTCCGAAGCCAGCTTGGATGCACCATAAAGATTTATGGGGCTCGATGCCTTGTCGGTGGAGAGCGCGACAACACGTTTAACTTTTTTGTCGATCGCGGCATCGATGACATTCATCGCACCGTTCACATTTGTCTTGACGCATTCGAAGGGATTGTACTCGGCCGTCGGAACAATCTTGGTCGCCGCCGCATGGACGACATAATCCACACCATCGAAAGCACGATAGAGACGCTCGCGGTCACGCACGTCTCCTATGAAGAACCGCACGCGTGAATCGCCTTCAAAGCGTTTTGCCATCTCCCATTGCTTCATCTCGTCGCGCGAAAAGATGATCACTTTTCTCGGATTGTAGCGCTCCAACACAGTGGGCACGAAGGCATGTCCGAAGGATCCGGTTCCACCGGTAATCAAAATCGAAGAGTCGGAAAGCATAATGGGTTTCAATCCTCTATCACGTTGGTCATATTCTTCTGCAGCGCAGCCTCATTCAGTCTCATGGGCCTGCGCAATCCGCTGGAATACGGGATTACCGTCCATCAATGCCGCCCAGCTATCGTAGCCGACCACTCTGCCCTGGTCCATTACCACGATGCGGTCGCAGCGTTGAACCGTGCTGAGCCGGTGTGCAATCATTACAACAGTTTTTTCCTCCGGAAGCGCGTCTATTGCGGCCATGACCTCGCGCTCGGTAAGATTGTCGAGCGCGCTGGTCGCCTCGTCGAATACGATGAGATTAGCATCGTGGTAGAGAGCCCGCGCAATGCCGATCCTCTGGCGTTGACCGCCCGAGAGACGCACGCCGCGCTCACCAATCGTGGTCGCATACCCTTCCGGAAGCTCGGACCGAATGAAACTGTCCAGTTGTGCGATCCTTGCAGCCTCCGTAACCCGTGCTTCATCTATCTTCTTGTTGGGCACGCCTAGGGCGATATTTTCCGCAACGCTAGCGTCCATCAGAAAAATGCTCTGTGGAACGTAGCCCACATTTCTCTGCCAGGCTCGCAAATTCTCCTTCGTTACCGGCTTCCCGTCAACAACGAGTTGGCCGGCAGTCGGCGTTAACAACCCGAGCGTCAGATCAGCAAGAGTCGTCTTGCCTGCCCCCGTACCGCCCACGATGCCGATCTTTTCTCCCGCGCGGATTGCCAAATTGACATCCTTAACTCCGGCATGGAGCGCATTTGGATAGTTGTATGAAATATTTTCCAGAGTCAGCCCATCCTGCAAGCTCACCCGGTCGGAAGCCGTTCCTGCAACATCATCCTCATCAACCCAAGCGGCCAGATCGTCATGGACGATTTCCACGGCTGCCGCTCCGGCCTGAAGCTTGGTCAGCGATTGATAAAGCTTCGAGAGTTCCGGCATGAGCCTTTGCCCCGCGAAAGCAAAAAGGCCAAGGACGGGCAAGATACCATTCAGGGCCGTGCCGGATTCGAGCCCTTGCGCATCGACCAAGAAAAGGCACAGCAAAATGATCCCTCCGAATGCGATCACTTGCAGCGCAAATTGCGGCAGTTGCGTGATCAGTGCAATCTTGGCCAGGGTGCGCGCCATGCTCAACGAATGCACGGCGTAGCGCCCCAGATACGCTTCTTCGCATCCAAGAAGCTTGATATCCTTGATACCGCCCAGCGCCTCGTTCGTGATCTTGAAGCGCGCGCTGTTGGTTGTGGCCCTATGGTGCCCCAGTTGCTTTAGCACGCGCCGACTCAGCGTATAGATTGCACCATAAATTCCGCCAAGGACAACGAAAGCGATGAGCGCGATCACCGGCTCAACCACAAAGAGCAGAGTCACGATCGCCAAGGCCGTAAACGACGCAGCAATAAGTTCAACGGCAGGCGTCAAGAACGTACGCACCACCTGCTGAGTTTCCGACAGGATCCGGGTCCCCATTTCAGCTGAGTGCCGGTTCAGAAAGAAGGCATAGGGTTGGCGCAGATAGGCTGTCAGCAGACGGTGGCTGATAGAATGAACCCTCATGTTGGTGAATCGTGCGATTGCCCAAGTTTTCAGGATCAGCACAGTGTTCGTGAAGACAATAACGCCAAGCGAAGCCAGTCCCAGCCCCACCAGAAAAGTGTAATCGCTTTCGAATCCAAAGGTTTCATATGCCCAAGCCAGCGCGGGAACAGCCTCAATGCGCCCAGGGTCGGACAGGACAGACAGGAACGGCAGAACCGAGCCAACCATCAGCGCGGAGGAGAGCGCACTGACGATCACGATACTCAGCAAAATCCAGAAATTGCGACGCTCGCGCCCATCCAGCAATGCCCACGCCATACTCGAGATTTTGGCTTTTCTCACGATGCATGCCCCAAGGTTTCTGTCCAGTTATAGTGTAAGTTCAAAAGTCTCGACGTGGAGGTACTGATGAACATCGTAATATCTTCTCCGCCCGACCGAATCTTTAATCGAACAAGCAACAAAAGTTTAACGAAATCGGCGGCTTGCTCTTCAAGATTCTGCTTGAAACCATCTCTTGGCCCAATGCCCAGTAGCGCGAGGCCGCCTCGACAGAGGGGCGAGCCTCTCACCTTGGTGGATTGCTTGCTCATGTTCGAGCCTCCGATGGTGATCGCTTCATCCGCCTTAGCAGATCGTTGCATTGCTTTTCTCCCAAAAAGTACATCCCCCAGCAGCCGGCAAGAACGACAGGCAGGCAAAGCATCCAAGCCCAATAACTTTCAATTTCCCTAGCACGAATACCGAACTGTTGATCGAGGATCAGCGCGATCAGATAGATGAACGCCACGTGGTAGATATAGATGGAATAGCTGAAGAAACCCCAGTTCCAACGCGGATTCGAGGTCAGGGCATGTGGAAGATTCCGGATACATAGAATACTGAACAATATCATTAGCAGGTTCGAGATGGAGTTGGGTGCGCCATAGGATGTCTTTACGGCAAAGATAAGGCCCATCAACACCGCCGCAGATATGGCAAAGGCCCAGACCGACAAAGCTGGCACACGTTCGATGTAGTGGTAGGCAACAACGCCGGACATGAACCAAAACGCCGCGTTAATCGCAAAATTCACGAGGACCGAGGAGGACGGGTTCAGCCCCAGGCCCCAGAAAGCAACACCAATCAACGAGAGGATGGCCGACACGCCCCACACCGCAGGGATCGCCGATCGACGCCACAGCAGCAGCGGACATAGCATGTAAAAGATGACCTCGTAAGGCAGCGACCAGAACTGCGCCGTGATCGGGGTTGCAACCTTGATATATGTCGCCATCTGAAACAGGCCCTCAGCGGTGCAGAGGCGCCCGGTACATCTTTGGCTGACGCTATTTGCCGGATCGAATGACGCATAGAGGATACAAACCAACGCGGCGAGCCCGATTGCCACCAGATAGGGAGGCCAGATGCGGACCAGGCGGCGCAAATAGAATTGAGCTGCCGATGGTGTATGTTTCATCGAATGCGCCATCGCGAACCCGCTGACGGAAAAGAACAGGATCACGAACTCGGTCCCAAGCCCGGTGAGCTGCAGCAGGGAAATCGACAGGTAATCATACAAGCCCAACGGCTCCACCGCCTCCGCGATCGTTCGCGCTCCACCCTTGAAGAAATTTCCCCGGACATGGTTGACCACGACATAAACCGCCGCAAACCCGCGCATGAAATCCAGCACATGCGTCGGCACGAGCACCGGGGTGGAATTTTTCGAACTAGTAGTTGCCATAGTTCCCCCAAAAGGCGTCAGCAGTCGTCGCCGACGGCCGGTACGATACCGTCTTGAACGACGGTCCGAATCTTGCAAGTGCCGTGTCGGACGTCAGGATTTTCATGCGTTTGCAAATGCCTGCAAGGTGCAGCCCCTCATCGCCCCGTCATGGAATAGACCGCCCGTCCAACCCATTCTCGCAGGGCTGTGTTCGACAGCCCCAGATTTCGCTGAAAATTCCAGCCAAACCCGTCAGGCCAAGCCCGCGTTCTGAAATCCACGGGGAAGGGGACGATCTCTTGCCACCCAGCCGTTGAAAAACTTCTGACAGCGCGCTGCATGTGAAAGGCACTGGTGATCAAGACCCACTGTTCGCCGTCCTTGGGCCCGGCAAGTGCGTGGCTCAGACGAGCATTCTCGGTGGTGTTTCGTGAGCGGCTTTCAAAGAGCATTCGCGCAGGTTCAATTCCATAGGCCCGAAAAATCCGTTCGGCGATCGCCGCCTCGGATATCCCGGTGCCGTTCATATCCCGCAAGCGGCCACTGCCACCGGCAAAGAGCAGGCGCGCCTCCGGGTGGGCTTGGGCAAGCGCCATGGCCGCAACGTAGCGGTCTCCGCCCTCTCCAAGCTGCGGTTGTCCGGATTGGCGACTGGCCGGAACGTCCTCTCCCCCGCCGAGTACGACAATGCCATCGACCTTGGCCAAGTCCTTCTGTACGGAAAACTCCGCTTCCAGCGGACGCATGAGCACGTCCCCCAAGGGAAACAGCCCGATTCCGAGGATCGTCAGGACCAATGCCGCGGAGGCGAACCTTGCCACCCGAAGCCAAGAGCACAGATTGGCCAAGAACGCGACCAAAGCCAGCACAAAAAGCCAAGTCTCCAGCTTCAGGGCGGCCCCGAGCAGTTTCGAGAGGGCGAAGAAAACCGTATCCAAAGTGCCGCGCCTTATCAGAAAATCGCTAAAGAAGCGTGCAGTCTACCCTGCTTACATTGCCGCGCCGGGTTCGCCGGACAGCCCGCGGCGAGACTGAAACCAATCAATCTTGCGATGCCCGCCATCAGAACGCGCGCCCGTCGGGGCTTCCCAATGTCAGGAAAGGGTGTTTCATGTGGCCCTGCGGTTTGCCGAGGGTGGCAACTCGCAAAGAACCTTGCGGTAAGCCTCTACCACAATGCTCTGGCCGTATTCTCGCTCCATCTTCGCACGCCCGGCGCGCCCCAGTGCAGCGCGCTCCTCTGGCGACAGGCCAAGGAACGCCTCGCAGGCTTCGGCAAGGCTCTCCCCGCTCCGGGGCTTGCAAAGAAATCCTGTCTTTCCGTTGTCCACGACCGCCCTGCAACCGGGAACATCCGTCGCGATGAGCGGGCGGGCCAACGATGCCGCCTCGATCAGAGTTCGCGGGGCGCCCTCGCGATACGATGGCAGAACAACGCACTGCGCCGCTTCGATCATCGGCCGCACATCATCTACTGTCCCGAGATATTCGATCGCACCCTCTTTTTCCCAGTCTTGAACGGTTTCCCGATCAATCGCCGTCCGATTCTCGGCATCTGTCGCGCCCAGAAGCTGAAAGCGAGCCTCGGGATGTCGTGCTTTCACGCGGCGGGCAGCGTCGACATATTCCAGCACACCCTTGTCACGCAACAGCCGCGCAACCATCAGGAAGTGGGGCGCCCCCTCCTCTGACGGGTAAGCAGCAGCCGCGAACCAGTCGAGATCGATGCCGGATCCCGGAAGGGACCGTGCTTGGGCGTCCGTCACAAGGCCTCGCTCAAGAAAAAGATTTCGGTCATCCTCATTCTGAAAGAAGACCGCCGGCAGATTGCGGAATGCAGTCTTGTAAAGCATCACCGCCACCCGCTCCAGCAAGCCGCCCGAGAGAAAGGCGGTGCCCAGACCGGTGACATTGGGGACAAAGGGTATCCCTGCGGATTTCGCTGCGATTGCGCCGAAGATGTTGTTCTTGATCGTGAAGCTCAGGATCACGTCAGGCTTCAGCTCCCGGAAGTGCCGACGCAGGCGCAGGAGCGTCTTGGGCTCCTTCAGCGGGTTGAGCCCCTGCACGCTCATCTCAAGGTGATGGAACGAGCAGCCAAGCGCCTCGATCTTGGGGACCGAATCATCTTTTGGCGCGAGGACGATAACCTCGTGCCCATCGGCGAGCAGCATCGCAACCAGCGGCCGCCGGAAATTCCAGATGTTCCAGGCCGCATTGACCGTCAAGAGAACCTTCACGCGGGCGGCTCCCGCAAGGTGGTCTGAGACCTATTTGCATTTTCTCGATCTCCAACCCATCGCCAGGCCAAGAGAAGCACAGTGGGCCAGAAAAGCGTCGTGCCAAAGTCTTTGGCGGTTTCCAACCAGTTCACCGATCCAGTCCAGATTATCCAGTCACGGGCATCAAGGATTTCATTAAGCGCCTGAAGTACCGCCACAACACCCCAAGCGAGGAGCATCCCGTAGCGCCGCTTCCTCAAAAGGAAGGCGCAGGCGAGAAACAAGGCCAGACCGAAATGCACATGCAACGTGTCACCCGACATTCCAAGGTCGCGCTGAATCCACGCCTTGCTTTCGTACCAGGCTGTCTGCCACGTCAGTTCCATGAACCGCCTAGTTCCCTTGAGTGCATGTCCGCATTTTCATAATTCCAGATCATCGCGGGATCAAAAGATGCCTGCATCATTTTTGAGTCACCTGCGGCGCTGGCCCCATGTCGGCACCCAGCTCCAGGTCTTCTTGCAGACTTTCAATCTCGGCTTTCAGAGCGTCATATTCCTCCAACTTGCGCTGCAGGAACCGGCTCGTCAGGGCCGTCTTCTCTGCAACCCCTTTTGGCGTCAAAACATAGGCATAGCGGAGTTTCTTGTTCGAGGCGCGGAAGTTGCGGATCTTCAACTGGCCCTTTTCGGCCAGCGAACTGAGACAGTAATTGACTGCCCCCAGGCTGATCCCCAGCTCTCGCGACAACGCACGTTGGCTCATCTGTGGATTTCCGTCCAGCAGGCGCAGAATGCGAAAGCGCACATCTTGTTGTAACTGTTCTCTGTGTGAAGACATGGCCGAAACGCGTCAGATCATAGCTACCGCAGCGAGACTGGCCACGATGCCAGCTCGAGAGGTGAGTTCAGGGTTACTCAAACAAAGACTTACGCCTGAGTTCATAAGTGAACGATGAACACGATTCCTGTTGAAATGCCAGATAATTATCGGCGGAAATGGCGCGGCGCGGGAAACACTCCGTTTCACACGCGGCACCCAATCCGTCGCCCGAACCGCAGGCGAGGCTACGCAAAATCGCGCACCCTTTGGAGAGGCCTACCGGCGGTGAGGCCGATGTTACCCCGTGAAAAGGCCGCAATGCCGCAGACCGTCACCGCACCAAGTTTCAGAATGCCGAGCCGCGCCCTGCGTCAAAGACGCAGGTCGCTGTCGCCTGCCGGAAAGACATATTTCAGGTCGTAAAGAACGTGCCCGTCTCGACCGTATTTGCGAAGCTCGGCTACCCCGGCGTCCCGGAACTGGGTGTGAGCCACGGCCAGCAAAATGGCGTCATAAGCGCCCTCATCTGGCTTTGCGGCCATTTGGATACCGAACTCCGCCCGGGCCTCCTCTGGGTCGACCCATGGGTCATGCACATCGACATTCACCCCGAACTCTTCGAGCTCCCGGATGGTGTCGATCACGCGCGTGTTCCGCAAATCCGGGCAATTTTCCTTGAAGGTCAGACCGAGCACCAGAACCTTGGCCCCATTGACCTGAGTTTGACGGTTGATCAGCGCCTTGACCAACTGACTGGCCACGTAGGCCCCCATGCCGTCATTCAGGCGCCGACCGGCGAGGATGATCTGTGGGTGGTGGCCGATCTCTTCTGCCTTGTGGGTAAGATAGTAAGGATCCACCCCAATGCAGTGCCCCCCAACCAGACCCGGCCGGAACGGTAGAAAATTCCACTTGGTCCCCGCCGCCTTCAAGACCGCCTCGGTATCAATGCCGAGCTTGTTAAAGATGATGGCCAGCTCATTCATCAAGGCGATATTGAGATCGCGCTGCGTGTTTTCGATGACCTTGGCCGCTTCAGCTACGCGAATGCTGCTCGCCTTGTGGGTTCCGACCGGAATGATCGCATTGTAGAGCGCGTCGATCCGCTCCGCAGCTTCCGGCGTGGAGCCCGACGTTACCTTGACGATCGTCGGCAACCGGCGCTCCGTATCACCGGGATTGATGCGTTCTGGGGAATAGCCCACGGTAAAGTCGTCGTTCAGGGTTAACCCCGAGACGCGCTCCAGAATCGGAACACAGAACTCTTCTGTGGCGCCGGGGTAAACCGTAGACTCGTAGATCACTGTATCGCCAGACTTCAATACGCTACCGACCGTCTCGGAGGCACCTTTCAGCGGCGAGAGGTCTGGCCGTTTCGAGCGATCGATGGGCGTGGGCACGGTCACGATGAATACCGTGCAGTCCTTGAGGTCCTCGACCTTCGCCGATGTGGTCAAATGGGCCGCATCGCGAAGCTCGCCCTCCGAGACTTCGCGCGTGTTGTCCCGGCCTTTCTGAATGTCCGCGACGCGGGCCGGGTTGATGTCAAAGCCAACCGTCTTGAATTTCTTTCCAAACTCAACGGCGAGGGGCAACCCCACGTAGCCGAGCCCGATGACCGCGATCTTCATATTATCGGGGAAAGCCTTCTCACTTGTCATAGTAACCTCTGAACCACTTTACGAAATCCCGAATGCCATCCTTGATATCAGTCTGAGGACGGTACCCGGTCAAATTCTGCAACAGTTCCGCATTGGCCCAGGTCGCAGGAACATCTCCCGGCTGGATGTCCATGTAGTTGCGTATCGCCTTGACCCCGAGTTCGTCCTCGATCGCATCCACGAAATCGAGAAGCCGAACCTTGTCGGAATTGCCGATATTCACCACGCGGAAGGGCGCCACCGGCGACAGGCTGTCGCCCTCTTCGATATCCTCTGGCGTAGCGGGCCGCACGGGTGGCGTGTCGATCAAAAGCCGGATGCCCCGGACGAGATCGTCAATATAGGTAAAGTCCCGATGCATGTCGCCATGGTTATAGATATCGATCGGACGGCCATCGAGAATGGCATCGACAAACTTGAACAGCGCCAGGTCGGGCCGCCCCCAGGGTCCGTAGACGGTGAAAAACCGGAACATCGTCGTCGGCAAGGTCCACAGATGCGCATAGGCGTGCGCCATGCTCTCGTTGGCCTTCTTGGTGGCGGCATATATCGTGAGCTGCGTATCGGCCTTCTCGGTTTCCTGAAACGGCATGTCCAGATTGGCGCCATATACCGATGACGTTGACGCCATCAAAAGGTGCC
The DNA here is from genome assembly GCF_028369135.1 of Roseovarius sp. ZX-A-9. Lineage (GTDB taxonomy): Bacteria > Pseudomonadota > Alphaproteobacteria > Rhodobacterales > Rhodobacteraceae > Roseovarius. The sequence continues at coordinate 36,884 of NZ_JAPWHW010000030.1, forward strand.
TGACCTCCAGCTTACGGGCGGCCTCCATGACGTTGAAGGTTCCGATGACGTTACTGTCAAGGTAAGCTCGCGGGTTCTCAAGCGAGTAGCGCACTCCGGCCTGAGCCGCGAGATGGACGATCACGTCCGGCTTGAACTCCTCGGCGACGGACCACACAAGGGCCTCATCCTCCAGCATACCTTCGGTTGCCGAGAACCCTTCGTTCTGCAGCAGCATGGCGTGTCGCTTTTGCTTCAGCGTCACGTCGTAGTAATCCGTCATCCCATCATAGCCATGAACCCGAAAGCCTTCAGCCAGCAAAAGCTTCGCCAGGTGGAATCCGATGAACCCGGCTGTGCCGGTAATCAAAACGCGCGTCAAAATATCAATCCTATGTGTTGTCACTCATTGCCTCAGTCAGGATCTGGCAGCCGCGAGATCGCTGAGAGACCCGTGGGCCAGAAAAAACCACCGAGGAATATTTCGCCAACCCTGCCCATTTCTGGGTTCTTGTCCAGTTGATCCTGTTGCGCGCCCCGAGAATTTCGACTGCCTCCTGCAATATGGCCACGATCAGTCAAGCTGAAATGCACGCCGCATCGACTCCTTTCCTAAGCGATCGCAAGGCCCACGAAAGCCACCGGGGCGGGCCGGACATGGCAAATCACTGTGCATGTATCAGCGGTCGAATGAGGCATCCCGGGAGAACTGATTCGCACCGAAATTGCCTGCGACGCCCTTCAGGGGAGCCGCGGCGCCCCTTGTGTTGGCGGTTTTTTGCCATCGGTTTCATGCGTCGGTTTTGTGCGGCAGATGGCCCAAATCAACACGGGAATCCACCCGCGCGCCGGGCTTAACCCAGAGCCACTCCCGCGTGGGTTGTGGGTGATTTGTGGCTTTTTGTGGGCAGTTTGACGGTAAGCTTGGGGCAAAATCGGGAACTTATGGGCCTTAGATACTCCCTGATACCCCTGCATTTCAGGTAGAGATGCCTCAAAAGGGCGCCAAAACCAGAAGAGGTGGTCGCATGTCGATATGCCGGGTCATCGCGACGGGGGCATCCGGCATCGTATCTCCAATAGGTTGAAAATCCTACTGTTTCCCGCCTGGAAACGACCGGCAGCAGTCGCCTGCTGAATGGTCAGATGGCGCCAAATTCCCCCTGAATCCCCTTGATGAAAATCCCTTTTCACTCCAATATTAATAAAAATCTTACGAATCGAATATTTTGAGGTATTTTGAGCACGTTGGGATGCCATAGTTAAATTAGTTCTGGGGGTATTTTGTTTTGAAGAGTGATTCTGCTGCTTACGGCGTCGCGTTCCCACTCAAGGGACGGGGGTATAAGCCTCGTGCCACGTCCGTACACGATCATCGCAAAGGGTTTTTCCTCGCCAAGCGCACAGTCGACTTGGTCTTTGCCGTCTTGGCCTTGCCGATGCTGGTGGTCCTCACGGTCGTTCTGTATCTGGCCAATCCGTTTATGAACCCAGGGCCGGTCTTCTTTCGCCAAGTCCGGATGGGACAGGATGGAAGAGCGTTCAGAATATGGAAGTTCCGCACGATGACAGGCGGCCATGCCGATTTGCGGGCAGCCGACGCGCCACTTGACGAGTACCGTATCACGCGGCTCGGACGGTTGCTTCGTCGCACCAAGCTCGACGAGCTGCCAAACATCCTGAACATTCTCTCGGGCGAAATGAGCCTTGTCGGCCCGCGACCGGACGCATTCCAGCACGCCACCGCATACCTCGCCGATGTTCCCCGCTACGACAAACGCTTTGTCGTGCGGCCCGGCATTACCGGGCTTGCGCAGGTCCGCGGCGGCTATGCCGACAACCCGCGAGCTGTTCAGCGCAAAGCGCGCTACGACTGCTTTTACATCAAGCATTCCAGCTTCCTGTTGGAATTGTATGTCATCGCCGCGACATTCGCAGTTGTGTTCTCCGGGTTCGGACAACGGTGAGCCATGCCTCCTGAGCTGGGCGCTCAAATCGACCATGAGTCGTGGTATCTCGCCCAGCTCAAGCCCGGTGGATTAGACCGGGCCATCACCAATCTTGCGCGACAAGGCTACGAGAGCTTCATGCCCTTGCGCGAGGAGACACGCCGTCACGCAGGGCGATGGACAAAGAGCGTCAAGCCACTGTTCCCGGGATATCTGTTTGTCAAAGTGTCGGACAACAGGCGGAACTGGCGGTCCATCAACGCCACCTACGGCATCTCGCGACTTGTCGCGCTAGAAGCAGGGCACCCCACTCCAGTCGCACCGGACATCGTCGCGGCGCTGCGGCAGCGAACCAGCGAAGACGGCAAGCTGCAGTCCCCGGCCGAGCTTGAAGTCGGCGATCAAGTGAGAGTGGTCTCTGGCCCCCTTGCTGACAAGCTGGCCAAAATAGAAGCTATCCCCGAACAGGGCCGCATCTACGTACTGTTTGAACTCATGGGGAGCTATACCAAGGCAGTTCTGCCTGCTGCCGACGTGGAGCGCTGTACAAACTCACCCTAGAGTATCCGTCTTGATCAAGCTGTTTTCGGTGTCCATTTGCGGTTTTGCTGGACGAGTGCGTTTGCCAATTCGA
>NZ_JAPWHW010000031.1 GCF_028369135.1 Roseovarius sp. ZX-A-9
CGCGCCATAAATGGCGTGGCGCGCGCTGGCTCTCTCTTCGCACAAGAGCCGGGATCAGCATAAGACAAGCGTGTTGCATCTAATTTGACGCTTAGATCAGCAGCAAGGCGTCCATACCACTCAAAGGACGGTGGGCGTTTCTGAAATTTCGCGGATTCGGAAAAGCCGCGAAACGCTATAGCTGGCGCTGGACGATTTCCGTCAGATCCGTCAGCGAGAAGGGTTTGGGCAGGAACACGGAGTTGGGGATGCGCGCCTGAGTATCGCCGAAATCCTCTTCGGCATAGCCCGACACAAAGACAACCCGCGCATCGGGGCGAGATTTCAGGGCCTGCTGCACCCAACTGGGGCCATCCATGCCGGGCATCACCACATCGGTGACGAAAACGTCGATGTCGAGCGCCGCATCCTCGAGCAACTCCAACGCATCCTCGGCTGATTCCGCCTCCAGCACCGTAAAGCCACGCATCTGCAAAGCGCGCGAGGCAAAGGCGCGGACAGGCGCCTCGTCCTCCACCAGCAGGACGACCCCACCCGCTGGCGCATCGTCCGGCATCGGTTCGACTGTGGATTCGGGTTTATCCTCGACCGGATCATGCGCAGGCAACAGCAGGAAGAACTGGCTGCCTGCGCCAAATTCACTGTCAACAAAGATAAAGCCACCGGTCTGCTTGACGATCCCGTAGACAGTCGACAGCCCCAGTCCCGTGCCCTCGCCCGTGCGCTTGGTGGTAAAAAACGGCTCGAACACTTTCTGCAGTTTATCGGGAGCAATTCCCTCCCCTTCGTCGGCCACCGTCACCTTGACGTATCGGCCCGGGGCCACGACCGCGCGATCACGGGCGAGCGGCGCGGTCAGCGTGACATTTTCGGTTGTCAGGCGGATTTCTCCACCCTCTAGCATCGCGTCGCGCGCGTTGACCACCAGATTCATCACCACCTGTTCCAGCTGCCGCTTGTCCGCCCGGATCGACCACAGCGCCGGGTCATGGGTCAGCGACAGGATCACCTTTTCGCCCACCAGCCGGTTGAGCAGATGAGTGAGGTCCGACATTGCGTCGCGCAGATCCATCACCTCGGGGCGCAGCGTCTGCTTGCGGGAATAGGCGAGCAGCTGGCTGACCAGAGAGGCGGCGCGATTGGCATTATGATTGATCTGCACCAGATCGTTGTAATCGCTATCGCCCTGATCGTGTCGCAAGAGCAGCAGGTCGCAATGGCCCGAGATCGCCGTAAGCAAGTTGTTGAAATCATGCGCCACTCCGCCCGCCAACTGGCCAATCGCCTGCATTTTCTGGCTTTGGACGAACTGCGCTTCCAGTGATTTCAACTCGGTCGCGTCGTTCAACACGGCGATCAGGACGGTACGACCCTCTTCACTGGCCCTATTCAGCGTGACCTGCACAAAGGTATCCCGATCCTCGCGCTTGACCCGCAGAAACTCCGAATGCAGGGTTCCGCGCCCTTTCGCAGCGTCTCCCAGCCAATCCGGGATCGACCGACCCAGCCCTTCAAGCAACTCGGTGATCGACCGCCCGCGACATTCGTCCGCGCCCAGAAGTTCGCGTGCGGGCAGGTTCGACAGCTGAATCTCCCCACCTGGGTCCAGTTTCAGCAGCGGCACCGGCAATTCGTCGAAGAACGCCCAGCCGTCGGGCTGCCGCTCGGTTGCGGCGACGCCGGGTAACAGGAACACCTCGCGCCGCCCGGCCATCCCTTCCAGCGCGACGGTCAGACATGATTGCAGACCGTCACGGGTGCTGATGTCATTGAACTGCCCCGACCGCAGCGGCAGCTTGGGACAGATCCGGTCCAGCGTGCGGGCTCGCTCACCCACCAGATTGCGTGCCGCGTCGTTCATGAAGAGCACTGCGTTGTTGCGCCCGACGGTGATCATCGGCAGCGGCAGTGGATCGGCCCGGCGCGCGGCCATGTCCGCCGAACGCTCGATCCGCCACAAGAACCACTCCTCCCCGGCGCGGTGCACGCTCAACCGGATATGACCTGAGGCCGTGACCAGATCCTCATGTGCCGATCCGCGGGCCGTGGCCGTGGATTTCAATCGAAAGAGCGCCGCGCCGGGATTGGCAAGCACGCTTTGCAAAGCCCCGGCGAGCGTTTCGGCGTGGTTCGCCCGATAGGCTTTTTGTGCGGCATCGTTCGCGCAGATGATCATACCGCTGTCGTTGGTGACGATACTGGGCGCCGCGTCGTGTTTGATCAAGGCCATCACAGATTGCCCCGATATGCGGCTGACAGACCGCCGATAAAGCGTAATACCGCCGATCCAAAAAGCCGCAAAGCCCAAAACCGCCGCGACACTGGCCATCGCCAACCGGGCATTCCCCGAAGGCGCCAACAGCGCCGCCCCCCAAAAAAGAGCGCTGCGGCGAAGATCAGGGCGGCCCGCGGCTGACCCCGAGCAACAGCGCGCCGGAACGGTCCCATTGTTTGTGAAGGCATGGCTAAGGGCTCGGAATCCTGTAAACGCGACTCGGTTCCCCAACTTTTGGTTCAAAATGCTTAAGAGGCACTTAATGCCGCAAGTTGTACGCCATCAGGGTTGCAGAACGATTTATCACTCTCGCAATAAGTGCGCCACGAAAAACCCGTCCCCATCGGCGCTTATAGGCAAGCGTGCAACGGTCCCTACCATCCAGCCCGAGTGGCGTTCGGCAAACCGAGCGATCTGTTGCTCGTTCTCCTCGCGCAGGACGGAACACGTGGCATAGACCAGCCGCCCGCCCGGCCCGACCAGTGTTGCGGCCGCATCCAAGATCTCGGCCTGCACATCTAACAGCCTCGCAAGATCGGCCTCTGTCAGGCGCCATTTCGCCTCCGGCGCACGCCGCCATGTGCCGCTGCCGGAACAGGGCGCGTCGCACAAAACCAGGTCAAAGGGTGCAGCGCTTTGCAACTCGGCCGCCTCCAGCTGCCCGATCTGCACACCCGCCCGTTCTGCCCGCGCCGGCAGATCCTTCATCCGGGCCGAGTCGGCATCATGCGCATAAACCTCGGCCTCCAGCCGCGCAGCGAGTGCTAGCGCCTTGCCACCGCCACCGGCGCAATAGTCCAGAATGCGGGCACCCCGCGGCAGATCAATTGTCTGCATCGCCCATTGGCTGGCGCTGTCCTGAAGCTCGACAAGACCGTCCTGATATGCCGCCGACATGGCGACTTTTCTAGGATTTTCCGTAACCTGCAACGCGGTATTCACGTCGTCCAGCGGCACGGCCACGATCCCGTCATCGGCAAGAACGCGCAGCGCTTCTGCCACGTTTGTCTTGCGGAGATTGACCCGAAGCGTGACCGGCGCGCGGGCCCGCAGTGCCATCGCCGCCGTCTCGGCATCTGCCCCAAGCGACGCCTGAAAGCGGCTCACCAACCATGGCTGCAGATCAAGCCGGTCGGCATCGGTCACAGGTGGGGTGCCCACCGCGCATTCGGCCGCGCTAAGCGGTTCGGGCGCATGCCCCTCCCCGGTAAAGAGGGTTGCCGGGTCAATCCCCTCGGCGCGCAACGCCCCGATCATGCGACCGCGACCCGTCTCGGCCCCTCCGAGGCAGGCGTAGGATCGCCAGCAGCGTAACGCCTGAAACACGTGATCGCGCACCGCCGCGCGATCCTTGGAGCCTGCAAACCGCGAACGGCGTGCCCAACCTGTCAGCGCCCGCTCTGCCGCGACCCCTTCCGCAATTGCATCAAGTATCTCGATCGCGGCGTGAACGCGCGCGCCGGGCGTCATGCCTGTACCATGGTCTGAAAACTGCGAAATATCACTTGAGAAACTTCCTTCATATCATTGATATTCATCAACTTGGCAAACCCGACAGTTCGGGCCCGCCGGACGTGATCCGCATCACGTAGGCTGCTCTTTCCATGCACCCATTCTCTCTCTTACTCAACACGTTCCAGACCTCTTTGTCGCGGCCATTTGTCTGGTCCGTTGCCATCTTGCCCGCGTCCTGCCCAACTTCGATGGTTTGCATGAATTTCATCCGGCCAGCTCATGCAATTTGCCATGGACAACGCACCACATCCTCGCGAAGATGTGACACCTCGGGGACTAAGCCTTGGATCAGCAACAAGATTTGCTTGCCGACCGACTTGGCGCCCCCAGCGTATGCAGTCTGTCAATAAAGGGGAACACCATGAAACTGTCACGCCGTATTTTTCTAAGCGGAGTCGCTGCAGCGCCGCTGCTGCAAACGACCGCCCTGCCCGGACTTGCCGCAGACCGCGTCTTCTTTGGCATCGCCACGGGCGGCACTGGCGGCACCTATTATCCCTTGGGCGGGATGCTGGCGCAGTTGATCTCGAACACCGCCGAAATCCCGGACACCAAGCTGTCGGCCACGGCCGAAACCGGCAATGCGTCGGTCGCCAATGCGCAGCTTCTGGGGCGCGGCGAGATTGAATCCGCCTTTGTCGCTGCCGATATTCTGGATGCCGCCTACAAGGGTATCAACCAGTTCGACGGCACGCCGAACGAGAACATCCGCGCCATCGGGGCGCTTTACCCCGAGACGGTTCAGCTTGTCGTGCGTGCTGATTCCGGCATCGAGACTTTCAAAGACCTCAAGGGCAAGACGATCTCCTCAGGTTCTCCGGGATCGGGCCAGTGGCAACTGCTGGGCGATCTGCTGGAATCGCACGGCATGACCCGCGAAGACGTGTCCGAGGATTTCTCGTCCTTCTCGCAATCGGTCGACAAGATCAAGGATGGCAACCTCGATGCTTCGCTGATCACGGCAGGGTCGCCCACCTCGTCGGTCACCGATCTGGCCAACGGTCACGAAATCCGCATCGTGCCACTGAACGGGCCCGCGATCGCCAAGCTGCAGGAAACGCAGCCCTATTACGCGAACGCGATCCTCGCAGGCGGCACCTACAAGGGCCAGGATGACGATGTCGAAACGCTCGCCGTGCGGGCCATCTGGGCCACCCATGCCGATGTTTCCGACGATATCATCTATGCCGTGACCAAGGCGCTTTACGAGAACACCGAAACGCTGGGCAACGTGCACCCCAAGGGCAAGGAAATCTCGCTCGACAAGGCGCTGGAAAGCGTGTCGGTGCCGCTGCATCCGGGCGCCGAGAAATACTATACGGAAAAAGGCATCAAGTGATGTCGCCATATGGCACCTTTGGTGCCCTTGGGATGGCCTTTGGGGCCATCCTTTCCATGGCCGTCATGGCCCATTCGGCGCCTTCACTTTGTCTCAGCAGCTATCCGGACAATCAGCCAGTCAACGCCTATCCGCTCGACCAAAACGGCGCGTTCGCTCTGGGGTTCATTCATTCCGTCTCGGGCACGCCGGTTGTAGACACCTACCAGATCGACGCCGGAGAAATCGTTCAGACCTCGGAAATCTTTCAGGCGCATGGCGCTGGCCTGCCCTCGTTGGGCAATGAAATGAACGCGACCGGATGGCGCCACGAGAACGGGAAATTCATTCTGGATCTTGAGCGTCCCATCGGTGAGATGATAGTGCGCGTCCAGCCAAAATACGAAAACACCCTGCATATCGCAGACCAATCCATTGCGCTTGCATCCCTGGGCCATTCCGTCCTTCGGATCGCGGCCTGCGACCCATCGTCGGAGTAAACATGTCAGAGACCCAACACACCGCAGCCCCAGATGACCGCGAACTGACCCCCGATGAAATCGAAGCGCTGGTGCGCGAATACGATTCTGAATCGAACTTCCGCGACCTCAAAGGGCTGGTTGCCCGGCTTGTCACCGTCGCCTGCGTTACCTTGTCGATCTTTCATGTCTACACCGCCGGTTTCGGCCTGCTGAACGAAGTCACGCACCGAACCATCCACCTGACCTTTGTCATGGGGCTGGTGTTTCTGGTCTTTCCGCGCCGCCGCGCCGAACCTACCCGCCGCCTGTGGATTGACAGCGCGATTTTCGGAACCTTCTACCTCTACATCATCTACGATCTTGTCAGGGCATTACCGCCCACCGCTCTGACCTATCTGTTTGCAGCGGCGATGGTAGGGTTGACCATCCTGACTCTGCCGATCAAGGGCCGCGGCCTGCCGGGCAGCAAAGTGGCACTGCGCGACTGGGCCTTTGCGATCCTGGGGGCCGGGTTCTCGCTCTATCTCGTGGTGTTCTTCCGCGACGTGTTCATCACCAACGTGGGCTCTCCGCGACCGCAAGAATACATGATGGGCCTTATCGCCATCATCATGACGCTGGAGGCAACGCGCCGCACCATGGGGCCGACCTTGGCCTTCATCGGGGTGTTCTGCATCGTCTATGCGATCCTTGGCCCCTACATGCCCGGTATCATGGGCCATCGCGGCTATAACATCCTGCGCATCATCAACCATCTCTATGTCGGAACCGAAGGCATCTACGGCGTCGCTGTCGGCGTCGTGGCGACCTATGTTTTCCACTTCGTGCTGTTCGGCATCCTCGCCCAGATGAGCGGGCTGGGGCAGCTCTTCATCGATCTGGCCACTATCGTCGCGGGCCGTGCATCGGGTGGCAGCGCCAAGGTGTCCGTGGTGTCCTCGGGCTTTTTCGGGATGATCTCCGGCTCTCCGATCGCCAATACGGTGACGACGGGTGCATTCACGATCCCGCTGATGAAGAAATCCGGCTTCACGCCGCGTTTCGCCGGCGCCATCGAGGCATCCGCATCCTGCGGTGGGCAGGTCACGCCGCCGATCATGGGCGCGTCGGCCTTCGTGATGACCGAAATGCTGGGAGTTCCCTATAACGAGATCATCCTGATCGCGATCATTCCAGCTGCGTTCCACTATCTGGCGATCATGCTGATGGTCCATCTCGAGGCCAAGCGTCTGGGCTTGTCGGGGTTGTCCGCCGACAAGATCCCCCAGTTCCGTGCCGTGCTCGGCAAATCATGGCATCTCTTCGTGCCGCTTGGCGTCATGGTGGCGTTGCTGTTGATGCAGTACACGCCGTTTCTGGCCGCCTTCTGGGGCATCATCCTGACAATCGTGTTTTCCTACGTACCGCTGATCATGCGGGCATTCGGAGATACGTCGATGGACATGGACACTGTACTTACCCCGCCGCGCCTTGTGCGCGGCTTCGAGGATGGCGCGAAATTCGCCCTTGGCATCGGGGCCGCCTGTGCCTGCGTGGGCTTCCTTCTGGGAATCACGACGCTGACCGGGCTGGGGTTCAAGTTTTCTGCCGCAGTCGTGGAACTGGCCTATGATCTGGCCGGGCTCATCACCGCGATGGATTTCACCGGCCTGCTGAATGAAAAGAGCATGGCGCTGTTCTTTGGCCTCGTCTTCGTTGCAATCGCCTGCATCATCATGGGGGCGGGTATCCCGACGACGCCGACCTACATCATACTTGCGTCCATCGCAGCCCCTGCCCTGATGAAATTCGACGTTCCGTTGATCGCCACGCATTTCTTCGTGTTCTATTTCGGCGTTCTGGCGGATGTGACACCCCCTGTGGCGCTGGCCGCCTATGCCGCGGCCGGGCTTGCACGATCCGATCCGATGCAGACAGGCATGACCGCCTTCCGCCTGTCGATGGGCAAGGCGCTGGTGCCCTTCATGTTCATCTACGCGCCCAGCCTGCTTTTTGTCGATTTCTCGATCGTTGAATTCGTGGCGGCGCTGATCAGCGGGATTGTCTGTATCATAGCCCTGTCTGCCGCCTATATCGGCTACTTCAAGGGGCCGTTGAATACGTTGGACAAGGTTGCGTTAACCATCGGAGGCTTGCTGCTGATCTCGACCTCGTGGCTGGCGATGGCGATCGGCGGCGCGCTGGTGTTGGTGATATTCCTTCGCAACGCACGAGATGCCGCGCTCGCGCCCGGCTGATCTCGTGTTTGACGCTGACCACCTGCGCACGTGGCGTCGTCGTGGGTGGTCAGCCTGCGGTAGCGTCTAATCGCTCTGCTTGCCGCGCTTCTTTCCGGAGATGCGCGGCTTCAACCGCGTCAGCGTTGCGCTCGACCAAGGCAGAACGAGGTTCTGCAAGCGTGCCCGATGATAAAAACCCAGACGATCAGCATCACCGCTGAAGCTGCGCGAGCGACCGGCTTATGTCATCCTCGAATTCCTGTTGGAACCGCCGAGTGATGACGGAAAGGACCGGTCGCGCGCCTTTGGGCATGGGCGGTCATCTTTTCTGTGCGTCTTGTGCCTGACCGCCAACGCCCTTCGCCGGGGGATCTGCCCGCTACTTCTCGGGGATCAGGCCCCGCGGGCTGAACCGCAGCACCAACAGCAGAACCAGCCCCATCGTCAGCAACCGCATATGCGCCGCCGATTCCAGCAGATGTGTCTTCAGCCAGTAGCCATCCGCCATGCCCGAGGTGATCAAGTCCATCAGCAACCGTCCCATCGGTTCGACCTGAACCCAGAGGAACCAAATCAGAAACCCGCCCAGAACAGCGCCGAAATTGTTGCCCGATCCTCCGACGATCACCATCACCCAGATCAGGAAGGTAAAGCGCAGCGGCTGATAGCTGCTGGGCGTCAGTTGCCCGTCCAGCGTGGTCATCATCGCGCCTGCGATGCCGCAAATCGCGCTGCCAAGGATGAAAACCTGCAAGTGTCGTTTCTTGACATCCTTGCCCATGGCTTCGGCGGCGACCTCATTGTCGCGGATCGCCCGCAGCATCCGCCCCCAGGGGCTTGCCAGCGCCTTTTGCGCCATCCACAAAAGCACCAGCAAGACGATCAGGAACAGCACGCCATAGAGCAGTTTCACATAGAGCGTCGAGGCGATCACCGGATCCAGCCCGAGGCCGGCTGCCCGGTCCACGAACCCCGGATCATTCTGCAGGTCGATCTCGAAGGGCACCGGGCGCGGAATACCGATCACGTTCTTCACGCCGCGCGACAGCCAATCCTCGTTCTTGAGCACAGCAATGATGATTTCCGCGATCCCCAGTGTCGCGATCGCAAGGTAATCCGAGCGCAACCCGAGGGCAGTCCGGCCGATCACCCAGGCCGCGCCCGCCGCCAATACACCGCCCACAGGCCAAGCGAGGATCACCGGCAGCCCCAAACCGCCAAGATAGCCGGTGGCGGCAGGATCCACCGCCTCGATACGCGCGACGCCGGGATCCAGCACCGCGCGGTAGATGAAGAACCCCGCAACCAGAATGACGATCATCGCCACGCTTCGCTGCCAACCCTTCTTCATCGCCCGGTACACCAGCACCGCAGCGATGATGGTCGCGGCCCCCAGGACCAGCGCCAGCAGCACGCGCACCCCACCCTGGGCCCAGGCCTCGGTGGTGGGTGGCATCGCAACCAGGACAGTGGCAAGCCCCCCCAGCGCGACGAACCCCATCACCCCGATGTTGAAGAGCCCGGCAAAGCCCCATTGCAGGTTCACCCCCAACGCCATGATCGCCGAGATCAGCCCCATGTTGAGGATCAGCAGCGCCGAGTTCCAGCTTTGCAAGAAGCCGGTCAGCAAGATCAGCACCCCGACAAGGGCAAACAGACCGATGTTTTTCACGTTGACGCTCATACCGACTGCCCCTTGAACAATCCCGTTGGTTTGAACAGCAGCACGATCAGCAGGATCACGAAGCTGACCGCGAACTTGTAATCGGTGCTCAGAAGCTGGACCAGCCCGTCGGGCGCCAGGCTATCGGGCATCAAGTACCCAAGCACCTTTTTCCAGGCATAGGTGATCGTCACCTCAGAGAAGGCGATCACGAAGCCGCCAGCGATGGCCCCGAGCGGGTTGCCGAGGCCGCCGACAATGGCGCTGGCAAAGATCGGCAGCAGCAATTGGAAGTAGGTGAACGGTTTGAACGACTTGTCCAAGCCGTAGAGCACCCCGGCCACGGTCGCCAGTGCCGCGACAATGACCCAGGTCAGCATCACCACGCGCTCAGGATTAACGCCCGAGAGCAGCGCCAGATCCTCGTTATCCGAATAGGCGCGCATGGATTTGCCCGCACGTGTGCGATTCAGAAACCAGAACAGCAGCGCCACCACGATAATCGCGGTGATCAGGGTGATGACCTGCGTGGATTTGATCGCCAGCCCTTCGGCCAGACCGGTCATCTCTTTGAAATCGCGTGCAGAAATCAAGAAACGCTCACCATCAAGGAACCGCTGGTCGTCGGGGCCGATGATCAGCCGGACGATCCCGTTCATGATGAACATCACCCCCATGGAGACGATCACCAGGATCACCGGCTTGGCCTTTTTTTCGCGGTAGAAGCGATAAACAACGCGGTCGGTTGCCAGCAGTAGCAAGACACATCCCAGGATCCCGAACGGCAGCGCCAGCAGCGCGGTGGGCAACGGCCCAAGGCTGACCCCCAGAGACTGTAACCACCACGTCACCAGGACGGTGATCATCGCACCAAAGGCCATCGTGTCGCCATGCGCGAAATTGGAGAACCGCAGGATGCCGTAGACCAGCGTGACCCCGAGCGCGCCAAGCGCCAGTTGGCTGCCATAGGCGATACCGGGGATCAGTACATAATTGGAGAGCGCGACAATCGCGTTGAGAAAGTCCATCAATCAATCGCCCCGTTGCCGTGACAGGTGTCTTTGAAACTGTTTCGCATCATCATCCCCCAAGGAAACTCTTGCGCACTTCCTCGTCGGCCAGAAGCTCCTTGCCAGTGCCTGTATAGGCGTTGGCCCCCTGCACCAGCACATAGCCCTTGTCCGCGATCTCAAGCGCTTGCCGCGCGTTCTGCTCGACCATCAGGATCGGGATGCCGGTGCGTGCCACTTCGATGATGCGATCAAAAAGTTCGTCCATGACGATCGGGCTGACCCCGGCGGTGGGTTCATCCAGCATCAGCAGCTTGGGTTGTGTCATCAGCGCGCGGCCCACCGCCACCTGCTGACGCTGGCCACCCGAAAGTTCGCCGGCCAACTGGCGGCGCTTGTCGCGCAGGATCGGGAACAGATCATAAATCTGCTCCATCGTGCCCGAAAAATCATCGTTGCGAATGAACGCACCCATTTCCAGGTTTTCCTCCACCGTCATGGAGGTGAAGATGTTGTTCGTCTGCGGCACGAACCCCATGCCCTTGGCTACGCGGTCCTGCGGCGTCAGCGCGGTGATATCCTCACCGGCCAGCCGCACATGCCCCGCACGCAGGTCAAGCATGCCGAACACGGCCTTCATCGCCGTCGACTTGCCCGCACCGTTGGGCCCGACGATCACCGCGATTTCGCCCTTTTCCACGGCGATGGTGCAGTCGTGCAGGATGTCCGGCCCGTTGCCATAACCGCCGGTCATGCCTTGTCCGATCAGAAACGGCTCGTCAGCCGCCGCGGGCGTCGCACCACCATGTGCGGCGGATGGCGCGGTGTTGCCCCGGTCGCCGTAGGGATCACTGCTCATGTTTCTTTGCGCTCCAAATATCTTGCGGTGACGCCGCTGACGCGCCGACTACCCGAGGCCCGGGGACGGGCCGCACGGAAACCAACCCATGCGTCGTCACCACCGCGTTGCCAGATCAAGCCCCTCACGTGCCCACCTGCTCGCGGTTCTTCAGACCGGTGCCGAGATAGGCCTCGATCACCTGTTCGTTGGCCTTGATCTCGTCCAGATTGCCGGTGGCCAGAACTCGGCCCTCGGCCATGCAGATCACCGGATCGCAGAGGCGGGCAATGAAATCCATGTCATGCTCGATGACCACGAACGTATAGCCGCGCTCCTGGTTCAGGCGCAAAATCGCGTCGCCGATCACGTTCAGCAGGGTCCGGTTGACCCCTGCGCCGACTTCGTCAAGGAATACGATACGCGCATCGACCATCATCGTCCGGCCCAGTTCCAGCAGCTTCTTCTGCCCCCCAGAAATCTGGCCCGCCTTCTGCTCGGCCAGATGTTCGATGGTCAGGAATTCCAGAACCTCGTCAGCCTTGGCCCGCAGCGCGCGTTCCTCATCGGCGATACGTTTGCGGCCAAACCAGGTATTCCACAGCCGTTCACCCGATTGCCCGCCCGGCACCATCATCAGGTTCTCGCGGCAGCTCATGGAATGAAACTCATGCGCGATCTGAAAAGTACGCAGGACGCCCTTGTGAAACAGATCATGCGGCGCCAAGCCGGTAATATCCTCGCCCGCCATCGTCACCCGGCCCGATGTCGGCTTGTAAACGCCCGCGATCACGTTGAACAACGTCGTCTTGCCGGCGCCATTCGGCCCGATCAACCCTGTGATCGCCCCTTCTGCAAAGGAAAGGCTGGCACCATCGACGGCATGGAAGCCGCCGAAATGCTTGTGGAGATCCTCGACAACGATCATCCATGTTCTCCCTGTCCGCGGCCCGGCTTACAGCGGTCTGTCACGGGGCGGTTTCCGGTTCAGGCCCGTCATACTGCGCCACCCGTTACCCGGCAGAGCGTCTGCGGACCATGCTTTGCCCCGACCGTCTAAAGATAGTCACATTCGTTGTGAAGCCAGACTTTATCTTCTTTTGGCTTTGGCGTCGCCGCATCCATCCGACACCAGTCAGGCGACAAGCCGCGTGTAACCATGCGAACTGCCGACCCAGGCACAAGCCCGGGCCGGCAACCTTGGCATCGTTCAGAAGATCAGCGGAAGCCGACCTCCACCATCTTGCCGTCCTTCATCTCGATCTCGCGATAGGTGCCGGCGCTTTCGCCCGGTCCGATCAATTCGACCGCAGAGGCACCGACATAGTCGATATCGCCGCCATCCTTGAGGATCTGCAGCGCCTTATCCAACTCACCCGGCAGAATTTCTTCGCCCGGAGCGTTCGCCACATCCATCACTTTTTCCTTGTAGACTGCGGGATCGGTGGAACCGGCCGCCTGCATTGCCAGCAAGATCAGCGCGGCCGCATCGTAGGATTCCGGCGCGAAAGTACCGGTGGGATCGAAGCCCGCCGCCTTGCCGATTTCGGCAAACTTGGCCGGGCCGTCGCCCTGTGCGCTCGGAACCTGCCCAAAGGAGCCTTCGGTGCTGGCTGCAAAGTTTGCTTCCAGAGTTTCCGACACCATCCCGTCGGGGAACATGAACGTGTCGAAGGCACCCGAATCGAGCGCACCGTTGATGATTCCGGCACCGCCCTGATCAATGTATCCCACGATGATCAGAACTTCACCGCCAGCCGAGGCAAGTGCGCCCACTTCGGCGGAATAGTCAGCCTTGCCGTCTTCATGCGAGGCGTTCATCGTCACCGTGCCACCGGACTCTGTGAAGGCGCTCGCGACGCTGTCGGCAAGCCCCTTGCCGTAATCATTGTTGGTATAGGTGATCGCGACTTCCTTGATGCCACGATCGTTCAGAATGTCGGCCATCACCTGCCCCTGACGCGCGTCCGAGGGCGAGGTGCGGAAGAACAGTCCGTTATCCTCTACGGTGCTGAGCGCCGGCGAGGTGGCCGAGGGCGATATCATCACGATGCCGTTCGGAATGGCGGCGTTTTGCAGCACGGCGCCGGTTTCGCCCGAGCACATGCCGCCGACAATACCCTTCACCCCGTCCGAGGTGATCAAACGCTCGGCAGAAGAAACAGCAAGGCTTGCGTCGATGCAGCCGGTGTCACCCTGCACTGCGCTGACGGTCTGTCCGTCAAGGAATTTGCCTGACGCGTTGACCTGATCAATCGCGAGCTTCGCCCCGGAAGCCATATCCGGTGCGATCGATTCCAGCGGGCCGGTAAAGCCCAGCAGAATTCCCAGTTTCACGTCATCGGCATAAGCCGTCCCTGCCATCAGGGCGGTCGCCGCTGTGGCCATCAAGAGTTTTTTCATGGTTCGTCTCCCTTTAAGTGGAACATTAATCCGGAGCGGAGCCTAGGCAGCACGCATCGGAAAGAAAAGCCCCTTCCGAGGCGGTGCCAGAAGCACGCGGAACAGACAAAATACCCACCCCTGACAAAGGACAAGTGATTTTCGTCAATTGCCGCGCAAACCGTGGCACATTCCGGGATTAGAAACTTCTGGCACGACCTTGATTTCATTTCTGAAACCTTCATGATTCTTATCATTCCATTCAGCATCACGGCATCCGGAGGAAGCTTTGGTAGTGTCGGCCTATTCCGGCTTCATCATCTCGGTCGGCTTGTCCTTCATCTGGCTGGCCCAAACCGCAACCTGCGTCCAGAACCAGGGGACACTCTTTAAGCTCATGGCGCTTTGCGGTCCCGCCCTCCGGCAAAACCCGTCAATCAAGCTTGAGCTCTCGCGTGATGTAGTTCTGGCAGATCTCGATCGCCTGCTCGCCGGTGATCACGTCATCATGGATCGACAGACCGAGCCATAGCCCGTCAGATACCGCGATCAATCCAAGCGCCGCCCGCCGCGCGTCAATTTTCAGCCCCAGTTCGCGGGCTGCAGCGGTGAACATCCGCTCAACCCGGAGGATATAGTTACGATAGAGTTGGCGGTTCGCCACGCGCACCTGGTCATTGAAACGGGTTTCATGCCACAGGGCGAGGAACGCGGTCCGGTTGAGCTGCGTGAAGACCGGGGCTGTAAACAGCACGGATGGCATTTGATGCAACTTCTCGACGGCTGTTCCGTCAAACTTGTCCAGCGACTCTTTCACCATCAATGATATTTGCCCGAACAGATATTCGAGCGCGGCAACCATGACTTCGTCCTTGGTGGCGAAATAATGCCCCAACAAACCGCGCGAACTGCCCGCTGCGGTACAGATCGTGGATACCGTCGTGCCTGACACGCCGTACTCTGCAAGCGATCGAAGCGCGCCTTCCACCAATGATTTGCGCCGGTACTCGTTGATCTCCGCATGGGTGCGCGGTCGTTGTTTTTTTGTGGATTTCGGACTGATCACCTTGGCGGCTCCTGCTTGGTTCCGGCGGGTCATCCTAGCCGATGAAATCACAAATTAAAATGTTTGTTGAACGTCCAACTTTTTTATTGAGAATCATCTTTAGCCGTCATGGCACCACAGGGAGGAAAGCCAGAATGCGACCAGAAGACGTTGTAAACCTAGACACCTATCCAATTCTGGATCGGTCGAGCCCAGCCCGAACCGCGCTGGTCAACCGGCTACGCAAGGAACTGGAGACGAACCAATTCGTCTCGCTGCCTGATTTCATTCTGCCCGCCGCGCGTGACCGCGCCGTGGCCGATGCGGTCGAGGCCCTACCTCGCGCGCACCAGAACAATTCCAGGCGCAATTGCTATCTGCAAAGGCAGGGCGATCCCTCGCTTCCTGAGGATCACCCCCGCAACATCCTGCTGAATGCCAGCACCAAGATGCTCGCCTATGACAGGTTTTCCGACGCGTCCCCGGTCAAGGTATTGTACCACTGGGAACCGGTCCGCCAGATGGTGGCCGACATTGTCGGGGTCGAGACCCTTTACGACAACGCAGACCCCTGCCAGCCGGTCAATCTGCTTTGCTACGAACCCGGAGACAGTTCGGCGTGGCACTTCGATTCAGTGAATGCCTTTACCATGACGTTGATGCTGCAGGCAGCAGAGGTCGGCGGCGAATTCGAAATGGTTCCCAACACGCGCACGGACGACGACCAGAATTACGAATACGTCCGGCGCGTGGTTACCGGGCAATGCCCCCAGGATGCGGTGGCCGTCGCCCGAGAGGCCGGATCGCTATGCATTTTCCGCGGCTGCAATTCGCTGCACAGGGTATCGCCCGTAGAGGGCGACACCACGCGGATCATGGGCGTATTCGTCTACGAAAACGAACCCAACGTCGTCGGCGACCCCGAAGTGAACGCAACTGTCTATGGCGAACGCGACCGCGTCGCAGGCTAGACAAACGGGCGCGGCCAACGTGCCCCTCCAGAAAAAGCAGACCGGGGCGCAGCGACGCTCCGGCAACGACCAACAAGGGATCAAATCATGACCGGACTTATCCGCAACCCAAACTCCTTCCTCAGCGCCGATAACGGCCTGACACGCCGCGCCTTCATTCAGCGCGCCATGGCAACGGGGCTCTCTGTCTCGGCCGCATCGGCGTTGGCAGGTCGCGCCATGGCAGCAACACCCGTCAAGGGTGGGCATTTGCGCTTTGGCATCGGACACGGCAGCACCACCGATGTGCTCGACCCGGGACAAGTGCTCAACGGGCTCTTGTCCGCCACCCATTACGCCATCACCAACACGCTGACCGAAGTGGACACCGATGGCAGCCTCGTTCCCAAGCTTGCAATCGAGTGGGACGCAACGCCTGATGCCCGCATCTGGACGTTCAAACTGCGTCCCGGCATCGAGTTTCACAACGGCAAGACGCTGTCGGTGGAGGATGTCATCGCCTCGATCAATCATCACAGAGGCAAAGATTCCACGTCGTCCGCGGCAAGTATCGTTGCGGCGATTTCGTCCATCAAAGCCGATGGTACAGACAGAGTGTCTGTAGAGCTCTCCGGTGGCGACGCCGATTTCCCCTTCAAGCTCAGCAGCTTCAACTTTCCGATCTACGCCGCGCGGGAGGATGGTACACTCGCCTATGAAGACGGCAACGGTGTCGGTGCCTACAAGCTGGTCAGCTTCGAGCCCGGCGTGAGAACCACGTTCGAGAAGAACCCGAACTACTGGAACGAGGCGCGCGGCCATTTCGACAGTGCCGAACTGCTGTCGATCAAGGACGTGACCGCCCGGACCAGCGCGCTGCGGACCGGGGCGATCGACGGCATGGACCGAGTCGAACTCAAGACCGCAGCCCTGCTCAAGAAATCCGAAGGGATCGATGTGCACGAAGTCGAAGGCAAGACACATTATACCTTTCCGATGCACACCAATACCGGCCCGTTCGACAACAATGATGTGCGGATGGCGGTCAAGCTGGGGCTGGACCGCGAGGCGATGCTCGAAACGATCCTGTTTGGCCATGGGCAAATCGGAAACGACCACCCGATCAGCTCTGCTTACACCTATTTCAACGCCGATCTTGCACAGCGCAACTACGACCCGGATAAGGCCCGCTGGCACCTCAGCCAAGCTGGCCTCGACAGTATCGACCTGCAACTCAGCGCATCGGACGCGGCCTTTGGCGGCGCGGTGGATGCCGCCGTGCTTTACAAGGAACAGGCCGCCAAGGCGGGGATCAACATCACCGTCAAGCGCGAGCCGACAGATGGTTACTGGTCCGATGTGTGGATGGCCAAACCATGGTGCGCCTGTTACTGGCCGGGATACGCCACCCAGGATAGTATCTTTACCCAAGCCTATTCAAAGGGCGCGGCGTGGAATGACACGTTCTGGGACAACGAACATTTCAACTCCCTGCTTGTTCAGGCGAGATCGGAACTCGATCCGAAATTGCGCGGCGAGCTTTACGGCGAAATGCAGTCCCTGGTCCGCAATGACGGCGGGACGGTGGTGCCGTTCTTTGCCAACGATGTCTTTGCCACCTCCGACAAGGTCGCGTTCGACAAGGCCTCGAACAACTACGAAGTCGACGGAAGGCTCTTCCTGGAGCGCTGGTGGTTCAAGGCGACCTGACCGGAACGCCACAAGCAAAGCCGTGGCGTTATCACGACGCCGCGGCACCCTCTGTATCAGGCCCGCGGCGCGGGTGCTTTGGGTGAGATTGACGGTTGGCAAAGTTTGCCAGGGATCGCTATCTGTTACCCTGCGTTCACCACCATTGGCCTCATTCCATCGGCATTCCCGCCAAGTCGCGACCTGCCCGCGCAGCCACAGCCCCGCTTCTTTCGAATACCAGCCACTCCGCGCAACAAATGCAAAGAAAATGCCGATCTTGCGACATTTTCACCGCAATTGTCGCTTGACGGCTTCCGACCTCACCAATATTGTCTCGCACACGCAGCATAAGGAGCGCCCACGTGGCCCAACTAATCGTAGTCGTAATCGAATGGCGCATGGGCCGGTAACGGACACCCTGAACGGTACCCCATGCGCCCCCGAATTTTCGGGGGCTTTTTTATGCGTAAAACTTAAGGAATACATGTCATGAACGGAGCAAAGCAATGACACGTCAGATGACCGGAGCGAAAATGGTGGTCCAGGCCCTCAAGGATCAGGGCGTGGACGTCATATTCGGATATCCCGGTGGCGCGGTGCTACCGATCTATGACGAAGTGTTCCAGCAAAATGACATTCGCCACATTCTGGTGCGCCACGAACAGGGCGCGGTGCATGCCGCCGAAGGCTATGCACGCTCGACCGGCAAGCCGGGTGTCGTGCTCGTGACCTCCGGCCCGGGGGCAACCAACGCCGTGACCGGACTGACGGATGCGCTGATGGACAGTATCCCGATCGTCGTGCTGACCGGACAGGTGCCGACCTTCATGATCGGATCGGACGCCTTTCAGGAGGCCGATACCGTCGGCATCACCCGGCCCTGCACGAAACACAACTGGCTGGTCAAGGACACCGACCGGCTTTCCGGTGTGATCCACGAAGCATTTCATGTGGCCAGCGCAGGCCGGCCCGGCCCGGTGCTGATCGACATTCCCAAGGACGTGCAATTTGCCAGCGGCACCTACACCCCGCCGCAAAAGGTGCGGGTCAGCCATTACCAGCCGCAGGTCAAGGGCGACATGGAGGCGATCACCGAGCTGGTCGCAGCGCTGGAGACGGCCAAGCGCCCGATCTTCTATACCGGCGGTGGCGTGATCAATTCTGGGCCCGCCGCATCGCAACTTCTGCGCGAGTTGGTTGAGGCCACAGGCGTTCCGATCACGTCGACGCTGATGGGGCTTGGCGCCTATCCCGCGAGCGGTAAGCATTGGCTCGGGATGCTGGGCATGCACGGCCTCTACGAGGCGAACATGGCGATGCATGATTGCGACCTGATGATCAACATCGGCGCGCGCTTCGACGACCGGATCACCGGGCGGCTCGATGCGTTCTCGCCCGGCTCGAAAAAGGCGCATATCGACATCGACCCATCTTCGATCAACAAGGTGATCAAGGCCGATATCCCCATCGTGGGTGACGTCGCCCATGTGCTTGAGGACCTGCTGAAGGTCTGGAAATCGCGCGGCCGCAAGGTCAATCGCGAGGCGCTGACCAAATGGACCGCCAAGATCGATCAATGGCGCAAGGTCGATTGCCTGGCGTTCAAGCAGATCGGCAACGTGATCAAGCCGCAGCACGCGCTGGAACGGCTCGAGGCATTGACCAAGGACCACGACCGTTACATCTGTACCGAAGTGGGCCAGCACCAGATGTGGGCCGCGCAGTACCTGACTTTCGAGGATCCCAACCGCTGGATGACCTCCGGCGGCCTCGGCACGATGGGTTACGGCTTTCCGTCCTCCATCGGTGTGCAGATGGCCCATCCCGAGGCGCTGGTGATCAACGTCGCCGGTGAGGCAAGCTGGCTGATGAACATGCAGGAAATGGGCACTGCCGTGCAGTTCCGCCTGCCGGTGAAGCAGTTCATCCTGAACAACGAACGCCTCGGGATGGTTCGCCAATGGCAGGAATTGCTGCATGGCGAGCGGTATTCGCATTCCTGGTCCGAGGCGCTGCCCGACTTCGTCAAACTGGCCGAAGCGTTTGGCGCCAAGGGGATCAAATGCGACGACCCCGCCGATCTCGATGATGCGATCATGGAGATGATCAACCATGACGGCCCGGTGATCTTTGATTGTCTGGTGGAAAAGCACGAGAACTGCTTCCCGATGATCCCGTCGGGCAAAGCGCATAACGAGATGCTGATGGGCGAGGCATCAACCAAGGACGCCATCGATAACAAAGGCGCGGTGATGGTGTGATCTTGCGGGTGAGGCTTGCCCCACCCGCCCCACATCGCCACCTCAACCAGCCTCGCCTCACCGCAAACACCAGATAGAAGGACGATGAACATGTCCGCACTAAAAATCAAAAAAGGCGCGACCAAGCATTCCGCCTACAATCTACGCCCCACCTTCTCTGACGTGGAAGAGAGCCACACGCTGGCGGTCATCGTCGATAACGAGGCGGGCGTGTTGGCGCGCGTCATCGGCCTCTTTTCCGGGCGCGGCTACAACATCGACAGCCTGACCGTGGCCGAGATCGACCATGAAGGCCACACGTCCCGCATCACCATCGTCACCACCGGCACACCGCAGGTGATCGAGCAGATAAAGGCGCAGTTGGGCCGCATCGTCCCGGTGCATGAAGTGCATGACCTGACGGTGGAAGGTCGCTCGGTCGAGCGCGAACTGGCGTTGCTGAAGGTCGAAGGCAAGGACGAAAAGCGGGTCGAAGCGCTGCGTCTGGCGGATATCTTCCGCGCCAGCGTGGTCGACAGCACGCTCGACAGTTTCATCTTCGAGATCACCGGCACGCCGGCCAAGATCGACGCCTTTGCCGATCTCATGCGCCCCTTGGGGCTGTCGGACATGGCACGCACCGGCGTCGCCGCCCTGCCCCGCGGCATCTGAGCTGCGCGCCACGCCTAAGCCGGGCTTGTCACAGCCCGGCACACCCCGACCAAGTAAAAACGCGGGGTGTTTCCACCCCGCGCTTACATAACGCTTCACTGCTTTGGCTTGATCCGAGTCTCAGGCGATCTCGGCGCAACGCTGCGCCCGGAACGGCACAACATTTCCCGAATGCTCATTTTCGGAAGCAACGGACGTGGCCACTGGCATGTCGGTGCTGGTGTCTGGCAGGGCACCGGCATTGACACCCGCTTGGCGAAGCGCGCGAGACAAGGTTGGATGGCTTTCCTGTGCCACCAGACGCGGTTTGCGCGCCAGGCGCATCTCGCCGCCTTCGCAGAGGTCGAACGCGATCATGTCACCGGCTGTCAACCCCGCTGCGGCCCCGGCATCGCTGCCCTGCCCGCGGTAGAATGCCAGATCGCCATGATCCTCGCACCAGATCACAGCCCGGTCCTGAGCCTGATCACTCCAAAGAACGACACCGTGCATTTTACCGTGCATGTTTCCCCCAATCTTAAAAATCTTCATGCTAGGCAGAATGTCCTGCATAGCGCTCAAGGAACATGGTCAATTCAGCGTCCGCCGTGGTCCATTTGTGTCAATAAAGCCAAAAAATGACGCTAATTGGCGTCACCACTCGTGACAGCGGTGTAAAATCATGCTGCAATGGCTTGGAAAGACAACTTTGGGATGACGAGGCATGTATCGACTTGACCGGAATCAGTGTCAACCATGAACCGATTGGAATCGGAAGACCGCCCGCCGAACGGCGCGGATCCGGCCGAATTGCGCGCTGTCTTTGGCAATAATCTGCGTGCGCTGAGCGCCGAATATCCGTCGGTGGCCGGGCTCTGCCGCGAGCTCGGGATCAATCGGACACAGTTCAACCGCTATCTGTCCGGAGAGAGCTTCCCACGTCCTGACGTGCTCTACCGCATCTGCCAGTTCTTTGGCGTCGATGCGCGCATCCTGCTGGAACCGGCCGAAAACCTCGGCCGGACCCAAGCAGAGTATGATCTGCTCAGCCACCCGGAGCTGCAGGGTTACTTCGGACGAGCGCCGGTCGATGTGGACCCATCGCTGTTCCCCAGCGGGTTCTATCGGTTCGTGCGGCGCAGTTTCATCGAGGAAACCCAGTTTGTCCTCGGCCTCGTCTATATCTATCGCCGCGACGGCTATACCTTCCTGCGCGGGTTCGAGCCGCGCGAGGCGCTGCGCAAGCAAGGCATTTCGACCGCGCCGCGCGATCGCGAATTTCGAGGTATCGTGATGCGCCAGGAAGAGGGCATCATGATGATCGTCACCCATCAGAACGCCATGGCCTGTTCGTTCAACTTCCTCGCCCCCGAAACCTCGTTTCAGAAGAATCTCTGGGTGGGTTACGTGACCCGCACAGTGCGCGAAAAGATAACCGGCGTTCGCGCAACCCGCATGGTCTACGAACATCTGGGCAGCGACACGAGCGCCGTCCTGACCGCGGCCCGCCAGGCTGGGCTGATCGAGCGTTCGGCAGTCGCCCCCTTTCACGCCAACCTGCTGCAACTTGAGCAGCCGTTTCGCTGATACGAATCGCGATTGCGGGCCGGCGGCACCTTCAGCACTGAAACGCGTGGTGCCGCCGGGCACATCGGGGTTGTCCTTAATATGATCCGGCCACGCACCCCCATGCGCAATGTCGCCCTCAGAGAATTCGCGTCGCTGGCAGGCGGCTATGCGGTGACGGTTTCGGGCAGAGTCGAGCTCAGTCACGAGGGAGGTAGTCCAATGAACAAACCCATCACAGATCTGTCGAATGTCCGCGCCCCGGTCGAGACCGCCAACGGCCTGCCTAACGCCCATTACATCGACCCTGCGGTGTATGAAGAGGAAAAGCACGCGCTGCTCTACTCGCAATGGGCGGGCCTTGCCGTGGCCGCTGACGTGCCCGAGCCGGGCGATGCCGTGCCGATGGAGTTTCTCGGCATGCCCCTGCTGCTGATCCGCGACAAGGACGGAGAAGTGCGCGTCTTCCAGAATATCTGCCGCCACCGCGGAATGATTCTGGTCGAAGAGCCCCGCAAGATCGAGGGCGCGATCCGCTGCCCCTATCATTCGTGGTGCTACTCGACCAAGGGCAATCTGGTCAGCACACCGCATGTGGGCGGCCCCGGCCAGAACACCCACCCCGCCATCAAGCGCGACGAGTTGGGCCTGAACGTGGTGCGCAGCCATGTCTGGCGCGATGTGGTGTGGATCAACATGTCAGGCGATGCCCCGGAATTCGAAGTGGCGATGTCAGACATCATTGAACGCTGGTCAGAGTTCGAGCTGCCGCTCTATCACGGCGGCCATGACAGCAAATTCCAGCTTGAGGTTCAGACCAACTGGAAACTCGCCGTCGAGAACTATTGCGAAAGCTACCACCTGCCGTGGATCCATCCGGGGCTCAACAGCTATTCCCGGCTTGAGGATCACTACCACATCGAGAAACCCGGCGCGTTTTCGGGCCAGGGCACGATGGTGTACCGTCAGTTGCGCAATGAGCATGGGCAGACTTTCCCCGATTTCGAGGATGTGGGCGCAAAATGGAACGAGCAGGCCGAATATATCGCCGTCTATCCCAACGTCCTGCTAGGTGTGCACCGCGATCACGCCTTCACCATCATCCTTGAACCGAAGAGTCTGGACCGCACTGTCGAGCACATCCACCTCTACTACGCCGTGCCCGGCACCGACGAGGGCATGCGCGCGCGCAATACCCAGCTTTGGAAGGCCGTGTTCGAAGAGGATATCTTTGTCGTCGAGGGCATGCAGAAAGGCCGCCACGTGACCCAGTTCGACGGCGGACGGTTCTCGCCTGTCATGGACAGCCCGACACATTGCTTTCACGACTGGGTCGCCAGCAAGATGGATACCTACCGTGCGCGAGGCCAAGCGGCGGAATGAGCGACCTCGACACCGCCATGATCGCCGCACACGAGCAGCAGGACAGCGCGGCACTGATACGGCTCTACACAAGGGCGGCGGACGAGGCCAACGCCCTTGACGCCGCCTGTTTCTACCTCACCCACGCTTACGTGTTCGCGCTGGAGGCCGGCGCACCGGAGGCTGCCACACTGCGGTCGCGCTTGATTGCACATGGGCGCGAGGAATAGAGCGCCAGTGCCGGGCTGAAGCCCGGCACATGACCGCCCCCCCATCCATGATCAACGCCTGCGCGCCACCACGAAATGGCTGGGTGGCTTGGCCGGGTAGTCGCCTGTCTCAAGGATCTCGAACCCGGCGTCCGAAATCATCTCTTCAAGCTGCCTTGTGGTAAAAAATCCCACATGCGGTGCCTTTCCGACCATCTGCATGACGCGGATCGCCCACCGCAGAAACGGCCACCCACCCCCAAGACAGCCCGATTTCGAGATGAACAACCCACCCGGTTTGATTTGCGCATGTATCTCGCGCAGGGCTGCCGGGACATCTTCGAGAAGATGCAATATATTGAACGCCAAAACGGTGTCGAAGGGCGCGGCTGGGGGCTGCAGATCAAAGGCCTGCGTCGTGGCAAAGGTCAAATTTGCCGTGCCCGCCGCCTCAGCCCGGCCTTGCGCGATGCGGATCATCTCGCCCGAGATGTCTGTGCCTGTGAACTGCGCCACGTCCGGAGCCAGCCGCACCGCCGTCGAGCCTGTACCACAGCCAAGCTCCAGCACCCGGTCTGATGCCGCCAGGTACTGTCGCGTGCGCCTCATCGTGGTCTCGTAGGCGGTCGTGTCTGCAATCGGCTTCTGCGCGTATTTCGGGGCAATCCTGTCCCAGAATTCGGCATGCGTGGTCATCATCTGTCTCCTGAAATCTGGGGTTCTGGTAAACTGGCGCCGGACCAAAGGTAATTGCATATTTTCGACAGACTGTTATGCAAAAATGCATGAATTGGTCTTCTGTCACCTTTGACTGGAACCAGGTCCGCGCTTTTCTGGCGACCGTGGAACTTGGCTCGCTCTCGGCAGCTGCCCGTGCCCTTGGCCTGGCGCAACCAACGCTGGGCCGACAGGTCAGCGGGCTTGAGGAGGCGCTGGGCATCGTCCTGTTCGAACGGCGCGGCCGTACGTTGGTGCTCACCGCGTCCGGGCGCGACCTGCTGGATCATGTCCGCGCAATGGGCGACGCGGCCACCCGGATTTCGCTCACCGCGTCGGGCCACAGTCAGACTATCGCGGGCCAGGTCCGGATCAGCGCCAGCGATGTGGTTGCCGCGCACCTGCTGCCACCCATTCTTGACAGCCTGCGCAGCGACGCGCCGGGGCTCGAGATCGACATCGTGGCAACAAACGCAATCAGCGACCTGCGCCGCCGCGAGGCCGATATCGCCATTCGCCATGCGCGCCCTGATCAGCCCGACCTGATCGCGCGGCTTCTGCGCGACAGTTGGGCCGGGCTTTATGCCTCAAGACGTTACATCGAGCGGCATGGCAACCCCACACGGCCCCAAGATCTCAACGACGCGGCCTTTGTTGGTTTCGATGCCGACCACTCTCGGTTGCTCACCGGATTGAACGAGCTCGGCCTCTCGCTGTCGCGGAGCAACATCAAACTGGCCTCGCAAAGCGGCGTCGTCGCCTGGGAGATGGTGCGACAGGGGTTGGGCATCGGCGTGATGATGCACGACATCGCCGATCCCTGCCCCGAGATCATCCGCCTCCTGCCGGACCTGCCGGTGATCCCCGTTCCGATCTGGCTGACCACACATCGTGAATTGCACACCAGCCGCCGCATCCGGCTGGTCTTTGACCACCTGGCGGCGGCGCTCAGCTGAAAGGGATCGTTTGTCTGGCATCGGGCCGGGCCAGCGGCGGGGTACTACCCCTCTTCAATGTCCTGAGCATCGGCTGATGCACACACTAACCGGTAAAGGTGCCAGGTCGCGTGGCCCAGCAACGGCAACACGATGAACAACCCCAAGAACCCGGGTATCATCGCCACAAAGGTCGTTACCGCCACAAAACCCGCCCAGGCCAGCATCGGGCCCGGGTTCTGCGTTACCACGCCGATACTGGCGATCATCGCGCTCACGAAATCGACTTCGCGGTCCAGCAACATCGGCAAGGCGACCACTGTAATTGCATAGACCAAAAGCGCGAAAATCCCGCCGACGACTGTGCCAACCGCCAGCATACTCAGCCCATTCATCGTCAGAAACACAGCGTAGGAGGACGAGACGTTGGTCATCACCGACAGTCCCATAAACAGCGCGAAGATCATGTGCGCCAGGAAAAACCAGAACAGGAAAATCATGATGATGATCGCACAGAGCGACGGTAGCTGCCGTCGCCTCTGATGGGCGATCACACCGAAAATCCAGCGCGCATTCAAAGGCTTGCCCATCTCCAGCTGGCGCGACACTTCGTATAGCCCGACTGCGGCGAACGGCCCGAAGAGCGGAAAGCCCACCGCTGCAAACACCAGCCAGTAACTGTGCCCAGTGACCAGCGTGACCCCTGTCAGAACCCAGCCAAAGGCGACATAGACGCCGGCAAACAGCAGCGCATATCCCGGCGCGCGGCGCATGTCCGCCCAGCCCCGCCGCAACGCCTCGCCCAACATCGCATAGTTGACCGGCCCCAGATCAGGTACTCCGATGTCTGTCGCGCGGTTTTCTGTCATGGCTCCCCTTCTCGCTTGCCTGCATCAGGTTAGCGGGCGGGTCGTATTGCACAATAAATTTTTTCAGACATTTTTCATCGGCGGACGCACCTGTGGCCAGCCGGTGGCACGGTGATACTGTCCGGCCAATTCCAACAGATCGCGATCCGCACCGCGCCGCCCAATCAGTTGCAGCCCCATCGGCAAACCGTTCGCACCAAAGCCTGCCGGCACCGCCACCACCGGCAACCCGATCAGGCTGGCAGGCACCACGCATTCCATCCAGCGGTGATAGCTGTCCATCTCCACGCCATTGATCTGCCGCGGCCACGCCTGGTCATGGGCAAAGGGCCAGACCTGTGCTGTCGGCATTGCCAGCACATCATATTGCTCGAACAAGGCATGGGCGGCCAGAAACCACTCTGATCGGATCACGCTGGCGCGGTGCACCTGCATCGCGCTCAGCGCCGCGCCGCGCTCTGCCTCCCAGATCGCCTCGGGTTTGAGCCGGGCGCGCATGGCCTCATCCGCCAACATCGGCGCCAGCGACGCTCCAACCGCCCAACTGCGCAGGTCGATCCAGCTCTGCCACAGCGCCTCGCGACTGAATGGCGCGTCCAAATCATGTATCTCGGCCCCCTCGATCGCGCCGAGCGCCGCCTTGCATAGCGGCAATATGCCCGGCTCGAATGGATATGCACCAACCCAGTCGCCCAGCCACCCGATCCTCCGCCCCACACCGTGCGCCGGTTCCAGCGCGCGGCCATGCGGCAGGCACGGATCGGGGCCTGCCATCACCTCCAGCAGTAACGCCAGATCATCCGGACTGCGCGCCATCGGGCCGTTCGTCGAAAGCTGATGCAGAAAGGTATCGCCACTGATGTCGCCCGGCACGGTGCCCCAACTGGGGCGCATGCCATAGATGTTGCACCAGCCCGCCGGGTTGCGCAGGCTGCCCATCATGTCCGACCCGTCGGCCAGCGATACCATCCCGTGCGCCAGCGCCACCGCCGCCCCGCCCGACGACCCACCGCAGGTGAGGTTTGCATCATAAGGGTTTGGAGTTGCGCCAAAAACAGGGTTATAGGTTTGGCTGCCAAGGCCGAATTCCGGCGTGTTGGTTTTGCCAAGGATGATCGCGCCTGCCGCGCGCATCCGTGCCACGTGCAGATCGTCCTGCAGCGCCATTTGCCCGGCAAAGAGCGGCGAGCCCTGCGAAGTCGGCAGGCCGCGCGCATTCGCCAGATCCTTGATCGCCACCGGCAGCCCGTGCAGCGCCCCGCGCGCCTCTGCGCGGTCCGCCATACGCGCCTCCGCCAGAAGATCACCGGCCGATCGGAGCGACACGATGGCATTCGCCGCGCCATTCATCGCCTCGATCCGTGCCAGCGTTGCGCGCATCAACTCTTCTGCGCCCAACTGACCGCCCGCGATCGCCTCGGCCTGCGCGCAGGCGTCCATGTTCAGAACATCATCCATCTACGGCCCCTCCCTAGATCCGGCAAACTGCCGCAGCCCTGCCAGCGCAAGAACCGCTATGGCATTGCCCGCGACTTCCCGCACCGTCTGCTTTTACAGTGCCGTAGGCTCTTTCATCTTTCCAGAAATACCTGATTGCACCGCCACCCAAGGCAGGCGCAAAGCTCAGTCGCCCTGCGCCTCGGCGCGGCTCTTGCCGCTGACATTCATCGCCAGTGTCGCGGCCATGAATTGATCAAGATCACCGTCAAGCACGCCCTTGGTGTCGGAGGTCTCATGATTGGTGCGCAAATCCTTCACCATCTGGTAGGGCTGCAACACATAAGACCGGATCTGGTTGCCCCATCCGGCGTCGCCCTTGCTCTCATGCGCTTCGTTGATCGCGGCATTGCGGCGGTCGAGCTCCATCTGGTAAAGCCTTGATTTCAGGGCCTTCATGGCGATGTCGCGGTTCTGGTGCTGCGATTTCTCGGAGCTGGTCACGACGATGCCCGTCGGATGGTGGGTGATGCGCACCGCCGAGTCTGTGGTGTTCACGTGCTGCCCGCCGGCGCCCGAGCTGCGATAGGTGTCGATGCGGATATCGGCCGGGTTCACCTCAATGTCGATATTGTCGTCCACCACCGGATAAACCCAGACCGAACAGAACGACGTGTGCCGCTTGGCTGCCGAATCGAAGGGCGAGATACGCACCAAACGGTGCACGCCCGATTCCGATTTCAACCAGCCATAGGCATTGTGGCCGCTGATCTTGTAAGCGGCGGATTTGATGCCCGCCTCGTCACCCGATTGCTCAGATTGCAGCTCTACCGTGTAGCCGCGCTTTTCCGCCCAGCGAACATACATCCGGGCCAACATGCTGGCCCAGTCGCAGCTTTCGGTCCCGCCGGCACCGGCGTTGATCTCGAGGAACGTGTCGTTGCCATCCGCCTCGCCGTTCAGCAGCGCCTCCAGTTCCTTGGCCGCAGCGCGTTTTTTCAGCGCGCGGATGGCGGCCTCGGCCTCGGCGACCACATCGGCGTCGCCCTCCATCTCGCCCATCTCGATCAGCTCGATATTATCCGACAATTCCTGCTTGATCAGATCATGGGTTTCCAGTGCATCCACCAGACCCTGACGGTCGCGCATCAGCTTTTGCGCCTCGGCCGGATCATCCCACAGGGTCGGGTCCTCGACCCGCGCATTGAATTCCTCCAGCCTGTGCTGTGCCGTATCCCAGTCCATCCGCTGCCGCAGAAGCTCCAGCGAGTTTTCGATTTCAGCTGTCAGAGATTGGATTTCCGCGCGCATGTACCGGCCCTTGTTTTGTTGTGTCCGGGTGTAACTCAGCTGTCGGGCACGGGCAAGATGCGCCGCGCGGCCACCTGCAAGGGCAGAACAGCCGCGACGCTCAGAGCCGCGCCACCTCGCACCAGCCAGAGCGCAGCGGGATCGATCCGGTGAGAGGATCACAATGATCGGTGTCCATCGCGAGGTTGATATTCGCAGCCATCGCATCGCTCGCGTCATAGGGAGCGTCCTTGCCACCCGGCACCCACCATCCATGCTGCGCCACGACGCTGCCCGGCACCTGCGCGGCGCTCAGCTTGGCCTGGGCAATGAAGCGCCCCTTGGACGTGGTCACGCGCACCCAGTCGCCATCGACGATGCCGCGAACCTCGGCCACGTCTGGGGCCATTTCCAGCGGCGGATTGGGTTGCAACCGGCGCAGGGACGCGATGTTGCGGTGTTGCGAATGGCAGAATGTCACGGATTTGGCACTGCTCAGGCGCACCGGATAGCCCGGGGGCGGCAGCATCATGTCCTCAGCCCGCCAGACCGGCAGCGGTGTCAGCCCGGCCCGGCGGATCTGTTCCGAATAAATCTCGATCAGCCCGCTGGGCGTCGGAAATCCGTGCGTCTCATGGGCGCGCAGCGGCACTTCGCCCGCAACCTGCACACCCTCAGGCGCGGCGCGCAGGGCCTGCAGGCTGACGCCGCTGCCCTCCAGCAAATGCGCATGGCCCGCTTCCTCGTCGCAGCCGAACATGATATCGGCCATGCTCAACCGCTCTGCCAGTGCCAGAGCGATCTGCACATCGCTTCGAGACTCTCCCACAGGTTCGACGACGACCGGACGCAACTGCACCCGGCGCAACCCGTCCAACGAGGCATCGAAGCCGTGCCGCAAGCCACCGCGCTCCCACGACGTCGCGGCGGGCAACACGATATCGGCATATTCGGCGGTCGCGTTCAGAAAGAAATCGGCATGGACATGCAATTCCAGCGCATGGAATGCCACCTTGGCCGCGTCGGCGTCCGGTTGTGCCGCCAGCAGATTGCCCCCAAACGACACCAGCGCGCGCACCGGGTAAGGCTGCTGCGTGCTTGCGGCGCGGTAGACATCGCGCGCCGTGACCCAGCCCTGATTGCCCGACCCCATCGGGCGCGCATCGCGGCCCAGCCCTTTGGCCTTCTGTGCATCGCTTAGCAGATCAAGGCCGGAAATGTCATTGAATGGCGCCGCCGTGCCCGGCACATTGCCACCGGGCTGACCGTAATGCCCGGTCAGCGCATAGAGGATCGACAGCGCCCGGTCGGTCTGGCTGGCCGTCCTGCTCTGCCCGACGCCGTTCCATGCAAAATACGACAGGGCCTGCGCGGCACCGATCATCTGCGCCGCCTGTTCCAGCGCGGCCTGATCGACCCCAGTCTCTTCGGCCACGCTGGCCGGATCATGCGGTGCCACCACGTCCTGCAGCAGGCTCAGCGCCGTGGAACAGGCGATACCTTCCACCACCGCCCGCCCCAAAAGCTGCACCGGCCCGCACCAGTCGCGGGCCTGCGCATCGTACTCCACCGTGCCGCCATCCGGCCCCAGCGCCAGTACGCCGCCTGCCGCGTCGCGCAACAGGTCGCCAGTATCGTCTCGCACCAGCGCCGCCGCGTTGGTCCAGCGCGCGGTGAACGCCGCATCGAACGCACCATCGCGCAGCAGGATATGTATGAGCCCGAGCGCCAGAGCCTGATCCGTCCCCGGCCGCAACCGCAGCCAGCAATCGGCGCGGCGCGCATAGAGGATCGCGCGCGGGTCCACCACGATCAGCTTCGCACCGCGTTTCATCGCCTTTTGCATCTCGACCGAACGCGCCAGCCATGTCGCCGCAGGGTTATGGCCCCAGAGCAGCATGCAATCGCTGCGCGCATGATCCGGCGTGCCCATGTCGGTGCCATAGGTCAGACGGCTGACGTAATCCTTGTGCCAGTTGCAGATTTCGGTGGCATAGATGTTGTTTGGGCTGCCAAAGCCGCGAATAAACCGTTCCACCCAGAAGATCCCGTCGGACATATGCGTGCCACTTGGCGTGGTCACGGAAAACGCCACCTGCTCGGGGCCATGGGCATCACGGATCTCGCCGAGCTTTGTCGCGATCTCGTCCAATGCGGTGTCCCAGCTGATCCGTTGCCAACGCGCCGGTGTCTCGCCTTTGGGAGAGATGCGCCGAATCGGGTGGGTCAGGCGATCCTTGTGATAGACCAGTTCGGGCGCTGCGCGGCCCTTGGGGCACAGTTTCTGGCCGCTGGGATGATCCGGGTCGGGCGCGATCTCGACCAGGCGGCCATCCTCGACATGAGCGATACAGCCGCAGCGTGAGCGGCACTGGGTGCAGAAGGCAGGGATTTTTTCCATGGGGCGATCTTGGCACCGGCGCGGCAAAAGACAAGCGGAAGGTGAAAAGCGCCTCGGATTTGACGGCCGAGGCAAGCTTGCACGGAGTGCGAGCCGGGCAAAAGCCCGGCCTGTGATGGATCAGTAGAGCCCGCCCGAACTGATCGAGCCGAACGTCGCCTTTTCCCCCACAACAGCGGTATCGCCGGTCGATGTGGTGACTTCCTTGGTCGATTCCTCATCCGACTGGAACAGCTCCAGGTCGTTGCCCATGGCAAAACCGCCATCATAGGCCAGACCAAAGATCGGCTCTTCACCGTCGCGGAAATATTCGGCCACCACAGACTGACCGCTGGCACTGTCAGCCAAGCGTGCGCCGGTAAAGCGGTCGATCTTGATGAAATGGCCGCCGGGGGGCAGATCGAACTCGCCACCACCATATTTCGCAGTCGCCTTGCGCATGAACTGGGTAAATACCGGTCCACACATGCCCGCACCATACGCGCCCCGGCCCAGGCTGCGCGGCTGGTCAAAGCCGATGTAGCAACCCGCAACGATGTTGCTGGTAAAGCCCACGAACCACACATCGCGCGCGTCGTTGGTGGTACCAGTCTTGCCGGCCACCGGCACGTCGAGGCGGACATTGCCCGCCGCCGTCCCGCGCTGAACCACGCCGCGCATCATCGAGGTCAGCTGGTAGGCAGTGATGGGGTCGATCACCTGCTCGCGGTCGGACACGATGCGCGGGCCGCGCGTCTCGGGAATATCGGGGTCAAAGCAATCAACGCAGCGGCGTGGATCGTGGCGATAAACCGTATCGCCATTGCGATCCTGCACCCGGTCCACCAACGTCGGCTCCACCCGTTCGCCGCCATTGGCGAACATCGCGTAGGCCGCGACCATCTTGAACAGCGTCGTTTCCTCGGACCCCAGGGAATTGGCCAGATAAGGGCCCATGTTCTCGTAGACACCGAACCGCTCGGCATAAGCGGCGACAGTCTCCATCCCGATCTCTTGCGCCAGACGGATGGTCATCAGGTTACGCGACTGTTCGATCCCGGTGCGCAGTGGTGTCGGTCCGTAGAACTTGTTCGACGAGTTCCGGGGGCGCCACATGCCCTGCGGCGTATTGATCTCGATCGGGGCGTCAACGACGATCGTCGCCGGGCTGTAGCCGCTGTCGAGTGCCGCGGCATAGACGAAGGGCTTGAAGCTGGAGCCGGGCTGACGCTTGGCCTGGGTGGCGCGGTTGAAGACCGAATGCTGATAGCTGAAGCCCCCCTGCATCGCGATCACGCGGCCAGTGTTGACGTCCATCGCCATGAAGCCGCCCTGCACCTCGGGCACCTGCCGCAGGGTCCAGCGGATGAAACTGCCGTCATTTCCGGTCATGCGGCGCACATGCACCACGTCGCCAACTTTGAAGGATTTCTGAAAGCTTCCGGGCAGCCAGCTGATATCCTTGCGCGGCACCACATGTGGTTCGCTCTCGGTCTCGGTCACACCTTCGATCCCGATCCGCAGGTTTTGGTCTTCGACCTTCAGCACAACGGCCGGATACCACTGCCCGCCCAATTGAATGTCGCGCGCCACATCTACTGCCGCCAATGCCTCGCGCCATGCCGCTTCGCTGGTCAGCGCCTCGGCGGGCAGCGTGATGCCAGTGCCGCGCCACTTGCCGCGCTGGCGGTCATATTCCTCCAGCTTGGCTTGCAGCGCCAGCGCCGCTTCGACCTGCATTTCCGGGTCGATCGTCGCGCGCACCGAAAGACCGCCCGTAAAGAACTCGCCCTCACCGAAATCGCGGCTCAACTGGCGGCGGATCTCATCGGTGAAATAGTCACGCGGTGGCAGGGATTTCGAAAACGGTTCAAAATCGCCGTTCTGGACCGAGCGCAACGGCTTGGCCCGCTCCTCGTTATAGACGGCGCGGGTGATATAGCCGTTTTCGGCCATTTCTCGCAGCACGAAATCACGTCGCTGTTTCAGCCGTTCGGCGGCGCGCACCGGGTGAAAATCGCTCGGCGCCTTGGGCATGGAGGCCAAGAACGCGGCCTCATGCGGGGCCAGTTCACTCAATGATTTGTTGAAATAGGTCTGCGAGGCCGCGGCAACACCATAGGAGTTCTGACCAAGGAAAATCTCGTTGAGGTAAAGCTCTAGGATTTTTTCCTTGCTCAGCGTCTCTTCAATCCGGGTGGCAAGGATGATTTCCTTGATCTTGCGCTCGATCCGGCGGTCGCCTGACAGCAGGAAGTTCTTCATCACCTGTTGAGTGATGGTCGATGCGCCGCGTACCGTCTGGCCGCGCGTACGTACTGCCTCGACCATGGCGGCGACAATGCCGCGCGCGTCATAGCCGGAATGGGAATAGAAATTCTTGTCCTCGGCGGAAATGAAGGCCTGCTTGATCAGGTCGGGAATTTCCTCGGCCGGGGTAAAAAGCCGGCGTTCGCGGGAAAATTCGTCGATGATCCGCCCCTCGCCCGAGAAAATCCGGCTGATCGTGGGCGGCGTGTAGTTGGCCAGGCTCTGGTGGCTGGGCAAATCGCGGCCGTAGATGTAAAAAATCGCGCCGATGCTGAGCGCGATCATCGTCAGACCCAACGTCACCAGCGTGAAGATCGATCCGAAAAATGTCAGTATTGATCTGAGCATTCCGCCCCCAATTCGCGTGTTTCAGGAGTCATATAGGCACCCGCAGCGCCTGCGTCAAAACAGAAGCCAAATGCCGTTGCGCCGGTTTCCGCGCATCGGGTTGCGTGGCCCTACTGCCGGACAAGCTCGGCGGCCGCCGCATCTGCGATCAGCCATGCCTTGATTCCGTCGCTGATCGCCACCGCCATCTGGTCGCGCCACTTGGGATCGGCGAGGTTATCCAGATCGCGACCATCCGAGATAAAGCCGAGTTCCAGCAGAATGGACGGGATATCGGGCGATTTCAGCACCGAGAAACTGGCGCCGCGCAAGGGCCGTTTGTTCAGCGGCATGCCCATCTCCTTGATCCCCAGAACCAGCGCGCGGGCCAGCATATCGGCGCGCGGCTGGGTCTCCATCCGGGCCAGATCCATCAGGATGTCAGCCACGATGTCGTCGGTGCCGGTCAGGTCCAGCCCGGCCAGAAGGTCGGCGCGGTTGTGCCGCTCGGCCAGTGCGGCGCTGGCGGCGTCAGACGCATCCGCCGATAGCGAATAGACCGTTGCGCCGCGCGCCGTCCCCTCGCCCAGCGAATCCGCGTGCAATGACAGGAACACATCCGCGCCTGCGCGGTGCGCGATCGCCACTCGCCGTTCCAATGAAACAAAGCTGTCATCCTCGCGGGTCAGGGTCACCTCGACCCCGCCTGCCCGCAGCAGCACTTCCTTGAGCTGCCGTGCAAAGCTGAGCATCAGGTCTTTTTCCACCACGGCGCCCGATTCCGCGCCGGGATCGATGCCGCCATGCCCCGGATCAAGCACGATCACCAGCGGCGCGCCGTCTTGGCGCGCAGGCCGCGCGCCCGTCCCTTCGCCTTCGGGCAATACATCCCAGGCAGGTGATGCAGGCAGGCCCGAGCGCGCAGCAAACTCTGCCTCGTCAACACGGGTCAACTGCACGCGCAGCGCCGCCACGCCGGTGGTCTCATCAACGCGCATGTCGGCGCTTTGCAAAGCGAAAGGCCCGGCCAGATCGACCACCATGCGCGACCAGCCGGGGCGAAACCCGCCGACGCGCACATCTGTCACGTTATCGGTCTTGTTCAGCGCATTGCCGACCACATCGGCCCAGTTCACTTCGCGAAAGTCGAGCACGGCGCGCGCGGGATCCTCCAGCGTGAAAACCCGGTATGGCACGCCCTGGCTGAGCGCCAGATCAATCTTGACGCTGCTGCGGGTGCCGGTGATGCCGCTTGCGGCCGCATCAAGCCGCGCCAGAGCGCCGAACCCCTGCCCGCCTGCGTCCTGTGCCACGGCACCTGTCGCCAGCCATATTGCCCCCAGAAGGGCAAGACATACCCTGATCATCTGCTCACTCGCCAGTTTTCGGATCACGTCACGGATCCGTTCGACACGCAGTATATCAGTTCGAGTTGGCACGTACTACCGCGCTTGGCGCGCTTCCATGAACCTCGCCAGCCTGCGCAGCCCTTCGGTAATATCCGCCGTCGCTCGCGCATAGGAGAAGCGCAGAGTGCCAGCCCCGCGTGCGGGATCAAAATCAAGACCCGGCGTCACAGCGACGCCCGCTTGTTCCAGAATCTCGGCGGCAAAGGCACGGCTGTCATCGGTCAGGTGGCTGACATCCGCATAGACATAGAACGCCCCGTCCGGTGGTGCGATCCGGTCGAAACCGGCCTTCGGCAACCCTTCCAGCATCAACACACGATTGGTTCGGTAGACCGCCATGTTGGCCTCCAGTTCCTCGTCACATTCCATTGCCGCCAGCGCGGCGACCTGGCTTGCATGGGGCGGGCAGATAAAGAGGTTCTGCGCCAGCCGCTCGATCACGCGTACATGATCCTCGGGCACCACCATCCAGCCGACGCGCCATCCGGTCATGGAAAAATACTTGGAAAACGAATTGATCACATAGGCGTTGTCCGAGATTTCCAGCGCGCTTACCGCCTTGGCCTCGTATTCGATCCCGTGATAAATCTCGTCACTGATAAAACTCGTCCCGGTCTCGGCGCAGGCATCCATCAGCGCCGCCAGCGCAGGCCGATCCAGCATGGTGCCAGAGGGATTCGCCGGGCTTGCCACCATCAACCCGTCGAGGTTCAGCCCCTGCAGGTCGGCAGGCACCGGTTGCAGGCGATTTTCCGCTGCCGTTTCGATGTCCACCGGCGTCAGGTCCAGCGCCCGCAGGATTTGCCGATAAGACGGGTAACCCGGTGCGCCGATCCCGACCCGCGCACCGGTATCAAAGAGCGCGGTGAAGGCGAGAATGAACGCCCCCGACGAACCTGGCGTGACGATCACGCGGTTGGGATCAAGATCGACATCATACCATGTGCCATAGAGTTGCGCGATGCGCGCGCGCAATTCAGGCAGTCCCAAAGCGACGGTGTAGCCCATCGCATCGCGCTCCATCGCCTCTGCCAGTGCGGCGCGGGCGCCTGCGGGGGCGGGCGTACCCGGTTGGCCCACTTCCATGTGGATGATGTGCCGTCCCGCCGCTTCGGCGCGCCGGGCTGCCTCCATCACATCCATCACGATAAAGGGATCGACCTGTGATCGGGTTGAGTTATCCATGGCATTGTTCCTAAAGTGGGTAGACCAATATGCCTACTCACCCCACGCGCGCAGGGCCGTCAATGCATCACCTTCGCCTTTTTGCGGTTCTTTCAATGCTGGCCTTCACGCTGGCCCAGCCTGCACGCGCGCTGACATTGCTGCGCGACCCCGATATTGAATACGCGCTGAAACAGCTGGCTGCCCCGGTGCTGAAGGCTGCCGGACTCAGCCCCAGCCGGATGAGCATCCTTGTCATCGACGACCGCAATCTCAATGCCTTCGTGGTCGACCGCGACAATATCTTTATCCACTCGGGTCTGCTGCTGAAGATGAAAAGCCCGCAGATGCTGCAGGCGGTGATCGCCCATGAGGCCGCCCATATCGCCAACGGCCATCTGGTGCGCCGCCCGATCAACATCCGCAACGCACGCACGGCCGCCGGTCTGGGCATGGCGTTGGCCGCCGCCGCCGGTGCGATCAGCGGCAATGCGCAGGCTGCTGCAGGCGTCGCCGTGGGCGTGAACAGCACCGCCGCGCGAATGTTCTTCTCGCACACGCGCGCCGAAGAGAGCAGCGCCGACAACGCAGGCGTGCGCTATATGGTGCGGGCCGGTCTGGATGCGTCGGGCGCGGCCGATGTCATGGATATCTTTCGCGGCCAGGAAGCGCTGTCAGCGTCGCGCCAGGACCCCTATGCGCGCACTCATCCATTGTCGGCAGACCGCTACCGCGTGGTCAAACAGATGGCCGAAGCGCATGGCGGCAATGCAAAGCCCAGCAACAATGATCTCTATTGGTTCGCCCGCGCCAAGGGCAAATTGTCGGCCTTCCAGCGCAGCCCGAAATGGACGATCGCGCACGCAGGCGAAAGTGGCTTCAAGGATGTGGGCTACATGCGCGAGGCCGTGGCGTGGCATCGCCGCTCGAACCTCGGCAAATCGCTCAAGGCGATGGACAAGGCAATCGCGGCACGGCCCAACGATCCCTATTATCACGAGTTGCGCGGCCAGATCCTGATGGAGAGCCGACAGTTCGCCGCCGCCACCGCCGCATATGCACGCGCGGTCAATGCAGCGCCGAACCATCCGCTGATCCTGGGCTCATACGGGCGCGCGCTGATGGCGCAGGGACAGACCGCCAAAGCCCTGCAAGTGTTGGAGAAAGCCCGTGCACGCGACGGGCGAGACGGGCGCGTGATGCGCGATCTGGCGGTTGCCTATGCGAAATCCGGCAACAAGGGCATGGCCTCGGTCGTGACCGCCGAGCGTTATGCGCTGCAGGGGCGGATGGAAGATGCGGGCCTGCATGCAAAACGCGCCTCTGACCTGTTGCCGCGCGGTTCTGCCGGTTGGCAACGCGCACAGGATGTGCTCTCTGCGGCCAAAGCCGCCTCGAAAAGGAAATAGATGATGATCCGTACGTTACTCAGCACCGTAGCACTTGGTGCAACTCTCGCGGCCCCTGCTGCCGCCCTCGATCTGTCCGAGATGAGCGAGGCCGAGCGCACTGCATTCCGCGCCGAGGTACGGGCCTATCTGCTGGACAACCCCGAAGTGATCTTCGAGGCGGTTGCGGTCATGGAGGAACGGCAGGCGTCCCTGCAAGCCGCAAATGACGGCGATCTGATCGCGGACAACGCCGCTGCACTCTTTGAGGATGATCAATCCTGGGTCGGCGGCAATCCCGACGGCGACATCACGATCGTCGAATTTCTCGATTATCGCTGCGGCTATTGCCGCAAGGCCTTTCCCGAAGTGTCCGAATTGGTCCAAAGCGATGGCAACATCCGCCTGATCGTCAAGGAATTCCCGATTCTGGGCGAGGGTTCGGTGCTGTCGTCACGCTTTGCCATCGCCACACGGCAGGTCGCGGGCGACGACGCCTACAAGCAGGTGCATGATGCGTTGATAACCTTCAAGGGAGAGTTCAACGAGGTAACGCTGAGCCGCCTGGCCGATTCTCTGGGCCTTGAGGCGGCGCCGATCCTGGCGCAAATGGACAGCCCCGAGGTCACGGCGGTGATCCAGGCCAACCATGCGCTTGGCGCCAAGATGGACATTTCCGGCACGCCATCCTTCGTGATGGGTAACCAGATGATCCGCGGCTATGTGCCGTTGGGGGGCATGCAGGAGATCGTCGCGGACGAGCGCGGCTGACAGCCGCGAATCTCGCTGCGTCTCTCCTGAACCGGGGAAAGTGAAAAAACGCCCACGCCGTTTCTACGGTGTGGGCGTTTCACATTTAGAGTATCCGTCTTGATCAAGCTGTTTTCGGTGTCCATTTGCGGTTTTGCTGGACGAGTGCGTTTGCCAATTC
>NZ_JAPWHW010000032.1 GCF_028369135.1 Roseovarius sp. ZX-A-9
TCGTCGGCCTCTACCGCACGGATACGCTCGGCGATGCGATCGATATGGTCTTTCAATCGCCTGCTGGCGTTGGAAAGTTCGATCGGGCCACCCTCGGGACCGGAGTGCTCGATGGCAGCGGTCTCCCGCCAGCCCGCCTGCGTCTTGAGATAGAAGATGGACGAGGCCGTATCCCCTGCTCTGGCCTTCTGCAGGAGCCCGTTGGCAACATGCGCAATCGCCTTGGCCTTGCCTCTTTTATAGTGCGCAACAACCTCCTCGTCGCGCGCGCAGATGGCCCGGAAGGTGTTGCGGGCAATCCCGAAGTAATCCGCGATCTGCTCCTGGCTCAGCAAGGCAGCCAAAGTCTCGACCTCCCGGCATTGCGCCGGCGTCAGGG
The DNA here is from genome assembly GCF_028369135.1 of Roseovarius sp. ZX-A-9. Classification (GTDB taxonomy): domain Bacteria; phylum Pseudomonadota; class Alphaproteobacteria; order Rhodobacterales; family Rhodobacteraceae; genus Roseovarius. Next base: position 380 of record NZ_JAPWHW010000032.1, read on the forward strand.
TGATCGGTGGGCGCCCCATCAGCAGGTCCTCCAGGGGAAGAGACGGCGCAAGACATGGCTGCGCAGGAACGACACGGCCGTGAACGCACCGCTCAGCGTCAGATGCTGCCAGAGCATGACCTGCAGCCCGACCACCGGGAAGATCAGCGCCTGCGTGATCAGGGCGATCATCCAGCCGAGGATCACATTGGTTGCCGCCTCAACTGCCGAGAAGGACCGGCTCTGCCTCATGCCGCCCCCCGTTCATCCGAGACATCCGCGAAGGAGCTGTCACTTCCCGCAAGCCGCGCCGCCTGCCCCGTTAAGTTCTGCCAACGCAGCACTGCAACGTCCACATAGGCCGGATCGAGTTCCATGGCATGACACACCCGCCCGCAGCTCTCCGCCGCAATGATTGTCGTGCCGGAGCCAGAGAAGGGTTCATATACCGCCTGCCCCTGGCTGGAATTGTTCAACATCGGGCGGCGCATGCACTCCACCGGCTTTTGGGTTCCATGAACAGTCTCCGCGTCCTGATCCCGGTTCGGGATCGTCCAGAGCGTGGTCTGCGTGCGATCCCCGGACCAATGCCCCTTGCCGCGCACGCCGTACCAGCAGGGCTCGTGCTGCCAATGATAATGCCCACGGCTCAGCACCAGCCGCTCCTTGGCCCAGATGATCTGGCTGCGGATATCGAAGCCACTGGCTTGCAGGCTCTCGGCCACGGTCGTCGCATGTAGCGCGCCGTGCCAGACATAGGCCACGTCACCGGGAAACAGGGCCCAGGCCTCGCGCCAGTCGGCCCGGTCGTCGTTCAACACCTTGCCGGTGCGCTTCGTTTCCGAGGCCCCTGCCCGATTGCGCCAGTCCGGATCGTACATCACGCCATAAGGTGGGTCCGTGACCATGAGATGCGGTGTGACGCCGCTCAACAGGAGAGCAACAGCAGTCGCGTCCGTGGCGTCGCCGCACATCAACCGGTGCGCGCCCAGTTGCCAGAGATCGCCCGGTCGCGAGACCGGGACGTCGGGGGCTTCGGGTGTCGCTTCCTCTTTCGGATCTCCCGCCCCATGATCCAGCAGTGCATCCAGCTCCGCCCCCTCAAAGCCGATATCGCCCAGATCGATCCCCAGCTCCGAGAGGTCCGCCAGTTCCAGCCCCAGCAGATCCCGGTCCCACCCCGCCTGCTCGGCCAGTCGGTTATCCGCGAGGACATAGGCCCGCTTCTGCGCCTCAGAGAGATGGGTCAGCTCAATCACCGGCACCCGCTCCAGCCCGAGCTTGCGCGCAGCCAGCACCCGACCGTGCCCCGCGATGATACCGCTCTCGGCGTCCACCAGCACCGGGTTGTTGAACCCGAACTCCCGGATCGAGTTCGCGATCCTGACCACCTGCGCCTCGCTGTGGGTCCGGGCATTGCGCGCGTAGGGCACGAGGTCCGCGACCAGGCACATATCGACCGCCCGCGCACCGATCGCGTCATAGCCTGCCGTCTGATTGTGGGATGTTGCTGCCATGCCCCCGCCCTGTGCAATGAACCAGTGTTCACGGGCAGTATATCAAATCAGGCAAGTCATTGGAATATTGACATTAAATGACAAGTGACGACAGGATCCGCCATCTTGCAAAGAGAGCATCATAATCGCCAGCGCTGGATCGGCTGCACTTACTGCAAGAACTCGGGGCCGAAACGAACCATGAGCCAAGTCGCCCTCATTGATCCGCCCGCGTACCGCACACCAAACGAGAGCAGGTATCCGCAGCATCGCGTGCGAAGGACTGACATGCGGACGAGGACGAAACCGCTCACGCGGTATTGGCGCTTGTGGCGGGAGCTACGCGCTGATTTGAGCGGTGGATTTGGTGGATAGGCGCGCCTGTCGGACGATTGGGACCTTCTTAATCTGATGACAGGAGGTTTCGATGTCAGATCATTATGTTCCCAAACTACGTCAGCGTTTTGTCGAAGACATGCAGATCAAGGGACTGCAGCCGAAGACGCAGACGATGTATCTGCGTGCGATGCGGGACTTCACACGGTTTCTGCCATCTTCGTCTGATGCCCGTTCTTAAACAGCTGTGGATGCAGCCCCGCTGCATTGGTCGGACTATCAACCGCAGTACCGGCAAGGCGCAAACTTGTTCTGTGGCGGTACGACTACAACAATGTCAGGCCACACTCGTCGCTTGGTAACGAAACGCCCGCAGAAGCACGCCGGACGCTTGAGAAATTTGAGGGCTCGGCGCCCGCGCCCATTGCTCACGCCGCCGAATGATAGCACACAAATGGAGAGCAAACTCGATTTACGAGTGGCCCTGAAAAAGGGGCAGGTCAAACCGAAGAAACTATGTCGACGTTACCAAACGTCGACAGTTTAATACGTTTCGGCCAGCAACTTATGTTGCTTTGGCAAAAACAAATAATCAGGCCTGCGGCTACTCACCACCGCTAAACTATTTACGTCGCCATAAGACTTTCTTATCGCTGCTCAAGCCGCCTCTTTGCGGCGGCGCAACAAACCGAATCCCACAAGGCTTGCACCTAGAAACAGTGCAGATGCTGGCAGTGGCACAGCCGAAACTTGAGGCGATACTACTACGTTGTCAATGCTAGCGAACGCATTGTATCCTTGTCGAGTGGTATAGCAATACCTAGGTCCACAGCGCCTGACGTTCGCTATACCCAAAAATGAGATATACTGAGTCTCATAAACGTCACCGCCAAGATCAAGCGGCAACCGATAACTCACGTCATAAGGGTCGTTATCGCCCCAAATCGCTGTCAATTGTAAGCCTCCATCAAAGTCAGGTGCGTCACTTCCAAACGCGTCCGAAGGCAGGTTCGCAGAAATTGTTACGGAACGACCAGTATCGATTTGTCTCTTTGTCAAAAGGCCACGTGCGCCAGGTCTCTCGGGCGATATTAAGTTTCCATTGTAGACTGCCGAGATGTCGCCCGCTATCCATGCGTTCGACGGGTCCAGCTCTGTGTCAAGCGGAGCGGACCACGTCATCTCAAATGAATTTCCGAAAGCAGATGCAAAAACATCGTTGCTCGTGAGGGTGAGGTTTCCATCATCGGTTGTGACGGTCTGCTGTAGCGTCCCGGTCACAGTGACCTGATAGATACTCGCCGCGAAAGCCGAACTGGCACCAAATGCAATTAAAGTAGCTATAGCTGCGGCCGACGTAACTCTGTTGAACATCAAAAATACCCTCCTCCAATTTCTAATCTGCTAACATCCGAGAATTGGGACTTCAATAGAGGTCAAAAAAACAATGTGTTTCAACAACCGAAAGATACTAGGCAGCACACCCAATAACTCTGGTTTTTCTGTTTGGATTTGTGTTTCCCTCCCGGTCGAACATTGGGCGGGAGGGAGGGGACAAATGGCGCGATCAGACATGAGCGATCTTGAATGAGAATTCATCAAGGAGGTCGTAGTCGACCCTTTCAGTGGCGCGAAAACATCCATGTCATCACCCGGCCAATCGGCGGCGGTGACAAAAGTGACAGTTTCCCCATTATCCCCCGTATAGAGAGACCGAAAAACACCCATACGTAGGATAGTCTGTTTTTTGTCACCTTTGTCACCCCAGTCGCAGTTTCAGGCCGCGCAGACCACGCTGCCTCTTGTTGCGGGCATCCGGGAAGCCCCGCTGCCGCAACTCCTTGATCAGCGTTCGCTGGGTCCAGGTGCCGAGGCCTTGGCGCTCAGACCAGCTGTTGAACCGAAAGATCAGGTCCTCCGAGGCGACGAATGCATGCGGGTCCGCATCAGTTTCGTCTTGCAGGAACTGACCCACGGTATCCTCCTCGTCAAAATACGCCGCCGACGCTTTCGCAATGGAGGGGGGCACGCTCAAACCCTCACCTTGCCACGATAGCGCCCCGTCAATGCACCATCGCAGAATGGCCGGACCTTCGGCCGCCAGCTTGTCCGGTAAATTCCTATCACGGCGTTCCGCCGGGATGGTGACCGAGAATGGTATCAGGACGACCCGACTGCGGATCGCCTCATCGACTCCACGAAACGACGGCTGCGTATTACCGGCAATCATCAGGGTCATCTGCGGGTTGAAGTCGAAGAAATCCTGCCGCATGAACCGCGCGGTCAGCCGATCACCGCCTGTGAGGTCCTTGATCGTGGACTCGTCCCACGTCTTGCCTCGGGGAAGCTCGGAAGCTATGGCCAGACGCGCCCCGTGCAGGCCCGCGACATCCGTAGGATGCCGTTCGGTCTGGGAATGCAGGAAGGTGGTTGCAGCAACACGCCGACCGTAATCGCCCCAGATATCCAGAAGTGTGTTCAGGAAGACCGACTTACCATTGCGCCCCGCCCCGTGCAAAAACAGCAGCTTGTGTTCATCGGTGCTGCCCGTGAGCGCATACCCTGCGGCCCTCTGCAAAAACCTGATGGTCGCCATGTCCCCGTCAAAAACTTCCGAGAGGAACCGCAGCCACAAGACGGGCTCCACGCCCGGATTGGCGGGCGCGCAGGTCGTGAGGCGACTGATCATGTCGTCCCGCCGGGCGTGTCGAAGCTCGCCGTTGCGCAGGTCGATTGTGCCGCCGGGTGTGCCGACGAGAAATCGATTGGCATCGAAGGCTTCGTGCGTCGTAGCCGAAGCAGGATTGGCCCGGGCGAGGCCGGAAACTGCGGCGACGGTCGCACTGCTTCTGAGAACCTTTGCCTGGTCGCGCGCCCAGCTCTTCAGTTTCCGCGCCTCCCGGTCCTGCCCATCTTGTTCGAGAGACCTGGACTTGTCATCAGCCCAATCGTTCAATTCCGAGGCCCGCATCCGCAAAAAGGATCGCGTGCGCGACATGTGATCCAGCGTCTCATCCCGTCGCCACTGTGAGCCAGTCCAGAACAGCCATTGCCCCCAGAGGGCGACGTGCCGTGCGTTGTCATCCCAACTGCGGCGACCCAGATCAAGTGCGAGATGATCATGTGACAGGTCTGGAAGGTCGTCCGAGGTTTCGCGGGCGTTGCCTTTGGTCATCCCGGTATCCGTCCGGCGTCGGGCGATATCAGCGAGGTTCGCGCCATTCAGACGAGCGCGATGTGCGATCGTGCGCACTGTCACGCCACCGCCGATCGCGAAGCCGCGCCACTTCGCGGCCACTTCACCGGGCCTGAACTTGACGCCCCGCGCCGACCAGGTATCGGCAATTCCAAGTCCTTCATCGCTGCCGTTAAAATGATCATGCAGCGCCTGCAGCACTTCGATCCAGCCGTCATATCCATCTGCATCGGGATCGATCCATTCCAGCAGGTCCTCGACCTCGGCTTTCGATGCAGTAATGTCCGTCCCGATGGCGATCGCCGGTTTCGACGCCGGGATCTCCTCAGAGCCCTTCACCGCCGCGGAACCGGCAGAACCCCGCGTCGGCAGCCAGTCCGGTGCCCGCGCCGGGTCATCATCGGTTTCCCACAGATACAGCGCCCCTTCAAAGACGGAGGGCTCGAGGAGGATGTAGCCCCGGTGTTTTATGTCGACGCCATCGCACAGCTTGCCAGCGTATAGGACATCAGGATCGGCGCTGAAGATGTAGTGCCTGCCGCCCCTGGGGCTCCGCTGAACCAGCGTGTCCGGCAGATCGCGCCCCTGAATGAACGCGTCCCACCGGCAATCCGGCTTGTAGAGATCGGGATCAATCGCCACGAGCCCCGATGCCGCGAGGTTGAGCCCGATATTGGCATCGGGCCAGCGGGTCCACCAGGTCCGAACTTTCTCCGGATCGCGGGACGCGCCCTTGTGACCATTCGCCAGGAGATGCGTGGAAGCCCCCCAAGCATCTCGGCCCTTGGTGCCAGCTCCAATCGGGAAGACATGCCAGCCTCGACGGGCATATGCGAGGGCGGCGTCGCACAGGGCGGAGGGGTGTTGGGCGTCTTTCATGCGTCACCTCCATCCGGAGCAACTACCCCGCGTCGTTGCCGCAATTCGAACGCCTCCACATCCGCGCTGCGATAGCGGATAGACCCGCCCAAGACGTACCAAGCCGGCCCATAGTCCTCAGTGCGCCAGCGTTCGAGCGTTCGACCGCTGATCTGCCAGCGTGTTTCGAGGTCGCGCTGCGTGAGGTAAGGATCGAATTCATTCATGACTGAACCCCGCTTGCTCACGCCGGTAAACCGCGAACAGCGCGGCGCCGTCAGTGGTCTGCTCGACATAGTGAACCTGGTAATCGTCGCTGCGATTGAAGACGAACTGCAAATCCCAGAGCCTGAACAGCCCCGGAATCTGCCGGTACTCCGCGTCGCATGATTGCTTCATGGCAACCTCCTGCATTGCGGCGCCACGGAACTGCGGCACCTGCAGGGAAAAGCCAGTCAGGAAGGCGGATTGGGACATATCACAGCTCAACCAGATTGGCCTTCACTACAAGACTGGCCATGGCGCGCTGATAGCGCTTGCGAGCCACGTCATAAGAAAGGCCCAGGGCGCGCGCCGCTTCCTTCTGGCTGAAGCCGAAGACCGCCACCGCCATGACGAGCTCGGCATCCGATCCGACATGCTGACGCAACGTCGAAAAGACTTCCCGCCCTGGCAGCGCGGGCCATTCGGCAATTGCTGCGCTGTCCTCGATCGCGCGGTCGCGTGTCTCTTCCGTCTGCCGGATCAGTTGGCGCTTGATGTCCCGCTCGACGTTGCGCAGCAGCGTCGCCGCGATCCTGTTCACCTGGTCCAGGCGGATCGAAGCGATTCCCTGCGACAGTCGCCCCGTCAACTCCGCCGTCAAGACGTCGGGATCATTTCGGAAAAACCGCATCAGTCGATTGCGCGCTGCGCCGAGGCCGGGCCAGAGCGCGAGAATGACCAGGATGTTGCCAGCCACGGAATGCTGTGCGTCCGACTGCGCCTCGGAAACGAGAACGCGAAGCACTGCATTCTTTTCCGCAGCCGTTCCAGCATCACCATGCAGAAGCCCGAGAAGCGCGCCCGGGTCCGGGTAGCCGGCCAGTACAGCCTGCCTGTCTGCCATCTCCCGTAGCTGTTTCTGAAAACCAGTCCGCGCTGTTTGCTCGATGAGGTGCGCGTGAACCTCGTGCCAGTGAAAAGACACTCGACGCCAGCCTTTCGGCCGGGCGTCTCGCGCCTCCTAATGGCCAGGTCTGGGCGTCGCGCGCCTCTGGAATTGAAATAAAGTGACCGGCCCCAATGGAGCCGGTCGGTCAGGTCAGGTGGTTTTGTGAATCTCGTTCAGCGTGCCGCAGCAGCGACAGACCGCCGTCACTGGCGTGCTGACGATATACTGGTGACCACGCGCGAAGTTGACGTGAACGCTGCGGGCGCTGCGGCGGCCCAGCAGCTTGAAACACTTCCGGCAGCGCCAGTCACGGGCGTCAGGCGCGCGCGGCCTTGAGGCCGTGTCGTGTGTGGTGGGGAATGTGGTCGATTTCGTCATCTGAGGACTCCTGTCGTGATGGAGCCCTTGAAATGGCGCATGGAATCGGAGCTAGTCAGTCCCCCCAACCGGAGCCGGATCGGAGCTGGCCGTCAGATGGCGATCTCCCATTTCCCTTTTCCGGGGCTTTGTAGGAAATCAGCCTTCAGTTTATTCCAGAGCGGCTGTTTGAAAATGTTCGCCAGCGACTGGTCCTCAGCAATCCCCCTGATGAGATCCTCTGTCACCATCGGCATCGGTCCTGCGTTGTGGGCATCTACCAGCCGCTGAATGATCTCGATACGGTTCTCTCCCCTGATGTCGATGCTGCCTTTCCCAGGAACAAACAGGGCCGCCATATTTTGCCCGACGCGGGTGAGTTCGACAGCTTGGCCTCCACGGGCTAAGATTCGGTGCCTTCGGAACACCGATCGGAGCTTGTCTGCTGCCAACGCGATTTCGGACGACTCGCCCGCAATCTGATCGGCAAGCGGCGTCAGAACGTTGGTCGCCAAACACGGCCCAGGCGCATTGCCGGCCTGCAGAACCAGCCCGATACCGAGGTGGTGGCGCGCCCGAAGCTCGGTATCAACGGCCGAGCGGACTTTCTCCCGGTCGAGACCACGCGCAAGGTAAACAGGAACATCTCCACCATCGACACCGAGCGTTCCAAGGAAGAACAGGTAGTCGGTCAACTTCTCGATGGCTGGAGCATCGAGTACTTTTCCGAGACGTGTCCTCAGGTGTTCCGCAACCCAGCCTTCACGCACCCGATAGACCCTGTAGCGATCCGGGTTACCCGCAGGCGCCCCCTGCCCCTCCGAGACCTTGAGGTCGGCCACCTTGCGGTCTCTTTGCTCCGCATCTCCCCTTTCGACACGGACGACCACTTCGGCCGCGACCGGACCAACCTCGTCTTCATCGTCGATCACGTCATCGCCTTCCCAGCCAGCGGGCACGAGAAAGCCCAGCTCGGTCAGAAGACCCGGAGCGACACCGCGATCCAGAAGCCATGCGCCTGCAACCTTGTCTGCCCCGATGTCCCAGATGGCCAGCAACGCAGGTATCACTGACATGCCCTCCTCATCGCCTGGCGCGCGCCCTTCACGAAGTATTTTCCAATGTCGGAGCAAGCGATGTCCAAGGACGCGCTCAAAGGGGTCATCGAGGCTGAGAAGACTGCTTGTGTTCCGATCTGTGAGCGTGAAATCAAGGGTTTGCGCATCGTCTCGTCCAGCACGTCGATACCGCACCGCGATCTCGACGAACCGGATCGCGACTGCACGCTCGAAGGTTCTCGGAAGGCCCGGCTGGCTGTTGATGATCTCCGAAATGTCCCGATCGATGGTAGTGGAAAGCGAGAGACGATTGGCGAGATTCCCGATGCTGATATCAGCGCGGATCACCCTTGCCCGCTCAATCACCACATCTTCGAAGTCTGGAGGCTCCAGATCGAACCCCTTCAGGAACTGCGAGATGTCATAGGCCTGAAAGTCGACGGGTTGGTTGGAATAGGTCTGTTCGAGTGCCGTCACGATGAACCGCTCGGCGATGGTATGCCTGAGCTTTCGGTTGCCGGCGCGGACATGCACCCGCCCGGTCGATGGCGTATAGACGATCATTGCCTCTCCGGGCGGGCGAAAATAAATGCTTGACCGATTGCCGTCGTCATCGATCTCCCGAACTCTTGCTGGAGGATCAGGATGAAACAGCAGAAACATCTCGGCGGCCGGTTCGTCGCTGTCCGCGGGAATATCGAATCTATCAAGACTGTAGCCGTCACCGCGATCAAGACGTTCATGGAGATCGGCGAGAAGCGCATCCAGCACTGCGCTGCCGGCGCCCGGGCCACCGTCGAGCGCCGGCTCGGCCATGAAGGTCTGGTAATGCTTGTCGTAGCGGCGGTAGAGACGCAGGTGCAGACTGTTCTCCGCCGCCTCGAACAGCCCCTGTTCGTTAACAAAAGCCCACAAACTTCGCGCAAGCTGGTCCCGTCCGTTCAGTAGCTTTCTGGCACGGTCGGGGTCGAGCTTGGTGCTTGCGAGACCATCAAGGACATACTCACCGCGATCGCTCGCGACCTGTACGACGCGGGCAGCTTCGGACTCGAGCGGGCCCAACCGGTCTTTCTTTTCCCTACGCAGCATCTCACTGGCGGCTGATGGACCGTCGGAATCATCAGGGTCAAACCGGTAGGTTTCGATCCAGCTCATCCTGTCAAAGTCCCTCCTTTGGAGGAACGCCGCCAGAAGTTTTGGTTCAGCTTCGTCGAAAAGCCGGGACAGGTTCGGGCAGGTCTTCGCCGGGGCACGTACCATACCAAGTCTCCAAACATTTACCCCACTACCGTATAACGTGCACGCCACGCTGTCATATCCGAAATTCGACGCACGATGTCCCATTTGGCCGTCGGGAAGGGCTTTTCTCCAGAAAGGAGATAAGCATGAAACGTCCCAACCCGCTCAACCCGATCCACATGAAGCCGCTGGAACGCCGCGCAGAACTGTGCGGGTTGCTGGCGCTTGGCCTGATCCGCTTGCGTATGAGAGACGCTATTCAAGCATCTGACGAAACTGGAGAAAGTTCCCTACACTCTCCGCCCGACCAGAGCGTTCATGCAACTCCAACTCAGAGGAGAAACGCATGACCAAACCTGATCCCATTCCCGCCCGGCTGGCGGCGCTCAAGACCACGACGACGCCGGACCTGAAGCAGCAATGGCGTGAGCTGTTCGATAGCGAGCCACCGCCATTCAATCGTCGCTACCTCGAGAGCCGCCTCGCGTACCGCATTCAGGAACTGGCTTATGGTGGCCTGAAGCTGGAAACGGTGAAAAGGCTGGAGGCTCTTGGCGAACAGCTGGACGGTGGCGATCGCAAGAAGAGCCGCATCCGCGCTGACCTGACGCCGATCGTCGGCACGCGCCTGATCCGCGAATGGCAAGGCGTGGAGCACCTTATCACAGTCACCACGGACGGGTTCGAATGGCAGGGCCGCCCCTACAAATCGCTGTCGGCCATTGCCCGCGCCATCACCGGCACGCGCTGGAACGGCTGGGTGTTCTTCGGCCTGAAAAACCATCGGAGGGGCGCATGACCAAACCGATCGTCAGAAAGTTACGCTGCGCTGTTTACACCCGGAAATCTTCCGAGGAAGGGCTCGAGCAAGAGTTCAACTCGCTTCATGCCCAGCGGGAGGCCTGCGAGGCGTATATCGCCAGCCAGCGATCCGAGGGCTGGGTACTGGTCCGCGATCAATATGATGACGGCGGCATCTCCGGCGGTACGCTGGAACGCCCCGGCCTGAAACGGCTGCTGGCCGATGTAGAAGACGGGCTGGTCGATGTGGTCGTCGTGTACAAGATCGACCGCCTGTCGCGCTCGCTGATGGATTTTTCCAAGCTGGTCGAGGTGTTTGACCGGAATGGCGTGACCTTCGTATCCGTCACTCAGTCGTTCAACACCACCACCTCCATGGGGCGGCTGACGCTGAATATCCTTCTGTCATTCGCCCAATTCGAGCGTGAAGTGACGGCCGAGCGCATCCGCGACAAGTTTGCAGCCAGTCGCAAGAAAGGCATGTGGATGGGCGGCGTGCCACCGCTGGGCTACGAGGTGAAGGACCGAAAGCTGGTCATCAAGGAGGCCGATGCCGCCAATGTCCGCTGGGTATTCAACCGGTTCCTCGAGATCGGGTCCTGCACGGAGCTGGCCCGCGAGGTCGCCAAGCGCGGTATCCGCACGCCCCGCGGCAACCGGATCGACAAGAAGTACCTCTATCGCCTGCTGAACAACCGCGCCTATATTGGCGAGGCGGTGCACAAGGGCGAGAGCTACCCCGGCGAACATGATGCCATCATCGACCGCGAGACGTGGGATCGCGTGCACGCCATCCTGAGCGAAAGCCCCCGCAAGCGCGCTGCGCGCACCCGCGCCGACACGCCTGCGCTGTTGAAAGGTCTGCTCTACGGCCCCGACGGGGCGGCCTTCTCGCCGACCCACACCCGCAAGGGCGGCAAGCTCTACCGCTACTACGTCAGCCAGACCATCCTCAAACACGGTGCCGGGGCTTGCGCTGTCGGCCGCGTGCCTGCGGGGGAGATCGAGCGGGCTGTTATAGCCCAAATCCGCGCTGTGTTCCGCCAGCCCGAAATCGTTGCAGGCACATGGAAGACGGCACGCGCCAATGCCGACGACATCTCCGAGGCCGACGCCCGCTCGGCCCTGCAGAAATTTGACCCGCTGTGGGATGAACTCTTCCCCGCCGAGCAGGCGCGCATCGCGACCCTGCTGGTTGAGCGGATCGACATCGGCACCGAAGGCCTGAATGTTCGCCTCCGCATGGACGGTCTGACCGGGCTGGCGCGCGAAATGATGGCTGACGTCGGAACGGCCGCATGACCCGCGCGAAGCCAGTGCCGGAAACGGTGACAGTGCACATCCCGTTCCGCCTCGTGAAGCGCGGCGGTCGCAAGGAGATGCAGATGCCGGATGGGGCATCTGGGCACAGCAAGATGGATAACACGTTGGTCAAGGCACTGGCGCGGGCATTTCGCTGGAAGCGGATGCTGGAAACCGGCGAATTCACAACCATCGCCGAACTCGCCGAGCGCGAGGGGATCGCGCCGTCCTACATGACGCGGGTGCTGCGGCTCACGCTGCTCTCGCCCGACATTATCGAGGCTATCATGGACGGCAGGCCGGGGCCAGAGGTGACGTTGGGGCGGCTGTTGGAGGGGTTTCCGGTGGAGTGGGAAGGGCAGAAAACCACGTGGTTGGCTTGAACCAGATGAGACAAGCCGAAGCCTGCGCCTATGGTGTGGAACTTTCGCCTTATCGCGGGAAAGACCACGGCGCTTCTTCTCGGAATATGCTGATATGGTAATTATTTCTGAGGATAACATGTACCGTCCCGCCTTTGAACGTGGAAGAAATTCACTTGGCTGGACCGTCTATAGGTTGACGGCTGACATGGAGCCCCATGCACTGGAAAGGTCGGACGTGAGGATTGTCCCGAGCGGCTAGGATCCGCTGCCAAAGGCAGTCCAACGCTGCCAATCGGCGAATTCACCGCGGCGCCGCAAAAGAAGCGCTCAATTAAGTTGGATACGTCCTAGTTTCTTTGCCCCATTTGCCACGTTCCATGTCTGCCGATGGGCATGATGGTCGATTATGTCCAGATCCCCGACACGAGGAGTCACCTTGTGGCGAAGAATAGCTAGGGCTGACTGGGTCTATCCCCGCGAGTGCGGGGGAACCTCAAACTGGACGCAGAACGCCGTCACGCGGACGGGTCTATCCCCGCGGGTGCGGGGGACCTCCACACGGAGGGTCTATCCCCGCGGGTGCGGGGGAACCCATCCATACATCGCAGGCGGTCTGTTTGTCGCGGGTCTATCCCCGCGGGTGCGGGGGAACCCGCAACACCATCACGACGACGGGCGGCGATACGGGTCTATCCCCGCGGGTGCGGGGGAACCGCGCCGCACCTCTGGCCCGCCTTCTGCCCTTTGGGTCTATCCCCGCGGGTGCGGGGGAACCGTAGATCCGCGCGACGTGCCTTGGTGTGGCGCGGGTCTATCCCCGCGGGTGCGGGGGAACCCAGAGGCCGCGCTGAACACAATCACGGCTGACGGGTCTATCCCCGCGGGTGCGGGGGAACCCCGTTGGCCGCGCACCAATCCGCATCGCTTGGGGGTCTATCCCCGCGGGTGCGGGGGAACCCCATCACCATTGGCCGCGCGCCGGTCGAACTGGGGTCTATCCCCGCGGGTGCGGGGGAACCTCTTTGTCCCAACTAATTGATTCTATTTCAATGTCAAAGATCGTGCAGGCGAGCCGCGCTTTACCTACTTTCGTTTTACGAGCAAAATGCCATCCGCATCCACGATTTTCTTGGGCGGCTCGCCCAAGGCCTCGATCCGCAGGTGTCCGACGGCGGACTTGTCCCGCCAGACCAAAACCAGCGCCCCGCGCCCAAGCTCTTGCCACCATCCCTGCAGCACGGACCAGACGCGTTGCCGGACACCGGCCGACATGTCCGGCGAAACATAGGTGCCCGGCGCGATCTCCAGCATCACCGAGGTCAGGAACCCCCGGTAACGTGCCTCGACATCGCGGGTGACGATGATGGTCAGCGGCATTACCCCTCCTGCCCTTCGATCAAAGCCTTGATCCGCTCGATCATCGCCGGGATGACCTGCTGTTCGGCTAGGGTATGGCCCGTCAGGCGGCGGGTTTCCCGCTCAATGTTCAGGGAGGGCCGCTCGCCGACACGTTTCGCCGCCTTGAATGCGCACGGAATGGTCACGCAGTCGCGGTAGAGATCCGCGATGTCCAGAACGAAGGATTGCCCCGGGTCTTCGTGGATGAATCCCAGTTGGGGAACCGTCGCCGTGGCGCTGACCGCTATCGCCGCGGCCGCCTCCACGGCCCTGGAGGCATGGTTCAGTGCCTGGTTGGGCAGGTCCGCCGCGTGGGGTTTCGCCCGGTCATAGCGCCGCCCGCGCCACTGGATGCCGATGCGCCGCGCGGTGAGCGCGTATGTTTCCTTCATCCGTGCGCCCTCGATGCCCCTGAGAACGTCGAGATCGCGATGCGGCAGCACCTCACCCAGCCGCCAAGCATACATGCGCCGCGCGATCATGATGCGCATGTCCTCGTCCGCCCAGAGCCGCGCCTGCAACCGCGCCAGGCCCGAGCGGTCGGGGATCAGCGGCGGCGCGGTATAGGCGCGCACACCGTTCTCACCCACCGCCGCCAGTGCGGTGCGGGCATGCGCCAACAGCCGCAGGGCATCGTGCGAGACGGTGGAGCCCGGCCCGAGCAGGATGATCGACACGCCCTGCAACGGGATCGCGTAGTCGCCCGGTTCCAGCGCATCGGCCTCGGTGGCGGGGCCTTGCAGGAAGGCCAGCGTGCCGTCGCGGGCGGTCAGCGCGCCCCGGGCAAGGTAAAGGCACCCTGCCCTGTCGGCGTGTGGCACCTTGGCGGAGTCGAGCCCGAGACGCCCCTTGAGCATATCGCCTCACCCCCGCCGCTGCGGCGGGCGCAGCAACAGCATGCCATAGCCATAGGCGCGATGCCGCCCCACGCCCCGGACGAGCAGCTGCGCGAAGGCGGCGGGGTCGCGGACGGTCAGCGTGCCGTGAAACACCGCGTCCGGCCCCTCGATTCGGCGTTTGCCGCGCTGCACCCTGCTGCGGCGGAAGGATGCCAAGCGGGTGGCGTCGCGCTCGATGCTGGCGGCGTCGCCCAGGCGGTCGTCCAGCCAGTCGAGATATACCGCCTCGCGCGGGCGGGGCTCGCCGGGGCCGAGCGCCTGCGGCAGGAAGCAATCAACCTCGGCCCCCTTGGCAAAACTGCCGTCGGGCCCCTCGATCCCGCGCAGCAGGCGCACGACGGGCCGCACCCGCAGATCGAAGCCCAGCCGCTGCCCATCTTGCCAAGTCGCCTCGGGGCGCGGGATCGAGCGCAGCCTGTCCAGCGGAAGCACCTCGGCCTCGCCCGGCCCGGCGGTGACCGAGGCCGTGGCGCGCAGGCCCTCGGCATCCGTGGCGGCATAGGCATAGAGCTTGCCATGCTCGGCACGAAGGGCAACCAACAGGCGAAAGGGTTGCAGCACGGCCGGGCCGAAGACTTCGCCCAGCAGGTGGTGCAGGGCCAGCCCTTCGTCCAGCGCGCCGCGCCGTCCAAGCGCACGCTCCGCCGCCCAGATGTGCAGGCGCTTCAGCACCAGCGGGATTTCCACCAGATGCAGGGTCATGGCAGTTCCCCCGTGACCACGACGCGCGAACCGCCGTGCAGACCGCTACGCCAGTTGCGCAGGTCCGCCAGCGCCTGCCGGTGCGCGGATGGCGGGGCGGTGTCGCCCTCGTCTCCCTCGGTCCATTGCGCCGGCCCCGGCAGCCCGATGGCGCGCAGCGCGGCCAGGGCGCTGTCGCCCACGACCCAGCCAGCAAAGAGCGGGGCCGCCGGAAAGCAGGGCTTGCGGCCCAGGAACAGCGGGCGCGCCGGGCACTCCAACGCGGCGGCAAGGTCATCCAGCGTGGGGGCGCCTTCGGGGGCGAGCCTCAGCACGACGCGGCAATCATGGTCGGCCAGGTATTCGCGCCGCCGCCGGTGCGGGCTGTCATAGGTGGCGCCGTCGCGCCCCTCGGGGATGCCGTGGGTGGTCCAGCCGCGGTCGTTCTTTTCCAGCTTGGCATTCTGCGTATCCAGCAGGATCCGCCCCTGCTGCGCGGTCAGCGCGCCGAAAACCAGCCGGTCCTGCAGGCATTGATGCCGCTCGGCCTCCTCCCGCCGCCAGCCGAGCGCATTGGCCAGCAGGCCCGTCAGCATCGAGGCGGCGGGAAACTGGCGCGTCGGGCCGACATGGTCGATGGCCACGCCGCCAAAGGCCATCAGCGGCCCGGCAAGCCTCAGGTGCAGCCAGCGGTGGGTCATGCCGCCTCCGGCGCTTTCAGCCGCGCAGGCAGGGATTTGGCGAATTGCGCCAGGCCCTTGAACGATCCACGCTCGGCATTGGGCACCTCGCTATTGGCCAGCGACATCACGCGGCGGGTTTCGCCCGTGTCATAGGCGGCATCGAGCGCGGCAAGGTGCTCACACAGGGCGGCAACGGCCTGCCCCGTTTCGGCCTTGCAAGGCGTGCGGAAAGCCTCGGCCAGCGAACGCGGCTGCCGGTCACCTGCCTCAAGCAACATGAAGGAAGCGCGGCTGTAGGGCGCGGTCGAGCCCAGCTTGGCCCCCGGCGAGACCTCGGCGATCAGGTAGGTCAGGTTGTGCAGAACCTCCCCGGCCAGCGCTACGTCGCCCCCGAGATTCTTGATCAGACCGGGCAGGTCCACCACGACATAGCCGTAGAACAGCCCCGAGGTCAGCTCGGTTTCCTGGATCGTGTCGGCCCCGGTATCCTCGTCACGGGCCAGATCGTCGGCGGCGATGAAATAGTCGCTTTCCGCTTCTTCCGCATGGACGGTGAAGGCATGGGCCACGTGAACGGGCGCCTCGATATTGGCGCGCGGATCGGATGTGACCATGCGCCCAAACAGCGCCCCCGTCAGACCGGCGGGCAGCTTGGCGCCTTCGCTCATCGCCTTGAGGTTGGCCCTGTGTTCCTTCAGCCACTGTGCCGCGAGATCCTTCGCGGCCTTCTTGTCGCCGCCAGCCTCGGCCACGAGAGACTTGGTCGCCTTGGTCAGATAGGCGATCTCGACGGCGCCCAGCAGCAATGTCTGGCGCGATTTCTTGTCCGCGCCCTTGTCGCCATAAACCGCTTTCAATAGCGCGTCGGCGATTTCCTTGCGCACGTCCTCGTCAACGCCGTCCGCCCATTCCCCGAAAACCTTGCGCTCGACGATCTCGCGCGAGCGGAAGGCATCCTCCGCCCCGTCAATCTCGCTCAGCGCATGGGGGTCTTCGGCCAGCCGCCAGTGCCGCTTGAGACATTGCGAGCTGACCCGAGTGCGCAGCGCGCCGCCATAGGGCAGCCGCTTGGCCAGTCCCGCATCGTCGCGGTTCAACAGCGCCGCCGTGTAGGGGGCAAGGAAATGGATTTGCAGGAAACGGGGCTCAGGCATTCTCGGGTTCCTTCTTGTCTGTATCGGTCTGCCGGTCCAACCGGCGGTAATATTCGCGCGCAAGACTGCCGCTATCCTCGCGCAGCACCACCCAGGCTAGGTCCACCACGTCCAGAGGCGGCTTGGTGCGCGCGACCATGCGGACGGTCCTTTCCAGCGTGTCGAGCCGCGATATGCCCCGCGCCGCCAGCAATCGGGCAAGGCGCTGCTCCGAGACGACTGGTTTGTCGAGCTTCCCGCCCGCATCGCCGCCATCGGCCAGAACGGCGCCGAGGGGGCGCTTGGCCTTGTGGATCGACTCGGTGGCCGTGCTGGGGGTCAGCAGGGCGATCATCAGGGTGAACCGCATCCACCGCGCCTCTTCATGCGGGGCGATGCCCAGCCGCGCGGCCTGTCGCCAGAACAGCGGGCAGCCCCCCTGCCCCATCCGCCGCGCGGCGGCCCTTTCGCCCGGGTCGGCGGCGGCTATGGCCGAGGCAATGGCCAACGCGCGCTTCGCCACCACGTCCTGCGGGTCATCAGGTGCCATACAATTTCTCCTCTGCGTCGATCTCGGAAATGGCCTTGATCAGCCCGCGGCGCAGCGCCTGTTCCCCACGAAGCTCGGCCCGGGTGCGCATGATGCGGGCACAGGGAATGGCGGGCATTGCCGCGTGAAATTCCCGCTCGGCGGCCCTGGCCAGTTTCCTGACAAAGGCGATCCGAGCCTGCGCCCGCTCGGCATCGCCCCTTGCCTGCATCTGGTCCCAGAGCGCGGGAAAGAAGTGCTGGTCGGCGAAATGCTGAAACCCGAAAAGCATTGGCGACACTTTTTTCGCCAACTTGGCCCTTTCCTTGGGGTTCTTTCTCGCTTGATCGTGTTTTTCCTTGTCCCCGTTGAAGGCCACACGCTCCAAACCGTATCGTAAAGCGGTCTCGACCCGCCCGACATCCTCGATCAGGGCCTTTGACAGGTCGATCACCTCGTCTTCCCAGAAACCGCGCAACACCCCCTTCGGTACCGGCACGATACGGGAACGGAAACCGTCGGTCTTGGATTGTCCACGTGCGAAAGCCTCGGCAACGATAGCCATGGGCTGGAATTGTTCTTCGTCCGATGGCTGGGACAAGTATGGCCGGCGGCAGTTCTTGCCGTGCAGCAGTTGAACAAGGAAATCGTAGGTCCAATCCCGGTCGTTAAGCGTCAGTGTCTTGACCTTCTTGCCTTCGATCAGGATCGGCGCCCATGGGTCGGCACCGGGGGTGACCACTCCATAGGCCTCTTTTGCCGCGATCCGTGCGATTTCCGAGGATGACCCCCAGGCGATCAACCTATTGTCGCGCTCGCCTAGCCGCACCCGCCGGCAAATCTCGATGAACAGGGGATCGAGCGCGTCGAGCGCCAGCGCCTGTTTTTCCGGCCAAGGCTCCAGCCAGACCAGCGTGATGCCGGAAATGCCCTGGCGCTGCTCCAGCAGGCGCTGCACGTCCCTCTGCCACCACATTGATGGGTTGATCGCCGCCTCTGCGGCATCCAGCGGCGCAAGCGTGAGCATGGCGCGCGAAGATGCGGCGCCATTCATCCGGGCTATTCCGTATTTTTTCCGGCCGTTGCCCCCTTCCATCGTCTGCAAACTCACTAGCGCCAGAACCCAATCCTGCGGCGCGGCGCTGCGGGCTATGGCGGTCTTCACGTCGTGGTTGCGCGCGGTGATGAGCATGTCCAGCGCGTCCGGCGTCTCGACGTCGTTCCATTTCAGCCCGCCCGGATCGGGCGGCTGGAGGAAGGCAGGCTTGGTGCCGTCCTCGACCACAAGGTGCCACGGGGCATCGTCTTCATGGTCCGGGGTCAGGGCGCGCATTGCCGCCGTCCAACCTGCCTCATCAGTGGGTAGGCCATGCTCGCCCACCGCATCGAGCGCCAGCGTGGCAAGCTGCACGAGGAACATGTGCCAAGCGGGGCGCTGGTGCGGGCGCATGGCGGCGAAAGACCGGACCTCGCCACGCGCCATGGCGGCCATCAGCCCGGGAAGACTGTGCCAGCCTGCATCCGACTGGATCAGGGGTTCGGCCAACAAGTTGAACCTCATCCATGCGCCTCCTTCATCACACCTCCCGAATCATAAACGAAAGCCATGTCAGAAACTGTCATACTCAGCGGGGCCTGAGCGGTAACGGCCATTTCCTCATCCCCGGAAAGACCGCGCGACCAGTGCGGCGGCAGGGTGAGGCTGCGGATTTCCCCGCCGAAGGGTCCGATCGTGCCTTCGGGCAGGGCGAGAATAGCGCCCTGTTCGCCCAGCCGCGTGGCGATCCTCTCATCTGTCGGAAAGCTCTCGGGCAGCGGCGCATCGCGGTCGAGCGTGACGATCCCGGCGGCGCGCATCTCAGCCAGGAACTTCCCCGTGACGCTCTGCCGGTAGTCTTGCCAGCCACGGTCCTGCGCTACCCGGTCCAGCGCCTCGGGATGGGTCGCGGCCTCGACCAGTTCGCGGTTCATCTCCGGGATGCGCCAGACCGGCTGCGCCTCGATCTGCTCCAGCGTCGCTGCAAGGCCGGGCAGATCGACATAGACCCCCGACAGGCCGTCGCCCCAATCCCTCGCCCCCAGCCCGTTCTCGGGTTTCTGAATCAGTGGGTCGAGACCGTCCGGCGGCGTCAGGATCACGGCCCTGGCCGAGGCAAAGCCGTCCGGCCGCGTCCGCCCGTGACGATGCAGGCGGCCGATACGCTGCAAAAGCACGTCCATCGGGCACAGGTCCGTGACAAGGAAATCGGCGTCGATGTCGAGCGACTGTTCCAGCGTCTGGGTGCCGATCACGATGCGCCCTTCCCCCGGGCTGTCCCGCCCGAGCGCCGCCTCCACCGCCCGATCTAGCGCCGCGCGATCCTCGGCGGCAAAGCGGCTATGGTGCAGCGTCGGCACACCGTTGACGGACAGAAGCAACTCGGGCGCCTGTTCCATCACGGCAGCCCATGTCTCACGCGCACGATCAACCGTGTTGCGGATCACCAGCACCCGCGCGCCTTCGCGCGCCGCCGCCAGCGCCAGTTCGGCAGCGTCCTCGCCGCCCCACCCCGCGTGGATGGACAGGCCCACCTCCTTGCCCGCGCCGGCATCGCCCACCGGCTCGCAGCCGCGGCTGGTCCAGACCGCCGGATAGGGCTGGCGCGCGGCCTCCGGAAGCGATGGCAGCGCCTCGCCCCGCCACGAGCTGCGCGCCACCGCGCCCAGGGTGGCGGACATCAGCATCACATGCCCGCCAAGGTCCAGATGCGCCCGTGCCAGCCTTTGCTGGATATGGGTCATGTAGGCATCCGAGGCATGAACCTCGTCGATGACGATCAGGGCTCGCGACAGGGCCGCGCCGCGCAGATGGGCGTGCTTCACCTGCAACCCGGCCAGCATCATCTGGTCCACCGTGCCCACCGCGATCCTCGCGGCGGCAAAGCGGGTGGCGTGTTCGGCGGCCCAGCGGGCTGGGTTCGGGTCGTCGTCGTCCCAGCGGGTTTCAAACCCCGGCAACGGAATGCCCGTCGCGTCCCCCGCAACCCGCTGGCCGGGAATGGCCAGCACCGGTTCGGGCGAGGGCGAAAACAGCCGCCTCGCCGCCTCGGTCACACGCCCATGCAACTGCCGCGCCGCCGCGCGGGTCGGCACGGCGAAATAGAGCGCATCGACCTCGCCAGCGACGAACAGCGCGGCGAACCGCCACAAGGCCGCTTCGGTCTTGCCCGAGCCGGTTTCGGATTCGAGGATGACCAGCCGCTCGCCCGGATCAAGGCCGCCGATCGCCGCCTGCGCCGGGCGCGGAGTCGGGTAGTCGGGGGCCAGCAAGGGCCAGATCTCGGCACCAGCCAGCGCGAGACTTCCCGCCGCGAGGCCGATCTCCTCGACCCGCCGCCTCGCGCGCTCACGGGCAATTCTGTCATACCCGGGATCGAAATCGGGCTGAAATGCAAAGGTCCGCTCGTCCGAGCCGATCCAGTCGGCCAGGGCGATCAACCCGCAGATGAAATGCGCGAAACGCGGCGCGGGGGCGGGCGGAGCGTGGTCTCGGATGGCGGGAAACCACGCCTCCAGCGCCGTGCCCATCTTGGCCTCTTCGGCTTCCCAATCATAGCCAGGCACGGGGCGGAAGACATGGCTGTGGTCGCTGCTATTCGGTTCGGGCACGGGCCGCCCGTGATGGGCAAAAAGGATCCTGAACCAGTCTCGCATTCCCCGCCAGCCGCGCATGTATTGCAGGGCACCCGCCAGCACGTTCTCGCGCCGGGTCTCGCGCATCATCCAAAGCCAACCGCAGGTCAGGTGGCCGAGCGGGCGCAGCCCATGCCCCTCGGGCCAGCCCTTGGCCTGAAAGACCGGGGCGAGCTTGCCGATATCATGAAGGAAAACCAGCGCCGCGAGGCATTCCGCCTCGACCTCGTCCATGCTGTGCCCAAGTGCGGTTTCGGCCCTGTTTCGGAACAAGGGTTGGTTCAGAAGCTCGCGAAAGACAAAGGCAACATCGGCG
Organism: Roseovarius sp. ZX-A-9; assembly: GCF_028369135.1. Taxonomy (GTDB): domain Bacteria; phylum Pseudomonadota; class Alphaproteobacteria; order Rhodobacterales; family Rhodobacteraceae; genus Roseovarius. The sequence goes on from NZ_JAPWHW010000032.1 coordinate 21,831, forward strand.
CTGTGATGGGCCAAGTGATGATAGACGAGCCTTTCCCTGTCACGAAATGACTTTCCCCAAGCTTCCTGTAGAAAATCCGCCAATTTTAACCCGCCACGATTCTCTATTCTTGTTATCCTTCGATACTATTCCAGAAATTTGAAGACCTTGAATTTCTTTCCGATAACTAGAAAATTTTCGTCCCTATTGGAGATCTTGTAGAGTAACCCCCTGAAAGTGGTCCGCCAACAAGGAAAATTTTGCCCCACAATTGGAAGATCAGCGCATGTCTCACCAGGCAGCCCGTGGGGAAACGGATATTGCGAGAACTTCACCGCCAGATTCCGAGACGAGCTTCTGGAGAGCCTCAAGTCGAACGTGACAGTCGACTGGTCCCACCGCGAGCCTGCACGGGCGCGGTTGAGAGTTCTGGTGAAACGCATCCTACGGAAATACGGCATCCCCCCGGACCTGCAGGACACGGCAATCAGCACCGTTCTGCAGCAGGCGGAGATACTATCAAGTCAATGGGCAAGTTGAACTCCGAACTTTCGAAGAAGCGGCGCCAGACCGGCGCCAACATGTGATCCGCTCTCGGCGGGGGCTCCACACATGTCGGCGAACTGGCGAACGTCCGCTGCCGGTCGCTTCTCTGGTGTTGCCACCGCCATCGAAGTGTTCAGGTTGTATTACATATTTACCAAGCCAAATCAGTGACTTGCGAAAAATTCACCAAACCGGCGCAGTCAACAGGCTCGGAGAATTTCGCCCCGGAGAGACCGATTTTGGCCATCTCGCGCCGGACAAGGTGAACAGCCAATCCGACATAACCCTTTAATATAACGGAAAAATCCGGCCAAAGCCGGATCGGGAGAACGGTTTCTCAAGGGCAAGTGGCGGAGGGGATGGGTCTGACGTCCAACCTTCTCCAGTATAAGTCATTGATTTTATTTGATACGCACAGCTGCTATGCTGGAAGAGCGGGAGTCCGTCCGCAAAGGTTGGCTCTATCGTGATGTCGGCAACGATGAGCGGCAGTCGGCTGCCTTGATCTTGGAGAGCACCCCCGATCATCCACCAGCCGCCCTCGGCGCCAACAGGCTGACGGCCGCACCGGCGAGGCAGATTGCGGCACCTGTCAGGTCCCAAGTGTCCGGGCGCTGCTTCTCGATGAGCCACAGCCAGAGGAGCGAGGCTGCGATATAGACCCCGCCATAAGCTGCGTAGGCCCGCCCCGCAAAATCGGAGGGGGCAAGGGTCAGGAGCCAAGCGAAGACGGCCAGGCTCAGGAGGCCGGGGACCAGCCAGAGCGCGCTCGCGCCTTGCCGCATCCATGCCCAGACCGCAAAGCAGCCCGCAATCTCGGCCAGAGCGGCACCGATGTAGATGGCGAGGGTGCCGGGTGCGTTCACGATGCCGCCTCGCTCTCCGGATGCTGGTGATCGGTTGCGCATAGCGAATGGTCGCCCAGAACTTCAATGACCCGGCAATCGGCAATCCGACCGCCTGCACATTGCACGACCATGCGCTCAAGTTCGCCTTTCAGCGCAGTCAGGCGCGCAAGGCGGCTTTCAACCTCGGCCAGCTGCGCCCTGGCGATGACATCGGCGGCTGCGCAGGATTGATCGGGTCTGTCAGAGAGACTCAGAAGGTCTCGGATAGCGTCCAGCGGAAAACCGAGCTCCCGCGCATGGCGGATGAAGGCTAGCCGATCCAGTGCCGACTGCCCATAGAGCCGCTGGTTCCCGGCACTGCGATCTGGCTCCGGCAGGAGCCCGATCTGCTCGTAGTAGCGGATCGTCGGAACCTTCACGCCGGCCGCTTCGCCCAATTTTCCGATGGTGAGCATCAGATTTCCTCTTGAAGCTATAGCTACTAGAGACCTTAGGTTCCCGACTCAGCAAATACAATGTTGCCCGCTGGGCGGGTTGGAAGGGCGTGATGACGGCGAACGACAGTGCAACCTACGAATGGACGGTTTCCGGGATGGACTGTGCGTCGTGCGCCGGCAAGGTCCGGGGTGCGGTCGAACGCCTGCCTGGCGTGAGCGACGTCGATGTGGCGCTAATGACCGAGCGGCTTCGGCTGACTCTGGATGAAGGGCAGACCCCTCGCAACCAGATCGAAGCAATCGTCAAGCGGCTCGGCTACGGGATCGCGGCGAAAGGATCGAGCCCCGATCGGAAAGGCTTCGTGCTGCCGGACGATGAGCAAGCGTCCCGTGCGGACGGCTCGCGAGATGCCGCAGGACTCGAGCCCAACGCTGGATCGACAGGGCCCGAGAGCGGTCCCGGGCCCGGTTCGCGTTGGTATCAGACCGCGAAGGGCAGACTGGTGATCGGCACCGGTCTCCTCCTCGCGGCGGCATGGGCCGTGAAACTGCTCGCCTCCCAGGATGTGGCAACGTGGGCATTCATCCTCGCGACGCTCATTGGTGTCGCCCCTATCGCACGCCGCGCCGTCGCGTCCGCCAGAGCGGGGATGCCGTTCACGATCGAGATGCTGATGACAATCGCCGCCAGCGGCGCGCTCGTCATCGACGCCGCCGAGGAAGCGGCGCTCGTCGTCTTCCTCTTCGCCGTCGGGGAGGTTCTCGAAGGTGTTGCGGCGAACAAGGCCCGCGACGGGATCCGGGCGCTCGCTCGTCTGGTACCGAAGACCGCGATCCTGGAGATCGGCGGCCGGACTCGGGTGATACCAGCCGACCAGCTGCAGGTGGACCAGATCGTTCTGGTGCGCCCGGGAGACCGGGTCCCGGCAGATGGCGAAGTTATCGAGGGCACCTCGGGCGTCGATGAGAGCGCCGTCACGGGCGAGAGTGTGCCGAAGCTGAAGGAACCCGGTGCCTCCGTCTTTGCCGGCTCCATCAATTCCGAGGCGGCGCTGCGTGTTCGGGTCACCAAGTCGGCCGAGGACAACACCATTGCCCGTATCATCCGGCTGGTCGAGGAAGCGGAAAGCGCCCGGGCCCCGACCGAGCGCTTCATCGACCGTTTCAGCCGCATCTACATGCCGGCCGTCGTCGGAGTTGCGGTGCTGGTGGCCATCGTCCCGCCCCTCGCGTTCGGGCAAGGCTGGGATACGTGGATCTACCGGGCGCTCGCGCTTCTCCTGATCGGATGCCCCTGCGCGCTGGTGATCTCGGTACCGGCTTCCATCGCCTCTGCGCTTTCTTCAGGCGCGCGTCGCGGGCTGCTGATGAAAGGAGGCGCCGTGATCGAGGCCGCGGCGGCCACCACGCATGTCGCATTCGACAAGACCGGAACCCTGACCCACGGACGGCCGCGCGTCACGGACGTGGTGCCGATCTCGGGATCGGAGACAGAGGTGCTGGCGCTGGCTGCCGCCGTCGAAGCGGGGTCGAGCCATCCTCTGGCGGAGGCGATCCTGTCCCGCGCGGAAGCTGCGGGAGCGCCGTTCCTGGCCGCGACCGCCGCCAAAGCGCTTCCGGGCAAAGGGGCCGAAGCAGTCGTTGAGGGTGAAACCGCCTGGGTGGGCTCTCCACGGTTCGCCGGGGAGCGCGGTGTGTTGGACGACCACGCGCTCCGGGCGGTGGTCGGCATGGAAGATGAAGGCAAGACAGTCGTCGCGGTCTTCCGCCGGAGCCAGTTGGTCGGACTCGTAGCGCTCCGGGACGAACCCCGAGAGGATGCCGCCCGCGCGGTGCAGCAACTCAAGGCGCTTGGCATCGCGTCTGTGATGCTGACCGGCGACAACCGGCGCACGGCAGCAGCCATTTCCGCTGGGCTGGGCATTGACCATCGCGCCGAATTGATGCCCGAAGGCAAGGTCGCCGCGATCCGTGAGATGACCGCCAGAGACCGCGTGATGATGGTGGGCGACGGCATCAACGATGCCCCTGCGCTCGCCACCGCCCACATCGGAGTTGCCATGGGCTCCGGAACGGACGTCGCGCTTGAAACCGCCGACGCCGCGATCCTGCGCAATCGCGTGACCGATGTGGCCGGCAAGATTCGCCTTGCTCGCGCAGCCATGGCGAACATCAGGCAAAATGTGGCGATCGCGCTCGGCCTTAAGGCGGTGTTTCTGGTGACGACGATCCTCGGCATTACCGGGCTGTGGATCGCGATCCTTGCAGATACCGGCGCGACGGTGCTCGTCACACTGAACGCGCTGCGGCTTCTTGCGTTTGATCCGGAACGTGAGGCCTGAGATCAGATCATCGGCAGGGCGATGGTTCCGCTGCCATGCCGCAGGGCCGAGCGCTGAGAACATAAACCTCGGGGTACTGTTCCGCCGCGAGTGCTCAACATGCTGCAACTGGAATCGGGCTTCTGCTCGGTTTCGCACTGGTGGCCGCCATCTGGTCGCGCACCACTACGGGGCTATTGGCCGTCCGGGGCGTGAAGCCGAACTCGAAAGAGAGACCGCAGGCGGCGATCATGGTGGCGTTCGTCGGGCTGCTCGCGCTCCACACGATTGAAATCCTGGCTTTCGCCGCAGTCTACAGGGCGCTGCAGGGCTGGGGCGTGGGAGGCTTCGACGGCAGCTACGACCCATGCTGGAGCGGCCTGATCTACTTCTCCGGCGTCAACTTCGCCACGCTCGGGTACACGCAGATCGAGGCAACCGGGCCGATACGGATGGTCAACATGATGCAGTCGCTCGGCGGCTTCATTGTGCTGACCTGGTCGGCGACGTTCCTCTAACTCGGTCTGCGAACTGGCCTGGCGCGAGTAGCAGCCGACGACCATGGGGAATGTCAGTTTGCCTCCGACACCCTCTCTTGGTATCGGCGCTCGCGCTCTGGCCATGTGCTCTTGATGTAGTCGAGAACGGCGCGGATGTCCGCGTCGCTCAGCACGTCTGCGAAGCCGGGCATGTCGCTCTCGTATCCGCCGCCGACCACGGCGGCGGTGCCTTCCCTAACGATGCGGAACAGGACATCGTCAGGATGGTGCCAGGTGTGGCCGCTGGCGTCGTGGGGTGGCGCCGGCAACCGGCCGGACGGAAGCGGCGAGCGCCAGCCCGGCTGGCCCTCCAGTTCCGCGCCGTGGCAGGCGGCGCACTGATCCGCATAGATCTGGCGTCCTTGCGCGATGATGTCCGCCGACGCCACGGCGGTGGATGCGGTACCGGCATAACGCCAGCCAGCAAAGACCGCGAGGATCACACCTCCGACGACCAGACCGATCACGACAGTATTTCGGAGAGCTTTTTTCAAGACGTCTATCCCCGATCACTGCGGAATAACATTCGCGTTTGGTCGAGACCACGTTGTGCCAGCGGCGAGGCGCCTGCGACAATGGACATTCTCGTGAGCAATGCCTATCTTTGCAGCATGCTCGAACGTGTCGTCACCATGCTTGCCATACTCGCGATCACCGTGGTGACGACGGTGACCTCCGCGCATGCGACACGCATGAGCATGAATTCCGGTGTGGATCACGCGATGCATGTCGCCGACATGATGCACTCTCCGGTCATTTCGGGCTTCGACTGTGACGCTGGAGAGCACTGTGGATCGGCCGATGCCGAGATGTGCGAGTTCGTATGCGCAGGCCTCTCTGCCTTCCTGACGTCGGCAGGCGAGGAAGCCGGGCACGCCTACGGCGCCGCCAGTCATGACGTCCCGTCCGCGGCAATCCACGTCAGCCGTGCGCCGGGACTGAACGAACGACCTCCCAAGCTCCGTCTCCTCTGAGCGCGCCCGGGCAGACGCCCGAGGCGCCCCATCGGTATTGATGAACGGGACGGAAGTCCCGAGGAGACGACCATGAACATGCTTTCTCGACGCGGCTTTCTTGCCGCAAGTGCGGCCGCCATTGGCGCTGCACACTTGCCCCGCATCGCCTTCGCGCAAGGGGTGGCGCCGATCAGCCTCTCCGCTGCGACGCGCACGCTCGACATCGACGGTCGCGCTGCCACGGTCTTCGGGCTTGCCGGCCCCGGCGGTCAGGGACTGATCCTCGACCCCGGCCAGAGGTTCCGGGTCGATCTGACCAACGACCTAGACGTCGGTACCATCATCCACTGGCACGGACAGATCCCGCCCAACGCGCAGGACGGTGTGCCGGACATGCCGATGCCCCTCCTCGCACCGGGTGAAACCCGATCCTACGACTTCGAGGCACGGCCCGGCACGCACTGGATGCACAGCCATGTGCCCACCCAGGAGATGCAGCTGCTCGCCGCGCCGCTGATCGTGCGCTCGGCCGAGGACGTTGCTGCCGACCGGCAAGACGTCGTGATGTTCCTTCATGACTTCTCCTTCAAGGCCCCCGAGGAGGTTCTGGCCGAGATCGGCGCAGGTCATGGCGGCGGGCACGGCGCGGGCCATGGTGCCGGTGCATTGCCCGATCAGGGCGCTCCCATGGGAGGCATGGGGGCGATGCAGGGCATGGATCACGGGGCCATGGGCCATGGCGCCACGGGCGGCATGCCGATGGGCAACATGCCCCGAATGGGCGGGATGATGGGTATGGGCGGCCAGATGGGCGGCATGGCCATGGACCTGAACGACTATGACTGGGACGCCTATCTCGCCAATGACCGGACCCTGTCGGACCCGGAGGTGGTCCAGGTCGAGCGCGGTGGCCGTATCCGGCTTCGGGTCATCAACGCCGCTGCGGCGACGGTATTCTGGATCGAGACCGGCGGTGCCGAGGCGCGGCTGGTCGCGGTAGATGGGCACGCGGTCGAACCTCTCGCCGGCACGCGGTTCGGTCTGGCAATGGGCCAGCGTCTGGACATCGAGATCGACCTGCCGCACGAAGGCGGCGCCTGGCCGATCCTCGCCCTGCGCGAAGGCGCGCGCGAGCGCACCGGCCTGATCCTCGCCACGCAGGGTGCCGAAGTGCGGCGTCTCGATGCAATGGCGGATGCCGAAGCGCCCGCGTTCGACACCGATCTGGCGCAGGAGGCGCGCCTCATCGCGCTGGACGCTCTGCCGGATCGACCCGTGGACCGCAGCCAGATGCTGATGCTGGGCGGTTCGATGCAGCCGTACGTCTGGACGATAAACGGGGCAGTCTGGGGCCAGCACCAGCCGATCACCGCACGCAGCGGTGAGCGGGTCGTGCTGTCGTTCCACAACATGTCGATGATGGCGCACCCGATGCATCTGCACGGCCATGTGTTCCAGGTCGTCGGGCTGAACGGGCGTCGGGTCGCCGGTGCACTACGCGACACGGTTCACGTGCCACCGATGTCGATGGTCGATGTCGCCCTCGATGTCGGTGAGGCCGCCCGATGGATGCTGCATTGCCACCACATGCCGCACCTTACGACGGGGATGATGACCGAATTCGCGGTCACGGCGTCCGTCTGATCCCAGCGGGTCGTCCGGACATGGCGCCCCGCCCGGCACCGATCCTGGTCTGTCCTGCCCCATGTTGTCGTGAGGGCCGGCCAAAAGACGCACCCTGCGGGTAAAAATCAGGAGGATGAGATGATGAACTGGAACGACATGGGCCCCGGAATGGGTTTCGGAATGGGGTTTGGCTGGCTCTTCGGCCTGCTGATCCTCGTGCTGCTGGTTTTGGCCATAGCAGCGCTGATCAAGTATCTTCGGAAATAGAAAAAAGGAGTTGGCAATGACCTACACGATCAATCGAATGTTCCCCGACGCCGGTATCGACGACGTCGACGCTCGCGCGCGGAAGGCCCTCACCGACCACGGCTTCGGCATCCTGACCGAGATCGACGTCAAGGCGACGATGAAGAAGAAGCTAGATGTCGAGATGCCCGCCTACCGCATCCTCGGCGCCTGCAACCCCAAGATGGCGCATCAGGCCATCGGGATCGAACCGCGCGTCGGTGCGATGCTGCCATGCAACGTCATCCTGCGCGAGGTCGACGGTGGCGTGGAAGTCAGCGCCATCGATCCTGTGGCGTCGATGCAGGCGATTGAGAACGCCGAACTGACGGCCGTGGCGGGCGAGGTGCGCGACCTCCTGGCGAAGGCCGTCGCGGCGGTCTGAGATGAGCCTGCGCGTCACCATTCTCGCGGGCCTTGCGATCCTCGGCATCGGACTGCTCGCTGTCTGGCAGTTCGCGCCTTCGGTGTTCGCCGAGGCGCGCAGCCTCCTGGAGCCCGAGCGTCTGGAAACGCTGGTGGCGCGTGCGGGTCTCTGGGGGCCGGTCCTGATCGTCACGCTTATGACCATCGCGGTCGTGGCCAGCCCAATCCCGAGTGCACCCATCGCACTGGCGGCCGGAGCGGCCTACGGACATCTCTGGGGGACCGTGCAGGTCGTCATCGGCGCCGAGCTCGGGGCGCTGATCGCCTTCGGTCTCGCACGGGTTCTGGGGCATGACGTCCTGCGGCGGGTGTTCGGGGACCGCGTCGATGCCGGGCTGCTCGGCTCGCAGAACGCGTTGACGGCGACGGTTCTTGCCAGCCGCCTGATGCCCTTCGTATCCTTCGACATGATCAGCTACGCGGCCGGACTGAGCCGATTGCACGCCTGGCGTTTCGCCTTGGCAACACTGGCGGGGATCATTCCGGCAAGCTTCCTGCTGGCCCATTTCGGCGGCGAGGCGGTGAGCGGAGATCTGGGCCGGGCGACATGGGCAGTACTTGGCCTCGGCCTCTTGACGGGCCTGCCACTGCTTTGGGTAGCCATGCGGCAAAAGCCTGAAAAGGGAAATCCATGACCGGAAGCGAGTACCAGAAGAACAGCATCACCCTTTCCGGTGCGGTAGCCATGGGCACCGGCGTGATGATCGGCGCGGGCATCTTCGCGCTGACCGGCCAGATCGCCGAACTCGCCGGGCCTCTCTTCCCGCTCTCGTTCGTGGTCGGCGCCATCGTGACCGCCTTCAGCGCCTACACCTATATCAAGATGTCGAACGCATACCCGTCTGCGGGCGGCATCGGGATGATCCTGAAGAAAGCCTACGGACCGACGACGGTCGCGGCGGGCGCAGCTCTCCTGATGGCGCTGTCGATGGTCATCAACGAAAGCCTCGTCGCTCGCACCTTCGGAACCTACACCCTGCGAGCCTTCGGCGGCGATCCGGACAGCATTCTCGTGCCGGTCCTCGGCGTGGGGCTGATCGTCTTCGCCTATCTCGTGAACGTCTCTGGCAACCGGTCGGTCGGGCTGCTGTCCATTATCATGGCCATTCTCAAGGTGGGCGGCATTGCGCTGTTCGGGGCGGCCGGTCTGTGGGCCAGCGGCATTTCGTTCGAAGCGTCGGGCGGAGATTTTCGTGCGGGTGGGTTCGTGGCGTCGGTCGCGCTGTCCATTCTCGCCTTCAAGGGGTTCACGACCATCACCAACAGCGGCGCCGAGGTGACCAATCCGCATCGGAACGTGGGCCGGGCCATAGTCCTGTCCATCGCCATCTGCGTCGTCGTCTACCTGCTGGTCGCATTCGCGGTCGGCTCCAGCCTGCCGCTCGATCGCATCGTGGCGGCGAAGGACTACGCGCTGGCTGAAGCGGCCCAACCAGCCCTCGGGCAAACCGGCTTCTACCTGACGGTGGCGCTTGCGCTGGTGGCAACTGCCTCGGGCCTGATCGCCAGCGTGTTTGCCGTCTCGCGGATGCTGGCGATGCTGACGGACATGAAGATGATCCCGCACAGCCATTTCGGGATGCCAGGCACGATCAAGGACCACACACTCGTCTACACCGTCGTGATCGCAGGCTTCCTGACGGTCTTCTTCGACCTCAGCCGCATCGCCTCGCTCGGGGCCTTCTTCTATCTGGTGATGGACATGATCATCCATTTCGGCGTGTTCCGGCATCTGCGCGAAGAAATCGGCGCTCGGGGCTGGGTGTTGCTGACGGCAATCGCACTTGATGCCGTGGTGCTGGCCGCCTTCGCCGCGATGAAATGGCAGTCCGACCCCTTGATCGTCGTCCTGGGTGCGATCGGCATGGCGCTGGTGTTCCTGTTCGTCGGAATCTTCCTCGCACGGAATCCCGCCCTGGAAGGCGCTCACGACCACCATTGAAAAGAGCTTGAGCTTCCAACGGCTGGAAGCGGCAAGCTGAAACAAGAGATCGAAAGGCTGGCAGACTATGGAGCACGATCACCATCACGCGGCGCCCGACATTCCGGCGGGGGCGAATACCGCAAAGGACCCGGTCTGCGGGATGACGGTCGCGGTCAAGCCGGACGGGCGTCACGCCGAGTTCCAGGGAGAGACCTTTCATTTCTGTTCGGAGAAATGCCAGTCGAAGTTCAAGGCGGATCCGTGGTTCTACGCCTCGGGCCGGGCCGCCGGACAGAAGAAGGCTGCTCCGGCCAACGTCCAGTACACCTGTCCGATGCATCCCGAGATCGTCCGCGATGCGCCGGGGTCCTGCCCGATCTGCGGCATGGCGCTGGAACCGATGGTGCCGTCGGATGAGCCCAGCGAGGAGCTGACCGACTTCACGCGTCGGATGTGGATTTCGGCGGCGGCGGCGGTGCCGCTCATCATCCTGACGATGGGTGAACTGGTCGCGCTGCCAGTGCGCGACTGGATCGGGCATCAGACCGCAAGTTATCTCGAGTTCGTGCTGGCAACGCCGATCATCCTCTGGGCCGCCTTGCCTTTCTTCCGGCGCAGCTGGGACTCCATTGTGAACCGCAGCCCAAACATGTGGACGCTGATCAGCATCGGCGTGGCGGCGGCCTACCTTTACTCGCTCGTCGCGACGTTCCTGCCGGGGGTGTTTCCGGAACAGTACCGGATGGGCCACGGCGTCGGCACCTATTTCGAGGCGGCGGTGGTGATCGTCGCGTTGGTCTTCGTGGGCCAGGTGCTGGAACTCCGAGCGCGAGAACGCACCGGGGATGCGATCCGCGCGCTTCTGGATCTGGCGCCGAAGACCGCGCGGCGCATCCTGCCGGACGGCACTGAATACGATGCGCCGCTGGAGAACATCATGGAGGGCGACCGGCTGCGGGTCCGTCCCGGCGACGCCATTCCGGTCGACGGCACGGTGATCGAGGGCCGCTCGTCGCTGGACGAAAGCATGCTGACCGGCGAGTCAATGCCGGTGGAAAAGGGGCCGGGGGATGAGGTGACGGGCGCCACGATCAACAAGAACGGCTCTCTGGTCATGGAGGCAGGCAAGGTCGGGTCCGATACCGTGCTGGCGCAGATCGTGGCGATGGTGTCGAACGCGCGGCGGTCCCGCGCGCCGATCCAGGGGCTGGCCGACCGGGTGTCGGCGATATTCGTGCCGACGGTGGTGGTCATCGCCATCGTCGCCTTCGTGGTCTGGCTGATCTTCGGCCCGGAGCCCGCGCTGGTCTTCGCAATCGCCTCGGCCGTGTCGGTCCTCATCATCGCCTGCCCCTGCGCGCTGGGGCTGGCGACACCGATCTCCATCACCACGGCGGCGGGGCGCGGCGCACAGGCGGGCGTGCTGATCAAGGACGCCGAGGCGCTGGAGCGAATGGCAGGAGTCGATACGCTCATCGTCGACAAGACCGGCACGCTGACCATGGGCAAGCCGAAGCTGACCGATACGGTTGCGCTCGGGGACGTCACCGAGACCGACCTGTTGTCGCTGGCCGCAGCGCTGGAGCGTGGCTCGGAACACCCGCTGGCTGAGGCGATTGTCGAGGGAGCCGAGGCGCAGGGTGCGCCGCGTCAGGAGGCCACGGACTTCGACGCCGTCACTGGCAAGGGCGTACAGGGCCGGGTCGGTGGGCGCGCGGTGGCGCTAGGCAACGCGGCGATGATGCGGGAGATGGGGCTCGACACCGCGCAGGCCGAGTCAAAGGCCGACACCCTGCGCGCCGAGGGCAAGACGGCGATGTTCGTCGCGCTTGACGGCGCGCTCGTCGGCATCGTGGCGGTCGCCGACCCGATCAAGGAGAGTACCGCGCAGGCCATTCGGGAACTTCATGCCCAAGGGCTAAGGGTGATCATGGCGACGGGCGACAACGAACGCACGGCGCAGGCGGTGGCGGGCAAGCTCGGCATCGACGAGGTGCGCGCAGGCATCCTGCCCGAGGCCAAGAAGGACCTGATCGACCAGTTGCGCCGCGACGGCCACAAGATCGCCATGGCGGGCGACGGGGTGAACGACGCCCCCGCGCTCGCCGCCGCCGATGTCGGCATCGCCATGGGCACCGGGGCCGATGTTGCGATGGAAAGCGCAGGCATCACCCTGCTGGGCGGCGACCTGATGGGCATCGTGCGGGCGCGCAAGCTCGCCCGCGCCACCCTGCGGAACATCAAGCAGAACCTGTTCTTCGCCTTCGCCTACAACGCGCTTGGCGTCCCCATCGCCGCCGGGCTGCTTTACCCTGTCACCGGACTTCTGCTCTCGCCGATGATCGCGGCGGCGGCGATGAGCCTGTCGTCGGTCTCGGTGATCACCAACGCCCTGCGGCTCAGGCGGGTCGACCTCTGATCTGCCAGCCCACACATCCAACCTCGAAAGGAACATCAGATGACCCAAGACATGTTTTCCCGCCGCAAGCTCCTGATCGGCACAGCTGCGCTGGCGGCTGCGTCGCCCTTGAGGGCTCTGGCGCAAGGCGCCGGTCCGGCGATCCACGTGATGAAGGACCCCAACTGCGGCTGCTGCTCGGCCTGGATCGAGATCCTCGAGAACGACGGCTTCGCCGTCACGACCGAGGCGAGCGCCGGGACGCTTCTGATGCGCTACAAGCTGGACAACGGCATCCCGCAGGAGATGGTCTCCTGCCATACGGGTCGTGTGGATGGTTACATTATCGAGGGTCACGTCCCTGTTGCCGACATTCGCCGTCTCCTGCTGGAACGCCCCGACGCGGTCGGCCTCGCAGTGCCAGGCATGCCCTACGGCTCGCCCGGGATGGGACCGGAAAGCCAGCGCGAGGCCTACGACGTGTTTCTGATCCGGCGCGACGGATCGAACGAGGTCTTTACCAGCTACGCTGCTGCCTGACCTTGAGGCTCCAATTCGGCTCTTGATCAGGGGCGAGAACACATACGGACCTGATCCCGGATCACGGCGTAGTCGCTCAGCATCTCGGCGATGGCCGACCCGTGCGGCAGCCGCGCGAGCTCCTCGGCTGCGCGCGCCTGGAACTCGCGGCTGTACTCTACCACGGGCGGGCAGACGGTCGCGATGCCGGGCTCAGAACCGACCGTTGCGCAGCCGCTCAGCAAGCTCGTTATGATCGCGAGGGCGGCGAGCAGCTGCTTCCAGCATCTGGCGTTGGACATCATTGGCCTTCTCGGTGTCGTCAAGGCGTTCGGCGAGGCTTCCCGCTCGCTCGCCGGACCGCCGAAGCGACAGCAGGTACAGGAGCACGGCGAGGAGGATGGCGCCGTAGCGCAGCGCCGCCCGCACTGGAGAGGTCACTAGCTGCCCTCTCCGCGGACACGGCCAATTCTTCGCAGCAGATTCCCGACACTGGACACTTGCCACCTCCCACCGCGCCGTGTGAGGATCCCGCGCCGGTTCAGTTCTCCGGCCATGGCGCGCAGCGTTTCATGACCCTGCGCGCGAATATCGATGAGAACATCTGCGAGGTCAGCGGCGTGTGCATCCGCATTTGCCGTGACCGCCGCTCGCAGGGCCGCGCCCCCCTTGCCGGCTGCCTTTAGTGCCGCAGCCCCGTTGGGGTTCCCCAGCTTGACACCACGCGCCTTGGCGGCCGCCAGCGCCTCCTTCGTACGCCGCGAGATCGCCTCACGCTCCTGCTGAGCCACGAGCGCCATAATACCAACCGTCAGGTCGTTGGCCTCGGGCATATCCACCGCGAGGAAGCGTACGCCGCTGTCGCGCAGGGTCAGCAAGAAGACGGCATTGCGGCTGAGCCGGTCGAGCTTGGCGATGACCAGCGTGGCCCCTGTCAGCTTTGCGAGATGCAAAGCTTGTGCCAGTTCGGGCCGCGCATCCTTGCTGCCACTTTCGACTTCGGTGAAGCGGCCGATAACATCAGCGCTGCGCGATGCCGCAAAGTCATCGATCGCCCTGCGCTGCGCGTCCAGACCTAGACCGGATCGGCCCTGGCGTGCGGTGGAAACGCGCTCATAGGCAACGAATTTCAGTGCTGGCTGGGGCATGTACAGACCTGCGCAACGTGGGTTTGGCAGTTGTGTACACGGATCCGCACCGGATTGGTACGATCAAAGGCGGCCACACCGTTCTTAAGCTGTTGTTTTAGCTTCCATTAGCTCCGTGAGTTCGCACCCCAAGACAGATCGACCGGATGTTCGCTGCGGTTGCCATTTCTGTCAGTGGTGACTGATTGCGAACTCAATCGCGATGACCAAATCGACCGGATTCTTTTGGGCCATGTCGAGGCGTGCAGATGCCACCGACGTCCGTCCGGCTTCACCCATACAGCGACCCATCACCCAAAGAGCTCATCAAACTCGGCGAACGGGTTCGGGCCTGCGTCGCTCATGCCCGCCACACGGGTCCGCGCTGATGGCGTCAGCCCGAACTCGGCGGCATAGCGCACCATGTCGGCCATCGCCTTGTTCGCGGCACCCACCAGCGGGTTCTGGATCAGGTTGCCGCTCTTGGT
>NZ_JAPWHW010000033.1 GCF_028369135.1 Roseovarius sp. ZX-A-9
AACGAATTATCAGGGGGGTCACTTTTGGACGCCGATTACCCCAATACAGGGGTCAATCTTGCATGCCGGTTCACACAACGCGCTCTTCGCTCCAGTCAAACTGGAGGGCATCACCGGCAGCAAAATGCAGGGGGATGAACGCCTCTCCCGATCCGGCACCGGCGCGCTTGAGGTCTCGGACGAAACGCTGAACCGGCGAATAGGACCCGGTATACCCTTCCGACACAAGCTGCTCATAAAGCCTCACGGCCGTTCGCCGCTCCCGGCGCGGACGCTTTTGATCCTGCTCGAAGAGCTCCTGAAGCCGCGTGTCAAATCCATCACAAAGCTTATGACGAGACGGTGGTGCTTGCCGCTGATAGCTTGGCGGGTTGTCGTCCTTCAGATACTTCTTGATCGTGTTGCGCGACAAACCGGTTGCCCGCGCCACAGACCGGATGCTGCGACCCTCCTGCAAAATCCAAAGTCTGATCTTCGATACACTTTCCATCAATATCACCTGCTCTTTCCTCCGCGCTATTCTGCGCGGATGCTAACGTGGCAGGTGGGTCAATTTTACTCGCTCAGAACCCACCCAAGTGGGTCAACTTCGCATGCCGTTTCACAGCTTCGAGCCCAATGAGGCGCAGCGTTGGCTGCGGAGTTGGTCATGAGAGTTTACGGCGCTGAGCCGGGCTCATTTCGCCTATGCTTGAGAACGGGCCTTCTGAACGAAAAGACACCGCAGCTTTTCGGGCTAAGGTAAAGTGGAGGTTTGGGGCTGCGGTTGAGCCACTTCGTTTATGACCTCGACGATATTGTGAACATATAAAGGGCTTTCCGTCGAAAAAATTGCGGAAAACGACACAGGGGGCATAGGTGGTACAGTTTCGAGTGGAACCATACGACCTGCGTCGAGATCCCGTTTGTAGTACTCTTCGGGAAGAAATGATACGCCCAAACCTGAGCGAACCAGACCAGCACTGATTTCCATGGAGTTGGATTGCGTCACATTCTTTGGGTGCACCCCGTTTTGGTCGAACCAATTGTATTGCAGCTCGGCAACTACAGAATTCGGCCCGAGTAGAATGAGTGGCATGTCTGAGATTTCAGCAGGTGTAAATCGATGAGACGGAGAGTGCTTGTAGTCCGGGCTGGCCATGAAGCGGAACTGAATGTCGCAAAGTTGGGAGTATTGGAAATCGGGCTTTGCTGGGGCGGCGGTGGGTAGAATGCACAATTGCAGCTCACCCGATTTTAAACGCGCATAGGAGTTTCCGCGCAATCCTACCTCAAGCTCAATCTTGGCATTCGGGAAATGGCCGCTCAGGCGAGACACGAGATCGGGCAACCAAGTGAGCGCAATTAGTTCGGCAACGGCAAGCCGGATAGTGCCAGTGACCATCTTGGGGTCACCGACCTGGGAGCGAATATTGGCAACCAGGATTTGGATTTTCTCAGCGTAAATCAGCAGATCAAGTCCTTTGCCAGTGATCTGTATCTGCCTTTGTGATCGATCGACCAGCTGAACGCCCAATTCGCGTTCAAGTTCGGATATCCGCATGGAAACCGTGGATTGAGTGGCGTTCAGCCAGCTCGCGGCCTTTGTAAAGGATTTCAGTCGTGCGACCCAGATGAAGGTTTCGAGTTGTTGTATGTTCATCAAAAATATTGAACTCATGTTTCAGTATTTATCGTTTGTTTTGAAGTGTAGCCGCGTCTTAGGCTCTGTTGTCAACGCTCAACTTCAAACAGGTCGCCTCATTGATATGTCCAAATACCCTTCCAATACAGGTTCCTTGCAGGCGACGACGATGGATTTCGAGCTGACGCTGGATAAGGTTTTGATGCACGCCGAAGGAGTGCATGGAGAGCAGGAAATTCTATCCTGCAAACCGGACGGAACCATAGAGCGGTATCATTTTCGCGATCTGGCACAGCGTGCTCGAAAATTGGCCGCAGCGTTGGTTGAGGCGGGCTTGAAACCTGGGGATCGGGTTGCGTCGCTGATGTGGAACAACAGCGCACATCTGGAGGCCTACTACGCTGTGCCTTTGGCTGGGGGAATATTACACACTGTCAATGTAAGGTTTCGCCCCGAAGAAATCGCTTTTGTCCTCAACGATGCGGGCAGCCGGTTCTTGATCGTGGATGACAACCTTCTGAAACTTTGGGGCGGTGCGGCCCCAGATTGCTCCATTGAGCGGATTTTTGTCCACGCCTATGAAGGTGAAGACGCCCCAGAAGATGGGATGGAATCTTACGACGAATTTTTGAATTCTGCGAATTCAGTCCAACTGCCGGAACTAACGGATGAACGAGCAGGCGCGACCTTGTGCTATACTGGAGGCACAACGGGGCGTCCCAAGGGGGTTGTGTATTCACACCGCGCGCTGTTCCTCCACGCCTTAACCGAAATGTCGTCTTCGGGCTTTGCCTACGGGGTCAATGACATCGTTTTACCAGCGGTTCCCATGTTTCATGTCAACGCGTGGGGAATTCCCTATTCCACGGTCATGGCCGGGGCGAAACTGATTCTACCCGGCCCTTCGGTGAGCGGGGCGTCACTTCTCCGTCTGGTCGAAGAGGAAGCTGTGACCTTCATGGCCGGCGTACCAACTGTCTGGTCAAATTTTTTGGAGAGTTTGGACGAACTCGAAGAAGACTGCTTTATGCCAGACCTGCGCATCCTGACCGGTGGCGCTGCGCCGCACAGGACCTTGATCGAAGGTCTTGATCGCTATGGCATCAAAATTTTCCAAGGCTGGGGAATGACCGAAACCTCGGGGGTGCTGGCCGTCGGGCAGTTGAAGCCAAATTTGGGTTTGACGCCAGAAAGCCGAACATCCGTGTTGATCAAGCAGGGCCTTCCATTGCCGATCGCCCAAGTCCGCTTGGTCGAAGATGGTTCGGTGTCCTCTG
Source organism: Roseovarius sp. ZX-A-9 (assembly GCF_028369135.1). GTDB lineage: Bacteria > Pseudomonadota > Alphaproteobacteria > Rhodobacterales > Rhodobacteraceae > Roseovarius. Next base: position 2,902 of record NZ_JAPWHW010000033.1, read on the forward strand.
ACAAGGGGACGCGGCCCGTGGGCGCAATCGAAGTGCGCGGGACGAGCGTGACGGGATCTTACCTTCATGGCCTGAAACCCGAAAGATGGACTGAGGATGGATGGCTCAGGACAGGCGATATCGGGGAAATTGATGAGTTCGGATATCTCACTGTCTTGGAGAGAGAGGAAGACCTGGTCAAATCGGGTGGAGAGTGGATTGTGCCTCGGGATATCGAGGACGTGATACTAGAGAGTAAATGGGTTGAAGCCTGTGCTGTCGTGGCCCGACCCGATATCCGCTGGGGTGAACGGCCAGTTGCCTTCGTCGTGCTTTCTGACGATCCGTCTGCGGACTGGAGCGGGGTCAAGCAGGCACTTGAGGCACGTTTCCCGCGCTATTGGCTGCCGGATGATTTCATCCCGATCTCGGCACTTCCCTACACGTCCGTGGGAAAAATTGACCGAAAGAAACTGAAGCAGCGACTCCTTGAAAAATAAAGACAAACGAGCATCGCATGAAGAGCGAAATGAAGAGGGAATTTGAGATGAACCTGACCAGACTCAGCGAAGAAGACAGCGCGTTGGTCAAAAAGGCTCGCGATTTCGCGCAAGCACAAGTGGCCCCATGTATTGAACAGTGGGAATCCGAAAAGGCTGTACCCGTTGATTTGCTACGTGAAGGGATCGACATGTTTGGCGGTCTGCTCGTCCCACGCTCACTGGGGGGGCAAGAGGCAAACGTCCGGATGACGGCGGCGGTTCTGGCGGAACTCGCGCGTGCGGATCTCGCCTTTGCTTTTAGTCTGGTGGTCCATTTGAATCTGACCGGTGCCATCGCCCGGATCGGATCGGAGGGGCACAAGGAGAAATATTTAAACAAGATGATGCGGGGCGACTTGGTCGGCTCTTTCTGCCTGACCGAACCTGAGGCTGGGACAGATGCGGCTTCCCTGCACACCCGGGCGCGCAAGCAACCGAACGGTGGTTGGGACCTGAACGGGGCCAAGGCATGGACAACAAACGCAGTCGTGGCGGATCTGTTCTGTGTCTACGCCCAGGTCGGGGAGGCCACGGGCAGCCGGGCGATAGGATCATTTCTGGTCGAGCGCGGTGATGCGGGTTTGGAGGTGGAGCCAGCCTATCAATTGATGGGGGGGCATGTGATGGGAACTTCCGGATTGCGCCTGAACGGTTGTAGTTTGCCAGCGGACCGGGCGTTTGCCCCTGCGGGTGAAGGGTTCGCCGCCGCGATGCAGGGCATCGACCTTGCGCGCGTAGTCCTAAGCGGTATGTGTTGCGCAATTCTGGAGGAAAGCCTGACTGCAGCCATACAATATGCAGCAAATCGTCAGGCGTTTTCCAAATCCACGTTGGACTTTCAGGGGGTTCAATTCCCTCTGGCGGATGTGCAGACCTCATTGCGAGCGTCGCAATCGCTGACGGACCAGGCAATCAACCTGCTTGATCAAGGCAATGATGCCCGTGTCGAGGCAGCTCATGCCAAGAAAATGTCGACGCGCTCAGCCTTCAACGGCATTGCAGCCGCGATGCAGGCGATGGGTGCTCGTGGTTTTCGGCGCGATTGTGCGCTGCCAAGACATTTGGCCTGCGCAAAGATGGCAGAGTATTTGGACGGTACGACAGAAGTACAGAATATCGTTATTGGGAGGTCACTTAGTAAGCGATCTTAAGAAAATATGATACATGAAAAGGGAGGAAAATCATGTTACGGAAAATTACGGGGCAAGTCCGCGTGGGACTGCGCGCGGTTAGTCTGGCCACAATCGCCTGCGTTTGCGCAGCGCCAATTGCCAATGCCGAGGAAACATTCAAGTTGGGGCTGGTGAATTTCCTGTCAGGCCCGGCGGCGGACGCCTTTGGCGTGCCATCGATGAATGGCGGCGAATTGATGGTCGAGGCTCTCAACGCCGGAGAGGTTCCGGAACCTTATGCCGGAATGATCGGCTTTGGCGGCATGCCGATCGAAATCATAAAGGTCGATGAAACAGGCGGCGCGCAGGTTCAGATCCAGCGTTTTCGTGATCTGGTTCAGCGCGAAGAAGTTGATGCCATCGTCGGTTACGACGGGTCGGGCGATTGCCTTGCCGTGGCACCGATTGCGGATGAGCTGAAGAAAGTCGTAGTTTTCAGTGGGTGCGGAACGCCCCGTATCTTTGAAGAAAACAGCTATGAGTACGTCTTCCGTGCAGGCTCTCACAGCACGATGGATAACGTGGCGCTTGCCCACTACGTAGCCCGCAAATTGCCGGACGCAAAGACCGTTGCAGGGTTCAACCAAAACTATTCCTGGGGTCAGGATTCATGGCGTGACTTTAGTCTTGCGTTGAAAGAGTTGCGCCCCGACATCGAGACCGTCGGCGAGCTGTTTCCCGAGACGGGCGCAGGTCAGTATGGCGCGCAGATCAATGTGTTGATGCGTTTGAAGCCTGATGTCGTACATTCCAGCCTCTGGGGTGGCGATCTGGAAGCCTTCCTGCTTCAGGCTGGCCCGCGCAAATTGTTCGACCGAACCAACGTGGTCTTTACAATGGCTGAGCATGTACTGCCTCGTTTAGGCGATAAAGTGCCCGAGGGGCTGATGACAGGTGGCCGCGGAGCCGTGGGTGCATTGCATCCAGATACACCGCTAGCCAACTGGTTCTACTCTGCCTACGAAGATAAATATGACATTCCTGCCGTCCAAGGACCGTTCCGGTTTGTCCAGACGATTTTGGGGCTGAAAACTGCGGTAGAAATCGCGATGCAGGAAAATGGAGGAAAAAAACCGACGTCTGAAGAAATTGCAGCGGCCTTCAAATTCGCAAGTTTTGACACGCCTTCCGGTCCGGTCGAAATGGCGATTGGAGATGGCCATCAGGCGATCCAAGGCAACGCCATCGGTATTTCCAAGTGGAACGCTCAAGAGAACCGGGTTGAGCTTGTGGATGTGGAATACTTCTCGGCGAAATGCATCAATCCACCCAATGGTGTGATGTCCGAAGAGTGGATCAAGGAAGGCTTCCCCGGAGCCGAATGCGACAACTAGGTTGACGTAACTCTCCACCCATAACTGTAGTGCGCCCGGATACCATATTTGCGATCCGGGCGCGCATCCCACCAACTGAATAGTCTGGACAAAGTACGATGGATATCGCGTTTGCCATATTCGCTGATGGAATAATCTACGGCGCTTGGCTGTTTCTTGTCGCCATTGGATTGACCTTGGTCTTTGGCGTCATGAAAATCCTCAACGTGGCGCATGGGGCGCTCTACGCAATTGGTGCCTATGCGGCAGCCACGTTGGTGAACAGCTCATTTTTCGGGCAAATCGAAGGCATGGCCGTTTTGATTGTCATGCTGGCAGGGGCGGTCATTGCGGCGTTGTTGCTAGGGCCATTCCTAGAGCGGGTTCTCCTGCGTTTGTTCTACGAACGCGATGAAATCGTGCTGCTATTGGTGACATTCGGTTTGTCGCTCATTCTGGAAGATCTAATCAAACTGATTTGGGGTGTTTACTCGCACTATGTCCCGGGGCCTTATGCCTTGTTCGGAGATGTCGAAATCGGGCCGCTTTTCTATGTCGGCTACGATTTTTTCATTGTTGGGCTGGCTGTTGTGGTCGGATTGGGAACCTATCTGGTTCTGAACCGCACGAACGTAGGCAAGGTCGTTCAGAGTGTTATCCACGACGACGAAATCAGCCGGGCGATGGGTATCAACGTTGCCCGGGTTTATCTGGGCGCCTTTACCTTCGGCGTTTTTCTGGCGACGCTTGCAGGCGCTTTCACAGCTCCGATGATCGCGATTACGCCGACGATCGGCGTCAATGCCATCATCCTGAGCTTTGCTGTTGTCGTGATTGGCGGGCTTGGTTCGATCCAAGGAGCCGCAATCGGGGCGCTGGTGGTTGGTCTGTCCAGGGCATCTGCAATCAACCTTTGGCCCGAGGCTGAATTGTTCGTCATTTATGCAGTCATGAGCCTGGTGTTGTTGGTCCGGCCAGAAGGCTTGTTCGGCCAGATTCAACAGAGGAAGATTTGATATGTTGAGCTTGCAACGCAATGTAGCCTTGGGGGCATTGGCTTTGACCATTGCCTTGGCGGTCCTAGGGGCATTCGTACCTGAATGGATCCTCTATACCTGCGCGCTGGTGCTCGCGAAGGGCCTTGTCGTCCTTGGTTTGTGCCTGTTGTTGAGGATGAACCTCGTTTCGTTCGGACAGGGCCTTTATTACTGTGCAGGGGCGTATATCTGCGGTCTGGTTTCACAGATGGGGATCAGCGATGCATTTTTCCTGACATTTCTGGCAGCGTTGGGCAGCGCTGTGGTGGGGCTGATCCTAGGGCTGTTCTTGTCAGGCTATCGCAGTGTGTTCTTTGCGATGTTCAATCTCGCACTTTCGATGATCCTTTACGGGGTGCTGTTGAAATCCATCAGTTTGGGGGGATCCGACGGCGTGGGAGTGGCTGCGCCAACATATCTGGGTTACGCGCCTGATGGAGAAATGCGCCTATACGTCTTTTTTGTCTTTGCTCTTGCGGTCGCCGGCGCATCCAGCGTGTTCGCTTTCTTATACACGAAATCAGAAATGGGCCTGGCCTCTGCCAGCGTGAAGGATTGCGAAATTCGCTTGGAGTATCTCGGGCTTTCGGTGCGATACCTCATCATCTTCAACTTCGTCATTGCCTCGACTTTGGCCGGCATCGGAGGAGCGTTGGTCGCGATGGTTTCAGGGCACATCATTCCTGAACTTGCATACTGGACCACGTCGGGTGAGTTCGTGTTCATCACGGTTCTGAGTGGGCCTAACGGGATACTTTCAGCGTTCGGTGCCACTGCGGTTTTCGAAACGATCCGCTTGGTTGCTGGGCAAAATATGCCGAACTCCTGGCAAATGTTGCTTGGCTCTTTCTTACTGCTATCGATCCTGTTCATGCCAAATGGCATCAGCGGATTGTTCCGCCGCGCCAAAGCGCCGAAACCTGACGCCGTTGGGGAGGGCATCAACAATGATTGAAGCATTGGAAGCGCGCGGTCTGAAAAAGGCTTTTAATGGCGTTAAGGCTGCAGATGACGTTTCGGTCGTTATCAGAAGTGGTGAAATTGTCAGCCTGATCGGTGCAAACGGGGCGGGCAAGACAACTTTCGTGAACATGGTAACGGGTTATCTGAAACCCGATAGCGGAACGATCCTGTCTCAAGGGCGCGAAATCACCGGGCTAAAACCGCGCGAGATTACACGTCTGGGCGTTTGCCGATCATTCCAGATCCCACAAGTGTTTAACGATCTTTCCCTAGAGGAGAACCTGCTCGTGGCGGTGAATGTCGCGTTGAAGGGCGCGGCCCGAAGCCATAGCCCGCTGCGCAATGCGGGAAACAGGAATGCCCGCCAGATGGCCGATGAAATTTTAGTGCGGTTCAAGCTGGAGGACTATCGCCACAACCGCGCCAATGAAGTGTCGGGAGGGACGCGAAAACTGTTGGATGTGGGCATGGCAACAATCAGCCATCCTCGTGTCCTGTTGCTGGACGAGCCAACCAGCGGCGTGGCTTCAAACGAAAAATTCGCATTTATGGACGTCGTAATGAACGCATTGGCGGATGAAGAAGTCGCCGTAATGTTCATCGAGCACGACATGGATATCGTGCGCAGATATGCACATCGCGTCATCGTCTTTCACGAGGGCAGGGTCCTTGCCGATGGTGCAACCGAGGATGCGTTGAACCAAGATGACGTGAAACGCTATGTGACGGGGAGCGCAGCATGAGTAACGCATCAAAGGTCGCAAGTGAAACGATGAGCGCCGATCAATCCATGCTAACGCTAGACAATTTGGATGTGGCAATCGACTCCACGCCGATCCTGCGCGCTGTGTCACTGCAACTGCGCAAGGGTGAAATGGTCTCTTTGGTGGGGCGCAACGGGGCGGGCAAAACAACCACGCTACGCGCGATCATGGGACTACTGCCCTTGCAAGCGGGCAGTATCCGGTTGGGTAACAACATCATTTCGAACGAACCGGCACACCGCCGCGTCGATCTTGGCATCGGCTACATGCCCGAAGACCGCCGTCTCATACCGCGCTATTCAGTAGAGGAGAACATTCTCATGTCCTCGTGGATGGGCGGGAACAAGCGCAATCGAGACAGGCTAGACGAGGTTTATACCCTTATCCCCGAGCTTAAAGGGTTTGCGCAGCGTCAGGCGCTGTCGCTTAGCGGTGGACAACAAAAGCTGGTCGCGCTGGGACGGGCGCTGTTGGCGGGACGAGATGTGCTATTGTTGGATGAACCCTTCGAAGGGGTCGCTCCGGCTCTTGTTCAACGTATCAACGAAATCATGTCTGAACTCAGTTCCCGTTCGGACCGCACGGTACTTGTTTCGGATTCCAGTATTAGCGAAGGTAACTCTTTCTACGATAGGCATGTGTTTATAGAGCGTGGCCAAATATCGGATTTTCCTGCTGGGCATTAGATTGGGATTTCTAGTGAAGTGGGGCTTTGCTAGATCATTGACGCGTGCCGGTCGTGCGCATCGTCAGGACTGTGTTGTATGGATCAGGGATTGGCTGGAACTCACCTTTATCCATGAGAATGATCATGCGAACGCCTCGAATTCGGGGCGACCGAGGTCAGTCATTTTGTTGAGAACACTGACAACGATCCGAACTTCTGTCTTCTGGTTTTTGAAGCTGCGGGCTTTCAAATTCGATCCGGTCACGCCATTCTCGCGACCAATCTGTGTAACACTCCGGCTGTCACTGTGGCCTAATTAGTCAGAATCCAGTCTGAAATTGTCCCGTTATATTAGTTGGGATCTGTATCCTTAATTTTCATATTGTACCCCTATTTAAAGCTCGATCAGTGTCTGTGGATACATGGCGTCCAAACGGGACAGGGGATTAGGGTGGTCAGCGAGCGTCTTGCGAAACATCGCGCGTCGATTCTTCGTCCGATTCTAGAACTGGAAACGACGGGCGAGCCGATTTGTGCGGCTATCGGAGAAGCTGCCTGAGAACTGGGTTTGACGAAAATCCACACTTGGTTGTGAATCGGCCTGCAAACGTCCCCCACACGGGCTACGCCGGGCATCTTGCCCGAAACAAGACGTTCTGTGACGTTTTCATGTCCGGCAGTAACGAGAGTTGAGGAGCCGCTAGCTACGCGGCAAGTCTGTTGGATGTCACACAGAACTGACCCATGAGGAATCTTGCTCCTGACGGGATTTTTCGGGGGTGATTGGAGTGATCGACATGGAGTTTTTGAGCGTCATTCGACGTTGGGCATTACGGGACAAGATGGCCATTCGCGAGATTTCTCGGCGGATCGGGCTGTCTCGCAACACGATCAGGAGGTATCTGCGGGCGGGCACTTTTGAGCTCAAGTTCCAGCCACCATCAAGGCCAAGCAAGCTGGACCCGTATGCCGAGAAGCTGACAGGCTGGCTGTTGACGGAGCAGCGCAGGTCGCGCAAGGCTCTGGCGCGCCGCGAAGCAGTTGCACGCTGATCTTGTTCAGCTTGGCTATCCGCTGCGAGTATCGCATGATCACACCGTACCTTTGCAGGTTGCTCTCAGCGGTTCAATTTAACGTGGTAACATTGTTCAGTGGGCCAGGATATTTGCCAAGAACTCACGGGTGCGTGCATTTTGTGCATTCTGAAAGAACTCTTCTGGCGGTCCCTCCTCGACGATCTCCCCGCCATCCATGAAGATCACTCGGTCGGCCACCTGCCGCGCAAATCCCATCTCGTGGGTCACGCAAATCATGGTCATCCCATCTGAAGCCAGACCCCGCATGACGTCCAGCACCTCGTTGATCATCTCGGGGTCCAAGGCGGAAGTAGGTTCGTCAAACAACAGGATTTTGGGCCGCATGCAAAGCGCACGCGCGATCGCGACCCTTTGTTGCTGGCCGCCAGACAATTCGCCTGGGAAACTACCCGCCTTTTCCCCGATATGGACACGCTCCAGATAGTTTTGTGCCAACGCCTCGGCATCAGCTTGCGAGGCATTACGCACCAGCATGGGGGCGAGCGCGCAGTTTTCCAGAACGGTCAGATGAGGAAACAGGTTGAAATGCTGAAACACCATACCAACCTCACGGCGGATCATGTCTATGTTCTTGGTGTCGCCGTTCAGCTCAATCCCCAAAACGTTGATCACACCGGCTTGATGCTCTTCCAACCGATTCAGGCAACGGATCAGCGTCGACTTACCCGACCCGGACGGTCCACAAACCACGACTTTTTCACCCTTCGTGACATGAAGATTGATTTCTTTCAGGGCGTGAAACCCACCGAAAAACTTGTTCAAACCTGTTATGCGGATGGCGTCGTCGGTCACGCAGAAGCTCCTGTCAATTGGTGCCAACACGCATCCGGCGCTCAAGGTAGGCACCGTATCGCGATAGGCTGAAGACGAATACGAAATAGATCAAAGCAACGAAGATGTAGACTTCGGTATAGGCGAAGGACCATTCACCTGTTCCGAACGCGGCGCTCCCCGACGCCAATACGTCGAAGAACCCGATGATGACGATAAGCGAGGTTTCCTTGAACGTGATCACCAGCTGGTTGATGGTTGGGGGCAGCGCATTGCGAAATGCCTGTGGCAGGATGATACGCGTCACCCGATGGAAATAACTGAGGCCGAGCGCCTTGGCTGCCTCGTCCTGACCGCCGGGGAGGGATTGGATGCCACCGCGAATGATCTCGGCCTGATAGACCGCGTAGAATAATGCGAATCCCAGGATCACCCGCCAGATCTTGTCGCCCAGCAACCAGCCCGGCAGCACGAAAGGCAGGATAAGGGCGGCAGTAAACAGGATCGTCACCAGCGGAAGTGACCGTACACAGTCAATGACAATCGCCGCCCCCCCCGAGACCACAGGCAGGGGTGAGCGGCGCAGCAGGGCCAACGCAATGGCCAGCGGCATACCGATCAGCACACACGTGACGAAAAAGAATGCGGTCAACGTCAGACCGCCCCATTCGCTGGGTGCAATCACGGACATGCCGAATATGCCGCCACGCATCAGCAAGAAGAACCCGATGAATCCGATGACCCAGATCAGAGTAAGGCGTAGCGCCGTCCAGAAGGTCGGTAGACAGGACATCACGACGATCACGACCAACAGCACACAGGCAAGGCTGGAACGCCATTGTTCCTGGTATGGAAACAACCCGAACAGTATCAGACGCCAGCGTTGCTGAATGACGGCCCAACACGCTCCGTCGACGCCACGGCAAACTTCGGATGTGCCATCGGGCGTCGTCCAAATCGCATTGAACACGGCCCAGTCCAGAACATGATAGGCCAGATATGCCAGAACCGTCAGCGTAACGGTCGAGATGACACTATCTAGCGGAGTGCGAAAGAAGCGCTGAACCAGACGAGCGCCCAGCGCTGGGTGCTGGTTTGGCAGTGGGGATGATTTTTCGTTAGCCACGGTTTTGCGTGCCCCGGATCGCGATTGCGCGATTTATCTGGTTGAAGGTGAATGAGATGGCATTGTTCATGATTAGGAAGGCAAGCATTAGGATTCCAATCAGCTCGAACGTCTGACCGCTTTGATTTATGGACACGCTGATCACGGCAAACAGATCGGTGTATCCCACTGCAATGCCCAATGTCGTCGCCTTAAACAGCCAGACATATTGATTGGTCAGAGATGGCAGCACGGCACGAAAGGCCAGCGGCAAGCGGATGCGGGTAAATATATGCCACGCCGAAATCCCCAGGCTCTGCGCCGCCTCGGTTTGGCCCCGGCTGACGGATTGCAGCCCCGCGCGCACAATCTCGGAGATATAAGCGCCGCCATACAGCGTGATCGCGATCATCAGCGCGGACATTTCCGGCGGTAACGAAATGCCACCCCGAAAGTTCAGCCCCTTGACCTGCGGCACTGTCACAAAGCTGGTTTCTGGGATACGTCCCTGTATCAAGGCAACCACGACCACCACGCCACATACCGTCCAGACTCCCCGGCGCAGCGCTTTGCGTCGCCCGACAGCGATCTGCGCGCCGCGCCGCGATCGTCCAATCCACAACGACAGGATAAGCCCGGCGACAATCGACGCCATTGCAATGGCTATTGCCCAGCCGTGCACATTGATCCAGGGCAGGAAAAAGCCGCGCGACGTCAGGAATACCCCGGCAAACGGATTGATCGCCTCGCGCGGCGACGGCAGGTTCGTGACGATACTGTACCAGAATATCGCTTGCAGGATCAGCGGCACGTTTCGAAACGTCTCTACATAGATAGCACCGAGCAGCCGCAGGCTTTCATTGCTCGCGGTTCGCAACATCGCAACGCTCAACCCGACGATGTTGGCCAGAACGATACCGATGGTGCCCAGTAGCACCGTATTGACGATGCCCACAGTGATAAGCCGCCCATAGCTGGAATTCGACGAATACTCGATGACCGAGAACCCGATATTGAACCCGGTGCTGCGTTCCAGAAAACCAAAACCAGCACTCATGCCCTGCGCGCTGATGTTCTTGGACGCTACGCTTACTGCAGCAATCAGGACACCGATTACGGCCAGTACGAACAGCACCTGAAACAAGATGCCTCTAAATTTTGCGTTTCGCAGAAGCGTGAGCATGATGTCCAAATTTTTTGAATAATGGTTGAGGCGGCTTCAACCAGGCCAGAAGCCGCCCCCTAGTTTACTGCACCCCGGCTTGCAGTGGAGATCCCGTCAGTCCAGGATCAGCGAGAAGTGGACGCCGCCATCGCGCACCAATGCGTTGACGCCCCGCTCCAACTTGTAGATCGAGCCTGCACCGATGTTGCGGTCCCAGATTTCGCTGTAATTTCCCTGCTCCTTGATCATGTTATAGACCCAATCATCGCTCAGCCCGAAAACCTCGCCGATACCGGGCGTCGTGCCCAGCAGCTTGGCCACACTGGCGGACGGCGGGTTGGCGCGTACCTCGTCAACATTCTCGCGCGTGATGTTTTCTTCTTCGGCCATGATCAGAAACGAAAGCATCCAGTTGTTTATATCGGACCAGTTGGCGTCGCCCTGACGGGTGGCAATCCCCACCGGTTCCGCGGCGATCGTGCCAGGTACGATCATGAAATCATCAGGGTTCGCGGCTTCGGTTTCCTTGAACACCGCCAGCTGCAGATCCCAATCCATGATCGCGTCACACCGACCAGCCTCAAACGCCGCCTTCATTTCTTCGGTGCGCTCGAACGGAACAACCTTAAGAGAATAGTCGTTGGATTCCGAATGCGCCGCAAAATAGCGCTCGAACGTGGTGCCAGCCTGAAGGCAGATTGTGCCGCCGTCCAAATCTGACGGCTTCTCCACCCCCAGTTTGGTGTGCGTCATGTAATTGACCGAGTTCAACATGTAGGGGCGCGTGAACGCAAGGCCCACTTCGGTGTCCCGGCTGAGGGTCACGCCGGTCGTCTTGATGATGACATCCACGTCTCCCGACTGCAGCGATGGCCAACGCTGTGCCCAGCTTAGCGGAACAATCTCAAGATGCCCTTCGGACGTCCCAAACAGGCCAGCCGACAGTGCGCGACACAGATCAATGTCAAAACCGCTCCAGTTGCCCTGGTCGTCAATCTCGGTCATGCCGAGATACGAACCGTTGTGTCCCGTACAGTTCAGCGCTCCGCGTTCAAGGACGGTTTTCAGCGTATCACCAGAGTCCGCGATTGCAGCGCTGGACCAAAGCATGGTCGCAAGTGCGGCCAACATACTAGAATTCTTCATTCGTCGTTTTCCCCGTTTTGGACCCTGTGATGTCAATCATCACATCAAGCCAATTTATTCAGTCGACGCGAAACCCCCAAAATACCGCAATATACTGGTTTTATTAAATAAAGATTCCGGTACCTCTGTGTTTGTCTACATGTGGACACGCGTCGATCTCAGTTCAGTGAGTGTCACCATGTTCTATTTGGGACTAAAAATCAAGTTCCATTTGGAACTTCTTTAAGCTTGTGCTAGAGAGGGCATGACCCTGTGCCGCATCGCGCAGACCGGCCACCCTGTTCGCCCGAATTATATGGGCAGAGCGACCCTCTTACGTTTGGAAATCGGGATCAAACCATGACTATGCCTTTTGCCACGCCACATGCCGCGCCTCTCTATGCTGCGCTGCCTTATCACTATCGGAACGTCACCAAGATCAGCGCTTATTGCCGCTGCGACCCCAAAGGACTGCGCCAGTTTCTGCCGCCTGACTTCGAGGTCGTCGGCGACGTCTGCGAGCTTTTCATCATGGAAGCGCCCGACGCCGGACCATTGGGTAGCTACAACGAGGCGGGGCTCGTCATTCCGGCGCGTTATGGCGACCTCATCGGCGCACATGTTGCCCTTGAATACGTTGAAACGGATGATTCTATGGCCGCTGGCCGCGAGATCTGGGGCTATCCTAAAAAGCTGGCTGACGTCCCGATGACAGTCACTGGTAACGCCGTGTCAGCTCAAGTGATCCGCAGGGGCGTGCAGTTGATGGGAATGGATTTCACTCCGGGCGGTAACGCTATTGAAAAGCCAGTGATGCAGCCTCGGCTACAGGTCCGGAGCTTTCCGGCGGCGGATGGTCCGCTGCCTGATTGCTATCAGATCATTTCAAATCAGGTCACCGGATTTGTCCTCCATGACAGCATCTTTGGAACCGTGGATTTGAAAGTCGTAAGCGGACCGCAGGACCCGTTGGAGGATCTTGGTGTGATCGAGGTGCTTGGCGCAGAACTCAGCCGCTATGATTTTCTTCTCGGATATGGCGAAGTCGTAAAAGACCTCTCCCCCAGCAAGACCAAGGGATAACAGAAGGATGGATGCATTCCGATTGGATGGCAAAGTCGCGCTGATCACCGGAGCGGGTGGCGGGCTTGGGGTCGCGCAGGTGCAGGCGTTGGCCAAGGCGGGCGCGACCATCGTGGCGACCGATGCCACAGAGGCAGCGTTAGGGGCCATGGATCTGACGGGTCTGACAGATATTGACGCGGTAGAAATGGACGTGACCGACGGCGGCTCGATCGACCGCGCGGTCGATCATTGCACAGCGCGGTATGGGCGCATTGATCTGTTGGTAAACAACGCCGGTATTTCGCTACCCGGCTCGGTGTTGGATTATGACATGGATTGGTTTGATCGCACCAGTGCGATCAATTTCCGCGGCGTTTTCGCCGTTTCGCGTGCAGTGGCAAATGTGATGGTCAGTCAATCCACCAAGGGGGCCATCGTCAACCTAGCATCGATCGGCGGTATGGTTGTCGACGGACCGACATCCGCGGCCTATGACGGGACCAAGGCGGCGGTCATTCAGATCACCCGCAACTTCGCCTTCGAGCTCGCGCGTCAAGGTATACGCGTCAACGCGGTGGCACCTGGATACACACGTACGCCGATGATCGAGAAGTATCTTAACGATCCCGACTATCGTAGTGCGTTGGAGAACCGCCTGATCCCGATGGGACGGGTCGGACGCCCCGAAGAGATCGCGAATGCTATCGTATTCCTTCTGTCCGACGCCGCGTCTTATGTCACTGGCCATACTTTAAACGTGGATGGTGGGTGGGTCATTCAATAGAAATTGTGCCGGCACTTTTCGATCAAAGCGACGCTGATACATCTGAGGAGCTTAGCAAATATGGAAAATCCAACCCATTCCCAGACGGCCGGTAAAAATGGTCAGGATCGCGATGAATTTCTGGATCTCCTTGCCCCTATGATGGCGGGGCCCGTTGTAGCACGCGATGCCTATCGGATGAGTCTGTGGTCCAATTTCTTTAACGGCCCCGTCTACAAGCAGCTTCAGAAAACGCATGGATTGGTCCGAGACGAGGTGAACACGCTTTTCTGCCTTGCCCACTTGGATGACCTCAACCAACGCGACATCTGCCTTGTGATGGGACGCCCCAAAAACAGCGTCAGCCGGGCAATTGCCCGGCTGGTCGAGCGCGACCTGATCGAAGCGCGCGGCGATCCCGGAGACCGACGTCGCGCAAAGCTGCGACTGAAACCAAAGGGCCGGGCCCTTTACGAAACGACCAGCCGCCTGTTCGTTGAGCGCGAGGCCAAGATGCTTGCCTCGCTGACTCCCCGCGAACGCGAGCAGTTGGGGGCAATCCTGACCAAGTTGATGGAATCCCACCATGAATGGTCGGAACTTTACTGAACTGAAACCGCTGCAAGGAGCTTGAATGTCGCACGAGATCAAAAACGGGAACAACATGCCGGTGCAGGCACCGTTGATTCCAGACCCGTTCGTTCCCTATGAATGCCCCGACAACGTCACGCTCAGCGTACTTTGCCGGGCCGATCCCGCGCTGCTGCAAAGCTACCTTGCTCCGGTGCCCTATACTCCACTGGACGACCGTTTTGTGGTTTACGCGTCTGACTTTTCCAATTGTAACAAATGCCGTTTCATGGATGCGGGGATTATCGTGCCGGTAGAGTTCGAAGGGCGGCAAGGGGCGACCTATCTGTTTGAATACGAAGACAACGATGAAGCCATCGCCGCTGGGCGTGATCTCTGGGGCTACCCTAAGAAATTCGCCGACATCACGCTGGAAACCGTAGGCGACAAGGCCACCGCACGCGTCACCCGCAAGGGGACCGACATTCTGACGATCCACGCGGATTTCACCGAGGATTTGCCACTGGACATGCCGAAGCTGGCACCGCATTTCAACATGCATGTACAGCCTGGCCCTGATGGAAAAGTTTTGTCGCGGCGCATTATCGAACGCGATACCTCGCCGGATTTTCAGCTGAAGTCTACGCGCACGGGCCAAGCAACAGTGTCCATGGCCAGCATCGAAAACGACCCGCTAGGTGAATTCGCGCCGATCGAAATTCTGGGGGTGCAGTTGATCCGCGGGGACTTCTTCGCCACCGAAAAAAACGGTTGGGGACGGACCATAAAAACGCTCTGATTTTTCCTACCGCAAAAGCGTTGGGCCGAATTCTAAACGCACGTAACGCTCGAATTTTGAGTAGCGTTTCGGATTCGGCCCAATTTCATTCATTCCTGAAGCGTCTTACGTCGATGCCTAAGAGGTATCGCTACAGTGGCCATATGGAAGAAATATGCCCCTTACGGGGATGGTCTGGTCGAAACCCTTATTTGGTCCGGGGCTGATGGTTAGCCATATTTCCCAACAAATGAGGTGGCAATCAAATCGCCCTCTGGTTTACCCGTTTGGATAGCTCGGCCGCGCTTTCTTTGCGCTCGCTGTACCGGTCCAGAAGGTAAGACTTGTTGTCACGGGTGAGTAGAGTGAACTTCATCAATTCCTCCATGACATCAACCATCCTGTCGTAGAACGGCGAAGGTTTCATGCGGTCCGAGTCGTCGAATTCCAGAAATGCTTTCGGGGTGGATGACTGGTTGGGAATGGTCAGTAGGCGCATCCAGCGGCCTAGGATGCGGAGCTGGTTCACAGCGTTGAAGCTTTGCGAGCCGCCACTGACCTGCATGACGGCCAGCGTCTTGCCCTGTGTCGGGCGTACGCCGCCCAAGGAAAGCGGGATCCAATCTATCTGGGTTTTCATGATGCCGGTCATTGCACCGTGCCGCTCCGGCGAGCACCAGACCATGCCTTCGGACCACGTGACCAGGTCGCGCAACTCCCGGACCTTGGGGTGATCCGCCTCCGCGTCATCAGGAAGGGGGAGGCCCGAGGGGCAAAAGGTGCGCGTCTCGGCACCGAACCGGATCAGGATGCGCGCGGCTTCTTCCGTCATCAGTCTGCTGAACGAGCGCTTTCTGAGCGAGCCGTAGAGCAGCAGGATGCGTGGGGCATGTGGCGCCCGGTCGGGTGACAACAGCCGACTGCTGTCGATCGGGTGGAAATTCGACTCTTCAACGTTCGGGGTATCAGACAACGCGATTTCCTTTCGAGTCGATCAGCGGCGTGCCGTCCTCTTTGGCCATCGGGCCCGATGGCAGGCGGTCAAGAAGATCCAGCACGGTCTCGCTCGGACGGCACAGCCGTACCCCCTTGGGCGAGCAGACAATGGGGCGATTGACCAGAACGGGGTGGTCCAGCATCGCGGCGAGCAGAGCCTCATCGCTCACGGAAGGGTCGAGCAGCCCCAACTCTTGCGCTGGGGATTTTGACTCCCGCAATGCGGTGCGCGGCGTCAGACCGGCAGCGGCAAACAGCGCCAGAAGCTGCGGGCGGGTCCAACCGGTTTGAAGGTAGTCAATTACAACCGGAGTTTCGCCAGACGCCTCGATAATCGCCAACACGTTCCGTGACGTGCCGCAGTCGGGGTTGTGATGGATGACGACAGTCATGATTTGCCCCCATCGGTGGGAAACCAGTGCTGTGTCCTGTTGGCGAAAGCAACGAGCGACAGCATCACCGGCACTTCCACTAGGACGCCGACGACCGTCGCCAAAGCGGCGCCCGAGCCGAGCCCAAACAGGCTGATTGCCACCGCCACGGCCAACTCAAAGAAGTTGGACGTTCCGATCAGGGCGCAGGGTGCCGCCACGTTGAACGGGATGCGCCAGGCACGCGCGGCACCGTAAGCCACGAAAAAGATGCCGTAGGACTGGATCAGCAGTGGCACAGCGATCAGCGCGATCACCAGCGGGCGGTCAAGAATGACCTCACCCTGAAACCCGAACAGCAGCACCACCGTCACCAGCAGCCCGAAGATCGAGAAGGGCTGCACGCGGGCCTTGAAGGCATCCACCGCCGCCTCGCCGCCTTTGCCGACGAGGTTCCGTCGTGTCAGGTAGCCGACCAGCAACGGCAGCATGACATAGAGGCCGACCGACAACAGCAACGTGTCCCAAGGCACGACAATATCCGTCACACCGAGAAGGAAGGCCACGATGGGCGCGAAGGCAAAGATCATGATGACATCGTTCACGCTGACCTGCACCAGCGTATAGGTCGCATCGCCGCGCGTAAGGTTCGACCAGACGAACACCATCGCCGTACAGGGCGCTGCGCCCAGCAGGATGACCCCTGCAAGATAGGCCTGCGCGTCGTCCGGTGGGATCAGCCCCGCAAAGACGTAGTTGAAGAACAGCACGCCAAGTGCGGCCATCGTGAAGGGTTTGATCAGCCAGTTCACCACCAAGGTGACGATCAGACCTTTCGGCTTGTCGCCCACCTGCCGAAGCGCGCCGAAATCGACACCTACCATCATCGGATAGACCATTGCCCAGATCAGTACCGCCACCGGCAGATTGACCGAGGCGACCTCGAGAGAGGCCAAGGTAGAGAAGACGCCCGGAAAGATGTTGCCCAAGAGCAGCCCGGCACCGATGGCAAGCGCCACCCAGACGGAAAGCCAGCGCTCAAATGTTCCAAGGCCTGCTGCGGCGGAATGTGAAATATCGGTCATGTTGGACTTTCGTAGGTAAGGTTCGGTAAGGCTCGGCGTTGCTCAGTCACAGACGAGTTCATCGAGGACGGGCTGGCACAGTTCGGGACATCCCCCGCAGCAGTCTTCCATCAGGAAGCCCAACAGGGCGCGCATTCCGTCCATATCTGCGAAATAGCGGATACTGCGACCTTCCCTCTCGTTTCGGATCAGACCTGCCCGCGCAAGAATCGAGAGGTTCGCGGACATTGTATTCTGCCGCACATTGAGGGATTCGCTGATGTCACCAGCTGACATGCCTGCCTTTCCGGCCCTGACAAGCAAGCGAAACACATCCAGCCGCGTAGGCTGACTGAGGGCGGCGAAGGCTTGGAGTGCGTCATTCATATCCATACTTCACGAAATATGGATATAATTTTTGTGTGTCAAGCCGGTTGTCGATCCGTGTGCAGAGACCGAAGGCCGGGCCGCTGAAAACACCTGTCAGACCCCTTTGCCTTGACCGCCACGTCGGCAGAGCGCGCCAGCGTCAGCAGACCGGCAAGAGATCAAGTGGCTGGTGCAGGGTGGCCTGTGCCAAAGATAAGCGTCGCTGCGTTGCAGCGAATTGACAATGGCATAATCTTCCAAGTATCAATCGCAACACGTAACAAAATTACGCAATTGATTCACGAGGCCCGCCCATGTCGCAGACGCAGAAAGACCGTCAGAGCAGCCCGTCCGATCGCAAGGCCGATCGCCCGTGGCTTATCCGTACCTATGCTGGTCATTCCACGGCTGAGGCGTCGAACGCGCTCTATCGTTCGAACCTTGCGCGCGGCCAGACCGGGCTGAGCGTGGCGTTCGATCTGCCGACGCAGACGGGCTATGACAGCGATCATGTGCTGGCGCGCGGCGAGGTGGGCAAAGTCGGCGTGCCGATCTGCCATCTGGGTGACATGCGCAGCCTGTTTGCCGATATCCCGCTGGACCAGATGAACACCTCGATGACGATCAACGCGACCGCGCCGTGGCTGCTGGCGCTCTATATCGCGGTGGCCGAAGAGCAGGGTGCAGATGTAACCGCGCTGC
Organism: Roseovarius sp. ZX-A-9; assembly: GCF_028369135.1. Taxonomy (GTDB): domain Bacteria; phylum Pseudomonadota; class Alphaproteobacteria; order Rhodobacterales; family Rhodobacteraceae; genus Roseovarius. Next base: position 21,280 of record NZ_JAPWHW010000033.1, read on the forward strand.
AGGGTACGGTGCAGAACGACCTGATCAAGGAATACCTCAGCCGCGGCACCTATATTTGCCCGCCCAAACCATCGCTGAAGATGATCGGTGACGTGGCAGAATACTGTTATACTCACGTGCCGAAATGGAACCCGATGAACGTGTGTTCCTATCACCTGCAAGAGGCCGGTGCGACGCCCGAACAGGAACTGGCATTTGCGCTGGCCACGGCCATTGCGGTGCTGGACGAGTTGAAGCCGCGTGTGCCCGCCGCCGATTTTCCGGCGCTCGCGGGGCGCATCAGCTTTTTCGTGAATGCGGGCATCCGCTTTGTCACCGAGATGTGCAAGATGCGCGCCTTTGTCGATCTGTGGGACGAGATCCTGCAGGAACGCTACGGCGTCGAGGACCCCAAATTCCGCCGCTTCCGCTACGGTGTGCAGGTCAACTCCCTCGGCCTGACCGAACAGCAACCCGAGAACAACGTTTACCGCATCCTGATCGAGATGCTGGCCGTGACGCTCAGCAAGAACGCCCGCGCCCGCGCCGTGCAATTGCCCGCCTGGAACGAGGCGCTGGGCCTGCCGCGCCCCTGGGATCAGCAATGGTCGATGCGCATGCAGCAGATATTGGCCTATGAAACGGATTTGCTGGAGTTTGACGATCTCTTTGACGGCAACCCGGCGGTCGAGGCCAAGGTCGAGGCGCTGAAGGACGGCGCGCGGCACGAGTTGGAAACGCTGGGCGGCATGGGCGGTGCCATTGGCGCAATCGATTACATGAAGGCCCGGCTGGTGGACAGCAATGCCGAGCGCCTGAACCGGATCGAACGCAACGAGACGGTCGTGGTCGGCGTGAACAAATACACTGAAGGCGAGCCCAGCCCGCTACAGACCGAGGATGGCGGGATCATGGTTGTTGATCCGGCCACCGAGGCCGAGCAGATCGGGCGACTGGAGGCTTGGCGCGCCGAGCGCGACGCAGGCGCCGTCAAGGCCGCGCTGGCAGCGTTGCGGGCAGCGGCTGACAAGGGCGAGAACATCATGCCCGCCTCGATCAACGCCGCCCGCGCAGGCGTGACCACCGGCGAATGGGCGGCACAAATGCGCGCCGTTTACGGCGAATATCGCGGCCCCACGGGCGTATCGGCCAGCCCCTCGAACAAGACCGAAGGGCTGGATCACATCCGCGAAGCGGTCGACGCAGTGTCGGTTCGATTAGGTCGGCGGCTGAAGTTTCTCATCGGCAAGCCGGGGCTTGACGGACATTCCAATGGCGCCGAGCAGATCGCCTTTCGCGCCCGCGATTGCGGTATGGATATCGGCTATGACGGTATCCGTCTCACGCCAGAGCAGATCGTCAGCGCGGCGCTGGAGGACAGTGCGCATGTGGTGGGCCTGTCGATCCTGTCGGGCAGTCACCTGCCGCTGGTCGAGGAACTGATGGGCCGGATGCGCGACGCAGGTCTGGGTGATGTGCCGGTGATCGTTGGCGGGATCATCCCCGACGAAGACGCACGCCGGCTGCGCGAGATGGGCGTGGCACGCGTCTACACGCCCAAGGATTTCGAGCTGAACACGATCATGATGGACGTGGTGGCGCTGGCAGACCCAAAGGCGGTGGCGGCCCAGTAGCGCGCAAGGGCGACCGGCGTATCGCCATTGCCGGTAACGCGGACAAGGGCGACGACGGCATCGGTGGTTGCCGATCTGCCTTGCGATCCCCAGATCATGGGGGCACAGATGAAAGGCCCGGCCATGCACTATTCCGTTCTCGACCTCGCGCCCGTTCCGGAAGGCAGCGATACCGCAACCGCCATTGCCAACAGCCGGCAGTTGGCGATTGCCGCTGAAGAGATGGGATATCATCGCTATTGGATGGCCGAGCATCACAACATGCCCGGCATCGCCAGTGCCGCCACCTCGGTTCTGATCGGGCATATCGCGGACGCCACACGGACCATGCGCATCGGTGCGGGTGGTATCATGCTGCCCAATCACGCACCATTGGCCATTGCTGAACAGTTCGGCACGCTGGCCACCATCCATCCCGGTCGCATTGATCTGGGACTGGGGCGCGCGCCCGGTGGCGATATGGCCGTTGCCCGCGCTTTGCGCCGGGGGCTGGAGGCGGATCGCTTTCCTGATGATGTGATCGAGTTGATCGGCTATCTCGGCGATGCCCGCCCCGGCGCGCCGGTTCGCGCGCATCCCGGCGAAGGCACGCATGTACCTGTCTGGATTCTCGGCTCCAGCCTTTACGGCGCGCAACTGGCTGCGCATCTGGGGTTGCCCTATGCGTTTGCGTCACATTTCGCACCTGATGCGCTGGAACAGGCGTTAGAGCTCTACCGCAGCCGGTTCGAGCCATCGGCGAGCCTTGCGCGCCCCTATTTCATGCTGGCCGCCAACGTGTTCGCCGCCGATACGGATGCCGAAGGCGCGTATTTACGCACGTCCATGCAGCAGGCCTTTGCGCGGCTGCGTACTGGTCAACCCAGCAAGCTGCCCAGACCAGTGGACGATATCGAGGCGGCCATCGGCCCCGAGATGACCCGTGCGGTCAATCAGGCGCTGCGCGTCTCGGCGGTGGGGTCCGAGGCATCGGTACGCACGCAGCTTGCCGCATTGCGCGACCGCTACGCCCCCGATGAAATGATCCTGACCGGCCAGATCCACGATCATGCCGCGCGGGTGAAATCATTTGGCATCGCCGCGCGTGTTTTGGCCGACATGAACGCATCCGTCACCGCCTGAACCGAACCTCCAAGGATTGCCCTGCCGCCTGATCCGTATAACAATCGGTTGTTGTTGGCAGATCCTGCCCGGAGAGCCCTCTTGCCTGACCGCCCGTCGCCCCTGATCCTGTTTCGCAACCAGACGTTCCGTTCGCTCTGGATATCGGCCTTGGCGTCGAATTTCGGCGGGCTGGTGCAGGCGGTTGGTGCCGCGTGGATGATGACCACGCTCACCGATTCCCAGAGCATGGTGGCGTTGGTGCAGGGCTCTGTCGCGCTGCCGATCATGATCTTTTCACTGCTCGCCGGGGTGTTTGCCGATAATTTCGACCGGCGCCGCGTGATGCTGATCGCCCAAGGGTTCATGTTCGTGGTGTCCGTCGGCCTGACCATCATGGCATTCGAGGGGCTGCTGACGCCCTGGCTTTTGCTGGCCTTCACCTTTCTGATCGGTTGCGGCACGGCGCTGCACAACCCGTCATGGCAGGCCACGATGGGCGATATCGTCACCCGCGAGGAATTGCCGAGCGCGGTGTCGCTCAACAGCATGGGGTTCAACCTGATGCGCAGCGTCGGGCCTGCGGCGGGCGGTGCCATTGTCGCTATTGCGGGGGCGGCGGCCGCGTTTGCGGTAAACGCCTTCAGCTATATCGCGATCATCCTCGCCTTACTGCGCTGGAAATCCCCGGTGCGCGACACGCGCCTGCCGCGCGAGCCGTTCGGCAGCGCGTTCTCGGCCGGGCTGCGCTATGTCGCCATGTCACCCAAGCTGATCCATGTCATCCTGCGCGGGTTCTGGTTCGGTCTCACAGGTGTCGTGCTGTTGGCGCTGTTGCCGGTGGTGGTGCGCGAAGTGCTTCAAGGCAATGCCTTTGTCTATGGGGTGATGCTGGGCTGTTTCGGCATGGGCGCGGTTGGTGGTGCGTTGGCCAATGCCCGCCTGCGCGAGGCGTTCCGCAACGAGATCATTGCGCGCGGCGCGTTCCTCGGTTTTGCGCTGGGCTGTTGCGTGCTGGCGCTCAGCGGTAACGCGGTGCTAAGCGGCGCGGCCATCGGCCTGACCGGCGCCTGCTGGGTGCTCGCGCTGTCGATGTTCAACGTGACGGTGCAACTGTCAACGCCGCGCTGGGTCGTGGGCCGCGCGCTGGCGCTCTATCAGACCGCCGTCTTTGGTGGCATGGCGGCAGGAAGCTGGGCCTGGGGCGCACTGGCAGAAACAACCAGCCCTTCGGCGACGCTGTTGCTGGTCGCTGCGCTCTTGGTGGTCGGCGCACTGATCGGCCTGCGGTTGCCCTTGCCAGAGTTTCACGGGCTGAACCTCGATCCGCTGAACCGGTTCAAGGAGCCGACCCTGCGATTTGATCTGACCTATCGCAGCGGGCCGGTCATGGTCATGGTGGATTACGAAATCGACCACGCCGACGTGCCCGCGTTCCTCGCCGCAATGAGCCAGCGGCGCCGGATCCGGATCCGCGACGGCGCACAGCAATGGGCGCTGTTGCGTGATCTCCAAAATCCCGAGCATTGGAGCGAGAGCTATCATGTCCCGACATGGGGCGAATACGTGCGCCACAATGAACGCCAAACACAATCGGATGCCGAACTGTCGGATTTGCTGCGCGGACTGCATCGCGGTCCCGGAGGTCCCGTCGTGCGCCGGATGATCGAGCGCCAGACCGTGCCGCTGCGCGAAGATCTTGCGGTGATCCCCGAACGAAAAGAAGAAGCGTGACCGCCGATGTATGCGATTCGCAGCAAAGCTCCTAGGGAGGAATGCCTCGCCCGGGCCGCTTGGCCGCCGTATAACAATTATGTTACTGGTTTAGGCGTTTAAGATTAGTTGGTTAGAGTGAAGCGCGCTGCATCGCTCGATGATCTTGCATACGATCCAGGGCCAAATTTATCCGAGCGGGTTGGCCTTGGCACGGTTAATGGGTAAAGCAGGCGCGCGGACAGGGCAGCCCGAGACTGTCGCAGTGATATCATTTACTGCGAAATCAGGGCACGTTAATTTCTACGGAATTGACCGCATGCCCGAAGCCGCATGTATTGAACGGATCCTCAGAATATGCTGAATTTTCCTAGCCTGACGCGCTTGACCCTGCTCTTGACCCTGTTGGCGATCAGCGCCGCGCCGACACTGGCCCAACAACAGGGCGACCGGCCACCGCCTGCCGTCATCGTGGTGACGGCCCATGCACAGGATGTTGGCCTGACGACGACCTTGCCGGGGCGCGTTGTTGCGTCCGCCGAGGCCGAGGTACGCCCCCAGGTCGCTGGGATCATCACCGAACGGTTGTTCGATGAGGGTGGTCAGGTCAAGGCGGGTGAAGTGCTCTACCGGATCGACGCGGCGACCTATGATGCCGCCGTCGCACAGGCCGAGGCCGCCGTTGCGCAGGCCCGCGCGCAGAGCAAGGCCACTGACCGCGAGGCAGAGCGGCTGCAAACCCTGTCGACCCGCAATATCGTCAGCGAACAGGCGCTGGATTCGGCCATTGCTGCGCGTGACAGCGCAGCGGCCAGCCTGCAGGCGGCACAGGCGCAATTGAAGGCGGCACAGATCGAACTGGACCGGACTGAGATTCGTGCGCGCCTTTCGGGGGAAATCGGTCGTTCGATGGTCAGCCCCGGTGCGCTCGTCACTGCGAGCCAGCAACAGCCCCTCGCCGTGATCCGCAATATCGACCCGGTCTATGTGGACGTGACGCAATCGGCGGCCGAGCTGCTGGATTGGCGACGCGGGCATATGGCCGCGCGGATTGAGGCCGAGGGTCCCCGCGAAGTCACCCTGACGCTTGCCGATGGCAGCGACTTTGACCAGACCGGAAAACTGACCGCTGCCGAGCCGGTGGTCGATCCGTTGACCGGTGTCGTCGTGCTGCGGATGGAGTTCGCCAACCCCGACAAACTGCTGCTGCCGGGAATGTATGTGCAGGTCGAAATGCCCAACGGCATCGCCAAGGGCGCATTTCTGGTGCCGCAGGAGGGTGTCAGCCGCAACCGGCGCGGCCAGCCGACGGCGCTGGTGGTCAAATCCGATGGTGTCGTCGAACAGCGTGTGCTGACCGTCCTGCAGGATCAGGGGCAGAACTGGGTGGTTGCGGGCGGCCTGGAGGATGGCGACCGGATCATTGTCGAAGGTCTGCAAAAGGCAGCGCCGGGCGCCACCGTGACACCGCAGGAACGTGAAGCGGCCACGGCGGGGCAGGGCGGAAATCAGTCCGCTGCTGACCCCAGTGCCAACCCAGACACAGCAGAGAAGCCGGCGGAATAGACGTTGCTGCCGATGGAAATGCTATTTCCGAAACCGATTGATCCCTTGATCAAATATTGACCGGAGCGCCCGAGCATGGCCCGTTTCTTTATCGACCGCCCGATCTTCGCCTGGGTCATCGCGATCTTCATCATGGGGATCGGGGCGCTGTCCATCATGACGCTGCCTGTCGCGCAGTATCCGCAGATCGCACCGCCGACCGTGCAGGTCAGCGCCTCGTATCCCGGGGCCTCGGCGGAAACGGTAGCCAACACGGTCACGCAGGTGATCGAACAGCAGATGACCGGCCTCGACGGGCTGCGCTACATCTCGTCCAGCTCAACCGCGGCGGGCGGGGCCAGTATCACCCTGACCTTCGAGACCGGCACAGACCCCGACATTGCGCAGGTTCAGGTTCAGAACAAGCTGGCGCAGGCCACCGCATTGCTGCCCGAACCGGTGCAGCGGCAGGGGGTCACGGTGCGCAAATCCTCGGCCGGCTTCCTCATGGTGGTGGCGCTCATCGCCCAGAACGGTGACTACGACGCGACCGATTTGGGTGACTATCTGAACACCAACATGGTCAATGAACTGAGCCGCGTTGACGGTGTTGGCAGCGTGCGGGTCTTTGGCGCGCAATACGCGATGCGCATCTGGCTGGACCCGTCCAAGCTGGCCGCGTTCGAGCTGACCCCACAGGACGTGGTGACCGCGGTGCGCGCCCAGAACGCACAGATATCTGCCGGACAATTCGGCTCGCGGCCCACGGTCGAGGGGCAGGTGCTGAACGCCACGATCACCGCACAGTCGCTGCTGACCACGCCCGAGGATTTCCGCCAGATCGTGCTGCGGGCCGAGACCGACGGCGGGCTGGTTCTGGTCAACGATGTCGCGCGGGTCGAGATCGGGGCCGAAAACTATGCCACCATCTCGCGCTACAACCAGCGCCCCTCTTCCGGCATGGCGATCAGCCTGGCGCCCGGGGCGAATGCGCTCGAAACCGCGCAGGCTGTCGAAAATCGGATCGAGGAACTGGCGCGGTTCTTCCCCGAGGGTTTCGAGTATGTGATCCCCTACAATACCACGCCGTTTGTCAAAATCTCGATCGAAGAGGTGGTCAAGACGCTGATCGAAGCCATCGTGCTGGTGTTCCTGGTGATGTTCCTGTTCCTGCAGAACCTTCGCGCGACCCTGATCCCGACCTTGGCCGTGCCGGTCGTGCTGATGGGAACGTTCGGGGTGCTGGCGCTATTCGGTTTTTCGATCAACACGCTGACGATGTTGGCGATGGTGCTGGCTATCGGCCTGCTCGTGGATGACGCCATCGTGGTGGTCGAAAACGTCGAACGGATCATGGAGCAGGAAGGGCTGGGCCCGCGCGAGGCGACGCGCAAGTCCATGGGCCAGATCACCGGCGCGCTGATCGGCATCGCGGTGGTGCTGTCGGCGGTTTTCGTGCCGATGGCGTTCTTTCCCGGCTCGACCGGGGTCATCTATAAGCAGTTCGCTGTCACCATCATTTCGGCGATGGCGCTGTCTGTCCTGGTGGCGCTGACGCTGACGCCGGCGCTCTGCGCTTCGATGCTGAAGGCGAAACAGCATGGCGACAGGAAGGGGCTGTTTGGCCTCTTCAACCGTGGCTTCGACAAGTTGCTTGGTGGCTACGCGGGCAGTGTCGGCTGGATCGTGCGGCGCCCCGTACGGGTCGGGCTGATCTATCTGGTGATCGTCGGGCTGATGGTCGGGCTGTTCATGCGGACGCCACAGGGGTTCTTGCCGGACGAGGATCAAGGCATCTTGTTCACCTTGATTCAGGGCCCCACGGGGACAACCGCCGAACAGACGCTGAAAGTGGTCGAGCAGGTCGAAAATTACTACCTGACGCAGGAAACCGACGTTGTTGAATCGGTGTTCGGTATCGCCGGGTTCAGCTTTAGCGGGCAGGGGCAGAACCTCGGCCTTGCCTTTGTACGGCTCAAGGATTGGTCCGAACGGGAAGACCCTAACCTGAGTGCGCAAGCACTGGCGGGGCGGGCGTTCGGAGCATTTAGCCAGATCAAGGGCGCAATGGTGTTTCCCATCGTGCCGCCCTCGGTGATCGAATTGGGCAACGTGTCGGGGTTCGATTTCTATATTCAGGCGCGCGGCGGCCAGAGTCATGAACAGCTATTGGAAGCGCGCAATCAGATGCTCGGCATGGCAGCACAAAGCCCGCTGATCGCGTCAGCGCGGCCAAATGGGCTGGAAGATGCAGCGCAATTCAACCTCGATATCGACTGGCGTCAGGCGGGCGCGATGGGCGTCAGCGCCACTGATGTGGGCAGCCTGCTCAGCACCGCATGGGCGGGCACATACGTCAACGATTTCGTGGACGAAGGCCGGATCAAGAGAGTCTATGTACAAGGCGAGGCGTCTGCGCGCAGCGTGCCTTCGGACATCGAGAAATGGCGCGTGCGCAACGAAAGCGGAGGCCTCGTGCCGTTCTCAAATTTTGCCGACGCGAGTTGGACTTACGGCCCGCAGGGGGTGAACCGGTATAACGGCGTGCCGTCGATGCAGATTCAGGGCTCTCCCGCGCCCGGCGTCTCGACCGGCGATGCGGTGGCAGAGTTGCACAGGCTTGCCGAACAACTGCCGCCGGGTTTCCAGATTTCGCTGACCGGGCTGTCACTGGAGGAAGAGGAATCGGGCAACCAGGCGCCGCTGCTCTACGCGCTGTCTCTGGCCGCGATCTTCCTGTCGCTGGCGGCGCTTTACGAATCCTGGTCGATTCCGTTCGCCGTGATGCTGGCGATGCCGATCGGCGTGCTGGGCGCGCTCAGCGGCGCGTGGTTGGGTGGGTTCGAGAACGGCGTGTTCTTCCAGGTTGGCCTTCTGACGGTGATCGGCTTGACCGGCAAGAACGCGATCCTGATCGTGGAATTCGCTCGGGACAGACGCGAGGCGGGCGAAACCATCTTCGACGCCGCCGTCGATGCCGCGCGCCAGCGATTCCGCCCGATCATCATGACGTCCATGGCGTTCTCGCTGGGGGTTCTGCCGCTGGTCCTGAGCACCGGGGCCGGATCAGGCGGGCGCACGGCGATCGGGGCGGGTGTGCTGTCGGGCACCATCGCCGCGACGGTGCTGGGTGTGCTGTTCGTGCCGTTGTTCTTTGCCATGATCGCGCGGCTGCGCAAGTCGGCTGTGGACTGAGCTTACGCGTTCAAGACTCCTATCCGCGGAGGGATAGCAGGTTGGCTTTGCCGGACCTGTAGGAGGGCTAGGGCCTTTTCACGCTGGATAACTCGCGGTAACTACGCGCGGTGGAATTTTTTGTCTGCGACCCGCTTGCAGGTTGAAAGTGGCGTCCGAGTTTGTATTTTGATTGTCGACAAAGAGGAGCCGACATGACCACTACCCCTTCCGCCAAGGACACTGAAAAGAGCACGGAGCGCAAGCGCGGGTCGGGCGTCCAGTTCGTTTACGACGTATTACGGGATGAGATCCTGAACCTGACGCTGGCACCGGGCAGTGCGATTGATGAGGTCCAACTGGCGCAGCGGCTGGCAATGTCGCGCACACCGATCCGCGAGGCGCTGGTCCGGCTGGCCGGCGAGGGGCTTGTCACGACGCTGCCGAACCGCTCGACTGTGGTCACGAATATCGACCTGCTGAACCTGCATGCATTCTTTGATGCGATAACGTTGATGTATCGCGTGACAACACGACTGGCGGCACAGAACCACCAGCCCGAAGATCTTGTGACGATCCGCGCCCGCCAGGCGGAGTTCGCGCAGGCAGTCGCTGCACAGGACGCGCTGTCGATGATCGGCACCAACCGCGAGTTTCACGCCGCTATCGCCGCCGCCGCTCGCAACCCTTATTACGAGAGCCTGTTCCTGCGGCTTCTGGATGAGGGGCGGCGGTTGCTGCGGCTCTACTATTCGTCGTTCAACGATCAGCTGCCGCATGAATATGTGGTCGAGCACGAAGAGATCATCACCGCTATCGAGAACCGGGACATTGAAACGTCTGATGCCTTGGCCCGGCGCCACGCCGATCAGATCGTGTCCCAGACCCGCACCATGATCGCTGACGACCGCCGGATTGACATCGCGCTCTGAGCCGCGTGAATCCGCCGTCTGACACGGGTGGGCTTCACGGTCGAAAATTTATGTCGACAAGAAAAATACAGCGGGTATAATCCCTGTGATTCCAACCCGTGGCTGATTGTGCCCTGCGGCTGGGATGCCCCCCTGTTTCTGAGTCGCGAAGGAGACCAGCAATGACCAACAGCATTTTCTCCGGTACAATTCCCGCCCTGATGACGCCCTGCAAGGCAGATCGGAGCCCCGATTTCGATGCGCTGGTGCGCATGGGCAAGGAACTGATCGCCACCGGCATGAGCGCCGTCGTCTATTGCGGTTCGATGGGTGATTGGCCGCTGATCTCCGATGAAGATCGGATGGAAGGCGTCGAGCGTCTGGTCAAGGCCGGCGTGCCAGTCATCGTCGGCACCGGCGCGGTCAATTCCGCCAAGGCAACTGCACATGCCGCGCATGCGCAAAAGGTCGGCGCACAAGGCCTGATGGTGATCCCGCGCCTGATCTCGCGCCTGCCGTCGCCTGCGGCACAGCGCAACCATTTCAAATCCGTCCTGTCGGCCGCACCGGACCTGCCCGCGGTGATCTACAACAGCCCGCATTACGGGTTCGAAACCAAAGCGGATCTGTTCTTTGCCCTGCGCGCCGAGCATCCGAACCTGGTCGGGTTCAAGGAATTCGGCGGCGACGCCGCGCTGAGCTATGCGGCAGAACACATCACCAGCGGTGACAAAGACATCATCCTGATGGTTGGCGTCGACACGTCTGTTTACCACGGTTTCGTCAACTGTGGCGCCACCGGGTCGATCACTGGCATCGGCAACGTCCTGCCGCGCGAGATCCTGCATCTCGTGGCGCTCTGCGAAGCCGCCGCAGCTGGTGATGCCGACGCGCGCCAGCGCGCGCTCGAGCTGGACGCTGCGCTGCATGTCCTGTCGTCGTTTGACGAAGGCGCGGATCTGGTCCTCTACTACAAGTACCTGATGGTACTGAACGGGCACGAAGAATACACGCTGCACTTCAACGAGACCGACGTGCTGAGCGACAGCATGCGTGGCTATGCCGAGGCTCAGCTCAAGCTGTTCCGCAGCTGGTATGCGGACTGGAGCAAACAGCCCGGTGCCGTGCAGAAATACGCTGCCTGATAGACAGGTAAACGTGAGACGAAACAGATCCGGCCCTCCTGCAAAGGAGGGCCGGATTTCGTTTATTCGACGGCGTCCAACCCACCGGTTTGCAGCCGGTCCAGCATCGCCATCTCATCTGCGTTGAGGGTGATGCCCTCGGCATTGGCCTTTGCGCGCGCGACAAAGCGGCGTTGCGATGGCAGGCGTGCGCCTTGGCCCAGGATTGCTTCGAAGAGCTTTTCAGCGCGGGCCATCGGATCGCCTCCGCGACCGCCGGCAAACCGGGCGGGATCGAACGCGAGGATCAGCTCGCCATGCGCTGGCGCCAGCGTGGTCGTGCCAAGTGCCTCCAGCGATTCCTCGCTGGTCAGGTCGCCGATCATCACCCCGGCCAGCAGTTCGATCATTGTCGAGATGGCCGAGCCCTTGTGCCCGCCAAACGGCAGCATTGCACCGGCCAGCGCCGCCTCGGGATCGGTGGTGGGATTGCCATCGGCATCCACGGCCCAGCCTTCGGGCAGTGTCTTGCCCGCGCGGCGGTGCAATTCGATTTCGCCCCGCGCGGCAACGCTGGTGGCAAAATCGAATACGTAAGGATCACCGCCCGGACGGGGCCAGCCAAACGCGAACGGGTTGGTGCCCAACAGTGCCACGGTGCCGCCCGTTGGTGCAACGCTGGAATAGCTGGGGCACATTGCCATGCCGACCAGCCCGCGATCAGTCAGCATCTCGATCTCGGGCCACAGCGCCGAGAAATGCGTGCAATCGTTGATTACCAGCGCCGCAACTCCGAGGGCCTGCGCGCGCTCGGCGAGGGCGGGAACGCCCATTTCGAACGCGGCGTTGGAAAACCCGCCTCCCGCGTTGACGCGCACGATGGCACTGTCGTCGGTGGTCAGCTTTGGCTCGGAGTCGGGCACGACCTTGCCTGCCTTGACGGTGCGCAGGCAGCCTTCGATACGGTAGATGCCGTGGGACTTGCAGGCGTCGCGCTCGCCCGAGACGATTACCCGCCCGAGCGCGCCGGCATGCAGGGGCGACAACCCGCCGCGTTTGAAGATTTCAGTGACCCGTGTCGTCAGTTCTTGCACGGAAAGTGTGGTTTCGCTCATGGAATGTCCCTTCTTGTGGTTGTCAAACTTGCGTTCCTGCATACATCTTGTATGCATGACGCAATGGATGCAAGAGCCCCGGCCGATTGAGTCGCGCGGCCCTGTTCGCCGAATTCAAGGAGATGACATATGAGCTTTAAACCGCACGGAAAACACCTGATCGCAGGCGCATGGGTCGCAGGCGATACCACGTTCGAATCTTCTCCCGCGACGGGACCGGCGCATCACTTCTCTGTCGGCACTCCTGAGTTGGTAGAGCGCGCCGTCGAAGCCGCCGAAGGCGCGTTCGAGGCTTATGCCGCCACCACAAGCGAGGCGCGCGCAGCGTTCCTTGATGCCATCGCCGAGGAGATTGACACGCGCGGCGCGGCCATCACCGAGATCGGCACCCAGGAAACCGGCCTGCCGACCGCCCGACTGGAAGGTGAGCGCGGCCGCACCGTAGGGCAGATGCGCCTGTTTGCCGCGCATATCCGCAAGGGCGATTATCTTGATCGCCGCCATGATGCAGCGCTGCCCGATCGCGCTCCTGCGCCGCGTCCCGAACTGGTGATGGTGCAACGCCCCATCGGCCCGGTCGCTGTATTCGGCGCGTCAAACTTCCCGCTGGCCTTTTCGGTTGCGGGCGGTGACACGGCGGCAGCCTTGGCGGCGGGTTGCCCCGTTGTGGTCAAGGGCCATTCGGCCCATCCCGGCACCGGCGAGATCGTTGCCGAGGCGATCAAAGCCGCAGTAGAGCGGTGCGGTATGCCAGCCGGCGTCTTTTCGATGATCCAGGGCGGTGATCGCAAGGTCGGTCAGGCACTGGTGCAGCATCCGTTGATCAAGGCCGTCGGATTCACCGGCTCGCTCGCCGGTGGACGCGCACTGTTCGATCTCTGCGCCCAACGCCCCGAGCCGATCCCGTTCTTCGGTGAGCTGGGCTCGGTCAACCCGATGTTCATCCTGTCGCAGGCCGCCAAGGCCCGTGCCGAGGAGATCGGCAAAGGCTGGGCCGGGTCGCTGACGATGGGTGCCGGGCAGTTCTGCACCAATCCCGGCATTGCCGTGATTCAGGACGGGGCAGACGCCGACCGCTTTGTGGCGGCAACCGCTGAGGCGCTGAATGATGTGGCAGCACAGACCATGCTGACCGACGGCATCGCGCGCGCCTATTGTGAAGGCCGTGAGCGCATCTCGAGCGACGCATCGGTGCGCCCGGTAGTGGTGGCCGATTCCGAAGGCCGCAACGCCGCACCGGCACTGTACGAGACGACAGCCGCGGAGTTCCTTGCCAACCAGGCGCTGCATGAAGAGGTGTTCGGCCCGCTTGGCCTGGTTGTGCGCGCCACCTCGGCGGATGAGGTGGAGACCATCGCGCGCGGTCTGGAGGGGCAGTTGACCGTGACCCTGCACATAGATGCCGGCGACATGGATGCCGCCCGTGCGCTGCGCCCGATTCTTGAGCGCAAGGCGGGCAGGGTGCTGGTCAACGGCTTCCCCACCGGGGTCGAGGTGGCGGATTCGATGGTGCATGGCGGGCCGTACCCGGCCAGCACCAATTTCGGTGCAACCAGCGTCGGCACACTTTCCATCCGCCGCTTCCTGCGCCCGGTCTGCTATCAGAACGTGCCCGCCGAACTGCTGCCCGAAGGCGCATTGGCCTGACGCCATCTGTCTGGGACGAACTGCGTAAAAAAGCGGCATGCATATCCTGCATGCCGCTTTTTTTGTCCTGTGTGGATGGCTCCTTTTTTGCAAGTCCTATTTGTGCTGGCGTTTTGTCAGAAGCAGTCTTGTGTTCGGCCT
>NZ_JAPWHW010000034.1 GCF_028369135.1 Roseovarius sp. ZX-A-9
CTCGATCACATGTTCAAAGAGTCAGAAGCTTCTTGCATCAAGGACGGCAACCACAGAAGAAGATCGGACACTCTCTGATGGTCTGCTTTTGGCGCCGTCTGACCCTCGCAACGCCCCACATCCGGAAAATTTGCGTTGGCATCGGGAGAATCGGTTCGGCCAAGTAGTGAGCGACGAACCCACGCCGTGGGGATGAAAATCTGCAGCCGCTCCTTTGCTGCAGCAAAATTCACTACATCCCAAAATCAGATGAAGATTTCCCCGCAACGCCATGCTATACCACCGCAAAACCAAGAAACGAGACGAGTATGAGCAGCAATACCAAGATCGACGACACCCTGCGCGAGCGGATCATCGCCCAGCCAGATGTTATTCTGGAGGATCAAGATCTTATGCGCGCCCTCATTGCCGCGAACGAACGCGCGATGGGTGGCAATATCGTCGATCTGCGCGGCATCGCCATGGACCGGCTTGAGGCACGGCTTGACCGACTTGAAGACACGCATCGCAGCGTGATTGCAGCAGCCTATGACAATCTGGCCGGCACCAATCAGGTGCACCGTGCGATATTGCGGATGCTCGACCCGACCGAGTTCGAGACGTTCCTGCGCGATCTGGGCGGTGAAGTGGCCCATATCCTGCGCGTCGACGCGATTCGGCTGGTGCTGGAATCGGTGCAGAACGACGATGATCCGGCGGTCAAACGGCTGGGCGATGTGCTCAGCGTGGCCGAACCGGGCTTCATCGACCGCTACCTGACCGGCGGGCGCGGCGGACCGCAGCGGCAGGTGACATTGCGTCAGGTCCATGACAACGACAATCGTCTATATGGTGACGATGCCGGCTATATCCGCTCCGAAGCATGTCTGCGGCTGGATTTTGGCGAAGGCCGTCTGCCCGGCATGCTGGTGATGGGGGCCGAAGACCCGCACCAGTTCAGCCCGCAGCAGGGAACCGATCTGCTGACCTTTTTTGCGGGTATTTTCGAACGCAGCATGCGCCGCTGGCTGGCATGATCTCGCCAGCTGCCCGCGATGCATTGCAAAGCTGGCTGGCGGCGGAACGCGCCCTGAAGGGGGCCGCAGAGAACACCATCTCGGCCTATTCGCGTGATGTCACCGATTTCCTGACCTTCATGACACTCCACAAGGGCGAAGCGCAGGGCTTGCGCCCGCTGGCGCAGATCGGCGTTTCTGACATGCGGGCCTGGATGGCCCATACCCGCAGCGACGATGTCGGCCCGCGCAGCCTGGCGCGCAAATTGTCGGCGGTGAAATCCTTCTACCGCTGGCTGAGCGAACGCGAGGGATTCGAGCCGACTGCCGTACTGGCCACCCGGTCGCCGCGTTTCCAGCGCAAGCTACCCCGCCCGCTGAGCGAAGGCGCCGCGCGCGCCGTCATCGACACTGTCGACCTACAATCGCAGACGCCGTGGATCAGCGCTCGCGATCAGGCTGTCATTACCCTGCTCTACGGCTGCGGGCTGCGAATCTCCGAGGCGCTGTCGCTGACCGGGGCGGACACGCCCCTGGGCGAAGTGCTGCGGATTGCTGGCAAGGGCGACAAGGAACGCATCGTTCCGGTTCTGCCCGCCGCACGCGCGGCTGTCGCAGCCTATATCCGCCTTTGCCCTTATCCGCTTGAGCCGGAATCACCGATCTTTCGGGGCGCGCGGGGTGGCAAACTGGCCCCGCGCATCGTGCAGAAGGTTATGGCGCAGGCGCGCATGCAACTTGGCCTGCCCGCCACTGCCACGCCGCACGCCATGCGGCACAGCTTTGCCACTCATCTGTTGAACGCAGGCGGCGATCTGCGCGCGATCCAAGAGCTGCTGGGTCATGCGTCATTGTCGACCACGCAGGCCTACACGGGCGTCGACACCGCACAGCTGATGGAAGTGTACCAGCGCGCGCATCCCAAGGCATGACCCTGGCACGGCACAAAGCGCGCGCGCCGCGTCATGAAAATCCGGTGGTCAAAAACTGCCGCAAACGAGCACATCATTGAAGAGGCTTTGATTGCACAGAACTCACATATACGCCATGAAGCGGCCATGACAAAAGAACTCAAAGCCCTGTGCGTGCACCTGCTGACAGCAACCGGGGCCGTCTTTGCAATGTTGGCCATGCTGGCCGCCGCGGATGAGAAATGGAGCCTGATGTTCCTCTGGCTTGTCGTGGCATTTGCGGTTGATGGCGTCGATGGTCCGCTGGCTCGCAAATACGATGTGAACAAGAATGCCCCGCGCTTTGACGGCAATCTGCTCGATATGATCATCGACTACATCACCTACACGTTCATCCCTGCCTTTGCCTTGTTCAAATCCGACCTGCTGCCGGGTTGGCCGGGCTGGGTGGCGATCATCATCATCACCTTTGCCAGCGCGATGTATTTCTGCGACCGCGGGATGAAGACCAAGGACAATTCCTTCTCCGGTTTTCCGGGCTGTTGGAACATGGTGGTGCTGGTCCTGTTCGCAACCGAGCCGAGTTTCTGGGTCAGCCTGGGCCTGGTATCTTTGCTCGCGGTGGGGATGTTCCTGCCGCTGAAATTCGTGCATCCGGTACGGACTGAACGCTGGAGGACAGTATCGCTGCCAATGTGTTTGGCCTGGACCTTCTTTGCCGGCTGGGCCGCTTGGGTGGATTTCCACCCCGAGAGTTGGGCGCATTGGGGGCTGGTGCTGACCTCGATCTATCTGCTCCTTGCGGGGATCATGCAGCAGTTGATTCCGGCGCGGCAGGCCTGATCGCGCTGCGAGCATCTGCCTGTGCAGATGTGCAATAGGCTTCAGATCAGCAGCCCGGCAGCCCCTTCGTGGCGCAGCAGCCAGACCTTGGTCTCGACCCCGCCCTTGGCCGAGAACCCGCCAAGCCCGGTAGCCCCCAGAACACGGTGGCATGGGATGATCACCGGGATGGGATTTCCGCCACAGCCACTGCCCACCGCCTGCGCCGGCGCGCCCAGCGCCTTGGCGATCTGGCCGTAGGTCCGTGTCTCGCCGTGGGGAATGGCCGCGATCTGATCACAGACGTCGCGCTGAAACGCCGAAGCGTCGATGCGCAGCGGCAGATCAAACTCGGTCAATGATCCTTCAAAATAGGCGGTCAGCTGGCGGCGCGCCTCTTCCAACTCTGGCGTGCTGTCATTGGCATGGGTCTGGCGCCAGTCAATCGCGGTGATACACCCGGCATCGCTGACAACTGTCATCGGCCCGATCGGCGTGGATACCGTGATCGCGGGCACCGGCAGGTCAGGCCGAATGCGCGCCGTCCGCCAATCCCTTGACGAAGCGCAGGACGTCGGCGGGGCTGTCACCATCAGCGATCCGGGACACGATGGCCGAACCGACCACCGCACCATCCGCGACGCTGGCGATAGCCCGCGAGGTTTCAGGCGTGCGGATGCCGAAGCCGACGATGACCGGCAGATCGGTCTGCGATTTGATCCGCGCGACTTCGGGGCCCACATCGGTGGCCTCTGCCGCCGCCGCACCGGTGATTCCGGTGATCGACACGTAATAGACAAAGCCCGACGTGTTCTGCAGCACCTTCGGCAGACGCTTGTCATCCGTGGTGGGGGTGGCAAGCCTGATGAAGTTCAGACCGGCAGCCTGGGCGGGGATGCACAGTTCTTCATCCTCTTCAGGCGGCAGGTCGACCACGATCAGCCCGTCAATGCCCGCTGCCTTGGCATCGGTCAAAAACTTGTCCACGCCGCGATTGAAGATCGGATTGTAGTAGCCCATCAGCACGATCGGCGTCGTGTCGTCATCCTTGCGGAATTCGGTCGCCATATCGAGCGTCCGTTGCAGGGTCATGCCGGCACGCAGTGCGCGCTGACCGGCCAACTGGATGGTTGGCCCGTCAGCCATCGGATCGGTAAAGGGCACGCCCAGCTCGATGATGTCCACGCCTGCAGCGGGCAGTCCTTTGACCACCTCCAGCGACGTGTCGTAATCGGGATCGCCTGCCATGACATAGGCCACGAAAGCCTTCTTCCCGGCGGCTTTGAGCTCTGCGAATTTGGCGTCGATCCTGGACATTGGCATCCCCTCTTGCGTGCTGCCCTTCCTTTGCGGCTTTGCGGCGCGAAAATCAATGGCGCGTGCGTGATTTTCCTCTTTGGCGAATTTCCGGCGCTGATGGCGGCGGTCACAAATGCGCATTTGCGTCGGTCGCGTTGCCCCTATGACTGACCCACAACGACACGCGGGAGATCTTCCTTCGGCCTTGCGCCCGCCCGCACCAGCCCATAGAAGCAGCGCTGCTGTCACAAGAGGTGCGTCATGGGCTTTAAAATGGGAATCGTGGGTCTGCCGAACGTCGGTAAATCGACCCTCTTCAACGCGCTGACGCGCACGGCTGCCGCGCAGGCGGCCAACTTTCCCTTCTGCACGATCGAGCCGAACGTGGGTGACGTAGCTGTGCCCGATGCCCGGCTGGACAAGCTGGTCGAGATTGCCAAATCCAAGCAGACCGTCCCGACCCGCATGACCTTTGTCGACATCGCCGGGCTGGTGAAAGGCGCCAGCAAGGGCGAGGGCCTCGGCAATCAGTTCCTGGCCAACATCCGCGAAGTCGATGCCATCGCCCATGTGCTGCGCTGTTTCGAGGACGGCGATGTAACCCACGTCGAGGGGCGCGTCGATCCGGTGGCCGACGCCGAAACCATCGAGACCGAGCTGATGCTAGCCGATATAGAAAGCATCGAGAAGCGCCTGCAGAACATCGTGCGCAAGGTGCGCGGCGGCGACAAGGAAGCGGTGCAGCAAGAGCGTTTGTTGCGCGCGGCGCTGGCGGCGCTGGAGGAGGGCAATCCCGCCCGCACGGTCGAGATTGACGACGAAGATGCGCGCGCCTGGAAGCTGCTGCAACTGCTGACATCCAAGCCCGTGCTCTATGTCTGCAACGTCGGTGAGGCCGATGCTGCCAAGGGCAATGATTTCTCCGCCAAGGTGGCCGAGATGGCGGCCGCCCAAGGCAACTCCCATGTGGTCATCAGCGCCCAGATCGAAGAAGAAATCAGCCAGCTCGATCAGGAAGAGGCGCAGATGTTCCTGGAAGAGATGGGCTTGCACGAGGCCGGGCTGGACCGGCTCATTCGCGCAGGTTACGAGCTGTTGCATCTTGAAACCTACTTTACAGTCGGCCCCAAGGAGGCACGCGCCTGGACAATCAAGGCCGGCACGACGGCGCCCAAGGCCGCGGGCGTGATCCACGGCGACTTTGAAAAGGGCTTCATCCGCGCCGAGACAATCGCCTATGACGACTTCATCTCCCTGGGCGGCGAGCAGGGCGCCAAGGAAGCCGGCAAGATGCGCTCGGAAGGCAAGACATATATCGTCAAGGATGGCGATGTGTTGCACTTCCTGTTCAACACCTGAAGCGTCACGGCCCGGCGAAAACCGTCAGTGGATTTACCCGGCGGGCGTGAATTGCCCGCCCTGCCCCTACATCCTCCCCATTGCGATTACGCCCCCATCCTCGGCAAAGAAAGATCAGGCAGCAGGCCGATATAAGTGACCTGAATGGCCCGCACGCCGTAGGTCAGCCTGAACCGCACCGATGCGCCGCCGCGATCTCATTCATCGCGCTGCAGTGACAGTTCTTGAATCACCCGGCTGGCCATACTCGCGCAGCGCGCACCATCGAACGGAAATATGGCCGAGAATTCGCCGGCAACATTCCTGCTCAATTCCGCCCGCAGCAAACGGCGCGCCCGAAACAGGCGGGTCTTGACCGTGACGACGTTGATTCCCAAAAGGGTCGCCACCTCGCGCGATGTCATCTCCTGCACATCGCGCATCAGGTATGTCAGCCGAAAGGGTTCCGGCAGCGCGTCGATTGCTTTTTCCAGCAGCTTTCGCACTTCGGCGCGCGCAAGCTCGGCTTCGGGGTTGCTCGGATGAGGTGCCATCGGGTGCGATATTTCTCCATCTAGGGGCGCGCGCGGCCCTTCGCGGTATTTGGCCAGATCGACAACCTGCCGGTGGCGGCGCAATCGCCCATAGGCCTCGTTCATGGCAATCCGGCTCAGCCAGGTCGAGAACGCCGCCTCGCCGCGAAATCCGTCCAGATTGGTGAACGCCTTCACATAGGCCGCCTGCACCGCATCCTCTGCTTCGGCGTCATTGCGCAGGATACCGCGCGCGATCCGAAAGAGTTGCTGATTATTGCAGCGCACCAGCGCATGGACGGCGTCATTGTCGCCGTCACGCGCCAGCGTGACCAGTTCGGCCTCGCTCAACCCCTCATACGAGTTTCGGATCGGAACCGGTTCAGATCTCATCTCAGCCATCCACCCGAATGCTGCCATGCTCCAGAATCTCCGAAATCGACGGAAACCCACCCAAAACCGCCGCAGGCAGATCGCCCTCGGGATAGTCCGTAAAGCCGGTCTGGCCCGGCTCGGCAACAATGATACGCCCGACCATGCCGGACAGTTCATGCGGGATGCAGTAGTAATCATACACGCCCGGCACCTCCAAAGTCACTTCTTGGCTCTCACCCGGCAGCAGGTAGTCACTGTCGAACGCCACGGCACCTTCGGGGATACGGCGCGGATGGTCATAATCGTCCGGCGCATAGGCCGTGGCCGTGTGGGCATTGCCCTTGTCATTGTTCGTCCATCGGATCGTCTGCCCGGGCTGGATCAGCACGCCCAGAGGATCAAACCAGACTTTCGAGCCATCGGGCCGCCCTGTCATGGTGATCTCGATCACAGTGTCGGCCATCACTATACTGGGCGATAGCGTGGTGGCAGCCATCAGGCTGCCACCTCCCCAGAGAAACGTCCTGCGTCGCATCTTATTCGGCCACGCTGGCTTCGTCTGCAACCGGCACATGCCAGAGGACGATATGGATGTGCGGCTCTGCAACGCCGGGGTGGCCCGCGTTGTAGTAGATATCCGTATGATCGACGGTTCCACCGGGCACCGCGAGATTGTCAAAGTTCGTGTCCGCGTTCATCTGCGAAATCGGGATCATGTATGTCGTGCTGACGACCCGGTCATCATGGTCATAGGCAACGAACGGGCCGGCAGGCAGAGTCGCAGGATCGACAAACAGTTCCCCCATACCGGGCAGGAAGCTTGGCAGTGGCACCAGATCACTGACTTTTTGATAGGGCGCATCAGGCGGGTTGCTCGCAACCGCGTCAACCGGGCCATGAGCAAGCACCGGTGTGGCGGTCAGCGACAATGCCGCGAGGGCGGCGAAAAAACGGGTCATATTGAGTTCCTTTCACGAATATCAGGGACAGGCCATCTCTGGCGTGTCTGCTGAATTGGATGCGGGTGGCGTGAAAAGGTTCCCGGAATTTCAAAAATAATTGCCCGCATGTTTGGTGTTTTTCGCACTTCGCCGAAATCATTGCCCCCCAGCTCATTGTATTTGCGCGGAAAAATCCGGGAATTTCGGCCGGACCAATCAAGGTCAACAGATCGAGGCAGACCGCACGCCGCCATGGCGGGCCCACAGGGCAAGTTCCGGGAACGGAACACGACTTGCGAAGCGTTGCGCGCATGGCGCCGGACAGGCAAACCACAGGAACAGCATCAAGGTCTGGCGCCGGAAATCGGAAAAGCGCCATTGGATGGGCGGCTTGGGCGGCAAAATATCCTCATCTGGCCCAAATTTTCGCGTTTGCCTTGAAAGTTGACACAATCAGGGGCTAAAGCCGGGGCAACCCGTTCAGGCCCTGTAATTTCAAGTGAAAGTAATCCAATGTCGATGGCGAGCAACCTTTCCCCGATACCCGAACTCTACGTCAGCTACGATTCCGCGCAAAAGCTTAAGGCCGAAGCGACCGATCTGGTCAGCCACGACCTCACGCCGCGCCAGATCTGCGACCTGGAGCTTTTGATGAATGGCGGGTTCAATCCGCTCAAGGGGTTCCTGACCGAGGCCGATTACAACGGCGTCGTTGAGAACATGCGCCTCAGCGACGGCACACTTTGGCCGATGCCTATCACACTCGACGTGAGCGAAGATTTTGCAGCCAGCATTGAACTGGGCCAGGACATCGCCCTGCGCGACCAGGAAGGCGTGATCTTGGGCACCATGACGGTCACAGACCGCTGGACCCCAGATAAATCGCACGAGGCCGAGAAGGTCTTTGGCGCCGACGATCAGGCGCACCCGGCGGTGAACTACCTGCACAACACGGCCGGCAAGGTCTATCTCGGCGGGCCGGTGACCGGCATCCAGCAGCCGGTGCATTACGATTTCCGCGCCCGTCGCGACACGCCCAACGAACTGCGCGCATTTTTCCGCAAGCTGGGCTGGCGCAAGGTGGTGGCCTTCCAGACCCGCAACCCGCTGCACCGCGCGCATCAGGAACTGACCTTCCGCGCCGCCAAGGAGGCGCAGGCCAACCTGTTGATCCATCCGGTCGTCGGCATGACCAAACCCGGCGATGTCGATCACTTCACCCGCGTGCGCTGCTACGAGGCGGTGCTGGATAAATACCCCGGATCGACCACCGCGATGAGCCTGCTGAACCTTGCGATGCGCATGGCTGGCCCGCGCGAGGCGGTCTGGCACGGTCTGATCCGCGCCAACCACGGCTGCACGCATTTCATCGTTGGCCGCGATCACGCCGGACCGGGCAAGAACTCTGCCGGAGAAGATTTCTACGGGCCTTATGATGCGCAGGATCTGTTCCGCGCCCATCAGGACGAGATCGGCGTCGAGATGATCGATTTCAAACATATGGTCTATGTGCAGGAGCGCGCCCAATACGAGCCGATGGACGAGATCGCCGACAAGGACGATGTCACGATCCTCAATATTTCCGGAACCGAACTGCGCCGCCGTCTGCAGGAAGGGCTGGAGATCCCTGAATGGTTCTCCTTCCCCGAGGTCGTGCAGGAACTGCGCAAGACCCGGCCTCCACGGGCGCGCCAAGGTTTCACCGTCTTTTTCACGGGCTTGTCCGGGTCGGGCAAATCCACCATCGCCAACGCGCTGATGGTCAAGCTGATGGAGATGGGTGGACGCCCGGTGACGCTCTTGGATGGTGATATCGTCCGGAAGAACCTCAGCTCGGAACTCGGCTTTTCCAAGGAGCACCGCGATCTGAACATCCGCCGCATCGGCTATGTCGCGTCCGAGATCACCAAGAACGGCGGCATCGCCATCTGCGCACCGATCGCACCCTATGCCACCACGCGCCGCGCAGTGCGTGAAGACGTCGAGGCCTTTGGCGCCTTTGTCGAAGTGCATGTGGCCACGTCGTTAGAGGAATGCGAGCGCCGCGACCGCAAGGGTCTCTACAAGCTGGCGCGCGAGGGCAAGATCAAGGAATTCACCGGTATTTCGGACCCTTACGATGTTCCGGAGAGCCCTGAATTGCGCGTGGAGACGGAGAAGGTCGACGTCGACAACTGCGCTCATCAGGTCATTCTGAAACTCGAACAGATGGGCCTGATCGCCGGGTAAAATGAACCGATCAAAGTCTGAAGCGGCACAGGGAGACCCGTGCCGTTTTTCCGCAAACGCCGGAGTGCCTGTTCGCATCGCCCCGGTCAGTTTGGAATGCCTCCAGAAAGTGTCTCGACAGGCACGCCGGCCGCTGCATGAAACCCCCGAACGCCGCCCAAAACCGGCATCCCGA
This sequence comes from Roseovarius sp. ZX-A-9, assembly GCF_028369135.1. Classification (GTDB taxonomy): domain Bacteria; phylum Pseudomonadota; class Alphaproteobacteria; order Rhodobacterales; family Rhodobacteraceae; genus Roseovarius. Next base: position 9,619 of record NZ_JAPWHW010000034.1, read on the forward strand.
ACCGCACTGTGATGATCATGCACCGTATGGCAGCAAAACCGTTGAGCATCATGTCGAAACGATCTGGGGTTTTGGCGCGTGTTTGTCTATGGTCTGAAAAAATGTCGCAGTACATGAGGGTCTGAGGTGATAGGCAAACATCTTGTCGGTGTAGTTACAGCAACCGCCATGATTTTCAGTGCGCCGATCTTGGCCCCTGCCAGTGATCTGGTGACTGGCCGTACCAACATGTTTGGCACCCCCGGAAACCTGATCGACATGCCGACGGCCGAGATGGCCCCGGAAGGGCAACTCACCACGACGATTTCGGCCTATGGCTCGGGCTCTGACATCACCACCCGCACCACGCTCAGCTTCCAGGTGCTGCCCCGGTTGAGCGCAAGCTTCCGCTATTCGGCGGTGAGCGGTATCCTGTCGGTAGCCGGCAGCCCCAACTTTACCACGTTGCATGACCGCAGCTTTGACATAAATTACCGCCTCTTTCACGAATCTACTTACCTTCCCGCGCTCAGCATCGGCATGCGCGATTTCATCGGCACGGGGGTTTACGGGGCCGAATACATCGTTGCCACGAAATCGCTACTCGATGACAAGCTGCGCTTCTCCGGGGGGATCGGTTGGGGTAGGCTGGGCAGCTACGGCAGCTTTGGCAGCACCGGCACACGGCCAACAACACGGCTCGGGACCGGCGGTGTTCCGACCTATAACCAATGGTTCCGGGGCGATGTCGCGGCCTTTGGCGGGGTCTCGTGGCACGCCACTGACAAGCTGACTTTCTCGGCTGAATACTCCTCGGATGGCTATGACCGCGAGGTTTCGAGAAGCGTTCTGGACCGCAAGTCACCGTGGAATTTCGGTGCGACCTACAAGGTCAGCGAAGCGTTACGGTTTGGGGCCTATTCGCTCTATGGCAGCGAGTTTGGCGTCAACCTGTCACTTTCGCTGAACACGCGCGAACCAGCGGTCAAAGGCGGGGCCGAGGGCGCCCCCCTGCCCGTTGCACCGCGTCCCAAAGGGGCCGCCGATCTGGGATGGTCCACGGACACGACGCGCACGACGAACGTAAAGGCCAGCCTTTCCCAACTTTTGGCGCGCGAGGGGATTATCCTGCACGCGATCGCGCTGGAGCCGCGCCGCGCTCATGTGCAGATCCGCAACACCCGTTACGACATGCGCGCGCAGGCCGTGGGCCGCACGGCTCGGGCGCTCACCCGAACCCTGCCAGCCTCGGTCGAGACGTTCACCATCACCCAGATGATCGAAGGCCAGCCCACCAGCTCTGTCACCATGTCACGCTCTGATCTGGAGAGGCTTGAAAACGCCCCTGCCACCGAAATTCTGGCGGCCAGCACATTTCAGGACGGGGCAGAGACCAATCAGGGCATCACACCGATGGATGATGCCTTCCCGCGGTTTGAATACGATATCGCCCCTTACCTGCGCTTTTCGGTTTTCGACCCGGAAAACCCGGTGCGTTACGCCGCCGGCATCCGCGCCAAGGGTGAATACCATTTCGCGCCGGGCTGGGTTGCCTCCGGCTCGGTCTCGCAGAAAGTTATCGGTAATCTTGACAACATCTCGCTGCCGGGCCCCTCGGGGTTGGCGCGGGTGCGCTCGAATGTGGCCTTCTACAACCAGTCCGATGAACCGATGATCGACTATCTTACTGTCGCCAAATACGGACGCCCCGCCAAGAATTTCTATAGCCGCCTGACGGTTGGCTATCTGGAGCGCATGTATGCCGGCGCATCGGCCGAACTGTTGTGGAAACCGGTCGACAGCCGTCTGGCTCTGGGTGCCGAGGTCAACTATGTCCTGCCACGCGACTATGACCAGCAATTCGGCATACGCACCCGCGCCACCAACACCGGCGTGATCCCGGAATGGAACGGGCATGTCTCGGCCTATTACGATATTGGCTACGGGTTCCACACGCAGGTGGATGCCGGGCGCTATCTGGCTGGCGACTGGGGGGCCACCGTGTCGCTCGACCGGGTTTTCGCCAATGGCTGGAGCATCGGCGCCTACGCAACCAAGACCGATGTCAGTTCGGCCACTTTCGGCGAAGGCTCCTTCGACAAGGGCATCCGGATCGTGATCCCGTTCTCATGGGGAACCGGCTCACCGACGCTGCAGAAATCCGAGACTGTGCTGAAATCTCTGTCGCGTGACGGCGGCGCACGGCTTGAAGTCGATGGGCGCCTCTACGACAAGGTCAAGGACACCCACCGCCCAACAATGGCCAAGACCTGGGGGAAATTCTGGAGATGAGCCCGAAATCCACCCTGCGCAGCAGCACCATCGGCCTCGTTGCACTTGCCTGCCTGAGCCTTGCAGCCTGCAGCAACAGGCAGAATAACGACCTGTCAACAACCGACATGGCCAAAGGCGCGCTTGCCGCCATCTTCAAAAGGGAGGGTGTGAAAACACCCGATCCGAACGCGCTTGCCCAGCAAGCCGCCAGCATCCTTGCCAACACGTCCGGGCAGGTGATCCTCTTGGCGATCCCGTCGCGCGACGCCGTGACCGTGATGCAGGAAATCGAACGCAACGGACCCTATGTCACCTTCGGTAGCTCCGACCGGCGCAGCATTACCCTGAAGGCCGGTATCGTCACCGCCACAAGGGGCCTCGGCAACGATCTGCTGTCGTCGGATGTGGACGCAGTCTCTGCGATCATCCGCGCCCGGAAGGTGGGCGAGGCGTATCGGGTCAACCGCTATCTCGACGGCGAGAACATCACCGTCGCGCTCGATCCCTATTGCCAGGTCAAACCGGATGGCAGCGGGCAGGTCGCTTTGGGCGAGGTGCACACATCGACCACCCGGATGCTGGAATCCTGCATCGCCGACAAGGATGAGTTCCGCGATACCACGTTCCAGAACAGCTATCAGGTCAGCCCCGGCGGACGTATCGTACAATCCCGCCAGTGGGTCAGCCCTTTGAACGGGTATATCGTTATCCAGTCACTGCGCTAAACCGGGTGCTCATTCCCATCACGGAAAGTACGGTTGCCGATCCCGGCGGCCGGAATGCGGCCATCGCAGGCCCTTGGTCACGCCGACCCTCTGACGCTTGCATTATTCGTCAGAGGGGAATCCCCCTTCTGGTTCGCACCTTCCTCAGTCACCCTGCCGCATCAGCCTGACCTCAACGGCCCGACTTGAAACGCAGAAGGCCGGGCAATCCTGCCCGGCCTTCTAGTTCTTGATATGGTGTCTGGCGCTGTCGCCTACTGCACCGCGAGCGCGCTACCGGTGGTCAGGATCGACGGCACAAACTGTTGCAGTACACGGTTCCAGCGAGTGATCGGCTGCTCGGCGATAAAGATCACGTCATTGGGACGCAACTGCATCTTGGTGGCGAGGATCATGTTGCTGGCATCGGACCCATTAAGATGCCATGCGGTGACCAGGTCCGGATTGCCCGGCTCTGGCGAGTCGCGCAGCACATAAATCTGGCTGGGATTCGCTTTCTCGGTCCTGAAGCCTTCATTTTCGAACAAGGCGTCTGCCATTGTCGCCGTACGCCCGAAGGGCAGCGGAAAGCGGCTGGGCTTGATAACTTCGCCGGTCAGGTAGACGTAATCGCGGTCCACCGCGTCAAACTCGATCTGCGAACGAAAATTGTCGCGCGTTTCCTGCAACGCTGCACGGCGCAGGTTGACTTCGGCGTTGAGCTCGTTGAGCGCCTGCACACGGGCGGTTTGGCGGAACTGCGCCAATGTGATCTGCTCTTCGAAATAGGCCTGTGCCTTGTCCAACTCGTATTCGGTATCGACAAAAACGCTGTCGCCATCGATCAGCCGGGTCTTCTGCACGGCCGGGCGGCGCAGATATTCGTTCAGCGGGATCTGGTAGAGCGTGCCGTCGCGGTAAAGCCGGATGGAGGCGAAATCGAGGTCCTTCGTGTTGATCCCGCCCGCCGCAGCCAGCGCCGCGTCAAGCGTAAGCGGCGTCAACGTCACTGGCGCCACCGTCGGGTTGGCGACCGCCCCCCCCAACGACACGCGCTTGGAGTTGAACTCGGCGATCTCGAGGCTGAATGTCGGGTCGATCTGGTTTTCCACGAGGCTCTGAAAGAGCTGCGCCTCGGCTTCTTCGAGCGTGAGACCCGCGATCTGCACACGTCCCACATCGGGAATTGCGATCGCACCGTCATCCTGCACGGTATATCCTTGGCGGCTGTTCTGCGCCGCCAGCAGGCCGCTCAGTTCCTCGATGGTGTTGCCGGGCGTCTTGGTCGCCAGCAGCAGCACGTCGCCGACACCAATCTCGTAGGGGCCCGGGTTGACGTTGGGGGGCAGGTTCATGGCCAGGGCTGCAGGCCGGTTCTGACGATCAAGCGATGCGGGCGGTGTCGCCCCTGCCCCGCGCAGCCCCCTGCCACCGCCGGCATTGGCAAAGAAAACGTTGGGCAATTCCTTGGGCTGGTAGGAAGAGCCGTTTGCGACGCGGACACTGTCGGCGGTCAGTGGAAGAACACGTACCTGGCCATCTGCTTCGGTTACCTTGGGGGAAATATAGGCGACACCGCACCCTGCCAATCCGGCCAACCCTGCGATCAGTACGAGATGTTTCAGCATTTAATGTCCCCTCCGCGGCCCCAGCCTGATTTATCGCGTTCACGTTTGCCCTAATGACCACAGGCGCGCAAGGCGAAGGGAGGCAACAAGTTTGGAAATGGGGGTACCGTTACCTTTACGCTGCAGTGATTGGCGATCGACTGCCGGTTCGCCCGGACGATCAAGGGGTTCGGGATTGCCGTAAGCTAATTTGTTCGCGATAAGGTATCACCGTTACAAGTTATGATAGGATATGCTGAAAACCCCACCGGCCCGTGGATTTTCCGGGCCGAGGCTCCCCGCAGCCCTAATCACAACTTCTCCGGACGTTTCCACAGAAATGGATTTCCCTTTTTTAATGAGCACATTTTCAGATCACGAGGGCGAAGGCACCGCCCGCCACCGCGTTCCCAACACGATGCGGGCCTGACGTGAAATTCCTGCATGCCAGCATGCTCGTAGCCGGCTTCATGCTTCTGGCCAGAATAACCGGCTTTCTGCGCGAGATCGTCATCGCCCAGATCGGCGGCGCATCGCAGCAAAGCGACGTGGTGATCGTCTTTCTGACATTTCCCGACATGATGATCAGCCTTCTGCTGGGCAGCGGGTTGATGGCGGCACTGGTGCCCAGTTTCCGCAACCAGCCCGGTGCGGCCGCCGTTGCGTTGTTGGTGCGCGCAGGCTTGCTGATCGGGGCGGTCTTCGGGCTGCTGGCGGTGTTTCTTGCCCTGTTTTCCGGCGAGACGCTGGGAATCGTCGCGCCGGGCTGGCCGGACGACCTGATCGCCGCGTCGGAATCCTTGTTCCGCATCACTTTAATCGCCCTGCCCATCACCGCCTTGTCGGGCGTCACCGTCGCCTTTCTCAACAGTTCCGAGCGCTTTACCTTCGGCGCCATCGGCACGCTGATCTTCAATTCCTGCCTGATCGCGTCCTTGCTGATCTTTGCCAAACTGTCGCCTGTCGTAGCGGTCGTCATCGGCGTCCTGGGCGGGGCCGGGCTGCGACTGTTGGTGCAACTGATGGCCAGTCGACGGTTTCTGGAAAAACCCGACTTCGCAGTGCCGTATGACAGGACCGGCTTGCTGCGGCGTTTTGCCGGCAGTTTCGGGTTCTTCTCGATCCTGGCACTCTTGCCGCCACTGGCGCGTGCCTATGCCTCATTGGTCGAGCCCGGCGCGCTGTCGATGTTCAACTATGCCTACAAGCTGATGGAATTGCCGATGGCGATCATCGTCACCGCCATCGTAACGGTATTGCTGCCGCGCCTCTCGGGCCATGTGCGCGATGGTCAAGCGGATCTTGCTGCGCACAATCTGGGCATAGCGCTGCGCGTGGTCGGCATATTGCTGCTGGGAGTCGCGATCTCTACCGCCTTCCAGGCAGAAGCCGTCGTCCGGCTGGTGTTCTATGGTGCCCCCTTCACCCCCGAGCAGTTTCGCGACCTCGGAATGATCGTCTCACTGGGATTTATCGGTGTCCCCTTTCAGGGGCTGGTCCTTCTCTATGGCACGGCGTTCGTCAGCTACGAGCGCACTGCAGCTCTCGTACTGGCCTCTTTGCTGATGGTCTCGGTGATGGGGGGCGCCGGTCTGATTCTGCTGAACATCTGGGGCGTGAAGGGGGTCATGGCCGCCTATGTCGCCTCGCAAGTCGCAGGGGCGGCGCTGCTCACCGTCTGGCTGCTTCGCTTTACCGGCAGGCAACCTTTCACGATTGCCCTGGCGAAACCGCTGGTCAGTATCCTTCTGCCTGCAGCAGCTTGTCTGACCCTGTCTTGGATTTTCCGCGCCACGGAATTCTGGGGATTGCCCGCATTGCTCTTGTCGGCTGGTGTTTTTTTTGCGGTCCATATAGGGACAGACCCAAATCTTATAAAGGCAATTACTAACCGACGGACAACATGACACCTTTGGATCATGCACCCTGCAGCGAGGCTGAGCCATGACGATCGAAACGAATATCGTGCACCCCGACACCACGATCCGGGCGCTGATGGCCACGATCGAGGCTGCACCGGTGAAGTTGTGTGTATTGGTTGATGACACGGGGCGGCTGCTGCGCACGGTCGTTGATGGCGATATCCGGCGCGCACTGCTGGCGGGCGCATCGCTGGAAAGCCCGGCCTCGACCCTGCCGGCGCAGGATACCGTATATCGTCCCGCGGACACACCGCGCCCCGATTTGATCGCGGCCTTGATTGAAAACCCGTCGATCAGCGCCATCGTGCTGGTGGATGCAGACCACCGGCCCACAGGGCTGATCGCACGCAACAAGGCGTTGTCGGGGATCCTTCTGTCACCGCCGCATCTGGGCCAAAGCGAAAGCGCCTATGTCCGCAAGGCGTTCGACGACAACTGGATCGCGCCCGCCGGCCCCAACCTCAACGCCTTCGAGGTGGCATTGCGCGGCGCCTCGGGGCGTGCGCATACGCTGGCGGTGAGTTCGGGGACCGCAGCGCTGCACCTCGCACTGCGGGTGCTGGGAGTGGGCGCAGGCGACCCAGTCTATGTCTCGGACCTGACCTTTGCCGCGACAGTGCAGCCGGTGCTGTACCAGAACGCCCGCCCGGTGCTGATCGACAGCGAACCGAAGAGCTGGAACATGTCGCCCGCGGCACTGGAACGGCGGCTGGAAAAGGACGCCGCCGCCGGGTGCCTGCCCAAGGCGCTGATCGTGGTGCATCTTTACGGACAATCAGCAGATATGGGCGCGATCCTGGCGCTGAGCGAGCGCTACGGCGTGCCGGTGATCGAGGATGCCGCCGAAAGCCTCGGCGCCAGCTACGGCAACCGGCCCAGCGGGGCGCATGGTCTGCTGTCGGCCTATTCGTTCAACGGCAACAAGATCATCACCACCTCGGGCGGCGGCGCGCTGGTCTCTGATCGGGGCGATCTGATCGAGCGGGCGCGGATGCTGTCCACCCAGGGCCGCGACCCGGCCGAGCATTACCAGCACAGCCATGTCGCCTATAATTACCGGATGTCGAACGTGCTGGCCGGGATCGGGCTGGGCCAGCTGGAGCTGCTGGCCGACCGTGTCGCCCGACGGCGCGAGATATTCGAGACCTACAAGGCCGGGCTGGGCGACATCCCCGGCCTCAGCTTTCAGGACGAGCCCGGGGGCAGCCAAGGCAACCGCTGGCTGAGCGTGATCTCGCTTGATCCCGACCAGATCGCACGTCATCCCTATCAGTTGCTGCGCGAACTGCGCCATGAGGGCATCGAAAGCCGCCCGGCGTGGAAGCCGATGCACATGCAGCCCATTTGCGCGGGCTGTGTGTTCGAGCCGCATTCGGCCACCGAGGTCGTCTCGTCGCGCTTGTTCCTGCAATCGCTCTGCCTGCCATCGGGCACCACGCTAAGTGACGATCAGCAACAACGCATCATCGCCTGCGTGCGCAATTTCACGAAAGGATAACGGCATGTGCGGAATTTTCGGCGCCTTCACGCCAGATGGCGCGCGGCCTTCGGACACGGTCCTGAACGCGATGGCCCAATCGATCCTGCATCGCGGCCCCGACCATGTGGGTCTGTTCAGCGGCGGGCTGTGCGCATTGGGCAATTGCCGGCTGTCGATCATCGACCTCACCACGGCGGCCAACCAGCCGCAGACATCCGATGACGGGCAGATCGTGGTGGTGCAGAACGGCGAGATCTACAACTACATCGAACTGCGCGAGGAATTGCAGAACGCAGGCCACCGCTTTGACACCGCCAGCGATACCGAGGTGCTGGTGCGCGCCTACGAAGAATGGGGCCCGGATTTCGTGCAGCGCCTGAACGGCATGTTCGCCATCGCGGTCTATGACCGGAACCGCGAGGTGCTGCACCTCTACCGCGACCGGCTGGGGGTCAAGCCGCTCTTTATCCATGAGGGCGCGAACGGGCAGGTTCTGTTCGCCTCCGAGATCAAGGCGCTCTTGGCTGCGGGCGTGACGCCCACGCCCGACATGCAGGCCATCGCGCAATACCTGGCGCTGAACTACATCCCGCAACCGCGCACCGTGCTGGAAGGCGTGCGGCACCTGTCGCCCGGACACATGGCAACGCTTAGTGCGCAAGACGGGTTGCAGATCCGGCGCTACTGGGATCTGGCCGATATCCACAGCGAGCCGGAGATGACCGAGGCCGAGGCGCAGGCCGGGCTCCTGACGCTGCTTGATGACGCGACGCGCATCCGCATGCGCTCGGACGCGGCTTTCGGGGCGTTCCTGTCGGGCGGGCTCGACAGTTCTTCGGTCGTGGGCTTCATGAGCCTCTACAAGCCCGAGAACCTGCGCAGCTTCTCAATCGGTTTCGACGATCCGCGCTTTGATGAGTCCGGATTTGCCCGGCAGGCCGCCGAACGGTTCGGCACAGTGCATCAGATGCAGATCATGCCGATGGAAACCACACAGAGGTGGCCGCGCTTCATCTGGCATTGCGACCAGCCGCATGGCGATGTGTCGTTCATTCCGACCGATCAGGTTTCAGCAATGGCCGCGCGGGATGTCAGGATGGTGCTGACCGGCGATGGTGCCGATGAGTTGTTTGCCGGCTACGAGAAATATCTCAACCTCTTTCCGGGGGGGCGCACCGACCATCTGGAAGCGGGCTGGGAAGACGGATTCGTGCGCGCCTCTGGCCTGCTGCAGGGGGATCAACCCGATACCCTGCTGACCGGCGCGCTGCGCGATGCGTTTTTCGACACCGATCCTTATGCGCCGCTGGCCAGCGAGATCCGGCGCGGCGCGCATCAGGATCCCGTCAACCAAGTCCTGCTGGGCGAAACCCTGACCCTGCTGCCCGGCAACAACCTGGTCAAGCCCGACCGCATGGCGATGGCCAATTCGCTGGAAGTCCGCTCGCCCTTCCTGGACTACCGGATGGCCGAGTTCGCCTTTACCGTGCCCGGCGCGATGAAGCTGGCCGGCGGCGAGACCAAGGCGATCTACAAGCGCGCGGTCGAGCCGCTGCTGGGGCACGACCTGACCTATCGCAAAAAGCAGATGTTCACCGTGCCGGTGGGCGAATGGTTCCGTCAGGCGCTGGCCGGCTTTTGCCGCGAGGTATTGCTTGACGGACGGCTGGAGGCGCGTGGCATAGTCGATACCGAAATCGTGTCGCAGATGATCACGGCCCATATCGCAGGCACCCAAAACAATACCCGCCAGTTGCGCGCGCTCATCTCGCTGGAAATCTGGTTCCGCCTGTTCATCGACCGCGATCCGGAAACGATCCGTCACGCCTCCCAGCCGGCATCGGGGCCGACGCTATGACACGGACCGCCCTGCCCGAGCGCATGACCTTCCTGATGATCGTCAACGATCCCGGTATCGCGCGTTTCGCCCATGACAGCGGCGTGGCGCGGCTCTTTGTCGATCTGGAGTATATTGGCAAGGACCTGCGCCAGAAGGGGCTGGATACATGGAAAAGCCGCCAGACGGTTGAGGACATCAGCCGCATCCGCGAGGCGGTGCCCGAGGGGCATCTGCTGGTGCGCGTTAACCCGCTGCATGACGGCACCAAGGCCGAGCTGGATGAGGTTCTGGCGCGCGGTGCCGACAGCGTCATGCTGCCGATGTTTCACAGCAGGGACGATCTGGCACGGTTTCTCGACCTCCTGGCAGACCGCGCCGAGCCGGTGCCGCTGGTGGAGACCGCCGCCGCCCTGGCCGCCGTGCCGCATATCTGCGAGACCCTGTCGCTCAGCCGGCTGCATATCGGGCTGAACGACCTGCATCTCGACATGAAACTAGACTTCATGTTCCAGCCATTAGCCGATGGCCTGCTGGACGAGGCCGCCGAAGCGCTCAACACCCACGGCGTCCGCTTCGGCATCGGCGGGATCGCCCGCGCGGGCGAAGGCATCGTAAGCCCAGAATACTTGCTGGGCGAACATGTGCGCCTCGGCTCTGACGCAGCGATCCTGTCACGCACCCTGCACCGCGGCGCGCCGGATTTGCAAAGCCTTCGGGCCGAGATGGATTTCCCCGCCGAACTGGCGAAACTTCAGGCGATCTATGCCGGGTTCCGAACGGCGGACGCCGAAACGCTCGGGCGCAACCGCATCGAGACCGCCGACCGTATCCGCGATGTCGTCACGCTCATTCGCAACAAGAGGACCGTTTGACATGCAGGCCTTGCCAGAGATTCGGATCGGCGGCCGCCGCATCGCGGCGGATGCGCCCACCTATGTGATCGCCGAGATCGGCGTCAATCATAACGGCAATGCGGATCTCGCCCACAAGATGATCGACGCCGCACAGGCCACCGGCGCGGATGCAGTCAAATTCCAGACCTACCGCACGCAGGACCTGGTGCTGGAAAGCGCCGCCAAGGCCGAGTACCAGAACCGGACCACCGGCCTTGGCAGCCAGTTCGACATGCTGCGCGCACTGGAGTTGCCGTTCGAGGTGTTTGTCGATCTGCGCGCCCATTGCCGCGAGGTGGGCATCGACTTCATGTCGACCGCCTTTGATCCGATCAGCCTCGATCACGTCGCCTCGCTGGAGCCCGTCTGCCTGAAATGGCCTTCGGGCGAATTGACGAACTGGCCGCTGCTGCGCCAGGCGCGCGCCACCGGCCTGCCGGTCATGCTGTCGACCGGCATGGGCAGCCTGCGCGAGATCGCCGCCGCGATGGACCTGATGGGGCCGGACGCCGATGTGGTGATCCTGCAATGCGTGTCGAACTATCCCGCCCGGATCGAGGATCAAAACCTTCGGGTGCTGCCAGTGATGCAGGCCGCCTTCGGCTGTCCCGTCGGGTTCTCCGATCACACGATCGGCCCCTATGCCGCAGTGGCGGCCCGCGCGCTTGGCATGGCGGTGCTGGAAAAGCACTTCACCCTCGATTGCGGCATGGAAGGCCCCGATCACGCCGCCTCGATCGAGCCCGCGGATTTCACCCAGATGGTCAGCCTTCTGCGCCAGATCGAGCAAGGGTTGGGCGACGGCGTGAAACGGCCCAGCCCGTCAGAGGAAAACGTCCGCAGCGTTGCCCGCAAGAGCTTGGTATATCGCCGCGATCTGCCAGCCGGGCATGTCCTGCAAGAGACCGACCTGATTGGCAAGCGCCCCGGAGGCGGCATCGGGATGGACCAGATGGAGCTCTACGTCGGGCGCGCATTATCGCAGGCTGTCACTGCTGATCAGCTTCTGGAACCTGACCATGTCCGATAGGATATGCCTGTTCGGAGCCGGTGGGCATGGGCGCGTCGTCGCCGGCCAGATCAAGGCGCGCCTGCCGCAAACCGATATCTGCTTTGGTGATGCGCAGAAACCTGTCGGCTCGACCGTCAACGGGTGTTCAGTCGAATTCGCGACCCCGCAAGTGGTCCGCGATGCCAGGCTGATCGTCACTATCGGCGACAATGCCCTGCGCGCCCGGCTGCAACAGGCAGCGATCGAGGCAGGCGTACCGATGGCCGTTTTCATCGCCGACCCTGATCGGTACTTTGCCGAACCACCGGGCGAGGGGAGCATGGTGCTGGCAGGCGCGGTGGTGAACAGCGATGCCCGGATCGGGGCGGGCGTGATCGTTAACAGCGGTGCTATCATAGAGCATGACTGCGCCATCGACGTTTTCTGCCATCTGGCACCGGGGTGCATTCTGGCGGGGGACACCGTGCTGGGCGCGTGCGTCTTTGTCGGGGCCGGTGCGCGCATCGTCAATCAGGCCCGCATTACCGCTCGGACTGTTATCGGAGCAGGAGCCACCGTCATCCGCGACATCACCGAACCGGGCATCTATGCCGGAACTCCAGCACGGCGCATCGCCGCCCTGCCTGGCTGAGCCACATCACCCGGAAAGGAGCCTCTCTCTTGATCATCCACTACATCAGCGGAAGCCGCGCCGATTTCGGCCTTATGGCGCGCTGCCTGACGTATCTGCACGCGGCCCCGGGCCACAGTGTCGGGATCGTGGCAACCGGCCAGCATATGGTCGAGAAATACGGCAACACGCTTCAGGATATACAAGCCACCGGCCTACCGATCGTCGCTGAAATCCCTGTCCAACTGAGCGGGCAGTCAGGCGTCGAGATGGGCCAGGCGCTGGCCGATGAACTGACCGGTTTCCTGAATGTCTGGCAGAAGCAGCGGCCCGACTTGGTGTTGCTGCTGGGGGACCGCGGCGAGATGGTGGCCGGCGCGCTGGCCGCCGTGCATCTGGGCATCCATGTGGCACATCTGCATGGGGGCGAGCGCACCGGCACGCTAGACGAAAGCTTTCGCCACGCGATCACCAAGCTGAGCCATATCCATTTTCCCGCCACCGAGGACGCCGCTGAACGAATCCGCCGGATGGGCGAGGACCCCGAAACCGTCCATGTCGTCGGCGCGCCGGGGCTGGTAGGCGTCGCCGGACGGCCGCAGCCGGATGCCAAGGCCCTGCGCGCCAGCCTAGGTCTGGACAGCGCAGCGCCGCTGGCGCTCTGTATCTTTCACCCGGTAGTTCAGGAAGCCGCGCAGGCCGCCGAGCAGATGCGTCTGCTGTTCGAGGCGACACAGGCCGCAGGCTACGCGATGGCCGTCCTGCGGCCCAATTCCGATGCCGGGGGCGATGCGATTGATGCCTACCTCGACAAGGTTCCGACCGGGCCGGAATTCCGCGTTCTGACTCACCTTGAGCGTGACACCTATCTCGACCTGCTCGGTGCCTCCGATCTGATGATCGGGAATTCTTCTTCGGGCATCATCGAGTCCGCCAGCTTCGCGGTACCTTGCGTCAATATCGGCACCCGCCAAAACAACCGGCAGCGCAATACCAACACCTTCGACTGCCCGCAGATAGCCCTCGACGCCATCACCAGAACCATCCACGCCGCCAAACTTTGGCCTCCCACCCGCGACAACGTTTATGGCGACGGCAGGACGGACATCCGGCTCCTTGAGCGCCTGAACGCGCTGAATCTGACGCTGGGGCAGTTGTCCAAGCGCCTGACCTTCTAAGTTCGCAGAGGGCTGAGATCGCTGCTCTGCTCCCTGAAATTCGGACCGTTTGAAACCGGAGTTTTCGGTTAAACTTCTCAGGCTGGGAGATGAGCTGAGAACGATGAAGGCATCACGATTTTCGGACTGGTAATCCCCCCATTTTTAATGGGGTCCAGCCGTAGAATTCAGGCGGCTGTTTTCAGTTTCATTGCGGGTGTTATGCCGCCGATCCCCATGTTGGGTCGTTCATTGTTGTAAGTCCAGAGCCATACCGTGGCCTGATCCTGTGCCTCCTCGATGGTTTCAAAGTAAGGCTCCGGCGAAGACCGCGGTCCCTTTGGCACTGTGATGTGTTACTCGTTGTTCATGGAGATTGACGAGGACAAGATAAACGACGCGGTTCTGGGACTTCTCTGGTTGACGCTGCATGATGAGCGTCGCGCCTGGAAGGGAATGGACTGGTCGGCACTGGATCGGTTGCATCGGAAGGGTTTGATCCATGACCCGGTTAACCGGTCCAAATCTGTCGTGCTGACCGATGAAGGGCTACAGCGCTCAAAGGCCCTGTTTCAACGGTTGTTCACGCGGCCGCCGCAGTAGCGCCCTCACTGGCTTTCCAGTTCCAGGGCAAAAGTTCCGGCACGCGCGAGACGGGCATGTCGGGCAGCCGGGAGAGGACATCGGCCAGCCACGCCTGCGGGTCGATATTGTTCATTTTGGCAGTGACGATAAGAGTGTACATGGCGGCGGCCCGCTCACCGCCGCGCTCGGAGCCGGCAAAGAGCCATGACTTCCGACCCAGGGCCACGCCGCGCAGGGCGCGTTCGGCCGCATTGTTCGTCAGGCAGATGCGTCCGTCATCGAGGAATGCGGTGAAGGCCTGCCAACGGCCTTCTTTCTCGAACATGTAGTTGATCGCCTTGGCCACCTTGTTGTGCCGGGAGAGTTTCGCGCGCTCTTCCTGCAGCCAATCATGGAGATTATCGACCAGGGGACGGGAGAGTTCCTGACGGGCGGCAAGCCGGGCATCGGCATCCAGCCCGTTGATCTCGCGCTCGATGTCGAAGATGGCGTCGATCCGTTTCACCGCTTCCAGCGCGGTCGGCGAGATCTGATGGGCGGGTTTGCCCTTGCGGACGTTGCCCGCAATATCCGCAAGTTCGAAGAACTTCCGGCGCGCATGCGACCAGCACAGCGCGCTGGTCACGGGCCCCGGATCGCGGTCAGCGCGGTAAAGATCGTTGTATCCGCCATAGGCGTCGGCCTGCAGCACGCCTTGCCATCCGGCGAGATGCTGATTGGGATTGGTTGCCGCGCGATCGCGGGAGAAGCGGAAGAACGCGGCCGGTGGCGCGCCACCATTCCAGGGTTGGTCATCGCGCACATAGGTCCAGAGACGGGCCTTTTTTGCACCGCCCCGCGCCAGGAGCGGCACGGTCGTGTCGTCGCCATGCAGACGGTGGGCAGCACGCACATGGGTTTCGATCAGGGCATGGATGGGCTGCAACGCGACTGTGGCATGCCCGACCAGGTCCGCCAGGGTCGACAAGCTCAACTCGACGCCTTCACGGGCAAAGCGCTCTGCCTGCCGGTTCAACGGCTGGTGCTGTCCATATTTCTCGAAGACCAGCATAGCGATCAGGCTGGGTCCGGCCCATCCGCGCGGGATCGCATGGAACGGGGCCGGTGGCTGGCTGATCTTCTCGCAAGCCCGGCAGGTGAACTTCTCGCGCACGGTCTGGATCACCTTCCACTGCCGTGGGATCACCTCCAGCGTTTCGGTGATATCCTCGCCCATCTTCACGATCCGATCCGAACCACAGCAGGTGCAGGCGGCAGGTGCCTCGACAACAACCCGCTCACGCGGCAGGTGATCGGGGAACGGTTTGCGCACAGGGTGGCGGCGCGTGAAGGCACGCACCTTGCTGGCCTTTTCAGCCGCCTGTTCTGCGGCCAGGCCATCCTCGGTGGCCGCCGTTTCCAGTTCTTCAAGCTGCAGTTCCAGCTGATCGATCAGCCGGGCGCGCCGTTCCGACGAGATGCCGTATTTGTCGCGGCGCAGCTTGGCAATCTCAAGCTTGAGTTCCTGGATCATCGCTTCCGAACAGGACACGACGGCACGGGTCTGTGCCAGCTCGCTTTCCGCAACCTCTGCACGGGCCTCCGCAGCGGCCAGGGCGGCGCGTAATCTCGCGAGTTCGGAAGCGGTGTTCGACATGGCGGATGTCTATCATCCGGGCTCGAGGGGCACCAATAAAAACAGGCCCGGTGGAACAATTTATCCAGCCTTTGCAGGGCGTTGCGTCCAGCGTGGATTGCGCCAGTCGATCCCCTCCAGAAGATAACCCAGCTGTGCCGCAGAGATCTGCACCGCCTCGCCGGACCGGCTCACCGGCCAGATGAACTTGCCCGCCTCCAGGCGCTTCAGATACAGCGACATGCCCACGCCATCATGCCACAAGATCTTGACCAGATCGCCCTTGCGGCCCCGGAAGCAGAAGAGTTCGCCC
>NZ_JAPWHW010000035.1 GCF_028369135.1 Roseovarius sp. ZX-A-9
TGTTAACGAAAACAGGTGGGTCAATTTTACTCGCTCATAACCCACCTAAGTGGGTCAATTTCGCATGCCGATTCACACTGAAACCCATGCGGGCGGAGAAAGACAGGATGTCTGGAACTCTGGGCGAAAGCGAGAAATACGCGCGGGTGCGCACCGGCGCACTTGTCATAATTGCTTTTGCAGTGGTGCTGTTTCTGTTGGTTCAGGCGCGGTTCCTTCTGATCTCCTTAGCGGTGGCAATTATCCTGTTTTCGCTGACCTCGGATGTGATTCGACTGATCGCGCGGCAACGCATCGGTCGCTTCGGCGTCCCCAACTGGCTCGCCTCGATCACCGCCCTTTTGCTCATTTCGACAGCGCTCCTGCTATTGTCCTCCATCCTTTTGGCGCAACTCAACACAGTTCTGAGCACAACGCTTTCCTATGCCGCGCGAGCTCCTTCGGCGGTGGCCTCACTGTTCGCCTGGATGGGTGAGGATGTGGAGCGGGCGGTCCTCGGCTCACTGAACAGCTTCGAACTATCGAACTACGTGCGCACGGCTGCCGGGCAGGCAGGCAACCTGATGCAAGGCACGGTTCTGGTTATCCTTTTCGTCGGTTTTTTGTTCGCCGAGCGAATCTGGTTTGACACCAAGATGTCGAATTTCTTCAGCGACCAGACCCAGGCCGAGCGTGCAAATAAAATCATCATCTCAATCATCCACCGGGTAAACTATTACTTGCTCGTCAAGACTGCGGTGAGCTTGATTACCGGTGCAATGATCTACGCGGTGGCGATATTTTTTGGCATCGAGCTCGCGATGTCTCTAGGGATTCTAACGTTCATTCTGAACTACATCCCAAACATAGGCTCAATTATTGCGACTGGAATGGTGGCGCTTGTAGGGTATGTCGAAACTGGCGACGCCACTACTACAGCTCTGCTGTTCGTGATTACCGGCGCTATCCAGTTTATGAACGGAAATGTGATCGATCCCTGGATGATGGGCCGGGCGCTACGCTTGTCCTCATTCGGGATCATCATGAGCCTCGCCTTCTGGGGAGCTGTCTGGGGGATCCCCGGCATGTTTTTGTCGGTGCCGATCATGGTCATGCTTTTGGTGATTTGCAGCCACATTCCGAGCCTGCGTCAGGTCGCAGTTCTACTCTCGCGCGAGGGGCTTCCCGAGGGCGAGCGCGAGCTCGATCGGCTTAACGAAGAGATCGAAAGCCGAAAGGCAATGTAATGTTTTCGTATTGTCAAACAGGTCGATCCGCTCTCGTTGGCTCGAATGGCCAATTTGAGGAAAAGGCATAGGCGTTGCAAAGTTTGCTTTGTGGCCGTTGCGGATATTAATACCGAACGCAGACTGCCGCAAAATGGGCTCCTTCCGGCCCCTCTCTGAGATTTGGATGACTAGTCTGCTTCCAAACCGGCATGTACAAGAACGTGCTATTCTGGCTGCCACAGAGCCAGATCACCCAACGCTGCCTCCAGACGCTGTCGTGCCGTCGCTGCGTCTCCGTCGATCCACATGGCCCGCTGCCAGCCACGCCCTCGACCGGCACGTTTATAGGCAGCCGATTTAAGGCACATTTCCCTATAAGAACTATTCATAGGGTTTTGTGCCTTAAATCCTCCCCTCTCGAATGCCATCTTCGCCTGATGCCCGTTCTTGAAGAGCTGTGAATGCAACGCCGCCGCGTCTGCCGGACTATCAACCGCCACACCAGCAAGCAGCATCCGCTGCAGCACATCCGGACGCTCGACGTCCCAGGTCGTCAGTCGATCGTAAACCAACGGCAATACGACGTCCGACAGGACATGGACCTCAAGCGGGTTTTGTATAGTCCGGTTTACCCCACGCCCCCGACCGATCACCTGTATAAGTTCATCATCACAGATGGCAGCACGCAGGGTTTCGGCAAGTTCGTCTTCGTGCCGGAGAACACCAAGGCTGCGGTTCTGGCCCGAACGCATCCGGATGCCTGCCACATCACGCCGGTACCGGCCTTGGGGTACGTGGCCAAAATAGGCCCCGGTGAGTGCTTCCAGTTCCTGGCTGGGTGGCAGGGGCCGACCGATGCTGATCAGCAGGCCGACATCGTTGTAGCAGTCGAGCCCGGCAATTGCGTTGAAGTGCGCCACCTCCACGTTGGGAATATCTGCGAACGCGGCTTCGATTGATTTGTAGGTTACCACCAACACGCGGCCCGGAAAGACCCGGCGCGCGTGCCACTGAACGTACTCCACACATTCCTGCAAGCGGTTGGCGCGGCGCGCGGCTTCCTCTGGCACAAGGCCGGACGCGGGGCACAACATCGACTTACCGAAGCTGCCGCTCACCATCCGAACCTGCATGTGCGGTGCCGCGACATCAATCAGATCGGCCTCAAGATCGGGCAGAATCCTTTGCACGATAGCTGGCCGCATCGTCGCATCCAGATGCAGAACCGGTTTACCTCGTAAACTTTCGTGCAACCCACGAACCCGTCGCAGGGTCACTTCGTGGCGGCCGGATGCATCTGGCTCCTTGATCAGCAACTGTCCTGAGGCTTCGTTGCTGCTCGCGAGGAGATTTGCGAGGGATTGCCAGAGTGCTGCCAGCAGCAGGATTCGCGCATTTCCCGCTGCGATGCGGAAGGCGTTTCGACGCTCAGCGGTAGGCATCCCAGGGTACAGCTTTGCGTCCCGCAGGCGCCAGCGTTCAAGCTGGGCTGCACGCTGGCAATCATCAACGGTCAGATCGGCTTCCTGCAGGGCCGTCCGCGAGACAGGACCCGGACCGTTCGCGACCAAGGCCGCTGCCACTTTGCCGCGGAAAACCATCAGGTCCGCCATGGCACCGACTGGCCCCCGCCCGATCTGATCGCCGCCCATTCCCGCGATCAATTCATCCGGAATATTCTCGACGAAGACACCACTCAGTTGCTCCAGCGCCCGGGCCCAGCAGCCTTCGTCAACCATCAGCAGCGCCACGTCGTCTCGCTCGAATGCCAGCCCGGAGAACAAGGCATCATAGGGTGCGACAACGACGTCGGCCGCCGCGACATCGCGAAGATTCCGCTGCTTGAGGCAGCCGTCAAAGAACTGGCATTTCGCACCGTTCGCTCCTGAACAGGCGCTTTCGCGCACCTTCTGCGCTGACGCGAGCGCAGCCCTTACAGCATCGAGATCACGGCACATCGGGGCTCCGCTGATCGGGTCGTTGCGCTCGTAGCCACGCAGAACCGCAACATTTGCCCCGGCGGCCTGCCATGACGCCGCTGTTTCTTCGGCGAGGGCGTGGGAGGCTGTGAACACCAGAATGCGGTGCGGCAGCCCCTGAGCCCTAAGATCCGCCGCCAGCGAGATCAGGTTGTCACGAGCGACCCGCGATTTCCCCAGCCCGACTGTCGCACGGATCCCGAGGGCTGGCAGACGATCCCCGCCACCTTGATGCCAAACCTGCACCTGCTCACAAAAGGTATGCAGCAGGGCCGCAAGCTGCGCACGTCCATCCTCGACCGAGAGCGTCGGTGCTTCATACTCTGGTTCCTGTGTGGTCGTGTCCCGAGGCGGCAACCGCCCGTCACGCGCCAACCGCAGCTTGTCCTGCACCTTGCGGGCTGCATCCGAGAAATCGTAGGCGCGCGCGCCATCCTGCTTCGGACGGGAAAGATCAGAACTGCCGGCGAACCGCTGCCACACCTGCACAGCGAGTTGGTTGACATCTGGAACATCTCCGGCTTCCAGCACGTCCTGCACAGCGTGGAAGGCAATCTGGCTCAGCCAGGCATCGCGCCCGTCTGTGATCCGTCCCTGCGCATCGCGCACCGGATCACCTGAACCCGCAGCTTTCCGGCGCCTTCCTGCACCGCTGCTTGCGTTCAGCTGGTGGTCAGTCGGCCCGATCTCAGCCAGGAACGCCGCGGCCGCCGTCTGGTCGATCACCGGAAGATCCGATAGCGGGACCTCCAGAGGGGTTTCGCCCAGCGGCCATGAATATTGCCTGCCGGTGCCCGGATGGAGACCGAAGGCCACAAACTGCTGCCCGAGCCCGAGTATTTCGACTTGCCCCGCTTTCATCTTGGTGAACGGAGTATCGGTCCGATAGAGCAAGAGGTGCTTTGGCCAGCGCCCCACTCGGACGAGCGTTTCGCCAAATCGCTCCATGGCGAGTGTCTGTGCCGCATGGGCCCGGTCCGGACCGAGGATATCGATGTCGATGCCGATCAGGTGACCAGTTCTCAGGCCCACGCCGCAGGAGCTATGGCGCACCCGCCAGGTCTCGATTGCAGCCTCATCTATCACCACGCTGGTCCAGCGGCTCAGCGCGGGCGCCTTCTGGCCCGGTTTGACCGGGATGGGTTCATAGCCGTTGTCGAGCAGTTGCTCTGCGGCGTTGGAAAATGTGATTTTGCCAGCGCCTTCGGGGCGGCCAGCGGCCACCCTCGTGTCTGTTTGATTGTCCTGTGGGTGACGTTTCTGGCACCCCGCGCCCATGGCTTACGGCTGGGTCAGATGCGCGGCTTCCCACGCCAGCACATCGCTCATGCGATACCGGATCGAGCCGCCGATGGTGATCCAGGCGGGGCCAAAGCGCTGCGCCCGCCAACGCTCCAGCGTGCGACCGCTCACGCGCCAGCGCGCGGCGAGTTCGCGTTGCGTGAGGTGGACGCTGCTATCACAGAACATTGCCAACCTCCCCTACACTCCGGTCGACCGGGCGACGGAACACCATGTAGAGCGGCTGGCCGTCCTGCGTGCGCCCGCCATCCTCGATCAGGTAACTGCGGCCTTCCTCCAGCAGCATGCCGAAATCCCAAGCCCCAAAGAGCCCGGGGAGTCGCTCGTAATCGTCGTCAATATCCCGGGTGGTCATTGATCTGCTCCCTTCCTCGGATGCCGGAATGGCGTCCTTGAATAGAGAAAGCCGCCTGCCCCGCAGGTTTGGGACAACTCACAGATCATTTTGCTGCCTCAGGCGTGTGAGCGCCCGCTGGCAGCGCTTGCGCGCGGCCTCGTGGCTGATGCCAAGCTGACTGGCCGCCTCTTTTTGCGTGAACCCCGCGATGTGGACGGCCACAAGCATAGCCCCGTCCTCACCAACCGCCGCCTGCGCTGCCGAGAGGATCATGTCCGGTCTGTCGGTCTCGGGCTGAACCAATGTATGCCCGACCGTTCCCAAATCGATCGAAAGCCGTGCTGCCTGCTCGTCGCTAATATAAAGGCGCCGCAAATCACGCTCGAGATTGCGCAGGAGCGTGGCGGCAACACGGGTGATCCGATCCAGCCGTGCGCGCCTGATCCCGATTGTCAGACCGCTGAGCAGGTCTGCGTCAAGCGTCCCGTTCCGACAGAGAGGCCATAGGCGTCGACGTACTACGCATAGGCCCGGCCAAAGCGCCAGGAGCAGAAGTTCAACTGCCAAGTCGCCCTCCCGATCCTTGCCGCCAGCCACCCGCAAGAGATGGCTCAGAACGCAGTTTTTGGCTTCAGTGTCCTCTGCGGGCGCGTGAAGCCAATCCATCAACTGCGATGGGTCGCGGAACGCCTTGCATTGATTGCCCGACGGAAACAGAGACGAGAAGGAAGTCAGTGCGGAATGCCGGTTCACGGACCGGACAAGTTGCGCGTGCAGCGCAGACCAGGTGGAAGACAACAGACGCCAGCCTTTCGGCCGGGCGTCTCGCGCCTCCTAATGGCCAGGGCTGGGCGTCGCGCGCCTCTTAGGTTGAAAATGAAGGATTGATGGGCAGCCATTGGCTGCCCATTTCAGTGAAGCTCAGGTTTCGTTGAGAGTGCCGCAACTGCGGCAGACCGCGCTGACCGGACGCGGCGCGCGATATTTGTGGCCGCGTGCAAACTGCACCAGCACCACAGCACCATGCCTGCGGCCAAGCAGCTTTCCGCAGCATGTGCAGCGCCAGTCCAAACCGTATCCGGGCGCGCTTGAAGAGTTTCGGTATTGTAAATGTTTCGGCATTTTTCGCCTCCTGATGACAGATGGCGAATAATTAAATCCGATTGCGGTAGACGGTCCCCGGGCAAACTCTAGATAAACTCTAGATCAGCCCTCCGCATCCGTGATCAGGTCGCGAACACCGGACGCAAGACGCCAATAGCGGTTGCTGGACCCATGGCGGATATATGTCCCGATCACGATGTCCCGCATTTTTGGCGAAAACAACTGTCCCGGGTGGCCCGAACCCATTCCTTCCATGAGAACCTTGGTGAAAACTTCCCTTGATCCATCCGTCGCTGCAGTCACCAGACGCTCAAAGAACAGGAGCTGATAGGCACTTGTCAGATTGAGAGGATCGGCACCTGGTATTACAAGCACACCGGCATGCGGGCCGTGACGGATGACTTGAGCAACCTGAGCGCACGCGACCAGCGTTCGCCCTGCCCCAAACTGGCGCTGAAGCTCTTTTTCATCGATACAAACGGCGTGGCCATCGAGGGATATTACATCCGCCAACCTCACTACGACATTCGGGCCAAGGTATTTTGGTGACTTTTCGCTGACCGAAAGAACGAGACCCGGCCCCGATTTGTGCTTTTGGCGCAGAGCAATATCGAGTTGGTCCAACACCCTGGTATCGTCGAGCCCGCGCACGAGGTAGAAAGGCACGCGCTCGTCAGCAAGGTCGACCTTTCCCAAGCTTGCCAGATAACCATCCTCGATCTGCAAGGACGTCGACCCGAGGACGCCGCCTAGGGTCTTCAGAATCCTTTCGCCCAACCAGCGACGGTTGAGACGGTAGGTGATGGCCTGTGCCTCAGGGATGACGCCTCGCGGTTCCCCAAATCCCCCCCGCTGTCTCAGCGTGCCCTTTTCCGGCCCAGTTGTCAGCTCGCCCTCAGTTGTGCCGTTGTCTTCATCGTCAATCAAAACCAGCACCTGACGAGACTTGCGCTCCAGAAAGCCGGTCTCGATCAGCGGGTTTGGATCGACATTGGCCGCGCTGAGGAAGTTGCCTGAAACCTCATCACCGGGCAGATCGTAAAGGGAGAGAAGAAACCGGAACCAATTCGCTTCTTCATGTTCAGCAAGCGGACGAAGCTGGCTCATCAGCCCCCAATGCGACAGCAACCTAAAGCCTAGGTCACGCAGGAAGGGATCTCTCTGGCTTTGAACGTTGGAAGTGTTACCGCCGGACACTTGCAATCGCAGTGTCCCCTTCTTGCCGTCATCACGCCGCACAAAATCGACTGCTATCACGATCTTCGTAAAACCGAACTTGCGAACGAGTCTGTTTCCTCCACGGATGTAATCCGTCATCGCCTGTTCGATATCTTCATCTTTCGTGACCTTCAGGTTCAGTCGACGTCCCCAATGTCCCAGTGGCATTTCAGCTTCGACGACAGTAGCACCGGTGACTTCGACGGCCTCAAGGTCGGGTAGGTCCAGATTGAAGGATCCCCGGAACCGATCCAGATTGAAATCCCGACGGGTAAGCGGTTTCGCTGACAGATCATGTTGCAAGACAATTTCGGCGAAGGCTTCGGCAACGATTGTTCTTACCTCGAAGCTCTCGGCACAGACCTCGATCTTTTTCTGACCCGGCGTAAAGATGAGAATGGCTTCACGAGACGGTCGATAATAATACGTCTGCAAGCCACCGTCTATGCGGTGATCCTGGATACTCGACAGGGCTCCGGGGTGGCGAAAGGCGATAAGCAACGATGGAGGATAGTCAGCAGTTTCTGGCAGTTCGAGCACAGAGGCGGTCGCTTTGGCCTTGAGTTCGAGGATGTCTTCAAGCTTCTCGCAGAGAGTTTTCACATCTGGGCGCAGTTGGCCGACTGCGGCCAAGTCATCCTGATCGATCTCGAATGCGGCATAGAGTTTACGGTGATCGCGGTACCGACGTGCAGCGTGAAAACTTTCCGCATCCCGAAAAACATCCGGAAATTCGCTATGGACCCAGATACTTCGGCACAGTGGATCGGGGGCATCGACAAATCGGTCGTGATCCGTGTTCAGGAGTTTTTCTGCGGTCACGGTATCCAGTGAGGTGACCCCTTTGCCTTCGCTAAGCTCAAGGACGCTGGCGCATAACCGGTCGAGCTCGGCAAGTATTTCCTGATCACAGTCATGCAAGTATAACTTCAGCAAGTCCTTCGCCGCTGCGTCAGTTTCGGCTCCAGAGATATCCGGTGGCTGCAGAAGATCTTCATCGGGTGCTTTGCAACTGGCCAGAAACAGTTGCAGATAATGCGCAGAGGCAGCTTCGATGACTTGAGAGAGATTTCTGCCGAACCGAGCTTTTCGGGACACCACTACAGCCTCCACATGTGTCATCTGACAATTCAATCATCCCTAAAGGTTGTCAATCTCGCAAAATTTATATTCGCCGGGGGTGTCCCAATCCTGAATAGCGATCGGCTTTTCGATCTTGAAAGAAAGTTTTTCAGGAAGGAGCCGACGATGCACGGGATTGCGCATACCGGACCAAACCCGCTGAACCCGATCCATATGAAGCCTCTTGAGAGGCGCGCAGAACTGTGCGGGTTGCTGGCGCTTGGCCTTATCCGCCTTCGTATGAGAGACACAATACAAGTATCTGATGGAAATGGAGAAAGTTCCCTACACTACCCGCCCGACCAGAGCGTTCATGCAACTCCAACTCAGAGGAGAACCGCATGACCAAACCCGATCCCATTCCCGCCCGCCTAGCCGCGCTCAAGACAACATCTACACCGGACCTGAAGCAGCAATGGCGTGAACTGTTCGATAGCGAGCCACCGCCATTCAATCGTCGCTACCTCGAGAGCCGCCTCGCGTACCGCATTCAGGAACTGGCTTATGGTGGCCTGAAGCTGGAAACGGTGAAAAGGCTGGAGGCTCTTGGCGAACAGCTGGACGGTGGCGATCGCAAGAAGAGCCGCATCCGCGCTGACCTGACGCCGATCGTCGGCACGCGCCTGATCCGCGAATGGCAAGGCGTGGAGCACCTTATCACAGTCACCACGGACGGGTTCGAATGGCAGGGCCGCCCCTACAAATCGCTGTCGGCCATTGCCCGTGCCATCACCGGCACGCGCTGGAACGGCTGGGTGTTCTTCGGCCTGAAAAACCATCGGAGGGGCGCATGACCAAACCCATCGTCAGAAAGTTGCGCTGCGCTGTTTACACCCGGAAATCCTCCGAAGAAGGACTCGAGCAAGAATTCAACTCGCTCGACGCCCAACGGGAGGCCTGCGAGGCGTATATCGCAAGCCAGCGGTCAGAGGGCTGGGTACTGGTCCGCGATCAATATGATGATGGCGGCATTTCTGGCGGCACGCTGGAACGACCCGGCCTGAAACGGCTGCTGGACGATGTCGAAGACGGGCTGGTTGATGTGGTTGTCGTGTACAAAATCGACCGCCTGTCGCGGTCGCTGATGGATTTTTCCAAACTGGTCGAAGTCTTTGACCGGAATGGCGTGACCTTCGTTTCTGTCACTCAGTCGTTCAACACCACCACCTCCATGGGGCGGTTGACGCTGAATATCCTGCTCTCCTTCGCCCAATTCGAGCGAGAAGTGACGGCCGAGCGCATCCGCGATAAATTTGCCGCCAGTCGCAAGAAAGGCATGTGGATGGGCGGCGTGCCACCGCTGGGCTACGAGGTGAAGGACCGAAAGCTGGTCATCAAGGAGGCCGATGCCGCCAATGTCCGCTGGGTATTCAACCGGTTCCTCGAGATCGGGTCCTGCACGGAGCTGGCCCGCAAGGTCGCCAAGCGCGGCATCCGCACGCCCCGCGGCAACCGGATCGACAAGAAGTACCTCTACCGCCTTCTGAACAATCGCGCCTATATTGGCGAGGCCGTACACAAGGGCGACAGTTATCCCGGCGAGCACGATGGCATCATCGACAAAGAAGTCTGGGACAAAGTCCACGCCATCCTGAGCGAAAGCCCTCGCAAGCGCGCTGCGCGCACCCGCGCCGACACGCCTGCGCTGTTGAAAGGGCTGCTCTACGGCCCCGACGGGGCGGCCTTCTCGCCGACCCACACCCGCAAGGGCGGCAAGCTCTACCGATACTATGTCAGCCAGTCAGTGCTAAAGCACGGTGCAGGATCATGCCCGGTCGGACGGGTCCCCGCTGGTAAAATCGAGGCTGCTGTCATCGACCAACTTCGCGCCGTGTTCCGCCAACCCGAGATTGTTGCAGGCACATGGAAAGCGACACATGCACAGGACGGCGAGATCACCGAGGCCGACGCGCGTGACGCGCTGATCCGCCTTGATCCGCTCTGGGATGAATTGTTCCCGGCGGAACAAGCGCGGATCGCGGCTCTGCTGATCGAGCGGATCGACGTCGGCACCGATGGCCTGAATGTTCGCCTCCGCATGGACGGTCTGACCGGGCTGGCGCGCGAAATGATGGCCGATCTCGGGACGGCAGCATGACCCGCGCGAAACCAGTGCCGGAATCGGTGACGGTCCACATCCCGTTCCGCCTCGTTAAGCGCGGCGGCCGGAAGGAGATGCAGCTGCCGGACGGGGCATCCAGCCACCGAAAGATGGACAACACGTTGGTTAAAGCGCTGGCGCGGGCGTTTCGCTGGAAAAGGATGTTGGAGGCGGGTGAGTTCGCGACCATCGCCGAACTGGCTGAACACGAGGGGATCGCAGCATCGTACATGACGCGCGTCATGCGGCTCACGCTGCTTGCGCCCGATATCGTAGAAGCGATCCTGAATGGGACGCACGGGTCGGATGTGACGCTTGCGCGATTGCTGGCGCCGCTTCCGGAAGGATGGGATGAACAGTATGGTGTACTAGCTACACAGATGTGAATCTGACATTTAAAGACATGCACGACTCATACTACTCGGCACCCGCCTCCAACTTCTTAAGTTCTTCAGACGAAAGCGTCTTGGGTGAACTTGCCCGATCGCATCACCATGCGCTTGAGCACGAACAGCGTTCGGCTTGGATCAAGCAGATTGAAATCCTGAAACGCGTGCTGGCCAGCGCCCGCGATTCGCACGTATTCTTTGAGTTTTCCATTCCCCGCATGGGGAAACGGGCCGACGCGGTTGTTCTTCGCAACGGCGTCGTGTTTGTGGTCGAGTTCAAGGTCAACGCGGAGTCCTTCGATCGCGCCGCGATCGAGCAGGTCCACGACTATGCCCTCGACTTGAAGAACTTCCATCTGGGCAGCCAGACCTTGCCGGTCATCCCTGTACTTGTCGCGACCCGCGCCCAGGCACCCTCGACGCAGACACGCTGGGCTGCCGACCTTGTAGCCACACCTATTTTGACGGGCCCAAAGGGCCTAGCCGACGTGCTGGCCTTAAAGCGGCCGCTTGCAGCCAGCCAGGACAATATTGACGTCTCTGCCTGGCGCGCATCAGGCTACCGCCCAACCCCTACGATCATTGAGGCCGCAGAAGCGCTCTATCGAAGTCACGCTGTCGACGAGATCTCGCGCTCGGACGCCGGAGCGAAGAATTTGCAGGCCACTGCAGGTCGGATCGCTGAGGTGATTGAAGTGTCAAAGCGCGACCGGCTTAAATCGATCTGCTTCATCACCGGCGTACCTGGCGCCGGGAAGACGTTGGCTGGGCTAAACATCGCCGCCACACGTGCTGAGCGCCATGAAGACGAGCACGCGGTTTTTCTATCCGGGAATGGCCCTCTAGTTGACGTTCTGCGAGAGGCGCTGGCCCGCGACCAGAACAGACGCGAGAGTATCGCACTCGGCGAGGCCAGGAGGCGGGTTAGAACTTTCATACAGAATATTCATCACTTTCGCGACTATTACCTGAATCGGTCCGAAGTTCCTTTCGAGAAAGTTGTGGTTTTCGACGAAGCGCAGCGGGCTTGGACAGCCAGCCAGGCGACGAAGTTTATGCAGGCCCGCGGCCATGATGGCTTCGACAAGTCCGAACCTGAATTCCTGATCAGCGTTATGGACAGACATACGGATTGGTGCACGGTTATCTGCCTGATTGGAGGCGGGCAAGAGATCAACACTGGCGAAGCAGGCCTCGTCGAATGGCTGACGGCCCTCAAGAAAAAGTTTCCCGCTTGGCGGGTGCACGCGTCCTCACTGCTTGAGGATCGGCACTACACCGCGTCCCCAGAGGCCAAGGCTATGCTGGAGGAAACGTGCATCGCGAAGCATCCGGATCTACACTTGTCGGTTTCGATGCGGTCGTTCCGTGCCGAGCAGCTATCGACGTTCGTAGGACAGGTGCTCGACGGGGACGCCCCTGGCGCAAGGGACTCGTTGGCCGCCATTGGAAATCGCTATCCGATTGTCGTCTCCCGTGACCTGGCGCGAGTCCGCGATTGGCTGCGTAACAAAGCGCGGGGCAGCGAACGGTTTGGCCTTGTCGCTTCCTCTGGGGGTTACCGTCTCCGACCTGCGGGCATCCATGTGAAGGCGAAGATCGAACCGGCCACCTGGTTCCTCAACGATCGGTTCGACGTCCGCTCATCATACTACCTCGAGGAAGTCGCCACCCAGTTCGACATACAGGGCCTGGAGCTCGATTGGACTGGTGTCTGCTGGGACGCTGATCTCCGTTGGATAGATAACATCTGGCAGTTCCATGCCTTCAAGGGGACCAAATGGCAGCAAGTTCGCGACGAAACGAAGCGGCTGTACCTGCTTAATGCCTATCGCGTACTTTTGACACGGGCGCGGCAGGGCATGGCCATTTTTGTCCCCGAGGGAAATCAAGATGATCCGACGCGGCCGTCCGCCTTCTATGATGGAACTTACGAGTTCCTGCTCCGCTGTGGCGCGACCGACCTCGGATAGAGCGGTGACTGCAAAGACCCGCATTTTCTGCCATTCAATTGCAAAATACCCGAGACCAGGAATGACCCGTGGAAAATCCGCGACGTCGAACGTTGAAGAATCGGGCCCGTCGACGAGTCGACCTCGCAACTGTGCTTTGGCGGGTTACATTAATTTTGCTCGTGATCGGATTGCTTGGCTTCAAAATCGCTGAGCGATTTTCAAAGCATCTTCCGGCGTCGGTGCTCTCAGATGTCAGCGCGCACATCATCTTGGACCTGTCGCGGTTCTGGGATTTGGCGAGTGGGTGCGCCAAAGTCATCGTTTGGTAAAGAGGCTTGGGGCACATGATTATAGGTCGGCGTTGATCCAGTCCGTTGAGGTTGCATTCGAGGGGCGACTGCGGTTTCTAAGAGCAGTTACCGTATGTGGATTTTTGACGATGTCTTTTTCTCCAGAACGCACCATGCTGATAAAGGCGCGGATTCAGGAAAGGCTGGAATCTGGAACACTGAATGATTGGGAGACCAAGTTCCTAACGGATATGAAGGCGCGGTTTACAGCCAATGGCGGGCGGACTCGATTGAGTGATCCGCAATACCGCAAGCTCGTAGCTCTGTTGAAACTTTCTCCCGAAAACAGGACGGAATGCGACGGGTCTGGCGTGCGCGCAGAAGGTGTCCGAGCGCCTTCGGGTGCGAAAAATACCTCCACTAGGAGGAAACGTCGCACTTCCGCACCCGTCAACCGCACACCCTCGAAACCACGCGCTAGGCGTTCTCGCGCCTCTTCCAATCCAATCAAGGCGTACTATGGAATGAAGCGAGATCTGCGGAAAGCCGGCACGCTGGTAATGCTTATAGTGGGTATTTTGGGCACTTTCGGGTCGCTATTTTCCGAAGGTGAGCCGGGTGCACCACCGCCCAAGTACCAGACGCCTTCTCAGACATTCCAACCAAAGGTGAAGGACGCAAGTACTGCAACTTTGTATGTCACCGGGAGCAGAGTGAACCAACGATCTGGACCAAGCACAGGCAACAGCGTCATGGGCACGCTCAAGAAAGGGACTGCCGTTAAAAAAGTTGGTGCTCAGGGCGACTGGATCCAGATCGCGTCCCCATTGGGAACCGGCTGGATGTCTTCCCGCTATTTGAGCTCACAGACACCTACGTCTGTTTCCAAGGCTAGGCACGGCGGACGCATCGTAAAAGCAAGTGAAATTGAAGTGATCGATGGCGATACGGTGGTTGTCATAGGTGAACGCGCGAACGTTCGATTGGTGGGCTTCAATACGCCTGAAACCTACAAGCCATCCTGCAGCGCCGAACGTGACGCAGGTCGGCGCGCCAAGCAGAGATTAAGTAAACTACTACGTTCAGCGAATGTGATTGAGTTTGCTGCAGTACGTTGCTCGTGTCGTCCAGGCACACATGGCACCCAACAGTGTAATTTCGGGCGCCAGTGTGGGTCGCTCTATGTTGATGGCACGGATGTTGGGCGTATCTTGATTTCCGAAGCCCTCGCCGATCCTTATGTTTGTGGCCCTACGAGTTGTCCACGACGTCAAAACAGCTGGTGTCAATAGCGACCTTTGCAATTCTGCTGGCAATAGCTCACTGCCTCAAGCGTGAATGGCCGCTTCTGGCGCGCGCCGGGCGTGGTCAGAAACAATATGATAAATTTCTATTTCTTAGATCACAAAAATGTGCCTGTAACGCTATTGCAATTGCATAGCCAAATCCCGGTTTCGTGAACCGGTCATTTCCATCAGGCATAGGGCGAGGTTCCATCGGATGAAATCGTCATTCAAATCTACGCGCTCAGGGCGGCAGACCCGGTTGCGCGCGCGGATCCATGCGCGCTGTTCCTCTAACACGACCGCGCCCAATTTCACCCGCGCGGCGCTGTAGAGCCCGCCAAGGCGGCCGTCGGCATCCGCCAAAGCCGGAAACGCGCAGATCACCTCTGCGGCCGGATCGAGATCACCGCCGCAGTCAAAGCTGGGACCCTTGATTTCACTTGCCCAACTAGGCAACCACTCGGGAAACGCGATATCCAGTTGCGGCGGTCCGGACCAACTGCCCGCCGCACCAAGCAAAAGATATCGGTTGATCGGGTAACCTTTTTCGAAATCGAGAACACGAACCTCAATCAGGTCGGCACCCCGGCCATGAACATAGGTACCGTCACTGTCAGGAAAGTGGATATCCTCGTTGAATGTGCGTGCATACCACCGACCGTCGTCACCGCGGTACGCGCTACACTGGATTCCACCGAGACCTGACAGCAACCCTTCGGTGAAAAACGCTTCTGGATCATTGCCCGGCACCAAACGCCGGACAGTGGTGACGCTGGTTATCTTTTCTGAGATAACTTCCGGAAAACGGCCTTGCGCGAACTTCGTGGAAGCGACGGTCCAAGTTCCATCTGGAGAAAGATCCGGATCGCTAAGTGATTCCACAGATGAAGCAAGGCCGATCTGCATAGTACGTCCGGCATTTGCCCGCACCAAAAAGCTACATGCGGCGCTCGCACCGGCCCCCGTAATCTCTCTCGGGTATTGCAAGGAGGATGTCAGAACGTTGGCTTTGATCTGTGTCGCCCCGATGTAGCTATCAACCAGGACAAACCGGTCCTCTATCGGTCGCGTATCACCGACGTAACTGCTTTTCGTAAGCATCCTAAACACGAAATCGGGTGAGATTTGCCAATCCGAAATCCGGCTCGTGATTTCGGTGATCGCGGCTTGCGCCTGACCGTAGAAGCTCTGCGCCATCTGCTGGGTGAGGTCGTCCGTCATTGCCGTACCAGCAGGAATCTGAATTGCCGTGGGGATTTCAGAGAACGGTGCATGGAACCCGAGCACGCCGTCCACGTGAATGTACCGGCTTGGCCAACTGGGGATTCCACGCATGACGATTGCGCTGCCACCCAGGAACGCGATCCCGCAGGACGACAGGCAACGGTCCCCCGGCCCGATGAGCGTGGTTGCCGCAAGCCCGGCTATCGCGTCCGCCATCGCAAGGCCTTCGTAGAAATCACCGCCATCACTGTTGAACGAAACGACAATGTCCTTGAACATGTCGACGTTCCAATCGGGCTTTTCCTGCCGTAGCATTTCCCCGACTTTGTCCGCGTCCCCCGGCTCGATCCGACCTTCGACGCGCAAATGCGGCATCGTGGCAAAGGATTTGACGTCACCCGCCGCCGTAGGGTCCCCGATGGTCTCGGCCGGATAGACGTATTCGAACTCGGCCTTTATCGGATCCGCCCAGTAGATATCGGCCGCCAGCAAGGGCGCCGCCTTCAAGGCGCAAGTCATGAGTGCCGGAATCAGCCTTGAAGCCATCGGAAGCACGTTCCTTCCTCCACATATTCCTCGAGGGCGATCCCGAGGCCACCGTTGCCCAATGTGGCGCGGGTTTCGTCTATGAGCGGGCCGTAAAGTTCATGAAAGCTTGTGGCGTATTCGCAAATCGATTGATTGGTTGTTTCCGGATCGCACTGGGCAAACATGCCGAAAATTTCCAGATTGAACGGGGGCTCCGCGCAAATTGCTAAGCGGTCTAGGCTGTCGGTTATCTCTGCAATTGCGAGCCGAAGCTCTTTTTGGCCGGTAGGGTCTAACTCGCCGACGATCGTGTTCTCGATGAACGCCTGTATGGGAGCGCTGGTCGCGCCATAGCCGGCTTCCTGCAAAAGACGCACGTCGTCCCAATGGGAATACCACCGGTCGTTGAGAAAGCGCCGGTTCTTGCCGAGTTGGCCTTGACTGAACTCCTGCACCAGCGACATCGCGGTATCGACGTGTCGGTCGGTCCGATTGAGCGAGAGTTCGAACACAGCGTAGGCACCTGCAAGGATAAGCGCGATGAATTGAGCCGTCTCAACGTTGACGAGACGCTTGAGGGAGCGCCTAGAGGTCGATTCCCGCTGGGTCTGCTCCAGCTTTTTATCGCCCGCATTCATTCAATCTGAGCTCCGCCACCTTGTCCTCGACGTCACCCGAAGCTCCTTTCCATGTGAAGCTTGTGCTTTCTTTGGCGTCCACCACATCCTCGAACCTGTCGCGAACGCATGCGATCTGGACCCGCGAAAGAACGACGACCACCGCCTTCATATTGGTCGGAAGGTTGCCGAGCCCCGGCAGATCCCGCATCTGCTTTTCGCTGAAACGGATGACGCTGTCTTGCAATGAGTTCAAGGTACTGCCGGAACTGATCTGTCCTGGAGCCGGTTTGATAACGTTGTCCTCGCAAAAACCAATAAAAACAAGGCTCGGCCCATCACCAATCGCATCGAGATACATATCTGCTTTCTCTCGGAGGCACTCTGCTTGACTAAAGTAGAGTAATGGACCGTGTACTTCAGCTCCAACCGCAACATCCTGGGCGGCGGCAATCCCGGTCGCGACCCCGCCAAGGAGAAGCGCCGAAATGAATGCCCTGAGAAGCACTGAACAATCCCGCATAATCAAAGCATACCAAATAGTACAAGAATCTCAAAATTCAAAGTTGCTACGACTTACGTCGTACTGACCTTCGCGAGCGTTGCAGCGAACGACCGCTCTCCCCCACCCGATCCACCTGAGGTTATAGACGGCCCACAGGAGACATTCACCGGGCCTGTTCACGCCGCATTGCAGCTGCACCAGAACGGCCGTTCATGCAGTATGCAGCATTTTCGCCCATCGCGTGACAGCAGGTAGCTGCCGCTACAGGCCGCAGCACACTTTTCCCATAGTCAACGCCCAGTTCCCCGCGGCTTCCACCTTGGGAAGATTTCCAACGCGGGGCGACCGAGCACCAGGTTGCACATCCACGATGCGGTCCGGATCGGAAATTCTTCACCGAAGCCGAGATGCACGAACTCGAAACCGAGGGTCTGCAATTGCCCAATTCCACCGCACTCCACATTCAGCCAGATCAGTGGCATGATGGCACCAAGTGGGCGTGGGCTTTGGCTTTCTCCTGATCCACATCTGGTTCTATTTCACGGGCTATTGCCCAAGGGTCACGCCAAACGTCGCTTCACTGTGGCCGTCCAGTTGCGCCGGGCAAGCACCTGACCTTTCCACACCACGTCGAGCGACGTGGCCAGATGATAAATATTGGCCGTGCAATGGACCTGCAGCTGGGACACAACCTGCGCAGTTCCATCCGGTCGCTTCACCTCCATCCGGTGCGTGAACGCGGTCGTCGCGCTAACCGGGTCGTCGGGCCGAATTGCATGCTCGGCTGAGGTCTCAAAGGAAAAGGCCGTGTCGATGTCGCTGTAAAGGGTGGCGACCGCCGGCTGGTGCCAGCTCACAACAACGGCTCCATCGGCCTTCGTTTTGCACCAACGGCGCAGTGCTGGCGCCGAAAGCACGTAAATGTCATTCGTTGCCGCCATGGCCTGTGGCGCGGGAAAAGGTGCCGAAAGTGCCCGGGGGTCCTTGCCCAGAACCGGTAGCTCCAGATGCCCGGACAGAATTCGAAAATCCCCAAACCGTGGCGGCGTCCAGACAAGCGGCCAGTAAGACGAGCCGACCGACAGCCGGATCCGGTGCCCGGCCTTGAACCGATAGGCTCCGGTATGAAAGCGGATGCGCACGCGGTGCGGCCCGTCTCCCTGCGGCGTGTCCGGCGCATCCAACTCGTCGTTCAGCGCAAGGTTCCGGATCGATACCCCCACGCGCGACGAGGTGCCTTCGGGCGAAACGTCATTAAGCCGAAGACAAAGCTGGCTCCGCTCGACCTCGACCTCCACGACGAGTTCTACTTCAGCGCTGCCATACAGCAAAACATCTTGGTCGAGCGGTCCGGTCTCGAACACGAGCGCGCGGTCGTCGTCCTCGTTCTGCCTGAGTGGCAGCCCGCCATACCGGCCAAAATAACCTGTATCGCCGGAGGCCAGCCCATGCAGAAGGTTCGCCGGCACGTCCCAGCCGGTCTCATTGTCCGAAGACGCATCAGCGAGCATCCCGCCATCGCCAAGGTGCAGAGTCGTGACGGTGGCCTCATCCGACGGCGGGCCGCTCTCGATCCAACCGCCGTTGCGCATGTCCAGCACGTTCTGAGGCGAATCAAACTCCCGCAGCCAGACCCGCAGTTGCGGCCAGGGCGCATTGGTCGGCTCCGGCTTGAGCCAATGGTCCCACCATTCGAGTGCCACCTGCTGAAACCCGATGGCGGGCCCTGGGTGGCCCTGATCGGGGTAGTGGTGCCCCCAAGGCCCCACGATTCCCCACACCTTGTCCGGCCGGGCATCCACCAGCGACATGACAGAACTGGAATACCGGTCCGACCACCCACCGACAGTCAGTACCGGACAGCCGATCAGGTCGGCCTGATGCTTGATCGATCCGTGCCGCCAATACATGCCCCGAGCCTCTTCGCGCACCCAGCATTCCAGCGGGCTCTCCAACACCTCCAACCTGTCTTTCCAACGCTCGAACCAGTCCTCACCGCTCGCCGACGTCGGCGGAAGCGCAAGGATCGCAGGCAGTGTGGCTCCCCATTCGAACGTGTCCGTCAGAAGGCCACCGCCCATGTGGTGGATATCGTCCTCGTAGCGGTCATGGGTCGAACACACGGCGATGACCGCCTTAAGCGCCTCGGGGCAGTCGATACTTGCCTGAAGGCTGGCCGTTCCACCCCAGGATGTACCGAACATGCCGACCCGGCCGTTGCACCAGTCCTGCCCGGCAATCCATTCGATCAGGTGCCGTGCATCATCCAGCTCGGCATGCGCGTACATGTCCGGCATCTCACCTTCGCTGTCGCCCGATCCTCGCATGTCGACCCGCAAGCAGACATAGCCCCGGGCCGCGAACCACGGGTGATTGCGCTCATCCCGCGCCCGCACCATATCGGCCTTGCGGTAGGGGATATACTCGAAAATGGCCGGCGCCCCCTCGGGGGTAATCCCCGCGGGCATCCAGATCCGAGCCGAAAGGCGTATGCCGTCCGGCATCGGAATCCAGACATGTTCGAGGGATTTCACGCCGTCGGGCGCGGCTGGTTGTTCATTCATGTCGACAGGTCTTCACTTCTTTGCGGGGAATGGAGCGCGTGCCGCAAAGGCGGCGCACGCGGGGCTTTTAATCAGGCAAACCACCAGCGGCGCGGCAGGCGGCTGTCATCCATTCGGCGGCTCACCCCGACCGGGCCATGCGCGAGCTTTTCGGAATGCCCGATCAGGATATTGGCAAAGGCAAAGACAGCAGTGCCGCTTTCCTCCCAGAAGATGCGTTGCGCCTCGTGGTACATCTCGCGGCGATTAGCTTCCTCCGATTCGGCGCGGGCGGCGACCAACAAGTTGTCGAAAGTCTCGTTCCGAAACGCGCTCGAGTTCCAATCCGACTCCGAAGTGTAGGTCGAGCTCAGCATCCAGTCCACAGTCGGGCGCCCGTTCCAGTAGACCATGCACCACGGCATTTTGAGCCAGACATCCGACCAATATCCATCGGCCGGGCGGCGGTCGACTTTCACGTTCATGCCCGCACCGCCCATCGAGTTCTGCATCAACACCGCGGCATCCACCGCACCACCAAAGGCGCCGTCGCTGGCGGCCAGTGACAGGTCGATGTTTTCCAATCCGGCCTGCTTTAGGTGATAACGGGCTTTGTCCGGATCGTATTCACGCTGTTCAAGTTGATCGTTGTAAAACTGCTGCCCGCGACTGATCGGCAGGTCATTGCCGATGGTCCCATACCCGCTCAGCACCTTGTCGACGATCTCCTGCCGGTTGATGCCCCATTTCACTGCGCGCCGCAGCTCAGCGCTGGTAAACGGGTCCATGTCAGCGCGCATATCGCAGGTGAAATGTTGCGTGGCCGACACTTGCACCAGCTCAAAACCCGGCGCGTTGGCGAGACGCCCGGCCGTCTTGGTTTCGGGCGAACCGATGGCGTGCAGCGTGTTCGACAGAAGCCCCGACATCCGCGCGCCGGGATCGGAGATATTGAGGATTTCAACCTCGTCGAAATGCCCCTGATCGTCGCGATAAAAATTGGCAAACTTGCGCCCGAGATACTGGATGCCCGGTTGCCAGTCCTCCTTGACGTAAGGTCCGGTGCCGATGCCCCCCGACCAGTCGCCATTGCCTTCCTTGCCGATGATCATTGCGAATGACGAAAGGTGCGTCGGCAGGTCGAAATTGACCTCCTTTTGCTTGATGAGCACCGTGTCGGGCCCGTCGGCGCGCAGCTCCTCGAAATTCTGGACGATCTGTTGTGCCTCGGCGACGCGGTTGTTCTTGTCAAGCTGCTGCTTCAGCGACCACACGACATCCTCGGCGGTCAGCGTTTTACCATCGTGAAACTCCACCCCCTTGCGCAGCTTGATTGCCCAAGTGCCGTCGGGGTTGCCCTCCCAGCTTTCCGCAAGGCTGGGTTGCGGGGCCCCGTTTTCGTCGATCTCGGTCAGAGTGTCATAGCTCGACAAGATCGACAGCGTCGGGTGGTCGGCCCCGTTCATCTGCATGGGATTAAACGTGTCGGTTGTGGCCCCGCCATCGGCGGCCACCTTCAGCGTGCCGCCCTTTCTGGGCGTTGCTGCCTGCGCCTCAGTCCAGAGCGAGCCGGCCATCGCCGCCGAAAGCCCGGCATTGGCGGTCGTTCGCATGAAGTCGCGGCGCGATATTCCGATCTTGGTCCGGGCCGTCAGCCGCGCGAGTTTGTCATTTTCCATTTCTGTCTCTCCCGTTGATAGACGCCTGCGGCGCTTCTGATTGGCCTGCGGGGCAGCGAATCGCAGACTTACGAACCGATAATTCGCCTTTATCGAAATTTTGCAACTAAATTTCGTTTCAATAAGATTTGGTGGCGTATTATGCTCTAACAGACCGAGAACAGTGGAAGACGGCGCATGACAGGACAAACCAACGTTAAAGCCATGGCCAAAAGCCTTCTCGCAATGGGTTCGGAGGTCCGGCAGCTTCGCAAGGCCCGGCAGATGACGCTCAAGGACCTGAGCGAGACCAGCGGTGTCTCCCTCAGCCATCTCAGCACCATCGAACGCGGCATGTCTCAACCCTCGATAGAGGCGCTTAACGCCATCGCCGGCGCGCTTTCGGTGACACCCGACTGGTTCTTCGCCCGCCGCCCTGGCGCTGGACCAATGGAGCAGGCCTTTGTTGTCCGGGCGCAGAACCGCCGCAACCTGAATTCGCTCTACGGGCAGAACGCGCAACAGCTCGGTTACGCAGACACGCTGATCTCCAGTTCCATCGGCGGCAACTTCT
Organism: Roseovarius sp. ZX-A-9; assembly: GCF_028369135.1. Lineage (GTDB taxonomy): Bacteria > Pseudomonadota > Alphaproteobacteria > Rhodobacterales > Rhodobacteraceae > Roseovarius. Next base: position 21,941 of record NZ_JAPWHW010000035.1, read on the forward strand.
ACATGGGGCTTGCCGTGTACGAGCCCTTTTCCGAACGGCCCGACGACCCGCTGCAAAAGCACGAAGGCGAACAGCATGGCCTAATCCTTGAGGGCGAGCTTGAAATGCAGATCGGCGACGAGGTCATCACCCTGCGCGCCGGTGATAGCTACAGCTTTGATGCCCGCATCCCGCACCACGCCCGCAACAGAACCGACAAGAGCTGCAAACTGATCTGGGCCGTGTCACCCGTCGTCATTCCGAAGGATGTCCACCACCGCGACGAGGCCCGCAAAGAAAAGCTATAAACAACGAAAGGGACGTCTCACGAGTAATCGCACCTTACACTGATACTAAAAAATGCGATTGGCGTGGGGTCGCAGCATCTTGAGCAAGCGACGAAAGGCCGCTCCGGGCCGCTCGCTCCTCATAGCGCGGCCTCTCGCCCTGAACTTTGCAAAGGGCGCTTTCTGCGCACAGCCGACCTTGGTACGCAGCGCAGCATGAGGGCTTCGGTCTGCTACGGATTGAATGGCCGCTTCTGCAATTCTGGCACAGATCATTCGCAGATGCAGCTAAGTTCCGGTTTCCGCCCCTCATGTTGATGACGGATGCTTGAAATGAACGGCCCGTTCCGGACCTTCAACACATAGCCAGGCGCTGCGTCGCAGCTTCACCAGACCGGCCATTCGCTGCATACGCATTCTTGGAGGCAGGCGAGCGGCTTGGAGTGCGGACAAACTAGCCATCGGCCTTGGTGGGGCCAATGGCGGTTTTATTGAAGCGGGGGTCTCACAATATTCAAAGGTCAATTCGAAGGTGGGGTTGGCCATTGCTCGTTTTTGCCGCCGAATGCCCCTTGGGGCCAACGACGCCGCGAATACGTTTGCGCAAATTGGAGAATTGGTCAGATGTGACCACGTCAACGGCTTCGTCCAACTCCAGCCCGACCCGGAACCATCCGGGCCTGTCCATTGTGATAGAAATTACTGTCGCCTTAAAGGGCTGCGACAAGTAGGTGCCGTTGACTTTTTCACCGACGGCCCAGCCCTTGGGTGGCCCGTTTCCGATGGCTGCGGACATTGCGTTCCAATCGCGGAACCCATGTTGATGCGCGACCAGTTCAAGGGACTTGGCATGGCCAATCGGTGCTCCATCCTCGGTCATTTTTCCGCGCAGGTGTTTCGCTTGATCTTTTGCCTGCGCTATTGACGGAAGTTGCGTGTTCATTGCGCCTCGCCCTCCTCAGCGTGGAAGATACCCCATATCAACCCAGTGCTTTTGGCGGCGTGCCAAAGAACAACTGCGGTGAGAGCCAACATGATGGCCTCAGCCACTGGGCCTGCGTACCAGATGCCAATCTCACCAAACATAACAGGCATCATAAACGTCAGCGGGATCGCAAGGGC
>NZ_JAPWHW010000036.1 GCF_028369135.1 Roseovarius sp. ZX-A-9
GCCCGCATGGCGCTGATCAAGGAGCGCACGCGACTGCTGAACCGTTCGAAAACACAGTCCCTGGCCCTGCTCAAACGGGTAGTGTCGCAAAGTTTCCGCCCAAGCGAAGGTAGCTTGGCTAGCGGACACACCTATCCTGCGAGCGCTGCGAACTGCGCGAAGCCAGATCTCTCTGACTGGTCAAACTGACCTTTCCGGATCATGTGCGCGACTTCGATCCCGGCAAGAGTAGCAGACGCTGAATTCAGCGATTTGAAGGTCTGAATCGACCGAGTAAGTTTCTTGATAAAACGGTGGTCCTGTTCAATGATATTGTTGAGATATTTCGTTCGCCGGACAGTGATCAACCAACACCAGCCACACATCACGAGCAGGCAATTCATGTTGAACAGACCGACCGTATTCGATCCGCTCTTGTCGATGACAACCTTGTCAGGCCAGCCGTTATTGCCGATCGCTTTCACGAAGAACGCGGTCGCTGCGGCCTCGTCACGGCGCTCAGACAGCATGAAATCAAGTGTTTTCCCCTTCTTGTCGATCGCGCGGTACAGATAGGTCCACTGGCCTTTGACCTTCACATAAGTTTCGTCCACCCGCCACGAGCTGCCAGTCGGTGACTTCCGGCGATGGGCTTCTTCGGCAATCGCGTCCGCGTATTTCTCGACCCAACGATTGAGCGTTGCATGATCCAAATTGACTCCACGTTCGGCCATGATCTCTTCGAGATCGCGATACGAAACGGGAAAGCGAACGTAGAAATACACGGCATATAGGATCACGGATTTCGGATACTGCGCGCCTTTGAAACTGATCAACTTCTCATTCCTGAAACCGGTTTCTGAAAGCGCGCCAATTGGACCAGGCTGAAATCAAACGCAACGGCACTCTGAAAGTTTGCGACACTACCTTACATCCCCGCGTTGACGAAGCGCCTCGTTGTATTCGGCCCAGTTTGTCACACGGTACTTTGCCTTCGCAAACTTATCCCGCCGCGATCCGTTGAATTTGAAAGGCATCCCAGAACGGCCTAGCTGGCCCGAAGCTGCATATTTGGGCTTCTTCGGGAACAGTTCATGAACGTTTATGCGTCTGAATTCTGTAGATACATCACCACATTTTCGGCTGGCATCTTGAACCTGCGCCCATCGGAGACCCGCTCAGTGCTAATCGGATACTTTGGTCTATTGGGATTGATTGCCACAATCCGGTAGAGGTCTCCGCGTGACTTGAAGGTCCGGTCATAGTCAGATGGCTCAAGGCCAAAATGTGGAGCAAGGACTTCGAAGAGCGCTTTGTCTGGCGAATAGATCGCGCCGTCCTCCATTGGAATGCCGACGCGGAAACTAATGTCGAAGCCATGACGCAGATCGATGTCGCTCAGCTCGCCACCTTCAACCGTCAACCCGTGCGCCTCCGCCACCTTGAGACACGCTTGCATCATGTCCCGGCGCAGTTTCTCACACAGTGGGGGCGTAAGGTTGCGCGGCGGCGGTACTTTTGTGTTTGTTGGGGTCGGCGGCTTGGCCACTGGCGATCGCTGCTTTGTCTTGTTCTTTTTCACATCAAAGCCTTTGCTTTATAAACAGTGCCCCGTGATATTCCCATGTCGCGTGCAATTTCCGTAGGCGACATGCCCTCTGACAGCTTCGCCTGAATGGTGGCCATATCGATTTTCGGGAGGCGCCCCCGATACACGCCACGTTGCTTGGCAGCGGCAATGCCCTCGGCCTGCCGCTCACGCCGCAGGTTTGTCTCGAACTCAGCAAAAACACCGAGCATGTCAAAGAAGGCCTTTCCCGTGGCGTTTGATGTGTCCACCGGCTGCTCTGTTGCGGCCAGATGCGCGCCTTTGGATTTCAGCTGGGTGACGATGGTCTGCAAGTCACTGAGGCTGCGTGCCAGCCGGTCGATGCGGGTCACCACCAGGGTTTCGCCCGGATGAATGAAGTCGAGGACAGTTTTAAGCTCGGGCCGCCCCTCAAGACTGGCACCGCTCTTCTGCTCGGTGCGAACCATGCCGCACCCGGCAGCTTTCAAGGCGGCAATCTGCGCATCAAGGTTCTGGTCTGTGGTTGAGGTGCGCGCATATCCGATTTTGGCCTGATATGTGTTCATTTTGAGTGTGCCCCTGACATGTTGTGTTCATTAACTGGAAAACGACCTAAAGTGAACAGGAAAGCGGCATGTTTCAATGTTCATGCACACCGACGCTACGGGTATACCCATAATGACCCTTCATCTTCCCATAACCCACCGAGATGTCCTTCGCGTTTTCTGTATCTGCAATTTCGAAAATTGCTCGGTGATGACATCGGAGTGGATCTCGTCGTGATCCCAATCAACGTATCCGGCCTCTTTCGCCCACTCGTGTTCTGTGTGGTTTGCGTCATGACGCGCCTCCTTGAACACCTCATACATTGGTGGGCCTCCAATATCTTCAGGGGGCGTCGCCCACTGACCGTCGACAAATCGCGGCAATCGCTCATTTGGTTCGATTGGGCGCATTGAGACCAGCTCAACCCTGTGTTCCCAATCATCACCGAAATCGTAAGTGTAAATCACTGGCGGGACCTTGGCGTTCAGGAAGAAGTCGAGCTTCTTGGTCGTGACTTCCATGACCGGCGGCCCAAACATAGGCTCGATCCAGAACTCCTCGCTTTTCGTCTGGTATTTGCGGTCGCCAATCTCGAAGTCCCAGAGGTGCGAATCGTACCACAGGAAGGCGGCCTGAATGGCGTCGTGCAGATGGGGTAGGGTCTTGTCCGACCGGATCTCGATTTCACGCCACGGTGCGGGGTCGACATGCGCAAGGGTGATTTTCAAACGCAGGACCTGGGGTTCTTTCTTCGCCATGAGTGCCTCTATGCGGCCATGGGTTCAAAATCGATCCGCTTTTCCAGATCGACCTCGAACCGGCCATACGTGTTGATGTGGAGGTAGATGAGCGGGGAGAGGCCGCGATAATCCTCAGGGGACAGACGCGCGACCACGTCGGGGTTGCGCAAGACGGATTGCACCATCCGCGTATTCATGTAGACCAGAGAGGATTGCAGCAGGTGTAGCGCATGGGCAGCGGTTTCCTGATCTCGCACACGGTTGGTGGCGATCTCACCGCCCTTGCCGAAGAACACAAAGCTGTTTGCGCTGTTCCAGTTCTCCACGACGTTCAGCCCTTCGTGGATTTCCTGGCGGAACGCCTCTGAGCGCAGATACCGGCATAGAAAAATCGTCTTGATGGCGCGGCCAAGCTCCGCCAGCGCCTTGTAGGTGGGGTGCATCACGTCGGAACGGGCGAACCGGCGCAGGATAACCTCAGGATCAGCAGTCCCATGTTGCATGGCCGCAGCATATTTGACCATTTCGTCATACTGACGCTCGATCTCATCCCAATCAACGACGCCTGACAGGATTGGCAAAAGATTGGGCAGTTGCGCCCGCATACCCGTACTCGGAAGGGCCAGTTTCTGTCGCGCGATGGCCTTGAGGCGCGGTGCAAGCTCGAAGCCCAGAAGGTGGCAGAAGGCAAAGCCAACCGCGCTTTGGCCATGGCTGTCGACATACTGCCTCTGGATTTCCATGTCCGTGCAGTGGCGCAACACGCCTTCGATCATGGCCGCCACTTCGGAAGATGAGCACCGCTTCAGTTGAGAATACACACAGGTCGCCTGCCGCTCGACATGCCAGTAGATCATGACGCCACGCCCGCCATAACGCGCGTGCCGCTCGGTCATGAGGTTGCGATCCCAGGCTCCGAACTTGGTGGAATCCCCTGCACAGGTTGTCCCGGGTGTGCCCCAGATCTCTGGATTGCGGATCGCGAGGGTAGCGTTGGCAACCTGCGCACAGGCCGCCTTCAAAGAGGCAGGGTCAATGTATCGCCTCCGAATATGCAAGAGCTCATCATAGCTGACTTCCAGCGAACCGGCCGCCACACGTTTCAGGCCCGCATTGGTGCCCAGCCCATAGAGGCAGAGCAGCAATCGTTGATCCCGAAGGGCCGGAGGCAATGCCTCCCTGCTGGCCGACGTCTGAAAGCTGTTCAGGAAACCGGTATCAAGCGCCGTTTCTTTCAGCACATCGAGTAGGCCCGTCATTGGCCAGGCACGGGCAACTTCTGCTTTCAGCGCAGCCAGGCCGGGCGGTTCCGGAGCCGGTGTCAGCGGCGTAACCGAAATACGGTTCTCGCCACCCCACCTCAGACGCACCTTATCATTGTCGGGCAGGGTCGAATTCAGCAGGAAAAGTTCCTGCTCCAGGTCAGCCTTCACGCGTTCTACGAAGCTCTTGGAGTCCTGCGGCAGTCTCAGATCCGCGTAGTAGGCATCTCGCCGTTCCGCAAAATCTCCAGGTAGGTCATCATCCGGATTGCAGTAGCGATCTGCGCCATCAACCCAGATCTCCTTGGCGCGAATGCGTTCTCGAAGCTGCGTCAGCACACAGAGTTCAAGGGCGATGACATTAACCCGGCCACTCTCACCCATGACTGCATTGCGCCATTTTGCGGGGATGAGCCCAGAAGGGATGCTATCTTCTGGAACCACCCGGCGGCCTGCCGCCGCAAACCGGACAATTTGATCCAAAGCGGTCAGTATGGGGCGCCACATCGTGTTGTTCGACCGAAATTTCAACGCGGTCAGCAAAGGGGGAAGCATACGGCGGTAGTGGCTGGCGTAGGAGCTGCGCATTGTTTGTTGGATGCGCGTGTCCAGGGTGCCCTTGGCACGATGCTCATCGATGACTGCGCGCAGCTTGGCCGCGCCCGCAATAGGGAAGATAACGTCTTCAATTCGACCCTCGGGATGATCCAAGGCCGCCATGGCAATCTCGACGAGGAGGCGCTCCTTGCCGTGGACCGCACCTATATCTGCCGCAATGCCCTGGATAACCTTACGGCGCGACCGTGTCCCCAAGCGATGCACCACCTCCAAGAGCAGGTCGATGAGGCCATCGATCAGCTGCGATAGACGGTGCATCAGATAAACCGCCAGTAGGCCCAATCGTCGCTCCGGCGTATGGCGGCGCATTTCCGAGGCGGTTTCGCCTTCCACCTGACGTGCAATGCGCATCACCCAACCGCGTTCGACATCACCAAGAAGATCCAATGGTAGATCGAGCGCCTCGACAAAGGACACCTTTTGCGCCGCCAGTAGTACGCTGTCCAGCGTTGCAGCACCTACATCGTCTTTCAGCCGCTGAAACCCCGTTATAGCCAGGGGGTCAGACAGCGCACATTCCAACTGCGTAACCGTCTCTGCCGACAATCGCGATGCAGCCCTTATCAGATAACCTTCGCGGAAATCCCGACGGGCCGCACGTACAAGGCGCTCCATAATCTTCTCAGAAGGAACAAACACGCCCATTTGAATGGCCCGTGTATAGCCGCGCTCAACCCAATCCGCCAAGTTCAGATCACGCCCGCCGAGATGATCAATCATCCATGCCTGGAGTTTGGCCCGATCTTGATCAGAAGCTCGGCGAAACCCAAGGAAATTAAGAATGCCAGTGCGTTGCCGCCGCGCAGTGTCACTGGAAAAAGAGTAGGTCAGATCGTCTACCACCCCAATCTGATCCGCAACGTACGCGATAACATCAGGATCAAGATCACTATGCCCAACCAGAAAACGGCCATGCAGGCGAAAGTAGAGGAGTTGGCACGCGACCATGACCTGGGACTTCGCCCCAAACCGGTTCAGAAATTCAAAATCCGAATACGAAAGCCCCCATATTGAGGCAAATGTTTGCTCTGTCATAACCCCTCCAGACGCAAGCATCATCCAGTATCAGAACAAGCCGTCAATCAGCCTTTTGTTCCCCGTACGTTCTTCCAAAAGCCCAAATATGCAGCTTCGGGCCATCTGGGCCTAAGGACGCAATGATTGATCGCTTCCATGTGCGAAGCGATCAGTCGAGCCTCGGGCGCGGCCTGGTGAACGCGCAGGACATCCTCGGTTCCCATGATGATGCCTCCGTCAATGCCCTGGACCATCGCGTAGCCCGCGTTCAGGATCGCGATTTCAGGTGCGTGCGCAGACAGGACAGCGTCGACGTTCTCGTTCCAGATCGTGTCCCCGGCAAGATAGATGGTCTTCTCTTCGGGATGGTTGAACACCACGCCGCAGACGTCGCCCAGAAGCTCTGCCATTACCTCGTAATGTGCCTGCGTTCCATGCCGGCCCGCCGTCTTGATCAGACGCACACCATCGAACTCGGAGTTCTCGGACAGCACGCGGACATCGGTAAAGCCTTGACCACGGATAACTTCGGCATCGGCGTCGTTCTGGGCGAAGACCGGCAGATCCTTGGGCAGCGCGTCTCGCGCCGCCTGGTCCCAGTGGTCTTCGTGCAGATGGGTGACGATCACGGCATCGACGTCGACGATGTCGGCAATCGGCAGTGGTAGATGCACCATCGGATTGTGCTGCTCGCTGTTCGCGGTCCCCGGGAACCCCGGGAAACTGTGACGATCCGCCAGCATCGGATCGACGAGAAAGCGGACGCCGCCGTAGTCGATCCGCAAGGTGGCATTGCGGATCTGGGTGATCTTGCTCCTGCTTTCGGAGCTGACGTCATTTCCCTGGGCTGATGCAGAGACAGCGCTTCCGACGATGGCGGAGGCGGACATGGCGAGCATTTGTCGGCGCGTGGTCATGAGATCTCTCCTCTCGCCGGTTCAGCGCTTGATGAAGTCGTCGGTGGCAACAACCTCGCCGTAGGCGAATGCGAATGCCGCCATCAGTGCCGCATGGACATGCGCCGCCGGAACGGTCGCGCCATTGAACTCTAGGTCGCGCGTGGCGCAGGCATCGTGGATGGTCACGGTCTTGTAGCCGAAGTCGTTGGCGGCCCGGACAGTCGCGTCCACGCACATGTGGCTCATGGCACCGATCACGACCACTTCCTCGACCCCCTTCTCGTCAAGCAGGCCCTTCAGGCCAGTGTCGCGGAACGAATTGGGAAAGTTCTTGGTAATGACCGGCTCGCCCTCGCCGGGCGCGACAACTTTGTTGATCTCGGCCCCCTCCGATCCGGGGACGAAGACCGGTCCACCCGGCATCTCGTGGCGCACATTCACGACAAGGTCCCCGGCTTCGCGGCCATGAACGATGACGCGCGCCGCATTGGCGGCGGCGGCATCAATGCCTTCGAGCGGCAGGTTACCGTTCGGCCAGTATTCATTTTGCAGATCAACTGCGATGATTGCACGTTTGGACATGGTCTTACCTTTCTGGGACTGGGCTTCTTGACCTCAATCTGGCGTATGCCCACATTCCTCACCATTGGCGTAATCGACATAAAGAGGGGAGATATCGACATATGGAGGATTTAAGGATTGGCATCGTCCTCTACCCCGGCGCGCAACTCTCTGCCGCCCTTGGGCTGACGGACCTGTTTCTCATCGCCGGGCGGATAGCAGAGCGGTCGGATCAGGGCGTCCCGCGGTTGCGGGTCCAAACCCTTCAGGCCTGCGAGCCGGCACCACCGATGCCTGCTGGTGATCCCGAAGCGTCAGGCCATGACAACGCTCCCTGTCAGGTCCTGATTCTGCCTCCGTCACTCGAGGCCCCCATCCAGCCTGATGTCGCAGCGCCGCTCGCGGCTTGGTTGCGGGAACGTCATGGTGAAGGGACGATGCTGGCGTCCGTCTGTGGGGGCGCCTTCCTGTTGGCTGAGACGGGACTATTGAGCGGACGAGGGGCCACCACGCACTGGACCTATGCCGAGGATTTCCGGGAGCGGTTCCCCGATGTGGCGCTGGATACAGATCGCCTGATCATCGACGGCGGTGACATCATCTCGGCAGGTGGCCTGATGTCGTGGACCGATCTCGGCCTGAAGCTGGTCGACCGCTTCCTCGGCCCCGTCGTCATGGCGCAGACCGCCCGGATGATGCTCGTAGACCCGCCGGGGCGTGAGCAGCGCTATTACAGCGGCTTCGCGCCCCGCCTAACCCATGGTGACGCGGCCGTCCTCAAGGCGCAGCATTTCCTGCAGGCCAACGAGGGGCGGGATGCGCGGCTCGCGACGCTAGCAGAGGAAGCAGGGCTGGAAGAGCGCACTTTGCTGCGCCGCTTCCAGAAAGCGACCGGCCTGACCACGACCGAATATGCGCAACGCCTCCGGGTCGCGAAAGCGCAGGAACTGCTGCAATTCGGTCGCCTGCCGGTCGAGCGCATTTCTTGGGAAGTCGGCTATTCCGATGCCGGTGCTTTCCGGAAGATCTTTCATAGGTACGTGGGCCTGACCCCGGGCGAATACCGGCAGCGCTTTCATGCATGAGTGCATTTGGAGTAGAGAAGCCTACCGCAAGGGGTCGTTTGCTGGACGGGGCGAAATGACACTCCAAGCGATCTGTCAAGACCGTCCCAATTGAACCCCCTTGGCTTCTGACCTTGCAAGTCGCTGATTTTGTTGAGCTGGTCAATATCTCAATCTGGCAGATGTTCGAACGGGACAGCAAACATTGTTTTTGAAGCCATGCATGGCGGCAGAGCGGACCTTCCTGCCGTTCGCTGCGAGCGCTAGATCGGCGCTATGTATGCATCCGTTTGTCCGGACCGACCATCGCGGTCATTCCTGACGCCTCCGTCAGGGCTGATCGGTTGGCAGACCGGGCCCGTCAGGAAGGGCCCGACCGAATGGACACCTCGGCTGCGAGGTGATCGATAAAGGCCCGGACGGCGGGCACGAGTCCTTTTGGGGATGAGAACACGGCATGAACTGTTCCAAAAGGAGAATGCCAATCGGGCAACAGATGCATGAGGCGCCCCGTGCCTATCTCATTTCGGCCGACATGCTCAGGTAGCAACGCCACGCCCAGCCCCTCAAGCGCTGATTTCCGCAACACGTCGGAACTTGCGCACAAAAGTTGCGGTCGGTGTGACAGGCTTCGCGTCTCGCCGTCCGGACCGACAAGCTCCCACGTGACTTTGTCGCCCTCCTCGTCCATCGACAGCGTCGGCAACTCGGTCAGACGCTCAAGAGTGATGGTGCCGTCCACATCGCGTAAAAGCTCGGGGCTTGCAACGAGCACCAGGCGCGATCTGATCTGCTATAATGCGAATGAGGGTCGCACTGGGTCTCCATATTGGGTGCCGACCTTACGATCGCCCTCGTTGATGCCATCATCCTTTCAGACGACTGAGGCGGTTCTGCAGGTAATCGGCAGTCGGTTCGCCGTCGTACTCGGATTAGTGCCTGCTCCGGATCATCCTGCCCGCGGTGGCAAAGGTTATGACTGCCGTGCTGATTGAGTATTGGAGCAGTTGGCACCGTGGGAAGGACTGGATCACCTTCCACTATGGCCACAGCCCTGAGACCGCGGCACTCAGGACAAGGGGAGTTCTTCCGCTTCGGGCTCGTTGCCGACCTTCGCCGCGTGGAGCACGAGTGATCGGTCTGAGTTCTGCACCGGTGATCTGGGTCAGTGCAGTTACACAAAAGTCGGTTTTGTCTGACATCTGACGCTACGGGCAAGTCCGTGCCGCCGAACGCACCCGGTGATGTCAGCCAGTCTTCAGGCCTGCGGGGTCCTGTCGCGCGAGGGATGGTCCCCCGCCTCCAAGACGGGAGCCAAACAGATGTCCCGCAAAGATGCACACGCCTTCGCCGCCTCCCTCGCCGCCACGCTCATGGTTTCGATCGTCGTCTTCCAAGTTGGGGATGGAATCTTCGGCGCCGTCCCTGCCGATGAAATCGACGGCGACGAAGTTCAGGTACTGGTTGAGGTTGACCCGTGGGCTTAGGCCCACGGTTTCCGCCAAGGTTCAGGTTCGGCGCAAGGGCGCCGACCTGAGTTCTACGCCTGCCAGTCGCCGCAGCTGAACGAGAGAGAGTGCCGATGCAGGCCGGCAGATCGTCACCTTCCTCGAATTGTCAGGCTAGTCAGAGTCCTACGGGCCGCCCGAGACGTCTAGGAAGAGTTTCACCAAGGCGACGTTGATGAAGTAGTTATTCTTCCCAGACCGGTGCTTTTCCACAAAGCCCCGGTCCGCCAAGGTGTCGAGATACTTCGCAGCGGTTTGTCTGCTGACATCCAGATCCTTCTGCAGGTATTCGATCCGCGTGTAAGGGTGGCGGAAGAGATTGTTCAGCAGTTCCTGGCTGTAGATCTTGGGCAACTCATACCGCAGCCGATGCTTGACGTCCGCCATTTGCTGCCGGATACCGGTAACAATCTCGAAGGTCGTCGCAGAGGTCTCTGCAACGGCCTCGAGCATGTAGATGACCCAGTTCTCCCAGTTTCCGGTATCTCGCACGTCTTGCAGGTGCTGATAGTAGTCCGCCTTGTTGCGAGTAATGAAACGCGACAGGTACAGCATGGGGATGTCGAGCAACCCGGTGCGGGTAAGGTAGAGGACATTCAGAATGCGGCCGATTCGCCCGTTTCCGTCTGGAAAGGGGTGGATGCTTTCGAATTGGTGGTGGATGAGCGCCATCTTGATCAGCGGATCAAGGTCGCTGAGACCGTCATCGTTGATAAACCGTTCCAACGCGGTCATGTGGGTGACGATCTCGCGCGCATCCTGAGGCGGCACAAAGACGATCTCTTCGGTCTTCTCGTTCTTTAGGGCGGTTCCCGGTGTTACTCGAAACCCATCACTACGCCCTTTCAGCAGACGAAACATGTCGATGATCGCTGAGTTGGGGATCAAACCGCCGGTTTCACCCAACCGTGCATAGCCAAGCCGGAGAGCATCGCGATAAAGGGCGACCTCTTTGGCCGCAGGGGATTGCGGATCGTCGGGGAAGATGTCCGCCTGAAACAGCTCATCTTGCGTCGTGACGATGTTTTCGACTTCGGAGGAGGCCTTAGCTTCCTGGAGTGCGAGGGTATCGATCAAAATGCCCTGATTTGGGATGGTCTTTGCCTGCCCCTTCAGGTCCGCAAGCGCACGGCTAGCGCGAGCGAGCGCTTTGAGCACAGGAATAGTTTCGATTTCCGCCGTCGGGGGCAGGGTGGGGATGATATAGGTCGGCTTTAACATGTTCCCTGCCTCGTGTTAAGAAAGTGTCGCTTTGCTAACATGATCTTCGTGTCATGTCAGTAAAAAGCTGTTTTCTTAACTTGGGTCTGTGCCCGCCTTGAATGCGTCAACGAACCACTTCGGGTCACGCCCACGGATAGACCGGATGAGCTGTAGGGTTCTTAGGTGGTGAGGATTTCGCAGCGGATTGCACAAGGGTGGTTTTCACCTTGGAGCCGACAAGTTCGGCAAGAGAGTAGCCCAGTTCCGGCGCAGGCTACCGCCTTTTGTCGATCTTGATAGGTGGAAGCCGCCTTCGACATCCTTCTGCATTTTCTTCAGCTCGCTGAGCGACAGGGCCTCGAGATCGAAATCAGCCATTGGTGCGGTCCGTGTCCTGAATGTTCCGATATTGATAGCCCGTTGCAGCATAGGCCCGAAACTTCCGGAAGGCAGGGGCAGAAGGGCGCGAGTCGATGATCGTCATTTTCGTCGCCGCCAGAGAGGTGCAGGGATTAGGTTCAGATAAGTCCGACTGGCAAGATGACAGGGTCTGGCATGGGCTCCCCGTGCCTTTCTGTCTTCTGGGTCCTTACTTCGACTGACAATCCCCTAATCCGGTTCGGTCTCCTGCGCGCAACCCCGCGTCAGTCCGGGCCGTGTTGGCCGCCTGTGGCGTCCTGCCCGCTCTACCCCGGTCCTTTGGGGGTTTCCGGCGTCCGTGCCGTCCACCGTGCACGTGTCACCCGACGGGCTTTTTCGGGTCTTGTCGAAGGGACGGTCCCGAAGACAGGAAACACAGGAGCTTACCCATGCAGAGCATCGTCATCCTCGCCGGCAACATTGGTCAGAACCCCGAAGCCCGCACCACCCAGGGCGGCTCCCAGATCATCAACTTCAGCCTTGCCACCTCGCGCCCCCGCCTCTCGGAAGGTCGCGTGATGCGCGACGACAACGGCTACCGGGTCATGGACACGGAATGGCACCGCATCACCTGCTTCAACGGTCTCGGCAAGACGGTCACGGAGCATTGCGAAAAGGGCATGAAGGTCCTCGCCCACGGCCGTATCCACTACAGCAAGTGGATCGATAGCATGGGCATTGACCGCTACGGCTGCGAGATCATCGCCGAAACTTCCTTAGCCCCCCGAAGTCGACCGAGGGTCAAGACCCCGAGCTGGTCGACCGCGACGACGAGATCCCGTTCTGAAGAACGGTGTCTCCCCCTTCGGCCCGGAGGGACAGCCCGCCGGGTACAATGCGCGCCGTAAACGGTTAGGTCCAGTCTGGTGGCGCTGGCGCACCTATTGACAAACTTTGGCAATCTATGCCATCTTCATCAAAAAGGAGATCAAGACCATGGCCACGATGAATGTCTCTTTACCCGATCCGATGAAGACCTGGGTCGAGACGCAAACCAAGGATGGGCGTTATAGCAACGCCAGTGATTACGTGCGTGATCTGATCCGCCGGGATCAGGACCGCCATCAGGCCATTGCGGAGCTGCAGCAGCTCGTCGATGAGGGCATCGCCAGTGGTCCCGCGAGGCATTTGGATGTCGAGGCATTCCTTGCCCGCAAGCGAGATCAGAATGCCGAAACGAACGGTCACTGAATACCGGCTAACTCCCGCAGCATTAAGCGATCTGGACGCGATCTGGGATTACACCGTACGTATCTGGTCTGTTGGCCGGGCCGAAATCTATATCCGCGCGATTGCCAGCGATATGTCCCTGCTGGTCCGACACCCGCAAATCGCGCGCGAACGGCTCGAAATTCGCCCGCCCGTGCGGGTGTACCGCTCAGGGTCCCATCTCATCCTCTATCGGATCGAAGACAGCTGGCTGGAGGTGCTGCGTATTGTGCATGCGCGGCAAAACTGGACGGCTTATCTCAACGAATGATCCTGGCCTGGTGCCAGACAAGCCAGCGGTCAATGTTTCGCTATCATATGAGGATTTGCCCATGAAACCCGCAGACGAAGACCGCATCGCGGCCAACCTTGCGAAGATCATGGCGATGATCTGCATCCGGAATACACACCTCGAAGACCTGCACGCAGGCACGGTGCCGATAACCAGGACGGGGGACTATTCCGATGTCCTCGTGATCGATGCCGAGGGCCGCGAAATACCTTGGCCCAAAGCCGCCCATATCGACGACGGCCAGATGGCAAGCCTGATGCGGGACATCGTCAACCGTCTGTTCACGTTTCACATGAAGAGTGACGATCCGGGTTTCCGTGAGGATCTGGATCGCTGGATGGCTGTCGCTGGTAAATGGGACGATCCGGTGCTGGATCAGGCCTTCCTTGATGCGATGGCCAGCTTGAAGTCTAGACCCAACAATTAGACCAGCACCCGGTGTCCCTGTACCTGTGCCGGGCTGCTTGCCGACATGCGGTGCTTCGACCTCGGCCTGCGTTTGAGAGCGTAGCCGCAGCCGGGTGGTGCAGACCGCCGATATCCGATCGAGGCGGCGCGCGACAGACCCGACCGGTTGCAGTTGATCCTGCCGAAAGGTAAAAAACTGCTGAACTTACTTATTTGTGCAAAACGACATTAAGGGCTTCGCAGCAGCAGCCTTCTTGTCCCACGAACTGATATGCATACAGCATATGACCGGTTTCGCGGGCGGTAGGGCGCTCTGGTTTGCGCCCCGATATCGCCCGCGATCATCCGTTCCGATCAGCCGGTAATCTTTGCGGTCATCTCCACCAGGCGCTTGGCCTGATGGGTCACTGCCGCCTTGCCGACATCGTCAAAGCCATTGGCGTTGGTCGAGAAGCCGTAAGGATTACCGCCAGCGTCATAGATCGACTGATCAGTAAAGCCCGGCGCGACAATGATGGCGCCCCAATGCATTGCAGTGGTGTACAGGCTGAGTATGGTCGCTTCCTGACCACCATGCGGATTCTGGGCGCTCGTCGTGGCCGTGAAGGTCTTGTTGGCCAGCTTGCCGGCACCCCACAGTCCTCCCAGCGTATCAATGAAGGCGCGAATCTGGCTGGCGGCCACGCCGAAACGGGTCGGTGTCGAGAAGAAATAGCCGTCGGCCCATTCCATGTCGTCGGCCGTCGCTTCGGGGGTATCGCCCATCTTGTCCAGCTGCGCTTTCCAGGCGTCCTGGGTTTCGACAACCTCTTTCGGGGCGGTCTCGGGAACGCGGCGAAGGCGGACATCCGCGCCTGCATTGCGGGCGGCCTCTGCCGCCGCCAAAGCGACGGCATGGTTGGTTCCGTAGGTCGAGTAGAAGATAATTGCGATCTTGGGCTGTGCCATAGTCTTTTCCTTTTCAGTTGGTTGGTTTTGCATATCGAGCGGCATCCTCACGCTTGCTTTAGGAAGGTGCCGTTGTTCAGTTCGAGGAGTGCCTGGCGTAGTTCTTCTTGGGTGTTCATCACGATGGGGCCATGCCAGGCGACAGGTTCCTGAATCGGTCTGCCGGTCATCAGCAGGAAACGGATGCCTTCGTCGCCTGCCTGAACCGTGATCTCGTCGCCGGATCCGAAACGGACCAGCGTGCGGTTTCCGGTCATGTCGCGGATGTTCAGCTCGGTCCCGCGATATTCCTTTTCGACCTTGATGCCGACAGGATCGCTGGCATCGCGGAACGTGCCGGAACCGGCAAAGACATAGGCCAGCGCATTGGCCCGCGTGTCCACCGGAAGCACCTTGCGCCGACCGGCGGGCACTGAGACATCGAGCAGCATCGGGTTCGCCGCGATCCCGTCGACCGGGCCGGTCTTGCCCCAGAACGAGCCAGTGATCACCTTGACCACCGTGGCGTCATCGTCGCCCTCGACGGGGATGTCGCCGGCGGTAATGTCCTGGTAGCGCGGCGCCGTCATCTTGAGCGACGAGGGCAGGTTGGCCCAGAGCTGGAAGCCGTGCATCTGGCCCTTGGCGTTGCCCGCAGGCATTTCCTGATGCACGATGCCCGATCCCGCGGTCATCCACTGAACGCTGCCCGGACCGAGCAGGCCGCGGTTCCCAAGCGAATCGGCATGTTCGACCTGACCGTCCAGAACATAGGTGATCGTTTCGATCCCGCGATGCGGATGCCAGGGAAATCCTTTGGAATAAAGCCGTGGGTCATCGTTGCGAAAATCGTCCATCATCAGAAACGGATCGGTCAACGATGGATCGTCGAAACCGAACACGCGTTGCAGATGCACGCCTGCCCCCTCTATTGCGGGTTGTGCCTTGCTGGTGGCTGCGACCGGTCTGAACGTCATGAGAGGCTCCTTTGTCCTTATGCATCCAAGATGAGCCTTGGAGGCGAAATCGCTATTGGCGAGGATGTGACATCGGCTGTGCGATAACGCGCAGATCCCAATGCCGCGCAAGTAGGTGCCGTCAGCCGGCCGCGCGCAGGGTGACGTGATCGCGGTCATGCGCGCGCAAAAAATCCGGCTCGCTACCCTTCGGAACGATCTGCGTCGGATTGATGGTGCGCTGGCTCACATAGTAATGTTGTTTGATGTGCCGAAGGCTCACGGTCTCGGCGACACCCGGCACCTGATAAAGGTCGCGGACGTAGTTCGAGAGGTTCGGGTAATCCTCGATCCGGTGCAGGTTCGTCTTGAAGTGACCGTGATAGACCGCATCGAACCGGACCAGTGTGGTGAACAGGCGCCAGTCGGCCTCGGTCACGCGGTCACCCAGAAGGTAGCGTGAGCGGCCCAGCCGGGCTTCGAGTGTCCCGAGCGCATCGAACACCTGGTCGAAGGCTTCTTCGTAGGCCTGCTGCGTGGTGGCGAAACCGGCGCGATAGACGCCGTTGTTGATACGCGGGTAAACGAAGCCGTTCATGGCATCGATTTCCGAGCGCAATTCTTCGGCGTAGAAATCCAGCCTGTTGCCCGTGATGTGGTCGAACGCGCTGTTGAACATGCGGATGATCTCCGAGCTCTCGTTGCTCACGATGGTCTGCCGTTTTCGGTCCCACAGCAGAGGCACCGTCACCCGGCCGGTCATGTCGGGCACGACGCTGGTGTAGACTTGATGCAGGAATTTGTGATCCCCGATCGGATCGGGGTCGGCGGGGTCGAACTCCCAGCCACTCTCGAGCATGTGCGGATGCACGACCGTCAGACCGATCAGGTCTTCGAGTCCCTTGAGCTTGCGGAAGATCACCGTGCGATGTGCCCAGGGGCAAGCCAGCGACACATAGAGGTGATACCGACCTGCCTCTGCCTCGAACCCGCCCTCGCCGCTTGGGCCGGGGCGGCCGTCGGGCGTAATCCAGTTGCGGAAACGCGCATCCTCGCGCTCGAATTTCCCGCGACTCTTGCCGGTGTCGTACCAGCGGTCTTCCCATTTGCCGTCGATGAGCAGGCCCATTGTCATTTCCTCCGATGCGTTCTGTTGCTTGGCATGTGGGTGAAACGGGAGGCTGAGACAAGTTGGCCTCTGCGCAACTTACTGGCACGCTCAGTGCAACAATGCGCTTTCGCTCTCCGAATTTCGGCCCAAATCATCGCAATTGTTGCGGCAAATAACGCAACTATAGCGCAATCACCCGGCAGCCGGGCGCGTATTTCCACCCCTCATCTTTATCGTGCCCGGCCGGGGCAGAATTGGCGGTTACGAAGGCACCGCCGGTGACATGGAAACGATAGACATGCGTCGAGCAGTTTTGCCACGGCTCATCGCATCGAAAAGCCGGCGGCGGCAAGTTCTACACCACCCCCTGACCGCTCCTGTCAGGGAAGGCACGAACCTGTTCCTCGATGAACCCCGTGAAAGCTTCGACTTTCGCGGGGAGCATTTCGTATGGGGGATAGAAGGCCGTCAGCCAGATCTCGGGTGGCGTCCAGTCCTTCAAAATCCGGCGGAGCGTGCCTGCGGCCAGTTCATCACGGACAAGGAAATCCGGCAGCATTGACACGCCCCCGTTACCGAGGGCTGACGCGACGATCAATTCGCCGCTGTTGCTTTCAAAGCCATGACGGACCGTTGCCGAGCGGACCTCACCGGACGTGCCGTGCGTCAGTTTCCAGCTCTGTCCGCCGGGGAAGTGGCTGTAGCCAAGAATGGCGTGTTCGCTCAAATCTTCGGGCTGCTCAAGCGGCGGAGCGGTCCGGAGATAGCCGGGGCTGGCGACGATCGAGCGGCGGATGGGCATGATTTTTCGCCAGATGGTCGAGACATCTTCCGGCGGCCCAGAGATACGCAATGCCATGTCGAACCCCTCTTCGATGATATCGATGAAACGGTCGGTCAGGTGAATCTTGAGCAGAACCTCGGGATAGCTTTCGCGGAACCCGGCGAGCACCCGAGGAAGGAATCTCTGGCCGAACGAGACAGGCGCCGACAGGCGCAGCTCGCCCGATAGCGTGGCGTGTTGCTGATTGATCAATTCATCCGCCCGGTCCAGGTCGGCCAGAAGCGTTTGCATTCGCTCCAGATAGAGCCGCCCGGCCACGGTGGTCGAGACCTTGCGCGTTGTCCGCACGAGAAGTTGGGCGCCAAGCTCGTCTTCCAACTCGTTGACTCCTCGACTGCACGCCGCACCAGGGTCTGCCCGACCAAGCGGCCGCGCATCGCATCGGGAACCTCCGTGTGATCAATGATTATCATGCTTTCACCCGCGCGCGAATATGTCATTTCTGCTTCGTCGCCGCCCAGTCGGAAGACATAGCGGCCTTTGCTCGGGTGCTCCTCGCGTTCAATGGGCTGCACCTGCGGAATCGGTCTGGACATGATCTGCCTTTCTGCTGTCGGTAGTTTGGCATGACCGACGAAGGTTCGCACCCGCCGGCCGAACACGGTTTTCCCCTACGCGACAGTGTCAAGCAACCGCCGGATATGCGCCGGGCCGGTCGGCCGGATGCCCGTCGGATTCAGCGCCTTGATTGAATAGTAGCCGCGCGTGATGTGATCCATATTGACCGTCTCCGCGACGCCCGGCAACCGCAGCACACGCTCCATATGCGCCGAAAGATGCGGGTAATCCGCGATTTGCCGGCAGTTGGTCTTGAATAGTCCGTGATAGGCCGCGTCGAACCGGATGAGCGTCACGAACGCACGAATATCGGTTTCGGTCAGCGTGTCGCCGCACAGATACGGGCGGCCGTCACCGAGGCGCGTCTCGAGCTGGTCAAGCATCGCGAACACCCCCGAGACGGCTTCGTCATAGGCCTCCTGGCTGGAGGCGAATCCGGCCTTGTAGACCCCGTTATTGAGGCTTTCGTAAACCTGCCTGTTCAGCACGTCGATCTCTTCGGCCAAATCGGCGGGATAGAGACGCAGATCGGATGGGGCGATCGCGTCGAAGGCGGTATCGAACATGCGCACGATATCGGCGCTTTCGTTGTTCACCATGACGCCGCGCTTCATGTCCCACAGCACCGGCACGGTAGCGCGGCCCGAGACATGGGGATCGGCACGGGTATAGAGTTCATGCATGTATTTCGACGCGTATAGCGGGTCCTCATCCGCGCCCGGATAGCCGCCGAACCGCCAGCCCTGATCGGTCAGCGTCGGGTTGACCACCGTGACCGGGATCAAATCCGCAAGCCCCTTGAGGCGCCGTGCGATCAGGGTGCGCGAGGCCCAGGGGCAGATCAGCGCGACATAGAGCCGGTACCGCCCGGCCTCGGCCTCGAAACCACCCTCGCCCGTGGGGCCGGGACGCCCGTCGGTTGTGATCCAGTTCCGGAACTCCGAAACCTGGCGCACGAAACGCCCCTGTTCATCGGCCTTCTGGACAGGCTGCCAGTTCTCGACCCATTTTCCATTCACAAGCATGTCTTGTCTCCTTTATTACTATCAGGTTCGCAAAGCACCTTACAGCGCCAGCGCGAAGGCGGTGCCCCAGGGATCGGAAAAGCGATCGCCGCCAAGGCGCTGCGTGATCGCCTGACGCGCTGTCGGATCGACGCCGAGGGTGATTTCGCTCAGCCCCGCCTCGGACGCGTCCCGCGTCCCGGCACTGCGGCTGTTCCAGATGTTGCCGGCCAGCTGGTGGTGATAACCGCCGCTGCCGTAGAAACTCGCGCCGGGATAGGTCGCGGCGATGTCGAGGCCGAGCGTGTCGTGATAGAAGCGATCCGCCTCTTTCGTGTCGCCGACCTGCAAATGAACGTGGCCGATGATGCCGCCTTTCGGGAAACCGGCCCATGTCCGGCCTTGCCCCGCGCGCATCAGATCTTTGAGGTCCAGCGGGTCCGTTGCCATGCGGATCTCGCCCGCGCGATCGCGCCACTGGCTTGGTGGTCGGTCGACATAAACCTCAATCCCATTGCCTTCGGGATCGGCCAGGTAGATCGCTTCGCTGACGATGTGATCCGACGCCCCCTGCAGCCGCGTGTCCCTTTCGGTGACATGGCCGAGCCATCGGGCCAGATCGCCGCGCGACGGCAGCAGGAAGGCGGTGTGAAACAGCCCCGCCTGCCTGGGATCGCGCGGACGAAACGACGGGTCGCCATCAAGATGCAGCAGCGGCGTTTCTTCGGTGCCCAGTGTCACGCTGCTTCCGGCTTCTGCCAGCGGCACCAGCCCCAGAACGTCACGGTAGAAGGACGAAACGGCATCCAGATCCCGCACCCTGAGCCGAACGGTATCGATGCGGATCGGTGCGGCATTCATGTCGAATTTTTCGATTGGATTGGCCATCGTGATACTCCTTTGGGGAATGGGGGCGGGGCTGCTTGCCCCGCACCATGAAGGCGGATCGGATCAGTTCCGGCTGCGCTTGAGCGCATAGGCGCCGTCGCCCAGCAGAGCTTGCACGACCAGTGTGATCGCCCAGAATGCGGGATATTCCCAGCCGCCGCCTTCATTCGAGAAGAAGAAACCGGCCGCGCCATGCGGCGCGTAGATCGAGCCGAGCAGGACCGGCACCAGCGCGAGCGACACCCAGCGGGTCCAGACGCCGAGGATCAGCGCCACGCCACCGGCAAGCTCGGCGGCCATTACGAGATAGGCGAGTGTTCCGGGAAAGCCGAGGCTTTCGAAGAAGGCGGTCGTTCCCGCCGGCGTGAAGATCACGAGTTTCAGCCAGCCATGGGCGATGAACAGGATTCCCAGCGCAACGCGCAGGATTGTGGCTGCCAGATCGGCATTCGCCACGCCGGGGATCAGCGGTGATTGAGGCGGGTTATGATGGTTTGCGTTGGACATTGTCTTTTTCCTTTGTTCGGGAGGTTGGGTCAGGCGGAAAACTGCCAGCGCGGCGCGATCTCGGTGCCTTTTCCGAGCACATAGCCGAACTGGATATTCAGGAAGCCAAGCGGCTCAAGCTGACGGGCGGTGGACAGGGAGCCGGCATCGACCGGCTCGAACCCGGCCTCTGCGGCCAGCGTTTTCACAGTTTCGCGCGCCGTCTCGTCGTCGGCGGCGATAAAAGTCTGCAACGGCTGACCGTCCAGCTTGAGATCCCCCGCATAGTGCTGGGCGAAGATCGTGTTGAATGCCTTCACGACGAACGCTCCCGGAACGAGCGCAGCGATCGCCTCGGCGGCCGACGTGGTGGTACCGAGTTGCAGGGCCGAGAAATCCTCGGTGACGGGGTTGGACACATCGATGACGATCTTGCCGGTGAAGTCTGCCTGGTCGGCGATTTCGGCAGCTGCCCCATAGGGTGTCGCGAAGATAACGATATTGGCCTCAGTCACGGCCTTTGCCACATCGTCGGCGCGACCAAAGGTCCCTACTTCATGTTGTGTTTTGCTCAGGATATTTGCCAGACCGGATCCGACATTGCCGTTACCAATGATTGCGATTTTCATGACTTGTTCCTTTCAGTGCGCGCCTTCAGGCGCTGTTTGATCTGTCAGGAAGATACGCCTTGCCTTTAGGCAATGAAATGGCGACTATGGAGAATGACTATCCACAAAATGTACTAAGTAATTTGCCATGGATATCGTCGATGAACTCCGGGCCTTCGTGGCCACCGCGCAGACGGGCTCGTTCACCGCGGCCGCCCATCAACTGGGCGTGTCGAACCGGCTGACTTCCAAATATGTGGCTGCGCTCGAGCAACGCCTCGGTTCCCGCCTGCTTCAGCGGACAACCCGCAAGGTGGGGCTGACACCGGCGGGTGAGGACCTGATTGCGCGGGCGCCGGCGCTGCTCGATGATCTAGATGAGCTGCTCGGCAGCGTTGCCGAAGGATCGCGCGGCCTGACCGGCGTCATTCGCATCTCGGCTCCTGTAACCTTCGGCGAAGTCTATGTAACGGGGATGTTGGCACGGTTTGCCCGACAAAACCCGGATCTTACACTCGATTTGCGGCTCGATGACCGCTATGTCGATCTGGCCAGCGACGGCTTCGACCTGGCTTTTCGCATCGGCCGGTCCGACATGCTGTCACTCAAGACGCTCAGGCTTGGCACCTTCAGCAGCCTTCTGGTGGCCAGCCCGGACTATGTCCGAGCACACGGAAAGCCCGGCTCACCCGAGGAACTGGCTGACCATACCTGTATAGTGGACACCAACCGGCGGGTTCCGCACAGATGGATCTTCGTCAGGAACGGGGTCGAGACAAATGTTCAGATCCACGGGCGGTTCCAGGTCAACTCCGCGCGCGCGGCCATGGATCTGGCCATCGGCGGCCTTGGGATCGCCAACATTCCGCGCTTCGCCCTGAGCAACGCCATCGAGACCGGATCGTTGGTCCCCTTGCTGGAGGAGTTCGGAGGCGACAGCGGTCCTGTCAGCGCGGCCTATCTCGAGGGCCGGGCCTTGCCCCGCAAGATCCGCGCACTGATCGACTTCGCCGCCGAGGATATTCGGTCTACCACGACCCTCTAGAGCATCGAGCCTTTAACTTGATCCATTTCCTGCTTCGCAGAAGTAATTCCAGCATTCAGGCGGTGTGAACAGATCGCAGACTCCGCGAATGCGTCGAAAATCTGGTCGAATGTTCTGGCCCCTGTCCGTCGCAAGTGCGCCTTGAGTTTCGAGAGCGCCATTTCGATTGGGTTCAAGTAGGGTGAGTACGGCGGCAGATTGTCAATCTGCATCAAAACTGGGTTAGAGCCGATCATCAACGCCGACGGCTCAGTTTGTGAAGGCATCGATAAGGTTGATGACGGACAGGATCTTTCTGGTGTCACGATCAACCCGATAGGCCCGGTTGCCCTCTCGATAATAGCGCCAATCGTCACGCGGTTCTAGATTTAGCCTACGGGGATCGCGGATAACCACGTAGTCACCGATGCGAAGGACATCCCCGATTCTAGAGCCGTAGTGATCATAGGACTTGCGTGCCTGCCCCGGCGGCACACAGGGCGGGTTCTTTTTTGCAAGTCCCGGCGGGCAATGTCCTGCAAATCCGTTGGGGTGATCGCCGCGCGCCTTGCCCTTGCCGTGCCCAGGGTCTGCCGATGCAGGCACGGCGGCCATCGATACGGCTGCAATCGCCATTACGGCCAGTGTTCGAGAAAATCTCATAGCTCGCTCCGCTTCAAGTGTTGCCGGATAGATAGTGCTGAGCGCAACAGAAGTCAGGCATAACGAACATCACCAGGCCATAATGCGGCAGAAACGGCGGTCTTCCGCCTGCCTCGTTGCCGCCTGCGAACAAGGCCAGGATGTGTCAATCGGCATTGAACTTTGACCCCTTATCGGCGTCCAATATTGCCCCCCTTGTGCTGAGCAGGCCCGGCGCTG
>NZ_JAPWHW010000037.1 GCF_028369135.1 Roseovarius sp. ZX-A-9
TCATAAGCAGTTTACGACAACTGCACTATGGCGCATTGCGACGCCGGTTGATGCAGGAGCCATCCACCCCATCCGCATAGGCGACATGAGCCGTGTAACCTGACCCTGTGGCCCGAAGCCGGGCTTCGCCGCGGCTAGGGTGCCGACCATGACACTAAATGCTTGTCAAATTTTGTATTTTTTATGTCGACGTGGCAAATTCTACTTGTATACTACCGTCCACTAGCCGTGGCGAGGATAGACCGCGGCAAGGTTATTGGAGGAGTTTGGAATGACCTTTTCTCTCAAAAGTCTGGCTTTTGCCGGCGCATTGTCGCTAGCGGCTTCGGGCGCTGTCGCTCAGGATGTCACATGGCGTGTGCCGACATCAGTACCAGAAGGCTCGCCCTTCTACGTTAACTTCCTTGAGCGTTTTGCCGACAATGTCGATCTGCTGACCGATGGCGCGGTTGAAATCCAGCCCTTCGGCGCCGGAATTCTCGTGCCTGCGTTGCAGGTCTATGATGGCGTGCGCGACGGCATCGTTGAGGCGGGTCATTCAACACCCTGTTTTAGTGTCAACCAGAATGTAATGAACGCGATCTTCTGCGGCTTCCCCGGCGGCATGGGCCCCGACGCGCACCACACCTGGATGTACAAAGGTGGCGGCAAGGAACATCTTGAGGCGATGCGCGCCGAGGAAGGCTTCAAATCGCTCATCGTCGGTATCGGGTCATCCGAAATCATGGCGCACGCGAACAAACCTATCCGTTCGGCTGAGGACCTCAAGGGTCTGAAATACCGCACCTCCGGGCCTTGGGCCGAAGTGATGCGTGACTATTTCGGCGCCGTGCCGACCGTGGTTCCGCCGGGAGAGATTTATACCCTGCTGGAACGCAAGGGCGTGGACGCGATCGAATGGGCGCCGCCCTCGGCCAACCTGCCCGAAGGTTTCCACGAGGCGGCACCGTATATCATCAGCCCCGGCGTTCATCAGCCAACCTTCGTGTGGGAGGTCGTGATGAAGCTGGAAACATGGGATGCGCTGGACGACACCATCAAAGCCAAGCTGGAAGCAGCGGCTGAACTGACGACCCATCAATCCCTGATCGACTTCTACGACAAGGACATGAAGGCAATGGAGACGTTCCGCGCATCCAAAGCCGAAGTGATCGAGATCGACCGTGCGTTCCAGGACGAACTGGAAGCGGCAGGCGTGGACTGGATCTCGAAGCAGGCCGAAGCCGAGAAGGCCGCGGGGCGTCCGAAGATGGCAGAGATCCTGGCCGAATACTTTACCTACGAGGATCGCTGGGCCGCGCAGAGCGGTTATTTGGTTCGCAACGGAGACTGAACCTGAAACATCTGAAAGGGGGCGATCATGAAACGGATTTTTCTGGGACTGGCTGACGGGATATCGTTGGCACTGGGATATGTCGCACAGGCGATGGTCCTGATCCTGATCGCCTCGATGATCTACGAAGTGGTGGCGCGCTATGTCTTTGGCGCGCCCACGCTCTGGGCGTTCGATGTCGCCTATATGACGACCGGTATCCTGTTCGTGCTGGGTGCAGCACAGGCACTGCGCGAAGACGCGCATGTGCGCATTGATTTTCTGTCGGCCCGTCTGCCCGTCCGGATACGCGGCGCGATCGACGGGGCGGCGTTTCTTCTGATTCTCTGCCCGATCTTTGGCTGGCTCGCGACGGTCGCGGGGCAACGCGCATGGCGTGCCTTCATCCTCGGAGAAGTAGAGCATGTGAGTCCCTGGGCTCCACTGATGTGGCCGTTCTACACAGCTCTGACGCTTGGCCTCGGGGCGCTGGCGCTACAGCTTGCTGCTGAAGGGCTGCGCGCATTCTTCTCACCACGCTCTGACGATTCATTCAAGATCGAGACCTGATATGTTGACCGCCGGACTGATGTTTCCCGCGCTTTTCGCGCTGATTCTGCTGGGCATCCCAGTTGCCTTTTCGCTTACCATCGTTGCGGCGGGGGCCGGGTTGGTCGCGTTTGGCGATGTGGCGTTCAATCAGCTTTATGGCTCGTTCTACACGGCCTCGACCAATTACATCCTGTCGGCGGTGCCGATGTTCATCCTGATGGGTGCGCTGCTGGAACGTTCCGGCATCGCCGAGCGGCTGTTTCGAGTGATGAACATGTGGCTGAGCCGACTGCCAAACGGCCTCGCGCTCGCCACGATTGCGATGGGTGCGATCTTTGCTGCTGCGGCCGGTGTTGTCGGTGCGGTCGAGGTGATGATTGGCATGATGGCGATCCCGGCGATGCAGAAGGCGCGCTACAATAATTCCCTCATCGCCGGTACGATCTGTGCCGGAGGATCGCTGGGGACCACCATCCCGCCTTCGGTGATCGCCGTGATGTATGCGTCACTGGCGCAGATGTCGGTGGGCAAGTTGCTGGCCGGGATGATGTTGCCCGGTCTGCTGATGGTGGCCCTGTTTCTGATCTATATCGTCATTCATGGTATGCTGAATCCGATCCCGCCGGACCTTGACGAAAAACCGGCAGAGATAATCCTGCTGGGCGAGAAACTGCGCTTGACCGTCGTCACGCTGGTGCCGGTGTTTGCGCTGATCCTCGCTGTTCTGGGCACGATCCTTGCCGGTATCGCATCCCCGACCGAGGCGGCGGCAGTGGGTGCGCTTGGTGCGCTGTTGCTGTGCATCATCAACCGGCGGTTCAGCTTTGGGGTTTTGTCGGAATCGCTGTCGATCACGGTGCGGATTACGGCGATGATCTTGTTGATCGTAGCTGCGGGCACGATGTTCATGGGCGTGTTTGCGGCCAATGGCGGCGCGCGCCTGATCCGCAGTTTCATCGAAACAGCAGGCCTCGGTACGACGGGCATGATCGTATTTTTCCTGCTGGTGGTGTTTGTCCTTGGTTTCGTGCTGGACTGGACGGCGAATATTCTGATCGTTGTGCCGATGTTCACGCCGTTCATCCGCTCTTCGGGCGTTGATCCGGTGTGGTTCGCGACGATGGTGCTGGTGGTGATCCAGACCGGGTACCTGACGCCACCGATGGCCTCTTCGATCTTCTACCTGAAATCAATAGCGCCGCCGGACATGACATATGGCCAGATGTGCCGCGGGGTTCTGCCGTTCATCGGGCTGCAGATCCTGACGCTTCTGATGATTGTCATGTTCCCGTTCCTGTCGACCTGGCTACCAGATCGCATCGTCGGTTTCTGACCGAAGAGGCCTGGCGGTTTTCTTGTCGAAATCAAGCATACAACTTGCATACAAATTAAATATGTAGTTTTCTGAAGCTGTCTCCGACTCATCACCAAAGTGATCGAGGCCAACGGGGACGAAAATGGGAGAGACCTTATGAAATTCTGGAACATTGCCGGCGGCCTGATCGCCGCCACCCTCATTGCTGGCCCGGCGCTGGCAGACAAGCTGGACGACATCATCGCATCCGGCAAACTGCGCTGTGCGGTTGTTCTCGACTTCCCGCCCATGGGATCGCGGGACGCGGATAACAATCCGATCGGGTTCGACGTCGACTACTGCAACGATCTGGCTGCAGCACTGGGTGTCGATGCCGAGATCGTCGAAACACCGTTCCCAGACCGTATTCCGGCACTGGTCTCGGGCCGTGCTGATGTGGGCGTCGCCTCCACCTCGGACACGCTGGAACGCGCACGTACCGTGGGCTTCACGATCCCCTACTTCGCCTTCACCTTCAACGTGCTGACCAAGGAAGGCGTCGGGCTCGAAACATACGAATCGCTGGCTGATCGCACTGTCGGTTCGGTCGCTGGTACTTACGAGGCGATACGCCTCGAAGAGGATATCGACAAGTGGGACAAGGGCGGCAGCTTCCGTTCGTACCAGAGCCAGGCTGACGTGTTCCTTGCCCTGTCTCAGGGTCAGATCGACGCGACCGTCGTGACCTCCACCGTGGCCTCGTCGATTGCCCAGAGTGGCAAGTACGAAGGCCTCGTCATGACCGGCGAAGCCCCCTACGCCGTTGACTATGTCGGCCTTATCGGGCTGCGCCAGGAATACGGTCTGCTCAACTACCTCAACCTTTTCGTGAACCAGCAGGTGCGCACCGGGCGCTACCAGGAGCTGTATGAAAAGTGGATCGGTGGCGAAGCACCCAAGCTGACTGTCGACAAGGTCTATTATTGATCTGAACCCGATCCGGCCTGTCCAAGGCCGGATCCTGCGCTAAGATGGGTCGGGGGGTGCAGCCCCCCGCCCTGCCGATGACGAGCCAAGGCCACCCGGACGGAGCACGGCATGTTCGACTATACCTTTCAATGGCGTCAAGCGATCCGTGCTCTGCCACAGATGCTCGACGGCGCGCTGGTCACGATGCAGATCGCAGTCCTGTCGATGGCGATCGGCGTGACGATCGCGGTCTTTCTGGCCGTGGCGCGCAATTCCAGTTCGCGCTGGCTGCGCGCGCCTGCGACCGCATGGGTCGAAGTGGCGCGGAACACGCCAGCGCTGTTTCAGATCTACATGGCGCATTTCGGGCTGGGATCGTTCGGCATCTACCTGAGCCCCTATATCGCGCTGTTGGCGGGGATCGCGTTCAACAACGCGGGCTACCTCTGCGAAACGTTCCGCGGCGCGCTGCGGGCCATTCCGGCGACGCAGATCCGGGCCGGGCGATCGCTGGGCATGGGCCCGGCCAAGGCGTTCCGCCTGATCGTCATGCCACAGATGTTCCGCATCTCGTTTCTGCCGACGATGAACCAGGCGGTCTGGGCGATCCTGATGACCTCGCTCGGGGTTACCGTGGGAATGAACAGCGACCTTACCGGCGTCACGCAGGATCTGAATGCGCGCACTTTCCGCACGTTCGAATTCTTCGCGATGGCGGCGGTCATCTATTATCTCATCGCCAAGGCGGTGATGCTCGGTGCGCGGCTGATCGCCTGGCGCATGTTCCGGTATTGAGGGGCGGATAAGGCAATGTTCGAAACCGACCTCTCCCTCAACGATCTGATGTTCCTGGCCAAGGGCGCAGGCGTCACTCTCGCGATCACGTTCTTCGCGGTCACCGGCGGTACGCTGATGGGCCTTTTGTTCGGGGTGATCCGTGCGCAGATCAAACCGTGGATGGCGCTGCCGCTGACCTTCGTGCTGGATATCTTCCGCTCGGTGCCTCTGCTGATTCAGCTGATCCTCGCCAATGCGTTTCAAGCGATCGCGGGCTTTGGCATATCGCCATTCGTGACCTCCTGCATCGTGCTGGCGCTCTATACATCTGCCTATTGCACCGAAATCGTGCGCGGCGCGATCGAGGCGGTGCCGATGGTTACACGTCGTGCGGCGCGCTCGCTTGGTCTGACATGGGGGCAGGACATGACGCAGATCGTGTTCCCGATGGCCCTGCGCGTGGCGCTGCCCAGCTGGATCGGGTTGACGCTGGGCGTGATGAAGGACAGCGCGCTGGTATTGTGGCTCGGCATCTTCGAGCTGTTGAAATCCAGTCAGGTGCTGATCACGCGGCTGCAGGAACCGATGTTCATCCTGCTGATCACCGGCGCGATCTACTTCATGTTGAGCTTCCCCATCGCTCGGCTGGGCGGTCGACTGGAAAGAAAGTGGAAAGAGAATGATTGAGATCGAGAACGTCCACAAATCCTTTGGCGCGCTGAAGGTTCTCAAGGGTATCGACCTAACCGTCGCCAAGGGCGAGGTGGTGTCGGTGATCGGCGGATCGGGATCGGGCAAGTCGACGCTGCTGACCTGCATCAACGGGCTGGAGCCGATTGATAGCGGGCGGATCTTGGTGGACGGGACCGAGGTTCATGCCAAATCCACCGATCTGAACAAACTGCGCCGCAAGATCGGCATCGTGTTCCAGCAATTCAATGCTTTTCCGCATCTCACGGTGCTGGAAAACGTCACCCTCGCCCCGCGCAAGGTCAAGGGCATGTCCAAGAGCGACGCCGAAGAGATCGCGGTCAAGCACCTCAATCATGTCGGCCTTGGGGACAAGCTCAAGGTATACCCGTCGCGCCTGTCGGGCGGTCAGCAGCAGCGCATGGCGATTGCCCGCGCGCTGGCAATGTCGCCCGATTACATGCTGTTCGACGAAGTGACATCGGCGCTCGATCCGCAGCTTGTGGGCGAGGTTCTCGATACGCTGAAACTGCTTGCCGATGAAGGCATGACGATGATCTGTGTCACCCACGAGATGGGCTTTGCGCGCGACGTGTCGAACCGCGTGGCGTTCTTCGATCAGGGTGTGATGGCCGAGATCGGCCCGCCTGAACAGATTTTCGGCGATGCCAAGAACGAAGCCACGCGCAAGTTCCTGTCGAGCGTACGCTGATGACCCAGCCAGATGTCGTCGTCGTCGGGGCGGGGGTGATTGGGCTGTCGGTGGCACTGGCGGCGCAGGACCGTGGTTTGCGGGTCACTGTGATCGATCGGACCGGACCGGCGGCAGGAGCCTCAGCGGGCAATGCGGGGGCCTTTGCCTTTCCCGATATCCTGCCACTGGCGTCACCAGGAATTCTGCGGCAAGCGCCGAAATGGTTGCTCGATCCACTGGGGCCGCTCAGCGTGCCGGTGGGATACGCGCCGCGTCTTCTGCCGTGGATGTGGCGGTTCTGGCGGGCCAGTCGCCCCGACCGGGTGCGCGCCTCGACCATTGCGCAGGCCCAGATGATGCAACTGGCCGCACAGACGCTTGATCCGTTTCTGGAACGCGCAGGCCTGTCGAACATGCTGCGCCGCGAGGGTCAGCTTCAGGTCTACGAGGGCGCGCGCGAATTCGAAGCCTCGCTGCCCGGCTGGCGCGCGCGCGAGGCAAATGGTGTCGAATTCCGCCACCTCAAGGGCGATGAGATCGCCGAGTATCAGCCGGGCCTTGCGCCGCGTTTTACCCATGCGGCGTTTACCCCCGGCTGGGCGACCATTGACGACCCCAAGGATTACACCATCGCGCTGGCTGACAAGGTCCGCGCAAATGGCGGCGAGATCGTGATCGCCGATGCGCAGGCGCTGCTTCCCGGCGGCGTGCAGACATCTGCGGGGGATATTCAGGGCCGCGTCGTGCTGGCCGCGGGTGCACATTCGCACCAGTTGGCCCGCACCGCGAATGTGCGCATCCCGCTGGAAACCGAGCGCGGCTACAACACCACGCTGCCCAAAGCGGCCTTTGACCTGCGTCAGCATATCACCTTCAGTGCGCATGGTTTTGTGGTTTCCAGATTGCGGTCGGGCCTGCGGGTCGGTGGCGCGGTTGAGCTGGGTGGGCTGGATCGGCCGCCCAACTATGCCCGCGCCGATGCGATGTTGAAAAAGGCAGCGCAGTTCCTGCCCGGTCTCGACATCACCGGCGGTACGCAATGGATGGGGTTCCGCCCGTCACTGCCCGACAGCCTGCCCGCCATCGGCCCGCTGCCGGGGCGCGATGATGTGATTTGCGCCTTCGGGCATGGCCATCTAGGCCTGACGCAATCCACCGCCACGGCACAGATCGTGGCGGACCTTCTGACCGGGCAGACCCCCGGCATCGAGCTTGCGCCGTTTTCCCCGGCGCGTTTCGCGAGACCAGCATGACACAATACACTTTTCCCTGCATTGACGGCCACACTTGCGGCAATCCCGTCCGCCTTGTCACCGGCGGGGCGCCGCTACTGCGCGGCGCCAACATGCTGGAAAAGCGCGCGCATTTTCTGGCCGAATATGACTGGATCCGCACCGGCCTCATGTTTGAGCCGCGCGGGCATGACCAGATGTCGGGCGCGATCCTCTATCCACCCACGCGGGATGATTGCGACATTGCGGTGCTGTTCATCGAAACCTCCGGCTGCCTGCCGATGTGCGGGCATGGCACGATCGGCACCGTCACCATCGCGCTGGAAAACGGCCTGATCCGGCCAGAAACGCCGGGTAAATTGCGGCTGGAAACACCCGCGGGCAGGGTCGATGTGACCTATGTCCAAGAGGGCCGGTTCGTCGAGGAAGTTCGCCTGAACAACGTGCCGGGCTTCCTGCATTCCGAGGGGCTGACAGTCGAGATACCGGAACTGGGCGAGATCGTCGTCGATGTGGCCTATGGCGGCAATTTCTACGCCATCGTTGAGCCGCAGAAGAATTTCCGCGATATGGCCGATTTTACTGCTTCGCAACTGGTTGGGCTCAGCCCGAAACTGCGCGCCGCGCTCAACGCGAAATACGAATTCATCCACCCCGAACATCCCGCGATCAACGGGCTGAGCCATATCCTGTGGACCGGCGCACCGGTTCACCCTGACGCAGACGCGCGCAACGCGGTGTTCTACGGCGACAAGGCGATTGACCGCTCGCCCTGCGGCACCGGCACTTCGGCGCGCATGGCGCAGCGGGCAGCAAAGGGATTGCTGAAACCGGGCGATGAGTTCGTGCACGAGTCGATCATCGGCACATTGTTCAAGGGCCGCGTCGAATCCGCTACCGAAGTCGGCGGCAAGCCCGCAATCATCCCCTCGATCGCCGGCTGGGCGCGGGTGACCGGGATCAACACCATTTTTATCGACGACGAGCGCGATCCGTTGGCGCATGGGTTCGTCGTCACCTAATATCGAAAGGGCCCGGCATGGCACAGATCATCGTAGCAGCAGAGGCCCAGGGACCGGTGCTGGCATTTTCCGAAGGGCTCAGCTTCTGGGGTGGCGTCGATGCCGCGACCGGGCAGGTGATCGACGCGCATCATCCGCTCTGCGGTCAGTCTTTGGCGGGCAAGATCGTCGTCATGCCGACCAGCCGCGGCTCTTGTACCGGCAGCGGTGTGCTGTTGGAACTGGCGCAGAATGGCCACGCGCCTGCCGCGCTGGTGTTTCGTGAACACGAGGACATCTTGACGCTTGGCGCGATGATCGCCGGGCGGATGTTCGGCCTGCCCTTGCCGGTGCTACGCCTGTCCGCTGCAGAGTACGAGACACTCGCGGCAGCCCAAACCGCGCAGATTACTTCCACCCATCTTACCGCTGACGGCTGGTCAGTCCCGCTGGCCCCCTTGCCCACCGACCGCCTGACGTTAAGCGACGCGGATCGTGCCATGCTGAATGGGGCAGACGGCGAGGCGGCGCAGCTGGCGATGGAGGTGATCACCGCCATGGCGGCGGGGCAGGGGGCGGATACGCTGACAGACGTCACCCGCGCGCATATCGACGGCTGCATTTATGCCAGCCCCGCGAACCTGCGGTTCGCGCGCGCGATGGCCGACATGGGGGGCCGAGTGCGCGTACCGACAACGATGAACGCGATTTCCGTGGACCATGCGCATTGGCGCGAACAAGGCGTGCCGCCGGTTTTCGGCCTGCCCGCACAACGTCTTGCCGATGCCTATGTCGAAATGGGCGCGCGGCCCAGTTTCACCTGTGCACCTTATCTTCTGCAAGACGCGCCGCGCCTTGGTGAAAATATCGGCTGGTCGGAATCCAATGCGGTGATCTACGCCAATTCGGTGCTGGGTGCGCGCACGGTGAAACATCCCGATTTTCTCGACCTCTTTATCGCGCTGGCCGGCCGCGCGCCGCTGTCGGGGGTCTATCTTGACGCTGACCGTGCACCGCGTCGCGTGATCCATGTCGAATTGCCAGATGGGCATGATGATGCGCTCTGGCCGATGCTGGGCTGGTTGGCGGGGCGGTTGGCACCTGACCGGATTCCGTTGCTGACCGGGCTGGAGGACACCAAACCCAGCGATGACGATCTCAAGGCGCTCTGTGCCGCGTTCGGCACCACCTCTGCCGCGCCGATGCTGCATGTGGCAGGCGTCACGCCCGAGGCAGACGGCGCGATTGCGGCGGATGCCGATCGCGTACAGATCAGCCGGGCCGATCTGGCAGAGGCATGGCAGCAGTTCAACACCGGCGCGCCCGAGGTCGATCTGGTCGCCTTCGGCAGCCCGCATTTCTCGCTACCGGAATGTCGGGCACTGGCGGCGTTGATCGATGGACGCGTGCGGCACCCGCAGACGTCGGTGATCGTGACAGTGGGCCAGCACGTGCTGGACGCGGCGCGCGCAGAAGGCATTATCGAGCGGCTGGAAGCCGCAGGCGTGCAGATTGTGCCGGATATCTGCTGGTGCTCGATTTCCGAGCCGGTCTTTCCGCCATCCGCCAAGGTTCTAATGACGAATTCCGGCAAATACGCTCACTACGCTCCCGGTCTTTCGGGGCGGCAGGTGCGCTTTGGCAGTCTTGCCGATTGCACGGATGCTGCCATTTTAGGCCGGGCGCGGGCAACCCTTCCCGATTGGCTCAGCTAAAGCGAGGTTCACCATGCGCAGTTCCAAGATCGTCCATGTCATTTCCGCCCATGCCGAAGGCGAGGTCGGCGATGTCATCGTCGGCGGCGTCGCCCCGCCCCCCGGTGATACCCTCTGGGAGCAGAGCCGTTGGATCGCCCGCGACGAGGTCCTGCGCAATTTCGTGCTGAACGAGCCGCGCGGCGGCGTGTTCCGGCATGTCAATCTGCTGGTCCCGCCCAAGAACCCCGCTGCCGATGCAGCGTTCATCATCATGGAACCCGCCGACACCCCGCCGATGTCCGGTTCCAACTCGATCTGTGTGTCCACCGTGCTGCTGGATGCGGGGATCATCCCGATGACAGAGCCAGTGACCGAGATGGTGCTGGAGGCCCCCGGCGGGCTGGTCAAGGTGCGCGCCGAATGCAAAAACGGCAAGGCCGAGCGGATATTCGTACAGAACCTTCCCAGTTTCGCGGCGCAGCTTGACGCCACGCTCGAGGTCGAGGGGCTCGGAACGCTCACGGTCGACACTGCCTATGGTGGCGACAGTTTCGTCTTCGTGGATGCCGAGGCGCTGGGCTTCGCGCTGAAACAGGACGAGGCGCATGATCTTGCCCGGCTTGGCATGCGCATCACCGCCGCCGCGAATGAGGCGCTGGGATTTCACCACCCCGATAACCCGGATTGGCGGCATATCTCGTTCTGCCTGTTTGCCGGGCCGCTGACGCGCAAGGGCAACGACCTGCGCGCTGGCGCCGCCGTCGTGGTCCGCCCCGGCAAGGTCGACCGCTCGCCCACCGGCACTGCGCTATGTGCACGTATGGCCGTGATGTCGGCGCGCGGCCAGATGACCCGCGAGGACCGGTTCACCGCCGTATCGGTGATCGGATCGGAGTTTACCGGCCGCATCGTTGGCGAAACGCAAGTGGGCGGCAAGCCCGCCATCCACCCCGAGCTTTCGGGGCGCGGCTGGATCACCGGCACGCATCAGCACATGCTCGACCCGGCCGATCCGTGGCCCGAAGGCTATCGGCTTTCCGACACATGGGGCGCGCGCTGAGTGCAACCAAACGCCGCCTCGCGCGTTGAGCAGCAGACCGGACCATATCGACCCCTGACAGGAAGAGATAACCGCCATGCTCAACGCGCTGATCTGGACCACGGCGACCGGCGTGTTTCTCACCACGGTGCTGCCGCTGACCAACAGCGTCCGCTGGTGGGTGCGCATGTGGGATTTTCCGCGCCTGCACATCGCGGGCGTCGCGCTGGCCCTACTTCTGATTGCGTTGCTGGCAGAGGTCGCTCTGAAACCCGTGCTGGTAGGTGGACTGGTGGCTTGCCTGATCTACCAGATCACACAGATCTATCCCTATCTGCCCTTTGCCGCCTGCGAGGTCGACTTCGTCAAGGGCACGCCGAAACAGAGCCAGATCACCATGCTTTCGGCCAATGTTCTGATGGAGAACACGCGCCACGATGACCTGGTCCACATCCTGGATCGAGAGGATGCGGATATCCTGCTGTTGATGGAAACCGACGCGGCGTGGAACGATGCGCTGGCGGATGTCCTGAGGCGCTACGATACGGTACACAGGCACATCACCGACGACCACTACGGCATGATCTTCGCCACGCGTTTGCCAGTGCAGCGCGTCGAATGGATGTATCCAAGCGATGACGACACTCCGGCGCTTAAGGCGGTGCTGAAAGGGCCGGACGGAACCAGTTTCAACTTTATCGGTCTGCATCCGCGCCCCCCGGTGCCGGGCAATGACACCAAGGCACGCGACCAGCAGATAAAACGCGCCGCCGAGATGACGTCATCCTCCGACCGCCCCACCGCCTGTATGGGCGATTTCAACGATGTCGCATGGTCCTGGACGACGCGGCGCTTCAAACGTTACGGCGGATTTCTGGAACCGCGGGTCGGGCGCGGGATGCTGTCCAGCTTTCACACGAAGTACTGGTTCATGCGGCTGCCGATCGATCAGTTATTTGTGACCGGGAATGTCGGGTTGGTGTCTTTCGACAGGCTCGAAAATTTTGGCTCGGATCACTTCCCGCTGAAGGCCGTGATTACGGTTGCGTCGGAAAGTGGATAAAATGCGCCGCCAATGCTTCCGGCGGGCTTGATGGGTGATCCGTGGCTTGTGTGAAACAGAGCTCTGGCGCGGTGCTGCGCAGAGCGCTAGTTTACCTCGAATTCATCGCCGGAGGCCCGCCAACCATGACCAATTCGATTATCATCCGCCTGATCCTAGCCGCTGACGAAGCAGACTGGCGCCGTCTTTGGACCGGCTATCTGGAGTATTACGAGACGAGCGTGCCCGAAGAGGTCTATCAGACCACGTTCCAGCGCCTTTTGTCCGACGATCATCCTGATCAGAACGGTTTTATCGCGCTGGCGGGCGATCAGGCGGTGGGCCTCGTGCATTACATCTATCACCCGCATAACTGGCGGCTGGACAAGGTTTGTTACCTGCAAGACCTCTACGCCGACCCGTCCGTGCGCGGCACCGGTGTTGGCCGCAAGCTGATCGAGGCGGTCTATGCGCAGGCCGATGCAGATGGGAGCCCGTCAGTTTACTGGATGACACAGGATTTCAACCACACCGGACGCAGGCTCTATGACCGGATCGGGAAACTGACGCCGTTCATCAAATACACGCGTTAGCGGCGGCGATTTTCCCGGCGCCAAAGCATCTTCATGTCAGCCCGTGACCGGGTTGAATGCTAACGCCGTGCAAGAAATCAAGGTGGTGGGCGTTTCGAGAGAAACTGGTGATTCAAGTTTATCTCGAAACCTCTTAGCCTGCACTCACCACGGCAAAAAAAGGAGCGCGCATGACCATACATATCGGTGCAGAACCCGGTGATATCGCGCCCACCGTCCTGATGCCGGGCGATCCTAAACGCGCCACATGGGCGGCAGAACGGTTTCTGGATGACGCGCGGCAGGTCAACGCCGTGCGCGGTATGGCCGGTTACACTGGCACTTGGCGGGGGCATCCCGTTACCATCCACGGCAGCGGCATGGGGATGGCATCGCTAAGCATCTACGCGAACGAGTTGATTCGCGATTTCGGTGCTCGCACGCTGATCCGCATCGGATCCTGCGGCGCGATGCAGCCCGACGTGGCGCTGCGCGATGTGATTCTGGCAATGACCGCCAGCAGCATCAGCACGCCGTCCTCCACCATTCTGCGAGAGTTGAATTTTGCCCCCTGCGCCGACTGGGGGTTGCTGCGCGCTGCCATGCACGCGGCCGAGGCCATGGGCAGCACGCCGCATGTGGGCGGCATCTATTCTTCAGACACGTTCTATGACGAACGTTCCGACCTCACCGATGCCCTGACCCGCCATGGCACGCTGGCCGTCGAGATGGAGGCGGCCGAGCTGTATACCGTGGCGGCGCGGTACGGCGCACGCGCGTTGGCGGTGCTGACCGTGTCCGATCACCTGATCACCGGGGCGGCGCTGGATGCGCAGGCACGCCAGAGCAGTTTTGGCGAGATGGTCGAGATCGCGCTGGCGGCCGCCTTTGGCGTGGATGCGGCCGCGTAGGTGCGAGCGGTGCTTCGCCTCTTGCCAAACGGGCAGGGTGGCATAGGTTGATCGCCATGCCCTACGAATGGTCCCCACCCGTCGTTGGATCGCCGCTGACACGGCTTGATCTGTGGCCGCACCGGTCATTGCCCCGGCGCGGTTTCGCCGGATTCATGGCCGCAACTTGCCTGATGATCTCGCTTCCGCTCTTTGGGCTGTTGGGTACGGTGTTGCTATGGTGGCTGTTGCCGTTCCTTGCACTGGCTGTGGCGGGGCTATGGTGGGCGCTGCAAAGCTCTTATGCCAGCGGGGACATGCACGAGGCGCTGACCATCGACGACCAGGCCGTGCACCTGACGCGCACCAACCCGGGTGGCGATGTGCAGGAATGGGACTGCAACTGTTATTGGGCGCAGGTGGACATGTATCCGACCGGCGGGCCGGTGGCGCATTATCTGACGCTCAAAGGAGACGGGCGCGAGGTGGAGATCGGCGCGTTTCTGTCCGAGGGCGAGCGCAAGGCGCTCTATCCGGAGCTGGCGAATGCCCTTCAACTGGCGCGCACTGCTCGCTGACCGACGCTGCCCTTTCGCCAGCCATTCAATCGCCCGCAATTTTACTTGTAGCCAGCAGATCCAGTCAGGCCCCTTGGCAGAGCCGATCCTTGACGCGCGGGCCGACCGCGCCGAAGTCGATCTGGCCGGTATAGTGCTGCTTGAG
Organism: Roseovarius sp. ZX-A-9; assembly: GCF_028369135.1. Classification (GTDB taxonomy): domain Bacteria; phylum Pseudomonadota; class Alphaproteobacteria; order Rhodobacterales; family Rhodobacteraceae; genus Roseovarius. The sequence continues at coordinate 14,485 of NZ_JAPWHW010000037.1, forward strand.
CACGCCCATCACCTTGCCCATGTCCCGGATCGAGGTGGCGCCGGTTTCGGCGATCGCCTTGTCCACCGCATCGGTCACTTCGGCCTCGTTCAACTGACGTGGTAGAAATTCCTCGATCACCGCGACCTCGGCACGTTCGCGTTCGGCCAGATCGATCCGCCCGCCTTCTTCGTAGGCGCGTACCGATTCCTGGCGTTGCTTGGTCATCTTGCTGAGGATGGCGAGGACTTCGGCATCGCCCACGCCAGCATCGTCATCGTCGCCGCCCGCCCGCGCAGCAATTTCTTGGTCCTTGATCGCGGCATTGATCAGCCGGAGGGTCGCCAGACGGCTGGCATCTTTGTCCCTCATGGCTTGCTTCAGGGCCGTGTTGACCCGATCACGCAATGTCATGTCGTTTTCATCCCTCGAATTGAGAACGCTAAGCGCCTGGATGGTGACCCGCCGCGTGAGTGGTTTGCGGCGGTCATAAGCATGGGGTCTTACAGAGTCTGGATGGGCCTTGCAACTGCCTGCGACCTGCGGTGCGGCGTTGCCGTTACGTCGCCTGACAGGCAGTAGCACATAGCCGATATCTGCTCTGGTGGCGCCCGCGTCGCGGCTGGCGTAGCCGCCGAAACGGGTGTCAGCAGGCCTGTTCTGTGGCGTTTGCAATATGTCCGAGTGCGACCTTGCAAAACGAGTCGATGATCCGCGATTGCGCGCGCTCTGTCAGGTAGGCGAGGTAATAGTTGGTTTTTACAGTCGCATCAGCGATCGGGATGGCGCGCAGGTTTGGGTGCGCCACAAACTCGAAATCCGCGACGAACCCAATCCCGAGCCCCTGTTCGACAGCCTTCCAGATGGCCTCGCGGCTGCCCAGTTCTAGGACGGGATCGACGGTGATCCCGCGTTTTTTCAGTTCACTTTCAATGGCTGTGCGCGTCGTCGAGCCGGTTTCGCGGCGCACGACTTTCTCGCCCTCGAGTTCGGAGATGGAAATGCTGTCGCGACCAAAGAACGGATGATCCGAATTCACGAAGGTGACGACGTCATGCACGCTATAGGGCAGGGTGGTCACACGTGGGTCCGATGGTACTTCGGCGATGATACCCACATCTGAATCAAAGGACAGGATGCGTTCGAAGCACCGTGAAGAATTGCCAAAGCGCACCTCTACATTGATCAGGGGATATTTGTGTTTGAAGGCCACGATCATGTCGGTGGCATGAAACGGGCCGACAGCGGCAAGGTTGAGCGTGCCGGCGTGAAATCCCATGAAAGTATCGAGCAGGTTTTCCGCGTCTTGTTCCGCCTGTGTCAGGCGGGATGTGATCTCGAACAACTCCCTGCCGGGGACTGTCAGGCGAATCTCTCGCCCGATCCGGTGAAACAGCTCCACACGGTAGCGTTGCTCCAGCGCCTTGACCTGCGTGGATAGCGTAGGCTGGCTGATATTGAGCACTCTGGCTGCCCGGGAGAAGCCATTGTGCTTTGCAACGGCGTGAAATGACCTGAGTTCTGATTTTAGCATAGCTTGAGTATATGAATGCTATGGATACAATCAATTTGTTAAATGAATCTGATGCCCGCAAACTGACCCCGACCCGAAAATCGACGGGCCCGTTTTCGCGCAAGGGGGATCAGATGTGGACATACAGTAATCCGGTGAATGTCATCTATGGGCCCGGCGCATTCGGCAAACTGGCCGATCTGATCGCGGGCAGGCGCTATGCGCTGGTGACCTATCCCGATCCACCGTTTGCAGATCTCGCGCGCCGAATCGAGTTTGTCGCAGGCGCGCCGGTCTTGACGATCAACGATGTGGCACCGAACCCGGATTATGCGCTGCTGGGGATGCAATGCGCGCGATTTGCCGCGCCCGACGCGCAGATTGACGTGATTCTTGCCCTTGGTGGCGGGTCGGTCATCGATTCGGCCAAGGTATTCGCAGCCTCCGGCGGCGATTTTGGCAAAGTTGTCCGATATCTGGAGTCCGGGGGCGGGGCGGAAACGCTGTCATGCCTGCCGATCATTGCCGCGCCCACGACGGCCGGGACCGGTAGCGAAGTTACGTGCTGGGCCACGGTCTGGAATGAGGCTGAGGGCAAAAAGTATTCATTGGCCCACCCCGATCTCTATCCCGAGACAGCGCTGGTCGATCCAGAATTGATGTTGGGTAAACCGCTGGGCCTGACGCTGGCCACGGGTTTGGATGCGCTGTCTCATTCGCTGGAGAGCATCTGGAACGTCAACGCCAATCCGGTGTCCGCACGTCATGCGGTGGCGGCATCAAAGCTGATCATCGAAACTTTGCCGCAATTGGTGCGCGAACCCGGAAATCTGGACCTGCGCAGCGGCATGGCCGAGGCGTCTCTCTGCGCCGGGCTGGCTTTTTCCAACACCAAGACTGCGATTGCGCATAACCTGTCCTACCCGATCACGCTGGGTTGGGGGGTGCAGCATGGCATCGCGTGCTCGTTCACCTTGCCCGTGATCCTGCAGTCGGTGGTCGGCATCGGAGGGTTTCGCGAGGCGGCGCTGCGGGACATCTTTGGCGATGACCTGAACGCCGGAGCGGATCGGCTGACGCAGTTCCTGAATGATCTCGGCATCGGGACCCGCTTCGCCGATCACGGCATCCCGGCCGAAAAATGCGGGGCCATCATCGACGAGGCCTTCGCCGGTGAGCGTGGCAGAAACTTCATCGGCACCAAGGATAATTTCATCGCGGCGGCGCAACAGAAGAATGTCATCAAGTTGTCAGCTGCGTGAACAATAAGCCGGGAAAAGCCCGGCAACTTTCATCCAACTCAAGGAGATAAAAATGAAACTTTCAAATGTAATCAAGGCGGTAATTTCCGGCATGGCGATCGCAACTGCCGGGATCGCGGGTGCAGAAGAGTGCAAGAACCCCGAAGTGCTGCGATTTTCGATGATCCCCACCGAAGAAACGACGCAGGAACTGACGCTGTACCAGCCGATGGTCAATCAGTTGAAAAAGGCAACCGGAAAGAATGTCGAATTCTTTCTGCCGACCTCTTACGCGTCGGTGGTCGAGGCGATGCTGGCCGGTTTTGTCGATATCGGCATGCATGGCCCCTATTCCTATGTGATCGCACAGGAAAAAGACCCGACATTGAAAGTGTTCGCCACCTACGCCAAGCACAAGGGCCATTTTCAGGAGGAAGGCCCCGGCTACAAGGCCGTGCTGGTGTCACGGTCGGATTCCGGTATCTCCAAGATCGAGGACTTGAAAGGCACGGTTGTTGGCCTGACCGACCCTGCGTCGACCTCGGGCAACCTGCTGCCGCGCGTGGCGTTCACCAAAGTGATCGGCGAGGATCTGGAGGATCATTTCAGCCGCGTCGTATATACGGGCGGGCATGACCTGTCGGCGATGGCGGTGCTTGAAGGCCAGGTCGACGTGGCCTTTGTCGCCACACACAGGCTGGATAATGTGATCGACCGCGATCTGGCCACGATGGATGATTTCACGGTGATCTGGGCCTCGCCGGTCATTCCGCAGGATCCTTTCGTCGTGTCAGGCGCGCTGTGCGATGATCTGGTGGAGCAGATCAAGTCCGCGTTCCTTACTCTGAACGATAGCGAAGAGGGGAAGGAATACCTCAAGAACGTGAACGCCAGCAAGTTCGTCGCGATGACGGATGCGGATTACGACATCATCCGGGATCTCAAGGCAGCGAAAGACGCCAAGAAATAATGGCAATGCAGGCACTGACCCGCTGCAATGCGGGTCAGGCCACCGCGGGGAGGAATGACATGGCCGTACTGACCGTCAAGGACCTGAGGGTGCGTTACAGCGCGAAAGGTCCCGAGATACTCAAAGGGATCGATTTCGAAGTCGAAGATGACGACTTTCTGGCGATCATCGGGCCCAGTGGTGCGGGGAAATCAACGCTGATCCGTTGTGTGAACCGGCTGGTGGAACCCTCGGGCGGCAGTATCCATCTGCTGGGCGAAGATGTGTGTAGCCTGAATGCAAGGGCGCTGCGTGGCCTGCGCCGGAATGTCGGGATGATCTTTCAGGAATTCAACCTGATCAACCGGATGTCCGTCATGGACAATGTGCTGTCGGGGCGGCTGGGCTATACCGGCAACATCAGGTCGCTGTTCCGCGCATTTCCGCGAAAAGACGTGGAGCAAGCACTCTATTATCTCGATCGCGTCGGGCTGAGCGATCACATCAACAAGCGCGCCGATGAATTGAGCGGCGGCCAGAGACAGCGCGTCGGCATCGCCCGCGCCCTGATGCAGGCCCCCAAACTGCTCTTGCTGGACGAGCCGACTTCGGCGCTCGATCCCAAGATTTCGCGCGAGGTCATGGCATTGATCCGAGACATCGCGCTTGAACTGAAAGTACCGGCCCTGTGCAACATCCACGATGTGCAACTGGCCAAGGAATTCTGCAACCGGATCATCGGCCTGCAAGATGGCTACAAGAAATTCGATGGGGCGACCGATACGCTGCGGGATTCCGATCTGGATGACATCTACGCGATGGAGGTTCTCTGATCATGGCTGCCACGGACGTCAATCCGACCGCGCTCAGCCTGCAAGCCGACTTGCGGCGCAAGCGATTCCTCAAAATGGGCCTGATCTGGGCCATTGTGCTGTTCTTTGTCGCGTGGTGCCTCCAGGGGACCATCATCGAAGATACCGATTGGGCACGTGTCGGGGGGCGCAGCGGCGTGCTGGGCTCGATCGGGCGGTACCTGACGCTTGACTGGGGGCTGCTGCCCGAATTGCTGATCCCCACGCTGGAAACCTTCATGATGGCCTGCGTCGGCACGGTGGTGGGGTGCTTCTTTTCCCTGCCCGTGGCGTGGCTCGGGGCTGCGAACGTCACCCCCAGCAAGATGATCCTCTATCCGCTGGGCCGGTTCCTGATGGTGCTGAGCCGATCGGTCCATGAAATCGTCTGGGCGCTGATCTTTGTCAGTGCCGTGGGGTTGGGCGCGCTGCCGGGCATTTTGGCCATCGCCATGCGCTCTGTCGGCTTCATATCGAAAATCACCGCCGAGGCGATCGAGAATATCGACGCCAAGCCGGTCGAGGCGATCCGCGCGGTGGGCGGCAACCAGTTTCAGGTGATGTATTACGGTATCCTGCCCCAAATCTACCCGGTGGTTCTGGCGACCGTGATCTTCGAGTGGGACATCAACATCCGACGATCCGCCGTCATGGGGCTGGTCGGTGCGGGCGGGTTGGGATTGTTGTTCTTCCGCCAGATGAACAGCTTCAACTACGGCGGCGTGTCGATGGTGATCCTGGCCATCCTGCTGCTGATCGTCCTAGGCGAGGTGATCTCGCATTATCTGCGCAAAGCAGTGATCTGAGGAGATGGCCATGACCGAACAAATGCCTGCGCCGCGCCCCTCGGACCCGCCCAAGTGGTCGCGCTACCAATACCCTGAATCGCTGATCAAGCATGGCACGTTGCTGGCTGTGCTGCTCTTCCTTGGCTATTCGCTGCATTTTCTCAATGTCGATATCGGCCTGTTGATCGGCGCCTTGGGCCGCTTTGCCGGAGTCATCAGCGAGCGGTACTATCCGCCCGATCTGGAATACGTACTGGATCGCGGATATCTCGAAGCGATCCTCGATACCCTGCAGATGTCATTCCTGGGGGGCTTTGCCGGGGTGTGTCTGGCGATCCCTCTGGCATGGTTTTCGGCGTGGAACGTAACGCCCAGTCGCCGCCTTTTCTTTCCCATCGGTCGGCTCGGGGTCATCTCGTGCCGCGCCATCCACGAAACCATTTGGACGATCCTCTTCGTGTCGGTTCTGGGCTTTGGCATGCTGGCCGGGGTCAGTGCCCTGACGATGTTCTGCATCGGTTTCGCAGGCAAGCTTTTCTCGGACGAGATCGAAGCCATTGATATGGGTCCGGCCGAGGCGATGCGTGCCGTAGGGGCCAATCCGTTCCAGGTGTTCCTGTTCGCAGTGGTGCCGCAGGTCCGCGTCGCCTTTACCGGCATCGCGATCTACACTTGGGACGTGGCGTTTCGTGCCGCGACGGTGGTTGGTTTCTTTGGCGGCGGTGGGATGGGCTGGTATCTCAAGCGCAACGTTCAGCAATTGGAAAACCTGCGGGTTGCCGCGATCATCCTGTCGATCATCGCGATGGTGCTGGTGGCCGAGTTCCTCTCGGGCTGGCTGCGAGCGACGGTGAACCGGGCCAAATAGTCATATCAGATCACGAAAATCGGGTCGGCAGTCAAAGTTTTGCGACCCGGCAAGAAAGGAAACACGATGTCGATATCTTCCCCCGTTACGGTGAATGAGCGCCGGTACCCCGTGCCGCAGGTTTGTGCGATCGCGATTTGTCTGGACGGGTGTGAGCCTGCCTATCTTGAGGCGGCGATTGCGGATGGGTTGATGCCGCA
>NZ_JAPWHW010000038.1 GCF_028369135.1 Roseovarius sp. ZX-A-9
ATGACGCTGATGAAGGATCGGTTCATCGCCTTGCACATGATGTAGCTCAGGATCGCGCCCGAGGACCCCACCAGCGCGCCTGTCAACTGGGAATAATTCCGCGAAATTTGCCTGCATTTGTTTGGTGCAATTGATACGGACCTGCCACGGCATCTGCTGGCGTGGCAGCACCTGCAGACGGCCGGACAACCGGGCGCCGCCGTTTAATGAGGTGGGTGGGTACATCTGATCCCACCCCGAAATTTCTACGGAAAAACTGCTTGGCAGCCATAGGAAATGGATCGGCCTAAAGAGCCGTGCGCGCGCTGTTAACGACGCGCTTCGGTCCGGTCAGAAACACCGGAAGCCGTGCTTTTCCAGAAAAATCAGCGCTTCACCTAGGTCCCAGTGCCCAAGGGACAGTCAGGTAGTGGGCCGCCCCGGTTTGACCAGCGGGCCGAGGCTGTCCAGGTAGCTGCGGTCGAACTCCGACGCCGGATCGTAGATCGAAAACCGTGCCCGGCTGTCGCGAAAGCTCTTGTGAGGTTGTCCCATGCGCAGGATCCCCTCGCGCCGCTGACGGCGCACCAGTTCGAAATCGACCTCGATGGGTATCATCTCTTCCTGGACGCTACCGCGATGCAGGATCTGGCCGGCGGGGTCGATCACCATGGAATAGCCATTGCCGCCCGCCAGCAACCCATTGATGTGAAAGACATAGCTTTGGAACATCGCCGCTGACCCCTGGGCGATAGCCAGATCGGCGGGACGGTCGATAAAGCTGGCCATCACCGGATTGATGATCACCTCAGCCCCCATCGAGGTCAGCGTGCGCGTCACCTCGGGGAACCACAGATCATAGCAGATGGACACGCCAAAGCGCCCTACCCCCGGAACGTCGAACACGCAGAATTCCTCGCCCGCCGTCACGCCCTCTTCATACGGGGTAAAGGGGAACAGCTTGCGATATCGGGTTACGATTTCGCCGGCCGGATTGAAGACCGGCGTCGTATTGAAAACATGCTCACCGCTCTGTTCGAAATAGCTGCCGGGAACCAGCCAGCAATCATGGCGGCGGGCAAGTTCTGCCAGTTGCTGTTCGATCGACCCGCCGATGGGCTGGGCCGCGGCCCTGTCCGGCCCATGCGGGGCAAGTTCGCTAAAGACCACCATCTGTACCCACGGATAGAGATGAAACAGGATTTCCATGCGCTTCTGCATCTCGGCAATGTTGTTGTGCATAGTGATATGCATCTGGATGCCGGCAATCGAAAAACGGGACATTTCTTCTCCTGGGGGATTTAGGAAAGATGTATTCGGGAGCTTTGCGGCCTCAACAATTGCTGTGACTATGCTGATGGCCAGACCCCGGCAGGTCCGGGCGGCCCTGCGCCGGGGCGGCGCTGTCGGTTTTCAGGCTCTTTGCCGATCTGTAGGCCACACTGCGAGACCCTGCGGCAGAAAAATGGACCATGCGTTCACGCCGGTCGACCGCGTCCAGTTGCCACTCATCGCGCGTGCCATCCATCCAGACCAGCGAAACCGAGCGCGCCAAGGGGCGATACACAGCCGTGTAAACGGTGCCGAATCCGCGGTCATATCCGGTACTGGCAAGCGGGCTGGTCAGAAATTCGCCCAGCAACCGATCAGCGGTCATTGTCGGATCGCGGAACAGCTCCTCCAGGTGGTCTGCACGGCCCTGGGTGTTTGAAAACCGTCCATGGCGCGACCACTCGACACCGATCTGGTGATTGGTGGCAAACGGCGAATGAGTGACAATCGCCGGGCGGTCGGGTGCCAGAAAGACCGTCGCCCAAGCGCCCGACACATCCGCCACCGTGACGTTATAGGACATATGGCAGGGCACGCTGCGCAGTGCCTCGACCGCTTGTTGCACGTCCACGCACATTTCCAGCACGTACCGGATGATCATCGGGATGCCGAAGCCGGCGGCGCTGACCACGCGGCCCCCGAATGTCAGCGACGCCACAAGACCCGCATCGTTCATGCCATCTGCAAGGCCCACCATTCCCTCGACCATGCCCACGACGCGGCGTCCCCGCCACTTTGTCGACAACAGCGTGGATTCGTTCAGTTTTGGGTCCAGATCGTAATTGCGGATCAGTTGCGGACCGTCGGCATCTACGATCACCGCCTGCGAACAATTGACCAGATATCGCGGCGGCGACCAGAAGCTGAGAAACAGGGCAATGTCGTCATCATCGCCGCATGTTTCGACCCATTTATCCCAAAGCGTTTCAAACTCGGGCATATGACGGCGCAGCGCGAGGCGTGCATCGCGCAGATCGGTTGCACCAATCGTATGGCGTTTGCGCATCCAGTCAGACCAACCCGGCCAGCCATGCGAAAACACCTGCCGCAATGCGTCAGCGGGTGCATCTTCTGCAAGGCTTCTGAAATTGAGTTTCATGATGTGTCCGTGGATATCCGGCAAAACTGATACGTGAGTCGTGCGCGAAGCTTTCCTTAACAGGCATCTAGCAAGAAGCACCATAGCGCATGGTGTAGTGATATTGACATGGGGCGGCATGATGTCAAGATTGCCACCATGCTCCAGTCGCCCGTCCCAAACGGCACGATCCGTCAGACCGACATCCCCATGTTGGTCGCGAGTTATCGGATTACGCAGTATCCCACCATCGTGCGCGTGCGCCGCACGGTACAGGGCGGCGGGTTTGGCGATCAGGATCGCATCCCCTATACATGGACGGTATTTTTTCTGGTCGATGGCCAGTGGATGTCACTGGAAAGCGCGCGCGGCATGCGGCGCGAATGGGGCAGTCTGGACAAGCTTGAAATCTGGCTGCGCGGTCAGGGATTCGCCTTTTTCTGGGTGAGAAACGATATCGACGCGGTCGGAGTGCCGGGCGAAGAGACTGATTGCCCCCCGCCCTAGCAATTTTCAGAACCATTTACCGGCGGTCATATCCGCTGGCATGGCGACTTCGGTGGTGGTGGTCAAAGGCACGCTTTTGAACTCTGCCTTGATCGCACTGTTCCACTGCTTGGCGCGTTCCAGCAGTTGCCGGTCATCCGATTGCATCCGGCCACGTGCCAGGATGCAGCCCAGATCGGCACCGTGGTAACAGTATTCTCCGACCCCGTAGACCCGCAGATAGAACGCTTCGTGCTCGTCACCGAGCGCGTTGATATTGTGGCCTGCTCGCTGAAACGTGATCGCCCCGGCATCGTCCATCGCCCAGATCCCCGACCGGGGGGCCTGTGTGATCAGCTCGACCTTGTCCTCGGTCTGCTTGAGGATCAGTTGGGTCCAGTAATCATAGTGGTTCCAGCGACTCTGGATTTCCGCGATGTCGATTTCATAATCGACGTCCATGAATTCCAGCAGATGGAACAGGAACATCGGGCACCCGCCATAGGTCGAGGTGATCAGGTTGGTGGGCGGCGATGCCCCTGAAACCCGTGGGTTCAACTCGCCCAGGTAGACCTCGTTGGTGTCGGTATCGAGCAGAAAGTCGGTGCAGAACACCCCCTTGTAGCCCTCTTTATACAGTTGATCGCCCAGCTTACGCGCCATCTCGCGCACCTTGTCCGGCACGCCCTCGGGCAAAATTGCAGGCGACACATCATTGCCGCACCAACCACCCTTGTAAGGCGTGATTTCCTCGAAACCGGTAATATCGGTCATCACCGGACCGACCAGCGTGCCATGCCGCGTAGCGCAGCCTTCGATGGTGCCCGGCAGGTGATTGAGGCGCTTCATCACCTTCAGTTTCTCACCGATGATCTTGCTGGAAAACTTGTCCCAATCGGCCTCGGATTTGATGAAGAACGTGGTACGGCCACTGTCGCCATAAGGGGTCTGAACGACCAGATCCTTGCCCAGCTTGGCACTGGCGGCGAGCTTGTTGAGCTTGGCATAGCTATCGGCTTCGCCCATCACGTTGGGCGCGCTTTCAACACCGGCTTCGTTGCCCAGGCGGGTGGTCTCGATCTTGCTGTCCAACCGGTGGCGCAGCTCGTTCGAGGGCAGCGCAATCTTGAGGCCGATTTCCTCGCACAGTTCCTCGGTCTTTTCATCGAACATGACAAAAACCGCCAACCCCGGATCGCGTTGTTTCACCCGATCCCGGAATTCGGGATGGTCGACCAGATAGTTACCGACATCTTCCATCGACTGGAAAACCGGCGCGCCAATCTGCGTCGGCTTGAACACCCGAGGGTGCTGCCCGTCAAACACGTCAAAGTAATTCACGAACTCGAGACCGCCGACCCATTGGTCCAGCCCCATCAGGTTGAAAGGCGTCGGCATGACGACATAAATCGGCGTCTTGTTGCGCCTCAGGTAACGATAGATTTCGGTCAGACCGGTTAGCTTTTCTTTAGTCCTGGTCATCGTTGGCTGTCTCCTGTTGGTTCTTTTTGTTGGCGCAAAGGCGCGTGGTCGGCTCACGCAGATGGGCCTTGTTGGCGTATGGTCCGAAGAGGATGCACATGTTTTCTCTGGCCGGTGCACATCCCCCCTTTCGTCAACTCATTTTCAGGCTATCTGGTTTCAAACGAGAGGTCACTTTTCATTTATTACGCTCAGGCACCTCGCAGAGATATTTCCAGCACCCCAAAACGCCATCTGCATTATCATCATTACCCACAACATAGAACATGATGTGAAAATGCCTACAAGCCTCGGAGATGGGACCGCCCTCAAGTGCACAATTTGGAAGATTTGCGCGTGCGAGGCCTACCTGCTTACATCGCGCGCCACAGGCCTGCGGTTCCTCACAAGAAAACGGGGCCGAAATCGGCCCCATCATCAAGCAATTCGGAAAGACCGCAAATCGGCACTGTGGCGGGCCTGCAAATCCTCAAAGCTTCGGCCCAGTGCCCGCGCAACGCTCCGCGCTACAGCCCGATGGCCATTTCCGGTGCGGCAAACAGCTGCCGGACCTCCGCAAACGCGTTCAGCACATGCATCGCTTGCGGCAACCGCTCGGGGTAAAAGACACCGTTCTCCCACAACCGGATGCCGTCGACCTCGATTGTCGGGTCGATCACATTCCAGCAAATCTCGCCGGGGGGCTGTGCCCCGCAGGTGTGAAAATGCAAAATCCTTGGATTGCCAAAGGCAGAGCCGCTCCACCGTTCTGGCGTGTTTTCAACGGTGTCGGTATAGGCACATCCCGGATGGATCCCCGCGTGCCATGAATGCACGACGTTTCGATCCAGCCCGTAGCGCGCCGAAACTTCGTCATAATGCGCGTTCGCTTGCGCCACGCCGCGGGCGTTGCCCGTGAACTCGGTCAGTCGGCCATCATACATTTCCGCAAATGTGCCTTCGTCCAGACGCGTATAAAAGGTATCGTAATAGCGCGATCCGGTTCCGATCAGAAAATCCGGCAAGGCCACGCGCCCGGAAAATTGCCCCGCCGGAACCGGCGAGAAGACAGACAGCGGAAACCGCGCGCAGGTGGTATCCTTGGGGATCGCCCCGCTGGGGGCCCAGCCGGACAGATGCGTGCCGCGCGCGCAGGTGATCGTGATCCGCGCCGCGCTGAACAGTGCCGCGTCCACCGCGTCCTTCAGCGCGGTGAATGCTTCGTAAGGCACGGTGCCAAAATCCGAATTCAACATCTCGGCATCCAGCGCATAGCATTGCACCATCCGCGCCCGGCCCGGCGCATCATCAAACCGCAGTTGATCGCCGATACGCGCCAGCGAGATCAGCACATCCGCCTCTTGCATCCGGGACAACAGCGCCTCGGGGACCTGGCGCGCCTCCGGTGCAAACGCGACTTCAATGCGTTCCACCCGTGCGCCCAGTTGGGTCAGCGCGTCGATGATGCACGGCGCCAGATCCGCGCCGTAATAGCCCAGATCAGGCGATTCAACAGCGACCAGCACATGTTCGCCGGGCACGACACGCGCACAATTGGCGATCAGGTTCAGCGCGCCGGGATTGATCGCCGCCTGCGTCAATCATTCATCCCCGTCGCGGTCAGCAGCGAACTGGTCGAACGCTTCCAGCGCCTTGGCACCATAGGTGATCCCCGGCCCTGCGCCCATATAGGCGGCCATTTCCAGTGTCTCGATGATTTCATCCCGGCTTGTTCCCAGACGCACCAGCGAACGGACATGGAAGCCGATACAGCTTTCGCAACGGGTCGTGATCGCGATCCCGAGCGCGACCAGCTCCTTGGTTTTTTCATCCAGCGCGCCATTCTTCTTGGCGGCGCGCGACATGGTGCCATAGCCCTTGGCCATCTCCGGTGCGACCTTGGTCAGTGTGCCAATCCGTTTTTCAGTTTCACCAAGGAATGCTTTCCAGTCCATCGTCTCAATCCTTCTTGTAATAGCCCACGACGTCGCCATCAGTGCTGACGCCCAGCCCATTGAGCAGACGATTGACGTAGTTGAAATAGCCAATGATCTGGTTGGCTTCGAGAATCTCGCCATCATCCAGCCCGGCGCTACGCAGCGCCTCGACATCTTCCCGGCACATGTCACCGGGGCGCAGCGTCAATTTTTCGGCATAGAGCATCAGCGCCAGTTCACGGCCCTCGAACACATCCTGCGAGCGGCGCGCATCAAGAGCGGCACGGATCTCTTCTGCCCGGGCGACATCCCCGATGAGATGCGCAGCATTCGCCCAGTGGTTGGCCAGCGAATAAGGACAATTGTTCAGGATCGACACCCAGGAGCTGACGACCTCCTGCAACCATGTTGGAATGGTGTTGGCCGCGTCATGCAGCACCGCACGGTAGAGCACGACATGCCCGCGCATCGTGCTGGGCCGGTGCGAATGCACCCGCATCACGTTGTCCACCGTCCCATGCGGGGTTTGCGCCAGATCCAGCGCAGCGCGCAGCTCAGGCCCCGCCTCTTCATCGGGGATCATGCTGATCCAGGCTGTCATGTGACGCGCTCCTCTAGAAATCGGTGACAATCCTGCGAACCCCGGCGCGCGGGCCGGGACACATGGGCAGGTTGGGCGACTGTCCTGACCTGAGGCGCGCATTTCAATTGCAAAGGTGTAACGTATATCATTAGAAATCATAATATGATCAGGAACCTGCCATTTACCTCTCTCCGCAGCTTCGAGAGCGTTGCACGCTTGGGCAGCTTCAGCCGCGCGGCGGAGGAAATGAACGTCACGCAAAGCGCCATCAGCCAACACGTCAAGGCGCTGGAGGAATGGACGGGGTGCCCCCTGCTGCATCGCAGCCGCGCTGGCAGCAAGCCGACCATCGACGGCGAAGCGCTGGCGACGGCCATTGCAGCAGGTCTGGGGCAGATATCGGACATCTGCACACAATTGCAGAGCCGCAATGCCCGCGATGCGCCGATCATCCTGTCCAGCCTGCCCGGCTTTTCGGTGAACTGGCTGTTTCCGCGGTTGATCCACTTTGACCAGGCCAACCCGGATCTGTCGGTATCAATCCATACCAACACCTCCGGCGGCGACCTAGTGGTCGGCAACTGCGATCTGTCGATCCGCTACGGCCTTGGGAATTATCGTGGCATGCATGTGGAAAAGCTGCTGTCCGAGACACTTACCCCGGTCTGCGCCCCGTCCCTGCTGGCCCAAGGGCACCCGCTGGAGACAGCCGCGGATCTGGCGCATCATACATTGCTGATAGACGACATTTCCGATCTGGGGGGTGAGCCGCCCACATGGTCATACTGGGCAGAGCGCGCGGGCGTCGTGCTTCCCAAACCGGCCAACACCCGGAGGTTCGGCCAATCCAACATGGTTGTGCAGGCCGCGATCGAAGGCTACGGCGTGGCCTTGGGGCGCTCGCCGCTGGTTCAGGATTCACTGGCCAGTGGCGCGCTGGTTGCCCCGCTGCCGCATCAGGTTCCGTCGCAATACGCCTATTGGTTCGTCTGCCGGAAGCACGCGTTGCGCACCCCGCGTCTGCGTCTGTTTCGCGACTGGCTGTTTGAAGAGGCCGCAGCGCAGCCCTCGCTTGAAATATATCAACCCAGCTAATGCATGGCATAACCTCTTGACGATTGAACAATGCCCGCGCAGGCCCGCATTGTGACAAAGTGCAGGATTGGACTCATGATATGTTTCTAAGAAATTGCTGGTATGTCGCCGGGTGGAGCGCCGAATTTGGCCGCCACCTTCAGACGGCAACCATCCTTGGCGATGAAATCGTCATCTACCGCAAGGCAGACGGCACGGCAGCCGCATTGCAAGATGCATGCCCGCACCGCAAACTGCCGCTATCGCAGGGAAACCTGCGGGGTGATACGGTTGAATGCGGCTATCACGGCCTGACATTCAATTGCAAAGGGGCCTGTGTCGCCGCGCCCACGCAACCCGACAACATCCCCAAACGCGCTGTTGTTCGCTCCTACCCTGTCGTGGATCGCTACCGGTTGCTCTGGATCTGGATGGGCGATGCGGACAAGGCCGATCCCGACCTGATCCTGAACATCGAGAATTTCGAGAACCCCGACTGGGGCTATACCGATGGCGGCGCGATGGACATCGCCTGCAACTACCTGTGGGTATGTGACAACCTGCTGGACCCCAGCCATGTCGCCTGGGTGCATGTGTCCTCCTTTGCGGGTGCAGGCACGGACAGCGAGCCGCTGAACGTGTCCCGGCACGCGGGCGGCGTTCTGGTCCACCGATGGATCATGAACTGCGCGCCCAGCCCTTATTACGCACCGTTGGTCAAGTTCGACGGCCCCTGCGACCGGTTGCAGCATTACGAGATGCTCTACCCCGGCATCGGGCTGAACAAGTCGATCTACACCCCCGCGGGCACCGGCGGCGAAGGCTCTGTTCCGGTCGACCAGACATATATCAACATCTCGTATAATTTCATGACCCCGATCGACGAAGACAATACGCGCTACTTCTGGTTTCAGCACCGCAACACCGACGGTCAGGACAAGGCGATATCAGAGCGGATGAATGCCGGCGCGCGCATAGCGTTTGAAGAAGACCGCGCTGTTTTGGTCAAGGTTCACGAAGGCATGAAACGCGCGGACACACCCGCGCTGGATCTTGGGCTGGATGCCGGGGCCAAATTATTCCGAAGCGGGCTCGCAAAACTTATCGAGGCGGAAACGACGTAAAACATCGCCAAATCTCTGCCTCGCGCACTTTCTCTCGACAAAGATGACGGTTTTGAGTTGCCAGCATCCGCGTCATGACCGCACAAAGGGTGGCCAGCCAAAGATCGCGCAATATATTCAAGCGGGCCTCGCATCGAACAAGGCCGCATATCCAACCTGGAGGGAAAGACATGAAACATAACAGACGGACCGCGCTGATCGGCGCAATGGTCGGATTGGTCGGTTTTGCCGCCACGCTGACAGGCACAGCAAGCCAAGCGCAGGATGCAACGGCAGATTCTCTGCTCAACGAAATCCAGCAGCGCGGTGTTCTGCGGGTCGGCACCACCGGCGATTACTTCCCCATGTCTTTCCGCGAAGTGGGCAAGGATGAATTCGTCGGGCACCAGATCGACGCCGCACGCGAGATGGCCAAGGATCTGGGCGTCGAGGTGGAGTTTGTCACCACCGAATGGAAAACCATGATCACCGGCATTCAGGCCGGCCGCTACGACATCGCCATGAGCGGCACCTCGATGAGCCTGTCGCGTGCCAAGGTGGTCGGGATGAGCACACCGTGGGGCATCAACGGTTTCGTGCCCGTGGTCCTGAAGCAAAACGCCGATCAGTATTCTTCCTGGGATGATCTCAACAGCCCTGACCGCACGGCCGGTGTCACGCTGGGCACCACGATGGAGGACTACATCCGCGCCGAACTGCCCAACGCCAAGATGCGCCGGGTCGAGAGCCCCGGAACCGGCTGGCAGGAAGTGCTCGCTGGCCGCTCGGACTATACGGTGACGACGCTGATCGAGGCATCGGGCCTTCAAAAACGCTATGACCAGATTCAGATGATCTTCCCAGAGCAGTCGCGCGCCGCACTGCCAATGGCCTTTCTGACGCCCATTGATGATCAGATCTGGCTCAACTACGTCAACAACTGGATCCTGCTGAAAAAGCAAGCCGGGTACTTTGACACGCTCAACGAAAAATGGGGCGTTGTCCTGCTGAAGGACTGACCGGCATCGACGTGAGGCAAGGAGCCAAAGCAATGAATTCGAAGATCGAAACCAGTTCTCCCGGCAACCTCCGGGAGATCGAGCAGCGCCATTCGCGCGGCAAGAGCGGCGGTAGCGTTTTCGAAACCTGTCTCACGTCCCCGTCCGAACCGCACGGGTCGAGCATCGACAAGCGCGATCTCAAAGTCCGGACCCTGCGCTGCCACAAGGCGTTTCGATGAGCGGCGCAGCGCAGGCGGCCCCGCAGGACGCCAAACCGGTGGTCCAACTCATCGCCGTCGAAAAGCGCTTTGGCGACTACACGGCGCTCAAGAATATCAACCTTGAGGTCCGAAGTGGCGAAAAGGTGATCATCTGCGGCCCTTCCGGATCGGGCAAATCCACGCTGATCCGCTGCATCAACCGGTTAGAGCAGCACGACGCCGGGCAGATCATCGTCGACGGCATCGAGATGAGTGACGACACACGCAACCTGGCGACCATCCGAAGCGAGGTCGGCATGGTGTTCCAGCAGTTCAACCTCTTTCCGCATATGAGCGTTCTGGACAATCTGGCGCTGGCCCCGATGCGGGTACGCGGCCTCAGCCGCGCCGAGGCCGAAAAAACCGCGCTCGCGCTGCTGGAACGTGTGCGCATCCCCGAACAGGCCAAAAAATACCCCGCGCAATTGTCCGGCGGGCAGCAACAACGTGTCGCCATCGCCCGTGCCTTGTGCATGAAGCCGCGCGTGCTGCTTTTTGACGAGCCGACATCGGCGCTCGATCCCGAAATGATCAGCGAGGTCCTGGACGTGATGGAAGAACTGGCGCGCGAAGGCATGACCATGATCTGCGTCACCCACGAGATGGGCTTTGCCCGCAAGGTGGCCGATACGATGGTGTTCATGGATCAGGCCCAGATCGTGGAGAAGGCCCCGACCGAGGATTTCTTTCGTGGCGCCCAGAACCCCCGCACGCAGTCATTTCTCGACCAGATTTTGTCACACTGAAGGGACGCCACAATGTCACTGCGTCTGAAACCACTCTTGCCTTTGCTGGCCCTGCTTTTCCTCGCGGGGTGCGGGGGCGGCAATTACACTTGGGGCTGGCATGTGGTCTCGCCCTTCGACACGCGCGGGCTGAGCAATCTGCAATTCCTGATGAACGGCGTCTATTCGACGATCTCGGTGGCCCTCGTCTCGATCACGCTTTCTGTCATGCTGGGGCTGATCTTTGCCCTGCCCGCCCTATCGTCCAATCGCCTGCTGGCCATCACCAGCCGCATCTACGTCGAATTTTTCCGCGCGGTGCCGATGCTGGTACTGATCCTGTGGGTCTATTACGGCGTGCCGGTGCTGACCGGGCTGCAACTGAGCGTCTTTTTTGCCGGCGTCATTGCGCTGGCGCTGTGCGACAGTGCCTTCGAGGCCGAGATTTTCCGCGCCGGGCTGCAATCCATCGACGCCGGCCAGCGCGAGGCGGCGGATGCGCTGGGGCTGAGCTATATGGACAAGTTGCGCTTCATCATTCTTCCGCAGGCGGTGCGCCGTGTCCTGCCACCGCTGGGCAACCAGTTCGTCTATATGCTCAAGGCGTCATCGCTCTTGTCGGTGATCGGCTATAGCGAGCTGACCCGCCGGGCCAATGAATTGGTCGTCGTTGAATACCGACCGCTGGAAATCTACAGTCTGCTGGTGCTGGAATACCTGGTGCTGATCCTGTTCGCCTCCTGGGGCGTCAGGACACTTGAACGGCGGCTGGCACGCAGTGATCGGGCCGCAGCACGTATCTAAGCCGTGCGGCGCGCGCTATCTGTCCTGCGTGCGCCCCAGATCGCAAATCCGGTTCAACTCGTCCCGGCGCGCGAGCCAGCGCGGTCATGATGGGGGCGCGCGCAACAGTCCCACGATCCCGACGCTGTGCCAACTGGTGCCGGAGGTCAGCATGTGATGCAGCTATACCAGTGTCTGAAAGTCGTCATAGCATGCATAACAGCGGCCACATTTGGGGCGATCATCTGCCATGCTGCCAAGCGATAAAACGACTTGGGGCATCGGCAACCTGACGAGCGGCGGGACCGGCAATTACTTGGCGCGGCTGCCGAAGCGCCGCGCCATCACTGTGCCCGCTCTACCGGCTTCGCCAGGCTTGCGTGCGGCCAACGATCCCACGTGACGCGATCAGGTGAATGATGCGCGCCCCCGCATTGGTGTAGAAGATCATCATGCCCATCGCCGCCGCCGGTGCGATATCGCCCGCGTCGTCCATATTCAGCACCGCAATCGACGCCAGCGCCGTGTCGTGCGAGTAAAGGAACACCACCGCCGAAACCGTCGTCATCGCGTTGACGAACAGATAGATCGAGATATCAAGAATCGCGGGCAGGCAGACCGGCACCGTCACCCGGCTAAAGAGTTTGAGGGTCGGTTGCTTGAGCGAGGCAGAGACGGATTCGAACTCCCGATCCATCTGCTGAAGCGCCGTCGTCGCCGTCAGATGCGACACGGTGTAGAAGTGCGTCACGGTACAGACGACGAGAATCGTCATCGTCCCGTAGATCGCATTCAGCGGGTTGTCCGGGTTGTTGAAGAAAAAGATATAGGCAAGCCCCAGCACCATCCCGGGGATCGCCATGGGCAACATTGCGAACATCTGGAAGATCGTCCGCCCAACGCGAAAACCATTCGACTTCTCAACCAGGTAAGCGCCGAAGAAGATGATAGACGTGCCGATCACCGCCGTCAGCAGCCCTAGCTTGATCGAGTTGAAATAGGCATCCCAGCCGCCGCCATCCATCTTGTCGAACTGAAAGTTGTTCAGACTGAAGCTGAGATCATAGGGCCAGAACTTGACCAGCGCCGCGAACTGGCAGATCGCCAGCATCCCAATCAGGAACACCCCCACGAGGCTGGCATAACCGAACATGATCCAGTCCATGCGCTTGTTCGGCGTGGGCTGATAGGGCACCGAGCGCGCTGAAAGCAGTGCCACCTGTTTGCTTTGGACGAAACGGTCGATCGCAAAGGCCAGGATCGCGGGCAGCACTAGCACCACGGAAACCACTGCGCCCATCTCGAAATTCTGCTGACCAATCACCTGTTTGTAGATATCCACGGCCAGCACGTTGAATTGCCCGCCAATCACCTTCGGCAGGCCGAAATCGGTGATCACGAGGTTGAACACCACGAAGGCCGCCGAGACGAGACCATAGCGCGCGCCCGGGATCGTGACCGTCCAGAAGGTACGCCACGAGGTCGCCTTGAGCGACACCGCCGCCTCGTAGAGGCGCGCATCAGAGATCGCCAGCGCGGTCGATATGATCAGGAACGCGTGCGGAAAGGTGAAGAAGACCGATCCGATCACGATGCCGATGGGGCCGTAGATCGTTCCGCCAAACAGCAGTTCCTTTAGCATGCCCTGATTGCCAAAGAGGTACACCAACGCGATCCCGGGCAGCAGCGACGGCACCAAGATGGGCGCCATCGCGATAAGGCGGAACAACCCCTTGAACCGCATGCAAGAGCGGCTGAGCGCATAAGCGAACCAGAAGGCCAGCGTGACAGTAATGATCGTGCTGATCGTCGCGATCATTACCGAATTCTTGATCGAATTCGACAGCGCAGGGGTCGAGAAATAGGTGGTAAAGTTGCCTAAACCAATATCCTTTGTCGGGCGCAGTTGAACCCGGCGAAAGGTATTGCTGTCCAGTTCCAGCCAGTCGGTGCTGTCATACAGCTTTGAGCCGACCAGAAAACGCCCCTCCTCGTCGAGATTGCGAATGCGGTACTTGACCGGGCTGCGAAAGCTGAAATCGGGAAAGAACTGCGTGACGCCCAGCCTGCCGTCAGACCCGGCAATCAAATCCCGCGCTTTCAGAATATCGCCTGCTTCGTTCAATTCGGCGAATGTGACCGGGTCGCTGAAATTCGTCCCCTCTTCGTCGCTGACCTGAACCTCGAAAGCTGCTAGATTGAACTGATAGGTCGAAAACGATTTCGACAGCATTGCGTAGAGCGGAAACACCATCGTGATCAGCAGATAAAGGGCGATCACGATCATGCTGCCGCGCATGATCAGATCATCGCGCGACAGTTTTCCCTTGACCCGCGGGCCAGCCGGGATGTCGTTGATGCTCACGTCACTCATCGGTCACGCTCCCGGCTTGTCAAAGGCCAGCAGCCGCGACTGTGCCAGTTCGACGGTCATCATGCGCCCAGCCGTCACCTCAAGCCGCCGGACGGCGTTGACGGAAAAATCTGCAATCAATTCGCTTTCCCCGAAACAGTCGTGTTTCAGCCTGCAGCGCCAGAACGAGCCGAGAAACTCCATTTCATCCACCAGCACCTCGAGCACGTTTTCCTCGGTCTGGATCGTGTCGTCGCCGCCAGGCGATCGGGCACCCTCGCCGTGCGGAATAATGTCGTTAGGGCGGACCGTCGCGACGATCTGCGCGCCTCTGGGAAATTCGTGCGGCTGCGATTTCATCGTCACGCCGCCAATCACGACCTCGTCGGCCGCGCCGGCCTGCGCCGGGATCTGGTTCATCTCGCCGATGAAATCCGCAACAAAGAGGGTCCGGGGCGCGCGGTAGATTTCGGTGGGCGATCCGACCTGTTCGATCACGCCGTGGTTCATCACCACGATCCTGTCGGCCATCACCAACGCCTCTTCCTGGTCATGCGTCACCATCACTGTGGTCACACCCAGTTTGCGCTGAAGCTCCTTGATTTCGTGGCGCAGGTGCACGCGCACCTTGGCGTCGAGCGCCGACAGCGGCTCGTCCAGCAGCAAGAGGCCGGGATTGGTCGCGATGGCACGCGCCAGCGCGATACGCTGTTGCTGACCACCCGAAAGCTGCGCGGGGTATTTCCGGCCCTGATCCGGCAGCCCGACGAGTTCCAGCAGGCTGGCGACGCGCTTGTTGATCTCGTCCTTGCTACGGCCGGTATTTTCGAGCCCGAAAGCGATGTTCTTTTCGATCGTGAGGTTTGGAAACAGCGCGTAGGACTGGAACACGATGCCAAAGTCGCGCTCGGACGGTGGCAGGTTCGACACGTCCTGCCCGCCCTGGTAAACGCTGCCCTTGGTTTGCAGGTCCAGCCCCGCGATGGCCCGCAGCAATGTCGTCTTGCCGCAGCCCGAAGGCCCAAGAAAGCAAACGAATTCACCGTCCTCGATATCAAGCGAGATATCTTTCAGCGCCACAAATTTCCCAAAGGCCTTCCAGAGGTTTTCGATCCTCAGATAGGGGCCCGCCCCGTCAGCAGCGTCGCGCACTAATTCATCCTTTTCGCTGGGTGTCAGAGACAGAATAGCCGATCACGATCCTGTCGCGCAGCAAATTCCAGTTTTGGCAGGATGAGGGGCAAACCCACGGCTCGCCCCTCTTTTGCCGTCCGGGCCCTATTACTGGGGATCGGACTTTCCGTCATAGCGGCTCGACCATTCGGACAGAATGCGGTCGCGATTGTTGGCGGCGAACTCGAAATCGTTGTCGATCATCGCATCCAGCAGCCCTTCTGGGAAATGGTCGACCGGCTTGGCAACGCCAGGATAGGCCACCACGGCGTAACCGGTGTTGTACATCACGTTCGCGTCCCTTGTGACCGTGAAATCAACCAGCTTTTGTGCCGCTTCCAGGTTGGCCGTGCCGGCGACGATTGCCGTGGCTTCCATATCCCAGCCGACGCCTTCGGTTGGCACGATGATTTCGATGGGCGCACCGGCGGCCTTGGATTTGGCACCGCGGAAGGCAAAGGAAACGCCGATCGGGATCTCACCCGACGCAGCCAGCTTGCACGGGGCCGAACCGGAATGGGTGTAGCGCGCGATGTTGTTGTGCAGCGCATCCATGTATTCCCAGCCACCTTCTTCACCGAAGATCTGCAGCCAGCTGGACACATCCAAGAAGCCGGTGCCGGACGATGCCGGGTTCGGCATGATCACATGGCCCTCATATTGCGGATCGGTAAGGTCCTGCCACGAGGTCGGCGCCTTGAGGCCCAGCTTCTCGCCTTCGACTGTGTTGTAACACACTGCAGCCACCCAGGCGTCCATACCCACCCAAGCCGGTGGATTGTCACGGTCAACGAACTTCTTGTCGAGATTTTCAACGCCTGCAGGCGCATAAGGCTCCAGCATGCCTTCGGACTTCAGCAGCAGCAGTGATGTTGCGGCCAGGCCCCAGATCACATCCGCCTGCGGATTGTCACGCTCGGCCAGCAGCTTGGCCGTGACGACACCGGTCGAATCTCGCACCCAGTTGATCTTGATGTCCGGGTGGACCTTGTTGAACGTCTCGGCATAGCGCGCCAGATCTTCAGCTTCGACCGCCGTGTAGACCGTCAATTCGGTATCCGCCAGCGCACCTGTCGCAGTCAGCGCCGCGAACGCAACGCTGCTCAGCGCCATTGTAAGTTTCTTCATTTCCCGTCTCCTCTGTTGATTTCAATGCGGGACCGCTCATACGGACCTCTTTGTTCGGCAAAGCTTCTTACAAAGACAACCAAGAAGCCAAATCGATAATTCCTACCAATGTATAATTTTTGCCTATCCACGAATCTTCCCTCCTTCAACTTTGCTCTACCTAGTCTCACCGTGCAACATTCATGTGACATTGCCTCGGCGATCGGCGACGCCAAAGCGCCGCCTGCCCTCCGAACGGGCACACCTGGTGGGATCAGGATAAGAAGAGCGCAGGCTCAGCGCCCCCGGATCAGGGATTTGCGTCCATTTCGTACGTCAGGGCGAAGCCAACGCGCATTAACGCTGCCTGATCTCGATATCGTCGTAATCCTGCTCGATCAGCCGGGTTTCCAACAATTGCCCGCCGCGATGCAGGATCGGATAGGCGGCAGAGGCCATGTAGCTGTTGAAATCCCGCAGGGAACTGACGGTTTCGAGATGAATATCGCTGGAGTCAAAGCTGATCTGCACGCCTTCGCTCAGGCGTTTGAGATGGCGCTTGCGGCTCTTGCGTTCGAGCCGGGCCATTTCGCCCTTTTCCTCGAGCAACAGGCGCGCGCTTTCCAGATCATCGGAAATCAGCAGGTTCGACGCCAGCTCGATATTGGCCTCCACCTGCTCGTGCATGCGGCAAATCTCGGATTGGCCGCTGGGCGAGAACTTGATGCCCTTCTCGTGCTTTTCCTTGGCCAAGGGGATCAGGCGCTTGACCACGATATCGCCTGCGGCCTCGATGGCGATGGCGTATTCGGTCAGCTCGCGCACCCGCTTGCTGTCGCTCTTGGCCAGACCGTCGCTCGGGATGGAAGCCGCATAACGCCGGATATCATCCAGCGCCGTATTCACGAAGTTGTCCTGCGCTATGGCAGTGCGCGCGCGGCCCGCGTCATAGGCCTGGTAAAGGTCCATGACCGGGTGAATCATCGTCTCGACCAGTTGTACCATGCGCAGCACTTCACGCCTGAGGTTGGCAATTGCCAGATGCGGCTTGTCCAGCACCGAATCGTCAAGCGTCGAGCGATACATCGGTGATTGCTCTTCGAATGTGGGAGCATTCAGCGGCAGCAACCGGGCAAAGGGCCGTTCGAGCCTGCTGCAGAAAAACAGCGTCACCAGCAGCAAGAGCGAATTGAACAGGATATGGGCATTGATCAGCGTCTGCGCCGAATCCGGCGCGCCGATATAGGGCAGCAGCCCCAGCCGGTTCACCGCGATGAGCATCAGCACCGCCCCGACCCCGCGCACCGCCAGGTTGGCCGCCGGGATACGGCGAGCGGTGTTGGCCATCCCCCGGGTGAGCCAGACCGGAATCAGCGCACTGCCAAGGTTGGCGCCCAGCACCAGCGAAACCCCCGCCGCGGCGGGGATAGCATCCACGGCAACCAGCGTGACACACATCAGGATGACCGCGACGCTGGAATGCATGATGAATGCCAGAAACGCACCAACAAGGAACGCGGTGACGAAATCCGACACCAGGTAATCGGCGATTGCGGGCAGGAAACTGCTGTCGCGGATCGGGTCCATCGTCTCGCGCAGGAAGCGTAGCGATATCAGGATGAACGCGATCCCGAGGATGATGCGCCCGAACTGGCGCAATCGTCGATTCTCGGACTTGACGAACAATCCGCCGCCGATGGCCAGAAGAACCGGCACCAACCAGTCAAGATTGAACGAAAACACCTGAATGAGCAGGGCCGATCCCAGATCGGCCCCCAGAACGACCGCAAGTCCGACACCGAATGTCACCGCGCTCGCTGCCGAAAACCCCGCCACCAACAGCGCAACCGCGGCCGAACTTTGCAGGATGATCGCCAGCATCAGCCCCGCCAGGGCTGCGCTGAGCGGGTTGCGGTTTTGCGTGACAACCCGCCGAAAGGACGACCCGAACGCGCGTTCGATACCGGTGCGCACCATGCGGACCGCAAAGAGCAGGAGCATGGTCGCGCCCGCCAGTTGTACGAGAAACGAAAGGATCAGCACAGCGGAACCATATTCGCGCCGCCACGGGGGCGGTGCCTATGCGCCGATCGTCTCAACATGCTCCTTCAACTCCCCTTCGATCCGGCAATGACAACAATGCCGCAGCCCACAACGATCGCGGCCGCAATTCTGGCGGCCTTCGGGCCTTCCTGGAACCAGAGCACGCCGATCAGTGCCGCAAAAATCACCGACGTTTCACGCAGCGCCGACACAATACCCAGCGGTGCATACATCTTGGCGATCAACACCAGTCCGTAGGCCGTTCCCGAGACGATACCGCCAAACAGCCCCAACATGAAGGTCCGTCGCGGAACCGCGCGCACACGCTGCCATCTTGTCCCGAATACGAACAACGCGACAAGCGCCTCAGCCGTAAAGAGCCAACCTATATAGGCCACCGGGCTGCCCGACAACCGGACACCGACACCATCGACGATGGAATAGCTGGCGATCGCAATCGCGACGCCGATCGCGGCCATATACCCGACCAGGGGCATTGCCACCGCCTGACGCTGAGTCGCCAGAATCATGATCCCGACCGAGACTGCAAAGATGCCGACCCATGCGGTGACGGGCAGCACCTCGCCCACCCAGAACTGCGCCCCCAGCGCAATCAGGATCGGTGAGAGCCCGCGGGCGATCGGATAGACCACGCTCAGATCTCCAACCCGGTAGGCCGTGTTCAGCAGGATGTAATACCCCCAGTGGATCACCGTCGATGCGATGATGTAGGGGATCGCCGCCGCGCTCACCCCGCCGGATATGATCACCAGCACGATCCCCGGAATGACATGACCCAGCGCGATGAACCCCAGCATCACTGCCTTGTCCCCGGCCCCCTTGACGACGGCATTCCAGAAAGCATGCAGAAACGCGGCAAATAGAACGAGGAGGAAAACTCCGGCGCTCAATTGGCGCAATCCCGAACGGCATCTTCGACGATGCCCAATGCATCATCCAGATCCTGCTGCCGGATCGTCAGCGGCGGCGACAGGGTCAGAACATTTCCGGCGCTGATCTTGAAGCTGAGGCCGCGGGCGAGGCAGGCATAGTAGATTGCCTCGGCCAGTTTCGGGTCCGGCGTGCGCTCCTGACTGTCCGAGACGATCTCGACCCCGAACATCAGGCCCCTGCCCCGAATGTCACCGACACGCGCGTGAGAACCGATGGAATCGTGCAGCCGGTCCATCGCAGCGCGCCCCAGCGTGGCGGACCGCTCTACCAGCCCTTCATCCGCGATGATATCGAGCGTCGTCAGCGCGGCGCGCGCGGTGACCGGGTTTTTTTCGTGGGTATAGTGCCCGATGGCGAAATCGCCGCAGACGTCCAGATCATTACGCGCCACAACGGCGGCAATCGGCAGGATGCCCCCCCCCAGCGCCTTGCCCAGTGTCACGATGTCGGGCGTGATCCCGTCATGCTGAAACGCAAACATTTCGCCCGTCTTGCCCAGACCGGTCGGGATCTCGTCCATGATCAGCAACGCGCCGTGTTTGTGACACGCGGCCTGCACCGCCTTCCAGTAACCGGGCGGCGGCACCACCGGCACGGCGCGCATCGGTTCTGCGATGACAGCGGCCACATCGCCTTCGCGTTGCAGCACGTAGTCCACCATCTTTGCGCAGGCCAGCGCGCAGGTTTCCGGCCCCGGATGACCGTAGGCGCAGTGATAGCAATGGAACGGCGCCACATGCTCGGCCCCGGGCAGCAGCGGCCCGGCGATATGGCTGCGAAACGTCGCCTCGCCGCCAACCGAAGCCGCCCCGAAACCGGCACCGTGGAACGCATCCCAGAAGCTCAGCGTCTTGAAGCGGCCCGTCGCCGCACGCGCGATCTTCAGCGCCACCTCGTTGGCATCCGACCCACCGGTGGTAAAGAGCGTCTTGCCCAGATCACCAGGGGCGATTTCCGCCAACCGCTCGGCCAGGGCCACGGACACATCATTGGTGAAACGCCTTGGCGAGAATGGCAGGCTGTCCAGTTGATCCTTGATCGCAGCGACAAGGCGCGGATGGCCATAGCCGATGTGATGCACCGAATTGCCGTGGAAATCCATGTAGCGGCGTCCGGCCACATCCTCGATCCAGATCCCTTCGGCCCGCGCGATGGTCGCCACGCAGGGGCTCGACAGGCTTTGATGCAGAAACGCGTCCGCATCGCGGCGCAAAAGATCGCGCGCAGCATCGTCGGTCTCGGATGCGGACCATTTCTGGCGGGCTTGGGATGTGTTGGCTTCGCCTTCGGTATGAGCAATCTGGGCCATCGGGCACCTCGCTGAAAAAAGCGGGACTCAGGTTGTGAGCCCCGCAGTTTCGGGAGAATCTGTGGCTTTTGTCAATTGGGCCACGGCAGGGAGTATGTCTTGACGTTGGTAAAGAACTTCATGGCCTCG
>NZ_JAPWHW010000039.1 GCF_028369135.1 Roseovarius sp. ZX-A-9
ATCGAGAACAGCCAGACCTTACGCACGACGCCGGGCTCGTCCGTGAACTCCACCGTGAACTCGGCAAAATCGACCTGGGCCTGCTTGCCCGGCGGGGTCTCGAACCGCCGCTCGAACTGCGCCGGCCTGGCCGGGCGCACCTCGCGCAGGAAGTCCGTCACCGCAGTATAACCGCCGTCATAGCCCAATTCCCGGATCTCGCGCAGAAGGCGCGCGCCGCTGAGATCGGGGAACGCCTGAACCCGCTCCTGCAAATAGCGCTCATAAGGCTCAATCACCCGCGCCCGCGGTTGGCGCGGCCCGTAGACCGGCGCCTCCAGCCCACGGTCGAGGTATCTCCGCACGGTCTTGCGATCAGAGCCCACCTTCCGCGCGATCGCGGAAATGCTGAGCCCCTGCTTTTTCAAATCATGGATCAAAACGATCTCCCTCAGTCCCTTCACCTGCCTGCCCCTGTCACTCTCCGTTCGGAGCATCAGGCCTCATGTCCCGCGTCAGCGCCAATTCCGAATAATTGAAGTTCGGAATTGACCCTGCCGCTCACGACTGGGGAATTTTCAAACGGCGGTTTTGGGGAGATTACATCCGGCGATTACAGCTGGAGCTGCGCGAACATGCCGCCGGCATTTTCAGCCTGACCTGCCGGGCGCGGCACCCCGGTTTCGGCCATGTGATCGTTGGCCTGTTGCGGGCCCTGGCCGATGATTACGGCGCGCTGGTCCTGCTGGAGCATAGGGGCGGGCGCGCGGGCCACGAGATCATCACGATCAAGCTGCTGAGCATTGCCCATGCCAGTGGCCGTCGGTTCGATCTGGGCGCGAGGGCAAGTTAGATGCAGGCGCAGGAGTTTCCGATTACCAAGCTGCTCGACACGCTCTGCCCGATGCACCTGGTGCTCGACCGGACGGGGCATATCGTGCATGCGGGGCCGACCTTGCGCAGACTCGACCCCGAGGGTGCGGCGCCGGGCAGCCGGTTTACCGAGCTTTTCGAGATCAGGCGCCCACGCATCGATGGCACGATGGCGGCCCTGCGCGAGCATGCGGGGGAAAAGCTGCATCTGCAGATGCGTGGGGCCACGCGCGCCGATTTGAAGGCAGTGGTGGTGCCGCTGCCAGAGGCGGATGGCCCCGAGGCGGGTGCCATCGGGCCGCGCGGGGGGGGCCGTGGTGAACCTGTCATTTGGCATCTCGGTGGTAGAGGCGGTCCGGGCGTTCAACCTGACCAGCGCCGATTTCGCCGCCACCGACCTGACCATCGAGATGCTTTACCTGATGGAGGCCAAGACCGCCGCGATGGAGGCGTCGCGCACGCTGAACCTGCGGCTGCAGGGGGCGATGATCGCCGCCGAGGAAAAGGCCTATACCGATCAGCTGACAGGCCTGAAGAACCGGCGCGCTGCCATTTACCTGCTGGAGCGGTTGATCGACAGCGAACAGGATTTCGCGTTGATGCATGTGGACCTCGATTTCTTCAAGGCGGTGAATGACACGATGGGGCATGCCGCGGCCCGGAATAACCGCGGCGAAAAGGGCAGGGCGGTCAGGCCGCCATCGCATCCTGCCGCGCCAGCCAGAGCAGGAAGTCGTGCACCGTGCCCTCATAGTCCTCGCCGGCCAGCGGGCCGCCGGTCGCGTGGGTCGATCCCAGCGCCACCTGCATTGCCTCCAGTTTTTCGCGGTCCTCGCGGTTGACCTCTTCCCACAGGCTGATGCGTTGTCTGATCGTCTCGTCGTCCAGTTCGTCGCCATAGACTGACATGGTCCAGCGCACCTCGATCGAGGTGGCCGTCAGCGGCAGGATGTTGAGTGATACCAGCAGCGATGCCGCGACGCTGGCCACCTGGCAGGGGAAGGCGGCAAACAGGCTGGAGCGGTTGCGTGCCGCCTCGTCGAGGCCGGGCGCACCTGCACCGCGCGAGGGGATGTTATTGGGGTAATTGGCGAAATAGCTGGTAAAGCCGGGCCCGTTGGGGCCCTTGCGGCTGAGGCCGGTGGGGGTATAGCCGTGCAGCGTCACGGGATGCACCACCGACAGATGGTAGCCTTCCATGAAATTCTCGACCAGGCATTTCCAGTTGCAGTTCCAGACCTCCTGGGCTGAGTGGACGATGCGGTACTCCTCGGGGCGATACGGGCCGATCACGTCCGAAAGGCCGGCGAGCTCGGCGTCGATGTCGGGCGGCTGATCGGCGAGGCTGACATAGATGAAGCCGAACCGCTGGGTGCAATGGAACTCGGGCAGCCGGCAGGATTTGGGGTCAAAGCCTGCATTCTCCATGCGCGGCGCGCG
Organism: Roseovarius sp. ZX-A-9; assembly: GCF_028369135.1. Classification (GTDB taxonomy): domain Bacteria; phylum Pseudomonadota; class Alphaproteobacteria; order Rhodobacterales; family Rhodobacteraceae; genus Roseovarius. The sequence goes on from NZ_JAPWHW010000039.1 coordinate 2,293, forward strand.
CAGCAGCGCCCCGTCAGTGCCATAGGTCCAAGCGTGGTAGCGGCAGACAAAACGCTTGGCACTGCCGCGCCCCTCGACCAGCGGCATGCCGCGATGGCGGCAGACATTTGACAGCGCCCGGATCGTCGTGTCATCGCGCACCACGACGACCGGTTCGTCCAGAAGCTGGAGGGTCAGGTAGTCGCCGGGCTGCGGCAGTTCGTCCGCGCGCCCGACGCAGTGCCAGCCACGGCGCAGCACGGTGGCGCATTCATGGGCGAAAAAATCAGCATCGACATAAGCCTGGCCGGGCAGGCCGCGCGGCGCGTCCGCGGGGGCGGCGGCGCAGGCGGCAAGATCGTGGCGTAGGGTGGCGCAATGATCAGTCATCTCCTGAAACTCCATATGAGGTGGCTTTGCATGGGGCGAGGGCGCGCCGGATACAGACGCCCTGCGTCTGCGACCGGCGGGCATGGGCGGCGTGGAGCTTGCGCAGGCGCGTATGTGCCATGAGCCCGGTGCTGTCAGTTACCGCGCGCGATGCGGCTGTAGATATACTGGGCAAAGTCGTAATTGGGCCGTTCGAGATGCGACAGGTGCCCCGGCGTGGCCGCCCCTGACGACAACCCGCGATAGACCTTTTCGGTGCATCCCTTGTCCTCGACATTCACCGCGTCCAGCAATGTCTTGAGCTGGTTGAAATGGGTCTGTGCATTGGCGTCGCCCGCGTAGTCGTCGGACATGCCGCCGCCAAAGCCGATGCGCACCTGGCCGACCCCATGCGGATGCAGCGTGAGATACCAGAAATAGCCCGGCGTGAGCGTGATCAGCAGGCTGGGATAGATCGCCAGCAGGTATGTGGTGCGACGGCGCTCGCCGACGAGGCGGGTGTTGGAGGGATGCGCCAACGCGATCTTGAGCGTGTCGTCCTTGAGGATGGTGTGATAGTTGAACGCCGCCTCGCCGGGCGGGCAAACCATTTCCTCCAGCTTGCTGAGACCGCCGATGGTGCCAGCATGGCAGACCGGCAAGTGGTAGCTTTCCATGAAGTTCTCGGCCAGCACCTTCCAGTTGGTGTTCCAGATATGGGTCTCGAAGAAGGTTTCGGTGTAGGCGGTCATGTCGAAATCGCCGACCAGATCCTCGACCTTGGCCAGTTGCGCCGCGACGGCGGGCGCGTCGGGGTTGAGTGTGACAAACACCCAGCCCAGCCATTCCTCGCAACGGATATCGGGCAGTTTGTAGTCTGTTTTGCAAAAGCCTTCGTTACGGGTCATCGCGGGGGCGCCGCGCAGCGTTCCATCCAGGTTGTAGGTCCAGGCGTGGTAGGGGCAGACGATGCTGCGGGTGTTGCCGCGCCCCTCGAGCAGGGTGGACATGCGGTGGCGGCAGACATTCGACATCGCCTTGAGCGTGCCCTGCGCGTCGCGCAACACGATGATGGGCTGGCCCGCCAGATCGAGGGTGACGTAATCGCCCGCCCCGGCCAGCGCCGAGGCACGTCCGACGCAGAACCAGTCCTGCGCAAAGATGTCTTTCAGCTCGCGGGCCAGAAAACCCTCCGACGTATAGACCGAAGGCGGCATCGCGCGGGCCTGTTCGAAGGGGGTTGCGACATTGTCGCGAAGCTCTTCAATGGCGTCCTTCATGGCTGGCTCTTTCTGCTGCTGGCGGGTCGACCCGGATTTAGGATGCGCTGCCTCGTCCGGGTCAATAGAATTGTCATGTGATGCGAAAGGAAAAGCGCCGCGCAGGTGGATTTTACAGCGGGATCGGCGACAATGTCCTTGGCCATGAGAAACCTCTATCCTGACAGGCCCCCGAAGGGGGGCAGATGCGCGAACAGTTTCATGTTTGACGGTGGGGCCGAAAGTATAGACTTCCTCAGCCCCGATTAGAGCCTGCCTAAGCTGCCCGCGGATGCGGGCGGACAGGCCGGCGTTTGCGACCCTTGGGAAAGGCTAATAAATGCTGAAGCATTTCGTATTTTCCGCGCGACGGATCAGCAACTAATGTCGCTGGAAGGGGCCGCGAACGGGCGCAATGGATATGGAAAAAGGGGCGCGTGGTGCTACTGGCCCGACCTGCCAGGTTTCCGGTGATCAGGTGCCCCCGGTCAGCATGCGCTGACCGCGGGTACTCTTTCCTTGGCAGCCGGTGCGCGGCGCAGGGCGGACTCGATCGTGCCGAGAAGTTCCAACGGCTCAAACGGTTTCGCGATGACCGATAGTGCGCCCAGCGACATCAGCTCGTTCACTTCGTTTTGCTGGACCCGACCGGTCATGAAAATGACGGGCACATCCGAAACTTCGGGGATCTGCCTGAAGGCCGCGAAAACTTCGGGGCCGTGCATCGTCTGCATCATCACGTCGAGCAAGATGACATCTGGCCCGAAGGCTGCTGCCTTCTCGATGGCTTCTTCGCCGGATGTGCATTGCAGCAGGGTGACGGCCCCTGTCAATTCCAGAGCGATCGCCGTTATTTCGCGTGTGTCCTGATCGTCTTCAACGTGCAGGATCCTTGGTATATGTCCGGTATTATCATTCATCGCTCAAACCACCATTTTTCATCACTCAACCCACCATTGCCATATCGGTCTGGCCGGCATATGCGGCATGATCAACTGGCAACCTGAGCGAGAAGGTTGAGCCGATGCCCGGTTCGCTGGTGACGATGACTTTGCCACCATGCTGTTCCATGATCACCTTGACTATGCTCAATCCCAAACCTGTTCCCTTCCCGCTTCGTTCGCTATGATTGTCGGCCTGCCGGAAGCGGTCGAAGATCTTGTCGATATCGGCCTTTGCTATGCCCACTCCGAAATCCCTGACATTGATCCAGTAGTGATCTTCTTCCCTGTCAAGAGATACGACAACCTCGCCACCTGGCCTCGAAAATTTGGCCGCGTTGCTGAGCAGGTTTGTCAAAACCTGTAGCATTCTGTTGGTATCAATCTTGGCATAGGCTGGCTCGTCGAGCCCCTCTGCCCGCACCGTAACATCAAATCTCTTGCCGAAGCCAGAATTTATCTGGACGGCGTCCGTGATCAGGGAACACAGATCGCTCGGCTGGAAGTCAAATTCCATGCGCCCGGCGGCGATCTTCTCGAGGTCGAGGATGTCGTTCACGATGATGGCCAGCCTGTCGGCATTCCGGTGCGCAATCGAGACAAGGTTCTGCGCTTTTGCCGGGAGGTCCTCTGCCGCGCCCGCGAGGAGCAGGCCAAGCGCACCCTTGATCGAGGTGATCGGCGATCTGAGTTCGTGGCTCACCGTCGAGATGAATTCATCCTTGATCCGCTCGACCTCGATCTTGTCTGAGATGTTGCGGAAAATCGCCACGAGACTACCCGGTCCGGAATCCGATCGAATGTATTGTACGAATATTTCGTTCGTTCCATCGTCCAGTTCGGCCCGTACATTGACCACGTCGAGGGTTCCATCCATGAGCGGAGCCACGAGATGGTCAAACTTATCCCGGTCAAAATTCGGGTCGGTATCAAGGACCGTCTTGTTAATATAAGTGCTTCTGTCCCAGCCAACCCGCCGCATCGCGGCTTGGTTCATGTACTTGAAGCGATAGGTATCGGGTTCGAAAATGAACACGTTGTCGAGGAGCTTGTCCAGGATCGAGACCACTTCGCGTTCTTCGACGGCGATTTTACCTGCTGTGATGTCCGTCCGGATCGACGTGGACCCCATGAAGCGGCCAGTTCGATCGAACCGGGGGCTGATGGTCGTGTGAGTCCACATGTGGGCACCACCCTTGCAGACGAGCCGGATCTCACCTGACCAGATTTGCCCGGACTTCAACCGCCGGGAGATCCTTTCCGGCTGGCCGGGGATGGTATGGATCTGGAAAGAGACAGGGTCTTTGCCCAAGAGTTCATCAGCGGTGTAGCCGGTCGCCTTGAGGAACCCGTCATTCACGAAAGTCACCTTCCGGTTCTGGTCCACGACCGAGATGAGGCAGTGCTCGTCCACAGCGTTGCGCATGTGCTCAAGCTCTTCGCTGCGTTCGATCGCGGCCCGCTTCGCTTTCTCCGAGATCCACAACTTATAGGAGTAAACCACGATGAGGACAGCAGACGTGACTACCGTGGCCCATCCGAGTGTCGGAGACGCGGTGAATGCACCACTGCTGGACAACACGAGCCCCCAACTAAGGCCTGCCACGATAAGGACTGCGTGACTGGTTGAGAATCTGACTTTTGTCATCCTGTTCGCCTCTTGTCACCGGTGATCCCGGCCTTGTGTCTTGGAACACTGCACCCCAGACATGGGCAATTGGTGAAGCAATTGAGGTATTTTTGGGGCATTCGGCTGTGTCGCGTGTCGCTGAGCATGTCATTGCGCAAGCGAGATTGATGAAGGTATTGAACCGGTTGGGCGTCTTTTCGCACCTTAAGCTGACCTAACGGAAGCTATTGATACTGATAGAGAAGGTTTCCGCTAGGTAACGCTCCTTATAGTGCGCCCGAATGACGGGGGTGATTCCGCCTGAATTTTCTGTGATGACCTCGCGCCAATGATCTGCGTCGCGAGCCGCCTGACAGAGGGCAATTCCTCCAACGGCCCGGCGTGATGATAAAACGAATCGGAAGGCCAGGGGCATCGACGGCGCGAATCTTGGGTGCAGGCAGCCCTTGGTCGGCGAAATCCCGCTGCTTCAAGCGCCTGGTTGAGGGCACGCCCACGTGGATCTCGCCGATTGGCGCGTTCACGTAAAGGAGCCGGTTGTTTGACCCGGCCCGCTCACAGCTACCCGGTTTCCCTACAACCATGGGTTCCATGAGCGTTCATTGCCGATCTGCCAAAGCGCACCTGCTCAAGAGTATCTGCTGCTTTTGATCTTGAACCGGAACAGCCGTGAATTTTATCTGTCCTGAAACCAATGGGCGGCAAAGCTGATTTTGTGTCTTTTGTGCCGGGTCTGTCCGGTCCCGATCATAAAAGGCAAACTCCGGGGCTTCCCGATCACTGGATTCTCGCCTATGGTTTATGGAGAAATTCAATTACCGCCCTCAACCTAGGGGCGAAATTTGAGCTTGGGCCAGTGGTGTACCGATTTGAGAATTGAGAATGATCTGAAGAGACGCGAGCCTTTGCCGTCAACGGGAGATGACAGGATTTCTGTCGTCCACGTTGATGATGACTCCGACATCCTGGCCATAGCAAAAACGGCGCTCGAAGTGCTTGGATCTTTCAGCGTTACCAGCTTCAGTTCAGGTGGCGCCGCCTTGAAAGAGCTGCCGTCGCTCTCGCCGGATCTGATTATTCTGGACCTTTCTATGCCTGAAATGGACGGCCGGGAAACTTTTTGTGGTATCAAGAAGATAACCGCCTTGGAGGGTGTTCCGATCGTCTTCCTTACGGCCGAGAATACACCGGCAGTCCAGCGGGAGTTGATCGCGCTTGGCGCGACGCAGGTGATTTCGAAACCCTTCGATCCGCTGGAGTTGCATCTTGAGATTTCCAAATATGTTGCATCCGCCTGAAGCAGTTCGTCTTTGACCTGAATCATCCGTCTAAGGCAAAATGCGCGCAACGCTGACGGGGCGTGCGGGTTTAACGAAAACACGTGTTTCAGACGCTTCGCGAAACGCTTTGATACTCGGCGCAGCTGAATGACATTCAGTTTCTGCTGCCGATTCGTTGAGCGCAGCGGTGCGTCAAAGTCAGAAATTCCCCCCTTTGTCCTTCGAGCGTGGCCCCACCTTCTTGCCGCGATGTCTGACCTGTTCCGGTTCGTGCAACTGCGAAGGGGCGAGTCATTTTTTGGCGGGGGCAACGCTCGCCTTTAACGGCTGCCGGAGGGGAGAAGGGCTGTTGATTCCCGTCCTGCTCTTGTCGTCTCTGATTGCTAAAAGATTGGGATTTCAGCGGAAAGCACGACTGGCGCAGGTGGCGATCGGGGGTAGCGCCTGGATGCCGGCGCGCTGGGTTTGGTTGATTCGTTCCTTCGAAAATGGCGTTCTCGGGGTCGAGATCACCCAAGGATGATTGCGCGATCAGGGGGCTGTGCAAGCCGGTTGCCAATGCGACCCGTGACTTTTTGGACACAGCAACACGACAAACGGCCGGGAGGGGTCATAGCTGCCGCATTGTCAAAAACGAGCCATCGTCTCGCCATCTTTTGCCTCAACCTTAGGTTTTAGAAGGATCAAGCAGCACCACCAAATTGAATGTCGAGACAACGACACCGATAAAGAGGAAAGAGGAAAATGAAGATACTGGCAGTTGATGACGACCCGCTGAGCCTTGAATTGCTCGACGCATTGGTTTCCCAAATCGGGCCTCATGAGTTGGTCACTGCGACTTCGGCGGTCGATGCGTTGCAATGCATTGCCGAAAGCTCGCAGGATACTTTCGACTGCATTCTTCTGGATATCCAGATGCCGGGCACGAACGGTATCCAGCTTTGCGAGATCGTCAGGGCGCACCCGAGCTATAGCCGGACCCCGGTGCTGATGATCACGGCAATGTCGGACAAGAAGAATATTGATGACGCGTTCCTGGCTGGCGCAACCGACTATCTGACAAAGCCGTTTGAAATATCCGAATTGCGCGGGCGCATTCAGATGATCGAGCGCCTGCTGGAAGAAAGAGACCTGAACGCTCGGAAGATATCGGCGCAGAAGGCCGCGGACGGCAATGAGCCCGGCAAGAAGATCGATCTTTTCGACTCGGTGCCGATTGTCGAGGTGGCCGGGGTCGTCGAGTATAACGTGCTTGAAAACTACGTTGCCCAGATTTCCCGGAAATCCCTGTTCGGGTCCTCGGTTTTCGCATTGAAAACGGTTGATTTCGAAAGGCTGCACCAGCGCAGCTCTGCAACCGATCTCCAATTCATCATTACAGATGTTGCCGAGGCAATCTCGGATGCGCTTGAGGGGACGACCTTCCTTATGGCCTATGCCGGGAACGGCACCTTTGTCTGTGTCGTCGAAGGCGGCTGGCGGCCGGAGACAACCAAGCTGGTAAACGAGGTCCACCGGATCCTGGAAAGCATGGAGCTTTACACGACGGGCGGTGCGCCGTTGCAGGTTGAATTGCACCCCGGTCCGGCGATCCGCCTGATTTCACGCGTCGGGCCACGCGCGGTGGACGCATTGAGCGAAGCACAGGAAGAAGCCGAGAAAAGCTACGAGGACTCTCAGAGAAACCCGTTGGGTGAACTGTACTGGAATGTTTCAGCATGAGTGATGTCCTCGAAGACCGCCTGGCGGAAATTCGGGTGCGCTTTGTATCGCTACTCTGCACGCGCGGGGAGACCATACAAAACGCAATCGGACTGATCGAGACAGAGCGGTGTGCGCAATCTGCACTGAAAGACGTTCAGAATGAGCTTCACAAGATCACCGGAACTGCCGCCACACTTGGCTTCAGGGACCTGGGCGAACGCGCCCGGCATTTCGAAGAGAGAATCGAGACCTGCCCGGACCATGCGGGTGCGGAGCTGGATGAACTTCTGGCGGGTCTGAAAGAGTTGCAACAGATGATCATGAAGATTTGCAAAGATGCGGGCTGATCCGACGGCAGTGAATGAATGCAGCCATGTCAGAGGACGTAATATGAGAATACTCGCCGTTGATGATGATCCGGTCGTTCTGAGCCTGCTCATGGGAATCTTGGGTCGTGCCGGTTATGTTGATATCGCCTGCTGCAGTTCCGCAGCCGAGGCGCGTTGGCATCTGGATGATGGCCATGAAGTGGATTGCTTCCTGCTGGATATCAGGATGCCGGACGAAGACGGCATTTCGCTATGCAAGTCGATCCGGGCGCGTGCCGGGCATGTGAATACGCCGATCATCATGTTGACGGCCCTCACTGACGTCGAGTCCGTCAATGATGCATTTGAAGCGGGTGCCACGGAATATGTGACCAAGCCATTCGACGGCCTGGAACTGGGCGCCAGAATCAGAACGGCGGTCGCGCTCAACAGGATGCGTCAACAGGTGGCCGAGACGATCGAGGCGGCAAATCAGGTCGCGAAATTCCCCGGCGAGACGAGCGGGGGAACCCCGTATGAGATGCGCCCCTACCTGGGAGTGCCCGGCGCAATCGAGTTCGTGACGCTGGAGAATTATCTGCTGCGGCTCGAATCCCGCGTTTGCACGACCCACATCTTCGCCTTCCAGGTTGAGGGGCTTCAAGCATACCTCAGTGGTATCAACAACCTTCCTGCCCGCCATGCGCTGATCGCCGGCTTGCTGCAATGCCTGGTCTCCGGGGCCGCGGCGAAGGGCCTTGTCAGCTATGCCGGTAACGGTGTCTTCGTCTATGTGAAGTTCAACGGAAAACCTCTGAAGGCGGAAGAATTGGCGGATCGGCTCAAGAATGAGATCAGTGACCTCATGGCCAGTGATAAAAAGGCCTCCCGCGCGTCATGCAACGTCAAGATCCTTCGATATCACGAGCGTGAACTGCTGACAGGGCGCCAGGCGGCGGACTTCCTGAGGGCGTCGATCGACATGAGCGGCCAACGCGCCGGGATGAAGACCATCGAAGAGGAGTTGCGCGACATATTGTATGCGGATCTGGGCTATCCTCCAATCTTTGGACATTTGCGGGCGCTTTCCAAGCTGCTCTCGGCTCCTGCTGACCGGGTGCGCAAAACGGTCGCACCCCGTTCGACGACACCCTCGAGCAAAAGCCATTCGACGAACGCCTGACCGTTGCCCCGGCTGCTGGTCAAAAACGCCCCGTATGGGGCTAAAGCTGTTTGGCACATGCCCCGTCGCGCGGATGCCGACGGTGTTTTTGCGTAGAAAAATCCTTTGATATCGCCGTTTCAGCTCAGGCTGATTTTGGCATGTTTTCGATCAAGCGGGTCTCGAGCAATTGGCCGTTTTGGTAGAGAACCGGATAGGCCACCGACGCGATGTGGCCGTTGAACTCTCGAAACGAACGCAGTGTTTCGAGGTGAATATCGCTGGTTTCAAAACTTTCACTCCGTTGGCTTTGAAGGCGCTTGAGATGGCGTTTGCGGCTTTGTCTTTCCGCGCGCTTGATTTCGGTTTTCTCAAGGCTCAGGAGGCGCGCGCTTTCGAGGTCGTCTGACAGCAGGACGATCATGGCGAGCCTGATGTTGGCCAGGATGCTTTCATGTATCTTAACCAATTCGACCCAACCTTCGGCTGAAAACCGTGCCTGTGTGCGGCGCATTTCTTCGGCCAACACGGTCAGACGCTTGGCGACCACGTCTCCGGCCGTTTCAAGCCGGATCGCGTATTCCATCAAACCGCGGACTTCCTTGGCCTGCGCCTTGTTGTAGCGCTCCATCGGAAGCGCGGCGACATAGGCGCGGATGTTTTCCAGGCAGCCATTCACCTCGGTATCCATCGATTGCACCGAAAGGATATGATCCTTTGTTCCACCCTTTAGGAGCGTCAGGAGCGGCCGGAACATGGCTTCGACCAGGTCGCTCATGTGCAAGAGTTCACGTTTGAGCCCGGAAATGGCCTGTGTTGGGTTACTCATGGTTTTAGTATCCAGCGCCGATAGGGGGCGATGCATTTCGATTTCGGTGCTGTCGGGCAGTGGATCGGGAAGAAGCCTCTTGGCTGGTGTTTCCAGGCGGCGGCAAAAGGGCAGGGCGAGCACCAGCAGCGACCCGTTGAACAACAGATGCGCGTTGACCAACATCTGCCCGGTCGCAGGCAGGCTCAGCGTGCCGGAGCTGAGCGCGAAATTCGTGGCGGCCAAGACAATCACGGCCCAGCTGCCGCGCAACATGAGGTTGGCCAGCGGTATGCGCCTGCCCGAGATCTCCATCCTACGCGACAGCCAAACCGGAATGAAGCCCGAGCCAAAGTTCGCGCCAAAGACCAGCGACAGCCCGGCCTCAAAGGGGATTGCCCCGATCTGTACCAAGGTCACGCACATCAGGATTGCAGCCACGCTGGAATGCATGACGAATGCCAGTGTCGCCCCGATGAGAAAGGCGGTGATGTAATCACGCGCGAGGTATTCCGCGATGGCGGGCAAAAAGGCGCTGTCGCGGATCGGGTCCATCGCCTCTCGCAAAAATCGCAGTGAAACCAGGATGAAGGCAACCCCTAGCAAGATGCGCCCCAACTGTCGTACCTTCTTGGCCTCGGTCTTGACGAAGAGGTAACCGCCCGTTGCAAGTAACATGGGAACCAGCCAATCGAGCTGGAAAGACAGGACCTGAATAACCAGTGCCGAGCCAAGATCTCCGCCCAGCACGATTGCCAAGCCCATCGGAAAGGACAGCATACCGCTGACCGCGAAACCTGACGCCAAAAGCGCGACCGCCCCGGAGCTTTGCAGCACGACTGCCATTGCGACGCCGATGAAGCTGGCTTTGCCAAGGCTTTGCCGCGCGGTCAGAACGCGTTGGAACGAGGCGCCGTAGCTGCGCTCGATTCCTGTGCGCACCATGCGGACGGCGAACAGCAAAAGCATCGTCGCCCCGGCGAGGTGGATGAGGAATGTCAGGATTGCCATTCAGGCCGGGTGAATCAAATCTAGCAGGTCGCGATGCAATTCAGGCGTTGCGGCTGAGATGACCCGGCCATCGGAGTCCAGCGTCAGCCTTTGCCCGTCCCAATCCGTGCTCACGCCGCCCGCGGCCTCGATCACCGCGGATACGGGTAGGTAATCATACGGCTGAAGATCGTAATCGATCACGGCATCCACATGGCCCATCGCCAAGAGCGCATGCGGATAACAGTCATACCCCATGCGGCGGGTTTGCCCGGCATTCATCAAGCGATCAAAGAGGGACGGTTCGTCACGATAGATCTTGTCGCCCTCGTTGACAAAGAACACCGCCTTGCTCAGCCGGGTCACATCACTGGTCGAAATGGGCGCGCCATTCATGGTCGCCCCTTGCCCCGGAACGCCGACCAGAGTTTCACCAAGCGCGGGCATGCCGATCACGCCAAGTGTCGGCACGCCCTTGTCCAGATATCCCAATAAGAAGCCGAACAGCGGATGTCCGGACAGGAACGACCGCGTGCCGTCGATCGGATCAACTATCCAGACCCGATCACGGTTCTCGCCTTGGAAACCGTGTTCTTCTCCAAAGATGCCGTCTTGGGGGAAGTGCCGGGCCAGATATTCTCGCACAGCGGTCTCGACGCTGCGATCGGCCTGTGTCACCGGACTTTCGTCAGCTTTGAACTCGATCCCGAGCCGCCCGCGGAAAAAACGCAAGGCTTCCTTGGCGGCGATTTCGGCGAGGTTTGTAGCGTGATCTGTTGAATTACACGTCGAATGCATCGCGTCCGCCCCCGGATTGCTCCATGCTATTGTCCCCGCCAAGCACGCAAAGGTGACCCGGCAGATTTGTATGAGCGTGGGGGGAGGAGGCGCTGCGCAACGCGGAGGCAGAGACACCGTATTGCTTGCGAAAAACGCGCGCAAAGCGCGACTGGGATGAGAAACCGCAGGCGATCGCAATTTCAGTCATCGACATATTCGTGTCTTCGACCAGTATTTTCGCGTGCTCAAGTTGGCGCGCGCGGTAGAATCTCAACGGTGATGTCGACAGATGAAGCGCGAAAAGACGCTCCACTTGCCGTGTCGATAATCCGACGGATTCTGCCAAAGTTGAGGTGGAAAGGGGCTCTTCAAGGTTTTGAATCATCATGTTGATGATTATTTGCAGCCGCTTGGGCGCGCCTTTGTACGTATCCGCAACGGTACAGGTCTGCGTCCGGTTTGCGCTGCGTGCAGAGGACACGAGCAGATAATTGCGAATTTGCGCAGAGACATTTGCCGAGACACGCGAGCTTACCCAGTCCAGGGCGAAATCCATCGCGCCCAACTCTCCGGAACAGCAGGTGATGTTGGAATCTTCGACAAAGATCGCATTGCTGAATTCGACCTGCGTTGCCATCTCGTTGTTGGCCGGGATTCGCGTCCAGTGGTCGGTGCCCCGCGAGATGTGACCCGACATTGCAACGGCGCGTACAGCGGAGCCCATGACGCAGACCGGGACGGATGCTCTTCGGCAATGCCGGACCACGCTCAACATGGCGCGCTGCTCGCTTTGGCCCATCTCCGGCCCAGAGCAGACAACGAAAAGATCGGGGCCGGCGCCACCGCCACGCGCGCATTGGCTGATCTCCAGCGCGCCATCGGGCGCCACTCGGCGGCCGGAACGCGCGAAGACCTCCTCACCGTTCGCGGAAAGAACCCGAACCTGCACTTCGGAAAGCGGGTTCATCAGTTTGACCGTATCGAAAACATCGGTCAGTGAGGCAAAGCTCAACAAGGAAAACCCATGCGTGAGAAGAACGTGTACTTCGAAGCGGGCATCAATCGAAACCTTGGGTTCGGCGGGGTTTTCGGAGAAAAAATAGTGTTTGCTCATCTTCGCAATTCCTTGTGCCGACTGAAAGCGGGACGGCTGGTCAGGCGTCAAATGCGCCCTGTTCCCGGACAGTCCGAATGATGATTTCTATCAACTCGAACTGGGATTCTGCCGCGATATCTTCAAAGTATATTTGGCTTGGCCAAGGCTGGGTGCGGAACCGATCCGCTGGCATCGCCACCTTTCGGGCCACTTCCTTTTGCGCGGCGATGAAGGACTCGGTGATTTGCTTGATCTCGATCTTGGCGGCTTCCATATCGCCGATGCTGTTGGCATCCACCTGTCGAGAGCCGATGCCCGTCGTCAAAGGCACGCCGCGCCGGATTGCCTGATCGACGTAAAAGGGCAGTTCGACCTTGTCGGCCTCAAGGCGCATGATGAATTTCGGGCAGACCATGTGCTTGTGTTCCGTCAATTCCTCCAGCCCCACGCTTGGTTGTGAATCTGCTTTCGAGATTCCGCGGCGCCGCAAGCTGTGTCAATCGGCATTGAACTTTGACCCCTTATCGGCGTCCAATATTGCCCCCCTTGTGCTGAGCAGGCCCGGCGCT
>NZ_JAPWHW010000003.1 GCF_028369135.1 Roseovarius sp. ZX-A-9
GCCAGCACGCGCCATAAATGGCGTGGCGCGCGCTGGCTCTCTCTTCGCACAAGAGCCGGGATCAGCATAAGACAAGCATATGACCGTTTGAACAGAGAGACATGACGCAAGCGGCAAGCTTCGATCAGGACACTTTCATCAAGGCGTCGATGCGACACCTCGCGACGCTTGATCACGCACGTCCGGGCCCCGATCAACCCGCAGGGTCCTTTCCCGACGACTGGTTCGATCTGCCGCAATCCGCGCTCGCCGATCTGGGCGCGATGACCTATCTTCTCAGCCTCAGCCGATACCACGCCACGATGGCTCTGCCTGCGGCGACCGCACATCTGGAGGTCGCGCTACGGCTCGGGCAATACCGAATCTTCCGCTCGCGCGGCTATCCGCGTGGCTTCGTGACCTGGGCCGGGCTTTCGGACGGGGCCGAGCGGCGTTTTGCGCTCCGCCACGAACCGTTGATGCCGCGCCACTGGAATAGCGGGCAGTCAAAATGGATGATCGATTTCGTCGCCCCCTTCGGGCACACCCGCGACATTCTAAAGGTTCTGGCCAATACACCGAACGAAACCCGCCTGCGCACCTTGTGGCACAACGCCAAGGGCACGCGCTATCGCATCATCGAATGGACCCGCCCGGCGGCTGACATGCCGATCACCGTGCGGTCCTACGGCGTGGGCCAGTTCGCCCGCCACCTGGACGAAGGCTGACCGATGGGAGCCCCGACAATAGGTGGTCAGACGACCGGCGCCGTGACCGAGAATTCAGGCATCGTGATCTCGGGCGATCTCGACGACGTCGGCTTCGGGACCGGCAACAACGACGATACATGGTCGATTTCCAGCGCCGCCGGCTACGGCACCGCCACCATCAACCCCACGACCGGCACCTGGAGCTATGACCTCGATGACAGCAATCCCGTGGTCCATGCGCTCGACCCCAGCGATACGCTCATCGATACCTTCACCGTGCGCATGCTTGATGCCGATGGCCGTTTCGACACCCAAGACATCACGATTACCATCACGGGCGCGGTCTGCTTCACCAACGGCACGTTGATCGACACCGCACAGGGGCCGCGCCCTGTCGAAAGCCTGCGCATCGGTGATCGCATCCGCACGCTGGATGATGGCCTGCAGCCGCTGCGCTGGATCGGGCGGCTGGATGTGGACGCCGATGCACAGCGCAGCAATGCCCGTCTGCGCCCCGCCCAAATCGCCGCCGGCGCGCTTGGGTCCGGCCTGCCGCGGCGCGACCTGCTCGTATCACGTCAGCACCGGATGCTGGTCTCCGGACCGGCGGCGGCCATGGCTTTTGACAGCGCAGAAGTTCTGATCCCCGCGATCAAGCTGGTGGGGTTGCGCGGCATCACCATTGATCGCACAGCGCGGCCGATCGCCTATTACCACCTGCTGCTTGATGCCCATCACATCGTCTTTGCCGAAGGCGCCCCGTCAGAAAGCCTGCTGCCCGCAGCGCAGGCGATGGAGATGCTGCCCGCCACGGCGCGCGCCGAGGTGGCCGCGATCCTCGCCAGCGATGACAGCGCAATGCGTTACGAACCCGCCCGGACAATCGCACGGGGCGGTGGCCGCTACCGGCGGTTCCGCGACCGCATGCAGCGCGAGGACCTGCCGCTGATCGCGCCCCAGACGGTGCCGGAACCCGCAGCCTGACCGCCCTGCCCCGCCCGACAAGCCATCATGTGAGCAACGCGCACGATGGTTAAAAACTGACATGAAATATGGCGCTGGCCGTGGATAACATCACGGTTTCAGGCAGGTCTACTGTCAGCGCCCCAGCGCCTTTTCCAGCTCTGGACGAAAGCGCTGCTCATAATCGCTGCCCACCAGCGGCCCGATGAATTTATAAAGCACCGTGCCGTCACCACCGATGATGAACGTCTCTGGCGGGGCCGTCACACCCCAATTGATCGCGGCGCGGCCCTTCGGATCAAATCCGATGCCGATAAACGGATCACCCGAATCGTCCAGGTAGCTGTTGGCCTGATCGGCATCGTCCTTGAAGTTGATCCCCGCCACGCGCACGCCCTCTTCGTTCAGTGCGTGCAGATTGGGATGTTCGGCGCGGCAGGGCGGGCACCAACTGGCCCAGAAATTGACCACCGTGACCTCACCATCGCGCAGCATGGCGTCGGTCAGCTCGGCGCGCCCCTCAAGGGCGGTGGTTGGCACCTCCGGCGCAGGCTTGCCGATAAAGACGGACGGCAACGCGTCCGGGTCGCCGCGCTGCATGCCGACGAAAAACAGCGCCGCAAGCCCGGCAAAGAGCAACGGCGGCGCGATCATCAATGGTGAAATCCTAGCCATCTTTGCGGCTCCGTTTCTCGACATCGCTCAGTTGCGCCTTGATCCGCCGTGCCCGCGCAATACTGAGCCACGCCAGCACCGCCAGCAACCCGATGGAAACGACATAAGAGCCGAGCACCGCAAAGGCGTATTTTCCCAGTTCCGGCATCATTCCATCCGCTCCCGCGCCAGCAGCGCGCGCATCCGCCGCGCACGGATCTCGCTCTGGGTCCGCAGCAGGACCAAGGCCACAAACAGCAGGATAAACCCCGCGATGCTCAACAGCAGCGGATGGTAAAACACGTCCGCCACGTTCTCTTCCTTGTCGAGGCTCAGCGAAGCCGGTTGATGCAGCCCCTGGTTCCAGAAATTCACCGCATAACGGCTGAGCACCGCAAAGACCGATCCCACGAGGCACAGCACGCTGGTCAGGTCCGCTGCGGTATCATCGTCCTCGATGGCCTCCCACAGCGCGATATATCCCAGATAGAACAGGAACAGGATCAGGAAGGACGTCAGGCGCGGGTCCCAGACCCACCACGTGCCCCAGATCGGCTGCCCCCAAAGCGCACCGGTCGCCAGCGCGATAACCGTCATCACCGCCCCCACCGGGGCGGCGGCCCGCGCCGCAAGTGCGCTGACATGGTGCCGCCGCACGATCCAGATCAGCGACGCGACCAGCATCATCAGCCAGGCGTTGATCGCCATCAGGGCCGCCGGGACGTGCAGGAAGATGATCTTGACGCTGGCCCCCTGCCGCGCCTCTTCGGGCGTGTACCAGAAGCCCCAGACAAGCCCCGTGACCAGCGTGATCAACGCCAGCCCCGTGACCCACGGTAGCAGCCGGTCAGAAGTTTCGATGAACTTCCTCGGATTGGCGTATTCCCAGAGCGAACGCATGGCCGGGTCTGGTCCTTCCTTGTGTCTCAGCGAAGATTTACCCTTAGTACCGCAGCCGAAGCGAAGGGCAAGAGCGCGATTGTGCCGCAGGTGATCCCTGCCAGCATTATCAACGGTGTGGCATATCCCAGCCCTTCAGCGCCGCGCCGCGCCGCCTCGGCCCCGAAGATCAGCACCGGCACGTAAAGCGGCAGCACCAGCAGGCTCAGCAACAGCCCGCCACGCTTGATCCCCACTGTCAGCGCCGCGCCGAACGTGCCGATCACGCTCAGCGCGGGCGTGCCCAGCAGTAACGACAAGGTGAGCGGCAGATAACCCGATGCGGGCAGGTTCAGCAGCACCCCCAGTACCGGCGCGGCCAATACCAGCGGCAGCCCGGTGGTCAGCCAATGCGCCAGCGCCTTGATGCTCACCAGCCCCTCCATCGGCAAGGGCGCAGTCGCCAGCAGATCCAGCGATCCGTCCTCCCAATCCAGCGCAAGAATTCGGTCCAGCGACAGCAGGCACGCCAGCAACGCCCCCAACCACAGGATGCCCGGCGCGATGCTGGCATGCAGCTCCGGGCGCGGGCCGACCCCGAAGGGCACCAGCGTCACGACGATCAGGAAAAACGCAAGCCCGAGGCCAAAGCCTCCCCCTGCGCGCACCCCGAGCCGCAGATCCCGCATCAGCAGCGCAATCACAGGAACGCCCCGTCAAAATCGGTCAGCGTCTGCGGCTTGGCGCGAAACGGTGTCACGTCCAGCACATCGGCCTCGTCCAGCCCGAGATGAATATGCGTGGCAATCAGCGCCGAACCACCTGCCACCAGATGATCGCGCACAACCCCGGCAAACAGTGCCGTCGCATGCATGTCCAGCGAAACGGTGGGTTCGTCCAGCAACCAGGTTTCGCGCCCCGTCACCAGCAGCCGTGCCAGCCCCAGCCGCCGCTTCTGCCCGGCCGACAACACGCCCGCCGGGCGATCTGCCAGCGGGCCCAGCTCGAACGCCGTCAGCGCGTGCGAAATGCTTCTGCGGCCAAACACCCGCGCCCAGAAAATCAGGTTCTCCGCCACGCTCAGCGTCGGTTTGATCCCGTCCGCGTGACCGGCATAGACGATCGTATCGCGATCCGCCTCGATCCGCCCGCTCACCGGCGCTTGCAGCCCTGCAACCGTGCGCAACAGCGTTGTCTTGCCCGCTCCGTTCGGCCCGCGCAGGATCAGCGCCTCACCCGCATCGAGTGCAAAGCTGACATCCTCCAGAACAGCAATGCCGCCGCGGGCAATGGTCAGATCGTGAACGCTGAGTGTCATGTGACGGGCTTAGTCCATATGTGGCCGTGGCAGAGGGTTCAGACCGGCAACAATGCGGCCGCCACACGCCGCCCTTCGGATAATAGCACATTGAATGTCCGGCAGGCAGCAGGCGAATTCATCGTTTCGACACCAAGCCCCGCCTCTTCCAGCACGGCCCGCAGGGCGGCCGGAATATGCGCGATCTCTGCCCCCGTCCCCAGAAACAGCACGTCGATCTCGTCCAGCAGATCCAGCAGCGGCTGGATGTCGTCCAACCCGCCCCAGCCGCGCGCGCCGGTTTGCGTCACGCAGACGGGACCGTGAAACACCTTGCCGCCCACCCGGAAGAATCCCGGCCCATAGCCGTCGATCGGCGTGGCCTGGGGGAATGAAATCTCGTGCATCTGCATAGCGCTCTCCCGTCACGTTTCAGCATATTGGCGCGCATCGCCGATACGGCGCGCCGTTTCAACTCCAGACCGGCATGCCGCTGACCACCGCCAGCCCGATCACCGTAAAGGCTGCATAACGATAGAGCCGCTCGCGCGTCGGATCAAACAGCGCCTGCCCGATCATCGTGGTAACGAAATAGGGTATCGCCAGCAGCCCCGCCAGCCAGACCAGCTGCCAGCCAGCAAAGCCGCGCAACAGCAGATTGGCAACGATAACCACATCCAGCGCCGCCAGAAACAGGATCGTGTTGGCCCGAACCGACTGCGCCGCCGCTCTGCCTGCAAGGTAAAACAGAATCACCGCCGGGCCGGTCAGCCCGGTCATCCCGCCAATGACACCCGCAACCGCCCCGATGCCCAACAGCCCCGGCAATCTGACCTTGCCCGAGAAGCGCCAGCCCGAAACCAGTGCGATCAGTGTCCCGCCTGCAATTCCTGTCACCACCCAGCGCACGGTCAGCGCATCGAGCCGGTCCATGATGAACAAACCCAGCGGCACCATCGGCAATGCCGCCAGCACCAACAAGCTGACTTCACGCCGGTCGGCCTGCCCCCAGGCGCGCGGCAGCAGGGCCGCGGTACTGGCGAGCCCGGTCAGCGTGATCACCGCCACCACATGGGCCGGCGGCAGGAACAGCCCGGCAACAGGAACAAAGATCAGCGCCGTGCCAAACCCGGTGAACCCGCGCACGATACCCGCCGCCGCAATCGTCGCAACCAGCCACCAGAACCCCGGCAGATCCAGCGCGGCGCTCAGTACGTCAGGCATCCACGTTGGCGAACTGGTTGCCGGTGTTGGCGTCCGGCTTGGACCAGTCGCGCTTGACGCCCAGCCACAGCAGGACCGTCGAAGCCACGAAGACCGAACTGTAGGTCCCCACGATCACGCCCCAGATCATCGCAAAGACAAAGCCCCGGATCACATCCCCGCCCAGAATGTAGAGCGCGACCAGTGCCAACAACGTGGTCACCGAGGTCATGATCGTCCGGCTCAGCGTCTCGTTGATCGACAGGTTCAGCACTTCGCTGAACTCCATCTTCTTGTATTTTCGCAGGTTCTCGCGCACCCGGTCGAACACGACCACCGTATCGTTCAGCGAATAGCCCACGATGGTCAGAAGCGCTGCGATGATCGTCAGGTCAAACTGGATCTGCACCTCGGAAAAGACCCCGATGGTCAGAACCACGTCATGGACAAGCGCAACCACGGCCCCCACGGCGAACTGCCATTCAAAGCGCAGCCAGATATAGATCAGCACCGCGCCGATCGCGAGGATGACGGCAATGGCCGCCGTGGTAATCAGTTCGCCCGACACTTTCGGCCCGACGCTCTCGACAGAGGTGAACTTGATATCGCTCACCGCGCCCTGCAATGCCGCTTCGACCTGCGCGATCACCTCTGGGCTGACCGCTTCCTGCTCATCCTGGGCCTGGATGCGGATCATGGCGACGTTCTCATCGTCACCGAAGGTGGGATCGAACACTTCGGTGATCGTCACATCCCCCAACCCCAGCGGCGTGATGGCGTCGCGGTACTGGCCGATATCAACCGATTGCGTGCTCTCGGTACGAATCGTCGTGCCACCTTTGAAGTCGATCCCGAAATTCAGACCCTGCGTGCCGAACGAACCGATAGCAGCGACGATCAGGACAGCCGACAGCCCCAGCGACAGCTTCCAACGGCGGAAGAAATCCCATTTGGTCTCATCCGGCACCAGCCGCAGCGCACGGCCCTGAAGCACGGTTTTCGGGCGCTTGCGGGCAAACCACATCACCGCGATCAGGCGGGTGACGTAAATCGCGGTAAAGACCGAGGTCAGAATACCCAGACCCAGCGTGATGGCAAAGCCGCGCACCGGGCCAGAACCCATGGCAAAGAGAATCAGCGCCGTGATGAACGTGGTGATGTTGGCATCCGTGATGGCGCTCAGCGCCTTCTCGTAGCCCAGCTCGATCGCCCGCGCCGGGCCCTTGGCGGTCCGCATCTCTTCGCGGATACGCTCGAACACCAGCACATTGGCATCGACGGCCATCCCGATGGTCAGCACGATCCCCGCGATGCCCGGCAATGTCAGCGTCGCACCGATCAGGCTGAGCAGGCCAAAGATCAGGCCGACGTTGATGATCAGGGCAATATTCGCGAAAATCCCGAAAATGCCGTAGCTGAGAAACATGTAAACCAGCACCAGCACAAAGGCGACGATACAGGCCAGTTCCCCGGCTTCGATACTGTCAGCGCCCAATTCCGGGCCGATCGTGCGCTCTTCGAGGAATTCCAGCCCCGCAGGCAATGCGCCCGCGCGCAGCAGAACCGCCAGGTTGGTGCTTTCCTCGACCGAGAAATTGCCGGTGATGATGCCCGATCCGCCGGGGATGTGGCTCTGGATCACTGGCGCGCTGATCACCTCGTCGTCCAGCACGATGGCAAACGGATTGCCGATATTCTCGGCGGTGTAATCGCCAAAGCTGCGCGCGCCCGTCGGGTTGAAGCGGAACGACACCGCAGGCCGCCCGTTCTGGTCGAAATCGGGCTGCGCATCCACCAGGTCCTCGCCGGTCACGACCGGTGCGGCCTCCAGGATGTAGTAAACGCCCTCATCGTCCAGCGACGGCAGCAATTCATTGCCCGGTCCGGGGCGTTCGTCCTTGTTCGAGGTCCGGCTGACCACCGGCTGAAAGGTCAGCTGCGCGGTGGTGCCGATGATTTCCTTCAGCTCTGCCGCGCTGCCGATGCCCGGCACCTGGATCAGGATTCGGTCCGACCCCTGCCGCTGGATCGTCGGCTCGCGCGTGCCAACCTCGTCGATACGCCGCCGGATGATCTCCAGCGCCTGCCGCACGGTGCGTTCGTCGGTGGCGCGTTTTTCCGCCTCGCTCAGGCGCACCACGATGCTGTCGCCGCGTGTCGTAACTTCGATATCGTTGGCCCCTGCCCCGGCCAGCGTCGCCACGGGGCGCGCCAAACTGCGCACCAGCGTTGCGGCCTCGGCGACCTGTTCGGGCCGCTCGTTGAGCCGCACCACCAGTTCGTCACCTTCTGTCGGTTGCAGGCGGATGGTGCCCACACGGTCACGCTCGTCGCGCAACAGGTCGCGCACTTGCGGCCACATGCCTTCGATCCGGGCGCGATAGACCTCTTCGACCTTCACTTCTGCCAGCAGATGCGCGCCGCCGCGCAGATCGAGCCCCAGATTCACCAGCCCAGATGGCATCCAGCTGGGCCAGAGCGCCAGATCGTCGGCCACCTCTGCCGGGTCCACGCCCGCCTCTACAGCAGCAAGGGCATCATTATGAGTCTCGACCCGCGAATAGAAACCATTGGGCAGGGCCAGCAGCAGGCCAAGGGCCACCAGCCCCCAGATGCAGAGACGTTTCCACAGGTCGATCTGGAGCATTGTGATGCCTTTTCAGCGTAACGGACAGGTTTGGGGGAGGAGGATCAGCCCTCGGCTGGCTCGGTCTTGGACAGAACCTGCGCGATGGTGGACTTGATCACCCGAATCTTCACCCCGGTAGCCACTTCGACCTCGATTTCGTCGTCATCCTTGACCTTGGCCACCTTGCCGATGATCCCGCCCTGGGTCACCACCTGATCGCCGCGCCGCAGGGCCTCAACCATGGCCTTGTGGAGCTTCAGTTTCTTCTGCTGAGGCCGGATCAGCAGGAGATACATGATCCCGAAGATCAGGATCAGAGGGACAAATTGCGCCAATGCGTTGCCGCCTTCCATAGGGTGTTCCTTCGTGTACGGCGGGGGCTTCCCGCAATTTTTGGGGAACCTATGGTCCAGCGGGCAGTTTTGCAAGACGCGAAAGGTGTGAGAACGCCCTCGCAGCCAAGCCGGCAGTTGCACATGCCCGACGCCGCACTCTCTCCCGGCACTGCCCGCATCGGCACAACACCGCACGACGCATGAATCACCCGTTCATTCAGGGCGCCAGCAGTCTCCGGGTTACCAAGGGTAGCTTCTGGTACGGACGGTGGGATTCGAACCCACACGGGGACAAGCCCCAACAGATTTTAAGTCTGGTA
Source organism: Roseovarius sp. ZX-A-9 (assembly GCF_028369135.1). GTDB lineage: Bacteria > Pseudomonadota > Alphaproteobacteria > Rhodobacterales > Rhodobacteraceae > Roseovarius. Next base: position 8,970 of record NZ_JAPWHW010000003.1, read on the forward strand.
TGTCTACCATTCCATCACGTCCGCATCTGGCGCGACAATAGCCAACGCAGGACGCGTGTAAACCCACGCGGTTACAGTTCCTGCTCCATCGCCTCCAGCACGGGCAGCAGGCTGCGCTCGCCCAGCCATGGGTTCATTTCCAGCGCGGCACGCAGCGCCAGCGCCGCTTCGCCAGTGCGCTGCAACCGCATCAACGTCAGCGCCAGACCGGTCCGCGCCGCCACATGCTGCGGCACAAGGGTGATCGCGCGTTCCAGATCGGGCAGCGCCTCTGCGTATTCCTCGCGCAGGAAATGCGCGAAAGCCCGCTGATTGTACCCTTCGGCATAGTCCGGGCAATAATCCACCAGCGCATGAAACGCCTTGAGCGCACCGGCAAAATCATAGGCTTCGCGCCGCTCCATCCCGGTATCCAGCAATTCCTGCGCATATTGGTCAGGTGCGACGGTCCAGTATTCCCACATCGCGTTCGAGATTTCGCGCCCCGCCTGTTGATCCGGTGCCGCCTGCGCCGCCGCGATCAACGCCTCCAGCGCCTGGCTATTGTCGGGCGCTTCGGGACAAGTATCGGCCAGCACCGGCAGCGCGGTGCCAACGCCCAGGATCAGACTGAGGAGCAAATGTCGCATACCCACAGATAATGGCGCGCCGCGCGCCCGCGTCAAATCACGATTGCCCGGCCCATATCCATCAGGCTGCTTTCCTTGACCGCCTGCATCGCCACATAGGTCGACGTGCCCGCCACAAACGGCAAGGTCGAGATATGTTCCGCGAGCACCCGGCGATAATCCGTCATGCTCTGGGTGCGCACCTTGAGAAGATAATCGAAATTGCCCGCGATCATATGCGCCTGCTCGATCTCGGGCGTGCGCGCCACCGCCGCATTGAACGCCGCCAGCGCCGCCTCGCGGGTATCGGTCAGCCGCACTTCGACGAAACTGACATAATCCAGCCCCAGCAGGATCGGGTCGATCAGCGCGCGATACCCGGTAATCACCCCCGCTTTTTCCAGCCGCCGCAACCGCGCCTGCGTGGGGGATTTCGACAGGCCGATCTCGCGCGCCAGATCGGTGATGCTGATCCGACCGTCCCCCGTCAGAACCCGCAGAATCTCGCGGTCGAACCGGTCCAGAGAAATCTGCTCACTTTGCATCGTTTAGGCTCCATTTTTCAGTCTATTTTCCTTCTAATCCAGATCTATCAGGAAAAACAACTTATGTATCTATGGTAACTAGGTTCAATTCACCTTGGAGTGTCCGAAATGCCAAACCATACTGACCTGCGCCGCGCCATTGATCTGGGCACCTATGCCGACGAGGCTGAAACGATTGAACGGCTGACCGCCACGGCCGCCCTCAGCAAGGAGGATCGCGCCCGCATCAGCGCCCGCGGGGCCAATCTGGTCCGCGATATTCGCGCCGCGTCCGATCCCGGCCTGATGGAAGTGTTTCTGGCCGAATACGGCCTGTCTACGGATGAAGGCATCGCGCTGATGTGTCTGGCCGAGGCGCTGCTGCGCGTGCCCGACGCCGAAACCATCGACGCGCTGATCGAGGACAAGATCGCCCCCAGCGACTGGGGCAAGCATATGGGCCGCTCCACCTCGTCGCTGGTCAACGCCTCGACATGGGCGCTGATGCTGACCGGCAAGGTCCTGAAAGAAGACAAGAAAGGCCCCGTTGCCCATCTGCGCGGCGCGGTCAAACGCCTGGGAGAGCCGGTCATCCGCACCGCCGTCGCCCGCGCGATGAAGGAAATGGGCCGCCAGTTCGTGCTGGGCGAGGACATCCAAGCCGCCATGAAACGCGCCGCCGGGATGGAAAAAAAGGGTTACACCTACTCCTACGACATGCTGGGCGAAGCCGCGCGCACCGACCGCGACGCGACCCGCTATCACCTCAGTTATTCGCGCGCGATTTCCGCCATCGCGCAGGCCTGCACCCATGACGAGATCGCCAAGAACCCCGGCATCTCGGTCAAGCTGTCGGCGCTGCACGCCCGCTACGAGGTCGCCCAGCGCGAACAGGTCATGGACGTGCTGGTGCCACGGCTGCGCTCGCTCGCCCTGCTGGCGAAATCAGCGGGCATGGGTCTCAATATCGACGCCGAAGAGGCCGACCGCCTTGCCCTGTCGCTCGACGTGATCGAAACCGTGCTGAGCGAACCCGCTCTGGCCGGCTGGGACGGGTTCGGCGTCGTCGTGCAGGCTTACGGCCAGCGCGCCGGCGCAGCGCTTGATTTTCTCTATGATTTGGCACAGCGGCACGACCGCAAGATCATGGTGCGGCTGGTCAAGGGCGCCTATTGGGACACCGAGATCAAGCAGGCCCAGGTCGAAGGTATCGACGGTTTCCCGGTCTTCACCAATAAGGCCGCGACCGATGTCAGCTATATCGCCAACGCGCGCAAGCTGCTGTCGATGACCGATCGGATCTATCCGCAATTCGCCACCCATAACGCCCACACCGTTGCCGCCATCCTCGACATGGCAAGCCACCTGCCCGACGCCAAGTCGAAATTCGAATTCCAGCGCCTGCACGGCATGGGCGAGGCGCTGCACAATATCGTGCTGCAGGCCGAAGGCACCCGCTGCCGCATCTACGCGCCCGTAGGCGCCCATCGCGACCTCTTGGCCTATCTGGTGCGCCGCCTGCTGGAAAACGGCGCCAACTCCAGCTTCGTCAACCAGATCGTCGACGAAGACGTGCCACCAGAAGAAGTCGCGCGCGATCCCTTTGAAGTGCTGGCCGAGGCCAAGACCACCCTGCCCACCGGGCCGGAACTGTTCCTGCCCGAGCGCATCAATTCCAAGGGCTTCGACCTCAAGCACCAGCCCACCCTCGACATGATCGAAGCGGCCCGCGCGCCCTTCGCCACACATCAGTGGAAGGCCGTGCCGCTTCTGGCGGGCAAGGCCAAGCCGAACAAGGCGCAGCCCGTGACCAACCCCGCCGATCCTGCCGACAGCCCCGGCACCGTCCGCACCGCCAGCGCCGCCGATATCGAAACCGCGCTGGCCAGTGCCCGGCCGTGGGATGCCAGCCCGGCAGAGCGCAAGGCCGTGCTGAACCGCATCTCCGACCTCTACGAGGAAAAGTTCGGCGAATTATTCGCGATCCTCGCCCGCGAGGCTGGCAAGAGCCAGATGGACGCCGTGGCCGAACTCCGCGAAGCGGTGGATTTCCTACGCTACTACGGGGCCAACGCCCCCACCACCCCGCCGGTGGGTGTCTTTACCTGCATCTCGCCTTGGAACTTCCCGCTGGCCATCTTCACCGGCCAGATCGCGGCGGCACTGGCCGCTGGCAACGCCGTGTTGTCGAAACCGGCCGAGCAGACGCCCATCATGGCGCATTTCGCGATCTCGCTGATGCACGAGGCCGGTGTGCCCAAGACCGCGCTGCAACTGCTGCCCGGCGGTGGCGATGTCGGCGCCGCGCTGACCTCGGATGCGCGTGTCGGTGGCGTGGCCTTTACCGGGTCAACCGCCACGGCGATGAAAATCCGCCGCGTCATGGCCGAGAACCTCGCCCCCGGCGCACCGCTGATCGCGGAAACCGGCGGCATGAACGCGATGATCGTCGACAGCACCGCACTGCCCGAACAGGCCGTGCAGGCCATCGTCGAGAGCGCCTTCCAGTCCGCTGGCCAACGCTGTTCGGCGCTGCGCTGCCTCTATGTGCAGGAAGATATCGCCGAAGACTTCATCAAGATGCTCAAGGGCGCGATGGATACCTTGGTGGTCGGTCTGCCCTGGGATCTCAGCACCGATTGCGGCCCCGTGATCGACGAGACCGCCCGCAAGGGGATCGCCGACCACATCCAGACCGCGCGCGCCGAAGGCCGCCTGATGCACGAGTTGAAAACCCCCAATTCCGGCACCTACATCGCGCCCACGCTGCTGCGCGTGAACAGCATTGCGGACATGAAGCGCGAGATTTTCGGCCCCGTGCTGCACCTCACCACGTTCGGCGCGACCGAACTGGACAAGGTGATCGACGCGATCAACGCCACCGGCTACGGGCTGACCTTCGGCCTGATGACCCGGATCGACGACCGCGTGCAATACGTGACCGAGCGGGTGCAGGCGGGCAACCTCTATGTCAACCGCAACCAGATCGGCGCCATCGTTGGCTCCCAGCCCTTCGGCGGCGAGGGCCTGTCGGGCACCGGGCCCAAGGCAGGCGGGCCAAACTACCTGACCCGCTTTACCGCGCGGCCCGCACCGCAGGCGACGGGCGAATGGTCACGCGCCATGCCCCAGCGCGACGTGCAACAGGCGCTGGACAAGACCAGCACCGCCCCGGAAACCCCGCGCGCCGCACTGGTGCTGCCCGGCCCCACGGGTGAATCGAACCGGCTGACCACGCATCACCGCGCACCGCTGCTGTGCATGGGGCCGGGCGCGGACACCGCCAAGGCACAGGCCAAGGCCGTTACCGATCTGGGCGGGGTCGCGACCATCGCAACCGGTCACGTGGAGCCTGCGACACTGACATCGCTCACGGGCCTGTCTGGTGCAATCTGGTGGGGCGACGCGGAAACCGCCCGCGCTTACGCCCTGGCGCTCAGCGAACGCAGCGGGCCGATCCTGCCGCTGATCACCGGCGCACCCGACACCGGCCACGCGCTGCACGAACGCCATGTCTGCGTCGATACGACTGCCGCAGGCGGCAACGCCGCCCTGCTGGGTGGGGCTGCCTGAGCACCTGCGGGCGCAGGCCAAGCAAGGCGATTTGCAATTGATTCGACTTGCGGTCGAGATGCAAAACGCCCACGACTCTGCACAGGGGGAGCACCTTGATCGCTCCCCCTTTGTCAGACGAACCGCAAAAGGCAGTGCCGCCCCATGTTCCCGATCCGCGACCATAACCCTTCGGGGCGCACGCCCTACGTGACTTACGCGCTGGTCGCGATCAACATTCTGGTTTTCATTTCCTACTGGCCGCTTTTCGATGATCCCCGCGCGCTCAACGCCTTTTTCCGGTCCTGGGCGATGCACCCGGTGGAAATCAGCAATGGCCGGGAATACCACAGCCTCGTCACCTCGATGTTCCTGCATGGCGGCTGGATGCATCTGGCGGGTAACATGCTGTTTCTGTACATTTTCGGCGACAATCTGGAGGACGAGATGGGCCATCTGGGCTATCTCGGATTCTATCTCGCCGCAGGCGTCGCCGCGTCCCTGTCCGAAGTGGTCATGGCCCCGCTGTCGGGCATCCCTACGGTCGGCGCGTCCGGGGCCATCGCCGGGGTGATGGGGGGCTATCTGCTGCTCTTTCCCAAGGCCAAGGTCGATATCCTGATCATCATCGTGTTCATCTTCCGGATCCTGCCGATCCCCGCGTGGATGGTGCTCAGCGCCTGGCTTACGATGCAGATTTTCGGCGGTTTCGGTGCCACGCCGGGCGAAGGTGGCGTGGCCTATTGGGCACATGCGGGCGGCTTTGTCGCCGGGATCATCCTGACCCTGCCGGTGTTTTTCCGCCTGGGCGGCCCGCGCTTCTGGGCACGGACCCACGGACAGCCGCCACATGCCGAGGCACGCTATCAACTGGTCCGCTCGCGCATCCCCAAAGTGAGACGTAGATGACTGACCCGATCAAGGCCACCTGCCATTGCGGTGGCGTCGAATTGCGTGTACGGCTTTCGGACGGGCTGAACACCGCGCGGCGCTGCGATTGCAGCTATTGCGCGCGGCGCGGTGCGGCGGCCGTCACGGCACCCCTAGACGGGGTCGAGGTGGTGAAAGGCGCAGACCTGCTCACCGAATACCGCTGGGGCACGCAGACCGCGCGGCATTTCTTCTGCTCAGTCTGCGGTATCTACACGCATCACCAGCGCCGCTCGAACCCTAATGAATACGGTGTGAACCTCGCCGCGCTTGCCGGGGTGAACCCGCGCGATCTGGGCGATATTCCCTGGACCGATGGCGTCAATCACCCTTCAGATCGCTAACACCTCAAGCCCTCGCTAGTCGGCCCAACCGGGCGCAAGCGCGCTCAGGCGTCCCGGATGACTTTTGCGAACTTGTCAAAGATCGGCCCGTTGGCGCAGATCAGCGCGCCACTTTCCAGCATGTCCTCGCCGGGTGTCAGCGGCTCGATCAGCCCACCCGCTTCGCGCACGATCACGATCCCCGCCGCGATGTCCCAAGGATTCAGGCGTCGCTCCCAGAACCCGTCATAGCGCCCGGCCGCCACATAGGCCATGTCGAGCGCCGCAGCCCCCCAGCGACGCACACCGGCACAGGCCGGCATCAGCCGCGCCAGATCCTGCAACGTCAGCGGCAGGTCACGCCGTCCGCCGAATGGCAGGCCGGTGGCAAAGATGCTCTCGATCATCTTGTCGCGTCCCGACACCCGCAGGCGGCTTTCGTTCATCCAGGCGCCCTCGCCCTTCTCGGCATAGAACAGCTCGTCCTTGGAGGCGTCATAGATCACCCCCGAGACGATCTGCCCCTTATGCTCCAGCGCGATGCTGACCGCCCAATGCGGCAGGCCGTGCAGGAAATTGGTCGTGCCGTCCAGCGGATCGACGATCCAGCGGCGCGTCGGGTCCTTGCCCGGCTCTTCGCCACCCTCTTCGGCGATCCAGCCATAGGTCGGGCGCGCGTTCATCAGTTCGGACTTGATGATCTGCTCGGCATTGATGTCGGCGCGGCTGACGAAATCGCCGGCGCCCTTCATGCTGACCTGCAGGTTTTCGACCTCGCGAAAATCCTTTGCCAAAGCGCGGCCCGCCTTGCGGGCGGCCTTCATCATCACATTCAGATTTGCACTTACTGCCATGACGCGACTCCGCTTGGTTAAGAGCGCGGCTATAGAACGGCCCGCCGTCCCGCGCAAGGAGAACCCGATATTTCGCGGCCTTCTCGCCCGCCACCCGGATCAGGGCCGGCGTTGCAACCGCACTGGTATCTCGCGCGCCAGCCGCAGCAGATGCGCCATGTAGGGCTTTTGCGCGTCGTCGTCCCGGATCGCCGCATAAAGCCGTTTGGTCAGCCCGCCCCTCGTGACCGGCAGCGTCACATAGTCGCCATGGGTACGCTGCTCGCGCACCACCCAATCAGGCAGCACCGCAACACCGCGATTCGAAGCCACCAGCAACAGGATCACCGCCGTCAGTTCCACCTGCCGGATCGCCGCAGGCTCCACCTTGGCCGGGGTCAGCAATTCGGTGAACACGTCCAGCCGCGAGCGATCCACCGGGTAGGTGATCAAGGTCTCGCCGCGAAAATCCTCGGCCTCCACGAAAGCCTTTTGCGCCAGCGGATGCGCCGAGGAGGCCAGAAAGACCGGCTCGTAATCAAACAGCGGCTTGAAACTGATCCCCGGCAGGGTTTCGGGATCGGACGATACCACCAGGTCGACCTCTTCCTTTTGCAGCGCGGGCAGCGCGTCAAAGGCCAGCCCCGGCCGAATATCCACATCCACATCGCCCCAATTCCGACGAAACTGCTCCAGCACCGGAAACAGCCATTCAAAGCAGGCATGGCACTCGATGGCGATATGCATCCGCCCCGCGCTGCCGTCGCGCACTCCGCTGAACTCGGCTTCCAGCGCCTCGATCTCGGGCAGGACTTTCTCGGCCAGGCGCAACAAGCGATGCCCCGCCGCCGACAGTTTCATCGGCTTCGAGCGCCGCACGAAGAGCTGCACCCCCGCCTGATCCTCCAACCCCTTGATCTGATGGCTCAGCGCCGACTGGGTCATGTGCAGCAACTCTGCCGCACGCGCCAACCCGCCCGCCTGATGGATCGCCCGGATCGTGCGCAGATGGCGGAACTCGATATGCATTACTCGGTCATCCTCATAATCTTTGTGAATATTATGAATTTGCCTCTAGTACACTTTGAGCGGACAAGGAGACAAGCCTTCACCATAGGATTTGCCCCATGACCGCCCCATCCGTCTCTTTTGAATTCTTTCCACCCAAGTCGCTCGAGGCATCGTTCCGCCTGTGGGACACGGTTCAGACCCTGGCACCGCTGGCCCCGCGTTTCGTGTCGGTCACCTACGGCGCGGGGGGCACCACCCGCGCGCTGACCCGCGACGCCGTGGGCACACTGCACCAGTCGTCCGGCCTCAACGTTGCCGCGCACCTGACCTGCGTCGATGCCACAAAGGCCGAGACGATGGCGATTGCCGATGACTTCGCCGCCGCCGGCGTGCGAGAGATCGTGGCCCTGCGCGGCGACCCGCCCAAGGGTGCCGCCAATTTCGAGCCCCACCCCGAAGGTTTCGCCGACAGCTGCGCGCTGATCGAGGCACTGGCCAGCCGTGGCGATTTCAAGATCCGCGTCGGCGCCTATCCCGAACCGCACCCCGAAGCGACCAGCGATCAGGCCGACGTTGACTGGCTCAAGCGCAAGTTCGACGCCGGCGCAGACGAGGCCATCACGCAGTTCTTCTTCGAGGCAGACACGTTCCTGCGCTTCCGCGACCGCTGCGCCAAGGCGGGTATCACCAAACCCATCCTGCCCGGCATCCTGCCGATCGAGAACTGGCAATCCACCCGCCGCTTCGCCACCGCCTGCGGCGCCAGCATCCCCGGTTGGCTCGACAGCGCCTTCAGCACCGCCGAGCGTGACGACCGCTGCGAATTGCTGGCCACGGCCGTCGCGACAGAGCTGTGCAGCAAGCTGATCGACGAAGGCGTCGAGCACCTGCATTTCTACACGCTCAACCGTCCCGAACTGACGCGCGACATCTGCCACGCCCTCGGCGTCACCCCACGGGTGGACCTGCGCCACGTTGCATGATTTCGGCCCGGAATAGCGCCACCCGAGAGCTTTCGGGGGCTGGCTCCCGGCCCGCCCCTGTGCCAAAAACGCCGGATGACCAGTACGCCCCATATTGCCCATTCGCTTGACGAACTGCCCGATTTCGACGCCCTGCTGTCGCGCTCTGGCCTTGAATTCATGCAAGACATCCTTGCCGGAACGCTCTCTGGCCCACCCATCGGCGCAACGCTCGGCTTTGCCCTCAGCAGCGTGGAAAAAGGGCGCGTCAGCTTCGAGGGCGCTGCGCAATTTGCCGCCACGAACCCGATGCGCGGCGTGCATGGCGGCTGGTACGGGGCGCTTCTGGACAGTTGCATGAGCTGCGCGGTGATGACCTGCGTGCCGCGCGGCCATTTCTACACGACGCTGGAATACAAGGTGAACCTGACCCGCGCCCTGCCGTTGGACACGCCTGTGATCGCCGAAGGCGTGGTCAGCCACGCGGGCCGCTCCACCGCCGTTGCCAGCGGAGAAATACGCGGCCGCGACGATGGCCGCCTCTATGCCACCGGCTCGACCACCTGCATGATCATGCAAGCCACCTGACCGCCTGCCCCACTCAGTGCGATGGCACCGCTGCGGCCAGCGACCGGTCGCGTGCGGCGACGCTCTCGTGCACCTGCTCGGACGGGTCCGCGCCCACAACCCTCCGCTTGCGCAAGACGAACAGCTTCCCCCAGCCGCGCCATGTGCCGACCGAAGGCGCGTCCGGATCCCAGGGAAACCGCGCCTGCCAGCCCTCCGGCAGGTCCAGCCCGGCCTTCTCTGCCTGCTCCAGCATCCAGACCAGCGGGATGTTCGACAAGCCGCGCGCGGCTTCGAACCCGCCCAATTGCCCGCCGATATCGCCATGCGCGCCGCGAAACCACATCTGCGTCACCTGCGCATGTGGCGCATTGCGGCTGTCCCACAGCACTGGCTCGAAGGCGCTCCGCGTCTCATCCAGAGCCAGCGCGTGATATCCGCGCAGCACCGACGCGCCCAGCGCGGTCGAGTGAAAGTCATGATGCCGCTCGGTCAGCCGCCACAGCAGCGGCAGGCGCAGGCCCAGCGCCTTGACCGTATCCCAGACCCCCACCATCGCGATCGGTGTCGCCTCGTGGCAATAGGCCCGCCGGAATGCGGCCACCGTTTCGTCGGACGCGGTGCGCTCGTAATGACGGTACGCCGTCCGGATGTTGCGTTCGGTCGCATGTTCGGCCCGCAGCAGCCCCACCATGTCGATCGCCCCCGCCAGCGAACGCACCGCATAAGCACCGCGCGAATATCCCAGCAGGATGATCCGGTCGCCGGGCCGATAGCGGCTGGCCAGATAGCCATAGGCGCGCCGGATCTGTCGGTTGATGCCGCGTCCCAGCATCACCCCCGGCGTCGACCGCCAATCCTGCCATTGCAGCCCCGCCTCGTAATAGACCGACAGGCCCGGCCCGCTGCGCTCCATGATCAGCTTGTAAGCCAACCCGGCATTGCTCTCGCAGCCGGGCTCCAGCGTCGACATGGTCCCGTCAAGGATCAGCACATGCGTAACCTCGCCACGCGCCCGCGCCTGCACGCTCTGGCCGCGGCGCAGCCCCGGCAGGAAAACCCCGGCGATGGTTCTGGCCCAGCGGCGCCAGCTCATGTCATTGCCTTTCGTCTCTATCCGTCATCCCGTCGCGGCGAAGCAGTTCGCAACCGGCCACACACAGCACTCGACCTCTATGCACCTAAAATGTAAAGTTTTTACTGAGCATCGCAACGTCGCTACACGCTATCGTCATCTCCGGTCAGAACGGGCGGGGCCATCGCCGCGCTGCGCGCCTGCAGCCAGCCGCGAAACGCCCGCCCCTCGGGCCGCAGCGCCGCGCTGTCCGGGCAGATCAGGTGATAGGCCTCGCGCCCCGGCACGCAAACGCCCTCCAGACACGGCACCAGCCCGGCCTCGGCCTGCGCCACATCGCTGGCCGGGCTACGCGCCAGCGCGATCCCCACACCCTGCCGCGCCAGGGCCATCGCCATCAGCGTATTGTCCACCATGACGGGGCGCGCGCCGCTCGGCGGCACGGCCAGCGCTTCCAGCACATAGGGCCAACCGGCCCGATGCGTGCCCACCTCGATCAGCGGATACTCCGTGAGGTCCGCCGCCCGGCCGATCGCCTGCGCGATATCGGCGCGCGCCACCGGGTAGAGCACTTCGCCCATCAATCGCTCTGCATCGCCGCCAAACGGTGTCGGATCGCCAAAGACGATCTGCATGTCGCTGTAGCTGTGTTGATATTCCGCCGTCTGGTTGGCCGTGCTCAGCACCAGCGCCACATCGCCATGCGCCGCCGCAAATTCACCATAGCCGGGCGCAAGAATCCCATGGGCAAAGATCAGCGTGGACTGAACATAAAGCGGCCGGGTCTGCGCCGCGCCAAAGATCCCCTCGGTCGCGCCTGCAAGCGCTTGCAGCGCGTGCTGAACCCCCGGCATATAGGCCCGCCCCCGATCCGTCAGGGTCACGCCATGGGCCTGCCGCGTGAACAGCGCCGCCCCCAGTCGATCCTCCAGCGCGCGCACCTGCTGACTCACTGCGGCGGCGGACATGTTCAGCTCTGCCGCCGCGCGCGCAAAGCTCTCTTGCCGCGCCGCCGCCTCGAAGACGCGCAGCCAATTGAGCGGAGGAAGCGAGATTACCATGCACCCGAGGCTAAGAAAAGCTTAGCCTCAGTGTCCAGCGATATCGTGCTTTGCCCCCGAAAATCTGCGCTATCTTGCGAAAAATACCTCGATTGGCGGATTTCCCATGCTCGACACCAAAGCCCCCACCGAAACCACGCTGACTCAGGCTCAGATCGAACAATACTGGCGTGATGGCTATCTCTACCCGCTGCCCGCGCTGGACGCGGCAGAGGCCGCCGCCGCAAGGGCCGAGCTGGAGATGCTTGAGCGTGACTGGCTGGCCGCCGATCTGCCGCAACCGCTGAACACCTATAAACGCGTGAACGCCCATTGCGTGACCCGGCTCGCGGCGCGGCTGGCGCAGCATCCGCGCATCCTTGATCAGGTCGAAGGCATCCTCGGCCCGAACCTGATGATCTGGTCCGCCGAGTTCTTCATCAAGGAACCACGCAGCGCCCATACCGTCGGCATGCATCAGGACCTGACCTATTGGGGCATGGGCGAAACCTCGGATCAGGTCACGGCATGGATCGCGCTGTCGCCCGCGACGGTCCAGAGCGGCTGCATGGATTTCGTCGCCGGCAGCCACCGCAACCCGATCCTGCCGCATACCGACACGTTTTCTGACACCAACCTGCTGAGCCGGGGCCAGGAGGTGGCCGTCGACGTCCCCGAGGCGGACAAGACCCATATCGAACTGGCACCGGGCCAGATGTCGCTGCATCACGGGCTGACAATCCACGGCTCCGGTCCGAACAGGTCGGACGACCGCCGCATCGGCTTTGCCATCCGCTATCTCAATCCCGATGCCAGACAACAGGTGGCGGATCGCGATTATGCGATGCTGGCGCGCGGCGTCGACATGTCCGGCGGCTTCATCCACTTCATGCCACCCACGCGCGACTTTTCCCCGGCCGCGCTGGCGCTTTACGAGCAAATTCGCGCAGATCAGGCCAAGGCGCTTGCAAAGGGGGCTGAAAATGCCGTTCCTATGTACAACCAAACTTAAGGAGCCACGAGATATGGAGCATGTCAAATTCACCCAGATGAAAGACGGCACCAAGGAAGACTATGAATTCCTGACCGCGCACGAGATTGACCACACCAAACACACCGCGCACCGGCTGCTCAAGGCTCTGGTCGAACTGGATAAAGGGTTCTCGGGATACCAGATCACGCGACTGGGCCATTCGGTGCAATCCGCCACGCGCGCCTGGCGCGACGGCGCGGATACCGATTGGGTGGTGGCCGCACTCCTGCACGACATTGGCGACATTTACGCGCCCTACAATCACGATGAATACGCCGCCACGATCCTCAAACCCTTCGTGCGCGAGCAATGCACATGGGTTGTGGCCACCCATGGCGATTTCCAGATGCTCTATTACGGGCATCACCTCGAAGGGTTCGACCAAAACAAACGCGAGCGCCACCGCGGGCACGCTTATTTCGACGATTGCGCTGAATTTTGCGAGCGCTGGGATCAGGCCAGCTTTGACCCGAACTATGAAAGCCTGCCGCTGGAGTTTTTCGCCCCCATGGTCGAAGAGGTCTTTGCGCGCCCGGCCTATGACCCGGATGTGATCCGCCCCGGCACACGCGTACCGCTGACCGGCACGCCCCGGTCCTGAGGACGCCCTCGGGCGGCGCGCAGCCCTTAGCGCCGCCCCAGGAACCCGACACGCCTGAAGATCCAGACCAGCCCAAGGCCGATCACCACCAGACCTGCGGTCACGATCCAGAAGGCGCGCTCGTCATCGGCCCCCGGCATTCCGCCCACGTTGATGCCCAGCAGGCCGGTAAACAGGCCCAGCGGCAGAAAGATCGCTGCCACCACCGACAAGAGCAGCATCTGCCGGTTCATCTGCTCGGCGCGGCTGTCCATCATGTGTTCATGCACCACCTGCGCGCGGTCGCGGATCGCGTCCAGCTCCTCGGCCAGCCGCGTCACCCGCTCGGTCGCCTCGCGCAGGCTGCTGCGCTCGGCCCGGCCGACCCAGGGCAGATCCTCGATCTCCAGCGTGCTGAGCGCGTCGCGTTGCGGAAACATGTAGCGGCGCAACACGATCGACACGCGCCGGATATCGGTCAATGCCCTGCGCAACGGCATGCCATGGCCTTCCGACACGTCTTCTTCCAGATCATCGATCCGTTCGTTCAGCTCCGCCACCACCGGTTCGGCCCTGTCGGCCAGCCGCAGGGCAAGCCGCGCGATCATGTCCGCAGGGCCAAGCGGCGCCTTGCCTGCCTCGCTGCGTTCGCGCAGATCACCCAGCGCCTGCACCTCGCGGCGCGTCACCGTAACGATCTGCCTTGCCCCGGCCCAGATGCGCAGGCTGACCATATCCTCGGGCTGCGCGCCGGGGTTGAGGTTCACCCCGCGCAGGTTCAATAGCACCGTCTCGTCCAGAACAGTGCAGCGCGGTCGCGTCTCCTCGGCCATCAACGCCGCCTCGACCGCGGCACTGCCGCCCAATGCCGTCAGCCAATCCGATGGGGCGCCCGCTGCCTGCATCACATGCACCCAGAGAAATCCCCCCTCGGGCGGCGCGGGCATCGGGCCGTCCGGGTCGAGGGCCACTGCCCCGCCCGCACCGTCCAGCATCAATGCATATCTCTCGGTCATCGGCCCGCCCCTTGCTACCTCTGCGCCAGTAAAGCACCGCCCGCAAAATGCACAACACTTCTCTGACACGCCACATCGGCCCCGTACCGCGCATGACGCACCCCTCCGAATTTCCCCAGCGCATCTTCCCCTCGCCCCGCGCATTGGGTAAGCCACCACTCAACCACGCAAAGCAGCGGAGATACCCGATGGGACTGGACAAGACATTCGACGCCGCCGAGGCCGAACAGCGCATCTATGACGCATGGGAAAGCTCGGGCAGTTTCGCCGCCGGGGCCAATGCCGCCGAAGGGGCCGAGCCGTTCAGCATCATGATCCCGCCGCCCAACGTCACCGGCGTGCTGCATATGGGCCACGCGTTCAACAACACGTTGCAGGACATCCTGATCCGTTGGAAGCGGATGCAGGGCTATGACACGCTCTGGCAGCCCGGCACCGATCACGCAGGCATCGCCACGCAGATGGTCGTGGAACGGATGCTGGCCGAAAACCAACTGCCCAGCCGTACCGAGATGGGCCGCGAGGCATTCCTGGAAAAGGTCTGGGAGTGGAAAGAGAAATCCGGCGGCACCATCGTCGGGCAGCTCAAGCGCCTTGGCGCCTCCTGTGACTGGTCGCGCACCGCCTTTACCATGGCCGGCGCGCAGGGCGACACGCGCGTGGGCCACGAGGGCAGCGCCAATTTCCATGACGCGGTCATCAAGGTCTTTGTTGATATGTACAACAAGGGCCTCATCTATCGCGGCAAGCGGCTGGTCAACTGGGACCCGCATTTCGAGACCGCGATTTCCGATCTGGAAGTCGAGAATATCGAAGTCGCCGGCCACATGTGGCACTTCAAATACCCGCTCGCCGGTGGCGAGACCTATGAATATGTCGAGAAGGACGAAGACGGCAACGTCACCCTGCGCGAGACCCGCGATTACATCTCGATTGCCACCACCCGGCCCGAAACCATGCTGGGCGATGGCGCGGTCGCGGTGCATCCATCGGACGAACGCTATGCGCCCATCGTGGGCAAGCTGTGCGAGATTCCGGTGGGCCCGAAAGAGCACCGCCGCATGATCCCGATCATCACCGACGAATATCCCGACCCCACCTTTGGCTCGGGCGCGGTCAAGATCACCGGCGCGCATGATTTCAACGACTACGAGGTGGCCAAGCGCGGGAATATCCCGATGTACAACCTCATGGACACCAAAGGCGCGATGCGCGCCGATGGCAAACCCTACGCCGAAGAGGCCGCCGTCGCGCAGGCCATCGCCAATGGCGAACAGGAATTCGACGAGGCGATGATCGCCGCCATGAACCTTGTGCCCGAAGAATATCGCGGTCTGGACCGGTTCGAAGCGCGCAAGCGGGTCGTGGCCGACATCACCGCCGAGGCTCTCGCCGTGATGGTCCCCAATCCCGCATGGGAATCCGCCGATGAAGACGCCAGAGAGGGGCTGAGCCCCACGATCCCGTTGGTGGAAAACAAACCGATCATGCAGCCCTTCGGCGACCGCTCCAAGGTGGTAATCGAGCCGATGCTGACCGACCAATGGTTCGTCGACACCGCCCAGATCGTCGGCCCCGCGCTCGACGCCGTGCGCAATGGCGACGTGCGGATCATGCCCGAGTCGGACCGCAAGGTGTATTTCCACTGGCTGGAGAATATCGAGCCGTGGTGCATCTCGCGCCAGTTGTGGTGGGGGCATCAGATTCCGGTCTGGTATGGCCTCGATCTGGAACGCGGCGAATTCAAGGATGACGAGGCGGACGGCGCGCTCGATATGGTCGAGATGCAACGCCTGCTGTGGGATCAATCGCTGGCACCCGGCACCGACCGCTACCATGCCGCGCCTGATTTTGACGGGCTAAAGGACAAGTTTGATGACGTTCTGGCAGGATTGCCGACGCCGCTGAACCATGCGCGCCTTGTCGAGGTGGCAACGCGCGAAGAGGCCATGCACCGTCTGGCTGAAAGTCTGGCGGACTATGTCGCCACCCAAGACCCCACGCATTTGCTGTATCCGGTCTGGCGCGACCCCGACGTGCTCGACACGTGGTTCTCCTCCGGCCTCTGGCCCATCGGCACGCTGGGCTGGACCGGCGATGCCGAGAAGGATGCGCAGAACGAGGCGCTGCAAAAATACTTCCCCACTTCGACCCTGATCACCGGGTTCGACATCATCTTCTTCTGGGTCGCCCGGATGATGATGATGCAATACGCCGTAGTGGGCCAAAAGCCGTTCTCGGATGTCTACGTCCACGCCCTCGTCCGTGACGAGAAGGGCAAGAAGATGTCCAAGTCGCTCGGCAACGTGCTCGACCCGATCGAGCTGATCGACGAATACGGCGCGGATGCGGTGCGCTTCACCCTCACGGCCATGGCCGCCATGGGCCGCGACCTGAAGCTCAGCACCCAGCGCATCGCCGGCTATCGCAACTTCGGCACCAAGCTCTGGAACGCCGCGCGCTTCGCCGAGATGAACTGCGCCACCACCGCCAATGCACCGACGGATTACCGACGTCTTACCGACGCAAAACAGACGGTCAATAAATGGATCATCGGTGAAACCGCGCAGGTCCGCGCCGCCGTTGACGACGCGCTGGAACAATACCGGTTCAACGACGCCGCCAACGCGCTTTATGCCTTTGTCTGGGGCAAGGTCTGCGACTGGTATGTCGAATTCTCCAAGCCGCTGCTGATGGATGGGACAGACGAGATAAAGCAGGAGACACAAGAGGTTATGGCTTGGGTCATCGACCAATGCGTGATCATGCTGCACCCCATCATGCCCTTCGTCACCGAAGAGCTGTGGGGCACGCTGGGCGAGCGTGACAAAATGCTGATACATACCCCTTGGCCCACCTACCAACCCGCTGATATGGTTGACGAAAATGCCGACCGGGAAATGAACTGGGTGATCTCGCTGATCGAATCCGTCCGCTCTGCCCGTGCCCAGATGCACGTGCCTGCCGGGCTGAAAATCCCGATGGTCGTGACCACGCTTGATGAGGCCGGTCAGGCCGCGTGGGACCGCAACGAGGCGATGATCAAACGGCTGGCGCGGGTCGACAGCCTGACGCATGTCGACACCTTCCCCAAAGGCTGCCTGACCGTCGCCGTCGAGGGTGGCAGCTTTGGCCTGCCTCTCGCGGATATCATTGATATCGGTGAAGAAAAGGCGCGTCTGGAAAAAACGCTGACGAAGCTGGACAAGGAACTTGGGGGCCTGCGCGGGCGCCTCAAGAACCCCAAATTCGTGGCATCCGCGCCGGATGAGGTGGTCGAGGAAACCAAGCAGAACCTGGCCCTGCGCGAAGAGGAAGCGGCGCAACTGCGCGCCGCGTTGGAGCGCCTCAACGAGATCGGATAACTCGCAGGGTGGGTTTCAAACCCACCCTACCCAGCCTCACGCGCTGGAACCGAACTTTGGTGCCCGCCCCGCCATGTTGGCGCTGATCACCTCCATCTGGTCCGGCTTGCCGATAAGGTCGGTTTGCGCCCGGCTCTCTGCCAACAGCACGTCGCCCTCGGGCGCGCCGGATTCAGCGTATTCTATCAATGCCTTGGCCGCTCGGATCGCCGATGGGCTCTTGCCCGCGATCTCGGATGCCAGCGCCTCTGCCACCGCCAGCGGATCATCCGCAATCTCGGTGACAAGCCCCCATTCCGCCGCCTGTTCCGCCGATACCGGCGTGGCCGAATAGGTCATCCGCCGGATCACATCGCTGCGCGTCAGATGCGGCAATAGCGCCATGCCGCCCATATCCGGCACGAGGCCCCATTTCATCTCCATGATCGCCAGTTTTGCGTCCCGGGCGGCAATGCGAATATCTGCCCCCAGCGCCAGTTGAAACCCCGCGCCATAGACCGCGCCCTGCAACGCAGCGATCACCGGCACGGGAAGTTTACGCCAAATTAATGCAACTTCCTGAAAAAGGTTGGCGTTGCCGTGGGTGCGCGGCATCACCAAAGCCTCGGGATCACCCGCCGCCAGTTGCGCAAAACTCATCACGTCGAGGCCCGCACAGAACGCCGCGCCCTCGCCCGACAGCACCACAGCGCGGATGTCGGCCTGCATCAGCGCCTGACCTGCGGCGACGATGGCTTCGGCCATGGCCGGATCGACCGCGTTGCGTTTTTCCGGTCGGGTCAGGCGGACATGTGCGATGTGGTTGTCGATGCGTGTGGTGACACGAGGCATGAGCGGGCTCCTATCATTTTGCGACAGGGGAGCGCAGCACAGATGCCCGCGCAAGCAAAACCTTACGGCACCCAGCGATCCACCGCGCGCATCATGCCCAGCGATTTGTCATAGATCAGCGTCAGGATCCGCCGGCCGCCGGTGCGCGTGGCAATCGCCGGTAACGTCCGGGCCGCGCCTGCCGCCAACGTGGCCGCGATAAAGCCTCGACGGGATAGATTGGTCATGAACTGCCTGCCTGTTGTTGCGAATGATTCTCATATAGTGGCGGTCAGAGCCGCATTCAAGGATTGCACCCCACCCACCCCTATCGTTATCTGGCGCCATGACTTATCCGCGATACACCGATCTGATCCAGTCCCTGCCCGCCTCCGTGCCCTTCGTCGGCCCCGAAGAACTGGAGCGCGCACGCGGCGCCCCCTTCGCCGCCCGGCTGGGCGCCAACGAGAACGTATTCGGCCCCTCGCCCCGCGCCATCGACGCCATGCGCGATGCGCTGGAAGGCATCTGGAAATACGGCGATTCGACGAGTTTCGACCTCAAGCAGGCACTGGCCGCGCATCTGAATGCCGCGCCGGAAAACATTGTGATCGGCGAAGGCATCGATGGATTGCTGGGCTATCTGGTCCGCCTGTTGATCGGACCCGGCGATGCGGTCGTCACCTCCGACGGGGCCTATCCGACCTTCAATTACCACGTCGAAGGCTACGGCGGTGTGCTGCACAAGCTACCCTACCGCGACGATCACGAAGACCCCGAGGCCCTGTTCGCCAAGGCGGCAGAGGTGAACGCCAAGCTGATCTATCTGGCCAATCCCGATAACCCGATGGGCACCTGGCACAAGGGTGAAACCATCCTGCGCGCGCTGGAGAAACTGCCCGAGGGCAGCCTGCTCCTGCTGGACGAGGCCTATGTTGAATTCGCGCCGCATGACACGGCCCCGCAGATCGCGCCGGACGATCCGCGTGTCATCCGCATGCGCACCTTCTCCAAGGCCTACGGCATGGCTGGCGCGCGTATCGGCTATGCCTTCGGCGCGCCGGCTCTGATCCGCAACTTTGACAAGATACGCAACCATTTCGGCCTGAACCGTGCCGCGCAGGCCGGGGCCCTGGCCGCGTTCCAAGACACCGACTGGCTGGCGCATATCATCGGACAGGTCGATGCTGCGCGCAGCCAGCTTGCCGAGATCGCTAGGGAAAACGGATTGGCCTCGCTGCCTTCGGCCACAAACTTCGTCGCCATAGACTGCGGCGCGGATGGCGATTTTGCCCGTAAGGTGCTGGCGTCCCTGACAGCGCAGGGCCTGTTCGTCCGCATGCCCTTTGTCGCGCCGCAAGACCGCTGCATCCGCGTCAGCTGCAGCACCGACGCGGAACTGGAGATCTTCCGCACGGCCCTGCCAAAGGCGCTGGAACAGGCGGTGCGCGGCTGAGTGCGCGGAGCCGCGCCGATCCAAAAATTTGACCTGACAAATCGGCGCGGCGCGGTATCATCCTGTGTATGCGACGCGGAAACATGCCCTCTGCTCCGGATTACACCAACGCCGCCCTGGCGATGGGGCTGGTCAATCTGATCTGGATCTTTTTCGTTCTGTGGGTGTCCTTCGGCCTGCCATTCGTCCTGTTGGCGGGCTACGGGCTGAACCTGCTGATCGACCAGATCAGGCGGCGCGGCTGACCCCGCGCGGCCCTCGCATCAGGGTCAGGCAGCTCCGTCAGCCGCTATCACCTGAGCCGCCGCGCTGACGCCACCGGCCTGATGCGGCACATCCAGCGCCGCCAGCCCGGCCTCGATCGAACCCAGAACGCCCAGCACCATATGCGCGTTGACATGCCCCATATGGCCGATGCGGAAATAGCCGTGCCAGGCCGGATCGGCGGCGTCGGCCATCCCCAGACCGATGCCGAGGGTGACACCGGTATTGCCCTCCACCCAGCGGCGCAGATCGGTTGCGCGTGGTGCGGGCAGCGACAGAGATGTGACCGCGCGGCTGCGATGTGCCGGATCGGCCACGTTGAGGCGCAGCGCACCGGCCTCGCCCCAGACATCCGCAGCAGCCCAGATGGCGCGCGCCAGCGTATCGTGGCGCGCCCAGACGGCCTCGACCCCTTCGGCGTGGATCATGTCGAGCGCTGCGCGCAGCCCGTAGAGGTGATGCGTGGGGGCGGTGCCACAAAAATACTGATAGTAGACTTCCGGATCGGCGCGGCGCGTCCAGTCCCAATAGGGGCTGACCCGCTCCAGACCTGCGCGCACTTCCGCCGCGCGCTCGTTGAAGAAGACGAAGCCCAGGCCGGGCGGTGTCATCAGCCCCTTCTGGCTGGCGGTAACGGCGACATCGACGCCCCATGCATCCATCTCGAACCGGTCGCAGCCAAAGCTGGCAATGCAATCGGCCAACAACAATGCCGGATGCCCTGCCGCGTCAAGCGCCGCCCGCAAGGCTTTCACATCATTGCAAATACCGCTGGACGTATCGACATGGGTGACCAGCACCGCCTTGATCCGACGGTCGATGTCACCGCGCAGCGCCGCCTCGACGCGAAGGGCATCTATCGGGCTCTGCTTGCCGAAATCCATCACCTCGACCACCGCCCCCATGCGGCCTGCCATCTCGGCCCAGCCATGCCCGAAGAGGCCCGAGGCCAGCACCAGAACCGTGTCGCCGGGTGCCACGGTGTTGGCCAGCGCCGCCTCCCATGCGCCGTGCCCGTTGGCGATGTAGATCGCAACCTGTTGACGGGTGCACGCAACGCGGCAGAGATCGGGAAGCAGGCTGGCGGTCATCTCGATCAACTCGCCCTCGTAGATGTTGGGCGCAGCCCTGTGCATGGCGCGCTGTACCGCGTCCGGCACCACCGATGGTCCGGGAATGGCAAGGTAGGGGTGTCCGCTGGCAAGACTCATGACGCGCTCCGAGAGGTTGATCTATCGGACACTAGAGCGGCAGCAGGCAGCGTCAATGCCCCAGCCTGCGCTTGTCTTGTCTACGCCCTGCCCCTACATGAAGGCATCGCGCGGTCGGCAGGCCCGGCGCATCCTCGACGGCAAGGCGGACATGACCTTATTCAAGCGGATCACCGATTGGGAACGCAATCTGCGCCAGTCCTACAACACCGACCTTTCGACCCCTGAAAACCGCCGCCGGGCCGAGATTTACAACCTGTGGTTCGATCACGCGGTCCTGCGGATGTTCTGGACCAATTTCCACCCTGTCGCGCCCGGTGTCTACCGGTCGAACCAACCAACGCACCGGCGGTTCGAGAAACTCAAGGCTATGGGCATCCGCACCATCCTGAACCTGCGCGGCGCGGCAGGTGCGGCGCATTTCCTAGTCGAAGAGGAAAGCTGCGCACGCCTTGGCCTTACGCTGGTCAACGTTACGCTGCATGCGCGCTATGCAGCACCACGCCAAGACATTCAGGCGGTGATCGACGCATTTCGCAGTATCGAAAAACCCTTTGTCATGCATTGTAAATCAGGGGCTGACCGCGCCGGTTTTGCCTCGGCGATCTATCTTCTGGTGATCGAGGGCAAAACCGTGGAAGAGGCGCGCCGGATGCTCAGCTTCCGGTTTCTTCACATCAAAAGCTCGCGCACCGGCGTGCTGGGATATATTCTGGACCTCTACGAGGCGCGCAACGCCCAAGAGCCGATCAGCTTTGAAGACTGGGTGGCGACGGAGTACCAGAACGAAGAGGTCCAGCGGGACTTTGAAGCGAAGTTCAAACCGCGCTTCTAAGGCGCCTTAAGCCTTCGCCCCTCGCCGTCCGATCCGCTCGGCCATGTCGAGCATGCGGCACGAAAACCCCCATTCATTGTCGTACCAGCCGAACACCCGCAGCAGCCCGCTCGCGCTGACCGAGGTTTCGCGACCGCTGAGGATGATCGACTCGGGCCTGCCGCGCAGATCGGTCGAGACCAAAGGCTGTTCGGTCCAGCCAAAGACACCGCCCGGCGTCGCGGCTGCCTTGAGCAGCGTATTCACGCCCTTTTCACTCGTCGGTGTCCGGGTCTGCACGACCAGGTCGATGCACGACACGCTGGCGGTCGGCACACGGATCGCCCGCGCCTCGATCCGGCCGCTCAGATGCGGCAGGACCAGATCGGTCTGGTGTTGCGCGCTGGTGGTGGTGGGCACCATCGACAGGGCGGCGGCCCGGCTGCGCTCGGGGTTTCCACGCGGTTTGTCCACTGTTGGCTGACTGCCAGTGTAGCAATGCACGGTGGTCATATGCCCGCCGAGGACGCCGTATTCTTCATCCAGCAGCTTCAGCAACGGCGCCAGCGCATTGGTCGTGCACGACGCGTTCGAGACAATGCGCGCATCCCCCAACGCATCCTCGTTTGCGCCCAGAACCAGCGTCACGTCGGCCTCGTCAGCCGGGCCCGAAACCAGAACCGCACCAGCGCCCGCCTGCAGCCCGCGCTCGGCCACCGGGCGTCGGCCTGCCATGCCAGTGCATTCCAGCACCAGGTCGGCACCGCTCAGATCAAGGGTGCGCAGATCGGCTTCGGCATGAAACGGGATGGCACGGCCATCGACGATCAGCGCCTTTTCCCCCGTTTCGACCTGTCCAGGCCAAGGGCCATATACGCTGTCATATTGAAAGAGATAGGCGCAGGTTTCCAGCGGTTCGATCTCGTTGATCAGAACCAGCTCGAACCCCTCGCGCCCTTGCAGGAGGATACGCAACAGCGCGCGGCCAATACGGCCGAAACCATTGATGGCGATACGGATCGGGCGTTCTGGCATTGCATCCTCCGGCACTGGTTTGCCATATCGCCAAAGCGTTTTGCCTTTGAGATGAGGCATCAGGTAAAGGCGAAAGGCGCGTAACGTTCAGATGTCGCGCGCGTTTCGCGAAACCCCGTGGTTCAGGCTTTTCGTAAAACGCTTTAGCGCAGGCGAACCCGCCCTGCCAACCGGCAAATTGTACCGCATACATTGCGCCGCGCCGCTCTTGCGCCATTGCGGGCATCTTCGCGAACGTCAGATGGCGCGCAGCCAGTCGTCCCACTGCGGATCATCAAACATCACGCGCGCGCGGCCATATTTCCACAACCCGTATTTCTGATAGTCGAAATCCCACTGTGAGAGTTTCCGCTGCTGCACCGCCCAAGACCCCCATTTCATATCCGCAACGGCCCGCGCGACAGTAACGCGCGCCACTGGATCGGGGCGGACATGGCTGTAATACCGCTCGATCATTTCCAGAGAGGTGGCGGGATCGGTGAACACCTCTGCAAGAAAAACACCGATTTCATAGGCGCGTTCATTGGTCGATGCGAACGCGAAATCAGTCAGCTTCATGTCCTGAATGGTCGCGCCAGATATCCGCCTCAACACCGCGCCACGCCGGAGAGGCCATCACCGTCAGCGGATTGATCATCGCATCGGGCGCCGCCTTCAGGACCGTTTCCGCCCGCGCACGGGCCTGCGATTGGCGATCTGTCATTGCGTCCTCCTTCAATGTCGCGGTGTGGTCGGCCAATGGGCCTTGGTCTGGCCGAACAGATCCAGCTGCGCCTCGAGCCGGGCTGCGAGATCAAGCAGACGGTAGTCATCAAGCCGATGCCCAACCAGTTGCACCCCTACGGTCAGGCCGCGCGCATCGAACCCACCTCAGATCGTGACCGCCGGGTGGCCCGACTGGTTGAAAGGCGCGGCAAACGTGGTGTGGCGCAGCGGTATGGCGGGGTATGACCCACGCCGTTCAGCGGCAAAGTTGACGAGCGGCATCACTGGCGTGAGCAGGAAATCGACCCCTTCCATCAACGCCCGGCAAAAGGCGACACCGCGTTCGATCCCGCAGGCAATCTCGAGGGTGCGTGCAGCGTTCCAGTCGCCCGCCTCGATCTGCTGGAAGGTCAGCTGCATTACCTCGAGTGGTGTGATCCAGCGGTTTGCGAAACCGTCCTGCAACTCTTGCAGTGTCATCATTGAAAGTGCGTCGATATTCATGAATTTCCTTTCAATGCGCTGCATTCCGGCACCGCAGCCTTTTCCACATCGCCATCCGCCAGCAGGGCCAGCAAGGCGTGCATCATCGCATCCAGCCCGGCGATCATGTCGGCATCACTGGTGAATTCTTCGGGCGCGTGACTGATGCCGCCCTTCGAGGGCACGAAAATCAGCGATGCAGGACAGACCGACTGCAATTGCACCGCATCATGCCCGGCGATCGTGTGCAGCCGCATCTGCGGTATTTTCGCGTTGTCCAGCACCGCTTCGATCCGGGCAATCGCGCCCGCGTCAAAGGGGAGGGCCGCGCGGATCTCGCTATGCTCGATCCCAACGGTGCAGCCGGTTTGCTCTGCGGCATCATCCAGCGCCTCGTCGAGACCGGCAGTCATGGCGTCGAGCGCCGCCTCGTCGCCGCTGCGCAGATCCACCCAGAGACGGACCGACGCGGCGACGGTATTGGGCGAGTTTGGCTGAGCCTCAATCTGCGCAACCGAACTGTGTCAAGCCGTAGACGCATCGCGCGCCAGCGCGTGCACCTCGGTGATGGTCAGCGACAATGCGGGAAGTATGGCCCGCCCAATCAGCGCAGCAATGAGCCAGCGCGGTACGGCGGCTTTCTGCAAGATGTCCGCTAGGCCAACAATCGTGCATTAACCCCGGTCAGTTCAGGGGCTGAACCTTGACGCTGCCCGTCAGGCAGCCCCGGACAGGTCACGTTGCGGCGGGGCGAATGGCGCGTCGTTCCCAAGGCTCGGAACGCGCGCCTCGGTTTCGGCGACCAGATCAAGATCGATCCGGGCGGAAATCACGCCGGGACCGGCACCGCCATCGGCCAACACCCTGCCCCACGGATCGACAATCAGTGAATGGCCGTAGGTCTCTCCACCGCCCGGCACCGGCCCGACCATCCCCGCCGAAACCACGAATCGCGTCGTCTCGATCGCGCGGGCGCGGTTCAGCACATGCCAATGCGCCGCGCCGGTCAGTGCGGTAAAGGCCGCGGGACAACACAGTATCTCGGCCCCGCCCTGCGCCAGCGCACGAAAAAGATGCGCAAACCGCAGATCGTAACAGATCGTGTGCCCGATCCGTGCCAGCCCTGTGTCGTGAATAACTGCGCAGTCGCCCGGGGTGACGGTCGCGCTTTCGCGGTAGACCTCGTTGGCCGAAAGCGTGACGTCAAACATGTGAATCTTGTCGTAGCGCCCGGTGATCCGGCCCTGCGGGTCCAGCATCAGACCGCGATTGATGATCCGGCCGTCCGCTCCTGCCACCGCAATCGACCCCAGATTGATCCAGACGCCATGCTCGGCGGCAAAGCCCAGCATCGCCTTCAGGAACGGGTGCGCGGCCTCATCGGCCACGGGCGGGGCGACGGCGGGGCCATCCGTGGCCAGACCGCCGCAATATTCAGGCAGGAACAGAATCTGCGCCCCACCGGCGACGGCTTGTCGCGCCAGCGGCAGCGCCTCATCCAGCGCCGACTGGAATGTCGGACGTGCACGGGTTTGCAGACAGGCGATCGTCAAGGCACGGGTCATCGGTAGGCTCCTATGGTATGATGCGCACCCTAGCGCAGGCTGAAACGCGGTGCAAAGCGCTCAGCGGTAGGCCGAGGGCGGCTGCCCATATTGCGCGGCATAGCAGCGCGAGAAATGCGCCGAATTGGCAAAACCTGTGGCGAGGGCGATTTCAGTCAGAGGCAAGGCCGAATTGCGCAACAGGCTCTGGGCGCGCTCCAGCCGCAGCGCCCGGTAATACTGCATCACCGGCTGACCCAGCTGCGCCTGAAACAGCCGCCCCAATTGCCGCCGCGACACACCGGCAATCAGCGCCAGCTGCGCCAAGTCTAGCGGCTCGGCGATATGGCTTTCCATAGCGGCCACGGCATCCAGCACCGCGGCGCTGTGGCTGCCGATCCTCTCGACCAGCCCGGCACGCTGCGGGCCGATAGGTGGGCGGACCTCGGTATGCATGAACCAATCACTGACCCGGCGGGCGAAGCCGTCGCCATGCTGACGCGCGATGAGTGCATGCATCATGTCGAGTGGTGCAGTCCCGCCCGCACAGGTCATCCGGTCGCGGTCGATCACATAGAGCGTGCGCTCGATTCGCAAATCAGGCGACAGCTCAGCCAAAGCCGGTGCATATTCCCAATGCAGCGTCATCCGCCGCCCGGCCATCAGACCGGCCCGCGCCAACAGGACCGGCCCACCCGACACGCCGCCCATCACCGTCCCGGTCCGCGCCATACGCGCCAGCCAGTGCAACAGCGCCCGGTTGGCAACTTCGGTCAGGTCGCCACCCGCAATGACAAAGAGCATATCAAGTTTCAGATCATCACCGACCTGCGCCTGCGGCTGCACCGTCGCCGCGCCGGAGCTGGGCACCGGTTCCGGGCCTATGGCCACCGGGACAATGTCATAGAGTTGCCGCCCCGCCAGCAGGTTCGCCGCGCGCAGCGGCTCTGCCGTCGCGGCATAAGACATGAGGGCGAAATCGGGAATCGGCAACAGGCCGACACGAGTCACGCCCCTTTTGTACGATACGTCCATAACAGACACCTAATTGTCTCTTACAGGAAAGTCTAGCACCGGCAAAATCCGCATTCTCGGGCGCAACAGACCCAGCAGGACCATCCCCATGCGTTACTCCGCACTTCGCATCCTCAAAGAAGGCCTTACCGGCAACAAAGGCTGGAAACCCGTTTGGCGAGACCCGGAGCCGAAGAGCGAATATGACGTTGTCATTATTGGCGGCGGCGGGCACGGACTGGCGACCGCTTATTACTTGGCAAAGGAATACGGCATCACCAATGTCGCCGTGTTGGAAAAGGGCTGGATCGGCAGCGGCAATGTCGGCCGCAACACCACGATCATCCGCTCCAATTACCTGCTGCCGGGCAACGAGCCGTTCTATGAGCTCTCGCTGAAACTGTGGGAGGGGCTGGAGCAGGATTTCAACTACAATGCGATGATCTCGCAACGCTCGATCCTGAACCTGCTCCATTCGGACGGCCAGCGCGATGCCTTCATCCGGCGCGGCAACGCGATGTTCCTCGCCGGCGCGGATGCCGAATACGCAGATGCCGACCAGTTGCGCGCAGAATTGCCGTTTCTCGATTTTGACAACGCGCGTTTCCCGATCAAAGGCGGCCTTTACCAGCGGCGCGGCGGCACGGTGCGCCACGATGCGGTCGCCTGGGGCTTTGCCCGCGGTGCAGACAGTCGGGGCGTCGATATCATCCAGAATTGCGAAGTCACCGGCTTTGACATCGAAGGCGGCGTCTGCCGCGGTGTCGAGACCTCGCGCGGTCCGATCCGGGCACGCAAGGTGGCGATGTGCGTCGCAGGCTCTTCGAGCCGTGTCGCAGCACAGGCGGGCATGCGTCTGCCGATCGAATCCCATGTGCTTCAGGCCTTTGTCACCGAAGGTCTGAAACCGGTACTGCCCGGTGTCATCACCTTTGGCGCGGGCCATTTCTACGTCAGCCAGTCCGACAAGGGCGGGCTGGTCTTTGGCGGCGACCTTGATGGCTACAACTCCTACGCCCAGCGCGGCAACCTGCCAGTGGTCGAGGACGTGGCCGAAGGCGGCATGGCAATCATGCCGATGATCGGACGCGCCCGCCTCTTGCGCAGTTGGGGCGGGGTCATGGACATGTCGATGGATGGCTCGCCCTTTATCGATCGCACCCACATTGCAGGCCTCTATTTCAACGGCGGCTGGTGCTATGGCGGGTTCAAGGCGACCCCGGCCTCGGGCTGGTGCTATGCTCACCTCTTGGCCCGCGATGCGCCCCATCCGGTGGCCACCGAAATGCGCCTGGACCGGTTCGCGCGCGGTCACATGATCGACGAAAAAGGGATGGGCAATCAGCCCAACCTGCATTGAGCGTGCCCATGCTTCTTCTTTGTCCAAATACTCGAATCCAACGCCCCCGACCGGAGACCAGAGGATGATCATCAACCACCCGTTACTCGGGCCCCGCGATGCGGCCGAGTTCGTCTATCTCGGCGATGCCGCCCTCATTGATCGGCCCGACTGGCAGGCCAAGGACGCCGCCGAGCAATTCCACGCCTATGGCTATTTGCGCGACAACCCCGCAGGCACCCATCAGGAACTGTGGTATCACGAACAGGGCGATCGCAGCTGGCTGGTGGTGACCCGCGATACGCTGACCCATGAAATCACCGATGTTCAGATCGCCCGTGACGTGGCTCGCAGCCGGGGGCGCAGCGCATGACCCAGATCAATCGTCTCGGCGGAGGCCTTGTCAATCAAGGCCAGACGCTCAGCTTCACCTTCAACGGCAAACAGATGCAGGGCCACCCCGGCGATACGCTGGCCTCGGCACTGCTGGCCAACGGGCAGCTTCTGGTTGGCCGGTCTTTCAAATATCACCGCCCGCGCGGCATTTTCACCGCCGGGTCAGAGGAGCCGAATGCACTGGTGCATTTGCGTTCCGGTGCACATCAGGAACCGAACACCCGCGCGACGGTGGCAGAGCTGTTTGACGGTCTTACCGCCACCAGCCAGAACCATCGCGGATCCCTCGAATTTGACCTGATGGCCACAACCGATCTGCTGGCACCGTTCCTCAGTGCCGGGTTCTACTACAAGACATTCATGTGGCCGCGCGCGTTCTGGGAAAAACTCTACGAGCCAGCCATTCGCATGTCAGCGGGCCTTGGTCGCCTGTCGATGCAGGAAGATCCCGACACCTATGACAAGGGATATCTGCACTGTGACCTGCTGGTAATCGGCGCAGGCCCGGCTGGTCTCGGCGCGGCACTCGCCGCGGCCCGGAGTGGCGCGCGCGTCATCCTCGCCGACGAGGATTTCGCCCCCGGCGGGCGGCTCAATGCCGAAACGCTGGAAATCGACGGCATGGCCGGACGCGACTGGGCAGCAGCGACCATCGCGGAACTGGCGGCAATGGACAATGTGCGGCTGATGACCCGGACCACCGTCTACGGCGCCTATGACCACGGCACCTATGGCGCGCTGGAACGCTGCACCGATCACCTCGCCAATTCCGGCGGCAAACCGCGCCAGATCCTCTGGCGGATCTATTCCAAACGCGCCGTTCTGGCAGCGGGCGCGACTGAGCGACCCATCGCCTTTGGCAACAACGACCGCCCCGGCATCATGCTGGCTGGCGCTGTGCGGACCTATGTGAACCGGTACGGCGTGACCCCCGGCCAGCGGATGGCAGTGTTCACCAACAATGACGACGGCTGGCGCACCGCCGCCGACCTCGCGGCCAAGGGCGTGGAAGTCTGCGCCATCATAGACACCCGCGACGCCCCTGCCGTCTGCGACGTGCCCGGTGCGCGCCATATCCGCAACGCGGGCGTGGTCAACACGGTCGGGCGCAAGGCTTTGCGCGCAATCACCCTTACCGATGGGCAGGTCATCCCCTGCGACGGCCTCGCCGTTTCGGGTGGCTGGAACCCCAATGTCCACCTCACCTGCCATCAGCGTGGCCGTCCCGAATGGAATGAATCCATCTCTGCCTTCGTACCCGCCGGCGACCTGCCCCCAGGAATGGCCGTGGCCGGGGCCGCCAATGGCGCGCTGACCCTCGGCGCGGCGCTTGAACAGGGGCGCAATGTCGCCAATGCCCAGATCGAGGATCTCGGCTTCACCCCGTCGCGCGACACGCCCCCCCGGGCCGAGGACGAACCGCATACCGGCGCGCCGGTCTGGCACATCGCCGCCAGCACGAAACGCGCTTGGCTCGACCTGCAAAACGATGTGACGGTCAAGGACGTCAAGCAATCCTACCGCGAGGGCTTCCGCTCGGTCGAGCACATGAAGCGCTACACCACGCTTGGCATGGCCACCGATCAGGGCAAGACCGCGAATATTCCGGCCCTGGCGATCATGGCGGAATGCACCGGCAAAACGATCCCCGAAACCGGCACGACCATGTTCCGCCCGCCCTACACGCCCGTCCCTCTGGGCGCGCTGGCAGGCCGGGCACGCGGACGCGAATTCCGCCCTTATCGACTGACCCCCAGCCACGAATGGGCCAAGGCCAATGGCGCCACCTTCGTTGAAGTCGGCAACTGGCTGCGTGCGCAATGGTTTGTCCGGCCCGGCGAAAAGGGCTGGCGTGACAGCGTCGACCGCGAAGCTTTGCAAACCCGCCAGACGGTCGGCATCTGTGATGTGACCACGCTGGGCAAGATCGACGTGCAGGGCCGCGACGCGGCGGCCTTCCTGAACAAGATCTACGCCAACGGCTTTGCCAAGCTGGCCGTGGGCCGTGTGCGCTATGGCATCATGCTGCGCGAGGACGGCATCTGCTACGACGACGGCACCACTGCACGGATGAGCGAAAACCATTACGTCATGACCACTACCACCGCCAACGCGGTTCTGGTCTACCGCCGGATGGAATTCGCGCGCCAGTGTCTGTGGCCCGACATGGATGTTCACCTGATCTCGACCACCGATGGCTGGGCGCAGTTTGCGGTCGCCGGGCCCAATTCCCGCAAGTTGCTGCAAAAGGTCGTGGACCCTGACCATGACTTGTCCAACGAGGGCTTTCCCTTCATGGCCTGTGGCGAGGTCACGGTCTGTGGCGGTACGCCCGCACGGCTCTTCCGCATCTCGTTCTCGGGCGAAATGGCCTTTGAGATCGCAGTGCCCGCACGCTACGGCAACGCGATGATGGGCGTGCTGATGGAGGCGGGACGTGAATTCAACGCTGTGCCCTACGGCACCGAGGCGCTCGGTGTCATGCGGATCGAGAAGGGGCACGCCGCGGGCAACGAACTGGACGGGCGCACCACGGCCTACAACCTGGGTCTCGGGCGCATGGTCAGCTCTGCTAAGGACTGCATCGGCAACACGCTGTCGAGACGACCGGAGATGAACTTGCCCGACGCGGTCAAGCTGGTGGGCTTCCGCCCCGTAGATCGGACGAAGAAACTCATCGCAGGCGCGCATTTCATTTCCGAAGGTAAGGAAGCGACAATGGCGAATGACGAGGGCTGGATTTCGTCAGTCGCCTATTCCCCTACCCTCGGCCATTCCATTGGCCTGGGCTTCATCAAATCGGGCGATACGCGGATCGGTGAAGTGGTCCGTGCCGTCAGCCCCGTACACAAGACCGAAATGCGGGTCGAAATCGTCTCGCCCCATTTCATTGACCCGGAAGGAGAGCGTCTGCGTGGCTGATTTTACCCTCACCGCCACCCCGCCGTTGGCAGGCTACAACCGCAGCTTTGGCTCGGTTTCGCTGAAGGCGCCCGCAAATCTTGCCATCGTCTCAATCGCGTTGCCGCTGGGCGGCGAGGCAGAGGCCGAAAAGGCGATCAAGTCCGCCTTCGGGATAGACCTGCCCGAAATCGGCCTTTTCAATGCCGCGCAGGGCGAAACGAGCATGCTCATGCGTCTTGGTAGCGATCTGGCATTTGTCCTTTTCCCTTGTGAGACCCCGGATGCCGAACCGCGCGTCGCGAAAAAGCTCAAGGGCGCGGCCTATACCACGGACCAGACCGATGTCTGGTGCGCGCTGGAGATCAGCGGAACCGGCAGCCTGGCCGCGCTGGAACGCATCTGCATGCTTGACCTGCATCCCGACGCGTTCAAGGTAAATGCGGTCGCCCGCACAGTGATGGAACATATGGGCGCGATCATCGCCCGAACCGGAGAAGACACCTATCTGCTGCTGTCGGCCAGTTCCTCGGCCAAATCTTTCCTGCACGCCATCGAACTCTCGATTGAAAACACCGCCTGACCGCGCCAAGATCCCGCGCGAAAGCGAGGCTTGATGGCAATCGGATGGATAAAAGACGCGCGCCCCGGCACCCCCTATTGGTGGGAGGTGCTGGGTGAGCCCGCGCCGGAGGATCCCCTACCCGCTCAGTGCGATCTGCTGGTCATCGGTGCCGGCTACACCGGCCTGTCTGCGGCCATCGCGGCCCATGATTGCGGCGCGCAAGTCGCGGTTGTCGATGCTGGCATCCCCGGCCGCGGCGCCTCGACCCGCAACGGGGGCATGTTCGGCGCGCATCCCCGCCTTGGCTGGGAAGAATTGCGCGGCCGCTTTGGGGCCGATACCGCCGACCGCATCTTTGCCGAAGCGCATACAGCGCTCGGCTTCGTCCGCGCGCTGATCGCTGACGAGGCGATTGACTGCGACCTGCAACCGACCGGGCGCATTCAACTGGCCTGGAGTGCCGCGCATTTTGCGGGACAAAAGCGCCTCGCCGAAACGCTGCGTGCCAAGAGCGCCGTAGACGTGCAGCTCGTCGAGCGCGCCGCCCTCTCCATCGAGATCGCGACCGAACAGTATTTCGGCGGCATCGTCTTTCCCGAGCATTGCGGATTGCACCCGGCCAAGTACCACGCCGGGCTGCTCGCCGCCGTCCGGCGGCGAGGCATTCCTGTCACCGGGAATGCAGGCGTTCAGATGTTGGAGCGCCATGCGACCGGCCATAGCGCGACAACGCCCAAAGGTCAGATCAAGGCAGACAAGATCGTGCTCGCCACCAACGGCTACACCACCAAACCATTCCACTGGCAGGCGCGCCGCGTCTTTGCACTGCCCAGCTACCTCATCGCGACCGAAGCACTGCCGGCCGATCTGATCGACGCTCTTGCGCCTGGGCGGCGGATGATGGTCGAAACCCGTGCGCGCCACAGCTATTTCCGCATCTCACCTGACGGCACGCGCGTCCTTTTCGGTGGGCGCGCCGCGATGGTGGGGGTGGACATGAAAACCGCCGCTGCCCGCCTGCACGCCACCATGTGCGAAATCTGGCCCGCGCTGAAACAGACCCGGCTCAGCCACGTCTGGTCCGGCAATACCGGCTACAGCTTTACCCATATGCCGCATGTGGGCTGTCATGACGGTGTGCATTACGCGATGGGGTTTTCCGGCTCGGGCACCGTCATGGCTCCCTATCTGGGCGCCAAGGTGGCGTGGCAGGCATTGGGCGATCCGCGCGGGGCAACCGCCTATTCGGATACCGCGTTTACGACCCACTGGCTGCATCCGGGTGGCCGCCCGCACTTCCTGCAGGCCGCGAATCTTTGGTACCGCAGTTACGTGGACTGGTCCGAGAACCGGCAGGGCCGCAAGGGCGCGCGCTGATGTGAGAAGTGCTGGAGCGGGTAGCGGGAATCGAACCCGCACCTTAAGCTTGGAAGGCTCTTATGATACCATTTCACCATACCCGCTCGGGCTGGCCTCTAGGTATTCGTGCTACGAAAAAGGGTCAAGCCCCAACCGCCCTGCAAGCGGTCAATACCGCCGCTTCAGCGCCTCCGGATCAGCGCCACAGAGATAGCATATCAGCAATGACAGGTTCCGTGCTCCGCGTCGCAGCCACCCATCGCGCGCATAACGCTCTGCACCGGTATGCACGAATCCCGGCATCCGCGTCAGCCGTCGCCCCAGACGGCGCGCCATCGCCACATCTTCCATCAGCGGGATATCCGCATATCCCCCGGCAGCGTCATAGTCTGCGCGCGAGATCAACAATCCCTGATCCCCGTAAGGCAGAGAAAAGAGCCGCGACCGCAGATTGGCCCAGCCCGCCACCAGCCACGCCGCCCCCCCGCCCCGGTCGAATCGCAGCCCGAAATACCCCGGCCGCCCGCGCGCGATCTGCGCCTGAACCGTGGCCGACCAGCCTTCTGGCAATATCGTGTCGGCATGCAGAAACAGCAGCCATGCTCCGCCCGCGGCCGCCGCACCGCGCCGCAATTGCCCACCGCGCGATGCAGGCCCCGCAACCACGATCGCACCAACCTCCTCCGCGATAAAAACACTGGCATCCACCGATCCGCCATCTGTCACGATCAGCTCGCGGATCAGCCCCGCCTCGACGCCCTCCATCAACGATGCAAGGGCAGCAGGCAGCACCGCCGCCGCATTAAACGTGGGGATCACCACCGATAGCTCTGCGCGCATCATCGCCCCCTGTTGTCGCCGTCACCGGATCCTAAAACGTTTCGCGAAATTCAGTGATTCAGGTTCTTCGCGAAACGCCTTATATGACACAGAGACAGCAAAAGGGGAGAGCCGATGACGCGCATCATCCATCAGATCACGGGCCAGGACGCAGCCTCATTTCTGCAAGGGCTGATCACCAACGACATCGCAAAACTAGAACACGGGCTGGTCTATGCGGCGATGCTGACGCCCCAGGGCAAGTATCTGGCCGATTTCTTTTTGTCACGGCACGGTGATGCCATCCTGCTCGACATCGATGCGGGCCTCTCCCCCGGCTTCATCCAGCGGCTGAACATGTACCGGCTGCGTGCCGATGTGCAGATCACGCAGAGCGATCTGAAGGTCGCGCGCGGCACCGGCCCCGCACCGGAGGGCGCGTTGGACGATCCACGCCACCCGGCACTTGGCTGGCGACTCTACGGTGAAACGGCCGGCGGTGACGGCACCGACTGGGACGCGCTGCGCGTCGCCCATTGCGTGCCGCAATCCGGGATCGAACTGACCCCCGATACCTTCATTCTCGAGGCCGGGTTCGGGCGGCTGAACGGCGTCGATTTCCGCAAGGGCTGTTATGTCGGCCAAGAGGTCACCGCCCGGATGAAACACAAGACCGAACTGCGCAAGGGGCTGGCCACGGTCGAAATCAGTGGCACCGCCCCCGTCGGAACCACCATCACGGCAGATGGCAAACCGGCCGGCACGCTCTTTACCCAATCGGGCGGGCGCGCCATCGCCTATCTGCGCTTTGATCGTGCGCAGGGCGCGATGCAGGCAGGCGATGCGACGATCACCTATACCGCGTCATGAAAAAGGGGCCGCACCAGCAGCCCCTTCATTTTGCCAAAAATACTCAAATCACGCGCGTTCGGAATATTCCATCGTCTCGGTGTTCACCACGATCGCCTCGTCCGGCCCGACAAAGGGCGGCACCATCACCTTGACGCCATTGTCCAGAACGGCTGGCTTGAAACTGTTCGCAGCAGTCTGGCCTTTCACCACCGGCTCGGTTTCAACCACAGTGCAGGTCACTTTCTGCGGCAGCGTCGCGTTCAGCGCCTCTGATTCGTAAAACTCGACCGCGATGGTCATGCCGTCCTGCAGGAACGGACGCCGGTCGCCGAGGATTTCGGCGGGCAGCTCGATCTGCTCATAGGTTTCGGCATCCATGAAAACCAGCATGCCCTCGCTCTCGTAGAGGAATTGCTGATCTTTTTGCTCCAGCCGCACGCG
Organism: Roseovarius sp. ZX-A-9; assembly: GCF_028369135.1. GTDB lineage: Bacteria > Pseudomonadota > Alphaproteobacteria > Rhodobacterales > Rhodobacteraceae > Roseovarius. The sequence goes on from NZ_JAPWHW010000003.1 coordinate 44,397, forward strand.
CTCGACCTTGTCGGCGCTGCGGAACCGCTCATTAAGCTTGGACCCGTTACGCAGGTTGCGCATCTCTACCTGGGCAAAGGCACCGCCCTTTCCAGGCTTCACGTGGTCAACCTTTACAGCTGACCACAGGCCGCCGTTATGCTCCAGTACATTGCCGGGGCGAATTTCGTTTCCGTTGATCTTGGGCATTGTAGCGAAACCTTGTTCAAAACTTGATTAAATTCGGCATATCCCTATATATAGGGTTCGGTTGCGGGGCAAGCTAACCAAATATCGTGCTGCAAGTGCAGAAGCCATGCACAGAGCGCATGGACGTTATGCATCTCCGCTCTATCCGAATCGTACGAAACAGGTCATAACCGGCGCTACGCCGAAAATACAAGAGCAATAAATCTAAGGACGAATCATGAAAGATTTCGTTGACGGTGCCGCCTTCAACAACGAGCAAGGCAATCGGGCGCGCAAACTTTTCGCGGCTGTTGTACTGGCCGCTCTCGATGATGCCATTTCCGACGACAAAAAGTACGGAAATGGTCCTGATCAAATCGCTCGCTGGGCGCGTTCGCGCGATGGCCGCGAAGTTCTGTCCTGTGCCGGCATCGACCCCAATGAGCGGGTCGTGATGGGCCTGATGGATTTCGTGTCCAAAGGCGTGCGGACTTCTGTCGCCCTTTCGCGCGAAGAAAGCGAACGCCGCAGCGCCGCTGCCGCGGCACAGGCCGAAGCCGCCTGATCCAATTCCCCGAAAGGGATAATTGAAGCCCTGCCATTCTGGCGGGGCTTTTGTTGTTTTCAGGGGTGTGCGGGTGACGCTGGGTAAGCCTGATCGATGGCGATCGACGTCAGGTTCGCGGTAAAACCGCGGTTAACGACTGGCTCTATCCACCATCCGCTGCGAAGACGAAAACCCAGATGAATACCGGCAGTATCTGGATCGTCGCCGCCAGCGCGATGAACGCGCGCGAACGCAGGCTGTCGAACCTGCGAAACAGCACGATCAGCAACAGCACACAAGCCGCCATCTCCAGCGGGCCGATGATGGCCCCGTAATGGCCGCGATCCCAGTAGCTGATCGGGCTTTGGAATACCCAGTCGCTCAGTGGCCAGAAATGCGGGCGCCCATCGTCATGGTGCAGCGGAAAATCGAATGCCAGGTGCAAGAGCGCCGAGGCGGTAAAAACCATACCCACCGCGCTGCCGCGCCACCAACAGATCGCCAGCAGCGCCCCCCAGACAAGGAACGAATTGTCGACCCTGAACACGTTCTGCCAACTGTCCGAGAAATAGAGCGTGCCAAAGACATGGCCGGGATCAAGGCCCTGTACGTAGAGCGCCCAGATGGACATGACATAGAGCGACAGGTCCGGGGCCAGTGCCCCCGCCGGCGCGGCCCATGTACGTCGCGGTGCGCCGGGCTTCGCAAAGGCGGCAGCGGCAAAAATCAGATGGGCTGGCGTGTTCATGGCTTCCCTCGGTCCGGGGCAGTTTGTACACCCGGCTAAGGGCGCAACATAGGACACCCCATGGCACTGGCAATCATGATTCAGGGCGCGGGCTCGAATGTCGGTAAGTCGATGCTGGTTGCAGGGCTGGCCCGTGCCTGCGTGCGGCGCGGGTTGAACGTGGCACCGTTCAAACCACAGAACATGTCGAACAATGCCGCCGTCACAGAGGATGGCGGCGAGATCGGCCGCGCTCAGGCGCTACAGGCGCTGGCATGCCGACGCACCCCGCATTCCGACATGAATCCCGTTCTGCTGAAACCCGAGAGCGACACCGGCGCGCAGATCATCGTGCAGGGCCAACGTTTCGCCACCCTTCGCGCCCGCGATTACGGCACCGCGAAACCCTCGCTGCTGCCCCCTGTGCTCGACAGCTTTCACCGTCTCTGCGCAAGTGCCGATCTGGTGCTGGTCGAAGGCGCTGGCAGCCCGGCAGAAATCAACCTGCGCGCAGGCGACATCGCCAACATGGGCTTTGCCGAGGCCGCTGGCGTCCCGGTGATCCTGGTGGGCGATATCGACCGGGGCGGGGTGATCGCGCAGATCGTCGGCACCCAGGCCGTTCTGACCCCATCGGATGCGGCGCGAATCAAAGGCTTTGCCATCAACAAGTTTCGCGGTGATCCCAGTCTTTTCGACGCCGGGCTGGATGAAATCGCCGGGCGCACCAGGTGGCCGTCACTGGGCGTTGTCCCGTGGTTTGCTGACGCCTGGCGGCTCCCGGCAGAGGATGTCATCGACATCGCGTCAAGCCCGCACGGTGGCCCGCTCAAGATCGCAGTACCGCGTCTGGGGCGAATCGCGAATTTCGACGACCTCGACCCGCTCAGCGCCGAACCCCAGGTCAGTGTCGAGATCATCGAACCGGGCCGCCCCCTGCCCGGCGACGCTGGCCTCGTGCTGATACCCGGTAGCAAGTCTACCACCGCCGATCTGGCTGTATTTCGCGCCAATGGTTGGGATATCGACCTGATGGCGCATGTGCGGCGCGGCGGGCATGTACTGGGTATCTGCGGTGGCTACCAGATGCTGGGGCGCGAGATTGCCGACCCCGAGGGAATCGAGGGCACACCGGGCTGCGTGACCGGGCTGGGCCTGCTCGACGTGACCACAGTGATGCGTCCCGAAAAGCGGCTGTCGCGCACGCGGGCCAGCTATCTGCCGACGGGCGCGATGGTCGAAGGGTACGAGATTCATATCGGCCAGACGGACGGCCCCGACTGCACCCATGCCTGGCTGGAGGTCGACGGCCAACACCATGGCGCGTCCAGCGCGGATGGGCGCGTGCGCGGCTGCTACCTGCACGGGCTATTTGCGTCCGATGCGTTTCGCGCGGCCTATCTCTCTGGTTTCGGTGCAGCTTCGACGCTCGCCTATGACGTCAGCGTGGAAGAGACGCTCGATGCGCTGGCGGCGCATCTGGAAACACATATGGATATCGACCTGCTCCTGCAGCTTGCAGGGACTCCCCGCGCGCCCTGATCCGGAAACGCGCGCTTCATCGCGCGCCTATTCCAGCTCCTGGCTGGCCAGCGCACGGTGAATCTCGCGCCGGACAAGCTTGCGGACGTTGCGCGTGATCCGCTCGCCCAGCCCGCCCTGTAGTTCCTGGCGGACAATCTCTGTCACCAAGTCGCGCAGGGCATCTTCGTCCAGAATCGCATCGGCGTCGTCATCGAGGCCCAGAAGATTTGCGGTTTCGTCTTCCAGCCGGTCCTCGCTATGCGTCGCTTCTGGCATTGGCGCTTCGTTGTCGCCAAAGGGTTCGGCCTGCGCCGTCTCGTCACTGGCAAGCGTATCCTTTGCAGAATCTGTTGCAGTCGCGGCGGGCTTTTCGGCACCTGTCGACGCTTCATCCGGTGCATCGGCAGATTCCGCATCTTCGGCCTGCGGCGCCTCTGTCGCGGCAGGACTGTCGTCATCCTCGGCATCACTTTCGGTGTTGCCATCGGCATCGCCGCCAGTGTCGCTCGGCACGTAGTCTTCCCACGGCAACGGCTCACCCTCTCCGCCAGCGTAATCGTCATCCGACGCGCCGTCAGGTTCCCATTGCTCTGACCGCCCGGCCACGGCCTGCTCCATCTCGGCGACGCGTTCTTTCAGCGCGGTGACGGTATCAGTTATGACATCGCGAGCGTCTTCAGAGTCAGAATCGGCTTCCTCGTCCACGTCCCAGTTATCGCTCTGGTCTTCGTCGTCCTCTTCAAACGCCGCGTGATCCGCCTCGTCATCCTCGTCATCTGCACCAGCGTGAAATTCCTCCCGCGCATCGTCGGTGTCTTCGATCTCGGAGTCAGGCGTAGAATCATCCCGCGTCTCGGCCGCAGGCCCATCTACAACGGTGCGTTGCGGCGCAGGGCCGCTCAGCGCGGCGTCCGGCAAAGGTGGGTCTTCATGCAGCGTCTCGTCCACCCGAAAGGACGGCGTCAAAACCAGCTTGGGTGCACCAAGCGCATCAGCGCCACTTTCCGGCTGCTCTGCGTTCCGGCTCGCCTCGCTCTTGGGGTCGGCATCTGCTCCCCGCGATTCGTTCGATACCAGCCGCCGGATAGACGACAGAACATCCTCGATTTCCACATTGGTCACGGGGTTTGACATTTTTTATACCACTCTTGCCTCAGTACAGCTTACCGGGCGGACGGGTTTGGCACAACAGATAGGACGGGTTTTACTCTTTTCCGAGTGCGCGCAGCACACGGTCCAGTTTCTGGCCCTGCTTGCTGCTTGGAACCGGTGCCGTTTTCACAAGGTTGTAATAGGCGGTCGGGTCGTAGGTCTGCACTGCCAGATTGAGATCCCGCGCGGTCAACTGCCCCATCGAGGAAAGAACGGCGTAGGCCGCGATATAGACATCAGCCTGTGCCGAAATCTGGTTGGCCTGCGCATTCAGCAATTCCTGTTCGGCGTTCAGCACATCAAGCGTGGTACGCGCGCCCAGCTTGGCCTCTTCGCGCACCCCGTTGAAAGCAACGCGTGCCGCGCGCACCTCGTCATTGCTGGATGTAGCAACGGCTCGCGCCGCGCGCAGAACCGCATAGGCGTTACCAACATTCTGGCGAACGGCATGGGTCACGACATGCAAAAGTCCACGCTGTGCATCGCGCAATGCCATCGCCCGCCGCTTGGCCGCACTCAACCCGCCGCCCTGATAGATCGGGCCCGTGGCCTGTACGCCGATGCTGCCCTGACGGGAAAAGCTGCTGCCGCCCAGTTGCTCGCGCACACCCAGACTACCGTTGAGCGTCACACGGGGTTTCATTGCGGCTTCGGCGGCAAGGATGGTCAGATCGGCGGCGGCCACGTCATGCTGAACCTTCAGAATGTCAGGATGATGGCGCACGGCCACGGCCTTGGCCGATTCGACAGAACGGCTGATTTCAGGCAGGCGCGGCGGTTGCAGCAGATGGCTGGGCTTGTGCCCCACCGCGGCGATGTATTCCTCGATCGCCTGCTCCAGATCACCCTGCGCAGTGGCAAGTCCGCTTCGCGCCGAGGACAGACGTGCCTCGGCCTGAGCGACATCAGTGCGGGTGACTTCGCCGACTTCAAATCGATCGCGCGCCGCGCGCAGCGATTGGTCGATGACGCGCACGTTGCTCTGGCGCAGCGCCACGAACCGGGTGTTGCGCTGCACGTTCATATAGGCCTGAACCGCGCGGAACAGCACTTCCTGTTCTATCCCGATCAGAGTCTGACGCGTGGCCAGGACAGCCTCTTTGGCAACACTGGTCTGCAACTGTGTGCGCCCGAAATCATACAGCAGAAGTTCGGCCGTGATCCCGGCATTGGCGTTGGTGACCCCCGAGGAGGTCGACCCCGGCCCCGGCACGGCGGATGCGCGCGAAAAACTGCGCGTGATGTCCGCGGACCAATTGATGATAGGGCGCAGCGCCGCGACGGTTGCGGCCACGTCCTCGTCCGCCGCACGCAACAAGGCGCGGTTTTGATCCAGAAGCCCGCTGTGATTATAAGCGCTCACCAGTGCATCGGCCAAGGATTCGGCCATCAAGGCCTGCGGCGCTGCGACCGGAATCGCCAGCCCCGCCACAAGGATCACCGAGCGCAGCCGCTTCAGCGCGAGGGATGACCAAGCGCCCGGCTGGCGCCACGAAACAGTGCTATTACTCATTCCTGTCATCCTCTGGCCCCGCTTAACTTCACTCGCATTCACCCTCAGAGCGTGAAGGCCGCATGTTTTTCAAACCCTGGCAGCACCGGCGCACCGGCATTGAATGCAAACCGCCAATTCATGCGCCCATCAATCTTGTAACCAATGCGCATCACTCCCAACGCGCCTTCCATGAAGAGGCAGGCGATGCGCCCGCCATCCTTCAACTGATCAATCAGCGTCTCGGGCAGGTGTTCCACCGCACCCTGAATGACAATCACGTCGTAAGGGCCATGCTCTGCCGCGCCATCGCGCAGCGGGCCTTCATGCACCACCACATTGTCTGCGCCATGTTCCATCAGGGCCGCCGGGGCCTCAGAGGCGAGCTCGGGATCTTCTTCCAGCGCAATCACGACCTGCGCCATGCGCGCCATGACCGCGGCGGAATATCCCAGCGCGCTGCCCACATCGAGCACCAATTCATCATTCTGAATATCGAGCGCGTCCAGCATCTTGGCCAGGGTACGCGGCTCCAGGATCACGCGCCCGCCACCCAGATCGACATTCTCGCCGATATAGGCCGCCTCGCGCAACCGACGTGGCACAAAGGTTTCGCGCGGCACGCTCAGCATGGCGTCGATGATCGGGAACTTGGTCACGTCTGACGGGCGAACCTGGGTGTCCACCATCATCGTGCGCCGGGCGGCATAATCGGTCATTGTCTAAACTCTTCAGTTCGGGCGTATGCAATTCGCCTCAAGTTTTGCCACAGAAGCCCGAAAACGGCAACGGCGTCCATCACTTAAACCGCAAAGAGTGATGTAAAATCCCGCCATATCCTCAAAACCTCGTATCGGCAGCTATTCTCCTGCCCGCAACATCTCTGGTGCTGCATGGCGCTCTTCGTCCCAGAGCAGATCGACGATCACCGCATCCGGCTTGTATCCGGTCGGGGCCTCGACAATCAGCTGCCGCAAGGCCACGATATCCTGCGAGTGGCAAGCCGCGAGCAACTCATCGAGCAAATCGTCCAGAGCCTCGGGGGCGAGCGTGGCTTCCTTGGCGGTCATGATGCGCGGATGACGTGTCTTGCCGGCCTGCTCGCCGATCAGCAACTCTTCGTAGAGCTTTTCGCCCGGACGCAGCCCGGTAAATGAAATCGCGATATCTCCGGCCGAGTGATCCCCCGGTTCTTCACCTTCCGCCAGACGGTAGGACGTCAATCCGCTGAGCCGCACAATACGCTCGGCCAGATCGACGATCTTGATCGGGCTGCCCATGTCGAGCACGAACACATCGCCGCCCTTGCCCATGGCCCCCGCCTGAATGACCAGCTGCGCTGCCTCGGGGATCGTCATGAAGTAACGGGTGATATCAGGGTGGGTAACTGTAATCGGGCCCCCTTCAGCGATCTGCTTGCGAAAGCGCGGAATGACAGATCCGGACGACCCCAGCACATTCCCGAACCGCACCATCGTGAAGATCGTGCGCGACTGCCGTTCGGCCGCAGCCTGACAGACCAGTTCCGCCAGACGCTTTGAAGCGCCCATGATGTTGGTCGGACGCACGGCCTTGTCAGTGGAGACGAGAATGAAAGCCTCGACACCAGCTTCGATGGCGGCATCTGTGACCGTCTTGGTGCCGAAAACATTGTTGCGCAAACCTTCGACCACGTTGTGCTCGACCAGCGGCACATGCTTGTAGGCGGCGGCGTGATAGATCGTCTGTACCCCGTAGCGATGCAGCGCTGCCGAGAAACGCCCCGGGTTCTGAACCGAACCGATCAACGGTATAATCGGCACATCCAGCCCTTCGCTCTCGACGATTTCGCGCAGTTCCATATCCAGCGTATAGAGGGCAAGCTCGGACAGTTCCCACAGCAACAGCATGCTGGGAGCCTGACGGATGACCTGGCGGCACAGCTCGCTGCCGATGGACCCGCCCGCGCCGGTGACCATCACGACCTTGCCGCAGATGTTGCTCGCCATCAGCGCAGGCATCGCCGGAACCGGATCGCGGCCCAGCAAATCCTCGATCGCGACGTCGCGCAACTCGTTCACCTGGGCGCGACCGGACACGATATCATCCATGCCCGGTATCGTCTGCACGCGCACGGGCAGCGGTTCGAGCCGCTCCACGATTGCCTTGCGTTGCGTCCGTGATGCGCTGGGAACCGCCAGCAGGATGATCTCAGGCGCGCGGCGCTTGACCAGCTCGGCAACTTCGTCCGGACTGCGGACACGCACGCCGCATATGTCCCTGCCCTGCAATTCCTTCGCATCGTCGATGAAGTCGGTTACGCGGTACTGCCCGCCCTGATCGAGCGAGCTGAGCAATTGCCGTCCGGCGCTGCCCGCACCATAGATCAAAACCGCATTACGGCTGGAGCTCGCAGGCCGTTGCAGCAGGCCGCGCATCGCCGCCCGCATCCCGCCCAAAAGGCAAAAGATCAGCAATCCATAAATGGCAGGCACGGACCGAGGCACCCCAAGTCCGAACATCTGAGACACGACAAACAGCGTCAGCGCCGAGATTGCCACCCCGATCAGAATCGCGCGTGCGGATTGCAACGCGAGGAAACGGATCACGGCGCGGTAAAACCCGAGCCATGTGAACACGACGATGGAAAAGGGAAGAACGATGAGGATCGCAATCCATACACCTAGATCCGTCATGAACCCGGTGCCTTCCAGCCGCAGCACCATCGCCAACAGAAAACCGGCCAACATGATGATGGAGTCCGCGCCGATCTGGACCGCGCGCTTCTGCGTACGGGTCAGTTTCAGCAGGTGATTCAAACTCACATTCAGCATTAGCCAATCCAATTTAAACTCGCCGCGCACGCATAAATAGTTGCACCTCTAACCGATCAAACGGATCGGCAGGAGCCAGTACTGGCCACCAAAGCACAACTCACCAGGTCACAATAAAACCATCAGCGCATGACGCAGATATCTCCAGAAGTAAAAGAATCTTTTTAACGCGGTACTAATAGGCATTTTCATAAGTCCATCAACCCGCGCTTATGCAGCTGCAGCAAACCCGCGCTTTCCCGCTTACACAAGGGAAAGAGGACTACCCTGATCATGCCGGAACCGCGATCTCGACCGTGGCCCCAGCGCGTTCGCAAAGGGCGGCCAGTTCTTGGGGCAGCGCAGCATCGCTGATGACGCACCCGACATCGGCCAGGTTCGCAATCCTCACAGGTGCTGTGCGGCGAAATTTCGACCGATCCACCACCAGTATCACTTGGCGGGCACGGCGCAGCAGCGCCCGACCAACGTGCACCTCGTCCAGATCGTAGTCCAGCAAGTCGCCGACTTCATCCACAGCCGAACAAGCCAGTACCGCATAATCGAACCGGAAACTTTCGATGCTCTGCACCGTCAAGGGGCCCACAAGCCCGTTATCGGTCGCCCGTAGCGATCCGCCGGTGATGATCACCTCGCCGGACGAACCGGCGCGAAATATCTCGGCCACGTGCAGATTGTTGGTCACCACCATGAGCCCACGATGTGCGCTGAGCCCCCGCGCAACCGCCTCGGACGTGGTTCCGATATCCAGAAACACCGATGCGCCGTCAGGAATCCGCGCCGCTGCAGCCCGGCCGATCGCCTGCTTTCCGGTCGCGTTCAACCGCCTACGCGCCTCGTATTCCAGATTGCTTACACCTGCGGCGAGAACCGCGCCACCATGTACCCGCTGCAAGGCGCCGGTACGTGTCAGGCTCGTCAAATCCCGTCGGATGGTCTGCGAAGTGACGCCGAACCGCTCTGCGAGCTCGTCGACTGTCACACGGCCTTCGCGACGGGCGATCTCCAGAATATCAGGATGGCGAAAGGTCGTGGTCATGACTGGGGCAGCGCATTCATTTCTTTCCGACTTTTCGCTTATAGGCTCTCAAGTCAAAAATCTCCAGCTAAACCTGCAATACTACAATGAAACACCACACCAAAACGAACACAAATGAACATTTTCGCGTTGACTCGCACCCCGCCACCGTGTTCTGCCTGAGCCGCCCATAAAAGGAAATGCCATGCCCGGCTCTTCGCCTTCTTCTCCCGTCGATCTGTTCGTAATCGGCGGCGGCATCAACGGCTGCGGCATTGCGCGGGATGCGGCCGGGCGCGGGCTCAGCGTGACGCTGGCCGAGATGAACGACCTGGCTTCGGCAACCTCTTCAGCCTCGACCAAGCTCTTTCACGGTGGCCTGCGCTATCTGGAGTTTTTCGAATTCCGCCTCGTGCGCGAGGCATTGCAGGAACGCGAAACACTGCTGCGCGCCATGCCACATATCAGTTGGCCGATGCGCTTCGTGCTGCCCTACCACCGCGACATGCGGTTCGAGGTCGGCACGCCCACGTCGCGCCTTCTGGGCCTGTTCATGCCGTGGATGCGCGGACGCCGGCCGGCGTGGCTGATCCGGTTTGGTCTCTTTTTCTATGACACATTGGGCGGGCGGAAAATCCTGCCCGGCACAAGCTCACTTGACCTCCGCCACGATCCGGCGGGCGCACCACTCAAGGCCAAATACAAACGCGCGTTCGAGTATTCCGATTGCTGGATCGAGGATTCGCGCCTTGTAGTGCTGAACGCCCGCGACGCTGAAGCAAGGGGTGCCACCATCCTCACGCGGACCAAAGTCACCAAAGCCGAGCGGCGCGGCGATCTGTGGCATATCGAGATGCGCGATACCGAAACCGGTGAAACCAGAAACGCAACCGCCCGCGCCCTCGTCAATGCCGCTGGTCCTTGGGTCGAGCATGTCATTCGCACCGATATCGGGCTGCAGCCGCGTGAAGGCGTGCGGCTGGTGCGGGGCAGCCATATCGTGACCAAGCGTCTGTTTGACCATGATCGCTGCTACTTCTTTCAGGGCACAGACGGTCGCATCATCTTTGCGATTCCCTACGAGGGCGAATTCACCCTGATCGGCACCACCGATGCCGACCATCCGGACCCGGAAACACCGGCCAAATGCAGCCCTGAGGAGGCCACCTATCTGTGCCGCTTTGCCTCGGAATATTTCGAACGGCCCGTGACGCAAGCCGATATCGTCTGGACCTATTCCGGCGTGCGCCCGCTCTATGACGATGGCGCATCATCGGCCACCGCAGCGACCCGCGATTATGTTCTCAAGCTGGAGACGTCCGGCCCTGCCCCGCTGCTCAACATCTTTGGCGGCAAGATCACCACCTATCGGCGATTGGCCGAAGGGGCTCTGGCCGAACTTGCGCCCTATTTTCCGCAGGCAGGCGCGAAATGGACCGCCGGGGAACCCCTGCCCGGTGGCGACTTCCCCGTGGATGGCGTGCAGGCGCTGACGGCGGCACTGGCAACGGATTACCCGTTCCTGACGCCCGACTGGGCTGCGCGCCTCATTCGTGCTTACGGCACCGAAGCACGCGACATGCTTGGCGATGCAAAAACTGCCGCCGACCTCGGCACCGATTTCGGCGCGACCCTGACAGCGCGAGAGTTGGACTGGATGATGCGCCGCGAATACGCCCGTACCGCCGAGGACATGGTCTGGCGCCGCACCCGGCTGGGCCTGCGGCTGAGCGCAGAGCAGATCGCCGCAATTGATGATTGGATCGCGAGCCACCCGGTTTGAGCGTCTGCGATTTCCCATCATGACGACCTGCTATCGCAAACGTTGCGGAGTCTCAGCCCCTCGCCCTAAACTCTGATTCTGTGCATTTGTTCGGAGCCCGCCCATGACCCATATCCTCGCCATTGATCAGGGCACCACCTCCAGCCGCGCGATTGTCTTTGATGCGGCGATGCAGCCCATCGCCACCGCGCAGCAGGAATTCACCCAGCATTTCCCCGCCTCTGGCTGGGTAGAGCATGATCCGGCTGACCTCTGGGATACCACTTTAGCCACCTGCCGCACCGCGCTGAAGGATGCAGGGCTGTCCGCCGCAGACATCGCCGCCATCGGCATCACCAACCAGCGCGAGACAACGGTGGTCTGGGACGCCGCGACCGGCAAGCCGCTGCACAATGCCATTGTCTGGCAAGATCGCCGCACCGCCGAGACATGCCGTGCCCTGCGCGCTGCCGGGCACGGCCCGATGGTCAACCAGCGCACCGGACTGCTGCTAGACCCATATTTTTCGGGGACCAAGCTGAAATGGATTCTCGATCAGCACAAGGATGCGCGCGACCGGGCGGCCAAGGGCGAGCTGCTTTTTGGCACGGTCGATTGTTTTCTGATCTGGCATCTCACCGGCGGCGCGGTACATGCCACAGATGCCACCAACGCCGCGCGCACGCTGCTCTATGACATCCACGAAGGACAATGGAGCGACGATATCTGCGCGCTGCTGGATATCCCCATGCAGATGCTGCCAGAAGTCCGCGACAGTGCTGCCGATTTTGGGGAAACCGACGCGGAGCATTTCGGTGCACCGATGAAGATTCGTGGCGTTGCCGGCGATCAGCAGGCAGCCGCAGTGGGACAGGCGTGTTTCAGGCCCGGCATGATGAAATCGACCTACGGCACCGGGTGTTTTGCCCTGCTGAACACCGGCTCGGCGCCGGTGACGTCGCACAACCGGTTGCTGACGACCATCGCCTACCAGTTGGACGGCAAACCGACCTATGCGCTTGAAGGGTCGATCTTTGTCGCAGGTGCCGTGGTGCAATGGCTGCGCGACGGGCTGGGCGTGATCGACGAGGCGTGTCAAACTCACGCGCTGGCCGAGTCCGCCGATCCGGGGCAGGACGTGGTGTTGGTGCCTGCATTTACCGGGCTTGGCGCGCCCTATTGGGACGCCGAATGCCGTGGTGCGATTTTCGGACTGACCCGCGGCACCGGCCCGGCCGAACTGTCGCGCGCCGCATTGGAAAGCGTCGGCTACCAGACCCGTGACCTGCTGGAGGCGATGCGCGCCGACTGGGCGGCGCAGTCCAGCGCCAGTGAACCCACCCTGCGCGTCGATGGCGGGATGAGCGCCTCTGACTGGACGATGCAGTTCCTCGCCGATATCCTCGACGCCCCGGTGGACCGCCCAAAGGTGCTGGAGACCACCGCGCTGGGGGCGGCGTGGCTTGCAGGGATGCAGGTGGGGCTTTATCCCGATCAGGACGGCTTTGCCGACGGCTGGGCGCTCGAGCGTACCTTCAGCCCGGCGATGGACCGCACCACACGCGACGCAAAATACGCCCGCTGGAAACGCGCCGTTCAGGCGACATTGGCGGTTTGAACGCCCAAGGAAAACATTGATGCCCGATCCCATCAGCGCCGTCGTGCCCGCCTTCAATGAGGGCGAAACGATCGCAGCCGTGATTGCCTATCTCAGCCGCGCCCCCGAAGTGGCCGAAGTGATCGTGGTCGACAACAACTCGACAGACGACACCGCGGCAGTGGCCACAGCAGCAGGTGCGCGCGTGGTGACGGAAACGCGGCAAGGGATGGGGCACGCCTTCAAGGCCGGGGTCGCCGCAGCACGGCATGACTGGGTGATGAAGGTCGATGCCGATCTCGAGCGTTTCGGACCGGAGCTGGTGACGCGCCTCGCCGGTGCACGCGCGCCGGGCATCGGCCTGGTCAAGGGCGCGTGGCAGGATCCGGGCGACGACATGCCCATGACCCGGCTGCTGGTACAGCCCGCCGTGGCCGCACTCTGCCCGTCCTTGTCGACGCTCACCGCCCCCAATTCCGGGATTTACCTGATGGATCGCTCACGCATTGCCCATACCGAGCTGCGCGGCAACTATGCCGTAGATCTTGATGCGATGCTGCGCATGGCGTGGGCCGGGCACGGCGTGACCGAGGTCGATATCGGTCAGATCGAAAACGACAAGCGCAACCCGGCGCATTATAGCGCCATGGCCCATGAAATCATGCGTTTCTTTCTGGATTGCGCGCGAGATCGGCCAGAGGCAAGCCCGCCACCCTTCTGAACGGCGATCACGCCCCCTTGAAGTTGACGCGGCCTTCCGCCTTCAGCGCTTCGTCCAGATTATCGTCCTGTGTCGCCTGCGTGGCCTCAGCTTCGGCTGCCAGCATGCGTCGGCGACCGTACTGCCCAACCGCGATGGCCGCGAGGATGATCGCGCCACCGGGGATGAGGCCCGGACCGGGGTCCTCGCCCAGCAGCAGCATGGCAATCACCAGCGCCGCCAGCGGCGAAAACGAGGTGGCGAGCGAGACATCGGCAGAACGCGCGTTCTTCAGTCCGAGGTTCCAGGCGAACTGGCCGATCATGATGACGATCACCGCATAGACCCAGACCCATTTCCAAACCACCGGCGACAGCACGTCCTGAAAATGCGACGGACCGTAAAGGTATAGCGCCAGAACGAAATAGATCGCCGTCCCCAGTACCGTGCGGTAGATCGAGAAAATGCCCAGCGGCACGCCTTTCAGCCCCACCCGCGCCACCAGCGTCGAGGCAATGAAGCTGATCGTTGCGGCGATGGTGGCGATCTCTCCCTTGCCGAACATGAATGCGGCACCGTCGCCCTTGAACGCAATAATGATGACCGCCCCGACCAACGCGATGAGACCTGCCGCAAACGCCCAAGGGTCAAGCTTTTCGCCCAGGATGAAATACGTGGCGAGCAAGAACAACGGCGGTTCGATCCGGCCGATCAGGACGACGTTGGTCACAGTAGTATAATCGAGCGCGACGAAAAACAGCGCCGGGGTCAACGCCGATGAGAGCACCGCCGAAACCGTCAGGATGCCCCAATCCTTGCGCGTCAAGCCCGCCAGATTTTCGCGTGTCCAGTCACGCCAGAACATGAACACCATCGGGATGAGCGACAGCAACGATCCAAGAAAGAGCAGATTGCAGAAGGTAATGGCGTTGCGCCCGTCGACCGGGTTATCGCGCCCGATCTGGGTCAGCAGTGACACGATCGAATTTGACGACGCGTAAACAATGACGGCAAGCCAGACGAGGCCCGCGCCAAGCAGCAGCTTTGAGGCCGGTGGGTCCGCTCTGTCGGTCTGGCTCATCGGGCTGTCCTTTTGCTACGGATCGCCCGTATCTGACGCGCCGGCCCGATTCAGGCAAGGCCGTGTGCTACACATCCCTATCACGATGCAGTGCACCCCCGAAACAATGTTTCGATTCGGGTCAGCTTTCCGCCATTGCAGTCACGGGCGCGCGCCTCAGTGAAACATTCGCGCCGTGCCGGTTAGCCGAATTCAAGCTTGCGATAGACGTCCGGGCAGCGCACATGGCAGACAGCCAGTCGCACGAAAGGGAAAAAACGATGATCGAAACCGAGGGCAGCCGCGCAAAACGGATCGTCACGATTTACGATGACATCTACAATCTGCCGGATGCCCGGGATTACTTTCGGGCGATGCATCACGCCGGATTTCGGACCGCGCATCATGGTGCCGCCGCCTTTCGCGCCGCGCGCGCCGAACTGATGCGGCTGCGCGGCCTGCCCTCGCTGGGCGTGCTCGACTTTGCCAGCGGCTATGGCATCGCGGCCCTGCTGATGCGCCATAAGATTTCGCTGGACGCGGTGCTGGACCATTACCGCGATCCCGCGCTTGACGGCTATAGCACCGATGAGATGGCCGCGCGTGATCAAGACTGGCTCCGGCCGCTGCGTGCCCCTGACAACGCCGACCGCTACGCCGGCCTCGACATTGCCGATCAGGCTCTGGCCTATGGCCAGCGGATCGGCGTCTTTGATGCCGCGTTCGCAGAAGATTTGCAGACAGACATGCCTAGCGACGCACTGGCCGCTTGGCTCACCGGCTGCGATCTGGTGGTAGAGATCGGCAGCGTTGCGCATATGCTGCCGCAGGCGCTGGACCGGGTGTTGCAAGCTGCGACGGCACGCAAGCCTTGGGTGATCACCGCGCCGATCCGCGGCAACGACACCGCGGAAGCGATGGATGTGATGGCACGCCACGGTCTGACGGTCGAGCCCCTGCCGCTGCCGCCGTTCCGCCATCGCCGGTTCGCGGATGACGCCGAGCAGGCCCGCGCCATCGCCAATGCCGCCGCACGCGGGCACGATCCCGAAGGGTTCGAGACGACCGGATATTTTCATGCGCAGGTTTATCTGGCGCGCCCGGCGGATGAGCTGATGGATATTGCAGGCTGGCCGTTTTCGCCCAACGTCGATTGATCCCGCACCATCGATCACGATGGCGTTGCGACGCTTGGGCGAACGCCATCGCCATGCTATATTGATCCTGAAACGAGTCGCTGTTCGACGCTGATCCGCAGCAATACGACCCCCCGTACGGTGGTCATTGCGCTTATGCCATATCCAAGGGCTGCATCGCCAAGACGG
This sequence comes from Roseovarius sp. ZX-A-9, assembly GCF_028369135.1. GTDB lineage: Bacteria > Pseudomonadota > Alphaproteobacteria > Rhodobacterales > Rhodobacteraceae > Roseovarius. Next base: position 60,282 of record NZ_JAPWHW010000003.1, read on the forward strand.
AACCCGACGATTGGACCGTTCATGGCGACAAGCTTTACTTGAAATACAATCAAGACGTGCGTTATCTGTAGAACCAAGACAAGGCTGGCTTTGTCTCTCTGGCGTATGCGAATCGGCCCGCAGTTCTGAACTGACGATAACCAGAGTTACCTCTCCACCGCGCCGCTGTCCCTCCAGCGCGGTGGCCTCCAGACCCCCCGCAAGCCTGATGGCGGCGGGGGGCATTGTTTTCCCGCCTCGTGGTGCCGCCCCTGCACGCCGCTCAGATGTCCTGCACAATTCCGGAATGCGGCGTCAGGTTGTGCCTGAAGATTCCGATTTCGCGCAGTTAACAGGCTTGCCCGCCCCTTCGGCGGGCCTGTGCCCAAGGCATGCAACCGCTTGCAGCGAGCTTTACATCACAGCGTGGCTGGCGCAGTGTTTAAGCTATGACAGACAAGCGCAGCGCCCCGACTCTGGCCGATGTTGCCGCACGCGCAGGGGTTTCGACCGCGACAGTCTCGCGGTGCTTGAACTCCCCCGGCAGCGTGGCGGAACCCACCCGCGAGCGCGTCATACAGGTGGTGCGCGATCTGGGCTATACCCCCAATTTCGGCGCCCGGGCCATGGCCGCCCGGCGGACCAGAACAATCGGCGCGATCATCCCGACCATGGAGAACGCGGCCTTTGCCCGAGGTTTGCAGTCATTTCAGGAAGAGTTGCGCGGCGCAGGATACACTTTGCTGGTCGCCAGCAGTGGGTACGACCCGTTGCTGGAAGCCGAGCAGGCACAAGCGCTGGTCGCGCGTGGCGCCGAGGGCCTGCTGCTGATCGGGCATGACCGCGATCCGGCACTTTATGACTATCTTGGCAATCAGGCCGTTTCGACACTTGCGGCCTGGGCGCTCGACGCCACCGCGCCCTGCCCCTCGGTTGGGTTCGACAACCGTGCCGCGATGCATATCCTCGCAGCCGAAGTCATCGCGCTCGGCCACCGGCAGATCGCAGCGATCTCGGGGCCCACAGCGCAGAACGACCGCGCCCGAGGACGGATCGAGGGCATCCGTGCCGCCATGTTCGCCGCCGGGCTGGACCCGGCGACTTTGCAGGTGATCGAGACTCCCTACGGGATGGACACCGGGGCTGTGGCCTTCGAGGCGCTGATGCAGGGATGGCCTACGCCTACGGCCGTACTGTGCGGTAATGATGTTCTGGCCGCGGGTGCCCTGGACTGCGCACGCGCGATGGGCATCGACGTTCCGGGTCGCGTGTCCATCACGGGCTTTAACGATAACGACTTGGCACAGGTTACTTTGCCTGCCCTGACAACGGTGCACGTCCCGCATCGGGAAATGGGACGCACCGCAGCGAAAGTCCTGATGCAGATGATCGAAGAGGGTGGCCCCGGCGAAACTGCTACGCTGCAAACCCACCTGTGCTGGCGCGCCTCGGTCGGGCCTCCGCCGGTCTGGTAAGGCGCCCGGCGCCGCTCCGCGCTATTTGTCGCGCGCGCTGTCCTTATCGTCGGTCTCTCCCACGATTTCCGCGTCGATCACTTCGGCATCCGTTGCCTCTGCAGTGGTTTCAGCCGGGTCCAGTGACGCTTCGGCGCGCTGGTCCTCCAACTGGCCGACGATCAGCGGCAGCATCTCGACACCGGTAGGTGTTGCGATGCTGGATGCGGGTGGTGATTTCCATTCCAGCGTATCGAAGGCATGGCAGTTTTCGCAGGCAGGCACCCAGTTGGCATGGATGTGCTGACACTTGTTACAGATCCACTGCGGGCCGCGCGGCGCGGTCAGTGCACGGGCGAGCCAGCCTTTCACAACCGCGTCGGGTGCACCTTCGCCACGCTCGATCGCCGCCATCACCGTCAGCACGCGGGCGTCCGGATCGCGCTCGACCAGATCACCCAGCGCCCGGCGCGCTGCCGGGAAATCCTCGTTGGCGATGTGCATCTCGGCTTCCAGCAGTCTGGACTCGCGGTGGTCCGGCTTGGCCTTGATCAGCTTGCCGAACCGCTTGAGCCTTTGTGCGGGGCTTTCATCCGGCTCGATGGCGGCAAAGGCTGCGGCGAGATCGGGATGCGGCTGCGCATCCCATGCCTTGCGGATCACCCTTGTCGCGTGGCGCTTGTTTCCCTGATCGATATAGCTGTGCGCGGCCATCACTGCGGCAGGCACCAACTGCGGCGACAGGCGGTTAGCTTCGATCGCGGTTTCGCGTGCGGCGATGTCTTTGCCTTCTTCGGCCACGTCGCGCGCCTCTGACAGTGCCAGAACGGCATCGCGCCGCTTGTGCACGTCGCGCGGCAGGGTGCCATGCTTGAGCTTGGCATTGAGTGTGGCGCGCGCGCCCACCCAATCGGCCTTCTGCGTTTGCAGTTGCAGAAGGATATCCTGAATTTCGGGATGCGCGGGCTTCAGCCCGAACGCCGTTTCGGCCAGTTTCAGCGCGGTGTCCGTATCACCGTCCGCCAGTTTTTGCCGCAGGATGCCACGCACCCCGACAAAGCGCGTGTCCTTGTGTGCCACCAGACGCTTGTAGGCCTCTTCGGCCTTGGCGCGGTTGCCGGCCAATTCAGCTGCCTGCGCGGTCAGCAATGTCGTCAGCTCCGGCTTTTTCAGGTAGCGCTCGGCCTTGCTGGCGCGTGACATCGCCGTGTTGCCATCACCAGAGGCCAGCGCCATCATCCCTTCGGTCAGGGCGCGATAGCCCTTTTCCTGCCGGTTCCGGTCGAAATAGCGGGAAATGGCCGTCTCGTCGCCATTGATGAATTTCAGCACCGCGATCAGCAGCGCCGTCAGTTTCAGCAGCAGCCAAACCAGCAGCACCAGCAGCACGAAACCGATGACCGCCTTCATCGGTGTCAGGTTCAGCTCAATCCCGGCCATGACGATACGCACGCCGCCATCCAGTTCGAGCAGGTAAGACGCGCCGAATGTCACCGCGACCACGAGCCCGAGGAAAACGACGATCTTGATGATGGACCAAAGCATGGAGCGTTAACCTTTCGAGGTCAGTTGAGTTCGGCGCCGAGGGCATCGACGGCACGGGTCGCGTTCATCCGCATACGGGCGCTGTCAGCCCAGTCGGCCAGGGCCGCTTGCCCCGAAGGAGGCAAGGTCTCGATCTCTGCCAGAGCGTCGCCCAGCCGCGCCTCGCGCAGCGCGAACTCGACTCGCGAGAGCACCGCATCGGGATCGTCGCCTTCACGAGGCTCCAGCGACCGAGCCCCCAGTTGATCACTGAGAAAGGCCATCACACCGGTGGGCGCCGCTCCGCTCTCGCCCAGTTCCTTGCGGGCATTGGCAAGCGCGATTCGCGCAGCGGGCGGAAATGCCTCTTGCAGCGCGGCCAGTGACGGCGCGCCTTCTGCCGCCACCGCACGCAATTCCTCAGGGATATCCTGCCCGGTGGCCTCAAGATCGTCGAGCGCCATGGTGAAACTGGCCCCCGTATCCAGCGCGCTGCGGATGCGAGTCAGCGCGGCACGGCGCAGAGTTGCAGTTGCCGATGCCTGTGCTGCCGCCTCTTGTGCGGCAGCGTCGGCGCTGAGCGCCGCAATCTCGGCCTGTTGCGCGGCCAGCGTATCGGATTGCGCCATAAGCATCTGCTTCAACGTGGCTATTTCTCCCTGCGACACCGTCGAGCCATCGGCGGCTGGCCGGGATTCAAGCGCAGCGATCTGGGATCTTATCGACGCGATCTCATCCGAAAGCGCGCTCGTCTTCGCCTGCAGATCGCTCTGCACCTTTTGCAATTCGCTCAGGTCGGGGGCATCGCCCGCGCCGCTGGATGCCGCGTCTTCGCGCACCTGCGCAACCGTACTGCGCAAAGTCTCGATTTCATCGGCCTGTGCCGCGATCTTTTCGGCCTGCGCGGTCTGCAAGCGCATCACGTCGTCCCGGAATGCGGTGTCAGGCACGCTGAGCACGCCCAACTGCGGCAAAATGACATAGGCCAGAGCTGCACCGATTCCGGCTGCAACGATCCCGCCCCAAACCATCGGCCAGAACGCTGGCCGTGATTCTGGTGCGACCGGTACAAGTGCAGGTGCAGCACTTTCGTCCAGCGGCTCTGACCCGGTGGTATCAGCCGATGGCTCGTCATTCTCGGGCGTTTCGTCTTCTTTTACCGCATCCTCGGGCGCGGTATCTGAAATGATCGCGTCCTGACTTTCGGGCGCATCCGATTCAGTGTCAGCCCCGCCAGCATCAGGCTCATCGCCTGACTTGGCATCCGCCTCTGACGCAAGCCGATCTGCCGCCTCGGCCTTCGCACCAGCCTCTGACGTTCGCTGCGCCACCGCGTCCGTTGGGCTGTCAGCCACACGATCTTCAGACGAAGATTCCGCATCCACTTTCACGCTGTCATCACCGAGGTCGGCAGGCGCGGTATCCGCCTTCGACACGTCCTCCTTGCGGGTCCGCGTCTGCTTCGAAGGCTTCTTTTTTTCCGCCACTTTTCAAAACCCTTTTCGAATCTGCCATCGTCGAGCGTCGGACAACCTTACTGCGGCCCTATAGCACCCTCAAGCCGCTTGGCCATTGTCAACGCGTCCGCCATCAGCGCCAACATCGACGCACCGTCCGGTCGCGCCGCCATCAGCGCGGCCTTCGCCAGCGATTCGGGCAGCGCTGCCACCGCCGCAGCGCTGATCGCCAGCGGCACCAGTGGACAGGTTGGCATCGTGTCGGCGACCAGCAAACGCGCGCTGCGCGGAGAGAAGAGCGGCAGGATCACCGGCACCTGCCCCGTGAGGGCTGCGCGAGCCGCATCGCTCAGCGGCCGGGGCCGTTGTGCATAAAGCACCGCATCACGCGCCTCGACCCCGGCATCGCGCAGCGCCCGCGCCACATCGGCAGCCATATGTTCACCGTGCAGATGCAGGACCGGGCCACACACATTATCGGCCAGCATCAACGCCAGCAAATCATCAGCCGCCCCGCTGGCCGAGACCGCCTGAATGCCCGCAGCTTCTGCGGCCTCCTTGGTGGTGTCGCCCACAGTATAACACGGTATGTCGCGCCGGTCGGTCCCCGCCGCGTATCCAAAGACACCGTTCTGCGATGTGAATACCAATGTGCGGATGTCGCTCAGATCCGGCACCGCGCCGGTCTGCACGATCTCCATCACCGGCGCGAACAGCATCTGGGCCTGGCCGGGATGGCGCGCCTCGACCGCCGCCGCGAACTGACCCGCGCCCGGCTCGGGCCGGATGATCAGCAGCAATGGCGCAGGGGATGTGACCGGAGTTGTTTGCATGACCCTCTGGTGTTACCTGCCTAGAGGCATCACCGCAACGGGCAGAACGATGGCAAAGACGTGGACAATACTGGGGCTTGAGAGCAGCTGTGACGATACGTCAGCCGCATTGCTGCGCATGGGCGCGGGCACGCCCCCTGACGTGCTGGCGCTTGTCACCATTGGTCAGGACGAATTGCATGCGGATTTCGGTGGTGTCGTGCCAGAAATCGCGGCGCGTGCTCATGCCGAAAAACTGGATGTTTGCGTGTCTGACGCATTGGCGGCGGCGGGCCTGAATTTGTCTGCCGTGGACGGTATTGCCGTGACCGCCGGGCCGGGGTTGATCGGCGGCGTGATCTCTGGCGTGATGTGCGCCAAGGGATTGGCCGTGGGCACAGGCAAGCCGTTCGTCGGGGTGAACCATCTGGCGGGTCATGCGCTCAGCCCGCAACTGACCGAAGAGGTGCCGTTTCCCTACCTCATGTTGCTTGTCTCGGGCGGGCATTGCCAGTTTCTGATCGTGCATGCGCCTGACCGCTTCACACGCCTTGGCGGCACCATAGACGACGCCCCGGGCGAGGCGTTTGACAAGACCGCGCGCCTGCTGGCGCTGCCACAACCGGGCGGCCCGCAGGTGGAACAAACCGCTCAGGTCGGCGATCCCGTGCGTTATGCCTTTCCGCGCCCTCTGCTGGACCGGCCCGGTTGCGACATGTCGTTTTCGGGGCTGAAGACCGCGCTGTTGCGCACCCGCGACGCCGTGATGGCGGAACGCGGCGGGCTGACACGCGCCGATCGCGCCGACCTTTGTGCCGGGTTTCAGGCGGCAATGTGCGATGTGCTGGCGGAAAAAACCCGGCGTGCGCTGGCCGAATGCACCAGACGCGGCGTGCCGGTCAGCGCGCTCGCCGTTGCGGGCGGCGTCGCGGCGAATCAGAGCATTCGCGCAGCACTGGAAGGCGTCGCAGCCGAGGCCGAAACGCGCTTTGTCGCCCCCCCGCTACGATACTGCACGGATAACGCGGCGATGATCGCCTATGCGGGCGGGCTGCTGTTGATGGACGGCCACCGCGACGGCATGGACCTGAGCGCCCGCCCCCGTTGGCCGCTTGACCGGGACAGCGCGCCGATGCTGGGATCGGGCAAGAAGGGGGCAAAGGCATGATCGGTGTCATGGGAGCGGGTGCCTTCGGCACGGCGCTGGCGATTTCGCTGGCCGGAAACGGGCCTGTCACCCTATGGGCGCGGGACAAGTCTCATGTGGCCGAGATGCGCGCCACACGCGACAACGCCCGCCGCCTGCCCGGGGCCACGCTGCCCGTCTCACTGCGGGTAACCGCTGAATTGGGCGATTTGCAGCACGCTACAACCGTGCTGCTGGCCGTGCCGATGCAAAAACTGCGCACCATTTTGGCAGAACACGGCGCCGCGCTGGCCGGCAAAACGCTGGTCGCCTGCTGCAAGGGGGTCGAACTGGACACTCAGCAGGGCCCGGTGCAGGTCATCTCCGAGATGGTGCCAGAGGCAATGCCCGCAATCCTGACTGGCCCCGGCTTCGCCCATGACATCGCGCGCGGCCTGCCCACCGCTATGACTCTGGCCTGTGCCGACGCGCTGGCAGGCAGCGCCCTGCAGGATACGCTGAGTACCGCCAACCTGCGGCTTTATCGGACCACGGACACGGTCGGGGCCGAACTGGGCGGCGCGCTGAAAAACGTCATCGCGATTGCCTGTGGTGCGGTCATGGGGGCCGGGCTGGGCGAAAGTGCGCGCGCCGCCCTGATGACCCGCGGTTATGCCGAAATGCAGCGCATGGCGCAGGCACTGGGCGCGCGGCCCGAAACACTGTCGGGCCTGTCAGGCTTTGGCGATCTGGCGTTGACCTGCACGTCCGAGCAGTCGCGCAACACACGGCTGGGACACAGCATCGGGCGGGGCGAGGATTTCGACCCCACGGTGACGGTCGAAGGGGCCGCAACAGCCCACGCCGTCCAGATCCGCGCCCGAAGCATGCAGATCGACATGCCGATCACCGACGTGGTGTGCGGGTTGACGAAAGGCCAATTGCGCGTCGAACAGGCTATGGATAGGCTGCTCTCACGCCCATTGAAGGAAGAAAAATGCTGATCGCTCTCATGGCCAAGGACAAACCCGGTGCGCTCCAGACCCGGCTCGACAATCGCGATGCCCATGTCGCCTATCTCAAAAGCAGCGGCGTGGTCAGCCAGGCCGGTCCGTTCCTCGATGAAGCCGGTGAGATGATCGGCTCGCTTGTCATTCTCGATGTGCCCGACATGCAATCGGCCGAAAAATGGGCCGAATCCGACCCCTACGCCAAGGCCGGGCTGTTCTCCGAAGTCAGAATGATCGCATGGAAGAAGGTCATCTGACATGGCGTACTGGCTCTTCAAGTCCGAACCCTCGACCTGGGGCTGGGACGATCAAGTCGCCAGAGGCGAGAAGGGCGAGGAATGGGACGGCGTGCGCAACTACCAGGCACGCAATTTCATGCGCGAGATGGCGGTGGGAGATCGTGGGTTTTTCTACCATTCGCAAAAGGAAAAAGCCGTCGTGGGCATTGTTGAGGTCTGCGCCACGGCGCATCCTGACAGCACTACCGATGATGACCGCTGGGAATGCGTGGACATCAAGGCGGTCAAACCGATGGCGCGCCCGGTAACACTGGACATGATCAAGGCCGACCCGCGCCTTGCCGACATGGTTTTGGTCAAGAATTCGCGCCTGTCGGTGCAGCCCGTGACGGACGCCGAATGGCAAATCGTCTGCGAACTGGCCGGAACGTCCCCCGACTAGACCATTCACAAAGCGAAGAATTTCGGGGCCGGAATTACTGCACCTGAGATGGCGTTCGCGCCGGAAAGGTTCCTTATCAATCACCAGCCCTTTGCACTTCGTGGTGCAGGCAACCGATACCGAGGCTCAGAGCGCAGTGTCCGCTCCGAGTTCAGTCTGCCGATGCTGCACGGATCACGAATGACAGCATTCCACACTTCAATACGCAGACAGGCATGCACTTTCACTGCACACAAACCTTAAGTCAAAAAATTGCCCGAATGGTCCACTAAAGCTGGCTTAAATTGGAACGAATGTGGACATCAATGAATGCAGACCAAATCAAATGTCAGGTCTTTTCTTGGTTTCGTTGGGATAGTTTCGTTCTTTTTGAGTCTGTTCTTCTTGTTCGCCTTGCTGATCGTTCAGCCACTGGACTTGCCGCTCCTTTCACGTTTCCGTTGGATGCATTCTGTGACGGCAATCTGGCTCGTGCTCTCGCTTGGCTGTTCAGCGATTTTGATCCCAACGTTCTACCTCTCCGGTAAGACGAAAGATGCAGAACCTGTGGGGGACAACCAGTCTTGCCGCGAACAGAGCCACCCTCACAAGACCTACGAAGCGTCGCGGGACGCAGTTTGGGTATGTAATTACAACGCATCCGGTCTAGGCAGGCGGCTTGATGCAATGCAGGATCTGCAAATTACCCTGGAGGTCATAAAACGTTATGAGCGGGGTGAGTCGATTGATTCAACCGAAATGCCCAAGTCTTTCATTCTTCGTGGAAAACGAGCTTCCACAGACATCATGATCTGTGCTTTTTTATTCGTCTCGGAAGACGTGGTTGAAGTATTACGTCGCTTCGACCTTGGAAAAGACAGCCTAGTTGAGCTCGAAGCTATCTATCGTGGTCGCGAGAAAAAGCCACTTTCGAAGGCGTTTTTCATCCTAACGCAACAGAACCGCAAAGAAGCGTTCTCGGCAATTGGTTGCGATCAGAGTTGGATCCGGAAAATGTCCAGAATCTGCCCGCAATGGGGGATGTTTGTCGAAGACGCGCCCGACAACGCTTTTGCAGTAACGGAAAACGCGCTGGACGGGCCAGACATTTGGCGTGACCCGGCTGTTCCTCAACAGATCTTTTTCAGCAATCAATTAAAAATGGCGCTAGACGCCCAAGGGATCGGTAGCAAGCTAGGGCTCAAACGATGCCGAGTTGTGCAATCAACAATCTAGGGTAATACCCCAATTTCTTGGAACGCATTATCGGGACGGTTCGAGGTTTTTCCCCCATGCGATAGTGGCGAAGTTGATTGCCGACGCTCTGTTCTTTGGCTTGGACGGCAGCTTTATCCGCGTAGCAGACATCAAGTATGTAAGGCTCCACCACGAAGTGCAAAGGATTGGAAACAATCGCGAAGCCTTCTTTCGTCCCTCTACTAAAACTGGACCGACCCCGGCTTTGCACGCAAACTCGGATCATGAAACAGAAACTGGAGGGCTGCAAATGGGACTTCTCAATGTGATCGTCGCGGCGGTGGCGGGTTTCGGCTTTGGCGCGATCTGGTATTCGGCCTTGGCCAGGCAATGGATGGAAGCCTCGGGCGTCTTGGTAGGCGCCGATGGAAGGCCCGCCAACAGCTCTGATCCAATGCCCTATGTCATGGGATTCATCGCGATGCTGCTGGTGGCGGGCATGATGCGCCATGTCTTTGCCCTCAGTGGCATCGATACAATCGGCAAGGGCCTTGTGTCAGGCCTCGGGATCGGCCTCTTTCTGGCCGCGCCCTGGCTGCTGGTCTGCTACGGGTTCGCGGGGCGGTCGAGAAAACTGACTTTGATCGACGGCGGCTACGCCACCTTTGGAAGCGCGATCATCGGTGCGGTACTGACGGCGTTCTGAACACCCGGTGCAACGCGGCGCGATGCAGGACAATAGCATGGAAAAAGACGGAGGGTCAGGCCCAAGCCGAAACCCTCCGTCACCCCACGTGCTCCCTACGCACCACACGTGTAAACTGTCGACTTAGGTCCCGGCCATCCTAGCCTGATACAATGCATCCTAGCGCCCACTGCACCTTCGCGCAAATTCCGAATTCCTAGAATGCGTTTCAAATCTGATACTTATTGCAAAATGGCCCGGCCGGCGAGCTGCCGACCGGGCCGATCCTCTTCAGTGCAACAAGGCTGGCCGATCAGGAAGGCAGCTTGGTCTTGCGCAGATAAGGCAGCACTGTTTCGAAGTCGCCGAACTTTTTCTTTGCATCCGCATCGCTGACCGCTGGCGGGATGATGACATCCTCACCCACCTGCCAGTCAGCAGGCGTGGCGACGCCCGCCTTGGCGGCGGTCTGCAACCCGTCAAGCGCGCGCAGCACTTCGCTGAAGTTGCGGCCAACATTCATCGGGTAGGTCATCGACAGTTTCAGTTGCTTGTCCGGACCGATGATAAAGACGCTGCGGACGGTCGCGCTGTCATTCGGCGTGCGGCCATCGGGCAAATAGGCTTCGGCAGGCAGCATGTCGAATGCCTTGGACACGGCCAGCCCTTCATCGGCGATGATCGGAAAACCGGCCTTGGAGCCAGCGACCTTCTCAATGTCGCCTTTCCATTTCTTGTGATCTTCAACCCCGTCAACCGAAACACCGATCACCTTGGTGCCGCGCTTTTCCCATTCAGCCGACAATTTGGCGACGGCACTGAATTCGGTGGTGCAGACCGGAGTGAAATCCTTGGGGTGGGAAAACAGGATCGCCCAGCTATCACCGATCCAATCGTGAAAGCTGATTTCACCTTGATCGGTGTCGGCTTTGAAATCCGGGACAATATCGTTGATACGCAGGCCCATGACGCTACTCCTTGGTTGTTGATTTCGACTCAGCCCGAAAGATAAGCAGCCTCTGGCAAAATTGCACGTCCCCGTCACTTGCCCCTGCCCGCGACGGGTGACAAAGTGGCCCCAGCAAAGCCGCCCAGCCACCGTCAGGCGGCCCATCATCCATTTTTCACTTGGAGCAAGACATGATCGAAAAACGTCAATTCTACATTGGTGGTGCCTGGACAGATCCGGCCATCAAGAATGATCACAACGTCATCAACCCCACCAACGAAGAGTCCTGCGCGATCATCACCCTTGGCGGGCAGGCCGATACCGATGCTGCCGTTGCCGCCGCCAAGGCAGCGTTTCCGGCCTGGGCCGCGACCGATCCGGCGACCCGGATCGCTTATGTGGAAAAGATTCTGGAAATCTACAACAGACGCACCGAGGACGTAGCGCAGGCGATCAGCCTGGAGATGGGCGCACCCATCGACATGGCTCGCGAACAACAGGCCGGTGCAGGCGCCTACCACATCGGCACCTTCATCGACATCGCCAAGAAATTCGAATTCATCCACCCGATGGACCCCAACACACCCGGCAGCATGATCGCACATGAACCGATCGGCGTGACCGCGCTGATCACACCGTGGAACTGGCCGATGAACCAGGTCACGCTCAAGGTGATCGCGGCGCTGGTGGCGGGCTGCACGATGGTGCTGAAACCGTCCGAGGAATCGCCTCTTTCCGCGATGGTCTTTGCCGAAATCGTGGACGAGGCCGGCATTCCCGCCGGTGTCTTCAACCTGGTGAACGGCGATGGCGTGGGCGTCGGCAGCCAACTCACGGTGCACGAAGATGTGGACATGGTCAGCTTTACCGGCTCGTCGCGCGCAGGCAAGCTGATCTCGAAGGCCGCCGCCGACACGCTCAAGCGCGTCAGCCTGGAACTGGGTGGCAAGGGCGCGAACCTGATTTTCGCCGATGCCGACGACAAGGCCGTGAAGCGCGGCGTGCTGCATTGCATGAACAACTCGGGCCAGTCCTGCAACGCGCCGACCCGCATGTTGGTCCAGCGTGAAATCTATGACCAGGCCGTCGCGACAGCGGCAGAGGTCGCCTCCAGCGTCAAGGTTGGCCCAGCCAACGAATCGGGCCGCCATATCGGCCCCGTGGTAAACGAGGTGCAGTTCAACAAGATCCAGGATCTCATCCAGAAGGGCATCGACGAAGGCGCCCGTCTGGTTGCAGGCGGCACGGGCCGGCCCGATGGCTTGAACCGCGGTTTCTACGTCAAACCGACGGTCTTTGCGGATGTGAACAACCAGATGACCATCGCGCGCGAGGAAATCTTTGGCCCCGTGTTGTCGATCATCCCCTTTGACACCGAAGAGGAAGGGATCGAGATCGCCAATGACACGCCTTACGGTCTGACCAACTATGCCCAGACCCAGGATCCGGCCCGCGCCAACCGCCTAGCACGCGCACTGCGTGCCGGAATGGTCGAGATCAACGGCAAGAGCCGGGGCGCCGGCGCGCCATTTGGCGGGATGAAGCAGTCCGGCAATGGTCGCGAGGGCGGAACCTGGGGCATCGAGGACTTCACCGAGGTGAAATCGATCTCGGGCTGGACCTGAGAGGCCCCGTATGGCGATGCGCGCCTATGTCCTGCATCTGCTCCGCGCTGAAAAGCGGCGACAGAATGCGCGCGATCTGCTGAGAAACTGCGGCGTGGCCGGAACTATCTGGCCCGCCGTCGACGGAGCAGCAATGTCGTCCGGCGATCTGGCCAAAAGCTATGGCGCGGATCTATTCGAGCCCCCCTACCCCTTTGCCCTGCGCACCGGCGAAATCGGCTGTTTTCTCAGCCACCGGCAAATCTGGGCCGACATGCAGGACCGCAGCGAGGATGCGGCCCTGATCATCGAGGATGACGCGGGACTGGACGCCCCCCTCTTTGAGCAGGCGATGGCCCTGGCCAACGAGCACGTGCAAGCTCTGGGCTATATCCAGTTGCAGACCCGCCCGCCCCGCAGCCCCAGCCGCCTGATTGACAAGAACGGCCCCTGCGCATTGGTGCTGCCCGAAATGGCCGGGCTGCGGACCACCGCACAAGTCGTCAGCAAACAGGCAGCGGCACGGCTGCTGGCACGCTCGGACCCGTTCGACCGGCCCGTCGATACCTACGTCCAGAGCTCTTGGTACACCGGCCTGCACCCGGCGATGATCACCCCGTCCGGCGTGCTGGAGATTGCTGACCAGCTTGATGGCTCAACAATCCAGAGCAGCAAAAAATCGCTGTGGGAAAGGGCCACCCGCGAGGTCAAGCGTTCACGCTACCGCGCTGCCGTACGCCGCATCTCGCGTCAGGCTCTGCCCCCGGAGCCAAGTGATGACTGACCGCGACCCGTCGCGATTGATCACCACCCGGCTGTTCGGCGGGGCGGGCAACCAGCTTTTTCAATATGCTGCGGGGCGGGCGCTGGCGGATCATCTGGGGTGCGATCTGGCGCTGGATTCGCGCTACGTGTCGGGCAGCCGCGATCGGGGTGATTGTTTTGCCCATTTCGGCCATGCGCGGTTCACCCGCGATGTGCGCCTGCCACCCGCCAAAGCGGACGGTGCACTGCGCTACGCGCTCTGGCGCGCCCTTGGCCGCGCGCCCCGGTTTCACCGCGAACGGGGCCTCGGGTTCGATCCCGCGTTCTTTGACTTGATGCCCGGCACCTATCTGCACGGTTATTGGCAGTCGGCGCGCTATTTCGCCCCCATCGCAGCGCAGTTGCGCGACGACCTGCGTTTTACCACCTCCTTTGATGCGGAAAATGCCGACATGGCCACGCAGATCGCCGCCGCCCCTCTGCCGGTTGCGCTGCATGTGCGCCGGGGTGACTATGTGGCCGGTGACAGCTATGCAGCCTGCCCGCCCGACTATTACCGCCGCGCCGTCCGGCATATCGCCGAGACAGCAGATGCCCCGCTGACCTGTTTCGTCTTTTCCAACGATCCGAGCTGGGCGCGTGACAATCTGGCACTGGGTCAGGAAACGGTGATCGTCGATATCAATGACGAGACGACAGGTCATTTCGATATGGCACTGATGGCGCGCTGTACGCACAACATCATCGCCAATTCCACGTTTTCGTGGTGGGCCGCATGGCTGAACCCGCACCCGACCAAGACGGTCATCGCGCCCAAAGACTGGTTCGCCAAGGATAAGCTGAGCAATCCCGACCTCTGCCCGCAGGACTGGCTGCGGTTGTGACCACACGCTTTCCGCCGCAGGCGAAACGCTCTAAGAAAAGCACATGACATTGCCCCCGGATATCGCCGATGCGCCCTTTGAAGGCGAGACCGTGCACAAGCGCGACATCTTTTCCGAGACCATTTCGGGGCACTTGATAGGCGTGCCGGATTTTCCGGTTGTCCTGCGCAGACTGGACGGGGTGCCCTTCTATGCGCGCGCCTTGGCCTGGGCGCTGGCACGCCGCGAGATCAAAGGTTTGCGGGCGGTGCAGGGCATTGAAGGCACGCCGCTGCTGATCCGGGTAGATCGCACGGGCCTGTTGCGCAGTTGGACACGTGGCACGCCGTTGCATCTTGCCAAACCGGCCAGCGCCGAATGGTACCGCGACGCCAAGCGCCTGTTGCGCGAGATGCGCCGCGCGGGCGTCACCCATAACGATATCGCCAAGCCGCAGAACTGGTTGATGACGCCCGAAGGACGCGCGGCGGTCATCGACTTTCAACTGGCAACGGTGCATCGGCGGCGCGGCCGGCTCTTTCGCGTGATGGCACGCGAGGATCTGCGCCACTTGCTGAAACAGAAACGCGCCTATGCGCCTGACCTGCTGACCCCGGCCGAACACGCGATGCTGGCGCGAAAGGCGCTGCCCGCGCGCATCTGGATGGCCACGGCCAAGCCAGCCTATAATTTCATCACCCGCCGCCTGATGAACTGGTCCGACGGCGAAGGTACCGAGGACCGCATTTCGCGCGACGGCCCTGCGCTGCGCACCGCCCTGATGGAGCATCCCCGGATCACTGATGTGGCGCTGGCCACCTACGCCCTGCCCGCCAAAGGCGTCGGGCTGTATGCCTTTGTCGAAACGCCGCTGGATGCCGCTGCGCTCGCAGCACTCGCGCCCACACCCCGCCCCGAACTGATCCAGCCGGTGATCGCCTTGCCGCGAGGCCCGGATGGTCGCGTGCGAGAGGACGCGTTGCATCTGGTCGCCGCCAACCGTCTTGATGAATTGCAATTGCTGATGGACGCCGACCCGGATCTGGCGACAGCGCTGCGCCCGATCATCGCGGCCCGCCTCAACCTGACCGACCGCTCGCGCTGATCGCTCAGAACGGTGCCTTGGCGCGAAAGCTGAGGCCGCGCCCGCCATCGGGGTGCTTCAGCCGCAACTCCTCGGAGTGCAGCATCAGGCGCGGATAATCACCCGCCGGACCTGAAGCGTAGAGCGGATCACCCAAAATGGGGTGCCCCAGCGCCAACATATGCACGCGCAACTGGTGGCTGCGCCCTGTCTTGGGCATCAGCCTCACCCGTGTCTCGGTATCGTTTGCCCGCAGCACGCGCCAATCGGTATGCGCCGCGCGCCCGGTCTCGTGACAGACCATCTGGCGCGGCCTGTTGGGCCAGTCGACGATCAACGGCAGATCGACCGTGCCCGTTTTCGGCTCCAGCCGCCCCGCCACACGCGCCACATAGAACTTGCGCACATATCGCTTTTCGAACTGCAGCCCTAGATGCCGCTGCGCATAGGGCGTCAGGCCAAAGATCATTGCGCCTGACGTGTCGCGGTCCAGCCGGTGCACCAGAAGTGCCGTAGGAAACGCGTCCTGCACACGGGAAAGCAGGCAGTCGGCCAGCTCCGGCCCCTTGCCCGGCACCGACAAAAGCCCCGCAGGCTTGTCCAGCACAACGATCTCGTGATCGGCATGCAGCACGCTCAGCGGTACGTCGGGAGGGGAATAGGCGTCACTCATCCTGCCCGCCTACCCGAAGCTCGCGGCGTGGTCCAGCACCGACCACACCTGTTCAATGTCTTCAAGATACTTGGAATACACGGCAACACAGACGCTAACTGCGCCAGTCAAAGAACCCCGGCCCCGCGCGCTCCAGCAGATCGCGCGCCATGGCACGCCCCAGTTCCGCGCCATCCTCGATCGGGGCGGTGCGGTCATCTTTCAGGGCCTCTGATCCGTCCGGGCGCAGCACTTCACCGCGCAGTCGCAGCGTGCCGCCGTCAAGATCGGCCAGACCGGCAATCGGGGTTTCGCACGAGCCGTCGAGTTCAGCCAAGAAGGCGCGTTCGGCCACCAAGCGCTGGCCGGTGGGCGTGTCATGGATCGCTTCCAGCATCTCGGCGGCGCGAATGTCATTGGCGCGCCGCTCGATACCGATGGCGCCTTGGGCAATGGCAGGCAACATGATCTCGGGTGCTATTGCCGCCGTGATCACCTCCGAACGCCCCAGCCGGTTAAGCCCGGCAACAGCCAGAAATGTGCAGGCGGCAACGCCGTCATTTAGCTTTTTCAGGCGAGTCTGCACATTGCCGCGGAAATCAACCACTTCAAGATGCGGATAGTTCACCAGTACCTGCGCCCGACGGCGCAGCGACGAGGTGCCGACCTTTGCGCCAGCCGGCAGATCCCCCAGCCCCTCCGCGTGGGGTGCGACAAATGCGTCGCGCACGTCCTCTCGTGGCAGGTAGGTGTCCAGCAACAGCCCTTCGGGCTGCAATACCGGCATATCCTTCATCGAATGCACCGCCAGATCGATACTGCCATCCAGCAATGCCTGTTCGATCTCCTTGGTGAACAACCCCTTGCCACCGATCTCCTTCAGCGGCCGGTCGATGATGCGGTCGCCGGTCGTCTTGATCACAACGATTTCAAACGCTTCGCCCGGCAGATCAAAGGCGGCACCTAGACGCGCACGGGTCTCATAGGCCTGCGCCAACGCCAAGGGCGAGCCGCGGGTGCCCAGTCTCATCGGGGCCGTAGGGGTGGGCAATTGCAGTGTCATGCAGACGGTCTAGTGCCCCCGCGCTGGCGGCGCAAGCATCAGGGTTGACATCACGCGCCCGGGGGAGGACGAACCCCACAGGAGGACCGGATATGGCCAATGACAAGACGATCCTGCGCGCCCTCGCGGGCGAGACATTGCAAACACCACCGATCTGGATGATGCGCCAGGCGGGGCGGTATCTGCCCGAGTATCGCGCGACACGCGCGCAGGCCGGCGATTTCCTGTCCCTGTGCTACAACAGCGACCTTGCGACCGAGGTCACGCTGCAACCCATTCGGCGCTTCGGCTTCGATGCGGCAATCATGTTTGCCGATATCCTGCTGATCCCGCAGGCGTTGGGCGCGGACCTGTGGTTCGTGACCGGCGAAGGGCCGCGCCTTTCGACCATTGACAGCGAGGCCGATTTTGCCCGTCTGGCCGACGCGGCAGACATCCACGAAACACTCGGCCCGATTTATCAGACCCTGCGCAACCTCACCGGAGCGCTGCCCCCCGAGACGACCCTGATCGGCTTCGCAGGCGCGCCCTGGACCGTGGCCACTTACATGGTCGCCGGGCGCGGCACCCCCGATCAGGGCCCGGCGCACGCACTCAAGAACACCAATCCGGCGCTCTTTGATGCCTTGATCGACAGGCTGACCAAGGCCACGATCGAATATCTTTCCGCACAGATCGAGGCCGGCGCCGAAGTGGTCAAGCTCTTTGACAGCTGGGCCGGGTCGCTGAAAGGCGCGGATTTCGACCGCTACGCCATCGCGCCCACCAAAGAGGTCATCACCGCCCTGAAAGCGCGCCACCCGGACACACCGATCATCGCCTTCCCGCGCGAGGCTGGCGATAAATATATCGGATTCGCCAAGAAAACCGGGGCCGATTGCGTCGCCATCGACAACTCGGTGACCGCCGATTGGGTGGCCGAAAACGTACAGGTTGACGGCTGCGTGCAGGGTAACCTCGCGTCGTCGCACATGGTCACGGGCGGCGATGCTCTGGTCCGGGAGACCCGCCAGATCGTCAACGCCCTGCGCGGCGGGCCGCATATCTTCAATCTCGGGCATGGAATCACTCCCGATGCGAACCCCGATAACGTACAACTGATGATCGATACCGTACGCGGCGGCTGACAAAAGCGCTGCCGCACCAGTTGCCTGCTCGGCAAGTCCGGTGCGGCATAACGGCGCGCTGGCCCTTGCCCGCATCCCGGCGCGCCGCAGACGGCCGGGCGGATCGAACGCCGCGTATTTCTTGATCCTCTCGGCAAGAATGGGCAAGAGAACGGGAACACATATCGGAATAGCTGGGGAATAGGCGATGGACGAACGGCCCGAGATCGTGGATCAGGCAATCGGATATGCCCGGCAGGGGTGGGACATCGCCGAAGGCTGGCTGCTCAGCCCCGCCGCGTGGTCGCAATTCGCGCTGCTCATCGCCGCCTATCTGCTGGCGCTGCTGATCAGTCGCAGACTGACCCCATTGCTGAAACGCGTACTGACCCCGCCAGAGGCACCGCAGCATATCATCGCCCGCACGCGGCGTTTCATGCTGATCTTCTTACCCCTGATCCTGCCCTTGCTGGCCTATGCCCTTACCGGGATCGGTGAAAGCGTCACCCGCTCGCTCTTTGGTTCGGGCGCGGTGATCGCCTTTGGCAAACGTCTCTTCCTGTTCCTTGCTGTGCGCATTCTGGTGCGCGACATCCTGCGTGATCCGTTCCTGCGCGTTCTGGGGAAATTTGTCCTCATTCCTGTGGCGGCGCTCTATGCGGTGGGGCTGCTGGACGACCTCACGGCCCAGCTTCGGGCGACAGTCGTGCCACTGGGCAACATGTCCTTCGACCTCTTGTGGCTCATTCAGGGCATCATCCTGGGCGGCGTGATATACTGGCTCGGGCGCTGGTCGAATGATCAGTCCCACGAGTTCATCAAAAGCCAGCAGGAGATGCGCCCCGCCACAAGGCAACTGGCCGCCAAGGCCGCCGAGATCGCGATTTTCGGTGCCGCTTTCCTGGTCCTGATGAATGTCATGGGGATCAGCCTGACCAGCCTCGCCGTGCTGGGTGGTGCCATCGGCGTCGGCCTCGGGTTCGGCCTGCAAAAGATTGCCGCAAACTTCATCTCTGGTGTGATCCTGCTGCTCGAAGGCCAGGCGACCGTGGGCGATTATGTCGAACTGGACGGCGGCGAGGCCGGTACCATCGTCAAGACAACGGCGCGCGCGATGATCCTGGAGACCTTTGATGGCCGCTGGATCGTGGTGCCGAACGAGGATTTCATCACCACGCGCGTCGTCAACTATTCCGATCAGGGCAGCGCGAACCGGTTCGAAGCACCATTTTCGGTCAGCTATGATGTCGATATCAACATCGTTCCGGATATCGTGGAAAAGGCCGTGGCCACGCATCCCGATGTGCTGTCCGAACCCTACCCGCCCGATTGCGAGCTGCGCGCCTTTGGCGATAGCGGCGTGGAGTTTGCTGTCGAATTCTGGGTCAACGGCCTCGATGACGGCAAGAACAAGTACACCTCTGACGTGCTCTTCCTGATCTGGAACGCGCTCAAGGCAGCAGATATCGAAATCCCCTACCCCCAGCGTGTCGTGCACCACAAAGGGCTACCGCCCGCACCCGTCGAGGCTGGATAATGGATGCGCTTGTCATCGGGGCCGGCCCTGCGGGGCTGATGGCAGCCGAAGCCTTGGCGCAGGCCGGGCTGCGCGTCACAGTTGCCGAGGCGAGACCGTCGCCAGCGCGCAAATTCCTGATGGCCGGCAAGTCGGGGTTGAACCTGACCAAGGCCGAGCCGCTCGAGACCTTTCTGGCCGCCTTGGGGCCGGATGCGCGCACCCTGGAGCCGATGCTGCGAGCCTTTGGCCCGACAGAGGTGCAGGCTTGGGCGAGCGGATTGGACCAGCCGCTCTTTACCGGCTCGACGGGGCGGGTTTTTCCCGCGACCATGAAAGCATCGCCACTCCTGCGCGCATGGCTGGCACGGCTTGACTCCTTGGGCGTCACACTCCGGCGGCGCTGGCGCTGGGAGGGGTGGGACGGCGCCCAAGTGCTGATGCAGACACCCGACGGCCCTATGCGCCTGACGCCGACGGTAACGGTGCTGGCCTGCGGCGGGGCCAGCTGGGCGCGGCTGGGCTCTGACGGTGCGTGGGCCGCGAATCTGCCGGATCTGACCGCCCCGTTTCAGCCAGCGAACATGGGCTTTCGCATCAACTGGTCGGCGCACATGGCCGCCCATATGGGGCACGCGGTCAAGGGCGTGGCCCTACATGCGGGAGGTGCGGTGTCGCGGGGTGAGTTCGTTCTGACCCGGCACGGAATCGAAGGCGGCGGCATATACGAAGTGTCGCGACAACTGCGTGACGGCGCGCCGCTGACCGTCGATCTGATGCCTGACCTCACCGAAGAGACCATCCGCGAACGGCTGGCCCGACCACGCGGCAAAGCCAGCCTTGGCAACCACCTGCGCAAGACGCTGAAGCTGCCCCCGGTGAAACAGGCATTGCTGATGGAGTTCGCGCGCCCCCTGCCCGACGACATGGCCCCGCTGATCAAGGCGCTGCCGATCGCGCATGACGGGCCGATGCCGCTGGATCAGGCGATATCAACCGCGGGCGGGCTGCGATGGGACGCGCTGGACCAGGCATTGATGCTGCGCAACAGGCCCGGCACCTTCGCCGCCGGCGAGATGCTGGACTGGGAGGCGCCGACGGGGGGCTACCTGATCACCGCCTGCCTGGCCACCGGCCTGTGGGCCGGACAGCACGCCGCGCAGTGGGCCGCTGATCAGGGCAGTGCGACCGCGCGCTGAAACGCCTCGCGCGCTTCCATCCGGGCCTTGAACGCCGCCAGCTTCTCGTCCGGTTCGGGGAATTTCGCGACCTCGGCCCAGCGCAGGCAATGGGCCAGAAGCATGTCGGGAATCGTCATGTCCTCCCCCATCAGGAAGGGCCCCTGCATCGCGTCCGACAGCCGCGCGATATTGCGGCCATATTCCCATTTCATCGGTTCCTTGATTGCTGCGATACGATGTTCCTCGGGCAGCACGAAGGTATGCCGTGCGGTGGCCCAGAGTATCGCGTCGACATCATCAAGAATCTGCAACGTCAGCGCATCTTGCTGCGCGCGCGCCACCGTGCCCGCCGGATGGGTGAACATCGCGTGCTTGTCGCCGAGGAAGGTCATGATCGCGACGGAATCAAAGATGGCGGTCCCGTCCACCCACATCGCCGGAATTTTCCCTGACGGGTTGGCCGCCATCGCCGCGTCGCTACGCGGCCCACAGGGGGTGTGGGTGTAGGGCACACCCATCTCTTCAAGCATCCACAAGACGCGCAGGGCGCGGCTGGCGCGGGTTCCGATCACTTCGTACATGGGGCAGGCTCCGGGCTGAAATTTCTCCTCAAGCAGTGGCGCAGAGTCACACCGATTGCAATGGCGCGCATTGCTGACAGAAACTGTCACTGCCCCTATGGTACGTTCCGCGTCAACAACCTGCATAAAAGGGAGCGACGCCATGTCCAGAATCGGAGCCTGCCTTTGTGGCGCGGTCAGCTATGTCATTACGACTGACCCCACCCACACCGGCGCCTGTCATTGCAACATGTGCCGCAAATGGTCGGGCGGTGTTTTCATGGGCCTGCAGACGCCTGCAGATGGCCTGCAGATCACCGGCGCGGATGCGATCACCACCTTCAAATCATCCGACTGGGCGGAACGGGCGTTTTGCAACAAATGCGGCAGCTCGCTTTATTACCGGGTGACGGCACCGGGTCCGCATCAAGGTACCTATCACGTTGGTATTGGCACGCTTGATAACCCCAACGGGATCGCATTGACCGAAGAGATTTTCATCGACGAGAAACCGGATGGATACAGCTTTTCCCAGCACACAAAGACCATGACCGGGGCGGAAGTCTTCGCGATGTTCGCCCCGCCGGATGGCCGTTAAACCTGGTCAGAGATGTTCGTCGAGAAAATCGAGGATGATCTGCTGGACATTCGGCTCTTTAGACAGCCAATGCTGTTTATAGAGCGGATCGTCGCGGTCAAAGACCACCGATCGGTCGTTGCCATCCATGAACTCTCCGCAATCGCCGCGCAGGATGGGCAGGCGGAACCACGGATCGCGCTTGCCCACCAATGACAGCACCGGCTCTGCCTCGGGCGCGTTCAGCCCGATATATTCGGGCCAACCGGCATTGCAGGTCCAGCCTTCGATCACGCGTGCGTCAAAATCGTAGCCTGAATAGGTCGCCGTAGTGGTCGCGCCTTCGCTATGCCCCGCAAGAACCACCGCCGTCCCGTCGAAACCGGGCAAGGCGCCAAGCTGCGCCATCGCATGATCCACCTCGGCCTGCCGCCAGCCCAGAACCGCCCGGTGCAACCCGCCCTCGGGGATTTCGGCGCGGCAACTGACCGGCTTGTCCTCGCGCGCGAAACTGTCAGGCGCGACAAAGATGTACCCGGCCTGCGCGTACATGCGCCCCGCAACATGGGCGATTTCAACGATGCCAGTGCAGCCATGCATGTAGAGCACCAGGCGGGGGTGCGGGTGGTTTGCCAGATAATCCTCCAGCGATCCGATACCGATCCGCCGCGCACCGTGCACCTCGTCCGGCACGTAGACCAGCGCCGCCGCGTAGGTCCGCTGCAATTCGCGCGGATCGTCTGCACGACCATCTGCTTGGGCCGATGTGGCAATCACGGAGATCACTGCCAGAATGCTCAGAATGCGGATCACCTAGCAGCCCCCATCATGGCGAGGCGGATCAATGCGCGCTCTACCAGCGCCATCTGCGGCGCGGATTGCCCCGCAGAACGCAAGTGCAGGTCGGTATCCGTCAACAGCACCAACGCTGATTCCAACCGGGACGCGCCCCATTGCTGGGCCTGGCGGATCATCCGATCACGGCGCGGGCCAAAGACCGGCGGACGCATGCGCGCGATGCCCTGCGATGGCCCGCCCGGATCGGAGGCCGCCGTGTAAAGCGTGCGGAAATGGCGCGTCGCGGTGATGCACAGACTGACCGGCTGTACCCCTTGGGCGCGCAGGCGTTTCATGATCGGACCAATCTCTCCCGAGCGCGCTTCGGCCACGATATTGAGCACATCGTCAAGGTCCGCCTCGGTCGAGGCCGGGGCGCAGACGGCCACATCCTCGGGGCTGAGGGCCGCATCATCACCCAGCTTGTAGAGCGACAATTTCTCCAGCGTCTGCCGGAAATCTCCGGGATCGAGCGCACGCGAGAGCGTGACCAGATCGGCCATCGCCTCGGGCGCGACATTTTTCAATCCCGCCTTGCCCAGCATCGCCTCTATCTCGCCACGTGAGGGAGGGTCGTCATAGATCGCCGCCGCATAGGCGTTACTGTGGGTCTCGAACGCCTTGCGCAGTTTCGACGCGGGTTTGAGCGCACCGGCGGTCACGATGATCTGCGCATCGCCAGCCTGCCAGTCCTCCAGCGCGGCAAGGATCGGCGGCGCCAGTGCCTCGGTCGCGTCCTCGACAAAAGCGACGCGCGGGCCGGGAAAAAAACCTTGTGCCTTGACCGCATCCATCAGCCGTGCCGGATCTTTGCGCAGTTCGGCGGCGGGCATTCGCGCAAGGCGCATCTCGGTTTCGCCCTCTGGTCCGATCAGCGCCGCGATCACTTCCTGCCGTCGCAAGGCCACGCGCATCGCATCATTGCCGTAGATCAACAGCCCGGTGCGCGCAGGTTCCGGCCGCGCGAAATAACCCGGGGCCTCGCGCGGGCCCAGCTTCATGTCGCGGAGACCGGCGCGGCAACCAGCCGGGTAATCAGCATGTTCGCAAGGATCGACATCAGCCGTGCTCGTGCGTCGCGTTCTGCCGCCTGCGTTGCGACGGTGGAACCAGACGCGGAGTAGCCGGTAAAGTTGCTGACCTTGCCAGAGGTCACGACCGCGCCGGTCTCCAGATTGCGCAGGGCATATGTGATCTCACCCAGCAGATTGTAGCGCTGCGTCACGTCGTTGAGATCAATGGCAATCGACTCTTCATCGACCTTGATCGCATAGGACAGGCCATAAACGGCCGGGTTGCCGCGCCCCAGCCGCTGTTCGATCTCGCGCACCAGCAGGAAGGCATCGCGCGTCGTGGGCGCATCCACCAGCACAGCATCGTGCAACGCGGCAGCGCTCCCGCCCGGTCCGTAGACCGGCGTGAACCCGCAACCACCAAGCGCGGCGAGGCTGGCGAGACAGAAGAAGCGGCGTGAATGGCGTGTATCGGTCATTTCAGGAACATATCACCATTTGGGTCCTTGCGCTCCGCAGTACCGGGGAAACGCCCTAAACCACCACATTCACGATCCGTCCGGGGACAACGATCACCTTCTTCGGCTGTCCACCATCCAGTGCCTTTTGCACAGCATCATGCGCCAGCGCGATTTTTTCAACTGCTTCCTTGGATGCATCCTGCGCCACCTCGATTTCGCCGCGCCGTTTGCCGTTAATCTGGACTGGCAGCGTGATGGTGTCGTCGATCAGCATCGCGGGATCGGCCACCGGCCAAGGGGCGGTCACGACCAGACCGGTACCGCCCAGCATCTGCCACAGCTCCTCGGACAGGTGCGGCGTCATCGGCGACATGAGCTGTGCCAGTGCCGTCGCGGCCTGCCGCTTGGCCGCCGCACCGGCCTTGGATTTCGACAGGGTGTTGGTAAAGGCGTAAAGTCGCGCGATTGCGGCATTGAAGCCAAAGGACTCTACCCCACCCGTCACGTCGTGGATCGCCTTGTGCATCTCGCGCAGCAGCGCCTCATCCGCCTCTGCCGAGGCGTTTTCGGCGGTGTCAGCCGCGATTTCGGAGACGATCCGGTAAACCCGTGCGAGGTGCTTGTGCGCAGCCTCGGCCCCCGCCGCAGTCCACTCGACGTCACGTTCGGGCGGGCTGTCGCTCAGAACGAACCAGCGCGCGGTATCGGCACCATAGGCCGAGATGATCCGCGCCGGGTCCACCACGTTCTTCTTGGATTTGGACATCTTGGCAGACGGGATGATTTCCACCTCGGTGCCGTCGTTCAGCCTGCCATCGGTCACCTCTTCGGGCAGATGATAGACCGGACGATTATTGGCATCGCGCGTCTGGTAGATCTCGTGCGTTACCATGCCCTGAGTAAAGAGCGCATCGAACGGCTCGATCGCGGATTTCGGCAGATGCCCGGTAAGATGCATCGCACGCGCGAAAAAGCGCGAATAGAGCAGGTGCAGAATCGCGTGCTCGATGCCGCCGATATACTGATCGACATTCATCCAGTAGGCCGCTTCCTCTAGATCCGTGGGCGTTTTTGCATGCGGGGACGTGAAGCGCGCAAAATACCACGAACTGTCGACAAACGTGTCCATCGTATCTGTCTCGCGTTGCGCGGCACCGCCACAGGACGGGCACGTCGTCTGCCGCCATGTCGGGTGGCGATCCAGCGGATTGCCCGGCTGGTCAAAGGTGACATCATCCGGCAGGCGCACCGGCAGATTTTCCTTGGCCTCCGGCACCACGCCACAGACCTCACAATGCACCACCGGGATCGGGCAGCCCCAGTAACGCTGACGGCTGAGGCCCCAATCGCGCAGGCGGTATTTGGTCACGCCCTGCCCCACGCCCTGGGATTCGCAGAATGCGATGGCCGCATCGATAGCGTCATCCCCGGTCTGCACTTCCTCGCCCGCGAAACCGCGGACATACCGGACACGTTCGGTCTTGGGCGGAACATAAGCATCGCCGCCATCTTCGGGGGCCTGGTGTTCGGTATCGTGCGGCAGGTAGGTCGAGATCACAGGCAATTCGTATTTGCGGGCAAACTCCAGATCGCGCTGATCATGCGCGGGGCAGCCAAAGATCGCACCGGTGCCGTAATCCATCAGGATGAAATTCGCCACGTAAACCGGCAGCTCCCACGCCGTGTCAAAGGGATGACGCACGCGCAGGCCGGTGTCGTAGCCGCGTTTCTCGGCTGTCTCCAACGCCTCGGCCGTGGTTCCGCCCTTGCGGCATTCCGCATTGAACGTGGCCAGCGCTTCATCGCTTTTCTCCAGTTGGCGGGCCAATGGATGATCCGGCGAAATGCCAACGAAACTGGCCCCCATCAGTGTATCGGGTCGCGTGGTGTAAACCTCTACCCGGTCGTGCCCTTCGGGGCCGTCGATCAGCGAGAAGGAAAATTGCAGCCCGCGCGATTTTCCGATCCAGTTTTCCTGCATCAGCCGCACCTTGGCAGGCCAGTTTTCAAGTGTATCCAGCGCCTCGAGCAATTCCTCGGCCATGTCGGAAATCTTGAAGAACCATTGTGTCAGTTCGCGCCGCTCCACCTCGGCACCTGATCGCCAGCCCTTGCCGTCGATCACTTGCTCGTTGGCCAGAACGGTCATGTCGACCGGATCCCAGTTCACGACCGCATTCTTGCGGTAGACCAGCCCGGCCTCGAGCATGTCGAGGAAAAGCGCCTGCTGCTGGCTGTAATACTCCGGATCGCATGTCGCGAATTCGCGGCTCCAGTCGATGCTGAGGCCCAGCGGCTTCATCTGGCCGCGCATGTCGGCGATGTTCTGATAGGTCCAATCCTTGGGATGGCCACCGCTGGCCATCGCCGCGTTTTCCGCAGGCATGCCGAATGCGTCCCAGCCCATCGGGTGCAGCACGTTATGGCCAGTCGCCAGTTTGTGCCGCGCGATGACGTCGCCCATCGTGTAGTTGCGGACATGGCCCATGTGGATGCGGCCCGACGGATAGGGAAACATCTCGAGCACGTAATACTTCGGCTTGTCATCCGAGCGAACGGCCCGGAAGATCGAGGCCTCTTCCCAAGCGTGTTGCCATCTGGCTTCGATCTCGGCGGCGGAATAGCGCGACATGGGCGGCGCCCCTCTTTGGTCTGAATGCATCGAGAAGGGTGATATGCCGGGCGCGGCGCGGGGTCCAGAGGCAGGTGTCAAATTGCATCATCGTCAGCGCCATGGATTACCCCTCCCGGCGCACGACGCGACCCTTTGCAGCGCGGCCCGCCCTGCCTATAACGGGCAAATCCGGGCAGCAGGCGGTGCAGGCACATGAATATCCTCTTCATTCACCAGAATTTTCCGGGCCAGTACAAGCATCTGGCCCCGGCACTGGCAGAGGCCGGTCACGCCTGTCTGGCCC
The DNA here is from genome assembly GCF_028369135.1 of Roseovarius sp. ZX-A-9. Lineage (GTDB taxonomy): Bacteria > Pseudomonadota > Alphaproteobacteria > Rhodobacterales > Rhodobacteraceae > Roseovarius. Next base: position 87,335 of record NZ_JAPWHW010000003.1, read on the forward strand.
TGACATTGCGCGTCAAGGAGCCGACCACGTGGAAAGGCGTCCAGATCCGCCCCTATACCTTGCCCAAACGCACCGGGCAGAAGCTGCATCCGTGGCTGGTGGATCTCGATACCAAGGTGACACGAGGAGAGGCCTGCTACCGCGCCGCCCGCGCGCTGCGTGATCAGGGTTACAAGCCCGACATCATTCTTGCACATCCCGGTTGGGGCGAATCAATGTTCCTGCGCGATTTGTGGCCGCGGGCGCGCATGGGCCTCTATTGCGAACTCTATCACGAGGCGGGCTATCCGCATCTGAACTTTGACCCCGAATTTCCGACAAGCGACCCGGATTTGCAGCCGCTGCGCATCCGGTTGAAGAACCTCAACAACCATCTGCACTTCCCGCGGGCCGAGGCCGGGATCAGCCCGACACGGTTTCAGGCCGATACATTCCCGGCCGAATTTCGCGACCGGATCACCGTCTGCCATGACGGGATCGACACCGACCTGTCACGCCCGGCCCCAAACGTTCGGGTCCAGCTGAAAGGGCATCCGGAACTCAGCCGCGCCGACGAGATCATCACTTTCGTCAATCGCAATCTGGAGCCCTACCGCGGCTATCATATCTTCATGCGCGCCCTGCCGCGCCTGCTGCGAGAGCGCCCCAAAGCGCGGGTGATCATCATCGGCGGGGATGAGGTGAGTTATGGCACCCCCGCGCCCGGTGGCAAAACCTGGAAGCAGATATTTCGCGACGAAGTGGCCGATCAGATCAGCGCCGAAGATTGGAAGCGCGTGCATTTCCTTGGACGCATTCCGCATGGTGATTTCACCCGCATCCTGCAATTGAGCCGCGTCCATGTCTACCTGACCTACCCGTTCGTGCTCAGCTGGAGCCTGATGGAAGCGATGGCCTGCGAGGCAGCCATCATCGCCAGCGACACCGCCCCCGTGCGCGAAGTCATCCGCGATGACGAAACCGGTCGCATGGTCGATTTCTTTGACGGCGAAGCATTGGTGGACGAGATCTGCGAGCTTTTGGACGATGCCGAGGCCCGCGCCTTGCTGGGACGCAACGCGCGCGCGCTGATGCAATCGCAATTCGACCTGAAAACGATCTGCCTACCGCGTCAGATGAAATGGGTCACGGATCTGATGGATATGCCGCTGGTGGTGTGATCGCCAACACTACGTTCACCGCGCAGGCTTGGGCGAAGATATTCGCGGCCGAAAGATTCAAGGGTCATTCCTCTTCCGCATTCAACGCGCCCGGTTTGTCAGATCACAAAGACGATTACGCGTTCTTTTCGTAGATGATGAACGGCGTGCGTGTCGCCACCTTGTCATATAGCATGCGACCCTTGTAATTGAATTCCTGCGTCTGCCAGTAAACGCCGGGAATGCCCGCCGCCCGCGCGGCGGCATGAACTTCCTCGATCAGCGCACGCCCGACGCCCCTGCCGCGCGTTTCGGGATCGGCGAAGAGATCCATCAGATAGCAGGTATCCTCGACTGACCATAAAATCCGGTGAAAGAGAAAATGCGCAAGCCCCACCGGCCGCCTGTCGATTTCAGCGATGAGGCCCTGAAATTCACCCGGCCGTCCGCTCAGCAGACGTGAAAAGGCGGTTTCAATGACGTCTTGGGGCAGCTCGGTCTCGTAGAAATCCAGATAGGCCGTCCACAGCCTGAGCCAGTCGGCATGATCGCCCTCTCGCAACGGACGGATCGAAATATCAGCGGTCATGCTGTGCCCCCCTTGGATAGCCAGCGCTTCGGGCGGGCGGATCGCCCGACGAGCCAGAAAAGGGTAACGTGCAAAACTGCCGCGCGACAAGACATTCGCCCAAACATATCCGAATCGCCCAACCGAGCCGGGGGCGCCCATCAGCCGATGGGCGTCATTCGTACAGTAACCGGGAATAAGGCGGCATCAAATGGGTGCCCGTTATCAGCGCTTGCGAAGGGGTGCGCCTAGTACCTGCCGGCCTGAATGCGCAGTTGGCGCGCGCGCGACAGGATCGCATCCTCGACCGCACGTTGGGTGCCGGCCGCAACCGGGCCGCCCTTCGACTGTAGCGCCACGTTCAGCGACCGCGCATCAAGCGCCGGGTCACTGATCAGGATTGTCGCACGATAGGCACGCCCGCCGCCCGGCGGAACGCCGTAACCAGTAGAAATTACGCCGGTAAAGGGATCGGCAGACTGCACTGGCAGAAAATCGAGCACATCCAGCGACGCGGTCCACAAGAATCGGTTTACCTTGACCCCGGTCTTGTCACCGCGAAACGCATCAAAAATGCTCGTCCCGCTTTGTACGCCGCCATGCGTCGCTTCCTTGCCGCCCTCGACCACGACCGCATTGGGATCGAATTTCGGTGGCTTGTTGCCGCAGGCGGCAACGATGGCCAGACAGGCCAGCATCCCGAATACGCGCGTTGCAGAAGAAAAGATCATACCACCGTCCGACGTTAATTGCCCCTCTCTACTATCCAAGCAGCGCCATCGGAGCAAGCGGTTTAGCTTTGCCGAAGCAGCAATACCATTTCACGCTTTGCATCCGGGCCTGTGCCTGATTTATCTTTGACCCAACGGAGTGATACCCACCGGAGATGCAATTCATGAGCCTTGACGATATTTCCGCCCGGATCCGGGCCGCCGCCCTGGACGCAGGCAGGCCCGCCGATGCCGTGACGCTGATCGCGGTCTCCAAGATGCAGCCCGACGAACGCGTGGCCGCGGTGCTGGACGCCGGGCACAGGTGTTTTGGCGAGAACCGCGTGCAGGAGGCCGCCAGGAAATGGCCCGGTTTCCGCGAGACCTACGAGGGGATAGATCTGCACCTGATCGGCCCGCTTCAGAGCAACAAGGTACGCCAGGCGATGGCGCTCTTTCAGTCCATCCACTCGGTAGACCGGCCCAGGCTAGCCCGCGCAATCGCCCGCATCGCACAGGAAGAGGGGCATTGCCCGGATCTGTTCATCCAGGTCAATACCGGCGAGGAAGAACAAAAGGCTGGCGTTCTGCCCGCCGACGCGGATGCATTCATCGCCGAGTGCCGCGATCTAGATCTGCCGCTTCGCGGGCTGATGTGCATCCCGCCCGCAGACGAAGAGCCAAGCCTGCATTTTGCGCTGCTGGCCAAGATCGCGGCGCGCAACGGCCTGAAGGGATTGTCGATGGGAATGAGCGGCGACTTCGAGCGCGCCATCGCGCAGGGCGCGACCCATGTGCGCGTCGGCAGCGCAATCTTTGGCGAGCGGCATACGGGCTGAGGCAGCACCTCAGCCCGAAAAGCTCAGGACTTGATAGCGAATGACTCGATCGATTTGCCCGATGCGATCGCATCCTTGATCCATTTCGGCTGACGACCGCGACCGGCCCATGTCTGGCTTGGATTTTCGGGGTTACGGTATTTCGCCGCGACGGGCTTGCGTTGTTTCGCCGTCTTCGGAGCTTTTACACTTTCGTCGGATTTCGCATCGCCCACGAGTTCGCCCAACGAATATCCAAGTTGCTTTGCCTTCGTTTTAAGTGCCGCCAACGCCTCTTTGCGTTCGATTTTCTCACGCGAAGCAATGGCACGCGAGACCCGCTTCTCGAGAGCGCGCAGTTCCGACATACTCATATTTTTAAGATTGATTTGTGACATCCATGTTCCATTCTTGTTAATTGTTTTGCCCATTTCACAGACGCTTCTCCTAATACGAAGAATGAAGGTGTGCAAAACAAATTTCGTCAACCGCTGGGAGCGGCCGCTTTTCTGGGTTTATGGTGCAACTGCAGCACACTATTGAAGTATGTATTTTGTGCCGCATCGCAAGCGTACATTTCGGTTAACCGTTAATACCCACGACTGCGTCTTCCACATATTTTGCTGCCCAAATCAACACAATAGGTATTGGTAATGCCTATTTTATCCTGCTTTTACAAATGTTTTCCAATCGATAGCCGACGAAGTTAAGTCTCCATTTGTTTAAATCCCGAAGATGCAAGTCCGTGTCCTTTGGAATGTTTGAATAGCAGGGACCGCATAGTTTAATTCATCAAGGGAACGTAGGCGGCATCTGGCCGCAAATTGAATTCAAAATGAAAAATGAGAATACTCCAAAGATGATCACAAGTCGGGTCAAGTTGCGAAACAGCGACGGCTATATCCCTATCTCCAGAATAGGAGCGGCCCGAGTCTCAACGGCGGCCTTTACCCTAGGGCAACAAAATCAGCCGCGCACGATAAGACGGGTACCGAGAATGACTTGCGCCGCGATACGGTGCAAATGGTCACGGCGCATTGCCACGCAGCCTTCCGTCGGAAAACCCGGTCGGCGCCACTGATGCATAAAGATACATGACCCACGCCCCGCGCGTGCATCCGGCCAATTCCAGTCCGTGACGAATATAAGATCATAGAGCGGATCGGCCCGGCGCAATACCTCGTGGCTGGGCGCATAAGGCGCGCGCACCAATTGGTTATAGGCTGAATCGCCACTGGCATCGGACCACAGATCGCCTGGCCGGATCGGGACCGCCCAGGGGGCCGGACGCGCCAGCCGGTCAGGCCGGTACAGTAACGCGACGATGGAATACGTGCCGATGGGCGTTGCGCCATCGCCTTCGCGCTTTGCGGCGCTCAGCCCTCCGCGCCCCACTGTGCAGGGATAGCGCCGCCCGCGAAATCGCAGACCAGTGGGCGTAAGGATCAGATCAGCAGGCGTCATGCGCTCTTTCTGCCCGATTGCCGGCATGGGGGGAAGGCCCGTCAGGTGGAGGCTTCGGGTCGAAAACCATCCGGAATACGGTCCACACCGTCGAGAAGCAGATCGGCCATCACTTCGCCAATCTTGGGGGCCATTCCGAAACCTATCTTGAATCCGCCATTGGCAATGAAGTCCCCTTTGCGCAGCGGGTGTTCGCCCAGCATCGGTGCACGACTGCGGCTGCGCGGTCGCACCCCCGCCCAACGTTCGACCACCGGCGCGTTCCGCAAGGCAGGCACGACCCAGCGGGCACGTTCGATCACCGCATCCAATTGCACATCGGTATTGGTCGGATCATCGTAGAGCCGTTCTGAGGTCGAGCCGATGGCGACGGTGCCATCGCTGTGCGGCACGATATGAACCCCGTCCGCGAAAATCTGCGGCAGCTCCGGTGCGGCGTAATCCAGCAATGCCGCCTGCCCCTTGACCCCGTTGCCCAGCGGCCGGAACTGCGCGGCAGCCAGCTCCGTCAGACCGGCAACCCCCGTGGCCCAGACGGTCCCAGGCGCGGCGGCACCTTCGGTCGTAATCTCGCCACCACGCGCGCGGATCGCCGCGACGAGTGCGGCACACGCATGACGCGGATGCATGCGCGCGCTCAAGGTATCGTGAATCAGCATGCCGGTCGGGCTGTGTGGCTCCCATGCCTCGCCCTTTGCCGCGACGACTTGCCAATCGGCCCTGCCCTGCCAGAAGTCGCGCGCCCCCGACACCCGCGCCGTGGCCAAGGCAAGCGCCGACTCATCCGAAACCGGCTGAAGCCGTCCGAGGCGCGCGTAACCGGGATCAATCCCGGATTCCTCGGCAATTTCCCGCCACCAGCCTTCGGCCATCAGCAGGCTATCCAACTGAAATGCCTTCTTTTCGTTCCACTGTTCGGGCACATGCGGCGCGAGGGCACCGACGATCCCGCCCGAAGCCCCGGCCCCCGGTCCGCCGGGGTCGATCACCCGCACAAGCGCACCGCGCCGAGCACATGAATAGGCTACCGACAGGCCGAATATCCCGGCCCCCATCACCGTTACATCTGCCATTGCCAAAGCGCGCCCTCCCTTGCATGGTCGCCGCACTCGCCGGGACCCTTCGGCGCAGGTGTTAAAGGAACCCGACATGCAAGGCCAGCAGGCTGAACTGGAGTGGCAAGCGGACGATGTCCCGGTCAGTGTCCGGTTCGACGATCCCTATTTCAGCCGTGAGGATGGTTTGGCGGAAACGCAGCATGTCTTCTTGAAGGGCAACGGCCTGCCCGCGCGATTCCGCGATGGCTTCCATATCGCTGAACTGGGTTTTGGCACCGGGCTGAACATGCTGGCCGCGCTCATCGCGTGGCAGGAAGCAGGTGCGCCGGGACAGCTGCATCTGACCTCCTTCGAGGCCTATCCGATGCGCGCCAGTGACATGGCACGCGCGCTGGCCGTACACGCCGCACTTGACGCGGTGGCCGCCCCCCTGCTTGCCGGGTGGGAAGCAGGGGGGCGGCAGATCGACCTGGGCAGCGGCGTGATGCTGCAAGTGATCACCGGCGACGCGCGGCAGACCCTGCCAGAGTGGCAGGGCATGGCAGACGCTTGGTTTCTCGATGGTTTCTCGCCCGCGAAAAACCCCGAACTGTGGCAGCCGCCCCTGATGCAGGCCGTGTTCGACCACACCGCGCCCGGCGGTACGGCGGCCACCTACACCGCTGCCGGATTCGTGCGGCGCGGACTGGCCGAAGCGGGCTTTGACGTGACCCGCCAGCCCGGATTCGGACGCAAGCGGCACATGACGGTGGCAGAGCGCAGACAATGACCGAACAGAACCTCAAACTCGGCATCTGGATGATGCTGCTGTCCACCTTCATCTTTGCGATGCAAGACGGGATCTCGCGGTACCTGGCGGGTGAATACAACGTCTACATGGTGATCATGATCCGGTTCTGGTTCTTCGCGGCCTTCGTGGTGGCCGTAGCCGGGCGCAAAGCGGGCGGCCTGCGTGCGGCGGCGCGCACCCGTCAACCTATCCTGCAGGCGTTCCGTGCGCTGCTTCTGGTCTCCCAAATCTGTGTGATGGTGCTTTCCTTTACACTGCTCGGCCTGATCGAGAGCCACGCGGTCTTTGCCTGTTACCCGCTGCTGATCGCCGCCCTGTCGGGTCCGGTCCTCGGCGAGCGGGTCGGTTGGCGGCGCTGGACGGCCATCGGCATCGGGTTCATCGGCGTGCTCGTCATCCTGGAGCCCGGATTCGGCGTCTTTGAACCCGCGGCCATCGTCCCGCTGGTCGCTGCCTTGTTGTTCACGCTCTATGGGCTGCTCACCCGCTATGCGTCACGACAGGACAGCACCGCGACCAGCTTCTTCTGGACCGGGGTCGTTGGCGCGATCGGCATGACCCTTGTCGGCATGTGGTTCTGGGAGCCTATGGCAGCGCCCGATTGGGCATGGATGGCGCTCTTGTGCGTGACTGGTGCCAGCGGGCATTACGCGCTGATCAAATGCTACGAAGTGGCCGAAGCGAGCGCAGTGCAACCTTTTGCCTATCTGCAACTCGTTTTCATCAGCGTCCTGGGGGTCACCGTCTTTGACGAAACGATCCGCACCAACGTGGCAATCGGAGTGGGGATTGTCGTGGCCACCGGGCTCTTTACCCTATGGCGGGAACGCGTGAAGGCATGACGGCGCGGGGCCGTTTGCCTATGCAAGCCCGCGCGACCAGCCAAGCACGAAGACGCCCGCCCGGGCGGATGCGTGCCGCACTATTGCGTTTCCAAGGTTGACGGCACGCTGGCACCGATCAATTCCTGACTGAACGGTAGCGGATGTGGCGGTTTGCCCATCCGCGCGCGGTAAATGGGCAGGCTTTCCGCGACGCGCTGGACGTAATTGCGCGTTTCGCGAAACGGGATGTGTTCGATCCAGTCGATCACATCCATGCCACCCGCGCGCGGGTCACCGAATCGTTCCATCCACTGGGCCGGACGGCGCGGGCCAGCATTGTAACCGGCAGAAATCATCACGACATTCGCGCCAAATTCCAACGACAGCTGCGCCAGATAGGTGGACCCCAACCGCACATTATATTCCCAGTCACCCAGAACGCGGGAGTGCTGATGGGCAAGCGCCAGATCGCGTGCCACGTCGCTGGCGGTGCCGGGCATCAACTGCATCAACCCCTGCGCACCCACGCCGCTGGCCACCGACGGGTCGAACTCACTCTCGCGGCGGGCGATGGCCAGCGCCATTTCCATCGGCACCGGCAGATCCATGTCGATCATCGGGTGCAAGGGGTAGTACGCCTCTGCCAGAATGATCTGCCGCTGTGCGGCGTGTTTGCCCAGCATCACCTGCAGATGCGGCGCCTCCAGATCGTCCAGCATCCGCGCCATCTGGCGCAATCCGGTCTCATCCAGCGTCTCGGCGAGCGCCAGGAAAAACCGCTCGGCGAGCCCGCGCTGCCCCGCGCCCAACGCCAGTGAACCGGCCTGCGCCAGCGAACCTTTCGCGAATGCTGCCTCGCGCCATGGCGGCACAGCCGAGGCCCCCAAGCCGACATCAAAGGGCAGCCCAGCCTTTTCCGCGGCAAGTAGCCCGTAAAAACTGGTCTGGTGCTGTGCGCCTTCTGCATAAGCGATCGCTGCCGCCTCGACATCGCCCAGCGCCTCCTGCGCACGCCCGATCCAGTAACTCGCACGTCCCATCGAGATGGGTGATTCCACTCCGGCGCGCAGACGCTGGAAATGATCGCGCGCCAGTTCCGGCTCATCAAGAAAGCGCAGCGCCAGATACCCCGCCAACCATTCTAGGTCGGCATAGGCCGCGCCGCCGTCAAGCTGATGATTGGCTGCCAGATCATAGGCCAGCGCATACTGGCCGTCGCGCATCATCCGCCGCGCCAGACTGCGCCGCCAGCCTGACCAGCGCTCGGCCTCGCCCAGCCCACCCGCGATGCGGCTTTGCGACTGCAGCAGCGCAATGGCCTTTTCGGGTTCGTCTTGCCTCAGGTAGCGATTGAAACGCTCATAGGCGATCCCCGGATCGTCCCGTCGGCTTGCCGGCAACATGGCAAGCGCAGCATCGATCCCGCCCTCACCGCGCGCGATCTTGCGGCGAAACTCGGCCACGACGCGGTCTTCCTCATCCACCAAGGGCAGCATCAGCGCGCTGTCCTTCAAGCCTCGCCAGAGCGTCATGTCCAGCCGGGCCAGATGATGCGGCTCCAGCAGCGGACCATGCGCATTGAGGAACGCAACATGCTCTTCGGTGCTCAGATCCATCGTGCGCCACGCCAGGACCACGCTGGCCTCGGCCTCGCCCCGCTCACCACCAACGAGGCGTGCCGCGGCATAGCGCAGCACACCCGCACCGGTCTGAGGGTGGGATCCGGCAAAAAACGCGATCACTTCCGCGTCGCTGGCATCCTCGAAAGCGGGCTCGCTCTGCTTGCGCAGATAGTCGAGCCCCGGCCAGTCCGGGTAAGTCTCTAGAAAGGCGAGAATCTCAGGCACGCTGCCGCGCCCCGCACGCAAGCGGCTCCATTCGATGATCGCCTTCGCCACTTGCCCTTCGCGGGCCGCCAACTCCGAGGCACGAGCCCAGCGCCCGCCTTGCGCCGCGTCGAGTGCGCTGGCCAGCGCGCTGGGTGGACGGATGTCAGCCGATTGCGCCCCCCCCGGAGACGAGAGACAAATCAGCACCAGAAGGACCGTAATTACGCGCAACATCTCTTGCATTTCCCGCCATTGCAAAGGATAGACAGCGCCAGCCTATGCGGCCACCGCCCTTCCGTCCACACGCAAACCGGAGGATCGGGCAGCATGTCGCCGGGCGCTTGATATTCCTGTTAGCGGGCCTGCTTACCCGCCCATCTGATCCGAAAGGAGCGCGACATGATCAAAGGTTCTCTGCCTGCCCTTGTCACGCCGTTCAAGAACGGCGCAGTGGATTTTGACACGCTCAAGAAACTGGTGGAATGGCATATCGGCGAAGGCAGTCATGGTCTGGTACCTGTCGGCACCACGGGCGAGAGCCCGACGCTCAGCCACGAAGAGCACGAGGCCGTGGTCGAGGCCGTGGTACAAGCCACAAACGGCCGGGTCCCGGTCGTCGCGGGTGCGGGCAGCAACAACACCGTCGAATCGATGCGCTTCATGCAGCATGCGCACAAGGTCGGGGCAGATGCCGCACTGGTGGTCACGCCCTATTACAACAAACCGACGCAACGCGGCCTCATCGCGCATTTCCGCGCGCTGCACGATTGCTGCGATTTGCCGATAATCATCTATAACATCCCCGGCCGTTCGGTCGTGGACATGATCCCCGCGACGATGGGTGAACTGGCGAAATTGCCGCGTATCATCGGCGTCAAGGATGCAACCGGCGATTTGGCGCGGGTCTGCCAGCAGCGCATCACATGCGGCACCGATTTCATCCAGATTTCTGGCGAGGACGCCACCGCGCACGGCTTCAATGCCCAAGGTGGGGTCGGCTGCATCTCGGTCACGGCCAATGTTGCACCGCGGCTCTGCGCCGAATTGCAGGAAACGATGCAGGCCGGCGACTATGCCAAGGCGCTGGAGATTCAGGACAAGTTGATGCCGCTGCATCAGGCGATCTTTACCGAGCCGGGTCTGGTCGGCGTGAAATACGCCATGTCACGGCTAGGGCTGTGCAGCGAAGAGGTCCGCTCGCCGCTAACCGGACTGTTGGACGAAACCAAGGTGCTGGTCGAACAGGGCCTGCGCCATGCCGGGTTGCTGAACTGAAGCCGTCAGCGTCTGATCTGAGTTAAAATATCGATACAAAAGGCCCATCGCATTGAAGTTGCGGTGGGCCTTTTCCTTTGGCGATCATCGGCTCTCAAGCCAGCGGCACTTGGGTTCAGTCGACGCGACGCACCATTAACTGATTGCCCTCGCGCCGCGTTTCCAGAACCTTGATCGCGGCGATGAGATCGCTCAGCTTCTTGTGTCCATAGCTGCGGGTGTCGAAATCCGGGTTTGCCGCGGTCACTTGCTGGCCCAGACGCCCCAGAGCGTACCATTCGCTGTCCTGATCAATGCTGTCCATCGCCTTGAACAGCATGTCACGCGCTTCATTGAGGTTCTTGCCGCTGGTTTTGGCGGGGGTATCCGGTGCGCCGCTGCCTTGCAGGTTCTCCAGATAGATGAACCGTTTGCACGCCTGACGGAATGCCGCGGGCGTTTTTTGCGCGCCGATCCCGAAGACATCCAGCCCCTGTTCGCGGATACGGCTGGCCAGCCGGGTGAAATCACTGTCCGAGGACACCAACACGAAGCCGTCGAACCGGCCCGAATGCATCAGGTCCATCGCGTCGATCACCAGCGCGATGTCGCTTGCATTCTTGCCCACCGTGTTGGCCGGCTGGTGATGCGGCACCAAGCCAAATTCAGCCTGAACCTTGTTCCAGCCGGTCATCTGCTGGGACGAAAAATCACCGTAACAGCGGCGCACAGAGGCTTCGCCCATGCCGGCGATTTCATCAAAGATCGCCTGCGTCCATTTCGGCGACGTGTTGTCAGCGTCGATCAGCACGGCGAGCAGCGGTGTGTGGGTATCGGCCATCAGAATTCTCCCTTGTTGCCGTGTCGTTGCCGCGTTGTGCCTGAAGGCACGAATCTGATCAAGGTGGCTTTTCCAGAGCGCGGCGAGCCGGCTTGTTGGCCGCAGGCGCTCTGGCCGCCAGTCTGCGGCTCAGACCATTCATTCATGATCTATCGGAAGGTCTGCGGTTCAGGCGGACGCACCGCCGCTGCTCTTGGGCAGCGGCGGTGCGGGTTGCGATAGCAGGTTACTCGCTACCGATCTTGTCTTGCGTTTGGGTCTCGAAATCGCTCGGTGAATGGCGCTCGTGCAGTTGCATTGACGGCTCTCCAAAGGCACGGTTCACCATCCGCCCGCGCCGTACAGCGGGGCGCGCGTCGATCAACTCGGCCCAACGCATCACGTTGTTGTAGCTCTCGACATCAAGGAAGGTTGCGGCATCATAGAGCCGCCCGAGGACCAATTGACCGTACCACGGCCAGATCGCCATGTCGGCAATACTGTATTCGTCACCGGCGATGAATTCACGCTCGGCCAAGGTCCGATTCAGCACATCCAGCTGGCGTTTCGTTTCCATCGCGTAGCGGTCGATCGGGTATTGGTACTTCTCGGGGGCATAGGCGTAAAAATGACCAAACCCGCCGCCCAGAAATGGCGCACTGCCCATCTGCCACATCAGCCAGTTGAGCACTTCGGTCCGGGCCGGGCCCGATGCGGGTAGAAAGGCACCGAATTTCTCGGCCAGGTGCATCAGGATCGAGCCGCTTTCAAAGACGCGCAGCGGCGCGTCACCGGTATAGTCGACCAGCGCCGGAATTTTCGAGTTCGGGTTGATCTCGACAAAGCCGCTGCCGAACTGGTCGCCTTTGCCGATGTCGATCAGCCAAGCGTCATATTCGGCGTCATGGCCCGCCTCCAGCAGTTCTTCGAACAGGATCGTGACCTTGACGCCGTTCGGCGTGGCCAGCGAATGCAGCTGGTAGGGATGCTTGCCGCGCGGCAATGCGGCTTCGTGGGTGGCCCCCGCAACGGGCCGGTTGGTCGAGGCGAACTTGCCGCCATTCTCCTGATCCCAGGTCCAGACCTCGGGCGGAGTATAGATGTCATCGCGCATGTAGAGGGCTCCTTTCGCCGTCCTTTTAACGCCTACCTAAGTAACAGTGGGCGATGGGCAACGTGCAGGGCCGCACAGTGATCTGTGCGGCCCTTGTTGATGGGTGCCACGGGATGGGCGAAACCCCTCCCCGACAGATCAGTAGACGACGACGCCGCGGATGCTCTTGCCCGCATGCATCAATTCAAACCCTTTGTTGATCTCTTCCAGCTTCATCGTGTGCGTGATCATCGGGTCGATCTGGATCTTGCCATCCATGTACCAGTCCACGATTTTCGGCACATCCGTGCGACCGCGCGCGCCGCCGAATGCAGTACCGCGCCATGACCGTCCGGTAACCAGCTGGAAGGGCCGTGTCGAAATTTCCTGCCCGGCACCGGCGACACCGATGATGATGCTCTCGCCCCAGCCCTTATGCGCCGATTCCAGCGCCTGCCGCATGACCTGCACATTGCCGGTCGCATCAAAGGTGTAATCAGCCCCGCCACCGGTCAGTTCGACCAGGTGACCGACAATATCACCGCTGACTTTCTTCGGGTTGACGAAATCGGTCATGCCGAACTGGCGCGCCATCGCCTCCTTGTCGTCATTCAGATCGACCCCAACGATCTGGTCCGCCCCGGCCAGTCGCAGCCCCTGAATCACATTCAGCCCGATACCGCCCAAACCGAACACGATGGCGGTCGAACCGATCTCGACCTTGGCTGTATTGATCACCGCGCCGATACCGGTGGTGACGCCGCAGCCGATGTAACAGATCTTGTCGAACGGCGCGTCCTTGCGGACACGTGCCAGCGCAATCTCGGGCAGAACCGTGTAGTTGGAGAAGGTCGAGCAGCCCATGTAGTGCAAAATCGGTGTGCCATCGAGCATGGAAAAACGGCTGGTGCCGTCGGGCATCACGCCCTTGCCCTGGGTCTCGCGGATCGACTGACAGAGGTTTGTCTTGGGGTTGAGGCAATATTCGCACTCGCGGCATTCCGGCGTATAAAGCGGAATCACGTGATCGCCGACTTCGAGGCTGGTCACACCGGGACCGACCTCGACCACAACGCCCGCGCCCTCGTGGCCCAGAATGGCAGGAAATGCGCCTTCGGGATCGGCACCCGAACGGGTGAACTCATCGGTGTGGCACAAGCCCGTGGCCTTGATTTCCACCAGAACCTCGCCGGCCTTGGGGCCTTCCAGGTTCACTTCCATGATTTCCAAGGGTTTTCCGGCTTCTAGTGCCACGGCAGCTGTAGTGCGCATTGCGTGTTTTCCTTATTTTGAATCGCCGCGATTGTGGGCGAATGCCCGCGCAACTTCAACTCAATTGGCGGTCTAGAGTTGAAAGTTCAGACCAAAATGTCGATCTGAATGCAACACATGCAGGAGAGCGACCCGTGAACCGTTTTTTGAGTTTGGCCCTCGCCGCTGGCGTGCTCGTTGCGGTTGGAGGATTCACCTGGGTCAAGATGTCGGGAGAAGCCGCAATGGATACCAGCGACACATGCGGGGCCGCAGCCCACGCGGACAAGATCGGCACGCCCCATACCGATCACGATTTCACCGATCCCGACCACCCGCACCGGATTATCCCGCCGAATTCGGCCGTCACGCTTGATCACCGCCCCGACCGGCTGAACGTCGACGTGGACGAGGGTGGCGTGATTACCCGGATCTGGTGCGGTTGACTCCCGGCCCGCGCCTGCCGGTGTGCCCCGCATGCTCTGCCGCGCGGGGGTGGCCGCAGCGCCCCGATTTCGCTTGCTTTGCAACGATTTCGGCGCAACTCTGGGGGCATGAACTACCAATCCACATCCCCCTTGCAGTCGAATAACCGTGATCCGCAGGTCGCGTTCCACCGCAGGGAACTGTCGGTGATCCTGTCACTTTACGGGCGCATGGTCGCGGCGGGCGAATGGCGCGACTACGGTATTTCCTGTCTGCGCGATGTGGCCGTCTTCTCGGTCTTCCGCCGCACTGCCGAGCACCCGCTTTACCGCATCGAAAAGCGGCCGCGCCTGCGCGGGCGGCAGGGGCAATATGCCGTGATCGGCCCGGGTGGCCAGATACTGAAACGCGGCAGCGAATTGAAAACCGTGTTGCGCGTGCTCGAACGCAAACTCATCCGCGCGGTCGAATGATGCCCTCTGAGCAGAGAGAACTGCGATGCTGGTAGAAACCTATCTGATCTACCTTGCCGCGGTCGCGATCTTCTTTGCCACGCCGCCTGACACCAGCCAACTTCTGATCATCTCCAACAGCATCCGCCACGGGTTACGCCGCAGCCTCTGGACCGTTCTGGGCGATCTCAGCGCCAATGCGTTGCAGATGACCGCAGCCGCCTTTGGGCTGGCCGCGATCATCGCCAGTTCCGCCACGGCATTCACCTTGATCAAATGGGTCGGCGTTGCCTATCTGGCATGGATTGGTCTGCAACTGGTGCTCAGCCGCGAGCACAGTGGTGCGGTTGGTGCCAGTGCCTCGGCGTCCCGGCCCCAACTTTACCGGCAAGGGTTCTTCACCTCGATGGCCAACCCTTTCGCCGTGGTATTCTTTGGCGCGCTTTTCCCGCAATTCATCGATCCGGCGGCACCGGTATTGCCACAACTTCTGATCCTCGGCGCCACATATATCGTGGTCGACGGCACAATCCTGATCGGCTGGGGCTGGGTCGGTCGCCGCGCTGCGGCGGTATTGCAACGGCTATCGGGCGGGTTGGTCAACCGGGTGTGCGGCGCGTTGATGATCGCGGCCGCCGCCCTGCTGGCGAGCAAGGACATGACCCCGCAGAAATAGCGCCCGCTATGTCACACTTCCCCCGGCGCGCGCGGTGCAAAGCTGGATTGCCGCCGGAACCCTCACCCCTTCAGGCGTTTCAAAAGCAGCTAGTTCCGCGCGAACCGTATCCTGAATCGCTGCAATGTCCTCACGCGTCGCGTTGTGTTCCTTGATCACGCGGGTCGCGGGGCCGATCCGCGTTGAAAGCGCCGCAACATCTGCCGCTGTCCCGCCCGGAGTCAGGAACACATCCTCGCGCTTCACCGAGATATCCCGCAGCCCGGCATCGGCCAGCAGCCCCGCCACATAGTCCCGATCCTGAAACGCCATCGGCCCCGGTGCGCGCGGATCAGTGGGCGGCACGCTGCCCAACCGGTCCGTCGCGACCTGAGCGGGAATAGCAAACCAAGGGTTGTCAGCGACACCACACCAAGCGGCAAAGATCAGCGGCCGGCCGGGTTTGAGCCCGCTCGCGATGTTGCGAAACGCCTGCGCCGGGTCGGAAAAGAACATCACCCCGAACCGCGACAGCGCCACATCGAAGACCCCAGGCTCGAACGCGTGGGTCTGCGCATCGGCCAGAATGAAATGCGCACCCGGCACCCCCTTGGCGCGACTGCGGGCCTCGTCCAGCAGCGAGGCGGCGATATCGACCGCGACAACCCGGCCTTCGGGCGCAATGCGATGGGCGATCTCGATCGTGCTGGTCCCGGTGCCGCAGCCGATATCCAGCACCTGCGCGCCGGGTTTCAGAGCCGCGCGCTCCAATACCAGATCGAGCACCGGGGCCATCAGGGCATCGAGCGCCTCGCGTTGCTGCACCCATTTGCGGCCCGGTCCTTGGGACCAATATTGCGCCTGACCGGCATTGGCTATTTGTTCATCCATTTTGCACCCCCATCACGCAGAGCCGTTCGAAGATGATCGACGCACCGCGCATCTGGCGTGGTCCGCAAAGCGAACCAGCTCGGCCCCCAAAGCCGGGTGAAAAAACGGATTGCTCATGGAGTCTCTCCGATACGTCTGATCGCCGTAACCGCGCCGAATTCCCGGGCGGCGATCCTGTCGATGGCATCCTGTAGCGGCTCGCTGGTGACGGCCATGTGAAACGCATTGGCATGCAGCAGGGTCTGCGCGTCCTGCAATATCCCCACATGCCCCTTCCAAAAGACCAGATCCCCGCGCCGCAGCCGCGCGCCCGGCTCCACCGGCTGCCCCAGCGCCTGTTGCAGATCGCTGTCGCGCGGGCACGCCCGCCCTTGTGCATATTGCGCCAATTGGACCAAGCCAGAGCAATCCACTCCGGTCCCGGTATTCCCACCCCAGAGATAGGGCGTGCCGAGGAACATCTCGGCCACCGCCACGGCATCATCGGCATACCAGCCAAGCGGGACAAGGTGCTGCGCAACCATGTAGCCGCCGCCCGCGAGTGCATGAAATCCGCCCTCGACCGCGCCCGCCTCAACTTCGGCAAAGAAACTGAGAAGCGCAGTTTCACGCGATTTGATATCCGGCTCTGCATAGACATGCGCCAGTCGCGCGCCCACCCGGTGCGTCGGGTGCACCCCGCCCACGACCGCCGCCTCGGGCAGATAGCCGACATAGCCGCCGACCTCATCAATGACAAAGGCCCAGCCAGCGTGGATTTCCAGCACCCGAACCGGCTGACCGCGCAATATCTGCAAATCGCGCGGGCCGTTGGGACTGCGACACAGATCGGCAAAAGGCCAGCTGCAGCGCATCACTTCGCCCTCGACATATTCGGGCGCATCGACATGACCGCGCAGGGACACATGCGCCACCCGCGCATTGGCCGCCCGAAAGCGACGATCGCTCAGCGCGCGAGTCACAGGGCCAGCATGCGCGGCAGCGCCTCCAGCAGCGCCCGCGCGCCCATGCCTACGCCACCCTTGGGACGTGCCGGGGCGGCGGTGGGGTTCCAGCCATAGATGTCGAAATGCATGTACTTCGCGTCCCCGGCAAAACGCCGCAGGAAAAGCGCCGCGGTAATCGATCCGGCAAAACCGCCCTTGGGCGCGTTGTCCAGATCGGCAATGCCGGGCTCGATCATCACCTCGTAAGGGTCATGGAACGGCAGCCGCCACACCGGGTCCGCCACCTGTGCCGCCGCCTCTTCCAAAGCGCCGACAAGCGCGCTGTCATCGGCGTAGTACGGGGCAAGGTCCGGGCCAACCGCGACCCGTGCAGCCCCCGTGAGCGTGGCCATCGACACCATCAGATCGGGCGTAGCTTCGGCGCCAAGGGCGAGCGCATCGGCCAGCACCAGCCGCCCCTCGGCGTCGGTATTGTTGATCTCCACCGTCTTGCCATTGCGCGCGGTCAGGATATCGCCCGGGCGAAAGGCGTTGCCCGACACTGCGTTTTCCACCGCCGGGATCAGCACGCGCAGGCGCAAGCGCAGCCCCAGCGCCATGATCATATGCGCAAGGCCCAGCACCGTTGCCGCCCCGCCCATGTCCTTTTTCATCAGCCCCATGCTGGCACCGGGCTTGAGGTTCAGCCCGCCAGTATCGAAACACACCCCCTTGCCCACCAGTGTCAGGGCGGGGCCGGTATCGCCCCAAGTCATGTCGATCAGGCGCGGCCCGTCGGCAGCCGCGCGTCCGACCGCGTGGATCATCGGAAAGTTCTGCGTCAACAACGCCTCTCCCCGGATCACCTCCATCGCGGCCCCATGCTCGGCCGCCAGCGCGCCACAGGCCGCCTCAAGGTCGGTGGGTCCCATATCACCTGCGGGCGTATTGATCAGATCGCGGGTCAGCGCCTCTCCGGCGGCGATGATTTCGAGCCGCGCGGCGTCGACCCCTTCGGGGGCTACCAAACGCGCATTGGCCGGGCGCTGGCTGGCATAGCGATCAAAGCTATAGCCCCCCAACAGCCAGCCCAGCGCCTCTTCTGTGGCGCGGGCCGGGTCGAGCCCCTTGAGCGCATATGTCCCTTGCGGCAGAGCACCGGCGCAAGCAGCCAGATGGAAGCGCCCCCTGCGGCGGGCCTCGTCATTGCCGTACCCCGCCAGTGCCAGCGCTATGTTCCCGTCGGCACCGGGCACCAGCAGCGTGCTGCCCAAGGCACCGGTGAACCCGGCGGCCCGCACCCATGCGGCGGTGCGATCCGGCTGCGTTTCCAGCCAACCATCCAGCGCGTCACTTTCGATCACGTGCAGAGGGATCGCCTCTGCATCGGTGGCGGCAAATGTCAGGGATTTGGCAATCGGGCTGTTGGAAGAGGTCACTGTGCACACTTTCAGGCTGGGGTAGATATCGCCCAGCCTATCCACCCAGCCAGCGCCCGCAAGCCAAAGCGGTTTTTAAACCGCTCGGCAGTGCAAGATTTTTCCGCCGATCCCCGCGCACCCGTTGCCGGAACGCCCCATTCAGACCGACATGTCCTGCAAATCCCAGATCTCGCTCAGGCTGCGCTCGCCGATCCGCAGCAACCGCGCCAATGTCACGGCCAAGGCCACGCGGTCGCCGCTATCGGCACAGCGCGTCACATCGCGGGCGACCCGGCTGAACATCGCCATGCCGATCTGATCCGCAATCGCGCACAGGCTGCGCGCCGATTTCCGCATGTCGGGCAGACGCCCCTCGCGATAGCAGCGTTCGGTATGCGACAGGCGCACCGCCAATTCCTCGAGCGCGCGACAAACAACGTCCTCGGCGCCGGCTTCGCCCAGTTGAACATACAGCTCTTTCAGCCGTTCAGGATCGAAATGCACGGCCTCGTTCTGTTTCAGCAATGTCAAATGTTCCACAATCTCACCCCAGATATTCACGGATGCCCGGGCGGTCCCCACTCCTACCGGGCAAGACTGACAGTGGCGGATGGTCCTTCCCAAAAGGTTTCGCACGGGCGCATTTCTTTCTCGAATTATCGGCGAATTCCAGATATTCATGGCATTCAACGCGCCAACGCAGGGCTTCGCCCAAATCCCGAGGCTCCCCGGCGGCGCGGAATGCTAACGATGATCACTGGTTTCACTGCTTTTGCAAAATCGCCTAATTGAAAGACTGCCATGCATCGCGCCCGTCCACTGCCCTCCTATCTGATCCAGCGCTACAAGGGCTGGAAAGCGACCAGCTACGCCGAGAACGAGGCGTGGTATCGCCTGCTCGCCGATGACGGCCAGCACCCGCGCGCAATGATCATCTCGTGCTGCGACAGCCGCGTGCATGTCACGTCGGTCTTTGGTGCCGATCAGGGTGAGTTCTTCATTCACCGCAATATCGCCAACCTCGTGCCACCCTATGAGAGCAATGGTGGCCAGCATGGCACATCGGCGGCCATCGAATACGCGGTCAAGAGCCTACGTGTGGCGCATCTGGTGGTGATGGGACATTCCAATTGCGGCGGCGTCAGCGGCTGTGCCGACATGTGCGCCGGCCTCTCGCCCGAGCTTGAGGACAAGTCGAGCTTTATCGGGCGTTGGATGGATATCCTGCGCCCCGGCTACGAGCGTGTCTCGCATATCGAAGACCCGGCAGAGCGCACCCGCGCGCTGGAGAAGGAATCGGTGCTGATCTCGCTTGAGAACCTGGCCACTTTCCCCTTCGTGAGCGAAGCCATCGAAGCGGGGCGGCTGACAGTTCATGGTGTCTGGCTCGATATCGGTGCTGGCACCATTGAGCAGTATTCACCGGAATCGAAAAGTTACGTCCCGATCTGAAAGATTTGCGCTTTTCCCTATATCAGGGAAAGTAAAACAGGCCCACGCCCATTCAGGATCGTGGGCCTCTCGCGCCGGACTCTTTCAAAGATCAGAAATGTCCGGCGCTGCCACATTTTCCGCCACCCTCACGCCGGAATCCGGTCGGGTGGGTTTCAGCGCAGGACCATCCCGTCGGGCCATTCCAGATCAGAGCCGAGCTGAATTTCGTATGTCTCGCCGGCCTCCAGGTCAAAGTTCCAAGCCAGAACACCTCGCTTGCCGTCCACGTCACTCTCGGACGGTTCAGGTTGCGCAGTCCATTCGATCTCCAGCTTTTCCTGTTCCGAATAGGGCACCCGGTCGAGCAGACGGACCGGCCAGGTCTCCTGCGTCAAATTCTCGACTTCGATCTTGACCTTTTCGCTCATATCGTTGGACCGGCTGATCACGCCTCGGTCGCCCTGCTTGCGGTCCAGAATGGTGCGCGTCAGACGCAACCCGTCAATCGGACCGAATGACAGGGTTTCCTCGGCACCCGCAGCGATCATGGCAATCCCGCTCTGGCCTTGGTACGTGCCATCGAGATAGAAATTCGCCTCGTCCGAGCGGAGGATCAACTCGCCCATGTCATTGGTGAATTTCGCCATCAGAAATGCCGTGCTGTCTGCCAGCGGAACGGCCTGGGCAAACAGATCCACCTTGGTATCCAGCGTATCGAGCGCGAGGCGCACATTATCGGCACCGGTCGCGATACTCACTGGCGCAGGATAGGTATAGGTCACGGCCAGCCCGTCGAATTCGGCGGCTGCGGCGATGCGTTTCGGGCTGGGTTTGGCCAACATGCCGGCGGCGGATTCCTCTGCCATGACGATCGGCGCCGGGGCCACGTCCGCGGACAGATACTGATTTTCATCCTCTTCCTTGACGATCCAGCGCTGCTGGGGCCAGATATCGCTGGGCCGGGTCTGCTCGGAGGGGCGCACTGTCGACAGGCGCAGCGCGACATCGCGCCAGTTTTCACCGGTGGACTGCGCGACGAACGCGCCGCGTTCCAGCGTCAGTGTTCCGGTCGCGCGGTCAAGACGCAGATCGTAGACCGGGCGCCAGGCCGCGTCCGGCACGGTATAGGTCACGGTCATCGTGCCTTCCATCGGCGCATCGCCCGAAATGGCGACCGACAACAATGCGCGCGCCTCCGCTTCGGGGACCAGCGCGGCAAGCGCCGCTTCGGCCTTTTGCAACTCTTCCTTGAGGTCGCTCAGCGCACGGGATTCGGCATCGGCTCGTGACAGCGCGTCATGTGCTGCACGCTTGGCCGCCAGTGTTTCCTCGCCAATCAGCTGCAGCAGATCACGCAGTGCTGCCACATCGAGGGAGGCGACATTCTCACCCTCGCCAACCTGCTTGAGAAACGCTACGCGCGCTTCGGCCGCTTCGGCCTCGAGCCGGATTTCGCGCACCTTGCCCTGCCGGTCGCGCAACGCATCTTGCAAGCGCTCCACCTCGGCCTCGGCCGCGTCAATGGCCGCGTCCGTTTCCGGATCGCGCGGCGGCACAAACCGGTTGCGGGCCGTCACGCCGCCCATCTCCGCGCCATCCACCCGGACACGAACGCTCGACAGCGGTGTGCGCAGCGGCATGTCGGTCAGGATCAGGTCATGCTGCCCGGCGGGTGCGGTGAATGGCACTTTCCGGGTGATGGTTGCGCCCTGCGGGTAGAGCGTAACGGCGCTCACATCGCTGTCGAGCGGGATATCCTCTGCCCAAAGGGCAGTCGGGAAAAGAGCGAGAACTAGGGGCCAGACGCGCATGCGGGTTCCTCCATAAAGCCTGTTTTCAATCTTTGGCGGGTAGCCGCCATTTGCAAGCGGCAGTCCACCAGATACGCGGATTCACGCTATCTTAATCATGATCTGGCAAGATATGCGGCATGGAATTGTAAGGCTGGATACTGACGCTGCCGCCCGGAATGTTGGCGGGGCTTGGGGCCCTTGCGCGCCATATGCGGCGCATGCCCCTGCTAGGCGCTCGAACCTGGCCACAGGATCGCCACCTGGAAGGGCGGCTTTTCGAAAGAGCGCACCCGGATCCGGATGCGCCCGATCATTTCCCTGACAGCTTTGATGTGATCGCGCTGTCCCAAACGGCATTCAGCCCTTCTTCAGGACCCGGTTGCCCAGCGTCTCGGCGATCTGCACCGCGTTGAGTGCAGCACCCTTGCGCAGGTTATCGCTGACACACCACAGGTTCAGGCCGTTCTCGACCGTGTTGTCCTGACGGATGCGGCTGATGAATGTGGCGAAATCACCGACACATTCCTTGGGCGTGACGTAGCCACCGCTTTCGCGCTTGTCGATCACCATGATGCCCGGTGCCTCGCGCAGGATGTCGCGCGCCTCGTCTTCGTCGAGGAACTCTTCAAACTCGATATTGATCGCCTCAGAATGCCCGACAAAGACCGGAACCCGCACGCAGGTCGCAGTCACCTTGATCGCCGGATCGACGATCTTGTGAGTTTCGGCGACCATCTTCCATTCTTCCTTGGTCGAGCCGTCTTCCATGAAGACGTCGATATGCGGGATGACGTTGAACGCGATTTCCTTCTGGAAGACCTTGGGAGGTACATCCTTGGTGGGGTTATAGACTGCCTTGGTCTGCTCCCACAGTTCGTCCATGCCCTCCTTGCCTGCGCCGGAAACCGACTGGTAGGTCGACACGACGACGCGCTTGATCCGGGCGCGATCATGCAACGGTTTCAGCGCCACGACCATCTGCGCGGTCGAGCAGTTGGGGTTGGCGATGATGTTTTTCTTGGCATAACCGTCGACGGCCTCGGGGTTCACTTCCGGCACAACCAGCGGCACGTCCGGGTCGTAGCGGTAGAGCGACGAGTTGTCGATTACGATACATCCCGCAGCCGCGGCCTTTGGTGCATGGGTCTTGGTAGCGTCCGAGCCGATGGCAAACAGCGCAATGTCCCAGCCAGTGAAATCAAAGGCATCAAGGTCTTTTGTCTTCAAAGTTCGGTCGCCAAAGCTGACTTCCGTTCCCAGCGACCGACGCGACGCCAGCACGGCGATCTCATCGACCGGGAAATGGCGTTCGGCCAGGATGTTCAGCATTTCGCGGCCCACGTTACCCGTGGCCCCGACGACGACGATTTTGTACCCCATGATGTCAACTCCGGAAGGGACTGTATGGAGTTGGCCTCTTAGACCCAAAGCCCCCGAGTGGAAAGGCCTTACAACTAAGGCATTTCGCGAAAAACCTGAATCGTAGGCTTCACGAAAGGCCTACAGCATCCGAAAGGCGTCAGGGTTTGTAGTCGCGGCTGAACAGATAGATCACCAGCCCGGCAAGGATGGCAAAGCCGAAAAACGCGAAAAGCGCGCTGTAGGCAGCCTGCGCACCGGCCCGCTCTGCCACCGCCGCATGCAACGGGCCCGATCCGAACTGCATCAAGCCGGCACCTCCGATCCCGAAGAGATTCATCAGCGTCACACCCCGCCCCGCCAGGTGCGGCGGAAAGAAGCTGCGCCCATGTGCCACCAGCAACGGGAAACTCGCGCCAAAGAGCCCGATCATGGCACAGAGCAGGATGGACAATCCCACCCCCTGCCCGACCAGCAGCGCCAAGGTTAACGTCGCCACGCAACAAATGAGGTTTCCACCGAAACACACCCATTTTTGCGTCCCCAGGATCCGGTCAAGCGGACCGTAGAGGAACGTCCCCGCAGTCATCGCCACCCCCATCACCAGGCTCGCCTGCCCGACCTGCCCGATATCGAGCGCAAAGACGTCGCTCATGTAGGGGCCGATCCACAACCCGCGGATCGCAGCCATAGGCGCATATCCCACGAACATCAGTGGAAAGATCGGCCAGAGCGCCCGCATCTTCAGCAGATCAAGGACCGAGCCCTGCGCACCGCCCTCCACTGGCTCCGGGTCACGCACGCTGACCGCGAGGCCCGCCGCCACCACGACCGAGATCGCCGCCAGCCCCCAGAGCGAGGCGCGCCAGCCGAAACTTTCGGCCGCCAGCGCCATCGGCCATGACGCCACCAGGTTGCCCAGCGACCCCACGCCCAGCATCACGGCGGCCAGCGTCGCGAACTGCGCCACCGGGAACTGCCGGGCAAAAATGTAGTAGGATGCCATCAACACCGGTGAACAGCCCACGCCGATCAGCGCCATCGCCAGCGTCACATGTCCCGGCCCCGTCGCCAGCGCAAAGAGCGCCGCACCGCCGCCACCGCCCAGCAACAGCAACGTCGCGGCCGTCCTCCGTGGCCCGATCCGGTCCAGCGCCCAGCCTATGGGCAGTTGCATCACCGCAAAGGTCAGGAACCAGATGCCAGAGGCAAAGGCGAGATCCTCTGGCGTGGTGCCGATATCACGCTCAAGAACGCCCCCCAGCACCGCCAGAAACGCACGAAAAAACTGGCTGAGCACATAGGCCAGACACAACATCAACAAACCGAAACGCATTTTCCAGCTCCCATCGGACAGGCGCGCGGCGCACCTGAACAGTTCTTGGCCCCGAAGCGCCGATAGTTTCAGCCCGCGCGCGCCATCAGCGCATCCACATGGGCGGTGGCGCTGGCGGCAAGCGCCTTCAGGTCATACCCGCCTTCAAGGCTGGACACGACACGCCCCCCGGCATGAACATCCGCAAGGTCGCATATCCTGCGCGTCGCCCAGGCAAAATCATCTTCCACCAGATCAAGCCCGGCCAGAGGATCGGCTCGATGCGCATCAAACCCCGCCGAGATGAAGACCATCTCGGGCGCAAAGGCATCCACCGCAGGCAACACCTGTCCCTCCATCACCTGCCGGAACGCCGTACTGCCCGCCCCTTCGGGCAGCGCCACGTTCACAACGTTGCCGTCACAGCCGGTCTCGCTTGGTTGTCCCGTGCCGGGAAAAAGCGGCATCTGATGGGTCGAACAGAACAGGATGCGCGGGTCGTCCTGGCACAGATCTTGCGTGCCGTTACCATGATGCACATCGAAATCGACGATAGCGACGCGGCCAAGGCCATGATGCTCCAGCGCATGTTTCGCGGCAATCGCAACGTTGCCAAACAGGCAAAAGCCCATTGGCGTTGTCTTTTCCGCATGGTGCCCCGGCGGACGACACGCGACAAAGGCGTTTCGCACGTCGCCGGCCATCACCATGTCTACCGCGTGCACCGCCCCGCCCACAGCGCGCAACGCCGCGGCAAGGGATCCGGGCGACATCGACGTGTCCGCATCCAGCAGCACCAGGCCCGACGCCGGTGCCGCAGCGCGAATAGCGTCTATATGGGCTTTTGGATGAGCGCGCAGCAGATGTGCGTCCTCGGCCAGCGGCGCGTCAACCCGGACCAGAGACTTGCCCGCAAGCGCGGCCAGAACATGTTCGAGGCGGGCGACCTGCTCGGGGTGGCCCTGCGGGTTGATGTGTTGCAGGCAATCGGAATGAGTGATCAGGGCTGTAGGCATCGCGCGCTCCGGTCCTTGTCGTAGGCACGCGGCATGTGACGCGAAACTTGCCCTACTGTCCAGAGCGGCCTTGCCCGCCCCCCCGGCTCGGGGCATGCTGTCAGAAATGGCAAGCCAGGCGGATCAGACCAGCAGCACCGCAACCACCGCCGCCGAGGCGGTGGCACCAACGAAGCAGGCGCAGGATATCGCGCTGAGCCTCTGGGATCAGGCACATAATTTTGCACTCGGCCTGATGCGGCCCTGGAATGCCTATCAGGTCATCATCATCATCGGGCTGATCCTGGTCGCGCATATCCTGCGCGCGATCTTTGGGCCGCGCATCCGTGACTGGATGCGCACGCGCGAAGGCTGGCCGAAATGGCGCATGCGGTTTCTGGTGATGGCACATCGCAGGCTGAGGCTGATTTTCTTTGTCCTGCTGAGCTGGCCGACCTACTGGATCATGCAGGAAGCCACCTGGCCCAGCCGATCCTACATCATTGGCATCGTCGCAAGCCTCGCGGTGGCGTGGCTACTCATCACGATCATCACACGGCTGATCGTAAACGGGTTCGTGCGCGGCCTGGTGCGGTACGCGGGATGGACCTGGGCCACGCTGATCATCCTCGGCCTGACCGGCGAGGCGCAGCAATTGCTCGACTCACTGGCGATCGAGGTTGGCGACACCCGGTATTCAGTGTGGCTGGTCGTGCAGGCGCTCTTTGTCCTCAGCGCGCTTCTCTTCGTGGCACGGCTGCTGTCCAAGACGGCCACCAGCCAGATACGCCAGAACAAGGAAATCTCGCCCTCCATGCAGGTTCTGGCGGTCAAGTTCCTGCAAGTCACGTTTTTCGGCGCGGCCTTCTTCATCGGGCTGAAAACCGTCGGCTTTGACCTCACCGGCCTCGCGGTCCTGTCCGGCGCCATTGGTGTCGGCCTCGGTTTCGGCCTGCAAAAGGTCGTCTCGAACCTGGTTTCAGGCATCATCATCCTGCTCGACAAGTCGATCAAACCCGGCGACGTGATCAGCCTGGGCGAGACGTTTGGCTGGATCGAGACGCTGGGCGCGCGCTACGCCTCTGTCGTCACCCGGGACGGCAAGGAATACCTGATCCCGAACGAAGATCTGATCACGGGTCAGGTGGTCAACTGGTCGCATTCCAACGAATTCGTACGGCTCGATATCTATTTTGGTACTGCCTACGGCGACGACCCGCATCTGGTGCGCAAGATCGCCATCGAGGCGGCCGCAGGGGTCGAACGCGTGCTCAAGATGAAAGCGCCGGTTTGCCATATCATCGGCTTCGGCGACAGTTCCGTGGATTACATCCTGCGGTTCTGGATCAAGGATCCCTCCGCCGGACTGACCAATATCCGCGGCAACGTCTTTCTGGCGCTGTGGGACGCGTTCGCAGCGCATGGCATCTCGATCCCCTTCCCGCAGCGCGAAGTGCGCATGCTGGACGGCGACCCGGCTGCAGAATCCGCCACGCCGCAACCCGCCCCGGACGACCCTCAGGTCGCCCCCAAGGACGCAGGCTGACAAAATTACCTCATCTATCAGCAATTTACCGCCCGCCTGCCCCCCGCTTTATTGAATTTGCCCCCTTGCACTGTTAGTTTCGATCCATGTCCGGCACCGGGGCATTTGACGGTGCGCTGGAGAGGAGGACACTGTCCTGTCTTTTACGACTGACGCGGCCCACACCGCTGACCGGGCGACGCACATCGCGCACCCCGAACCGAGCGCTTCAAGCGAAGAGCAGCTTGCGCGCATCTTATCCTCGCTGACCGAAGACAAGGCCGAAGATATCGTGCAGATTGATCTGCGCGGCAAATCGGCTATTGGCGATTACATGGTGATCTGCACAGGCAGATCGTCGCGCCAAGTCGCGTCCATTGCCACGAAGCTGGTGGACAAGCTCAAGACCGAGCTGAACCGCCCTTCGCGGATCGAGGGCAAGGATGCCGGTGACTGGGTACTGATCGACACCGGAGATGTCATCGTGCACGTATTCCGGCCCGAAGTGCGCGAGTTCTACCAGCTGGAGAAGATGTGGATGCCTGCGGACCAACAGGCTCTCACAGCTCAGCCCAGCTGAATGCGCGTCCATATCTGCGCTGTCGGCCGCCTGCGCCGGGGGGCCGAACGCGCGCTACTGGATGACTACATCACCCGTTTCGACCGGACCGGGCGGGCGCTCTCGCTGGGGCCGCTGGTCGAACATGAGGTCGACGACCGCAAGGGCGGCGGCATGGCCGCCGAGGCGCAACTGCTGGAACGCGCGCTGCCACAGGACGCAATCCGCGTGATGCTGGACGAGCGCGGCACAGTGCTCAGCTCTCCTCGTTTCGCCAGCCGCCTGGCCGATTGGCGCGATGATGGTGCGTCCGATCTGGCCTTCGTCATCGGCGGCGCGGACGGGATAGACCCTGCCTTGCGCGAAACTGCGCAGATGTCGCTCTCCTTCGGCCAGATGGTGTGGCCGCATATGCTGGCCCGCGCGATGCTGGCCGAACAGCTCTACCGCGCCGCGACGATCCTCGCCGGCACACCCTATCACCGGGCCTGACCAGCCCCTTCATTTTGCCCAAAATACTCATAGCCGCCGCCCGCGGAAATTTCCCGCCCGCCGTTACCGCAAACAACATTCCCCCTACCCGTCACATTGGATAGTAAGGGCGAAAGCAAGGCGGTCGCCGCTTTGCCCGCGTCAAACAGAACGCACAAGAATTGAGGCAGGAGACCCCGATGAGCACACCCAAACCGGTGGTTCTATGTATTCTGGACGGCTGGGGCCTCTCCGAGGATACCACCGCCAACGCCCCCGCACTGGCCAAAACCCCGCGTTTCGACGCGCTGATGGCCACCTGCCCGCATTCCACGCTGATCACCCACGGGCCGGATGTCGGCCTGCCCCCCGGCCAGATGGGCAACTCCGAAGTCGGCCACATGAATATCGGCGCAGGCCGGGTGGTCGAGATGGATCTCCGCCGCATCGACCGCGCCATCGAAACCGGGACATTCGCCAGCCTGCCCGGCATCCTGCGGTTTGTTGAGGCGGTTCGTGCGACCGGTGGCACGGCGCATCTGCTGGGCGTGCTGTCGGATGGCGGCGTGCACAGCCACCTTGATCACATGATCGCCACCGCGCGGGCGCTGACAGATCACGGCCTGCGCGTCGCGATCCACGCCTTTACCGATGGGCGCGACGTGGCGCAGGTTTCGGCCAAGACCTACCTGGAAGAGCTGCGCAGCGCCCTGCCCCCCGGCGCGTTCATCGCCACTGTTTCGGGGCGCTACTACGCGATGGACCGCGACAACCGCTGGGAGCGCGTCGAACTGGCTTATCAGGCGCTGGCGCAGGCGCGCGGCTATACCGCCGATTCTGCGGGCGAAGCCATTGATGAGGCTTACGGCAAGGGGCGCACGGACGAATTCATCAAGCCCCGCGTTCTGGGCGACTATGCAGGGATGAAGGACGGTGACGGCATCTTGTGCCTGAATTTCCGCGCAGACCGCGCGCGAGAGATCCTCGCCGCCTTTGCCGACCCCGCCTTCGATCATTTCGACACCGGCACGCGGCCGAAATTTGCGATTGTCAGCGGCTTTACCGAATACTCGCGCCGCCACGCGGAATACATGGACTGCATTTTTCCCGACGAGCAGCCAGAAAACACACTGGGCGCTTGGGTCGCGAAAAAAGGCCGGAGCCAGTTCCATCTGGCGGAGACTGAAAAGTACCCGCATGTCACGTTTTTCCTCAATGGCGGCAAGGAAGCGCCGGAACCGGGCGAAGACCGCTACATGGCATCCTCGCCCCGCGTTGCGACCTATGATCTTCAACCTGAAATGTCGGCCCCCGAAGTGACGGACCATCTGGTTGCCGCGATCGAAAAACGTTACGATCTGATCGTGGTGAATTACGCAAACCCTGACATGGTCGGACATACCGGCGATCTGGATGCGGCCATCGCAGCCTGCGAAGCCGTCGATACCGGGCTGGGCCGCGCACTGGACGCGCTTCGCGCTGTGGGCGGCGCGATGATCGTGACCGCCGATCACGGCAATTGCGAGGTCATGGTCGATCCCGAAACCGGCAAGCCGCACACCGCACACACCACCAACCCCGTGCCGGTGATTCTGGTCGATGGGCCGCCAAACGCGACGCTGAGGTCGGGCCGCCTGGCCGATCTCGCACCGACGCTGCTGGCGCTGATGGACCTCGACCAACCACCTCAGATGACCGGCAAGAGCCTCTTGGCATGAGATTCAGCGCGGCTCTTCTGGCTTTGCTACTCGCTGTGGGGCTGGGCGCCACGCCGCCGAGTGCGCAAACGCAGAACGATCCCGCAGCCGAGGCCGAAGCCGCAGCACAACTGCTTCAGGACGCGACCCGCGCGCTGGATGCCGCGAAGGACGCGCGCGACCGGGTCAAGGCCCTCACCCAGACAGTACAGGCCTATGAGGTCGGGTTGCAGGCGATGCGTGTCGGACTGCGCCGCGCTGCCATCCGCCAGCAGGCGCTAGAACGCGAACTTGCCGCAAGCGAGACCGAAATCGCCCAGTTGCTGGGCGTGCTGCAATCCATGAGCCGGACACCAACGCCCGTGACGCTGCTCCACCCCACTGGGCCTCTGGGCACGGCGCGGTCGGGCATGATCCTGGCGGATGTCACCCCGGCGCTGCACGAGAAGGTGCGCGCATTGCGGGTAAAGCTTGATGACCTCGCGGTATTGCACGCGCTGCAACAAAGCGCTGCCGACCGTCTGCAGGACGGGCTGCGCGGAGCGCAGGCGGCACGCACCGCCCTCAGCCAGGCCATCGCGGACCGCACCGATCTGCCGCGCCGCTTTACCGAAGACCCGGTCAAGACCGCGCTGTTGATCGCGTCAACCGAATCGCTCGACGGGTTCGCCAGTGGTCTCAGCCAGATCGCCGTGGACGAGGACGCCGCCCCACTGCCCGGAATCGAGGCCAGCAAAGGCACGCTGCCGCTGCCGGTGCAGGGCCGTCTGCTGCGCCGCGCAGGCGAAGCGGATGCGGCCGGCATCACGCGCCCCGGCATCCTGATCGCCACACCGCCGCGCGCGGTGGTCACCACCCCAGCCGCTGCAACGCTGCGCTTTCGCGGGCCTCTTCTGGATTATGGGACCGTCGCCATACTAGAACCACAATCCGGTATTCTGCTAGTTTTTGCCGGGATGGAGGTGGTTTATGGCGACATCGGCCAGGTCCTGCCCAAGGGCAGCCCGGTAGGATTGATGGGCGGAATTGATCCGGGCGATGACGGGATTGTTCCCGCGCGGCTGCAAGACGCCGGTTCCGATTGGACAGAAACCCTCTATATAGAGATCAGACAGGATAACACACCGGTAGACCCTGCCCTGTGGTTCCGAACAGACAAGGATGATTGAGCAATGAACAAATTTCTGATGGCCGCCGCCGCAGGTACGCTGGCCGGAGTGGTCGTAACGACCCAGGTCGCGGCGCCGCTGCTGGCCCAGGAGGCGACGCGCAATACCAACGTCTACGAGCAACTGGATCTCTTCGGCGATATTTTCGAGCGCATCCGCGCGCAATATGTCGAAGAGGTTGACGAGGCAGATCTGATCGAGGCCGCCATCAACGGTATGCTCACCTCACTGGATCCGCATTCCAGCTATCTCAGCCCCGATGACGCGCAGGCCATGCAGGAACAGACCCGCGGCGAATTCGGCGGTCTGGGCATCGAGGTCACGCAGGAGGAAGGCTTCGTCAAGGTCGTCTCGCCCATCGACGGCACGCCGGCCGACGAAGCAGGCGTCGAATCGGGCGATTTCATCACCCATGTGGACGGCGAAAGCGTTCTGGGCCTCACGCTCGACCAAGCGGTTGAACTGATGCGCGGTCCGGTCGGATCCGAGATTGTCATCACCATCGTCCGCGAAGGCGAGACCGAGCCGTTTGACGTGTCGATCATCCGCGACACGATCAAGCTGACGGCCGTGCGCGCACGCACTGAACAGCAGACCGTCGTGCTGCGTGTCACCACCTTCAACGATCAGACCTACCCCAACCTCGAAGAAGGCCTGAAGAAGCAGATCGAAGAGGCAGGCGGCCCGGATGCTGTCAACGGCATCGTCCTCGATCTGCGCAACAACCCCGGCGGATTGCTGACCCAGGCGATCAAGGTGTCCGACGCGTTTCTCGACAAGGGCGAGATCGTCTCGACCCGCGGACGCCACCCAGCCGATGGAGACCGGTTCAACGCGACGCCCGGCGATCTGGCGATGGGCAAGCCCATGGTCGTGCTGATCAACGGCGGTTCCGCCTCTGCGTCCGAAATCGTCGCAGGCGCCCTGCAGGACCACCACCGCGCGGTCATCGTCGGCACCAAGAGCTTTGGCAAGGGATCAGTCCAGACGGTGATGCCGCTGCGCGGCGACGGCGCCATGCGCCTGACCACATCGCGTTACTACACCCCCTCGGGCCGGTCGATTCAGGCCTTGGGTGTTTCGCCTGACATCCTGGTGAAACAGCCGCGCCGCGACCGCAACAAGGTCGAGGAAGAAGAACCCAACGTGTTCACGCGGACCGAAGCCGGGCTGCGCGGCAGCCTCAACAACGACAGTCTGACCGAGGACGAGATCCGGCAGATCGAAGAGGACCGCGCCCGCGCCGAAGAAGTCGCCAAACTGCGCGAAGAGGACTATCAGCTAGCCTATGCCATCGACATCCTCAAAGGTCTGAGCACGCTGAACGCCGCGAAGTAACACGCCAGCCATACGACCGGTTTGGCAGACAGATGAAACGCCCCGCAAATTTTTGCGGGGCGTTTTCGCATCTCGGGCATGGTGGCGCAGGATATGCCGCCATATTGCCGCCTGCCGTGCAGAAAACTGGAACATCACGTGGGATCGGGCTAACAGGGCGTGTCCTCATTCATCAAGAAAGACCCTGATCATGACACCCGAACAGATCGCCGCCCTGCCCTATCGTGCCTGCGTCGGCGTGATGCTGGCCAATGCAGCAGGCGAGGTCTTTGTCGGCCAGCGGATCGACAATTCCGAACCCGCCTGGCAAATGCCCCAGGGCGGGATCGATCCGGGCGAGACCCCGCAGGAAGCCGCGCTGCGCGAGTTGGGCGAAGAGACTGGCGTCAGCGCCGATCTGGTGCGGATCGAAGCGGAAACCGCGGATTGGATGCGCTACGACCTGCCGCATGATCTGGTGCCGCGCATCTGGAAGGGGCGCTATCGCGGGCAGGAACAGAAGTGGTTTCTGCTGCGCTTTCTCGGGCGTGACAATGAGATCAACATCGCCACCGAACATCCCGAATTTTCGGAATGGCGCTGGCTGCCTGCCGCCGATCTGGTGGACAATATCGTGCCGTTCAAACGCGAGGTCTATCGCAGCCTTCTGGCAGAGTTCGGCGACAAGCTTTGACCGGCTGGCCGAGCGCTGCGCCGGCCCTTCGCCAGTGCTTTTCAGGCGAGGCTTGGCTGGCGAACGCAGAGTGATGCGCCCGCCAGTACCGACACCTTAGCTGTCGCGCAACGCCTTGAGCAATTGTCGTGAAGGGTAGCCATCGGGCGGTAGTCCGCGCGATTTCTGGAACTTGCGGATTGCGCCGATTGTCTTGGGGCCGATCTTGCCGTCGATCACCTGCACGTCATAGCCCTTGCGCTGCAGCTGGGTCTGGATCTCTTTCTTCTGCTTTATCGTCGTGGACTGGTACTGGCGTGGCCAACTGGCCTGTATCGCGGGCCCGCCTTTCAGCCGGTCGGCCAGATGCCCGACACCGATCACATAGGCGTCTGCCTTGTTGTATTTCTCGATGACGCTGAAGTTGTGAAAGATCATGAAGGCCGCGCCCTGTGTGCCCGCAGGCAACAGGATCGACGCCGCACCGTAATTCGGCACCGGCTTGCCATGGATGTCGCGAATGCCCTCGGCCGCCCAGGCTGATGGGGCCTGTTTCAACGAACGGCGGGCGCGCGCCGGATCAAATCCGCGAGGCAGCTTGACCTCGACTCCCCAGGGCTGGCCCTTTTTCCAGCCGAACCGCGCCAGATACGCCGCTGTCGAGGCGAGCGCATCGGTCGGATTGTCGGACCAGATGTCACGTTTGCCATCGCCCGTGAAATCCACCGCATAGGCCAGATATGATGTCGGGATGAACTGCGTATGGCCCATCGCCCCGGCCCAGGATCCGGTCATGTTGCCCGGGGCCACATCGCCCGCCTGGATGATCTTGAGCGCGGCGATCAACTGCTTTTCGAAAAACCGCCCGCGTCGCCCATCATAGGCCAGCGTGGCAAGCGACTGGATCAGCGGACGGTCACCGCGGCGCGCACCATAGGCGCTCTCCATCCCCCAGATCGCGGTCACGATCTCCTTGTCGACGCCGAAATGCGCCTCGATCGCATCCAGTGCCTTGCGCTGGCGGCGCAGTTCGCGCTTGCCGTTGGTGATCCGCGTCTGGGACACGGCACTGTCAAGGTATTCCCATATCTGCTTGGTAAACTCGGATTGATTGCGGTCCAGCTTGACCACGCTGCCATCATACTTAATGCCGCGAAACGCCCGGTCAAACACGCCCGACTGAATGCCCGCCGCCATCGCCCGGCCCTTGAAACCCTTGATCCATTGGTCAAACCCGCTGTTCGCGGTGGACACCTGCAAGACCGGCGTCTCTTTCAGGTCGGCAGGGCGCAGCACCGGTCGCACCACGGGCCGCAGCGACGTGACCGGCGTGGCCTGACGCGTCACGACCTCGCCTACATCAGCGGGTCTGAGCTGCGGCCTGAGCGACGTTTCGAGCCCAGCCGCAAATGTTGTGGAGCCTTGCAAAACTGTCATTCCAACAGTCAGCGCCCACAGAAATCCTGTACGCATTCGCTCGCCCTTTTTATCTGCCTCGGGGTCGAGTGTACCCGCAGATAGGCCGAATCGAAAGCGTCAAACAGCGGTCGTGCGGGATGGTGCCGACGCTGCACATGCCCCCATCTGCGTCAGGCATTCGCGAAGCAATGGCACACGCCGCGGCCGAAAAGACGTCTCCAGCACGTCCAGCCCGCGCATCCGGTCCAGCCGGAAAGCACGGAAGTCGCTGCGCAGATGGCACCATGCCAACAGGCAATGCGACGCCTGCATGTATACGATGGTCAGCGGATCGACGCTGCGCGTGGTGGAGCGGCCTTCGACATCGCAATAGTCGAATCGCACGGTGCGCTCGTCCCAGGTGGCCTGCCGCAGGGCGCGCACATCGATGCCCGGTTCCGGCAACGGGGCGAATCGATGCGCGCTCAGCACCGCATGTTGCAGTCGGTGCGCCTGTGCTGCGGGCAGTCGCGCGCGCAACTTGCTCAGCGCCGTGCCAGCGGCGCTGGCCAACGCCGGATCGCCCACTTGCTGCACTTCGCGCAAACCCAGCACAAGCGCTTCGAGTTCTTCGGCGTCAAAGCCCAGCGGCGGCAGCGCCGCGTCCTCGATCAGCGTGTAGCCAAAACCCGCCGCGCCGTCGATCACCGCGCCCAGCCCGCGCAGCGTGTCTATATCGCGGTAGACGGTGCGCGGCGTCACGCCAAGCGCATCGGCCAGCGCGGCGGCGGTGGCGGGGGGCGGTGCATTGCGCAGCGCCTGCATCAATTGGAATAGACGGTGGGTACGGGTCATGATCCCAGTATCGTCGCACATCCTGACAAGAACTGTCATCAAGGTTGTGCCATGCCTGCCCTATAGATGTGCAAGGGATGTCCATGCACAGGCCCGGACCACACCCGGATGCGGCATTTGCCCTCTTTGCGCGCCGTCAACCAAAGAACCGGTCTGCAACGGCCCCCTGAACATAGCTGAACCGCCCCCCCGCCAGCGTCGCTGCCACATGTCGCGTCCGCGCGTCGAGCACCACCAGATCGGCGCGCAGGCCCGGCAGCAGCGCACCCCGGTCTTGCAGATCCAGCACCCGCGCAGGACCGCCCGAAATCAGCCGCCATGCTGCTGCCAGATCGCAGATGCCCGCATCCACCAGCAGGAAAGCCGCCCGGCGCAGCGACGGATAGTGATAGTCCGAGGCCAGCGCATCGACGAGCCCCATCATCACCATGTCCGCCGCGCTGACATTGCCATTGTGCGACCCACCGCGCACCACGTTGGGCGCGCCCATGACCACCGCATCGCCACCCGTCTTTGCCGCCTCGGCCGCTTCGAGTGTTTCGGGAAACTCCGCCAGCGTCGCGCCTCGCGCACGCCATGTCGCGCGGTCCTCGGCGCTGCGGTCGTCATGGCTGCCCATCCGGACGCCGCGCGCCGCCAGCGCCGCGCTTAACTGGTCTACCGCAGCGGGCACCTCCATCCGGCGCGCATGCATCTCCTGCATCATTGCCAGATGCACCTCGGGATTGCGCCCGATCCGAAGCGCCTTACCCACCAGTCCCTTGGGTTGCTTGCCCTTTTCCAGCGCATCATGTGGCAGGTGATCGTTGAAAACGCAAAAATCCACCGCGTGCCGGTCGATGAAATCCAGCACCGCGTCATAGGCCTCCAGCATCGGTGTCTCGAACCGCAGTTGCGTGCGCAGGTCGGTCACGGCAGCACCGCGCACCTGCGCCAGCCCCGCCATCACCCTCTCGGCGAACTCGGGGCCGCGCATGCCGCCCTCCCAGCTGTAGAACTGCGCCAGTACGGCGGTGGTGATCCCGTTCGCCGCCAGTTCGGCCTCGGCGGCGATCAAACCTTGGTCAATATCCTTCATCGCGCCGCGTCGCGGTGCGAGATGCCGCTCGAACCCGTCGCCATGTACGTCGACGATCCCCGGCAGGATCAGGTACCCGCCGAGATCAACCTCGCGCGTCGCCGCCGCATCATCCGAAATGAACCCATCCGCCAGCGTCAGGGGCACGTCCTGCAACCCTTCGGGCATCAGCACCTTGGCGCCGGTCAGGCGCAACCGCAACCCGCTCATTCGACGCCCCGCCAGAACAGGTCGGTGATATCCAGATCGTGGTCGAACGCGCCTGTCTTCAGAAACTCCGTCACTTGCGCAATCACCAGCGGGTTGTTCATCATGAAGGTATGCGTGACCGGCAGCTCGATATGATCGGCCATGCCCTCTACCCGCGTCGAGGCCACCGATACCTTGCCGTCATCCGGCCCTTCGATCAGCAGTGAAAAATAGGGGTTGAGCGACCGCGTCCCCGCAATTACCCCAAGCGGAAAATCCACCGGCGGCAGCTTGTCGGTGAAGGTGTCATGTCCGGTTTCCAGCTGCATCCCTGCAGGCCCGTTGAGCCATTCGAACAACTCGAGCCCGCCCAGTTCATCCACCACTTCGGAGCCGTGATTGGGCGGGCCCAGCATCACCACCCGCCCCAGCCGCGCGGGCCGGTGATCCTTCAGCCAGACCCGCAGCAGGATACCGCCCATGGAATGGGTGACAAAATGGATCGGCGCATCGCCACATGCGGCGACCGCACTGGGCAAAGCCCGTTCCGCCAGCACGGCAATACGGGCCTTGGTTGACGGGTATGTAGGGCTGACCACGCGGTACCCTTCGATCTCCAGCGTCTCTTGCAGCACCAGAAAGGATGCGTCGGTACGCGCCAGACCGTGCAACAGGATGGCACAATCTGCCAGAACCGGCGCAGGCCAAAGCAGCGCAAAGAGAAAGCCGAGCGTTTTCATACTCCCTGAGATATGCGCAAATGCCCCCGGCTGAAAGTGCCATGAGAAAGGATCGTCATGTCCATCCGCCTTGCTGTCCGCGCGGTCATTGTTCACGATGCCCGCCTTCTGCTGGTCAATGCCTATCCCGGCGGGCAAAGCGACCTGTGGTGCGCACCCGGCGGCGGGGTCGAAGCGCATGCGTCACTGCCGCAGAACCTGATGCGCGAGGTGCATGAGGAAACCGGCCTGCGCATCGACGTGGGTGCGCCCTGCCTAGTGAACGAGTTTCACGATCCCGAGCGTGGGTTTCACCAGGTTGATCTGTTCTTTCGCTGCCGTATCGTCGCAGGGCAAATCTGCGCGGACTGGACCGATTCCGAAGGCGTGGTGAGCGAACGCCGCTGGTTCAGCGCGGCGGAACTGCAGACCATCCGGCTGAAGCCCGACAACCTGGCGCAGATCGCGTTTTCCGATGCCGTCGCCTATGACGCGCTGGAACGAATCGTCTCTTAGGCCGGGCTTCAACCCGGCGTGGATTACCCCCGCCTGCCCGTCACCGAAATCGCCACCCCGCCCAGAACCAGCACGCTCGCGACGATAAACTGCCCGGTCAGCGCCTCGCCCAGCAATGCCGCCCCGCCCGCCATCGCGATCACCGGCACGGTCAGTTGCGCCACCGCTGCGACGGAAGAGGCAAGTTGCGGCAGCACCGCGTACCAAAGCGCATAGCACAGCCCCGATGTGACGGCGCCACTCAGCACCGCAAGCGCTACGCCCCAGCCGGTCATTGTCGCGACATCCACCACACCGGGCAGCGCCAGCCCGATGGCCAGGCCCACCGGAGCGGCCAGCACGAAATTCGCCGCCGTGCCCATCAGCGCGTCGCGGCTCTGGCGCCCGGCCAGCGAATAGAGACCCCAGCCGACACCGGCCAGCGTCATCAGGAACGCGTGCCACAGGCTGATCTCTACCCCACTGCGGGGCCAGAGCAGCCAGACCAGCCCGGCAAAGGCCAGCGCCGCCCCGACCCAGCGCCGTGGCGGCGTCGCCTCGCCGCCCACCAGCCCGCCTGCAAACATGGTGATCTGAACCACGCCGAACAGGATGAGCGCGCCAAGCCCCGCATCAAGATCGGTATAGGCCGCCGAGAATCCGTAGAGATAGACCAGCAAGGATGCCACGCCCAGAACACGGCCAGCGCCGCCGAACCGCAGCCGCCCGCGCACGGCCAGAACCAGTAACGCCAGTGCTGCGGCCCCCGCCAGAAGGCGGATCAGACCAAAGCCCGCCGCGTCGATATACCCGCCCGCCAGCGCCGCGCGGGTCAGCACCGAATTGGCGGCAAAGGCAACCATCGTCAGCGTGGTCAGAAGGAAGAGCCGCATCAGAGCCGCTCAAACGCCGCTGGGTAGATCAGCGTCGCGTCCGGCGCATCCGTACCAGCGCCAGCCAGCAACGTGTGTTCAACCGGGTAAGGAGAGGTGAGCCGCGCCGCTCGCGCCGCGCTGAAACCGGCACGCTCATAGAACGGCACCTGCCCCAGCACCACAACGCGCGTGCCACTCAGCCGCGCCCATTCGGTAAGCATCCCGATCATCCGCCGCCCGTGCCCGCGCCGCTGCCAGTCGGGATGGATCGCCACCGGCGCGAGGCACAACCAGCCCTTGGGCGCGCGCATCTGCGACAATGCGTAGTAACCCACCACCTCACCTTGGTAGGGCAGCACCACCTCGCCCGCCATCACCCCCGATTTGCGCAGCGCCGCGACCAGCCGCGCCTCGGCATCGCCCGCGAAGGCCAGCCCGAGCAGGTCCGCCACCGCCGCTTCCTCGCCGCGCCGCATCTCACGGCTGAATTCAGGGGACTGCAACATGCTGACAAGCCTCGGGACAAGATATGCCCTTGGCCTAGCACGCAGGCGTATTCTTAGAAAGCAGCTGTGCCTTCTCTGGCAGGTAAGCTGTGCCTTCTCTGGCAGGTAATATCTCCGCGAGAGGCATGTAAACCCTTCAGGAACGGCCCAATGAACACGGAAAAGGGGCCGCCCGTAGGCGACCCCTGTAGTCTTGGCTAGTGCGTGGCTTTCGATATTCGGCATTGCTGCCGAATACCTATCGCTCCGTCGAATTCGCTATAGCGAATTCAACGTGCTTACATCATGCCGCCCATGCCGCCCATGTCGGGCATGCCGCCGCCGGCGCCAGCACCCTCTTTGGAAGGCTTGTCAGCAACCATTGCTTCGGTTGTGATCAGCAGACCAGCAATCGAGGCCGCGTCTTGCAGTGCGTGACGCACCACTTTGGCCGGGTCGATCACACCGAATTTGAACATGTCGCCATATTCTTCGGTTTGAGCGTTGAAGCCGAACTTGGGATCGTTGCTCTCACGGATCTTGCCCGCAACAACCGAACCGTCGACACCGGAGTTCTCGGCGATCTGACGCAGAGGTGCTTCCAGCGCTTTACGAACGATGGTGATACCAACTGTCTGGTCGTTGTTGTCACCAGTCATGCCTTCAAGCACCTTGCCGGCCTGAACCAGAGCAACACCGCCACCGACGACGATACCTTCTTGAACGGCCGCACGGGTTGCGTTCAGGGCATCGTCAACGCGGTCTTTGCGCTCTTTCACTTCGACTTCGGTCATGCCGCCAACGCGGATGACAGCAACACCGCCTGCGAGTTTCGCAACGCGCTCTTGCAGTTTTTCGCGGTCGTAGTCGCTGGTGGTCTCTTCGATCTGGTTGCGGATCTGAGCGACGCGCGCTTCGATCTCGGCCTTTTCGCCAGCACCGTCAACGATGGTCGTCTCGTCTTTGGTGATGGTGATTTTCTTGGCCGAACCCAGCATGTCCATGGTCACGGACTCGAGCTTCATGCCCAGATCTTCGCTGATGACCTGACCACCGGTCAGGATCGCGATGTCTTGCAGCATGGCTTTACGACGATCGCCGAAACCAGGTGCTTTGACAGCAGCGATCTTCAGGCCGCCGCGCAGCTTGTTGACAACCAGAGTTGCCAGCGCTTCGCCTTCGACGTCTTCTGCGATGATCAGCAGGGGTTTCTGCGACTGGATGACTTGCTCCAGCAGCGGAACCATCGGCTGAAGGCTCGACAGTTTCTTTTCGTGCAGCAGGATGATGCAGTCTTCAAGGTCTGCAACCATCTTGTCGGGGTTGGTCACGAAATAGGGGCTCAGGTAGCCGCGGTCGAACTGCATGCCCTCGACGACATCGGTCTCGGTTTCCAGACCTTTGTTCTCTTCGACGGTGATAACACCCTCGTTGCCGACCTTCTGCATCGCGTCCGCGATCTGCTGGCCGATTTCCTTTTCGCCGTTGGCGGAAATGGTGCCGACCTGTGCCACTTCGGCGCTGTCGGACACGTCACGGGCAGCGGCCTTGATGGCTTCGACAACCTTGGTTGTGGCCAGGTCGATGCCGCGCTTGAGGTCCATCGGGTTCATGCCCGCTGCAACCGATTTCATACCTTCGCGAACGATGGCCTGGGCCAGAACCGTCGCGGTGGTGGTGCCGTCGCCAGCCTCGTCATTGGTGCGGCTGGCCACTTCTTTGACCATCTGCGCGCCCATGTTCTCGAACTTGTCTTCCAGTTCGATCTCTTTGGCGACAGACACACCGTCCTTGGTGATGCGAGGGGCGCCGAACGACTTGTCCAGAACCACGTTACGGCCTTTGGGGCCAAGCGTAACCTTGACCGCGTCGGCCAGGATGTTCACGCCGCGCAGGATTTTATTGCGGGCATCGGTATCGAATTTGACGTCTTTAGCAGCCATATCTCGATTTCCTTCGAATTTGAGTTTCGTGGGGCAGGCGCAAACCCGCCGTTCAGAGCGTCAGGCGTGGCCTCAGGCCATCTTGCCCAGAATGTCGCTCTCTTTCATGATCAGCAGCTCTTCACCGTCGATGGTGATCTCGGTGCCCGACCATTTGCCGAACAGAACACGATCACCGGCCTTCACGGCCATTTCGATCAGTTCGCCGCTATCCTTGCGGGCGCCCTCGCCGCATGCGACGATCTCGCCTTCGCTCGGCTTTTCCTTGGCGCTATCGGGGATGATCAGCCCGCCTTTGGTTTTTTCTTCGCTTTCAACGCGGCGGACAAGCACGCGGTCATGTAGCGGTTTAAATGCCATCTCTGAGGCTCCTTGGCTCAAAGTTACTTTCAATTGGCCCTCCGTGGGGCCGTTAGCACTCGACCTTGGTGAGTGCTAACGAAGCTTAGCTAAGGACCGCGCCGAGCCAAGTCAACGACTCGTTGTCAAAAAAAACGCGCTGCCTGCCCGCAGGGCCTCGGCACGGCTTCCCGTTTCGTTAACCTTTCGTTAACCTTTGTTAACAAAAGCGCCCGCCCCGCGAGCGTTTGGAGGTTGCGATGAACGAATTGGCCCTTGCGGCGATCTATTGCCTGATGATTGCCGGCGGGCAGACCGAGACGCCGCACGGCTATTCGGCCGGTTACGACTTGCACATGATCCGCGTCGATTGCGAAACACCGACAGAGGTGATCGAGGTCGGGCTGGATTCGCGCAGCTCTCTGGACAGTATTCAACAGGCTCTTTTCGCGGCACATCTGACGGGCAAGACGCCGGTTGTGCTGATGATTGATCGCGACGGGCGCGTGGGGCCATACGAAACCCGCATCGCCGCCGCCGCAAAGATGGCCGGAGTCGAGTATCGCCGCACAACGCGCGATTTCCTTATCCGCTGGCAGATGACCAGCTGGCTGCGCCACTTTCGGGCGATTCCGAACACCGCGTCCTGACGGAACGCGCTTGATCCCTCGCGCAGGCTGTTTACATCCTGATTGAACATCACTGAACACCAACTGCGGGGCCAAATGTCGTGAAACTCTTTAAATATCTGCTGCCCTGCCTGTTACTGCTGCCCGGTGTCGCTGCCGCGCGCTGCAACGGCACCGATCTGATCGACGCCATGACCGCCCCCGAACGGGCCGCGCTGCAAGACGCCGCCGCCGACATACCCTTCCCGGAGGGGCTGCTCTGGCAGGCCGAGCGCGGCGACACCCGCATCACCCTGTTTGGCACCTACCATTTCGAACATGCCCAGACGCAGGCGCATCTGGCGGCGCTTGAGCCGTTGATAGAAGCCGCCGATGCGGTTTACCTGGAGATGTCGAAAGCCGATGAGAAACGGCTGCAGCGGCAACTGGCCACGGACCCGTCGATGATGTTCATCACCGAAGGCCCCACCCTGCCCGACCTGCTGGGCGAAAAGGACTGGGCAGCCCTGGCGGATGAATTGTCGAAGCGTGGGTTCCCGTCCTTCATGGCAGCCAAGTTCAAGCCGATCTGGGCCTCCATGATGCTGGGCATCGGTCCGTGCGAGGCCCGCTCAGGAGCGATGGAAGCACCAGGGATCGACACGCTGATCGGCGATCACGCGACGCAGGCCGGTCATGAAACCCGGTCGCTGGAGGATGCCGGAACAACCCTGACGCTGCTGGACGATTTTCCGCAGGAAGAACAACTTGAGGCGATCCGCCTCTTCCTGGATTGGGACAGCGATCCTGACGATGTCGCCTACACCTTGCGCCAACGCTATCTGGCACAAGAGACGGCGCTGATCTGGGAATATTCGCGCCTGATCTCGCTGCAGGGTGGCGGCCCCGAGGCTGCGGCCAGTTTCGAACAGTTCGAGCAGGTGCTGCTGATCGACCGCAATATTGCATGGGCCGACCTGTTGGCCAGCGACGCGGTGCAGGGCAACGTTCTGGTCGCGGCAGGCGCCGCACATCTGCCCGGCACATCCGGCGTGCTGAACCTGCTGGCGCAGCGCGGATTTGCAATCACCCGGCTACCGTTTCAGCCCTGACGTCAGGCGGGTTGCCTGAAGCGCAGGCTGGGGGCCTTGCCCCCAGACCCCCAGAGTATTTCTTGCAAAATGAAGTGCTCAGGGATCCTCATCGGATTTCAACGCCAATGTCCCGGCATCGCTGAGCGCATAGAGCCCACGCGCGGCACGGCAGAACCAGCCATGATGGTTGTCCGCCATGATACGCGTGGCGCGCGCGACGCCCGTCGCCTTGGCCACATCGGCCCCCTTGGCGATGCCGACCTCCGCCAGATGCGCCGCACATCGCCGCGCGTCCTGCCGGTAGGCGGTCATCACCTGCCCATTGGTGCCCCCGTGAGTCGGATCGCCGTCGCGGGCGTCGAATTCTTTCAGCAGGGCCTTGCGGCGAAGGCTGGATTTGCGCGGCTGGAACGGGACCGGTTCGCAGTGGACCTGCACATACCCGTCCTTCAGCCGCACCGAGATCACGCCGATCCCCAACCGCTTGCACAGGCCGATATTTCCCTTGAACGCCCGCCACCCTGCCTTGCCTGACCAGCGCGGCACCGCGACATAGACCGTATCCGTGATCGCCTGACGGGCCACCGCCTGCTGCAACAGAACCAGCGAAAACCCGGTCTTCAACTCGACGATCAGGGGTGGGTCGTCCCCGCGCCGCGCCAGCACATCCGCCGCCCCCACTTCACCTTTCACGGTATAGCCCTGCGCTTCGAGAAAGGCTTTGACCGGGGGGTAGAGATCAGTTTCGACGGGTTTGGGCATATCGCGCAACTTGGCCGCACTCTGGGCGCGTGACAAGCCCGGAAGCCGCTTTTATAAGGCGCGCAAACCAGACATTTCCTTCAAAGGACACCTCTATATGAAAACGCTCGTTTTTGGCCACAAATCCCCCGACACCGACAGCACCGGGTCGCCGATCCTGTGGGCGTGGTACCTCAACGAGGTCAAGGGCGGCAACGCCGAGGCGGTTCTGCTGGGCGAGCCGAACACCGAGGCGGCCTTCCTGCTGACGCATTGGAACCTGCCCAAACCGCGGATCATCGCGGACGTGGAGCCCGGCCAGCCCTGTGTCGTGGTGGACACCAACAACCCCGCAGAACTGCCCGCAGCGATCAACGATGCCAATGTGCAGGCGGTCATCGACCATCACCGGCTCGTTGGCGGGTTGGAGACAAAGGGCCCGATCGACATGACGATCCGTCCGCTGGCCTGCACCGCGACGATCATGATCGACCTGATGGGTGACGACGCCGCAAAGATGCCCGACTGGGCCAAGGGCGCCGCGCTGACCTGTATCCTGAGCGACACACTGGAATTCCGCAGCCCGACAACCACCGACCATGATCGTGCCGTAGCCGAGCAATTGGCTGCGGATCTGGGTATCAACATTGGCGATTACGCGGCACAGATGTTCGCCGCGAAATCCGACGTGTCGGCGTTTTCCGACGCCGAATTGCTGCGCATGGACAGCAAGGAATTCGACCTGAACGGCACCAAGTTCCGCGTCTCGGTCCTTGAGACGACGGCACCTGCCATCGTGCTGGACCGCAAGGCCAGCCTGATGGACACAATGACATCGGTCGCTGCCGAAGATGGCGTGGATCAGGTCCTG
Source organism: Roseovarius sp. ZX-A-9 (assembly GCF_028369135.1). Lineage (GTDB taxonomy): Bacteria > Pseudomonadota > Alphaproteobacteria > Rhodobacterales > Rhodobacteraceae > Roseovarius. The sequence goes on from NZ_JAPWHW010000003.1 coordinate 131,721, forward strand.
CTCTTCGTTGTCGATATCCTCAACGAAGAGGCAACACTGCTGATCCCCAACGACATGGTCAAATCGGTGGCGGAAAACTCCTTTGGAGTCACTGTCGCGGGTGACACGGTGGTGCTGCCCGGCATCATGAGCCGCAAGAAGCAGATCATCCCCAACCTCAAGCTTTGAGCCCGCAGGCCGGGCTTCAGCCCGGCCCGCATCCATGATCGATTTCAGGTGCGGATTGCCCGCGTGCGGCAATCCGGACTGGCCAGCCCATGTGCTGCCTGCCATATCTGGCCGTGAAAACGCTAAAACAGGGGCACCCCATGACGCAGATCATCCAATCTCTTGCCGACGTTTCAGACCGTTACGAGGCGCTTTTTGTCGATCTCTGGGGCTGTTTGCATAATGGCGTCACGGCCTATCCCGAGGCGGTCGCGGCGATGCAATCCTACCGCGCCAAAGGCGGCAAGGTGGTGTTGGTGACCAATTCGCCCAAGCCTCGCGCCGGTGTTGTGGCGCAGTTGGTGCAGTTCGGCGTGCCCGAAGACGCCTATGACGCGATCGCCACGTCAGGTGATTCCGCGCGCGCAGCAATGTACCAGGGTGCGGTCGGCAGTTCGGTCTATTTCATGGGCGAATGGGAACGCGACGCGGGGTTCTTTGAGCCCATCCGCGTGGTCGACGACCCGGTGGATATCACCCGCGTGCCACTGGCCGAGGCGGAAGGTATCGTCTGTTGCGGGCCGTTCGATCCGATGGCGGATCCGTCGGTGAACCGCGCCGATTTCCTCTATGCCAAGCAGAAGGGTCTGAAACTGCTCTGCGCTAATCCCGATATCGTGGTGGATCGCGGCGACCGGCGCGAATGGTGCGCCGGTGCACTGGCGCGGCTCTATACCGAGATGGGCGGCGAGAGCCTCTATTTCGGAAAGCCGCATCCGCCGATCTACGATCTGGCCCGCCGCCGTCTGACCGCACTGGGCAAGGATGTGGACGATGCGGCGATTCTTGCCATCGGAGACGGAGCGCTGACGGATGTCCGTGGCGCGATGGGCGAGAATATCGATTCGCTCTTCATCTCGGGCGGGCTTGCCGCGCAAGAGACCAAATCCGACCCGCACCCCGACCCGGAGGCGCTAAATACCTATCTGGAAAAGGAAATGGCCAGCCCAACTTACACGATCGGGCAGTTGCGCTGACAAATTAACCCTTGATTTTCTGCAACTGCGAAGTAATAAAGTTGCACGTTGTAGCGCGCATGCGCCCGATTATTTCTCAGCCAAGCCATGAGGAGGGCCCGGATGTTGGACAATCTGCCCCGCGGAACCATCACCATTGAAGAGATCGAAATGGGTATGGTGCGCCATCTGCAAAAGGTGGTGACGGATGAGGATATCGAGATGTTCGCGCAGATCTCGACCGACCGGAACCCGGTACATCTGGACGATGACTATGCGCAGGACACGATATTCGAGGGCCGCATTGCCCACGGCATGCTGACAGCGGGCCTGATCTCTGCCGTGATTGGCGAACAGTTGCCCGGCCACGGCACCGTCTACATGGGCCAGAGCCTGAAATTCCTCGCCCCCGTGCGCCCCGGCGACATGGTCCGCGCTGAGGTCGAAGTGATCGCCATCGACACGACCAAGCGCCGCGTCCAGCTCGATTGTCGCTGCATGGTGAACGGTAAAAAGGTTCTGATCGGTGAGGCCACGGTTCTGGCGCCTTCCGGCAAGTTTGACTAACGCCTGTCGCGTTCAATCCGGGCCACGGATCGAACGCCTTACGCTCTCAGATGAAAGTGCGGCGATCCTGATCCAATCGCCGTTTCGTGCAACAGCGCGGTGCGTGTCACGCCGCGCTGTTCGTTTTTCCCATTTTGCCTTGCATCGATTGTCCGCTGTCAGCGGATCAATGCCCTGCGAAATCTCGCTAATCTTTGAAACCGGGCGCCGCTAGGATCGGCGTAACGCGCAGGCGCGCAATCGTGACGCCCGCACCGCCATCGACTCTTGCACCCCTCAGCGCCGCGCGCTACCCCTGCGCAATGCGCATTATCCGAGATTATACCTATGTGGATCGATCAGACCGGGGGGCCAGCGTGGCCATCGGCAACTTTGACGGTGTGCATATCGGCCACCAGTCGGTGATCGACATCGCCCGCAAGGCTGGCGAAGAGATCGGCGCGCCGCTGGGGGTGCTGACATTCGAGCCGCATCCGCGTGAATATTTCGCGCCTGATGCCCCCCCGTTTCGCCTGATGGGCCGTGCCGCGCGCGCGCATCGGCTGCACAAGCTGGGCGTGGAGCGGCTTTATGAGTTGAATTTCAACGCCGCCCTGTCGGCGCTTTCGCCGCACGCCTTTGCCCACGACGTGATCTCCGAGGGGCTGGGCCTGCGCCATGTAGTCGTGGGGGCCGATTTCTGCTTTGGTAAGGGACGCGCAGGAAATGCCGCCGATCTCGAACGGTTCGGAGCCGAGATGGGGTTCGGCGTCAGCGTCGCGCGGCTGCTGGAGGGCGAGACCGGCGAAGTCAGCTCGACCGCGATCCGCCGCGCTCTGAGCGACGGGCGCCCGCGCGATGCGGCGGCAATGCTGGGCCACTGGCACCGGATCGAGGGCATCGTGGTCGGCGGCGAACAGCGTGGCCGCGAATTGGGCTATCCGACCGCGAACATGTCCATCTCGGGGCTGCACCAGCCTCGTTTTGGCGTCTATGCGGTGATCGTGGATGTGCTGGGCGGCCCGCATCAGGGGCAATATCACGGCGCGGCCTCGCTCGGGGTGCGCCCGATGTTCGGGGGCGAGGTGCCCAATCTCGAAACCTTCCTGTTCGATTTCTCGGGCGACCTCTACGGTACCGATCTGTCGGTCGCACTGGTCGAGTACCTGCGCCCCGAAGAAACATTTGATGGCTTGGATGCCTTCATTGCGCAGATGGATGCCGATTGTGTCCGCGCCCGCGAAATCCTGACAGCGCTATGACCGACCTGCGCCCGCGATTTTGGGAAACCGTGCCGCTGACACGCATGACCCGCGCCGAATGGGAGGCGCTCTGCGACGGCTGCGGCAAATGCTGCATGAACAAGCTGGAGGATGAGGACACCGGCGAGGTTGCCCTCACCCGTGTCGCCTGCCGCCTGTTCGACGATACAACATGCCGCTGCGCCCAATACCCGATCCGCCACCAGTTCGTGCCGGAATGCATCGTGCTCAAGCCCACCAACATGGATACGAACCTCTACTGGATGCCCGAAACCTGCGCCTACAAGCTGCTCTGGCAGGGCAAGCCGCTCTTTGACTGGCACCCGCTGATCACAGGCGACCCCGAGTCGATTCACGCGGCGGGCGTCTCCATGCAGAGCCGTACGGTGCCCGAGTTCGACGTGCACGAGGACGATTGGGAAGATCACATCATCGAGGAGCCGACCTGATGTTCTTTGCCTCTGACAACGCGGGCCCGATGCATCCCAGCGTACGCGAAGCACTGATTGCCGCCGATACCGGCCATGCGGTGCCGTATGGTGACGATGCCATCATGGCTGAAGTGCGCAGCACCCTGCGCGAAATTTTCGAAGCGCCGGAGGCCGCGATCTACCTCGTCGCCACGGGTACTGCGGCCAATGCGCTGACGCTGGCCACCCTGACGCAGCCCTGGCAGACCGTGTTCTGCACCCCGCTCGCCCATATCCAGAACGACGAATGCCACGCCCCCGAATTCTATACCGGCGGTGCCAAGCTGACGCTGGTGGGCGAGGATGACAAGATGACGCCCGAGCAGTTGCGCGGTGCAATCGACGGCTGGACCAGAGGCGACGTGCATACCTCGCAGCGCGGCCCCGTGGCCCTGACGCAAGTGACCGAGATGGGCCGCATCTATACGCTGGACGAGCTGCGCGCGGTCACGAGCGTCGCGGCCGAACATGGCCTGCCCTGTTTCATGGATGGTGCGCGGTTCACCAACGCGTTGCTTGCGCTGGATTGCACCCCGGCCGAGATGACGTGGAAGGCCGGGATCGACGCGCTCAGCTTTGGCGGCACCAAGAATGGCTGTGCGGGCGTTGAGGCCGTGATCTTCTTTGATCCCGCCCACGCCTGGGAGTTCGAGCTGCGCCGCAAACGGGGTGCGCATCTGTTTTCCAAGCACCGGTATCTTTCGGCGCAGATGCAGGGCTATCTGCAAAACGATGCATGGCGCGAAGCGGCCAGGACGGCCAACGCCAATGCAGCGTATCTGGCACAAGGGCTGCGTGATGTGACCGGCGCGGTGTTTCTGGCAGAACCGCAAGCCAACATGATCTTTGCCACCCTGCCCCGCCGTACCCATCAACGGCTGCGCGCGGCGGGTGCGGTCTATGCCCTTTGGGGGCCGCTGGACGGTGCCCCCGAGGAGTCTGTGAAAATGCGGCTGGTCTGTGACTGGTCCATCGGGCGCGACCAGATCGACCGGTTCATCGAGATCGCCAAAGGCTGACCGCGAGGACGGCCCGGCAAAACCTTTCGCGAAACGCAAATGCCACATGGGCTTTGCGTTTCGCCTTTGGTCAATGAATCTTATGGGGTAAATGCTTTTGGCACGGCAGCGCAGGTGCGCTGTCTTGCCGAAGAAACCGCAGGATTTCCGCGCTGACCTGAGCGGGATGGCTGAGCGGCGCCATATGACCCGCGCCGCCGATCACCGCCCGCTCTGCGCGCGGCAGTCGCATAGCCAAGCCGTCGCAGATCACGCCGATCACCGGCGGGGACTTGCTACCCTCTAACAGCAGAACGGGCATCTGCAGCGCCTCCAGCACGCCGGGTTCCAGCATGCCGCCCACGTCATCATGAAGCGCCGGCTGTTCTGCCTCGATCAGTGCCATCTGACACGCCAGTTCGGCGCGCTGTGAGGCCCGCAAATCCTCCCACGCCAACCCGTTGCCCCAGATCGCCAGAAAATGTCTTGCGGCGCGCTCGTGATCGCCCTGCGCCATCGCGGCGGCATAATCCGCTTCTGCCGCGCGTTGCGCCTCGGCAATATCGGGCCTATCGCGGGTTGCCACGGCAAAGAACACCGGCTCGATCAGGACCAGCGAGCGCACCCGTTCTGGCCAGAGCACAGCCATGCGCAACGCCGCTGTCGCGCCAAAGGAATGGCCGATGACATCCACCGGACCCTCGCGCGCGAAATCTGCCGCGATCCCGGCGGTAAGCGCCTGCATCTCACCACAAGACGCATCCCAGGCACCACTGCGGCCATGGCCCGGCAGGTCAAACGCGGTCATGGTCAATGCACCGGAGAGATATTGTGCGACACCGCCCCAGGCCGATGATTGCGCCAGCGCACAATGGATCATGACCGCCTGGCGCGGCCCCTGCCCGAACTGCGTCCAGTATGTTGCAAAGCCGCCCTTCTGCCCGCTGGGCATCGCCTAGAGCTTGCCTTCCAGATGCAATTCCAGATCCTCCAGCCGATCCTGTCCCCAGAAACACTGGCCGCTGTCCACAACGTAGAAGGGCGCGCCGAACACGCCGCGGCGCACGGCCTCTTCCAGGTTGGCACCGTAGGTTTCGGCGCCTTCCAGCAACCCGCTATCGGCCAAGGCAGGATCGAACCCCGCCCCGGACAGGCAATCGCGCACCACATCCGCCTCAGCGATATCGCGCTCTTCGGCCCAGACCGCGCGGCCAAAAGCGTGAACAAGCCCCGCCAGATCGCCGCCACCAGCATTCTGCGCTGCGATGATCGCATAAGACGACGGTGCCGAGTTCGTCGGCCAATGCGCAGGCTTCAGGTTCAGCGGCTTGTCCAGGCGCCGCGCCCGCCGCTCCATGTCCTGCAGCCGGTAGGCCTGCCGCGAGGGGTGACGATCTTTGGGCGGCGTGCCCCCCGTGCGCGCGAAAAGCGCCATGATATCGAGCGGCTTGTAGGTCACGCTCGCCCCGGTTTTCGCCGCGATTTCCGCAAGCGACGTGCCTGTCAGGTAAGTAAACGGCGAAAGTGTCGAGAAAAAATAGTCGATATGCGCCAATTTACGGCTCCTCTGCGGCTCAGCTGCTTTGCCAGACCCTACGCGCATGCTAAGCGGTGTCAACGTCACGAATCTGTCATCCAGGCCACCCTCAGGGAAAATCTCACATGCCAGTCACACCGGAACCGAAACTGATCTCGGGCAATGCCAACATGCCGCTTGCCACTGCCATCGCACGGCGGATGTCAATGCACCGGGGGGTCAGTCTCGGACTGGTCGATGCTCGGGTAGAGCGCTTCAATGACGGCGAGATTTTCGTCGAAGTATTCGAAAACGTCCGTGGCGAGGATATGTTCATCATCCAGCCGACTTCGAATCCGGCAAACGACAACCTGATGGAACTGCTGATCATGGCCGACGCGCTGCGCCGCTCGTCCGCCCATCGCATTACGGCCGTGATCCCCTATTTCGGCTACGCACGACAAGATCGCCGCTCCAAAGCGCGCACGCCGATCTCGGCCAAGCTGGTGGCGAACATGCTGGTCGAAGCGGGCATCGAGCGGGTTCTGACGATGGACCTGCACGCGGCGCAGATTCAGGGGTTTTTCGATATCCCTGTGGATAACCTCTATGCCTCGCCGGTTTTCGCACTCGATATCATGAAACAGTTCAAAGGCTGTCTGGATGAGGTGATGATCGTCTCTCCCGATGTGGGTGGCGTCGCCCGTGCACGTGAACTGGCCAAGCGGATCAACGCACCGCTCAGCATCGTTGACAAGCGGCGTGAGAAGGCCGGCGAAGTCGCCGAAATGACCGTTATCGGCGAAGTCACGGGCAAGCGATGCATCATCGTCGACGACATGTGCGATACGGCAGGTACGCTGTGCAAAGCGGCCGAAGTGCTGATGGAAAACGGCGCCTCCGAGGTTCATGCCTACACCACGCATGGTGTCATGTCCGGCCCGGCGGTGGAGCGTATCACCGCCTCGGTTCTGAAAAGCATGGTGATCACCGACACCATTGCCCCCACCGAGGCCGTGCGCGGCGCGCCCAACATCCGCATCATCCCGACGGCACCCGTCTTTGCGCAGGCAATCCTGAACATCTGGAACGGCACGTCGGTATCGTCTCTGTTCGACACGCCGACATTGGAACCCGTCTATGAGGGCCAGTTCGACAACTGACCCGCTTGCAGTGTCGGGCGAAAGCCCGGCACTGCGTTCAGTACAATTCCCAATCGTCCTCGTGGTACAGCTCTCCGATTGCCATCCAGCGGACACGCGCGCGCGCCACATGGGTATCCGCCCAGGTGCGAAACACCACTTCGAACCCTGTTTCGGTAATTTTTTCGGCTGACACTTCGATCCGGGCATTGGTTCCGCTGTCGATGTCCCACATCGACAGCGCGCATTGAACGGCGGGCGGCGTGCGAAAGGGTTCAGTGAACCGGACGGTGTGCAGGCGCATGCGGTCGCCCTCGCCTGTCCACATGTCCCCGCCGCTCTCATAGTCGGAAAACAGGACGGTTTCGCCCTGATCAATACCAATCAGCTTATTGTCAAAGCGTTTCATTCTATCTTCACTGCTACTATGAGCGCATGACTATCGACCCAATCCGGCGAAAATGAGATGAGATGATGGAAAATCCTGACTCCTCCGCACGTTAGCGCCATTTGCGAATCCTCTGAATCAAAAATGGCACATGACCTTGGCAAAGTCTTCCTTTTGGGCGGCCAGCATCAAGGCCGAAGATCAGAATAGCGGCAACCCGTTCCTCAAACCACTATCGTTGCCCGATTTCACCCATGGCAAACCCGCGCTCCGCTCCTGCCAACCCACCCTGCGCGATTCCGGTCCGATTTGACGGATTTCTGCGGATCGCTCATACCTGTTGCATCATACAACCGATGAGGGCCTGATGCGTTCGTTCAAATCCGCGTTTACCAAAGACTTCCTGCGTAAATACCAGGACGGTGTCATGAAATACCAATATCGCGGTATCGAATGTTTGCGCAGTCCGATCGACATGGCGATTCAGGGCCGCGCGATCTGGGACAACGCCCCCGGCACGATCATCGAGATCGGCTCACATCACGGCGCCAGCGCACTTTGGATGGCGGATCTTGTCGGCAATTATGGCCGCAGCACGCCAATCTATTCTATCGACGTGAAGGTGCCAGCGCTGACCGATCCGCGCATCAATTTCGTGACCGGGGACGTTATGGACCTTGGGGCCGCCTTTGCCGCGCACGGGATATTCGATGCGCCACGCCCCTGGTTCGTTCTGGAGGATTCCGCACATACCTACCCCTGCTGCCTGGCTGCGCTTGAATTCCTGGGAGAGCACATGCAGGCGGGCGAACTGCTGTGCATGGAGGATGGTCTGCTGGACGAATTGGGCGTCAGCGCGAATTACGGTGGCGGGCCGAACCGGGCAATCGCCGAATACATGCAGACGCATCCGGGAGTGTTCGAGGTGGACGAGGCGCTGTGCGACACGTTCGGTGTGAACGCGACCTATGCGCCCAACGGGTATCTGCGCAAACTCTGACCCAATCCAAAAGAAAAGAGCCTGCAAATATGCAGGCTCTTTGCGTTAGCTATAGTGGTTGGGCCTGTTAGGCAGAGAAGCTCGCCGACAGGCCGATCTCGTCACCAAGCGCCATCATGTCAGCCAGAAGTTTGGCTGCATCGTCGACGGGGCCGGGCTCGTTCACGAAGGTTTCTTCGGCCTTTTTCAACGCCGCATTCGCGCTTTTGACCATCGCTTCATAGTCTTCCTGCGTGATATCGGCCCGGGGCATCGCGCGTTCAGCCAGGACCGATACACCGCTTGCGTTGATCTCGGCAAAACCGCCGGTCACGACGTATTCACCAGCACCGTCACCACCGATGACGCGCACGATACCGGGGCGCAGCGTGGTGATCAGCGGGGCATGATCGGCCATCGCGGTCATGTCGCCTTCAGCACCGGGGATCTGCACCTCGGTCGCCTCGACCGACGCCAGCAAGCGTTCGGGCGATACCAGATCGAATTGTAATTTATCAGCCATTCATGGCCTCCTTATCCTGGCATGTGCCGGACCGCAGGGATGCGGACCGGCCCCTTGGCGCAGTTTTAAGCTGCGTCGGCCGCCATGCGCTCGGCTTTGGCTTTGACCTCTTCGATGCCGCCAACCATGTAGAACGCGCCTTCGGGCAGGTGGTCGTATTCGCCGGCCACAACCGCCTTGAACGACGCGATGGTTTCTTCCAGCGGAACCTGCACACCGTCAGAGCCGGTGAACACTTTGGCCACGTCGAACGGCTGGCTAAGGAAACGCTGGATTTTCCGGGCGCGTGCCACGGTCAGCTTGTCCTCTTCGCTCAGCTCGTCCATCCCGAGGATCGCGATGATGTCCTGCAAGCTCTTGTAGCGCTGCAGGATACCCTGAACGTCGCGTGCCACCTGGTAGTGCTCCTCGCCAACAACGGCGGGGTCCATCAGACGCGATGTCGAGTCGAGCGGGTCAACGGCAGGGTAGATACCCAGCTCGGAGATCGCACGCGACAGAACGGTTGTGGCGTCAAGGTGCGCGAACGAGGTCGCAGGCGCGGGGTCGGTAAGGTCATCCGCAGGAACGTAAACGGCCTGCACCGAGGTGATCGAACCGGCCTTGGTCGAAGTGATGCGCTCTTGCATCTGGCCCATGTCGGTCGCCAGTGTCGGCTGATAGCCCACAGCGGAAGGGATACGGCCAAGAAGGGCCGAAACCTCGGAACCCGCTTGGGTAAAGCGGAAGATGTTGTCGACGAAGAACAGAACGTCGGTCCCGGACTGGTCGCGGAACTGCTCAGCCAGTGTCAGGCCGGTCAGAGCAACACGCATCCGTGCTCCCGGAGGCTCGTTCATCTGGCCATAGACCAGTGCCACCTGAGAGTTTTCGAGGTTATCGGGGTCGATAACTTTGGATTCGATCATCTCGTGGTAAAGGTCGTTCCCTTCACGAGTACGCTCGCCAACACCAGCGAACACCGAGAAACCCGAGTGCACTTTGGCGATGTTGTTGATCAGTTCCATGATGAGAACCGTCTTGCCCACGCCGGCACCGCCGAAGAGGCCAATCTTGCCGCCCTTGGCGTAAGGTGCCAGCAGGTCGACGACCTTGATGCCGGTCACGAGGATGTCCGAGCTGGTCGCCTGTTCGGCGAAGGTCGGCGCGTCCTGGTGGATCGAGCGGGTTTCGGTCGCGGCGATGGGGCCACCTTCGTCCACGGGCTCGCCCACGACGTTCAGGATGCGGCCCAGGGTCGCGTTGCCCACGGGCACGGTGATAGGACCGTCGGTGTCGATCACTTCCTGACCGCGCACCAGACCTTCTGTCGCGTCCATCGCGATGGTCCGCACGGTGTTTTCACCAAGGTGCTGTGCCACTTCGAGAACCAGCTTCTTGCCGTTGTTCTCGGTGGTCAGCGCGTTCAGGATCTGAGGCAGGTCGTCGCCGAACTGAACGTCGACCACGGCGCCGATCACCTGGGTGATTTTGCCTTTTGCGTTTGCCATGTTTCGTCTCCGGTTCTTTAGAGCGCTTCCGCGCCCGAAATAATTTCAATCAGCTCGTTGGTGATCACGGCCTGCCGCGAGCGGTTGTACTCAATGGTCAGCTTCTCGATCATCTCACCGGCGTTGCGGGTTGCGTTGTCCATTGCGGACATCCGCGCGCCCTGCTCGGATGCACCGTTCTCCAGCATCGCACTGAAGATCGCGGTCGCGACGCCGCGCGGCAGCAAATCGGCAAGGATCGCCTGCTCGTCGGGCTCGTAATCGTAGAAGGTGCTACCACCATCCTCTTCGGGCGCATCGAAATCCGCCGGAATGATCTGCTTGGCCGTCGGGTGCTGGCTGACAACGTTCTCGAAGCGCGAGAAGTAGAGTTTCGCAACGTCGAACTCACCTGCATCAAACCTGTCGAGCACCTTTGCCGCCACGTTCTGTGCATCAGCATAGCCCACGTATTTCATGTCACTCTGATCGACATGTTCAACGAAGTACTGACCATAGTCGCGGCGCAAGGCATCGCGGCCCTTCTTGCCGACAGTCAAAATCTTGACAGTCTTGCCCTGGGCCAGCAACTCGCTGGCCTCTTGGCGTGCAAGCTTGGCGATGTTGCCGTTGAAGCCGCCGCACAGACCACGCTCTGCGGTCATCACGATCAGCAGGTAGGTTTCCTGCCTGCCCGTGCCGCTGAGCAGTTTGGGCGCGCTTTCGCTATCCCCGACAGCCGCCGACAGCCGCCCCATGACGGCGTTGAAACGCTCGGCATAGGGGCGGGCCATCTCGGCCGCCTCCTGCGCACGGCGCAGCTTCGCCGACGCGACCATCTGCATGGCCTTGGTGATCTTGCGGGTCGATTTGACCGACTCGATCCGATTTTTAAGGTCCTTAAGACTTGGCATGTGCCTCTGTCCTTTCCCTTAAGCGAAATCAGCGGCGTATTCGTCCAGCGCTGCTTTGATCTTTTCCTCGGCTTCGCCCTTAATCTTGGGGTCTTCCTTGGTGATCATGTCGAGCAGATCCGAATGCTTGCCGCGAAGGTGCTTGAGCAAGCCCGCTTCGAAGCGGCCGACTTCATTGACCTTGACCTTGTCCAGATAGCCCTTGGTACCTGCATAGATGACGCAGACGATCTCGGCGTTGGTCAAAGGCGAATACTGCGGTTGCTTCATCAGCTCTGTCAGACGCGCACCACGGTTCAGCAACTGCTGGGTCGCGGCATCAAGGTCCGAACCGAACTGGGCGAAGGCCGCCATTTCGCGGTACTGTGCCAGCTCCAGCTTGACCGGACCCGCGACGGATTTCATCGCGTTGGTCTGCGCCGAGGAGCCCACACGAGACACCGACAGACCGGTGTTCACGGCCGGGCGGATACCCTGGAAGAACAGGTCGGTTTCAAGGAAGATCTGGCCGTCGGTGATCGAGATCACGTTGGTCGGAATAAACGCCGAAACGTCGCCACCTTGGGTTTCAATGATCGGCAGAGCCGTCAGCGAGCCGGAACCATTCTCTTCGTTCAGCTTGGCCGAACGCTCCAGCAGGCGAGAGTGCAGGTAGAAAACGTCGCCGGGATAGGCTTCACGTCCGGGCGGACGGCGCAGCAGAAGCGACATCTGGCGGTAGGCCACGGCCTGCTTGGAAAGGTCATCATAAACGATCAGCGCGTGACGGCCATTGTCGCGGAAATGCTCTGCCATCGCGGTCGCCGAATAGGGTGCGAGGAACTGCATTGGTGCAGGGTCGGAGGCTGTCGCAGCGACGATGATGGAATATTCCATCGCGCCTTTTTCTTCCAGCTTCTTGACCAGCTGCGCCACGGTCGAACGTTTCTGACCAATCGCGACATAGACGCAATAAAGCTTCTTGCCCTCGTCATCGCCGGCAGCGTCGTTGATCGACTTCTGGTTCAGCATCGTGTCGAGCGCGATAGCGGTCTTGCCAGTCTGACGGTCACCAATGATCAACTCACGCTGGCCACGGCCAACGGGGATCATGCTGTCGACAGCTTTGAGGCCGGTTGCCATGGGCTCGTGCACGGATTTACGCGGGATGATGCCCGGCGCCTTGACGTCGGCTAGGCCGCGCTCAGAGGATACAATCGGACCCTTGCCGTCGATCGGGTTGCCCAGGCCGTCAACAACACGCCCCAGCAGGCCGTCACCGATCGGCACGTCCACGATGGACTTGGTGCGCTTGACGGTGTCGCCTTCCTTGATGTCACGGTCGGACCCGAAGATCACGATACCGACGTTGTCGGCCTCGAGGTTCAGGGCCATGCCCATGATCGAACCCGGAAATTCGACCAGTTCGCCAGCCTGAACGTTGTCCAGACCGTGCACGCGGGCGATACCATCCCCGACGGACAGAACCCGGCCCACCTCGGAAACTTCGGCTTCCTGGCCGAAATTCTTGATCTGGTCCTTCAGGATTGCAGAAATCTCTGCCGCTTGGATACCCATTTATCCGACCTCTTTCATTGAATTCTGGAGGGAAGAGAGCCTGGAGCGGATCGACGTGTCGATCATCTTCGAGCCCACCTTTACGATAAGACCGCCGATGAGGCTTTCATCTACGGTCGCATTGATTTTGACTATCTTGCCAACACGCGCCTTCAGCGTCTTGGCCAGCTTGTCGCTTTGTGCCTTGGTCAGCGCCTTGGCGCTGGTGACTTCGGCGGAAACTTCGCCCTTTTCATTCGCAATCAGCCCACGCAATTGCGCGATCAGTTGCGGCAACACAAAGAGGCGGCGCTTGGCGGCCATCACACCCATGCCCTGCGCCAGAGCGGCGGGCAGGTTCATCTTGTTTGCGATCGCGGCGATCGCCTTGCCTTGATCGTCGCGGCTGATCACCGGGCTGGAAATCGCTTCGCGCAGGTCGGCGCTCGCATCCAGTGCAGCGGCCAGGTCATCGACCCCAGCCTCCAGATCGGTGAGTTTCTTATTCTCCAGAGAGAGTTCGAAGATCGCCGTCGCATAGCGTTCGGCAATACCAGAGGAAATCGAAGCTGGTTCGGACACGTCCACCCTTCCGACAATTTAGGCCCCGGTTAGCGACGCAAGGTTTGCGTCTCCGGAGGCGTCTGTGAGCACCAGAGCACTCTTATCACTGTAATCCGGCGTGGGTCTAGCAGAGCCTTCCTTGGCGGGCAAGTTGCTATGCGGCATGTTGCGGTCCATTATAATCTTTTGTTTTCAAAAACTTGGCCATACTGCGTCGGTTTGAACCAGTTTTTCCGACCCAAAAACTTATAATTTTCCATGCATTTCGCGATTCCCCTACCCCCGGCAGCGCGGAACAACCGGAGAATGTTAACGCTATCAGCCGCAATGCCGTGAGCGCGAGCCCTGAAAGGGCCCGCCTGCCGCACAGTTTGCGCCCTCGGTATCGGCCTGCCAAAGCGGTTTGTTCCGGGTCTGCGCCCCCTGCGCTTGACACATGACCCGCCCCCGCCGCACGCTGGATTTCAGGGAGGACGCCACCGATGGCCACATTCGACGCAGATGAAGCGGCCCGGCTTCATCGCGATTTGCACAGTCACCTGCCCTCGGACCCGGCGCTGCGGGTCAAGACCCTGGAAAGCCTGATGGTCGAGCGCGGCTTTGCCTCCGAAGCCACTTTGGATGCCTGGGTCGAGGCCTATTCGGATCACATCGGCCCCAAACGGGGCGCAAGGGTGATCGCCCGGGCATGGACAGACCCCGCGTTCAAGGCGCGTTTGCTGGAGGATGCTGCCGTGGCCATCAAGGACTTCGGCTTTGAAGGCAGCGCAACCGCGCATCTCAAGGCCGTCGAAAACACCGATACCCGGCACAACATGGTCGTTTGCACGCTCTGTTCGTGTTACCCGTTTGCGCTGCTCGGCATGTCGCCCGCCTGGTACAAATCATTCGAATACCGCGCCCGCGCCGTTCGCGAGCCACGCAAGGTGCTGGCGGAATTCGGCGTTTCGCTGCCCGATGGCGTCGATATCCGCGTTTGGGACAGCACCGCCGAGCTGCGTTATCTGGTGATCCCCCAGCGCCCCGATGGGACCAAAGGCTGGGACGAGAATCGTCTTGCGGCGATTGTCACGCGAAATTCGATGATCGGCACCGATCGCGACCTTGATCCGGGCAAAGCCTGATGGACGGGATCCACGATCTTGGCGGGAAACAGGGGTTCGGCCCGATCGACGTCACCCATGACGGCCCGCCATTCAGCACCGAGTGGGAAGCGCGGATGTATGCGATCTCGCAAACCACCGGCGGTGACGACTGGACGATAGACTGGTTCCGCCATGTCATCGAATTGCTGCCGCCCGACATCTATCTCAACGAGCCATATTTTCAGCGCTGGTTCATGGTTTACGCGACGGGCCTCGTTCAAAGCGGCGTCACAACCCGTGCCGAGATCCTCGGTGGGGTTGCCGCCGCCAAGGAGACGCCGCCGCGCGACCAGACACTTGCCGAGGTGCTGGAAGAAGTCCGCCAAAGCGACAGGTCCTTTGCCCGCACTGCGACCGACTCCGCGGTCTTTCAGCCCCGCCAGAAGGTGCGGACCTTGCGACACGGGCATTCGGATCATACCCGCCTGCCCGGCTACGCACGTGGCGCTACTGGCGAAATCCTGACACATCATGGCGCTCACGCGCTGCCCGATGAAGGAGCCAAAGGCCGCGAGGCCGCCGAGCATCTCTATACGGTCGTGTTTTCCGCGCCTGAACTCTGGGGCGATGAGGCTGATCCCCGCGACACCGTCACACTGGACCTGTGGGAGAGTTATCTTGTTGCGGCCTGATGATCCGCTCGCCCCGCCGACACCCGGCTTTGACGCGCCATGGCAGGCCCAGGCCCTTGCCCTCGCCGATGCGATGGTCGCGGCGGGGCATTTCACGGCAGCGGATTGGGCCACCACACTCGGGGCGGCATTGGCCAATGCAAAGGATCAGGGCGCACCGGATACGCTCAACACCTATTACGAGGCGGTTCTGGGCGCGTTGGAAACACTGGCCGACACCCAACCCGGCCTGTCAGCCTCCGCGCGGCGCACCCGGCGCCAGGCGTGGGAAGCCGCCTATCGCCGGACGCCCCACGGCCAGCCCGTCAAACTCTGAGCGCGTCACCCGGTCCCAAAGCCATCATCACAGGCTCCGCGCGCAAACAGACATTCCGTCAGCGTTACAGCTCCAACTGCACCTGGCCATTTTGCAGCCTGCCCTGAACAAGGTGGCCCGGCTCGACGATCTCGGGGAACTCGTCAACCCAATCCCTGAACCGGTCATTCGTGACGACCCGCGCGCCCAGTTGTCGCGCCCCATCCAGCACCAACGGATCCGCTGGCTGGCCCTTCACCGCCACCAGCACCCGGCTTTCCGGTATCCCGAGCTGACGGGCCAGCCAGTCTGATCCCCGGTATCGCTCGGACAGTTTGTAGCCCACATTGGCATCGAACCACACGACAGCGGTAAATCCCTGCTCCGCAAGATATCCGACGACCCGGCGCAACGTCTCGGCCTTGGGTTCATTGCCATCCCAGAACATCACATTCGATCCATCCACAACGATCCAGCGGCGCGGGTTTCGCCGGATCCGGTGGTGAGGCTTGCGCAGGATTCGGCGCAGTACAATCAAAATAGCCAACGCCAGCAGGGCGCAGACCCCGCCCGCTATCATCTCGGGTGTAACACTCATAACCTGTCGCCTGCTCTGTTCCTCACAACACACGTCGCCTCGCGACGCTCTTAGACCGGCTTTGCCTCGGGGGCCGGTTTCAACACTTCCAGGGGCTTGCGCACCTTTGCCTTCAGCCGCCCGGTGGGCGCCTGCACACGCTTGCTGGCCTCCACCATCAATACCCCGCCAGCCGCGATGATCGACAGCGATCCGCCCATCCGCTCCCACATCCCGGCTGTCTTGCGCCAGAACGGGCGTGCGCTGGGTGGCTGGTAAAGCGTCGTGACATGACGCTCGGGCAGGAAATTATGTGCCTTCAACTGCGTCTCGAGCTGGATTTGCGAATATGGCCGCCCGGACCCGAACGGCGTGCGGTCGCTGCGCGACCAAAGGCCCGCACGGTTGGGCACCACGAACATCGCCGAACCGCCCGGACCCAGAACGCGCCAACACTCTTCCAGCAGTTCCGAAGGCTGGTCGCTGGCCTCCAATGCGTGAATGACCAGCAGCTTGTCCACATGCCCGGTTTCCAGCGGCCATAGCGTTTCGTCGCACAGCACGCTGACATTCGGCATGCCCTGCGGCCAGTTTATGACCCCCTGCGGTCCGGGCATCAACGCGATCACCCGCCGGGCATCTGCCAGATAGGGCCGCAGGAATGGCACCGCAAAACCGAATCCTACCACGGTCTGCCCCTTGGCCTCGGGCCAGAATTCCAACAGCTGCTCGCGCACGGTTTTCTGCGCGGCGCGACCAAGCGCGCTGCGATAGTAGAAATTGCGAAGTTCCTGCACGTCGAGATGCATTGCAGAGCGGCCCTTGTTCCGTCAGTCTGATCCTAGCGCGAACGCAAACGCGGTGAAACACCATAGACCCGGATAGCTCTCATGCCACTCGAAATCCTGACCATTCCCTGTCTTCAGGACAATTATGCCTTTATCGCCCACGACGCCGACAGCGGTGAAACCATGGTGGTCGATGTCCCCGAGGCCGGACCGATCAAATCGGCGCTCGCGGCCAAGGGCTGGACGCTGAGCCATGTTTTGCTGACCCATCACCACGCAGATCACATTCAAGGGCTGCCGGATTTGCTGGCCGATCGCCCCGCGACGGTGATCGGGGCGACCGCAGACGCGCACCGCCTGCCGCCGCTCGATCTGGCGGTGTCGGACGGCGACAGCTTCACCTTTGGCGGGCAGACTTGCCATGTGCTCGATGTATCGGGCCATACGGTGGGGCATATCGCCGTGCATATCCCCGGTGCCGGCGCGGTGTTCACCGCCGACAGCCTCATGGCACTGGGGTGCGGACGCGTCTTCGAGGGCACGTTCCCGCAAATGTGGGACAGCCTTGCGAAACTGGCCGCGCTTCCTCCCGAGACAATCGTCTATTCCGGCCACGAATACACCGCGGCCAACGCGAAATTCGCGCTAACTATTGATCCGGACAATCCCGCGCTTATATCTCGTGCACAGGCCGTTGAAACCGCGCGCAAACACGGCCGCGCAACCGTCCCCTCCACTTTGGCCGAAGAATTGGCCTCTAACCCCTTTCTGCGCCCATCCGATCCGGCCATCCGGGCTAGGTTGGACATGCGCGACGCAACCGACGCGGAGGTTTTCGCCGAGATCCGCGCCCGTAAGGACCGGTTCTGAAACCTGACTCTATTTCAGCACGGCAGTGAAATAATCAGCAAAAGTGATCGGGATCGTAGAAAAAAACCTTGAAGCTGGCGCAGTATCGACCAAACTTTAATGTTATCAGACTAAGGTCGTAGGCGTATCGCCCGGCCGAAAATCAGAAGGAGCACCAGACGTGCCTTCATTCTCGACGACACTGGAACAGGCAATTCACGCGGCGCTGGCCTTGGCCAATACGCGCCAGCACGAATTCGCCACGCTGGAGCATTTGCTACTGGCACTGATTGACGAGCCCGACGCTGCGCGCGTCATGAAGGCGTGCAGCGTCGAAACCGAGGATTTGCGCAGCACGCTGGTCGATTTCATCGACGATGACCTGTCAAACCTGGTAACCGACATCGAAGGGTCCGAAGCGGTTCCCACGGCTGCATTCCAGCGCGTCATCCAGCGCGCCGCAATCCATGTGCAAAGCTCAGGCCGCACCGAAGTGACCGGCGCCAACGTTCTGGTCGCGATCTTTGCCGAGCGCGAATCGAACGCCGCCTATTTCCTGCAAGAGCAGGATATGACCCGCTACGATGCGGTGAATTTCATCGCCCACGGCGTCGCCAAGGATCCCGCATTCGGCGAGGCGCGCTCCATCACGGGCGCCGAAGAAGACGAACAGCGCGCCAAGATGGAGTCCGACGCCGTCGAGGCGGGCGAATCCGCCTTGGCAAAATACTGCGTCGACCTGAACGAAAAATCCCGTCAGGGCGATGTGGACCCTCTTATCGGTCGCGCCGGCGAGGTCGAGCGGTGCATTCAGGTGCTCTGCCGCCGTCGCAAGAACAACCCGCTTCTGGTGGGTGATCCCGGTGTCGGCAAGACCGCGATCGCCGAGGGCCTCGCGCGCAAGATCGTCTCGGGCGAAACCCCCGAGGTGCTGGCGAACACCACCATCTTCTCGCTCGACATGGGCGCGCTGCTGGCTGGCACACGCTACCGCGGCGATTTCGAAGAGCGGCTGAAAGCGGTCGTGACAGAGCTGGAAAACCACCCCGACGCGGTTCTGTTCATCGACGAGATTCACACCGTGATCGGTGCGGGCGCCACATCGGGCGGCGCGATGGATGCGTCCAACCTGCTGAAACCCGCGCTTCAGGGCGGCAAGCTGCGCTGCATGGGCTCGACCACGTTCAAGGAATTCCGCCAGCATTTCGAGAAGGACCGCGCGCTTGCCCGCCGGTTCCAGAAGATCGACGTGGTGGAACCCTCGGTCGAGGATACGGTCAAGATTCTCAAAGGGCTCAAACCCTATTTCGAGGATCATCACAGCGTGAAATACACCAATGATGCGATCAAATCCGCGGTCGAGCTGAGCTCACGTTACATCAATGACCGCAAGCTGCCCGACAAGGCGATCGACGTGATCGACGAGGCCGGAGCGGCGCAGCATCTGGTGGTTGCCTCCAAGCGGCGCAAGTCCATCGGCGCCAAGGAGATCGAGGCCGTCGTCGCCAAGATCGCGCGCATCCCGCCCAAGAATGTCAGCAAGGACGATGCACAGGTTCTGCGCGATCTCGAAAGATCGCTCAAACGCGTCGTCTTTGGCCAGGATCATGCCATCGACGCGCTTTCATCCGCGATCAAACTGTCGCGCGCTGGCCTGCGTGAACCGGAAAAGCCCATCGGCAACTACCTCTTTGCCGGCCCCACAGGCGTGGGCAAAACCGAAGTGGCCAAACAACTTGCCGATACGCTTGGTGTAGAGCTGCTGCGTTTCGACATGTCCGAATACATGGAGAAACACGCGGTCAGCCGCCTTATAGGTGCGCCTCCGGGGTATGTCGGCTTTGATCAGGGTGGTCTACTGACCGATGGCGTCGACCAGCATCCGCATTGCGTGCTGTTGCTCGACGAGATCGAAAAGGCACACCCGGACGTGTTCAACATCCTGCTGCAGGTCATGGATCACGGCTCGCTCACCGATCACAACGGCCGCACGGTCGATTTCCGCAATGTCGTGCTGATCATGACATCGAACGCAGGCGCATCCGAGCAGGCGAAATCCGCCATCGGCTTTGGCCGTGACCGGCGCGAGGGCGAGGATACAGCCGCCATCGAGCGGACGTTCACGCCCGAATTCCGCAACCGTCTGGATGCGGTGATCAGCTTTGCGCCGCTGCCCAAGGAAGTCATCCTGCAGGTGGTCGAGAAGTTCGTGCTGCAGCTCGAGGCGCAGTTGATGGACCGCAACGTGACCATCGAGCTGACCGCACCCGCCGCCGCATGGCTGGCCGACAAAGGGTATGACGACAAGATGGGCGCGCGTCCGCTGGGCCGCGTGATCCAGGAACACATCAAGAAACCGCTGGCCGAAGAACTACTGTTCGGCAAGCTGGCCAAGGGTGGCGTCGTCAAGGTCGGCATCAAGGACGGCAAGATCGACCTCACGGTTGAAGGCCCCGATCACCCGCGCCTGACCGGCAAGAAGCCCCCGCTGCTGACCGCCGACTGATGTACCGGCTGGCGGCGCGGGCGCTGCTGGTCGCCACCCTCGCCGCCGCTCCTGCGGCGGCGACCGAGCGGCCTGAACTGGGCCTGCCGGTTGCCTGCACGCTGGGCGAGACCTGCCATGTTCAACAATATGTCGATTACGACCCCGGCCCGGGCCTGCGCGATTTCATGTGCCGCAGCCTCAGCTATGACGGACATAAGGGCACGGATTTCGCGCTGACCTCCCACGCAGCGATGCGGGCGGGCGTGGCGGTGATCTCCAGCGCACCGGGCCGGGTTCGGGGCATCCGCAACGACATTCCGGACCGCCTCTATACCGACGACATGGCCGAAGAATTGCAGGGGCGCGCCTGCGGCAATGGCGTCGTCATCGACCATGGCGGCGGCTGGGAAACGCAATATTGCCATATGCGCGAGGGCTCTGTCATGGTTCGCGCAGGCGATGTGGTGGCACGCGGCGCGCCCTTGGGGCTGATCGGGCTGTCAGGCCGCACGCAATTTCCGCACCTCCATCTGAGCGTTCGCAAGGACGGAGCTGTGGTCGATCCGTTCGATCCCGATGGCGCGATCACCTGCGGCGCGCCATCCACCGACACGCTGTGGATCGATCCGCCCGCCTACCAGCCCGGTGGCCTGCTTGCGGTTGGGTTCGCCACCGCCGTGCCCGGCTTCGATGCAATCCGCGACGGCAGGGCACACAGCGATCAGCTACCACCAGACGCAGCCGCACTGGTCGCCTGGGGCTATGCCTTTGGCGGAGAACCGGCAGATGTGCTGCGTATCGAAATCAACGGCCCCCAGGGACGGGTGTTCGCCCATGACGGGCTGATCAGGAAACACCAGGCGCAGTTTTTTCGCGCGGCAGGACGCAAGACCAAAGCCGGCGAATGGCCAGCGGGCCGTTACACCGCCGTGGTGGAGCTGATCCGCGACGGTGCCGTGATCGACCGGATGCAGGCGATCACTGACATCGAATGATGCGCCGGTTATTTTTCCGTGAATTTCAGCTCGATCCGCCGGTTCTGCGCCCGCGCCTCGGTGGTGTCGGCGGTGTTCACCGGCTGATACTGACCAAAACCATTGGCGGCCAGACGGTCCGGCGGAATGCCCAGGAAATCGATCATGTAGCGCACCACCGACAGGGCCCGCGCCTGGCTCAGCTCCCAATTGTCGGCAAACTGGGCAGAGTTGCGGATCGGCACGTCATCGGTGTGACCATCGACGCGGATCACCCAGTCGATACCTTCGGGGATATCATCGACGACGTTGCGCAGGATTGCAGCCACCTTGGCGATCTCGCCACGCCCGGAGGGTGACAGGGTCGCCTGCCCCGGCGGAAACAGCACCTCTGAAGAAAACACGAAGCGGTCGCCTTCGATCCGCACGCCTTCCTGGGTGCCCAGAACATCGCGCAACCGCCCGAAGAATTCAGACCGATATTTTTCCAGGTTCTCGCGCTCGGCTGCCAGCCGCTGTTTCTCGGCCTCCAGCAGCGCGTTCTTTTCTTCCTCGGCCTCGCGGCGGCGGCGCTCTTCTGCGGCGACGCGCGCCAGCGCGGCGTTCAGGTCACGCCCCAGCGTCTGCAACTGCACATCCGCCGTCGCCTCGCGGACCTGCGCATCATCCAGCAGCGCCTGCAACTCTGACAGTTGCGTGCGCAGTGCCGCGACCTGCTGGTTCAGCAGCGCCTGTTCGCGCTGCGCCGCTTCCGAAACGCTTTCCTGGCGGGCCAGTTGTTCGCGCGCCTGTGCCAGCAAGGCTGCGCGTTCTTCAGCCGCGCTCAATTGCTCGGCCGCGTCAGCCTCGGCCGCCAGCTTGGCGGCAAGCGCCGCGGCCAGCTTTTCGCGCACTTCCTTGGCGCTCAGGGATTGTTCGGTCGTCGTGGCCTCCAGGGTCGCAACTCGGGTCTTGAGCGATGCCATCTCCTGCTGCGCCGTTGCCAGCGCGCTGCGCAGCGCGGCCAGCTCCGCATCCTTGCCTGCGGCATCTGCCAGCGCACTATCAAGCTGCCCCTGCAACTCCTGCTTTTCCGCGCTCAGCGCGGCAGTGGTCGTCTGGACCTGCGCCACCGCATCCGTCAGCGCGCTCTCTACCTCGGCAAGCCGGGTGCGCAGTGCCTCAATCGAGGCATCCCGCGCGGCGATCTCGGTGCGGGCAGTATCAAGCGCGGTTTGCAGATCCGCCTTCTCGGCCGCCAGCGACGTTTCCGTGTCGCTGCGCGCTGCCTCCAGTTCGGTCAGCTTGCGATTGGCGGCATCCAGCTCTGCCTGCAATGCCTCCATGCGGCTGGCGCTGTCCTGCCCGGCCAGCAGGGCAGCTGCCAGTTGATCGTTCAGATCCTCGCCCGCATCGCGTGCCGCCGCCAGAAGGCTCAGCGTATTTTCGGCTTCGCGGCGCTGCTCTTCGAGCGCGAGTGTCATCGCGGTCAGTTCGGCCTGCGCGCCTTCCAGCTTCGCGCGCAGTGCTTCGGCGGCAGCGGCCTGCGTCAGACGCGCCTTCTCTTCGGCGGTCAGATCGGCCTGTAGATCCTCGATTTGCGTGTTCAGCGCGATCTGCGCCTGCGACGCTTCGGCATTCTCGCGGCGCAAATCAGCGATCATCGCCTCCAGCGCATCGGCCTGTGCGGCGGCCAGACGCGCTGCCTCGGTCTGTGCGTCGATTTCATCGCGCAAACCTGCCAGCGTCAGTTGCAGCGCCTGCTGTTCCGTCAGAAACTCCGCTCTTTCGTCCTCCAGGGCAGCTATATGCTCGCGGTCGACACTTTGCACGGACAGCAGCCTCGCGACCTGCTCTTCGAAACTGGCGATGCGCGCCTCTGCCGCGCCCAGCGCCGCGGCCTGGCTGTCACGCTCTGCCCGCAGCGACGCAATCAGCGCGGCCTGCTCCTGCTGCCGCTTGCGCGCATCGTCGAGTGTGGTGGTCAGCGCGCCGACACGCTGCGTCAGCTTGGCGCTCTTGTCCTGCTCCAGCCCCAGTGCCGTCGCCAGCGCCGCCACATCAGCCGACAACGCCTCAAGCTCGGTTTCCTGCCCGGTGATGGTCTCGCGAAGGACGAACTGCACCACCATGAAAATGGTAAGGACGAACATCAGAACCAGCAACAAACCGGTCATCGCATCGACAAAACCCGGCCAGATCGAGGCCTGGAACCGTTGCCCGGTGCGCCGTGACAGGGCCATATCTAGCCCTCCTGCTCCGGCGTGGTGCCGCGTTTGTACCGCGCGGCGGGCGGAGCCGGACGGCTATGGCCCAGCGCCCGCAAGAGCGCCGCCAGATCGGTGCGCAACTCGGTGATGGCTTCCTGGCGTCCGGCGCTGATCTCCTCGAGGATACGCAGCATCTGCACATCGATCGAGCGCAGCCGCATCCGGCTTTCGGCATCCAGCCCTTCCTGGCTGCTTTCGGCGCGCGCGGACAGCTTGGAAACCAGGCGCTCCTGCCCTTCGGCGACACGCATCAGGATTTCGTTGGTCTGCCCGGCGCTTTCCATCCGGTGCGTCAGACGCGCCACCGCATCGGCCAGCGTGCCCAGCTTTTCATCCACCGTCGAGCGCGAGAGATCCGACTGCGTCAGCATCATCTGCAACGCTTCCATCTGCTCGCTCATGTGGTCGATCACACCGCCCAGCATATTCTGCTCGGGCGACCCGTCGCCGTCGGAGCCCGCGAACCCGACGCGCGTGATCGTCGACATCCACTCTTCCAGTTCACGGTAGAACCGGTTCTGCGCCTGGCTGGCGAAAAGCTCCAGCAGCCCGACAACCAGCGATCCCGCCAGGCCCAGCAACGATGACGCAAAAGCGATGCCCATGCCGCCCAGTTGCGATTCAAGCCCGGTCATCAGCCTCTTGAAGACTTCGACACCAGCTTCACCCTCTTGCGGGGCAAGGCCGCGGATAGTGTCCACAAGCGCAGGGACCGTTGTGGCGAGCCCATAGAATGTACCCAAAAGTCCAAGAAAAATCAGCAGGTTGACGATATAGCGGGTGATTTCGCGCACTTCGTCTATGCGCTGCACCACCGAATCCAGGATCGACTGGGCCGAGCTTTGCGCGATCTGCATGCGTTTGCCGCGCTGCCGCAACAACGTGGCAAGCGGGGCCAGCAATTGCGGCGCGCTGGTCATCTCGTGCCCGGTGTTCTCGGACGCAAAGCCTTCAAGCCAGCGGACCGAGACGATCAGCTGGAAGACCTGCCAGAAACACGACACCACACCAATGAAAAAGACAAAGATGATGAACCCGTTCAGATAAGGGTTCGCCTGGAACACGGGCAGTACCCGGGGCAGCGCCACGAACGACCCGACCCCCGTCAACGCAACCACGATAAACATCAGAATGATCTGACGCACGGGATGTGAAAAATGCTGCTGCTCGACCTTGCGGCCCGGCTGGTCCATATGGACGCTCCCGACACGTTACTGCTTGTGGCGCTTTGCCGCGCGCTCTTCCGTGCGTCAGCCTACGCGGTTAGCCCCTTTAAGCCAAGGGGTTATGGGGCAATATCGCGCACCCGCTCCGAGAGCCAGGACAGATCGGGGTCGTTGATCCCCAGTTCGGTCAGATGGCTGGCGGTATTGTAGAGATACTCGGTGTTCGGTCCGCGCCCGCCAACCGCATGCGCGATGATCTGCGCCTGTTCCTCCAGCGGCAGCCCGCCGCAGTACTGAACGTGATCGCGATCGACCACATAGGCAACCGCCGTCACCTGCCGCCCATCACAGAGCTGCACGTCAAGCATCCGTTCCAGATAGGCCGACGAGATCAATTCGCGTTCGCGCAGATAGGCCAGCACCGCATCCTGCCGATCATCCGGCACAGACAGCGCCACGCCCTGACAGGCCGCGCCCTCGCCCTCGTCCAACGCCAGGACCAGACCAGGATTGGCATCCGTGCCGCGATGATGGATGCTGCGCATGCAAAAACTGCGCGAATAGCCCGGCAGCGTCGCGATCACCTGATCTTCGACCTCAAAGCCCGGATTCCACACCAGTGATCCATAGCCGAACACCCACATTGTCATTTCGCTGTTCCCTCGCGCGTTTCGCCCTATAAACACCATCGCGGCACGCCGTAAAAGGGGGGCGATCCATGCGGGCATTGCTAAGCATCATCATTCTCGCCAGTCTCGGCTGGAGCAGTTACTGGTTCGTGGGCGCCCGGGCTGCGAAATCCGGGTTCGAGGCGTGGTTCGACACCCGCCGCGCCGAAGGCTGGGTGGCCGACTACGCCGATCTTGCCCTGCGCGGCTTTCCCAATCGGTTCGATACCACCTTTTCCGAGCTGGCGCTGGCTGACCCCGGCACGGGCCTCGCCTGGGAGGCGCCGTTTTTCCAGCTGCTCGCCCTCAGCTACAAGCCGAACCACATGATCGCTGTCTGGCCGCAGACGCAACTGATCGCGACCCCGCTCGAGAAATACCGCATCACCAGCGACGACATGCGCGCCAGCATGGTACTGAAGGCATCGACCGGCCTGACGCTGGACCGTGCGACCCTTACCGCGCGCCAACTGACCATCGCACCGGATGGTGACAATGCGCCGCTGCAGATCAAGGGGCTGACGCTCGCGGCAGAACACGTTCCGGCAGACGCGGACGCCCATTACCATCTGGGTCTGCGCGCCGATGGTCTGGCCCCGCCGAACGCCTGGGCCGCGCGGGTGGATCCGAACGGCACCTTGCCGGATACCTTCACCGTGCTGCATGCCGATTTCACGATCCTCTTCGACAAACCGTGGGACCGCCACGCGATCGAGCAGGCCCGCCCACAACCGAAACAGATCCGGCTGCGTCTGGCCGAGGCAACATGGGGGCAGCTGTCACTGCAGGCGGCTGGCGAACTGATGGTCGACGCGGCGGGCCAACCCAGTGGAACCGTGACGATCAAGGCGCGCAACTGGCGCGAGATCCTGCAGCTGGCGCGCAGTTCGGGCAGCCTGCCCGCCGCAATCGCGGACCCGCTGGAGGAAGGGCTGACACAGCTGTCACGGCTCGCGGGCAACCCCAAGACGCTGGACATACCGCTGGAGTTTGCCAAGGGACGCATCTGGCTGGGGCCCGTACCTATCGGACCTGCGCCGGTTCTGCGATTGCGTTAAAGCGCGTCAGCGCTATCGCGCGTTACACCTTACCGGCAGTAGGATCCGCTACGATACCGCGCCGTGTCAAAATGGAAGTGATCCTTGTGATAGTGGTTCGCTTCCGGCCCTAGAACCGTCCCGAACGGTCCGCAAGCGGTCTTGTGCATCCGGCGCAGGGACTGGCCCTTGCCACCCTTGTTCCAATCCTTCAGCACGCTGATCTTTGATCCGTCGCGCAACGTGAATCCGGCAATATCAATCGCCCGCCCGCGCCCATGTTCCGAGATTTTCGCACCGCGCTGATTGTTGCGTGTCCGGCAGGCGTAATGCGCCACAACACGGATGCGCGACACCCCGCCGCCACGATTTCCAATGGCGGGTTTCATCCCATCGTTGATCCATGATTTCAGCGCCTTGGCGGTCACGCAATCCATCACCGCATTCTGGCTCAGCGCCACGCCGCTGACTTCGCGCACCTTTACCGCCTTGATCACGCCGCAGCCGTTCAGCTTGCCCGGCACGGCACCGATCTCGACGCCCTGAATCGCCACGTCGCCGCAGACCGCGCCGCGCGCCAGTTCCCGCTCGCGCGCGACCGCCTTCTTGCTCACGGCGCGTGGGCGCAGCAACGGACGCAATGACCGAAAGAGCCCTTTTCGCTCGGTGCCCGCCTCGGGCCGCAGTGCGGCCAGCGACTCTTGCCGTGGCGGCTTCGGGGCTGTCTGGTGCCCCCGCGCGTCACGGCTGGCCAAGGTCGATGCCGCAGGGCGCGACTTTGGCCGCTGGACTGCGGTCTCGGGTCGTGTCTCCGGACGGGTTTCGGGTTGGGTGACTTTGGGCATGGCCTGCTCTGCCGAGGGCGCGGCCGCGATCTGGGCCGAGCCGGGCCGCGCCACGGGGCGCAAAGAGCTTTCCGGCGCCTTGGCCATTGCCAGCCCGGCCATGAATGTCAGCCCGATGATAGCGCCCGTGATGGCAGTGCGGACCCTCATACCCTTTTTCCCCGCCCGAAATCGGGCGCGTCGGTATCCTGTCCCGCCTCGATGATCCCGCGCCGGATCGCCCTTGTGCGGGTGAAATAGGCGTGCAGGTGATCGCCATCACCGATGCGGATCGCCCGTTGCAGCGCAAACAGTTCTTCAGTGAACCGGCCGAGAATTTCCAGCGTCGCGTCCTTGTTGTTCAAAAACACGTCGCGCCACATCGTTGGATCGCTGGCAGCAATCCGGGTGAAATCGCGAAATCCCGCGGCGGAGTATTTGATCACTTCGCTATCGGTCACGCGGCCCAGATCGTCGGCCACGCCGACCATCGTGTAGGCGATGAGGTGCGGCGCGTGGCTGGTGACGGCCAGAACCAGATCGTGATGGTCGGCTTCCATCCGGTCGGTCAGCGATCCCATCCCCTGCCAGAGCGCTTCGAGCCGCGCGATGGCCGCCTCGTCAGACCCTTCGGCGGGAACGATGAGACACCAGCGCCCTTCAAACAGCTCGGCAAACCCCGAACGTGGCCCCGAATGCTCTGTTCCTGCCAGCGGATGCGCGGGCACGAAATGCACGCCTTCGGGAATATGCGGCGCGACAGCACTGATCACGGCGCGCTTGACTGATCCGACATCGCTGACCGTGGCCCCCGGTTTCAACGCCGGGCCAATCTCGGCCGCGACCTGCCCCATCGCCCCCACGGGCACGCAGAGCACCACCAGATCGGCACCCTCCACAGCCTCAGCCGCGCTCTCGGCGACCCGGTCGCACAAACCGATCTCGCGCGCCACCTGCCGTGTCTCGGCAGAGCGTGCATGGCCGACCACCTCGCCCGCCAGGCCCGCGCGCTTCATCGCCAGCGCCATGGACCCCGCGATCAACCCCAGCCCGATCAGCGCCACTCGCTCGTAAAGCACGGTCATCGGGCAACTTTCATGAACTGGCCGACCGCGTGCGCGATCCGGCGGCAACTGGCCTCGTCGCCCACGGTGATGCGCAGACAGTTGGGCAGGTTATAGCCCGCCACCCGGCGCACGATCAGCCCTTCCGATTTCAGATGCTGGTCGCAAGCCTCGGCCTCGGCCTGGTTGGCAAAGCGTGCAAGGATGAAATTCGCCGTAGAGGTATCCGACGGCACCCCATGCTCGGCCAGCGCCTCGGCCAGCCAGGCGCGCAGCTTTGTATTGTCGGCCCGGCATTTTTCGGCCCAGGCGGTGTCGCGAATGGCGGCCTCGGCAGCGGCCAGCGCCGCCTGGCTGAGGTTGAAAGGCCCCCGCAAACGGTTCAGCACGTCGATCACGTGGCTCGGGCCATAGCCCCAGCCGATCCGCAGCCCGCCCAGCCCGTAAAGCTTGGAAAAGGTACGGGTCATGACCACGTTCTCGCGCGCCTCGATCAGCGCCGCACCACCATCATAGCCCTCGACATATTCCGCATAGGCCCCGTCGATCACCAGCAGCACCTGCTCGGGCAGGCCCGCCGCCAGCCGCGCCAATTCTGCCGCGCCGACCATGGTGCCCGTGGGATTGTTCGGGTTGGCGACAAACACCAGCCGCGTGCGCTCGGTGCAGGCCGCCAGGATCGCGTCCACATCCGTGACCCGCTCGCGCTCGGCAACCTCGACCGGCGTGGCGCCGTTGGCCATGGTGCTGATCCGGTACATGGCGAAGCCGTGTTCGGTGTGGATCACCTCGTCGCCCGGCCCGGCATAGGCCTGACACAGAAAGGCGATGATCTCGTCACTGCCCGCGCCGCAGATGATCCGCGCGGGATCGAGGCCGTGAATCTCGCCAATGGCAGCGCGCAACGCGGCATGGTCCGATGACGGGTAGCGGTGCAGATCATAGGCCGACTTGCGAAACGCCTCCTTGGCGGCGTCGCTCGGCCCGAACGGGTTCTCGTTCGAGCTGAGTTTCACGACATTCTGGATACCCTCGATATGGGCAGCCCCACCCTCGTAGAGCGCGATATCCAGAATCCCCGGCTGCGGCGTGATCTTTGTCATTCGGCATTCTCCCTGCCAGAGCTTCTAAAGCCTTTCACGCCAAACCTGAATTACAGATTTTCGTAAAAAGCCGCGTCGAGCCCGGGCGTCTCACTCAAAGCAAAAGGGCCATGGCGGTTTCCCGCCACGGCCCTGAATAACATTCCCGGCAGAAAAAGCGGTTGGCTTAGTTCTGCGCGTAGAATTCGATGACGAGGTTCGGTTCCATCATCACCGCGTAGGGCACATCGCCCAAGCCGGGCGTGCGGACGAACGTGGCTGTCATCTTGGAATGATCGACGTCGATGTAATCGGGCACATCGCGCTCGGCCAGTGCAACGGCCTCCAGTACGACTGCCAGTTGCTTGGACCGGTCACGAACCTCGATCACGTCGCCTTCCTTCACACGGTAGGAGGGGATGTTGACGCGGCGGCCATTCACCTTGACGTGGCCGTGGTTCACGAACTGGCGCGCGGCAAAGATGGTCGCGACGAATTTCGCACGGTAGACAACGGCATCAAGACGGCGCTCGAGCAGGCCGATCAGGTTTTCACCGGTGTCGCCGCTCACACGGGCGGCTTCGGTGTAGATGCGCTTGAACTGCTTTTCGGTCAGGTCGCCATAGTAGCCCTTGAGCTTCTGCTTGGCGCGCAGCTGAATGCCGAAATCGGAAATCTTGGCCTTACGGCGCTGACCGTGCTGGCCGGGGCCGTATTCGCGGCGATTGACGGGCGATTTGGGGCGACCCCAGATGTTTTCGCCCATGCGACGGTCTAGTTTGTACTTGGCAGACGTGCGTTTAGTCACGGCTGATCTCCTTCGAATGTGGCCGCTTCTCCGCCCCTCTGGGCATCCTCGCGACAGTGAAGGGCGTTGTCCTCTGGATCGTTCCCGACAGGCTTCCCCTTGCGGGGGCCACCAACACCAATGAAGCCGCGCTTATACGCGCGCGGTGGGTGGAGTCAACAACTCCTGCACAAAAGAGGTTCTTTTGCCGTCCCTGCCCGCCCAAGGCCCGCCTGCCAGCACTTTGCAAGCAGGATTTCCGCCGGAAGGCACGCATTGGCGCCTGTATCTTTCGGCCCCAAACATCCTTCAGGGAGTTGCCCCCCAAGGCCTGCGTGGCCCGAACGCAAATGATGAAATTGCGCGCCCGCAAGGGCGCACATTCAGGTCACGCAGCCTCGTGCGCCAGGATCGCCGCCTCGGGTCCGCTAAGGCTGCGCCGGGCGAAGCTGCCATAGGTATGGGGCTCGAACTCCAGCGCCGGGAACCGCGCCAGCAGGCGCAAGCGGTCCGCCTGATCCAGCGTCGAGAGCGCGGCACTCGCGGGGTGGAAGCTTTCGGTTTCAACGCCATTGGCCCAGAGGATCTGATGGCGCGGCAACAGAAGGTGAATATAGGTGACTTCGCGGACCGACAGATCGACACTGATCGTGTCGTTGTTGATCAGATCCTTGGCAGAAACCAGCACCTCTGGCGTGTTGAAGAGCGCACGCGCCACATCACCGCGCACCAGCATCTTGTGCTCGGGCGACACCAGCAGCTCCTCATCCGGTCTTTCGACACCCAATGCGCCACACCGAATGCGGATTGGCCGCAGGCCCGGCAGCGCAAAGAGCCGTGCGCCGGTCATCCGACGGCTGCCGACCCACTGGATCTCCTCGGCGCCGCAATCCTTGGTCTGGACCCGGTCGCCCTCGCGCAATTCTTCCACCAGTCGCGGCCCGTCCGGCGTTTCGATCCGTGTGCCGGGAGTAAAGCAGATCACACCGCCGGCGGCCGCATCGGTGGTGATCGCCTGCGGCCCCTCCAGCGTGTGATGCACGACCCACATATCGGCGTCTCTGGGGGGGAATTCGTCAATGAACATCAGCAAGGGCGGTGCGCCGCCGCCCACTTCGATCACCGTGATTGTATAGCTTTGCGCACCATCCGTGACCACAAAGCTGCGATCCATCAGCGGCTCGTCCACATCGACTTGCGTAAGGTCCCTTGTGTTGTTCAGTGCCGCCCCTACCA
The DNA here is from genome assembly GCF_028369135.1 of Roseovarius sp. ZX-A-9. Lineage (GTDB taxonomy): Bacteria > Pseudomonadota > Alphaproteobacteria > Rhodobacterales > Rhodobacteraceae > Roseovarius. The sequence continues at coordinate 163,052 of NZ_JAPWHW010000003.1, forward strand.
GCCGCCTGACCATCCGTGCCGCGCGCTTGCGGCTGATCTTGTCTCCGTCTGCCTGTTCCAGTCGCAACAACTCCGGCGGACCATCCACGCGCACAGCATCACCGCGCCAAGACCAGGTGGCCCCAACCGAGATCGACTGCACCGCTTCGGTTTTGAAACCGTCCACTTCCGTCTGCGACCAGGAGATGACAAACGTGCCCCGAAAGCCCGTTTTCATACCTGTACTGCCTGCCTTTTTTTATCTTTATGTCGGGAAACATATCAAAATCGAATCACCCTGGGAAGTCACTTCGAATCCCCTGTGTTCAAAAGTCCACACGCCTCCCGCAGACCGCCTGACAGCCGCCCTGTCAGAGCGCGCGCATCCAGAATTGCAGCGCATGATCGGTCTCTTCGGGCTGGTCGATATCCTTCCAGCGAAACTGCGCCACCGCACCGGGCACCTTGGCATAGCCGCGCCCAGTCCAGAACCGATTGAGCGGCGTATATCCCTCGGGACACAACGGATGCCCCGCCGGGCGCGTCACCGCGCAAAAGGCCGAATGGCGGCGGCCCAGCGCGCGGGCGTGGGCCTCTCGCGCGTCAAAGAACGCATGCCCGATCCCCTGCCCGCGATAGTCCGGCAAGAGCACGCTTTCGGCGCAGTAGAAAATATCGCTCAACGGAATATCCAGCCCGGCAAAGGCCTGCGCGAAATCATCCGCGTGCTCTTCCATAGGAGCGCCGGTCGACGCCCCCACCAGGCGCGCGCCATCAAACGCACCGATCAGGATCGCGTTCGGGCTGTCGCGGTAGGTCTGAAGATAGCGCTGCTCGTAGGCCACATCGCCGTCATAGAGATACGGGTAGCTGCGAAAGACCGTGATACGCAGTTGCGCCAGATCGTCCAGCACCGCCTCCAGTGCCGGACCGCGCAGCGCCCGCGTTTCGATCACGCGACCTGTGCCGACCAATCGGCCAGATTGTAATAGGTCACGACGCGGGTGATCTTGCCATCCGCCAGCGTAAAGAACGACCCGGCGGGCAGACAATAGGTCTGACCGCGCGCCTCTGGCAGGCCCTCGTCGGTTTGCAGATAGGTGCCGTTCACGGTGAATTCGGCCGCAGCCCGCGTCCCGTCCATCGCCTCGAAGATCACGATGTCGGTCAGGTTTTCACGGTAGCACCGGTTCATATGTGCGCAGAACGCGGCAAAGGCCTCCTTGCCGTGGCGGATGGCGCCCTCGTTGACATGATGTGCCACGTCCTCGGCCAGACAGTCCAGCATGCCGGCGGTATCCCCGGCGTTGAAGGCCTCAAAATAGCGTTTCACGGTGTCGGTCATTCCTGTCCTCCTTTGGCGGGACCCCAGCGGTCGATCATATGGGCGCGGATCTGGTCGCGGCTCTGTCGGTAGGCGCTCAGCTTGGCTTCGCGCGTCTCTCCCAGGCCGGTAGGGTCCAGAATCGGCCAGTAGACAACTTCAAGGTGGAAAACGCGGGTCAGTTCCAGCGCCCGGCGCTGACTGGCCGGGCTCAACGCCACTACCACGTCAAAAGAACTGAGATCATCGCCCCATTGCTCCATCTCGTCAAAGCTGCGGACCCGGTGGCGCGACAGCTCGATTCCGATTTCCTCGCACACGGCAATGGAAAATCCGTCTATTTCCTGCTCACTATGCACGCCTGCGGACTGCACATAGGTGTCAGTGCCGTAGAGTTGCTTCATCAACCCCTCGGCCATAGGCGAGCGGACTGCGTTATAGTCGCAGCAGAACAGCACCGATTGAGGAAGCTCTGCCGTCATGCCACTAGCTGCCGAAATGCAGCACACAGATCAGGGTGAACAGGCGCCGGGCGGTGTCGTTGTCGATCATCGCCTTGCCGTCCAGACGTTCCTCCAGAATGCGCGCGCCTTCGTTGTGGATGCCGCGACGGGCCATGTCGATGGTCTCGATCTGGCTGGGCGGCAGGTTCTTGACCGCGTCGAAATAGCTCTCGCAGATGGTCCAGTAATCCTTGACCACCTGCCGAAACGGGCTGAGCGACAGGTGGAACTCGGCAGCCGGGCTTTCATCTTCGGTCGCAACCGAGAAAATCAGCCGTTTTTCGCGAATCGACAGACCCACGCGGTAGGGACCATCGGGCACATGCCGGTCATCCCGCTTGGGCAGGTCAAAGATATTCTCTTCCATCAGATCGAACATCGCCACCTTGCGCTCTTGCTCGATCTCGGGCGTGGGCGGCGGCAGGTTCGCGTCATCAAGCGCGATATGGCTGATACGGCTCATGGCCTTATGGACCTTTCTTGCATTCAAAACGGGCACGGCGATGGTCAACCGCCGCACGCGGGACATCAGTCGAGAGTTTGCGCGGCCAAGTCAACGGCCAAGATGGCGCAGGGGGCCCTGTGCGGCCCGTCTGTCGCAATAGCGCGCCAGTCTCAGGCGCGATGCGGCAAGGTCACGGTGCTTGGACGGGTCACATCACGGCTCCGCCAAAGAGGCTCTCACTGACCGGAAATCCCCGGCCCTACCCATTCAGCTTGTTCAGCCGCGCCCGCACACTCAGCCCATGCGCCTCCAGGCTCTCTGAAATCGCCAAGGCTTCGGCGGCAGGGCCGATGGCGCGCAGGGCCGCCGGGCTCATCTGCGCCAGCGTCGTGCGTTTAAGGAAATCCAGCACGCCGAGGCCGGAAGAAAACCGCGCCGAGCGCGCCGTGGGCAGCACGTGGTTCGGCCCGCCCACATAGTCGCCAATCGCCTCGGGCGTCCACTGCCCGAGGAAGATCGCGCCGGCATGGGTGATCCGCCCGCTCAGCGCTTCGGGTTCGGCAACGCAGAGCTCCAGATGCTCGGGCGCAACGCGATCGGACAGTTCCGCCGCCACGCCCAGATCGGGCACCGTGATCACAGCGCCGAAATCGCGCCAGCTCGCCGCGGCGATGGCACGCCGTTCCAACGTCTCCAGCCGCGCCTCGATGGCCTGCGCCACCGCACGGCCAAAGCCCGCGTCATCGGTGATCAGGATCGCCTGCGCGCTTTCGTCATGTTCCGCCTGGCTCAACATATCCAGCGCAATCCAGTCGGGATCGTTCTCGGCGTCAGCGATCACCAGTATCTCGGACGGACCCGCGATCATGTCGATGCCGACCTTGCCGAAAACCCGCCGCTTGGCTGCCGCGACATAGGCGTTGCCCGGCCCGGTGATCTTGTCCACCGGTGCAATTGCCTCGGTCCCGTAAGCCAGCGCCGCCACCGCCTGTGCACCACCGATGCGGTAAATCTCGTCGACGCCCGCGATCTGTGCCGCGGCCAGCACGGCGGGGTTCAGCGCGCCGTCCGGCGTGGGCACCACCATGGCCAGCCGTGGCACACCCGCAACCTTGGCCGGGACCGCGTTCATCAGCACCGATGACGGATAGGTGGCCAGCCCGCCCGGCACGTAAAGCCCCGCCGCGCTGACCGGCGACCAGCGCCAGCCCAGCGTCGCGCCGGCGTCATCGGTCCAGCTGGCATTCTCGGGCATCTGCCGCGCATGGTAGGCGCGGATGCGGGACGCGGCCAGTTCCAGCGCCGCGCGCACATCGGCGGGCACCTGATCGGCCGCCTGCGCCACCTCTTCGGCGTTCAGACGGATCGTATCGCGCGTCAGCGTCACGCGGTCGAACTTCTCGGTCAGCTCAATCAGGGCCGCATCGCCACGGGTCCGCACATCCGCGATGATCCCGGCCACCGCCGCATCCACATCCGGGCTGTCTTCACGCTTGGCCGCGAGCAGCGCCGAAAACTCAGACTCGAAATCCGGCGCGGAAAAATCTAGAAATTTGGGCATTGGCAGTCCTTGAAACGGGTCACACCGGGTGACTTGGGGCCTTTTTCGACGGCGCACGGTAGGGCCGCGTCACATCCTTCAGCGTTACTTCCAGCGCCTCGATCTCCAGCCGGATCGCGCCATCGCCCGCCAGGGTCAGCAGAACATGCCCCGCCCCCTCTTCACCCGGCTCGAACGTGACCGACAAGAGCGACAGGATCGTATCCTTGTCACTCCGGTCGATCCCCTGGCTGGAGACGCCCAGCACGTTGTCCACGACCAGCAGCGAACGCACCCGTTCGGCACCGTGCCGCGCCTGCCCGTCATCCTCCCAGCGGAACCGGTTGATCAACAACGCAAAGCGCCGCATGCCCGGACGCCACGACATTTCGGTAATCGGGAAAACCGCGTCCTGGGACAGGCTCGACAGGATCTGCAAATCCTCCGGGTCGAACGCGCCCAGATTCAGCGGCGCCTCGCGCCCGTCCTCGAAAGCGGCATCGCGTTCGGTCATTGGCTTTTCACCCGTTCGATCTTGGCCCCGACATTGCGCAGCTTTTCCTCGACCCGCTCATAGCCGCGATCCAGATGGTAGACGCGGTTGACGACGGTTTCACCTTCCGCCGCAAGTCCAGCCAGGATCAGCGAGACACTGGCCCGCAGATCGGTCGCCATCACAGGCGCGCCCTTCAGCCGTTCAACTCCCCTGACCGTAGCATGGCCGCCATGCACGTCGATATCCGCACCCATACGCTCCAGTTCCGGGGCGTGCATGAACCGGTTTTCGAAAATCTTTTCCTCCAGCACCGAGGTGCCTTCGGCAGTGCACATCAACGCCATGAACTGCGCCTGCAGATCGGTCGGAAAGCCGGGAAACGGCGCAGTTGTTACATCGACCGCACGAATGCGGCCATTCTTGCGCGCCACTTTCAGCCCCGTGGGCGTTTCCTCGATACTGATACCCGCCGCGTCCAGCTTCTCGCAGAAGGCTCCCACCAACTCGATCCGCCCGCCAAGGCATTCCACCTCGCCGCCGCAGATCGCAGGCGCCAGCATGTAGGTGCCCAGCTCGATTCGGTCGCTCACCACCGGATGCGTCGCACCGTGCAGCCGGTCCACGCCCTGAATCTCGATGCGCGACGTACCGTCGCCGTCGATCTGCGCGCCCATCTTGCGCAGGCAGGTAGCCAGATCGACGATCTCGGGCTCGCGCGCAGCGTTGTTGATGACGGTCGTGCCCTTCGCCAGCGTCGCGGCCATCATGATATTCTCGGTGGCACCGACACTGGCAAAGGGAAAATCAATTACCGCGCCTTTCAGATGCCCACCATCGGCTTTGGCGTGCAGGTAGCCATCACGCAATTCGATCTCGGCCCCCATCTGCTGCAATCCGCTGGTGTGGATATCCATCGGCCGCGCGCCGATGGCACAGCCGCCCGGCAGCGACACTTCTGCATGGCCTTCGCGCGCCAGCAACGGCCCCAGCACAAGGTTCGAGGCGCGCATCTTGCGCACGATGTCATATTCGGCGCGGCTGTTGATCGCGCCATGGCATGACATTGCCAGAACCTTGCCATCCTGCAGCGACGTGACCTCGGCCCCGAGCGATTGCAGCAACTGTGTCATGGTCCGGATATCCGACAAGCCCGGCGCGTTGGTCAGCGTCAGCGGTTCGTCGCTCAGCAGCGTCGCCGGCATAAGCGTGAGACAGGCGTTCTTGGCCCCCGCGATCGGGATTGTCCCGCTCAGAGGGCCATTGCCCGTCACCAAAATCGAATCCATCTACGCTACCCTTTATCCTGCTCGGTTTGGCCTGCCTCGGTATCTTTCCCGCCTTCGCGCGCCCGGCTCTGGGCCTTGCGCCGTGCCAGATTGGCCTTCAGCGCACGGCTCAGCCTGTCTGCGCGCGCATTGCCTGTCTGGCCGGGCTTTTTCGGGTCGTCCTTGCGGGTCATGGGGCGTCTTTACATGAGGTGCACGCACGGGTCCAGATTAGGCTTGCACCGAGTCCGAGAAGCGTCTAATCCACCCGCCACAACGTGCTGCTGTAGCTCAGAGGTAGAGCACTCCCTTGGTAAGGGAGAGGTCGAGAGTTCGATTCTCTCCAGCAGCACCATTTTCAAAATACATTCCGCGCAAAAATAAGCCTCTGGAACCATCAGGTTCCGAGTTGGGTTCGTTGAATCGTTGACGCTTGTTTCTTAGGGATGATCGACTGGCAGCCCCCCGCGCGAGCGATCCGCCGTCTTCAGGAAAACAGTCTGGCGATCTGGGCGCAGCCACGCGCGGCCTGATCGGTCTTGCCCTCGCTGATGAAATCTTCGAGTCGGCGCATCGCGGCCCCAACGCAGATCGAATCCAGCACCAGATCCGGGTTCATATCCTTGCGGCGGACCTCGAAATACAGAACTTCGTGATCCTGCGCGCCGTAATTGTATTTATAGGGCTCGTTGCCGTGGCAGAAATCGTAACAGACAAAGCCCTGCCCGATCGCCCATTCGATGCTGTAGAAATGCAGCGCCGCACCTATAAACGCCTCTGTCGCGGCGGAATCCCGGCCAGCCACGATGAAATGCATCAGCCCGTTCTTCCGGTCCAGCACGTGGCCCAGCGCCCCCAGCGGCGTGTCGCCTTTGCGCAGAACCGGCATGAAGAGCGACCCGGTTCGCTGTGCCGCTGTCAGGACATCACGGTAGTTTCCGGCAACACGCTCGGCCTGCCGCTCGCCTTTATCGGCGCCCCATTTCTGTCTCCAGAATGTCAGCAACGCCTCCAGGTCAGCCTCAAGCGTCGTATCGTCAGCGCAACTGATGGTGTATTCGCCCGTATCCAGGCTTCTGCGTTTGAAACGGTTGAATTGCTGGCGCTTGTTGCTGCTGATCTGGTTTTTCAGGTAGCTGTCGAAATCTTCCGGCAGATCGACCTGCGGACATAACAGATTGTTGGTCTGCTTGTTGTTGATCATGTATTCCCTGAACCGCACCGAGAATCCCCTGTCGGCCAGCGCGTCGGTAAATATCTTGCAGCGACGATGCTGGGCGACATAGCGCATCGAGAGTTTGGTCCACGGCATCTGCGCCAGCTTGCCCGCCGCAGCGGTCAGCGCCTCCGCCTCATGGGTCGGATCGCACAGAAACCCGGTATATTCACTCCAGAGCAAACGGCCACCTGCCTCCATCTCGGTCTGGAATTCCTTGCGGCTGGTGCTCCAGTGCACCCGGTATTTCAGCGGCAGGATGCACACGACCCTGCCCGCCCCGGCGCCTTCGCGCACAACCAACACACTCCAGCGAAACAGCTTGTCGTGAAAAACCTCGTTCATCCAATCCCAGGTCATAAACACCGTGGATTCCGGATCACGACTTTCAAGGTCTCGCCAGGCATCGCGCAGCGCGGCGAACTCTGCATGCGTGTCGATCAATGCGACCTGCAAGGCACTGCCCCGTACTGATATGGATTTGTCATGCTTCATGAGGGTCACGCGCTCGCCGGTTCCAAGCTATCCTTCAGAATGTTCAGAAAAACGAGTTCGGCATCTTCGAAATCACGGGCGACGGGGCGCGTGGCAACGTTGCGTTCCGCAAAATAGCTTCCAACCCGGCAGAGCTGCGCCGCAAACTCGGGGTGGGCGCCAACATCGTCGTATTTGCGCACACGCGTTTTCGACAGCCAGCCACGTTTGCTGGTCTCATGCACGATCAGCTTGAACCGCTGGACGCAATGGAAGGTCAGGTAGAGCGCCATGTAATCGAGGTAATCATCCAACGCATGACCCGTCTCCGGGTCAAAGCCGTCGGCAACAATCGCCTCCATCACATCGGGCTGCAGCGGCCATGCCTCGTCACCGATCAACCAGGCAAAATCCTCGGCACCGTGGCGGGCGCCGGAATATTCACAATCGAACCAGCGCAGCCTGTCATCGGCGCCGATGGCGGCGTTCCCTGACCGACAGTCCCACTTGACGAACTGCTGCCCCGGATAGGCGATCATCTCGCACAAGGCAGGTTTGTTCAGGCTTGCAGAACGGCCTTGCGAATAGTCCGCAAGCTCGCTCACCGAGGCGACAAAGTTTTCCAGCCAGAGCTGGTTCTGCCCCAGATGCGGCAATGCCTCGTGCAGTTTGGCCTGCCGGCCCGCGGACTGAATGCGAAAGATCGAGGCAACCGCCTCGGCCGCCAGATCGACGCGTTTGGATTTGCTGACCTTGGATATCTCAAGGTTAAGGCGCTTGCCCCCGACATCCGACTGAAACAGGATCTCACCATCCACCCCCAGACACTCGGGCAGGTCAGTGCAATTCGGCCGCAATTCTTGCAGCGTGAACGCTTCAATATGTGTGCGGCGGAAATTGGGGCGCAGCGTAGCGATCACTGAGCGATCGGCAAAGACGAGCCGGTAACTCGACCGGCTTTCCCCGCCCGGAGCATCAACATCCAGAACAGGCACGCCAAAGAACTTCTCGGCGCTCTCGACCACCCGCAATTTGCGTTTCGTTCCGCCGCTCATGCTCACCTCGAATGACCCGGCCGGGCCTCTGTCCCGTTGCAGAACCGAATTTGGTGCCGCTGACTCCGGGTTTCAGCATCAGGGCTAAAGGCGAAAATCGGCAATTTTGAGGTCAGAGTAAGGAATCAGCGCCCCGACTGATTCGCCGGGTTTTCGGCACAATTGGGAAAATGATTGATCCGCGGCGGACATAAAAAAATTTGTATCAGCCGATACTGTTTCCGATTGAGAGACAAAAAATCGTCAATTTGTTGAAAATTAAGAAAAACTTTGGCAAAACTGTGGCCGCTCCGTATTTTCGACTGATCAATTTTAACGTGGATCTCTGCGACCTTCGCTGGCCTCAGGACTGCTGAAAACGCGTTTGCGCGCATGAATTTCCTTTGGAAGGGGAGACGGACGGATGAGACATTTCAGAGGCTTTGGCACCAAGGGCTCAGGCCACGCATCGGCAAGCTCGACAGATGCCTACCATAATGGCGGCGTCGAAGGCCGGACCTTTTCCAAATGGTATGACGAACATATGTCCGGCAGATTTGGCGGGCATCATGGCGCAGGCGGGCACCATGGTTCTGGCTGGCACAATGGCTCGGGCGGCACCAAGGGCTCCGGTGGGACCAAAGGCTCCGGAGGTACCAAGGGGACAGAGACCTGCGATGATCATGACAGTGCCGGCAACTCGGTCAGAGAGAGCTTTGAATGGGATCTGGCGCCGGACCCGAATGATCCGGATCCAATCGACAACTATGATGATCTGACCGGTGGGTTCACCCAGAACACCGGCAGTGTCGATGTCAAATTCTCGGTTCTTTCCAGCTCGGACAATACCGTCAGCGAATTCTACACGATGGAGCAGAACACTGCCGGTATCGTGGATGATGGCAATGCGGTCGATCCCAACAGCTCGATGTCCTCCTACCTTACGGCCCAGGGCGCCAACGCGTCTTACGAGCTTAGCTTCTCGGAAGAAGTGACAAACGTTTCGTTTCGGGTCAACGACGTCGATGCCGACTCAGTCGCCCGCATTCAGGCGTTCGATGCCGACGGCAACCAGATCGAAGTCAACCTGACGGCCGGTGAATCGGTCGACCTGCTCGACACCGACGCGGTTCCAGGTGCGGATACCGCGAACAGCACCGGCGCTGATGTCCCCTCGAATACCGAGGCCGCTTCGGTGCTGGTCGACATCCCCGGCCCTGTCTCCAGGATCGTGATCGACCACAGCCAGGACGGCGGCGCCGGTTCTGGGATCGACCTCACCGACGTCTATTTTGACGCCTGCGACGACCACAGCGACGGCAGCGGCGGCACCAAGGGTTCCGGTGGCACCAAAGGCTCCGGCGGCACCAAGGGCACTGGTGGCACCAAGGGCTCCGGTGGGACCAAGGGCACTGGTGGCACCAAGGGCTCCGGTGGCACCAAAGGCTCCGGTGGGACCAAGGGCACTGGTGGCACCAAGGGCTCCGGTGGGACCAAGGGCACCGGTGGGACCAAAGGCTCCGGTGGGACCAAGGGCACTGGTGGGACCAAAGGCTCCGGTGGGACCAAAGGCTCCGGTGGGACCAAGGGCACCGGTGGGACCAAAGGCTCCGGTGGGACCAAGGGCTCCGGTGGGACCAAAGGCACTGGCGGCACCAAGGGCACTGGTGGCACCAAAGGCTCCGGTGGGACCAAGGGCACTGGCGGGACCAAAGGCACTGGCGGCACCAAGGGCTCCGGTGGCACCAAGGGCTCCGGTGGCACCAAAGGCACTGGCGGCACCAAAGGCACCGGTGGCACCAAAGGCACTGGCGGGACCAGAGGCACTGGCGGCACCAAGGGCTCCGGTGGCACCAAAGGCACTGGCGGCACCAAGGGCTCTGGTGGCACCAAAGGCACTGGCGGCACCAAGGGCACTGGCGGCTCGCATGGCTCGGACCATTCGTCGTCAAACTGGTCCGGCTTGCCCAAGTTCCTGCCATTTGCCGAGGACGGTGACGGCGTGTCGACAGAAGATGTGATGTCTCTGATGACAGTCAATGCCTCCGGGAGCCGGTACGGCAATGCTTCAGGCGGTGACGATTGGGAAGATGATCCGCTGCACGGGTTCCTGCTCTGACGCGCAGGCAGCCCTCATCCAATCACAAGAAAACAACGGCCGGGCACCATATGGTGTCCGGCCGTGGCCCGTATAGCGATCACAAAACGTCAAATCCCGCCGCTTACATCACCATCAGATGCCCGGCGAGGCCCAGTGAGAACCCCGCGACAGCGCCCAGCGGCGGTGCCCACGCACGTTCCAGCGGGACACCCGGCGCGATGTCTTCGAACAGCAGGTAGAGGATACCCCCCGCCGCAAACAACATGATCGCCCCCAGCACCTGCGGCAGGTCGCTCAGCACCGACAGGCCGAACCACGCCGCCAGCGGCCCCAATCCGACGATAAGAACAAACAGGATCAGGATACGTAGCGTCCGGTTGCCGCCATCCTGCATTTCACGAAACGCGTTGAATCCTTCGGGCAGGTTCTGCAACGCAATCAGCCCGGCCATCAGCAGCGCCACACCGGGATCGCCCGCGATCAGCGCGCCCAGCGCCATCGCCTCGGGCACGAAATCCAGCAGCATCGCCATCAGCTGCGCGCCGCTGCCGCCCCGGTTCTGGATCGCCCGATCGACGGCGCAGAAAACCGCGCCCCCCGCCACGAACCAGAACAGCACCGGCAGTGGCGCAAGGCGCGCCGCCCCTTCGGGCACCAGAACCAGCGCAATCGCCGAGAAAAGCGCGCCGCCCCCAAAGGCAATCACCGTATGGCGAAACTCTGCCTCCAGCCAGCGCGGCAGGCACTTGTCCTGCGTCGCCAGAGCGGCACCCAGCGGAATCGTCCCCCCGGCCATCGCCGCCAGCAGCAGCGCCTGGGTCAAGGTTTCGGGCATGGTGCGGTCAGACCGTGCGCTCGACCATCATCTTCTTGATCTCGGAGATCGCCTTGGCCGGGTTCAGACCCTTCGGGCATGTCTTGGTGCAGTTCATGATCGTGTGGCACCGATAGAGCTTGAACGGATCTTCCAGATCATCCAACCGCTCACCCGTCGCCTCGTCCCGGCTGTCGATGATCCAGCGATAGGCATGCAGCAACGCGGCGGGGCCGAGATACTTGTCGCCATTCCACCAGTAGCTGGGGCAGGCTGTCGAACAGCTGGCGCACATCACGCACTCATAAAGGCCGTCCAGCTTGGCGCGGTCCTCGATGGACTGCCTCCATTCCTTCGCCGGTCGGTTGGTCTTGGTTTCCAGCCACGGCATGATGCTGGCATGCTGGGCGTAGAAATGCGTGAGGTCGGGTATAAGGTCGCGCACCACGGGCATATGCGGCAGCGGATAGATTTTCACATCGCCCTTGATCTCGTCCATGCCATAGATGCAGGCCAGCGTGTTGATCCCGTCGATATTCATCGCGCAGGAGCCGCAGATGCCCTCGCGGCAGGACCGGCGGAAACTCAGCGTCGGGTCGATCTCGTTCTTGATCTTGATCAGCGCGTCCAGAACCATCGGGCCGCAAGTGTCCATATCGACAAAATACGTGTCCACCCGCGGGGTCGCCCCGTCATCCGGCGTCCAGCGATAGATGCTGAACTTGCGCACGTTCTTGGCGCCAGTCGGCTTGGGCCAGGTCTTGCCGGTGGTGATCCGGCTGTTCTTGGGAAGGGTGAATTGAACCATGTGAGTCGCCTCCGTTCAGCCGCCCAACAGCGTGATGCTGTTTTGGGCGATACATTGCACGGCTTCGGGGCGTTGCGCGATTTCAATCACCTCCTGTGCCGTCGATTGGGTCACGCCGGTGCCCGCGGCACTGGCAATGGATATGATCTCTCCGGCGCTGGCCGCGTCGATGATGCAGTCCGATACCGGCGCCGGGTTCACACCGGGAAACCGCTCTGCAACAACGCTGTTCACGACCGTTTTGGCCCGGTCGCGCGCCAGTGCATCGGCCACGTCCCGTGCCGCACCGCAGGCCGACAGCCCGGCGATCAGCGCGCCGCCGATCAACACGCGGCGATATGTGGCGGCGACGCTCACCCGAGCCATCTTCGCGCGGCGCGATCTGCTGCCGCGACTTTTTCGGCGTTGACCAGTTGCATCAGAATGTCCGTGCCTTCGGCGCGATCTTCTTGAGACTGATGCCGCCCTCTTTCTCGTCGGTCAGCGGCGCCTCGATGATCGGACGATAGCTGAGCGCCACCTTGTTGCCCTCCACCCGCGCAATCGTGTGCACGCGCCACTTTTCGTCATCGCGCTTGGTGAAATCCTCATGCGCATGCGCGCCGCGGCTCTCTGTCCGCGCTTCGGCGCCATGAATCGTGGCCAGCGCATTCGGCATCAGGTTGGTCAGTTCCAGCGTCTCCATCAGATCGGTGTTCCAGACCAGCGAACGGTCCGTGACCTTCAGATCATCCAGCTTGGCCGCGATCGACGTCATCTTTTCGACGCCTTCCTTCAGCGTCTTGGATGTACGGAAAACCGCCGCATCTGCCTGCATGGTCTTTTGCATCTCCAGCCGCAGCTCGGCTGTCGGCGTGCCGCCATTGGCGTTGCGGATGCTGTCGAACCGGTCGAACGCCTTGTCGACCTGGCTGGTATTGGTGTCCGGTACGGCGCTGTCCGCGTCCACCACCTTGCCCGCGCGGATCGCCGCAGCCCGGCCAAACACCACGAGGTCGATCAGCGAGTTCGACCCAAGGCGGTTGGCGCCATGCACCGATGCACAGCCCGCTTCGCCCACGGCCATCAGGCCGGGAACCACCGCATGCGGGTCCTTTTTCGTCGGGTTCAGCACCTCGCCCCAGTAATTGGTCGGCACACCGCCCATGTTGTAATGCACCGTCGGCAGAACCGGGATCGGCTCCTTGGTCACGTCGACGCCTGCAAAAATCCGCGCACTCTCCGAGATCCCCGGCAGGCGCAGTTGCAGCGCCTCGGGCGGCAGGTGGCTCAGGTTCAGGTGGATATGATCACCCTCTTCACCCACGCCGCGTCCCTCGCGGATTTCCATCGTCATCGAGCGGCTGACATAATCGCGCGGTGCGAGGTCCTTGTATTGCGGCGCATAGCGCTCCATGAACCGTTCGCCTTCGGAGTTGGTCAGATACCCGCCCTCGCCGCGTGCGCCCTCGGTGATCAGACAACCCGAACCATAGATGCCCGTCGGGTGGAACTGCACGAACTCCATGTCCTGAAGCGGCAGACCGGCCCGCGCCACCATGCCGCCGCCATCACCGGTGCAGGTATGTGCGGACGTGGCGCTGAAATAGGCCCGGCCATAACCGCCAGTAGCCAGAACGACCATCTTGGCGTTGAACACATGCATCGTGCCATCGTCGAGCTTCCAGCAGACGACCCCGGTGCAGACGCCATCATCAGACATAATCAGGTCAATGGCGAAATATTCGATATAGAACTCGGCGTTGTTCTTCAGGCTCTGCCCATAAAGCGTGTGCAGAATCGCGTGGCCAGTCCGGTCAGCCGCCGCACAGGTCCGCTGCACCGGCGGGCCGTCGCCAAATTCGGTGGTGTGGCCGCCAAAGGGACGCTGATAGATCTTGCCCTCCTCGGTGCGGCTGAACGGCACGCCGTAATGCTCCAGCTCATAGACCGCCTTGGGGGCCTCGCGCGTCAGATACTCCATCGCGTCGGTATCGCCCAACCAGTCGCCGCCCTTGACCGTGTCATACATATGCCACTGCCAGTTGTCGGGTCCCATATTCGACAGTGAAGCCGCAATGCCCCCCTGCGCCGCGACGGTATGCGACCGGGTCGGGAACACCTTGGTCACGCAAGCGGTGCGCAGCCCCTGTTCGGCCATCCCCAGCGTGGCGCGCAAACCCGCGCCGCCCGCGCCAACCACAACCACATCGTAATCATGCGTCTCGTATTCGTAAGCAGCCATCAGGTCAGATCCTCAAATCGCAATTTTGGCAAGGGCGAACAGGCCAGTGGCCGTCAGCCCGTAAGACAGCACCGTCACGCTGATAATCAGCACTTTGCGCATGGCACCGCGCGAATAATCCTCCAGCATGGTCTGCGCGCCCTTGCGGAAATGTTCCAGCCCGACAAACAGGACCAGCCCGGTCAGAATCGCCACGGCGGGATGCGCAAAGGTTGCAAGCACCTCTTCGCGGCTGCCGCCAAGCGCGCTGCCAAAGATATAGAGGAAGATCGGCACGATCAGCGCCAGCCCCACGCCGCTGACGGTCATGTACCAGTGATGCTCGGTGCCGGTATGGGCCGCACCCTTGCCTTCGGCGCGCTTACGGGCGGTCAGGTAACGCATGGCTTACCTCCCTCAGATGATAATGATTGTAAGGATCGTCAGAACGACCGACCCGATGACACAGATCCAGCCCAGCTTCTCGGCCGACTTGATATCCATGCAGCGACCGGCATCCCAGATCAGGTGCCGCAGCCCCGCCAGATAGTGATACCAGATCGCCCAGAGCGACAGCGTCAGTACCAGATCACCAAACCACGAGGTGACAAACGCGTTCGCGGTCTCGAAATATTCGGGCCCCGTAGCGGCGGCCAGCAACCACCACACGATCATCAAGGTCGCCACGATCAGCGCGTTGCCCGTGATCCGCGTGAGGATCGACGAGATCGACGTCATCTGCGGGCGGTAGATCGTCAGGTGGGGCGATAGCGGGCGGTCGCCCCTGTTCACATCGGCCATTTTACAGGTCCCTTCCTTGGCAAATGGTCGCCCTCGGTCGGGCGATGCCATGACTGGCTGTTCGTTTGCGATTAGTTTTAGCGCGCCTGTCACCGGTGCACAGCCCCAAATGCCATATCTCGCGCCTTCCAGCAAGGAATGCCCGTCTCTGGACGGTTTCGTGATCACGAAAAAAATGGGCGTGATCACAAAGTACGACCTTCCTCTCGCTTTCGTGATCACGAATCACCGACTCAGCCCGCGCTTACCTTGCATCGTTCCTCATCCCACGCCCTGTTGCATCCGGCAGGGCCCGGATTTCCGCAACCGGCCAATCGCGATCTCCGTTGCCGCTTGTCCGGCACCGGACGGTTGCGCGATCAGACAGGAACCAAGGCCCAGTAATCAAGATCAAGCAGCACATCCGGCAGGTAGCGGCCATCCTCGCCCTTCAGCGCAAATGGCGCGCCGCCCTTGGTTGCCACCAGCCGCAGACGCAACGCACCGACTCCCGGCGCATCGGTCTCGGCGCGGTCCAGCACCTCGGTCCATGCCCGGACGGTATCGCCCGCATAGCATGGGTTGGCATGTGCGCCGCCATTCAGCCCGACCACCATCTGCGCATTCGCCAGCCCGTTAAAGCTCAGGCTGCGCGCCAGAGAGATCACATGCCCGCCATAGATCAAGCGCCGCCCGTCCGGGCGCGCGGAGGTGTCGAAATGCACCTTGGCGGTGTTCTGCCACAGGCGGGTGGCCAACATATGCTCGGCCTCTTCGACCGTGACACCGTCCACATGGTCGATCGTCTCGCCCACCGCGTAATCGCCCCAGCGATGCGGCTCGCCCGCCAGTTCGAAATCGTAACGCGTGAAATCCAGCCCCTCGGGCACCACCAGTTGATCGGACCGCAGCGCGCCTGCAAGCTCCGGGATCACCGGGGCGGGCGCATCGCTGCCCGGATCACGCTTGCGCACCATCACCCAGCGCACATAGTCCAGCACCGTCTCGCCGCGCTGGTTCTGCCCCTTGGTGCGCACCCAGACAACGCCCGATTTGCCGTTCGAATTCTGCTTCAAACCGATCACTTCAGAGGTCGAATGGATAGTATCGCCGGGATAGACCGGCCGCAGCCACCGCCCCTCGGCATAGCCCAGATTTGCCAGCGCATTCAGCGAAACGTCCGGCACGGTCTTGCCGAACACCACATGGAACGCCGCGATATCATCCAGCGGTGCGGCAGGCAGACCACAGTCTCGGGCAAACTCGTCAGAAGAATAGAGCGCATGGCGCGCCGGGTAGAGCGCATGGTAAAGCGCCCGCTCGCCCCCCGAAACGGTGCGCGGCACCGCATGGCGGATGGTTTCGCCGACAGTGTAATCCTCAAAAAATCGGCCCGGATTGGTTTTCGCCATGCTCACTGTGCCCCCAGCTTGGTCTCGGGCGTATACTCGCCCGGCGCGTCCTTGGTCACGGCCTGCCCGCAGCGCATCACGCCATTTGCGTGATCCCATGCGTAGGTCGGGCTACCGTGTAGCGCCCAGCCCTTGTTTAGCGCTTCCGTGACCTTGTGACAAAAGGCCGATGTGTCCTCGGCGGTAAGCAGTCGATAAAGTTTCATGGCATCCTCATCCAAATGTCGGGTAACCCAGCGCATAATGCGCCGCTGCAATCGCCGCGTAGACGATCACGCTCGCGATGATCGCAGTGATTTCCTTGCGCCGGGGCGCAACGGGCGGTGGCGTCCAGTCCCGCTCGGACCGGTTGATCAGGATGACCTCGAGCACCGCCCAGGCCAGCATCCCGCCAAACAGCACGAAGGACGGCACATCGCCATTGACCAGCAGATGCGCCAGCGCCCAGAGCTTGACCGCGCCAAGCATCGGGTGCCGCATCCGCCGCGCCAGCGCGGTCTTCGCGCCAGATACCGCAAAGAGGTAGATCGACAGCAGCATCAGCAGGTTGTTGATCCCCACCATTGCCGGGCTGCGCCCCCAGTAGAACGCACCATCGGCCATCCGGTAGCCCAGTACCATCAGCACGAGCCCCGCGAGGATCGCCAGAGCAACCGGCCCGCGCCCCTTGACGCCCATGGCCGCGCGCCGCTCTGGAGCCAGCCGCTTGAAGAGATGCGCGCCAGCCCAGAGCGCCAGCCCGAGGATCAGTAATATCATGCCCATCATTGTGCTCCCATTTCCGAAACCGCCTGCGCGCGCGCCAGCAACCGCTTGGCCGCGACCACATGCAGGTTCTCGACGATCATGCCGTCAACCACCGCAACCCCCTGCCCCGATGCTTCGCTGGCCTCGAACGCCTCGATCTGCCGCCGCGCCAGGTCGATTTCCGAACTGGTCGGGGCAAATGCGGTATTGGCCACTTCGATCTGCGCGGGATGGATCAGCGTCTTGCCGTCAAACCCCAGGTCGCGACCCTGCTCGCATTCCGCGCGCAGCCCTTCGCCGTCGCGGAACCGGTTATAGACCCCGTCAATCGCCACGATACGCGCGGCACGCGCCGCCATGACGATCATCTGCAGCGCTGTCATCAGCGGCAAACGGTCGGCGCGGCTGCGGCTGCCCAGATCCTTGGTCAGATCATTGGTGCCGGTGACCAGCCCCGCCACCCGGCCATGGGCGGCGATGTCACGCGCATTGAACACGCTCACCGGGGTTTCCATCATCGTCCAGATCGGCATGTCTGCGGGCAGCAGATCGCCCAGATTGTCCACGTCCGAGCGCGTGTTGACCTTGGGAAGCAGGATCGCATCGGCACCCGCATCGCCCAGCACGCGCACATCCTCCAGCCCCCAGGCGGTGGTCAGCGCGTTGATCCGCACGATCTTGGCCCGCTTGCCAAAGCCGCCCTCTTTCAGCGCCGCCGCAAGGGTCTGGCGGGCAGCGGCCTTGGCATCGGGCGCCACCGCGTCTTCGAGGTCAAAGATGATGGCGTCCGTCGGCAGGCTGCGGGCCTTGTCAATCGCGCGCTCCTTCGAGCCGGGGATATAGAGTACCGATCGATACGGGTGGCTGGCAGCGTCCATGAATCTCTCCTGCATTAAGCGCGGGTAATAATCTTGCGCCAGCAATGCCATTTTTGATGGGAATTGTTCAAGCCCTTATGTGCCGCAGCGCAGCATCATCCACCCCCAACACGCGCCAGGCACTCAAAGCGAACCGCAAAGGAGAACGGCGCACCCGTTCAGATACCGCTCACGCCAGAGCGTCCCAGATCAGCTTGGTCCCCGTCGCGGTGAGCAGCAGATAGGTCAGCGCGAAAAACGCCCGTTCCGGTACGGCGCGGTGCGCGACAACCCCCAGCCACGCGCCCAGCACCGCAAATGGCGCAAGCACCACGTCGATCAGCAGGGTCTGCGCCGTGAAAATCCCCAGGAACCCATAGGGCACCGCCTTGGCGATGTTCACCATCCAGAACAGCAGCACGGTCGTCGCCTGATACTCGATCTTGCTCAGCCCCCGTGACAGCAGGTAGATCGCGGCAGGCGGGCCGCCCGCATGGCTGACGAAACTGGTGAACCCGGCCACCAGCCCGGCGATCACACCTCCCCACGCAGGCATACGGCGGCGCGCGGCGCGCATGCGCCCCCACATTTGCCATGCCACGAACGCCAGGCAGATCGCCCCGATCAGCAGCCGCAACGCATCGGCATCCGCCACCCGGTAAAGCGCCGCGCCCAAGCCGACGCCCGGCAGGCCGCCCGCCACCAGCAACTGGACATCAGGCCAGCTCCACTGCCGCCAATAGGGCCGTAATGTCGCCAGATCGATCAGCATCAGCAGCGGCAACATGATCCCCAGCGCCTGCCCCGGCGGCAACACCAGCGCCAGCACCGACGACCCGGCAAAGGCCGCGCCGGACCCGAAGCCGCCCTTCGAGACCCCCGCGAATATCGCCACCAGCGCTGCCAGCACCCACACCGTCAACGGCAGCCCCAACAGGGCATGGGTCTCCGGGGTGATGTACGCGTCAGTCATGCCAGCTCGGATCAGAAAATTTGCAAATTCAAACGAAACGTTTGGAACCGTCCACACAGTTCGACGTTGATGTACCACACGGCGGCACACGCCGTAACAATTCGCAAGTTAAACCACTAAGGAGATGAAAATGAAACGTTTTCTGACAACGACCGCGCTCGCCCTGACGCTTGGCACTTCAGCTCTGGCCGAGGCGCACGGCCCCATCGACTGGACCGCACAGATGGAACCCTCGATCGGCCAGTTCTATGGGTCTGACCTGATCGGCATGCGCGTCTATCGCGCCGACAACGACTATGAAACCGGCTCGTCCATCGAGGCCGACGCAGAGCAGGACTGGGACGATATTGGCGAGATCAATGATCTGGTCATCAGCCAGGACGGCGAAGTCAAAGCGGTCATTCTTGGCATCGGCGGCTTCCTCGGCATGGGTGAACGCGATGTGGCCATCAAGATGGATGCCATCCGCGTCCTGAACGAAGCAGGTGACTCCGGTGACCGCTTCCTGGTCGTGAACGCCACCGCCGAAGAACTGGGCACCGTACCTGCCTATGACCGTGAAGCGACGATGATGGGCACCCATGACAACATGGCATCCAATGCGGCCATGAAAACCGACGGGCACGAGAAGGCCGAAGCCGAAGACACGATGGCTACCCCCACCTTCAACCGCCCTCAGGTCGAACGTGACGGTTACGCCGAGGTCGAACTTGTCGATGCACGCAACTTCACTGTCGACGACCTGCAAGGCGCACGTGTCTACGGCACCGACGATGAGGACTTGGGCGAGATTTCCGAGCTTCTGGTCGAAGACGGCAAACTGACCCGCGCCGTGGTCGATGTCGGCGGCTTCCTCGGCATCGGGGAAAAGCCCGTGGCGGTGGATTTCGAGCAGCTGCAGATCCTGCAGCACGGCACCGATGGTTCGCTCCTGATCTACATGGACGCAACCAAGGAGAGCCTCGAAGCACAGCCTGACTACCAGGCCAGCTAAACCCTCATCTGCCGCACATCATGGCCGCCCCGCACCGGGGCGGCCATTCTCTTTGCCCGGCCTGCACACAGCATGGTGGCTTGCGCGCATCCCAGCGATTGGATAGCACGGGGCGCAAATTCACCCATCCGGAGAAGACTCTCATGGCCAGACCCAAGATTGCCCTTATCGGCGCAGGACAGATCGGCGGAACGCTCGCCCATCTCGCAGCCCTCAAGGAACTGGGCGACATCGTCCTGTTCGACATTGCCGAAGGCACGCCCGAAGGCAAAGCGCTCGACATTTCCGAATCCGGACCTTCCGAAGGTTTCGACGCCACGCTGAGCGGCACGCAATCCTATGCCGACATCGCCGGTGCGGATGTCTGCATCGTGACCGCCGGTGTCGCCCGCAAGCCGGGGATGAGCCGCGATGACCTGCTGGGCATCAACCTGAAGGTCATGAAATCCGTCGGCGAAGGCATCCGCGATAACGCGCCCAACGCTTTCGTTATCTGCATCACCAACCCGCTCGATGCGATGGTCTGGGCGCTGCGCGAATTTTCCGGCCTGCCGCATGAAAAGGTCTGCGGCATGGCAGGCGTTCTGGACTCCGCGCGTTTCCGCCACTTCCTCAGCCTGGAATTCGGCGTCTCGATGCGCGACGTCACCGCCTTCGTTCTGGGCGGGCACGGCGACACGATGGTGCCGCTCACACGCTATTCGACCGTCGCAGGCATCCCCCTGCCCGATCTGGTCGACATGGGCTGGACCACCCAGGACAAACTGGACGCCATCGTCCAGCGCACCCGTGACGGTGGCGCCGAGATCGTCGGCCTGCTGAAAACCGGCTCCGCCTTCTACGCGCCCGCCACTTCGGCGATCGAAATGGCCGAAGCCTACCTGAAAGATCAGAAACGCGTCCTGCCCTGCGCCGCCTATGTGGACGGCGCTTACGGGCTCAAGGGCTTCTATGTCGGCGTCCCCACCGTGATCGGTGGCGGCGGCATCGAGAAAGTCGTCGAGATCAAGATGAACAAGGACGAACAGGCGATGTTCGACAAGTCCGTCGACGCGGTCAAAGGTCTGGTCAAGGCCTGCAAGGACATCGACGGCTCGCTGGCCTGATCCAGCTATAAGGAATCGAAGAAGGCTTCGGACTTTCTCCGGGCCATTCCGTTCTGTAGAACACAGGCGGTGAGTTTACTCACCGCCTGTTTTTTGTTTCTGGGTGCCTAAATAGGATGTGAGTGTGTTTCGGCTCGCCTATGAAAGGCCAGCATTTGCGTCACCATGCTGAAGTCTAATGCCCGGTTCGAGCCCAGATCGGACCTGAATATAAGCCGCAAATTCACTCATAGCGAAAGCGTCTACTAAAACATGCATTCGCCCCATCGCGGCGGCTGCCAGTTCGCTGGTTTAGCGGTTTCAGCAAGCTGTTCGAAGGAAAGGGCACGCGATCTGCATCAAGCTTGCTGCTGACGTCGGCGGCGTGCCGACAGACCGCCAAAGGCAATTACCGCCATCCCGAGCAGAGGTAAGGAGGCAGGAAGCGGTACCGGTGCAGGAGTGGTAATCGTAATTGGCGAACTGCTAAATATCGGCGCTCCTGACGCATTTTCAACTGAGACGCCTATCGGGAAGGCAAAAGGATCATTCGGATCAAGTTCAAGATTCGGATCAATGTCTGTAACAGTAAACGTTGTCACTCCGGTTATCCCTTCGGCTCCAAAATCCAATACAGCGCCAGAACCTAAAGAAAAGCTAGATAAGGCTCCACCACTTGTGAGGGAAAGTGTGTAGCCGTCATCGTCCGGTACAGCAGCAAAGGAAGGTGCCGTGACAGTATCAAATTCAGCATTCGTCACCGAATAGGTGTAGCCGACCGTGATCGTTGCGGCCGATGCGACCGATCCAAAAGCGACCCAACCGAGGGCGGCGGCGCAAAGAAAGATTTTAATCATCAGACTCTCCATTATAATTTGAAAAACGCGGTTGTCGGAATTGGGCGCAATGTAGATATAAATACCGTATTATTGCCGATTTGGCTCATTCAGGCAAGGAAACCAGCTTTCAATCTAAAATCGAACCATCCATCGAGCATGGAAAATTCGGTCTAAGCGTCGAGCCACCTGAATGGATTTTCCTGAAATCCAGACATCTGCGAGTGTCTAGCAGGGATCGTCAGACCAAATGTTCCAGCTCTGTCGTTGCGGGGTCGTCACCAAATGCAAGGTTGGCTTTGTCCGCAGAGCGGGCCTACCCAATACGCGGCCTCACCCAATTTTGATGGTGCAAAATGATACCGCTCACGGGAAGTTCGAACTTCCCGCCAGTTTATTTCTTGGATCTACGGGTTTTGCCCGAATTCGGACGTAAATACAAAAACCTGCCAGCTATTTGGCCGACAGGTTTCAGAGGCCTATGTCCTGCAAAACGGAATGGCTCCGGGGTTCTTCGGGGCCTTTTTTGGATCGGCCACGGGGCCGCGCCCCGGAAAACTCGGCCTCGCCATGCTTCGGACATGGCGCCCCCGCCGTGGCTGATCCTGTCGTGGTCGATGGCCCGACCGATACGCACGCGCAAAAAGCCGCCGCAGGGCACACATCTCCGTGACGGATCACATCCCCCGACCGCCCCGATTTTACGAGATGATTCTGCGGCACCGCCCATCGCGTCAGAATTTGTGATCACACGATTTACCCGTGTGATCACAAATGCGTGGAATTGACCCAAATTGAGCAAAACTAGCAGAAAGCCGTTTAAACTCTGGCCAACCTTGTGGGTATAATGCCCGCAACCAAAGCAACACGGGGACTGCCCAAATGAACATCCACGAGTATCAGGCCAAATCGCTCCTGCGGTCTTACGGCGCACCAGTCTCTGACGGTCGCGTCGTGCTGCGCGCCGAAGAGGCCAAGACCGCAGCAGGCGAGATGGACGGCCCGCTCTGGGTGGTCAAGGCGCAGATCCACGCAGGCGGCCGCGGCAAAGGCAAGTTCAAGGAAGCAGCCGCAGGCGAGGCAGGCGGTGTACGTCTGGCCAAATCGGTCGAAGAGGCTGCCGAAGAAGCCAAGAAAATGCTGGGCCGCACGCTTGTGACCAAACAGACCGGCCCGGCGGGCAAGCAGGTCAACCGCATCTATATCGAAGACGGCTCGGGCATCGAGACCGAGATGTATCTGGCCCTGCTGGTGGACCGCCAGACCAGCCGCGTCAGCTTTGTCTGCTCGACCGAGGGCGGCATGGACATCGAGGAAGTGGCCGAAAAGACGCCCGACAAAATCCTCAGCTTCAGCGTCGACCCCGCGACCGGCTATCAGCCATTCCACGGTCGCCGCATCGCCTTCAACCTCGGCCTTCAGGGCGCGCAGGTCAAACAATGCGTCAAGTTGATGGGCACGCTCTACAAGCTGTTCTTGGAAAAAGACATGGAGATGCTGGAGATCAACCCGCTGATCGTGACCGACAAGGGCGATCTGAAATGCCTCGATGCCAAGATGGGCTTTGATTCAAACGCGGTTTACCGCCACGCCGACATCGCCGAACTGCGCGACACGACCGAAGAAGACCCCAAAGAGCTGGAAGCGTCGAAATACGATCTGAACTATATCGCGCTCGACGGTGAAATCGGCTGCATGGTCAACGGTGCGGGTCTGGCGATGGCCACGATGGACATCATCAAGCTCTACGGCGCGGAACCCGCCAACTTCCTCGACGTCGGCGGCGGCGCCACCAAGGAGAAGGTGACCGAGGCGTTCAAGATCATCACCTCTGATCCACAGGTCAAAGGCATCCTCGTCAACATCTTCGGCGGCATCATGCGCTGTGACGTGATCGCCGAGGGCGTGGTCGCGGCTGTGAAAGAGGTCGGGCTGCAAGTGCCGCTGGTGGTGCGTCTCGAAGGGACCAACGTCGAGAAGGGCAAGGAGATCATCCAGAATTCCGGCCTCAACGTGATCGCGGCGGATGACCTCAAGGACGGGGCCGAGAAGATCGTGAAGGCGGTTAAGGGATGAGCACCGCAGGGTGGGCATCCTGCCCACTCCCTCGCCAAGGTTTCGAGTACAGGTGAGCAAATCATGTTCCGATATCTTTCTCTCGCATTATCCACGCTCCTTGTCGCGCCGTTGCCGGCAGAGGCGCAGGATCTTGAAGAGCTGCCCTACGTGATGCTTCTTGAGGAACTCACAAACCAGCTACGCGCTGAAGATCCGGCACTGCGGGTGCAAGGCGGGCTTGCCGCCTGCCTGGGCACCTTCGAGGCACCAACCGAGCCCGACCAGACCGCGAGCGTCTTCGAGTTCATGGAGTGGAACGCGGGCGGCACCTATGGCGGCTTGGTCGAATTTGACTATCTGGATTCCATGGCAACTGTCGCTGATGACGGCGCTTTTTGCGAAATCTCCGACATGACCCTTTCGCAAACCGAAGCGGCCGAGGTCGTATTCTCGACCTTTGCCGAGATGGGCGCAAAGCCATGGCCCCAAAGCCAGACCGAAGCGGGCTGCACGGCCTTCACCTCGCCTGCGGGCCGTGTGATCGTGATCACGAGCGCGGGGCAGGATCCGATCTGCGGCGATACCCCCGACAGCGCGATCCGCGTCTGGAATCAGGAGGCTCAGTAAATGCGGCAAACCGATCCCTTCAACGCGGCCCCGACCGGTGCCTTTCCGGCACGCCGCACGCGAACGGCCTTCCGGCCGACCAACGAAGGGAAAACCCTATGAAACATGTCGCGACCAGGGCTGGTACCATTGCGCTGCTGGCGTTTGGTCTCTCTGGTTGCGGCTGGTACCGCACCGATCTGCCGGTGCGCACCACGCCGCAGACCGAACCGCATGTGACCTACGCCACCTCCGGTGCCACGCCCCGGCGGATGACGGCGGGCACGCCTGACGCGGCAACTTTGGCCCGCGCGATCTGCGGTGCGCCCAGCGCCGCGACGGCAGAACAGGCCGCCATCGCATCGGGCCGCTTCCATCCACCCGCCACCACGAACCCCGATGCCAATGGCGCACATAGCACACTCTTCAACGACGGGGCCGGCACCGCCGTGATGATCACCACCGCGCCGGATGGCTACCAATGCACCTGGTCTGACAACTCGGGCACATCGACATGGCAGGGTGGCGCGCCCGCCACCTGATCCGACGCCACGCAATTGATTAAAAAGGGGCCGCAAGGCCCGCAAGGAGACAGAAACAAGATGGCAGTCCTCATAGACGAAACCACCCGCGTGATTTGCCAGGGCCTCACCGGCTCTCAGGGCACGTTCCACACCGAACAGGCCATCGCCTATGGCACGAAGATGGTCGGCGGCGTGACACCCGGCAAGGGCGGTCAGACGCACCTTGACCTGCCGGTCTTCAACTCGGTGCACGAGGCGCGGCATGCGACTCAGGCCAACGCGAGCGTGATCTACGTCCCGCCCCCCTTTGCAGCCGACTCGATCCTCGAAGCGATTGATGCCGAAATGGAAGTCATCATCTGCATCACCGAAGGTATCCCGGTGCTCGACATGATGCGCGTCAAACGCGCGCTCGAAGGCTCCAAGAGCCGCCTTGTCGGCCCCAACTGCCCCGGTGTGATCACACCGGACGCCTGCAAGATCGGCATCATGCCCGGCCACATCCACAAGCGCGGCTCTTGCGGCGTTCTCAGCCGCTCGGGCACGCTGACCTACGAGGCGGTCAAGCAGACCACCGATCTGGGTCTGGGCCAGTCCACCGCCGTGGGCATCGGCGGCGACCCGATCAAGGGAACCGAACATATCGACGTGCTGGAATGGTTCCTGGCCGATGACGAAACGCAATCGATCATCATGATCGGCGAAATCGGCGGCTCGGCCGAGGAAGAAGCGGCACAGTTCCTGATCGACGAGAAGAAGAAAGGCCGCTGGAAGCCCACCGCAGGCTTCATCGCAGGGCGCACCGCCCCTCCGGGCCGCCGCATGGGCCACGCCGGCGCGATCGTCGCGGGCGGCAAAGGCGGCGCCGAGGACAAGATCGAAGCAATGCGCGCCGCCGGCATCGTTGTCGCCGACAGCCCCGCCGGTCTGGGCGAGGCCGTGATGAAGGCCATCGGTTGATGCGGGCGGTTGGACATCTCGGTCGGGCATCTGCCCGGCATCTGCGCGGTGGCGTGCGGCTGGCGGTGCTCGCCTGCCTGCTCGCCACCCCGCTGCACGCTGGCTCCATGGCCCGCGTGGCCGAGATATGCAGCGATCCGATGACCACCGGCCCGCAGAAAGCCGTCGTTCTGGCGGCCGATGGCTGGGCACGGCAGGACAAAAGCAGCCTGCCTGCCGTCACTGCCATCGCCAATGCCCATATCGCCAGCTTCACCACCGGCATGCCCGACTGGGAAAGCCGCTATCGCGCGATCCCGCAACTGGCCGGCAATTTCATCCAGATGATCGACGACGGCTCTGTCGTTCTCTGGATCAAGGACAACGCCTATCTTGTCGTCTCGGTCCAGCAGACACCTGAAGGTGGCGAACATCTGGGCTGCTATTTTGCCGCGCCCGCAGACCCCGGAACGCTCGACATCATGGCGCGCTACGGCCCCCCCGAGGAAGTGCCGGACCAGCGCCTGACCATCACCCGCTTTGACGAGACAGCGATGGTGATGGACCCGGAACGCAGCTACCGGATGTTCAGTATTTTCAGCCGCCACTACAGCTACCCCGAATTCACCCATCCCGACGGCTACCGTCTGGAACGTATCGAACAGCCGCAGCTGGAATAGCGCCGCGCCACCATAGAAAGGATGTATCGACATGACCCTGACCGACGCCGTCAAAACCTGCCTGACCAAGAAATACGCGACGTTCACGGGGCGAGCCTGCCGGTCCGAATACTGGTGGTTCGTTCTGGCCTACGTGATCGTCGGCATCGTGATATCCCTTCTGGGCAACATTCTCAGCCTGCTTTACTTCGTGGCGCTGATCGTGCCTGCCCTGGCGGTCGGTTTCCGGCGCCTGCAGGACACCGGGCGCCCCGGCTGGTACATCCTGATCCCCACCGCGACCGGCCTCTTGTTGCGGCTTCTGACACCGACCCCCCCGATGATGGCAGACGGTCACATGACCGAAATGCCGGACATGGGCAGCATGGGCCTGCTGGCCCTGCTGAGCCTGGTACAACTGGCTCTGGCGGTGATCTTCATCTGGTGGCTCACCCGCCCGTCACAACCCGAAACCAACGCCTATGGTCCGCCGCCCGCCGCCTAGCTGCACGGCCAGACATATCAACCCCATGCTACTTACTGAGGGGCGCGCCCCGCACGAGGTAAACCAATGACCGACCATTCTCCCAATGACCAGTTCCACGCCTCCAGCTTCATGCAGGGGCACAACGCCGAATATCTCGAACAGCTCTATGCGCGTTACGCCAACGATCCCAACGCGGTTGACGAGGCCTGGCAGGCGTTCTTTTCGCAGCTCGGCGATTCCGAAGTCGAGGTCAAGAAAGAGGCCAGCGGCCCGTCCTGGGCGCGGCCCGACTGGCCGCCCGTCCCCAACGATGATCTGACTTCGGCCCTGACCGGCGAATGGCCCGACGAGCCCGCCCCGCGCGAGGTCGGCCAGAAGATCTCCGCCAAGGCCAAAGCTGAGGGCGTCGAGATCAGCGACGAGGTGATCCAGCGCGCCGTGCTCGATTCCGTGCGCGCGCTGATGCTGATCCGCGCCTACCGCATCCGTGGCCACCTGATCGCCGATCTCGACCCGCTCGGCCTGCGCGATCAACCCTACCGGCCGGAGCTCGACCCGAAATCCTACGGCTTCACCGAAACCGACATGGATCGCCCGATCTTCATCGACAATGTTCTGGGCCTTCAGATCGCATCCGTGCGCGAGATCCTCGACATCGTGCGCCGCACCTATTGCGGCACCTTCGCGCTGCAATACATGCATATTTCCAACCCTGACGAGGCCAACTGGCTCAAGGAGCGGATCGAAGGCTACGGCAAGGAAATCTCCTTCACCCGCGAGGGCCGGAAGGCGATCCTGAAAAAGATGGTCGAGGCCGAGGGGCTCGAGAAATACCTGCACGTCAAATACATGGGCACCAAGCGCTTCGGCCTTGATGGCGGCGAGAGCCTGATCCCCGCGATGGAGCAGATCATCAAGCGCGGCGGCCAGCTCGGGGTGCAGGACATCATCATCGGCATGCCGCATCGCGGCCGCCTGTCAGTGCTGGCCAACGTGATGGGCAAACCCTATCGCGCCA
Source organism: Roseovarius sp. ZX-A-9 (assembly GCF_028369135.1). Taxonomy (GTDB): domain Bacteria; phylum Pseudomonadota; class Alphaproteobacteria; order Rhodobacterales; family Rhodobacteraceae; genus Roseovarius. The sequence goes on from NZ_JAPWHW010000003.1 coordinate 191,229, forward strand.
TCTTCAACGAATTTCAGGGCGGCAGCTTCAAACCCGAGGACGTAGATGGCTCTGGCGATGTGAAATACCATCTCGGCGCGTCGTCAGACCGCGAGTTCGACGGCAACAAGGTCCATCTCAGCCTCACCGCCAACCCCAGCCACCTCGAAGCCGTGAACCCGGTGGTTCTGGGCAAGGCACGCGCCAAGCAGGACCAGCTGAACGATACCGACCGGACCAAGGTGCTGCCGGTGCTGCTGCACGGCGATGCGGCCTTTGCCGGACAGGGCGTCGTGGCCGAATGCTTTGGCCTATCCGGGCTCAAGGGGCACAGGACCGGCGGCACGATGCATATCGTGGTGAACAACCAGATCGGCTTTACCACAGCACCGCATTTCTCGCGCTCCTCGCCTTATCCCACGGATATCGCGCTGATGGTCGAGGCCCCCATCTTCCACGTCAACGGCGATGATCCCGAGGCCGTCGTGCATGCCGCGCGCGTCGCCACCGAGTTCCGCCAGAAGTTCCACAAGGATGTCGTGCTCGACATCATCTGCTACCGCCGGTTTGGCCATAACGAGGGCGACGAGCCCATGTTCACCAACCCGATCATGTACAAGAAGATCAAGAAGCAGAAGACGACGCTCAGCCTCTATACCGAGACTCTGGTCAAGGACGGGCTGATGCCCGAGGGCGAAATCGAGGACATGAAAGCCGCCTTCCAGGCCTATCTGGCCGACGAATTCGAGGCCGGGACCAACTACAAGCCGAACAAGGCCGACTGGCTCGACGGCAAATGGGCCCATCTCGACCGACACGACGACAATTACCAGCGCGGCCCGACAGCGATCAGCGAAGAGACCTACAACGATCTTGGCCGCGCCCTCACCACTGCGCCCGCTGACTTTCCGCTGCACAAAACAGTGCAGCGCCTGCTCGACGCCAAGGCCAAGATGTTCGAGACCGGCACCGGGTTCGACTGGGCCACGGCCGAGGCCCTGGCCTTCGGCTCACTGCTGACCGAAGGCTTTCCCGTACGTCTGTCCGGACAGGACAGCGCCCGCGGCACCTTCAGCCAGCGGCATTCGGCCCTGATCAATCAGGACACCGAAGAACGCTATTACCCGCTGAACAACATCCGCAAGGGGCAGGCGCGCTACGAAGTGATCGATTCGATGCTCAGCGAATATGCAGTGCTGGGCTTCGAATACGGCTACTCTCTGGCCGAGCCTAACGCACTTACCCTGTGGGAGGCGCAATTTGGCGATTTCGCCAACGGCGCGCAGATCATGTTCGATCAGTTCATCTCGTCGGGCGAGAGCAAATGGTTGCGCATGTCCGGCCTCGTCTGCCTGCTGCCGCATGGCTACGAGGGCCAGGGCCCCGAACACTCCTCGGCCCGTCTGGAACGGTTCCTGACCATGTGCGGACAGGACAACTGGATCGTCGCCAACTGCACGACCCCGGCCAACTACTTCCACATCCTGCGCCGCCAGTTGCACCGCACCTTCCGCAAGCCGCTGATCCTGATGACGCCCAAATCGCTCTTGCGCCACAAGCTCGCGGTGTCCAAGGCCGAGGAATTCATCACCGGGTCAAGCTTCCACCGCGTGTTGTGGGACGATGCGCAATATGGCAACTCCGAAACCGAACTGGCGCCCGACGACAAGATCAAGCGCGTCGTCATGTGCTCGGGCAAGGTCTATTTCGACCTGCTCGAAGAGCGCGACGCCCGCGGGATCGACGATGTCTACCTCATGCGGTTCGAACAGTTCTATCCCTTCCCGGCGCAATCCGCGGTGAAGGAACTGGAGCGGTTCAAGAACGCCGAAATGGTCTGGTGCCAGGAAGAGCCGAAAAACCAGGGCGCATGGTCGTTCATCGAACCGAACATCGAATGGGTTCTCCAGCGCATCGGCGCCCGGATCACCCGCCCCGAATATGCCGGCCGTCCGGCCGCCGCCTCGCCCGCCACGGGCCTGGCGTCTCAGCACAAAGCACAACAATCCGCGCTGGTCGACGCAGCGCTGACGATCGAAGGGAAATAAACCATGACCACCGAAGTCCGCGTGCCCACCTTGGGCGAATCCGTGACCGAAGCCACCGTTGCCACCTGGTTCAAGAAACCCGGTGATGCGGTGCAGGTCGATGAAATGCTCTGCGAACTGGAAACCGACAAGGTCACGGTAGAAGTGCCCGCCCCCGCCGCCGGCACAATGGGCGAGATCGTCGCCGCCGAAGGCGACACCGTCGGCGTCAACGCCCTGCTTGCCACGATCGAGGCAGGCGCCGGCGCCCAGACCAGCGCCAAAGCAGACGCTCCTGCCAAAGCCGCCAAAGAGAGTTCAAACGACAGCAGCGGCGGCAACGTCGATGTGATGGTCCCCACCTTGGGCGAGAGCGTGACCGAGGCGACCGTCAGCACCTGGTTCAAGAAGGTCGGCGACAACGTCAGCCAGGACGAAATGCTGTGCGAGCTGGAAACCGACAAGGTCTCGGTCGAAGTGCCCGCCCCCGCCGCCGGCACCCTGACCGAGATCCTCGCGCAGGAAGGCGAGACCGTGCAGGCCAACGGCAAGCTGGCGGTGCTCTCGGGCGCGGCCGACGGTGCGGTGGAACCCGCCCAACGCCCCGCAGCCGAAACCGCCTCTTCGGGCGATGCCAAAACCGCTGAACCCCGCAAGGGCGAGGATGCACCATCAGCCAAGAAGGCGATGGCCGAGGCCGGGCTCAACCCCGATCAGGTCAAGGGCACCGGCAGGGATGGCCGCGTCATGAAAGACGATGTCGCCCGCGCCGTTGCCGCCGGAGCCACGGCCTCGGCTGCCACGACAGCCGCACCTGCCGCCCCCGCTGCAACCCCGCGCGCCCCCGTCCCCGCCGAGGACGCCGCACGCGAGGAACGGGTCAAGATGACGCGCCTGCGCCAGACCATCGCGCGCCGCCTCAAGGACAGCCAGAACACCGCCGCCATGCTGACCACCTATAACGAGGTGGACATGACCGCGGTGATGGAACTGCGTAACGAGTACAAGGAAGAGTTCGTCAAGAAACACGGCGTGAAACTGGGCTTCATGTCCTTCTTCACCAAGGCCTGCTGCCACGCCCTGCGCGAGGTGCCAGAGGTCAATGCCGAGATCGACGGCACCGATATCGTCTACAAGAACTTCGTGCATATGGGCATCGCGGCGGGCACGCCCACGGGCCTCGTTGTGCCGGTGATCCGCGACGCAGACTCGATGAGCTTTGCCACGATCGAAAAGGCCATCGCCGAAAAAGGTGCCCGCGCCCGTGATGGCAAGCTGAGCATGGCCGAAATGCAGGGCGGCACCTTCACCATCTCCAATGGCGGCGTCTACGGCTCGCTGATGTCCTCACCGATCCTGAACCCGCCACAATCGGGTATCCTTGGCATGCACAAGATCCAGGACCGCCCGATGGCCATCAACGGCGAAGTCGTCATCCGCCCGATGATGTATCTGGCCCTGTCCTACGATCACCGCATCGTGGACGGTAAAGGCGCGGTCACGTTCCTCGTCCGCGTCAAGGAAGCGCTGGAAGACCCGCGCCGATTGCTGATGGATTTGTGATCGCTGCCGGGCTGAAGCCCGGCCTGCACGCACCGGTAGGGCGGGCGTCAGCCCGCCTTGCTCGACCGCGGACCTGAAATCCGGTGCCATCGAAAGTGAAGAAAATGACCCCCGAGCTCACAATCCTCACCCTCGCCGCCCTGCTTCAGGTGCTCCAGTTCGCGGCCTACTCGGTCACCGCCAACCGTCAGGTCGGCACCAAAACCGCGCTCGGCCCCCGCGACACGCCGGTACAACTCACCGGCACGGCGGGTCGGCTGCAACGGGCGATGACCAACCATTTCGAGGGGCTGATCCTCTTCACCATCGCCTGCACCGTGATCACCCTCAGCGATCAGTCCACGCCCTTCACCACGGCCTGCGCCTGGGTCTACCTGATCGCCCGCCTGCTCTACGTCCCCGCCTACGCCTTCGGCCTCTCGCCGTGGCGCTCCTTCATCTGGCTCATCGGTTTCGGCGCCACCGCGCTGATGCTGCTTGCGGCCCTTCTCTAAACGCTTCTTCGTTGCAAAAATTTTCATCTCTACCCGCAGCCAGAAGCGCTCCCGCCTGCCCCCCGGTTGACCCCGGTGGCAAATCGGGGTCAGCTTGGCTAAAGCAGACCCCACTGACGCAATACTGATGCAATACCGACGTGATACCGACGTCCAAAATCCAGAGGATTTCCAAAATGGCTTCCTATGACGTGATCATCATCGGCGCTGGCCCCGGTGGCTATGTTGCCGCCATCCGCTGCGCGCAATTGGGGCTCAAGACCGCCTGCGTCGAGGGCCGCGAAACGCTGGGCGGCACCTGCCTCAACGTCGGCTGTATCCCGTCCAAGGCGCTTCTGCACGCCACCCACATGCTGCACGAGGCCGAGCATAATTTCGCCACCATGGGGCTCAAGGGCAAAAGCCCTTCGGTCGACTGGAAACAGATGCTGTCCTACAAGGACGACGTTGTCGGCCAGAACACCAAGGGCATAGAATTTCTGTTCAAAAAGAACAAGATAGACTGGCTCAAGGGCTGGGGTTCGATCCCCGAAGCGGGCAAGGTCAAGGTGGGCGACGAGGTCCACGAGGCGAAAAACATCATCATCGCCACAGGGTCAGAGCCCAGCAGCCTGCCCGGCGTCGAGGTCGACGAAAAGGTCGTCATCACCTCCACCGGCGCGCTGGAATTGGGCAAGGTGCCAAAGAAGATGGTGGTCATCGGCGCGGGCGTGATCGGCCTGGAAATGGGCAGCGTCTATGCGCGCCTCGGCACCGAGGTGACCGTGGTCGAGTTTCTCGATGCCATCACCCCCGGCATGGATCCCGAAGTGCAGCGCACCTTCCAACGTATGCTGAAAAAACAAGGGCTTAAATTCATCATGGGCGCCGCGGTGCAAAAGACCGAAGCGACCAAGACCAAGGCCAAGGTGCATTACAAGCTGCGCAAGGATGACAGCGAACATGTGCTGGATGCCGATGTCGTGCTGGTCGCCACCGGTCGCAAACCCTACACCGACGGGCTTGGCCTCAAGGAGTTGGGAATCGAGCCGAGCAAGCGCGGCCAGATCCCCGTGGATGAGCACTGGCAAACCTCCGTCAAGGGCATCTACGCCATCGGCGACGCCATCGAAGGCCCGATGCTGGCCCACAAGGCCGAGGACGAAGGCATGGCCTGCGCTGAGGTTCTGGCAGGCAAACATGGCCATGTGAATTACGGCGTCATCCCCGGCGTGATCTACACCCATCCCGAGGTCGCCAGCGTCGGCAAGACCGAAGCCGAACTGAAGGACGAGGGCCGCGCCTACAAGGTGGGCAAGTTTAGCTTCATGGGGAATGCGCGGGCCAAGGCGGTCTTTGCCGGTGACGGATTCGTCAAACTGTTGGCCGACAAGGAAACCGACCGCATCTTGGGCTGCCACATCATCGGCCCCGGCGCCGGCGATCTGATCCACGAGGTCTGCGTCGCAATGGAATTTGGCGCCTCTGCCGAAGATCTGGCAATGACCTGCCACGCCCATCCGACCTACTCTGAGGCGGTGCGCGAGGCGGCACTGGCCTGCGGCGATGGGCCGATCCACGCCTGATTTAGCCATAGGGTTCCGGGTTGGCTTCACCTTCTGAACCGCCTGAAATTCGCGACACAGCCCCGCCGGCAACGCCGGCGGGGCTTTTCGTTTCAGGTACCGCACCCGCGATCCCGCAAACCAGTGACGGCTCTGTCCTTCGCAGGACGCCCATCTTCATCTGAAGTGAATGGCTCAGGTTCAAGGCGAAGCGACCAAAGCTCTCCGTGTTCGGCAGGCCCTGGGCCCGCTCCAACGCCGCGAGAGCGGTCACGCCTGCGTCTTGTCCACCTGAAATCCGGCCTCGTCCAGCAGCGCGTCCGAGGCCGCTTCGACCTCTCTCTCAAGCCGCTCCATCAAGGTCGCTTTGTCGAGCCCTGCGGGAATGCGCGGCAGGAACTCGACCACAGCCAGACCCGGCTTGCGATAGAACCCGCGGCGCGGCCAGAAGACACCGACATTGGTGGCGGCAGGCACACAATCCTGCCCCAGCTCCTGATAAAGCACGCTGGTGCCAACCTTGTAGGGGGCCTTGACGCCGGGCGCGATGCGCGTGCCCTGGCTATAGATGATCAACTGGCCCGGCAACTGCGTGCCGCGCGCCACGTCGCCAACCATCTTCTTGATCGCCAAGCTTCGCTTGCCGCGATCGACCGGCACGCAGCCGATCCTGAGCGCGTACTGCCCAAGGATCGGCGCATACATCAACTCGCGTTTCATGATGAATTTGCCCGCAGGTACGGCTGCGAAAATCATGATTATGTCTAGAAAGGACTGATGCTTGGCTGCAATCAGCACCTCATCCTGGGGCACCGGGCCACGCACCTCTGTCCGTAATCCCACCATCCAGCGCGCGCTCCAGCAAACCCATTTGCAGAAGGTCTTGCAGGCGATCAGCGCACCACGGCGGCTGAACGCCGCCCAAGGAAAGAAGACGATGCCAAGGATCAGCATCATCGCGTACATCTGCACCACGAAGACCAGCGACCGTAGCCATTGGACCGCGTAGGTCACGACATCTCTCCCAATGTGCGGCGCGCGGCAGCGCGCGTGGCGAGAAAGGCCACCAGCGCGGCCAGCAACGGTATCAGCAGCGGCCATAACCAGTGCCAGCCCTGGAAACCCAATCCGGTCAGGAACCCGCCGCCCACTTCTGCGCGCGGCAATGCGGCCACCGCGAGCGTTCCCAGCACCATGCCTATAGATGCGCCCATCAGGCCGCGCAGGGTAAAGCGCCGGACAAAGGCCTGCGCGATATAGCCGTCGCGCGCGCCCACAAGGCGCAGAACGCCGATTACCTGCGCATTGGCGGCCAGCGCCGCACCGGCCGCCAGCGTGATCATCGCCGCCATCGCCCCGCCGATCAGCACCAGAGATACCCAACCCAACAGCCGCAACCGCGAGGCCGCACGCACCAGCGGCTCCCGCCAGCGGGTATGATCGTCCAGTACCGCGCCGGGCACTTCGGCGGCCAACCGAAGGCGCAGCCCCGCCGCATCAAATCCGCTGCCCTCCTCGATCACTTCGATCAGCTGCGGGATCGGGAGTGTCTCGACCGGCAAATCAGGGCCGAACCACGGCTCCAACAGGGCACGTTGTTCAGCATTGGACAGGGCGCGGGCCGACGCGACGCCGGCTGTCGTCTCCAGTACCCGCAGCGCGGCATCGGTCTGGGCTGCCATCTGCCCTTCGGGAGCCGAAATCCGCAAGGTCGAACTGCGCGCCAGCTCATCCCCCCACCGATCCGCCAACCGCGATGTCGCCAGCGACAGCGCCAGCGCGAAAACCGCCAGAAATGCCATCGCAGCCGAGGAAAATAGCGTCAACCAAGCGGTAAAGCCCGTCGGCGGCACGACCCGGTCGGCCTGCGCATCGCCCCACAGAATACTGCGCAAGAGATCGATATTCAGCCTCACAGGTCCGCCCCCGCCAGTTGCAGCCGCCGATTCGAGATGCGCAGCACGCGCGCCTGAACATGCGGCTTGGCGGCACGGATCAGCGCCAGATCGTGGGTGGCGATCATGATCGTCTTGCCCATGCGGTTCAACTCAACCAGCAGCCGCATCAGGCGCTGCGACATCTCCCAGTCGACATTGCCGGTGGGCTCGTCCGCCAACACCACATCCGGCGACATGATGACAGCCCGCGCCAGCGCCGCACGCTGCCGCTCGCCACCGGACAGTTCCGGCGGCAGGGCATCCGCACGCGCGGTCAGACCAACCCAGCCGGTCAATTCGTTCAGATTGTCCATTTCACTATCGTCGGCGCGCCCCGACACCGTGAGCGGCAGCGCGATATTTTCCGCCACGCTGAGATGATTGAGAAACTGGCAGTCCTGATGCACCACCCCGATGCGCCGCCGCGCCATCGCGATATCGTCGCGCTCCATCGCGCGCACATCCGTGTCAAACAGCCGCACGTAACCCGAAGTGGGAATGAGCGCGGCATAGCACAGCTTCAGCAGCGTGGTCTTGCCCGATCCGGACGGCCCGGTGAGAAAATGAAATGACCCCGGCTGCAGTTTGAGCGAGATGTCACTCAATAACTCGGCACCGCCATAGCTGTACGCTACATTTTCCAGCTCGATCACGGCTGCCCCTTTTTCCGCTTCGCCTCTTAAATGCCTCACCGGGCGCGCGCATGCAATCGGCGGGGCACAAATCCTTTACTCTTTTCCGCCCGCGTTTTTCGTCCTATGGTACCGATCAAGGTCACGGTCGCCTGCGTGCGTCCGACGAAGATGGCCATACCAGTGCTCAATGGGGTGATCGAATGAGGCTCACTTGCCCGAATTGCGGGGCGCAATACGAAATCCCAGACGATGTGCTCCCTGAATCCGGTCGGGATGTGCAATGTTCCAATTGTGGTGACACCTGGTATCAGCATCACCCCAACCATCCCGTCGAGGATGACGAAGCCAACGATCGGTTCGCCGTCGAAGTCGGCTATGACGCCGACCGCAAGAAGGCGGAGCAGACCGCCGATGACACTGCCCCCGATAGCACCGATACCGACGCCACGGATACTGATGCTCAGGATGCCGATGCCGAGGATGCTGAAGGCGCGGATACCGAAGGCGCGGACACCCCAGCCACGGATACCGAAGGCAAGGATATCGATCCTGCGTCAGAAGCCCCCCAGCGTCGGCGGCTGGATCCCGAGGTGGCCAATGTTCTGCGCGAAGAAGCAGAGCGCGAGGCACAGGTCAGGGCACGCGAATCCGGCAGCTTGGAATCCCAGCCCGATCTCGGCCTCGACACTGGCGACGAAGGCAGCGACCGGCGTAGCCGCGAAGCGCGCGAACGCATGGCCCGTCTGCGCGGCCAGCCAGAGACAGAGGCAACACCGGATATCGACCCGTCCTCACGTCGCGGATTGCTTCCCGACATCGAGGAAATCAACTCTTCTCTGCGTAGCAGCGACGAGGAAGCCGAAAGTTCCGCCGCCGAGGACATGTACCCCGTGGCGCCCGGCGAAAATACTGGCGGTGGATTCCGGCGCGGGTTCATCCTGATCATCGCGATCGCCGCGGTCCTGACCCTGCTCTATGTCTTTGCCCCGCAGATCAGCCGCGCGGTGCCGGCACTCGCCGACGTGATGGGCGAATACGTGCAGGGCGTGAACAGTGGGCGAGCCTGGCTTGACGATCAGATCGCGGCGCTGATGCGCTGGCTTGACGGCATGGCCTCTTCCGCGCCGGACGGCGACGCAAGCTGACCCCGCCCTCGTAACTCTGAAACGATCCCCCCATGAACAGACCACTCGCCGGACAGACCCTTGCCCCGGTCATGATGACCTTTTTTGCCGCGATCATTTGGGGGCTGTGGTGGATTCCGATCCGCTATCTCGAAGGACTGGGGCTGTCTGGAGGGCAAATTGCGATTGCGGGAAATTTAGGCGCGTTGGTCGCGATCCTGCTTTTCCTACTGGTCACAAGGCAAATGCCACGCCTGAGCCGCCGCGCGCTTTGCGGGGCGCTGCTGGTTGGTTTGGCTGTGGCCTGCTATGCCATCGCGCTCGTGCTGACGGACGTGATGCGCGCGGTATTGCTGTTCTACCTTGCGCCCGCCTGGAGCAAGATCATCGAATGGGCGTTTCTCGGTCAACGCTGGCGGCACACATCAAGCCTCACGCTGGCCTTGTCGCTTGGCGGCGCGTTCATGGTCCTGGGCGGCGATGTGTCGCTGTCGCAGGTGGGCCCAGGAGACTTTCTGGCGATTATCTCGGGCGTGGCCTGGGCAATCGGCGCGGCTCTGATCTTCACCGAAGGTGCCGCGCGTGCTTCGTCGACAACGCTGGTGACCATGATTTCAGCCACTTTGGTCGCTTCAGCCTACACGCTGATGGTTGACGAGCCCCTGCCGGGCGCCGATGCACTGCCGGCCCTCGGCCTTGGCCTCGCGATGGGGGCGCTCTTTATCCTGCCGGTGATGGCCCTGACGATGTGGAGCGCGCAGCGCCTGTCGCCTGCGCTGCTCAGCTTTCTCTTTACCCTCGAAATCCTGGCGGGCGTTGTGTCGAGCGCAATACTGCTGGATGAGGCATTTGGCCAAATCCAATTGCTGGGGGCCAGCATGATCGTTGGAGCGGCGCTGGTCGAGGTGGTGATGGCGCTGCGCGCCCGACCCGCCCGCGTGGTGCCCTGAACCGGCGCAATGTGCCCCGCGGACACGCCCGCCCCAACGCAAGCCTGCGCGAAATTCATACCTTCGGGCCACACCGCCTGAAGTGCCGCATCTGCCTCAATCCTGCGCCGAGGCTTGCACGGAGACGCCCAGCGCGCTAACCCGCAGTCAGGAATGACGATAGGTGCCCCGATGGATGATCTGCGCGACAAATACATTGACCTGATTGCCAATGCTGGCAGCGAATCCGCACTGGAGGATCTGCGCGTGCAGGCCATCGGCAAGAAGGGTGAAATCAGCCTTCAGATGCGCGAGTTGGGCCGCATGACGCCGGAAGAGCGGCAGGTCGCCGGGCCAAGGCTGAACGCGCTCAAGGACGAGATCGCCAGCGCGCTGGCCGCCAAGAAAGAGGCGCTGGCCAATCACGCACTGGACGAGCGGCTGCGCAGTGAATGGCTCGATGTGACGCTGCCCGTGCGCCCGCGCCGTCAGGGCACGATCCATCCGGTCAGCCAGGTGACCGAAGAAGTGACCGCAATCTTTGCCGACATGGGCTTTGCCGTGGCCGAAGGCCCGCAGATCGAGAGCGACTGGTACAATTTTGACGCACTTAACATCCCCGGCCACCACCCCGCGCGGGCCGAGATGGACACGTTCTATACCCATCGCGCCGAGGGGGACGAGCGCCCGCCGCATGTCCTGCGCACCCATACCAGCCCGGTGCAGATCCGCACCATGCAGGAACAGGGCGCACCTATCCGCATCATCGCGCCGGGCCGCGTTTACCGCGCCGATTACGACATGACCCACACGCCGATGTTCCACCAGATCGAGGGGCTGGCCATCGACAAGGACATTTCGATGGCAAACCTCAAGTGGGTGCTGGAGGAATTCGTCAAGGCATTCTTTGAAGTGGACGATGTCGAGCTGCGTTTCCGCGCGTCGCATTTTCCGTTCACGGAACCCTCTGCCGAGGTCGATATCCGCTGCTCTTGGGAGGGTGGCACCCTGAAGGTCGGGACCGGCGACGACTGGCTCGAAATCCTCGGGTCGGGCATGGTGCACCCGCATGTGCTGCGCGCGGGCAACGTGGACCCGGACGAATGGCAGGGCTTTGCCTTTGGCATGGGGATCGACCGGATCGCGATGCTGAAATACGGGATTCCGGATTTGCGGGCATTCTTTGATTCTGACCTGCGCTGGCTGCGGCATTACGGGTTCGCCGCGCTGGATGTACCGACGCTGCGGGGTGGGTTGAGCCGGTGAGATGGCTCAACAAAATACTTGGGAAAGCAGAGCTGCTGCCTTGTATTGAGTTGGCTCATACCCGTGGCTACACACATGCGATTGTCGGCGAAGCCAGCTACCAAGACAACATCGAAAAAATTGTTGGCGGGAAAGGCCAGTATTCAGCAAAGTACGAATGCATGGCTACGCTTGAATGCGAGAACAACAATCCACACGATGAAAATGCTGTCGCAGTTAAAATTGGGAAGAGGTTGGTTGGGTATCTCGCGCGCGAAGACGCCGCGAGTTATCGTAGTGAACTTCAGAGTATAGATGCCAGTCTGCCACTAGCACAAGTCCGCGCCAAAATCGTTGGCGGTTGGAGAGATGCCGAAAGCGAAGGTCATTTCGGGGTCAAGTTGAACCTCAAACGCCCTTTGCAGAAGGCTAAAAATTAGAGATTCCATGGAATTCACTCTCTCCTGTCTCTAGGGCCATCTCAACACCACCGCCGCCGCCGCCGAAAAAAATCACTTCTTCGCTGCCCCAAACCGGACGTGCGACTGCCCGTGGGGTGGCGCTGCTCCGGTTGTGAGATGCACTTTATGCCAGCCAAGCACCTCCGACATCCGAGTGATGCATAACCCATCCAAAGCGCCAGCCCGCCCGAACGGGCTAGGCGCTCGTCCGGCGGCTTCGCCTTTATTCCGGACGAAGGCCCGCAGCGACAGCCTCAACCCTTCCCCCCCGGCGCTCTATCCGTTAGATGCAGGACAACCCATAATGACCTGCGGATGACGGCACATGAAATTCACGCTTTCCTGGCTCAAAGACCATCTCGACACCACCGCCACTGTGGACGAGATCACCTATGCCCTTACCGATCTGGGCCTTGAGGTCGAAGGGGTGGCGGACCCCGCCGCGCGGTTGGCCGACTTTACCCTTGGCAAGGTGATCCACGCCGAACAACACCCGGATGCCGACCGCCTGCGTGTCTGTCAGGTCGAAACCGACGCGGGCCAGTTGCAGATCATCTGCGGTGCGCCCAACGCGCGGGAAGGCATCACGGCCGTGATTGCCAAGCCCGGCACCTATGTGCCCGGCATCGACACCACCATCGGCGTTGGCAAGATCCGCGGCATCGAGAGCTACGGCATGATGTGCTCGGAACGCGAGATGGAACTGAGCGAGGAGCATGACGGCATCATCGAACTGCCCTCTGGCGAAGTGGGCGAGCGGTTCATCGACTGGCTGGCGCGCAACGACCCGGCAAAGGTCGACCCGGTGATCGAGATCGCCATCACCCCCAACCGCCCCGATGCACTGGGTGTGCGCGGCATCGCCCGCGATCTGGCCGCCCGTGGGCTGGGCCGGATGAAACCCGCCCCCGAGGCAGAGGTCAAAGGCCAGTTCCCCTGCCCCATCGGCGTGACCATTGACGACGACACTCGCGAAAACGGCTGCGAGGTCTTTGCCGGGCGGCTCATACGCGGCGTGCAAAACGGCCCTTCCCCCGACTGGCTGCAATCGCGGCTGCGTGCCATCGGCCTGCGCCCGATCTCGGCGCTGGTGGATGTGACGAACTTCTTCACCTTTGACCGCAACCGCCCGCTGCACGTCTTTGACGCGGGCAAGGTTGCCGGCGATCTGCGCATTCACCGCACCAAGGGCGGCGAGACCCTGATGGGGCTGGATGAAAAGGAATACAGCTTCGATCCCGGCATGGTCGTGATCTCGGACGATAACGGCGTTCAGAGCATCGCGGGCATCATGGGCGGGCTGCAGACCGGCTGCACCCATGACACGACTGATGTGTTTCTGGAGGCTGCGTATTGGGACACCGTTCAGATCGCCACCACCGGCCGTGCGCTCAAAATCAATTCGGACGCCCGGTATCGCAATGAGCGCGGCATCGACCCTGCGTTCAACATGGAGGCGATCGAACTGGCGACGCAGATGATCCTTGATCTTTGCGGCGGCGAGGCCTCCAACGTGGTGGTCGCGGGCAAGGTTCCCGATGTCTCTCGCGCGTTCAAACTGGTGCCGGCGCGCGTGCAATCGCTCGTTGGCATGGACATCCCCGAAAGCGAACAGCGCCAGACGCTGACCGCGCTCGGCTTCCGGCTCGAAGGGAACATGGCGCATGTGCCGTCCTGGCGCCCGGACGTGCACGGCGAGGCCGATCTGGTCGAAGAGGTGGCGCGCGTCGCATCCCTTACCAAGCTGAAGGGCCGTCCGCTGCCCCGCGCGCAGACGGGCGTGCCGAAGCCGGTGCTGTCGATCCCGCAGCGGCGCGAGCAGATCGCGCGGCGCACGGCGGCGGCGCTGGGCTACAATGAATGCGTGACCTACAGCTTTATCGACCACGCCAGCGCCGCGCTGTTTGGCGGTGGCGACGATGCCACGATGCTGGCCAACCCGATCAGCAGTGACATGAGCCACATGCGCCCCGCGCTGCTGCCCGGTCTGCTGCAGGCGGCGGCCCGCAATCAGGCGCGCGGCCAGATGGACATGGCGCTGTTCGAGGCAGGCCATGCGTTTCATGGTGGCGAGCCGGGCGAACAGCACATGCAGGTCGCGGGTATTCTGGTCGGGCGAACCGGCCCGAAGGATGTACACGGCACCTCTCGCGCCGTCGATCTCTATGATGCCAAGGCCGATGTCGAGGCGCTGCTTGCGGCCATCGGTGCCCCGGCCAAGGTGCAGATCCTGCGCGGCGCGCCCGAGTGGTGGCATCCGGGCCGTCACGGCATGATCTGCCTCGGCCCGAAAAAGGTGCTTGGCGTTTTCGGCGAGCTGCACCCGCGCGTTCTGCGCGCGCTGGATGTCAAAGGCCCCGCCGTCGGCTTTACGATCTGGCCCGCCGAAGTGCCGCTGCCGCGCAACGCCACCGCCAATCGCGGTGCGCTGACCAGCAGCGACCTGCAGGCCGTCGAACGCGATTTCGCCTTTGTCGTCAATGCGGATGTCGAGGCGCTGACGCTGGTCAACGCCGCCGCCGGTGCTGACAAGGCGCTGATCAGCGATGTGCGCGTCTTTGACGAATTTATCGGCGGCAGCCTTGGTGAGGGCAAGAAATCCCTCGCCGTGACCGTGCGCCTGCAACCGACCGATGCCACGCTCAAAGACACTGACATCGAAGCTGTCTCGGCCAAGATCATCGAAAAGGTTGCCAAGGCGACCGGCGGCACGCTGCGTGGCTAAATCCGCGGCCGGCGCGTCCCTGCGCGCCGCCGTGCCCGCCGATGCGGCGGCGCTGACCGAGGTGATCCGCGCCGCCTACGCGCCTTATCGGGCGCAGGGATTGGCGCTGCCCCCTGTCGACGTCGGTATTGCCGATGAAATTTCAGCCTATTCGGCAAATGTGGCCGAGCTGAATGGCCGGGTGGTAGGGGGTGTCATCTACTCGCTCCAGGCGGCCAAAGCACACTTGATGAACCTCGCCGTTGATCCGGATGCCTCAAGCCGCGGGATTGGCCGCGCATTGATCAGCGCCGCAGTGGACGCCGCCCGCATTGCGGGGCATTCTGAAATCCATCTCGGAACGCACAAGGACATGACCGAAACTCAGGCGTTCTATCGGAGTCTGGGCTGGCGGCTCTCAGGTCAAGAAGGTAACAAGGTCACGATGTTTCTACCCCTTTGACAGGTAGAAATCAGACTGAAAGTTGGTGCAACGCACGCGCCACCCAGAAGGAGATACAAAATGCTCAGCGTCTATCTGTCCGGCGAAATCCACACCGACTGGCGTGATGAAATCGCCCGAGGTGCCGAAGGGCTCAGCGTCGTGTTCTCCGCGCCGGTGACCGACCACGGCGCGAGCGATGATTGTGGCGTGGCTATCCTCGGGGCCGAGGACAACAAATACTGGCACGATCACAAGGGCGCCATGATCAACGCGATCCGCACCCGCAAGGGGATCGAAGAGGCCGATGTGGTCGTGGTCCGTTTCGGCGACAAGTACAAGCAGTGGAACGCAGCGTTTGATGCGGGCTACGCAGCCGCCCTGGGCAAATCCCTGATCATCCTGCAACCGCCGGAGCATGACCACGCGCTGAAAGAAGTGGATGCCGCAGCACTCGCCGTGGCCCGGACCCCCGATCAGGTGGTGGCGATCCTGCGCTATGTGCTCGAAGGCACGCTGCCCGACTGATCTGCCGCCCATCACCAACACCCCGTCTGCCCATCTGGCCGCAGCGGGCCATTCCGACAGGATGAACCAGGCCAGCAGCGCGGCAAACGGCGCCTCGGCGGCGCTGCGCCTTACCTATCTCTCGCTGGCCGGGGATTGTACGGTTCGTACGGTCAAACTGCCGGTTCTGACCCACCATGTCGAGGTCGCGGCACCCGCGGGCTGGTGGTGCCCCAGCCGACCTCTACTCAATATGCGGCGAATTTCCGTTCAGAGGTCAATGCAACACATGCAGCGCTTTGCACGAGTGGCCGTTTTCAGTGCCCAGATCAGGAACCTGTAAAGCAAACCAAATTGTGACAAGGGCTCTTGGCACGAGAACACCTGTCTATTTCTGGCAGCCCCGCCACTTCGTCATGCCGAGGCGCTGACGCCGTATATTCCAGGCCTGTGTGCTGACATGCATTTTGTCATGCACCTGCTGGCGAAAGTCCGAAGAATACATGTGATTCAAAGCTCACGGCTCAGCTAAATTGAAGCACCCTTGATTTGATCATCCCATTAATGCAAGCTTATGCATCGCCGGTGGTCCGCTTTGGGGCTGCCGTTTTTTAACGATTTTTCTGGGGGAAAATACGCAATGAATTTACTTAGGCTTTTTGCCGTGGCAGGTGTTTGCGCGGGATTGGGGGCTGGTGCCTCTGCCGCTACAATCGGCGGGATTGATTTTCCCGATGGCCCGATATCATTCGCCGACTCCGTCGTAAGTTACAATCCGGGAGGCGGATTCCCTGGCACTGGGGGCTGTCAAGATACCAGCGAGGCTGTTGGTATTCCCAACTTCACTGGTGGGGACTGTGACGGGTACGTCTCACTGGGTCAGGGCGGGTCCATAGTGCTGCAGTTTACCGATAACGCGCTTACGACATCGGGCGACAGTAGCGCCGACCTTCACGTATTCGAAATTGGCGACGCCGTTGAGGCCATGCTCATCTCAATATCGACAAACACAGTTGACTGGATCGACCTGGGAAGACTCTCTGGTCAGCCGACGAGCATCGACATCGACGGGGTGACAGGTGTCGTAAGCGGCGCAGCCTACAGCTATGTCCGGATTATTGACGATCCCAATTCGGGGCCAAGTGGCGGCGTCTATTCAGGGGCTGACATCGACGCCGTTGGTGCCATCTCGTCCACTGCTCCCGTTACTCCTGTGCCACTACCGGCCACTGGTCTGATGCTTGTTGGAGCATTAGGTGCGCTCGCCTCTGCGAAGCGCCGCAAGCGTAAGCAAAGCTGAAACCAGCTCGGAAAAGAGTTTGCCAGGAGCATTGCGCTACTGGCAAACCCTTTTTCTCCACAGCCAACAACTGGGGTTTAATCAGGTTTCCATTCCCAAGATTACCCCGCCGCACTCAGGCATGTAACTGGCCCATATTTCAGCTTTGCTGACCGGACAAAATCCTCACGATTTTGTCGCCGGTGAAAACGGCTGCTACTGGTGCGGTTTATAAGGCAAGCCTTGATCAAACTGCATTTTGCGTCCGCTTCGTTCGCTGAGCAGACCTTATTGCAGACCGCAGCGAAGCTCCGCAAACCACCCCGAACCGGTTCATCGGCCAACTAATGCCAGTTACGATTTCCCGAGTCAGGGAAATCGCGAAAGCCCCTCGCCCTTCACAACCGATCAAACAGCGCCCCCGGATGCTGTGCCTCGCGCGTCAGCCCCAGGTCCTGCATCAGGGCAAACACCATCGCCTGATTGGACGTGACCACCGGCTTGCCCAGCGCGGCCTCGACGCGGGAAATGACCTCGACGCTCCGCATGTCGGTGCAGCTCAGCACGATGGCCTCGGCGTCCGGATGGTCGGCCGCAACCGCCAGCGCATAGACCTCGTCAGGCGTCAGTTCGCCCTGTCCATAATTGCTCAGCTCGCGACCGATATCGTGGCAATGCACGGTCTCGAACCCCGCGCCTGCCAGAAATGCCACCGCCTCGGTGTTGATCTGCCCCACATAGGGCGAAGCAAAGCCGATCCGGCGCACCCCCAGCGCGCCCAGCGCCCGCAGCAGCGCCCCTGCCGCCGTCAATGACAGCGCGCCCGATCCCGCCTTGATCCGCGCCGCCAGATCGCGGTCAAAACTGCGACCATGCGTCAGCGTGGCCGAAGTGCAGCCATAGAGCACGACCGCCGGGCGCACGCCTGCGATCATCGCCAGATCATGGCCGATATCCGAGGCCCCGAGCCCGGCCATCTGGTCGGATCCCGGCACCTTGTCCACATCATAGCCGCCCAGCCGCTGAAAATGCATGGTGCAGCCTGCCGGGCAGAGCCGCATCATGTCCGGCTCCAGATTGGTGTTGGTGTAGGGCACCAACACGCCGATCTTCGTCTTGCGGCTCTGGCTCATCGCCTGCCCTCCATGAAACGCTGCAATACATCGCAGAGCCGGGTCATCACCTCTGCCGGGCCGATGGTCGCGCGCAGGCAATGCGGCAGGCCGTAGCCTGCCATGCCGCGCAACAGCAGGCCCGCCGCGCGCAGGGCCGCATCTGCCTGCGCGGCTTCCTGTGCATCCTGAAACGGGATCAGGATGAAATTGGTGTGGCTGTGCGGGACCCCCAGCCCGATCGCGCGCAGTCGTGCGGCCGCCCCGTCGCGCAGCGCCGCCGTGCGCACCACCACATCGCGCATATAAGCAGGGTCGCGCAGTGCGGCGGCGGCCATCGCCTGCGCCACGCCCGAAACATTGTTGGGGTTCATCAACTTGCGCATCTGTACTGCCACGCCGGACGGGAACAGCCCCCAGCCGACCCGGCACCCGGCCAGACCGTAAGCCTTGGACAGGGTGCGGATGACGGCAGTATCGCCGCGCGCCACCAGCGCAAAAACACCGGCAGGATCCTGCGGGTCGAACTCGGCATAGGCCTGATCGACGATCAGCAGGATGTCGTCCCGCAATGTCTCGCGCAGGCGGATCAGTTCGGCCCCCGGCAGGCGCGTGCCGGTCGGATTGCCGGGATTGCAGACAAACACGATTTTCGTCGCAGGCGTGACCGCCTCAAGCAGGAGTGTCACCGAGACGGTAAAATCCGGCTCCGGCACGGCCACGAAATCCGCCCCTGCCTGAGCGGCTGCGGTGCGGGCAAAGAGATAGCCATATGCCGTGCCCAGAACGGCGTCACCCGGCCCGGCAAAGGCGCGGATCAGGCAGCCGATCAGTTCCATCGAGCCCGCGCCGCACAGGATGTCGCCCGGCGGCAAATCATGCGCCCCGGTGATCGCCGCACGCAGGTCGGCCCAATCGGGATCGGGATAGAGCGGCGCGGCACGCAGCGCGGCCTTGCCCGCCGCGATGGCCTGCGGGCTGGGGGCAAAGGCGTTCTCGTTCTGGGCCAGTGAGGTCATACCTGCCCCGCCTGTGTCGGCCAGCGTGTAGGCAGCCATGGCCTGCACGTTTTCGACCGCCCGGATCATGGCGTGCCTCCATAGGCTTTCGCGCCCTCGTTGGTGACGATACCACGCGCCAAGTCGCGAGCCAGCGCCGCAGGGTCGCGCGCGGCGGGCGGGCCGAAACCGCCGCCGCCCGGTGTGTCAAAAATCAGACGCTCGCCGGGGGCGACGCGCAGCTCTCCCTTGCCGGGAATGTCATCTGCGCGCCCCGTCACCTGCACCCGCCCCGGCAGCCCCGGCAGACCGCCCGCACGGCCCCGCGCGGGGTTCTTCAGCCGCTCCAGCGACAGAAACACCAGAAACGGCGCGTCAATCGCCGATGTCATTTCGATCCGCTGGCCCAGACCGCCGCGATACTGTCCCGCACCACCACTATCGGCGCGCAATTCGCGCCGCCAGATGGTGACAGGTGCCACCGCTTCTGTGATTTCCACCTGACTGCCATAGACGCCCGAGGGATAGGCAGTGGCCGACAGGCCGTCCGCTCCGGGCCGCGCACCGGTACCGCCATTGTGCACCAACTCGACGGCAAACTCGCGCCCGCCTGTCCGCGCGCCTTCTGCCGTGTGGCGCAAGGGCAGATCGAACATGCAGGATGCCCCCTCTGCCGGGACGCGATCAGGCAACGCCTGATAGAGGCAGCCCAGCACCAAATCAGGCGTCATCTGCCCCAACGTGTGCCGCATCGCCACTGGTGCGGGGTGTTGAGCGTTCAGGATACAGCCCGGCGGCCCGCTGACCGTGAACGGCGCGAGCGACCCCGCATTGTTGGGGATGTCGTGCCCGATGATGCAGCGCATCGCAAAGACCGCATAGGCGGTTGCGTAATTCAGCGGCACGTTGATCCCCTTGGACGAGCAGCTGGAGGTGCCGGTGAAGTCCAGATGCAACGCATCGTCGGTGACGGTCAGGGTCCCGTGCAGTTCGATCTCGGCCTCGTAGCCGTCGACGCGCAGCATGTTGGTGTAGACCCCGTTGGGCACCTCGCCGATTGCCGCGACCGTGCCGCGCCGTGACGTGTCGATGATGAAATCCGACAACACGCCCAGATCATCCAGCCCAAAGTCGTCCATCATGCCGACCAGCCGCGCCACGCCCGCTTCGCAGCAAGCGATCAGCGCATAGATATCGCCCTCGTTCGCCGTCGGTTCGCGGCTGTTGGCGCGCACGATATCCATCAGCAGGGCGTTGATCTCGCCCGCGTCCACCAGCTTGCAAGGCGGGATTAAAAGCCCCTCGTCATAGATGTCCGACCCTTCCGGCCCCATGCCCAGCCCGCCGAGGTCCACCAGGTGCGATGTGCAGGCGGTAAAGCCAACCACGCGCCCGCCCCGGAACGCGGGCATCAGCAACAGGAAATCGTTCAGATGCCCCGAGGCCATCCAGGGATCGTTGGTCATGTAGATATCGCCCGGG
Source organism: Roseovarius sp. ZX-A-9 (assembly GCF_028369135.1). Classification (GTDB taxonomy): domain Bacteria; phylum Pseudomonadota; class Alphaproteobacteria; order Rhodobacterales; family Rhodobacteraceae; genus Roseovarius. The sequence goes on from NZ_JAPWHW010000003.1 coordinate 211,691, forward strand.
CGCATGGTCTGAACCCCGAACCGCTCGCGCAGGGACAGCACTGCCTCGGCCATCGTATTGATATGGCCAGGCGTGCCGGTCACGGCCTGCGCCATCATCCGGCCCTGAAGGTCGAAGATGCCTGCAGAAATGTCGCCGCACTCGCGCACGATCGGGCTGAAGGCGGCTCGGATCAGGGTCTGGCCCTGTTCCTCGACCACCGCCAGCAGGCGGTTCCACATGACTTGCAGGCGGGCCGGGCTGTGATCGGTCATGGGTTTGCTCCGTGGTTCTGCCGTTCCAGCACCAGATTGCCGGACCCATCGACGCAACAGATGAAATCGCGGCTGACCAGCGTCGTGGTCTGCGGCTCGGTGATCAGGGCTGGGCCGGTGATCCGGTCGCCGGGGGCCAGCGTGGCGCGTTCGTTGACCTGCGCCTGTTGCGGGCTGCCATCCACGTCGCAGATGATCGGCACATGGGTGTCGCCCGCGCGATCACGGGGCGCGGCGGCGGAGGGCCTGCCGGGCACCGTGTCGGAAACTGTGCTGACCGCCACCGACCAGTTCAATATCTCGATCTGCATGCCCGGCACGGGGCGGGAAAACTGCACCCTGTAGGCCGCTTCGAACGCCTCTTGCAGGCCGGGGATATCGTCTGCGTCCAGCGCCCGGACCGGCAAGGCGATCTCGATCTCGTGCCCTTGCCCGTGATACCGCATGAACGCCGCGCGCCGCAGTTCCAGCGGCCCTGTCGGCGCGCCCAGCCGGACGAGCGCGCGGGCCTCGGCGCTCATCGCATCCAAGAGGGTATTGAGCCCCGCCAGATCGAGGCTTTCGAGCAGCGCATAGTGGCTGCGCACGATCTCGAAGGCCACCGGCGCAAAGAGGAACCCGACCGCCGATCCGACGCTTGGATTGGGTGGCACCACCACACGGGTGATCCCGGCGCTGCGTGCCACACGAGTGGCGTGCAGCGGACCGTTGCCACCAAAGGCAATCATCGTACGCGCGCCCAGATCCTTGCCGGACTCGACCGCGTGCATACGCCCGGCGCTTGCCATGCTTTCGTCCACGATCCGGCTGACACCGTCCGCCGCATCGCCAGCCTCCAGCCCCAGCGCGCTGCCGATCTCTGCCGTCAGTGCTGCCTCGGCTGCATGGCGGTCAATCTGGAACCTGCCTTCGGCAAAGTTCTCGGGCCGGATGTAACCCAGTGCGATATCGGCATCCGTCACCGTCGCATGCGTCCCGCCATTGCCGTAAGCGGCCGGTCCCGGCTCGGATCCGGCGCTTTGCGGTCCCACGGTCAACCGCCCCAACCGATCCACCGCCGCGATCGACCCGCCGCCCGCCCCGATCTCGATCATCTCGATCACCGGGATGCGCACGGGCATGCCGCTGCCCTTGATGAAGCGCGCCGCGCGCGCGATTTCAAACTGGCGCGCGGTTTGCGGGCGGGCACCGTCGATCAGGCACAGCTTGGCCGTGGTTCCGCCCATATCGAATGACAACACCTCGTCCAGACCGGCCTCTGCCGCGATCCTTGCGGCCAGAATGGCGCCACCTGCCGGGCCCGATTCCACCAGCCGGATGGGAAAGCGCATCGCCGTCTGGATCGTCGTCATGCCGCCCCCCGCCGTCATCATCAGTACCGGGCAGCGCACGCCTGCCTGCGCGAAACTCTGGCGGAACCCGTCGAGATACCGGCACATCAGCGGCTGGATATACGCGTTCGCGACGGTGGTGCAAAGCCGGTCGAACTCGCGCGCTTCGGGGCTGACTTCGGAACTCAGAGAGATCGACAGGTCAGGCAATGCCGCCTGCACCGCATCGCGCAATGCCAGCTCGTGGGCGGGGTTGGCATAGGCGTGCATCAGGCAGATCGCCAGAGCGTCGACCCCGGCGGCCCGCAGGCTTTCGATCACGCCGCCAACCGATGCCGGATCAAGCGCGGTCAGCGCCCGGCCAGCGGCATCCATCCGCTCGGTTACGGTAAAACTCAGGTCGCGCGGCACCAGCAGATCGGGCTTTTCCAGCATGATGTCATACTGGTCGTAGCGCCGCTCGTAGGCGATTTCCAAAATGTCGCGAAACCCCTCGGTGGTGACCGTCGCCACCTTGGCCCCGCGCCGCTCGATCAGCGCATTGGTTGCCAGCGTCGTACCATGCACGAACCCCGTCACCTGGTCGAAGGCGCGCCCGGCCTGCTCCAGAGCGCGCGCCGCCCCGGAAAGTGCTGCTTGGGATGGATCGGCATGGGTCGTCAGCGTTTTGGTGGAGGCAAGGATATCGCCTGCGCCCTCCATCAAAACGGTGTCGGTAAACGTGCCGCCAATATCTATGGCAAGGCGCAGAGGCGGGTTTGTCATGGGGCAGGTCCGTCAGGTGGGGCAAAAAGGGCAAGCATCACGCACAAGCGCGGCAGGCCCTATTCAGGCACCACGTCGGATTTCAGCGCCCGCCGGTCAGTACGGGCCAGATGAAAACGGCTGTCCATGCGGTCAGATTATCCCAGGGACGGCCCACGTCTGCCGCGTTTCGACGGCTCTTGGCACAAAAACGACCTGACCCGTTTGGCCAGTGGTCACAGCGTATGAAATGCCTCGCGCTTCTTTTCTCGCTCGCGCGACCGGGTTACGCTGCGTCACACGGGAAAACCCACCGTGCTTTCCCATGCGAACCTGAGCAAAATTAAGGCATACACATTCAACCGTGCGCTTCGAATCGGTGGTGCGGGCCAGAAACGCAAAAAAGGGACAGACATGATCAAGGAATTCAAAGATTTTATCGCCAAAGGCAATGTCATGGACATGGCCGTGGGTATCATCATCGGCGCGGCCTTCACCGCTATCGTCAGCTCGCTCGTGGCTGATCTTATCAACCCGATCATCGGCCTCTTCATGGGCGGTGTCGACTTTACCGAGCTCTTCTTCGTCCTGGGCGGCGGCGATTACGCGACCCTTGCCCAAGCCGAAGAGGCAGGCGCAGCGGTCTTTGCGGTTGGCCGGTTCATCATGGCCGTGATCAACTTCCTGATCATCGCCTTCGTGGTTTTCATGCTGGTCAAGGCAGTTAACAGTGCCAAGCGTACGGAAGAGGCGGAGCCCGCACCGGCACCCGGCCCGTCCGAGCTTGATATCCTGATGGAAATCCGCGACTCGCTGAAAAAGTAACGTCCATCGCACCGCATCACGAGGCCCGGGGGGAACCCCGGGCCTTTTTCATGCGTTGCGGGTAAAACCCGCCGTAGTACGATGGCGGGATAAGGAACATAGGGACAGCGCGTAACAATGGAAGAATTCTTTGAGGAAGCGGCGCTTTATGGCCCGCTGGTGATCAACGCGGTCAAGGCACTGATCGTCCTTGTCATCGGCTGGATCGTCGCGGGCCTGATCGGGCGTTTCGTGCGCCGCCAGGTCAACAGCCACGAACGCATCGATCAGATGCTGGGCAACTTTGCCGCCACGGTGATCACATGGGTCGTCCGCCTGATGGTGCTGATGGCCGTGCTGGGCCTGTTCGGCATCGAGGCGACCAGCCTTGTCGCTGTGATGGGCGCGGCCACGCTGGCCATCGGCATGGCGTTGCAGGGAACACTGTCTGATCTGGCGGCGGGGATCATGCTGGTGGTCTTTCAGCCTTACAAACAGGGACAGTTTGTGGATATCGGCGGCACCGGCGGCACCGTGAAGGAGGTCACGTTGTTCTTTACCGAACTGACGACCCCCGACAACGTGCAGATCATCGTGCCGAACGGACGGGCCTGGGGGTCGGTGATCACCAATTACTCACATCACCAGACCCGCCGCCTAGATCTGACCTTCGGTATCGACTACGACGACAGTGCGGACAAGGCGATGCAGATCATCTTGGACCATGCGCGGGCCGAGGACCGCATTCACTCCGATCCCGAACCCTGGGTGCGGGTGACGAATCTCGGCGACAGTTCGGTCGACATAACCGCACGGCTATGGTGCGACGCGGCTGAGTACTGGGACCTGAAATTCGGGCTGACCAAACAGATCAAGGAAGCCTTTGACGCGGGCGGCATCTCGATCCCCTATCCGCATCAGATGAACGTCACAAAGGAAGGTTGAGGGTCAGCACCGGGTGCCGTGAACTCCAGACGTTTCGGAAATCCGCAGACAGCACCCGCTTCCCGTGGCCAGGCCCCGGCGTGAGCGGTATCCGCGCTGCGAAGCTTGGCGCGGGATACAGCCATTGTCCGCTCCAAGCCCTTGCGGACGAAAGTTGCTGCCATGCAAATTGAAACGGAGCAGCTTGAAGCGGATAGCTGAACAGTTCATTCAGGTCATGTCGATCATCAGTTCGTCAAAAGCAGCCAAACTTCGAGGGAACCAAGATGCCAGTATCGATTTCAAACCTACGCGTTTTGGAAATCTCGCCCAATGTTCTCGCGTTCTACGATGGCCGGATCGACGGCCTTCGCCTGCATTCAAATGAGAAAAACTGGTTGGACGACGGTGCATTTTCGCTTGGATTTGCCAATTTCGCGATACTCGATCAGGGCGAAGCATTGGTTTACGACACCAGTATTTCCATTAAACATGCACGGGCGATAAGGGACGAACTCGACCGCCGGGGCGTCACCTCGATTCGTGTCGTACTTAGTCATCACCACAAGGATCACGTTGCCGGAACCGAAGTCTTCGCTGATTGCGAAATCATTACCAGTGAGAAATGTGCGCAGGCACTTCGCGACAACCAAGAGGCCTTCGCAAAGGCAACTCCACCAATTTCCCCATTGGTTATGCCAACCACGGTTTTTGACGGTGTCATGGAGCTATCGGTCGGCAACATCGGCGTTGAGCTGCGGCCCTTGGACGTCCACAGCTTTGATGGACTCACAATGTATTTGCCCCAAACACGACTACTGCTTGCTGGCGATACACTGGAAGACACAGTCACTTTTGTGACCGAGCCGGATCGACTCGAAGTGCATTGTGCAGAACTGGAGCGCCTTGCCTCATGGGACATCCAGAAAATCCTGCCCAGTCACGGTGCTTTCGACCGAATTGCTGGCGGCGGTTATGATCCGTCGTTCATAGACGCGACCCGAAACTACGTCGAAAAACTATTGCGCTGCCGAAACGAGCCAGATTTGGCGACGCTTAAGTTATCAGAATTTGTTGCTAGTGATATCGAAAGCGGAGCGCTCATTTATTTCGAACCCTATGAGCGGGTGCACGCCGCGAATGTGAAGTCAGTTTTGGCAGCCTGAACTCGGATGAACCTCGGTACCTGTCAGGCGGTGCCGCCCAAGCATTGCCGGGCACTGGTTGAGCGCTTCGTCTAGCCCCGCGGAACTTGCCAGCCCTGCGTCCGCTGCGCGCAACGCGTTCGCCCGCACGTCAGTCGACCACCCGCAGCGTCAGGTTGATCCGTCCGCCCTGCGGCAAGAGCGTGCTGCTGGCGAACCTGATCCGGTCCACCCCGTGATAGGTCAGCCGCGCCTCTCCGCCCATCACCACCACGTCGCCCGAGCGCAGCCAGATCGATTCCGTCTTGCCGCCGCGCGTCCGGTTGCCGATCCGCAGAAGCCCCTCGTCGCCCAGCGAGATCGACAGTACCGGCCAGCTGAAATCGGCCTCGTCACGGTCCTGGTGCAGCCCCATCCGGGCGCCCTCGCCGTAATAGTTTATCAGGCAACAATCAGGATCGCGGGCATCGCTGACCAAGCTGCGCCAGAGCGCCAGCACCGATGCCGGGATCGCAGGCCATGCCATGCCCTCGCGGTGCCGCGACGCGTAACGATAACCCGAGCGGTCCGACACCCAGCCATAGCGCCCGGCAGAGGTCATGCGCACGGTCATCGGCTTGCCATGGGGCGTCTGCGGCGAAAACAGCGGCGCGGCGCGCAGGACGGTGCGCAGATCCTCTACCAGCGAGGTTTGCGCCGCCCGGTCCAGATATTCCGGAAGGATGCGAAATCCGCGCAGGATGATGCTGGTTTCTGCCATGTCGCCGCCTCCGTTGTCGTCGCCCCGTACCAGTTGCATTTGCGCAATACACGGGCGGCCGGTCCGAATTTTACACGAATCTGCCAAATCCGTCCCGTTGCGGCGCTTGCAGGGCGCAGATGCGCTCCCTATATACGCCGAGAAGCGCCGCCAGAAACAGTCCGGCGGTATCACCCATCACCATCGGGGCCGGGATGCCGTAACGGGTCGGGCCTCGCATCATCGCCTGAAGAGAAAGGGATAAAACATGGCCAAAGTCATTGGTATTGACCTCGGAACCACCAACAGCTGCGTTGCCATCATGGATGGTAGCCAGGCACGCGTCATCGAAAACTCCGAAGGGGCGCGCACGACACCGTCGATCGTCGCCTTCACAGAGAACGAGCGCCTCGTCGGTCAGCCGGCCAAGCGCCAGGCTGTGACCAACCCGGAAAACACCGTCTTTGGTGTCAAGCGTCTGATCGGCCGCCGCGCGGACGATCCGTATCTGGCCAAAGACAAGAAGAACATGCCGTTCAACGTCATCGACGGCGGCAATGGCGACGCATGGGTCGAGGCCCGCGGTGAGAAATACTCGCCCAGCCAGATCAGTGCCTTCATCCTCGGCAAGATGAAAGAAACGGCCGAGAGCTATCTCGGCGAAGAGGTCACGCAGGCCGTCATCACCGTCCCTGCCTACTTCAACGACGCCCAGCGTCAGGCGACCAAAGACGCCGGCAAGATCGCCGGTCTCGAAGTGCTGCGCATCATCAACGAGCCGACCGCAGCCGCACTGGCCTATGGCCTGGACAAGCAGGAAACGCACACCATCGCGGTCTATGACCTTGGCGGCGGTACCTTCGACGTGACCATCCTCGAAATCGACGATGGCCTGTTCGAAGTGAAGTCGACCAACGGTGATACGTTCCTCGGCGGTGAAGATTTCGACATGCGGATCGTCAACTATCTGGCGGACTCGTTCAAGAAAGAGCACGGCGTCGATCTGACCAAAGACAAGATGGCATTGCAGCGTCTGAAAGAAGCTGCCGAGAAAGCCAAGATCGAGCTCAGCTCCTCCAGCCAGACCGAGATCAACCAGCCCTTCATCTCGATGGGTTCGGACGGCTCGCCACTGCACATGGTCATGAAGCTGACCCGCGCCAAGCTTGAGAGCCTGGTGAGCGATCTGATCAAGGCGTCGATCAAGCCGTGTCAGGCTGCGCTCAAGGATGCCGGCATTTCGGCCAGCGAGATCGACGAAGTCGTTCTGGTCGGTGGTATGACCCGTATGCCCCGCGTCATCGAGGAAGTGACCAAGTTCTTCGGCAAGGAACCCCACAAGGGCGTCAACCCTGATGAGGTCGTGGCCATGGGTGCCGCCATTCAGGCCGGCGTCCTGCAGGGCGACGTCAAGGACGTGGTGCTGCTCGACGTGACGCCGCTGAGCCTCGGCATCGAGACTCTGGGTGGAGTGTTCACGCGCCTCATTGATCGCAACACGACGATCCCGACGAACAAGAGCCAGATCTTCTCGACCGCCGAGGACAACCAGAACGCCGTGACGATCCGGGTGTTCCAGGGCGAGCGTGAAATGGCTGCGGACAACAAGATGCTCGGCCAGTTCAACCTGGAGAACATCCCGCCCGCGCCGCGCGGCATGCCGCAGATCGAAGTCACGTTCGACATCGACGCCAACGGTATCGTGTCGGTCCAGGCCAAGGACAAAGGCACCGGCAAAGAGCAGAAGATCACCATTCAAGCATCGGGTGGTCTGTCGGACGAGGACATCGAAAAGATGGTCCGCGACGCCGAAGAGAATGCCGAGGCCGACAAGGAACGTCGCGAGCTGGTAGAAGCCAAGAACCAGGCCGAAAGCCTGATCAACTCGACCGAGAAGTCGATGGAAGAGCACGCCGACAAGGTGGACCCGACCACGATCGAAGCGATCGAGCTGGCCATTGCCGCGCTCAAGGACGAGCTGGAAACCGACAACACTTCCAAGATCAAGTCCGGCATCCAGAACGTCACCGAAGCGGCGATGAAACTGGGCGAGGCCATTTACAAGGCCAGCGCCGAAGAGGCTGAAGACGGCCCCAAAGCCGCTGACGAAGCCGCCGGACCCGGTGACGACGATATCGTCGACGCCGATTTCGAGGACCTCGACGACAACAAGCGCAGCTAAGCGCCGCTTAGAACTTGCAGGGGCCGGGTCCAACGCCCGGCCCCTGACGGTTCGAGGAAAGGAGTTCTCGAATGGCCAAACGCGACTATTACGAAGTGCTCGGCATTTCCAGAGGGGCCTCGGCGGAGGAAATCAAGAAAGCCTACCGCGCGAAGGCCAAGGCGCTGCATCCCGACAGCAACAAGGGCAACCCGAACTCCGAGGCTCAGTTCAAGGAGGCGGGTGAAGCGTATGACGTCCTGAAGGATGCCGAAAAGAAGGCCGCCTATGACCGGTTCGGCCATGCTGCCTTTGAAGGCGGGATGGGCGGCGGCGGACAGCGCCCCGGCGGCGGGCAAGGCGATTTTGCCAGTGCCTTCTCGGACGTATTCGACGATCTTTTCGGCGATTTCATGGGCGCACGCGGTGGCGGCGGTGGCCGACGCGCTGCACGCGGCTCTGACCTGCGCTACAACATGCGCGTCACGCTGGAAGAAGCCTATACCGGGCTGCAGAAGACAATCAACGTGCCCACCTCGGTGGCCTGTTCGTCCTGTGATGGGACCGGGGCCGAAGGCGGCGCCGAACCGACCACCTGCCCGACCTGTTCGGGCATGGGCAAGGTGCGCGCGCAACAGGGTTTCTTTACCGTGGAACGGACCTGCCCCACATGTTCGGGCATGGGCCAGATCATCAAGAACCCGTGCAACGCCTGCGGCGGCCAAGGCCGTGTGGAAAAGGATCGCGCGCTCAGCGTGAACATTCCCGCAGGGGTCGAAACCGGCACGCGCATCCGCCTTTCGGGCGAGGGCGAAGCCGGCATGCGCGGCGGCCCTCCGGGGGATCTCTATATTTTCATAGAGGTTGCCAAACACCCCCTGTTCGAGCGCGAAGACGTGAACCTGTTCTGCAACGTGCCGGTGTCGGTCACGACCGCAGCACTGGGCGGTGATATCGAAGTGCCCACGATTGATGGTGGCCGCAGCCGGGTGAAGATTCCCGCTGGCAGCCAGTCGGGCCGCCAGATGCGCCTGCGCAGCAAGGGCATGCCAGCCCTGCGGGGCGGCGGGATGGGCGATATGTTCATTGAACTGGCCGTAGAGACACCAGTGAACCTGACGTCAAAGCAGAAAGAGCTGCTGCGCGAATTCGAAGCCCTGTCAGAAGACAACAACCCCGAGAGCAAAAGCTTCTTTCACTCGGTGAAGTCCTTCTGGGACAGTATGAAAAGCTGACATCGCGGCGGCGCGGGAAGTCGCGTCGCCCTTCCAAAATTTCGCGGCGCGCGGTAACGTGCCGCCAAGCGCCGCGCATGACGGCGCAGCATAAGGGGTGCGGGACATGGCGCATATCGTTGTCGTCGGAAATGAAAAAGGCGGCGCGGGCAAATCGACCGTGTCGATGCACGTGGCGACCGCGCTGGCGCGGATGGGCCACCAGATCAGTGCGCTCGATCTCGATCTGCGGCAAAAGACATTCGGCCGCTATATCGACAACCGTCAGAAATTTATTGAGAAATCCGGCCTCGATCTGCCCAGCCCGCACTATCACGACCTGCCCGAGGTCGACCAGTCCAGCCTGAATCCCGGCGAAAACGTCTATGACCGCCGCCTTTCAGAGGCAGTGGCGCAGCTGGAGCCGGGCAGCGATTTCATCGTGATCGACTGCCCCGGCTCGCATACAAGGCTCAGTCAGGTAGCGCACAGCCTTGCCGATACGCTGATCACGCCGCTGAACGACAGTTTCGTGGATTTCGATCTGCTGGCACATGTCGACGCCAACGCCACCAAGGTGCTCAAACCATCTGTGTATTCCGAAATGGTCTGGAACGCGCGCCAATTGCGCGCGCAGGCCGGGCTTAAGCCGATTGACTGGATCGTCGTACGCAACCGCATGGGCGCACAGCAGATGGTGAACAAGCAAAAGATGGGCGCCGCGCTGGAGAACCTGGCCAAGCGCATCGGCTTTCGCATCGCGCCCGGGTTCAACGAGCGGGTGATCTTCCGCGAACTTTTTCCGCGCGGTCTCACGCTGCTCGACCTCAAGGATGTGGGGGTCAAGCAGCTCAACATCTCGAACGTGGCCGCGCGGCAGGAACTGCGTGATCTGCTGAAGGCGCTGAAATTGCCCGGTGTCGAAGTGACGTTCTGACACTCTCGGCTGCGTATTTCCAAGACAGCTTTCGTCGCCGCAGCGGCCCTGCATTAAAAATTTCGCAGAATTTTCTCTGCGCCCGGGGCCTATGCGCCGACCGGCCGCCGGCGCCGTAGCGCCAGCAGGTTGGACACCAGCAGCGCCCCGATCACCACCGCGCCACCGATGATCGCCCAGGCGCCCGGATCCTCGCCCACCACGGCCCAGACCAGCAATGGCGCCAGTACCGATTCCAGCAAGATCAGCAGCGACACTTCCGCCGAGCTGATATAGCGCGGTCCCATCGTCAGTAGACAGGTCGACAGCGCGATGAACATGCCGTGCGGCACAACGAGGTGCCATTGACTTGGCATTGCGGTTCCCGGTTCGGCAAAGAGCAACATCACACTGGCGGCGACCAGGTAGGCAAACGGGATGGCGGGGATCATCGAGGTTGCCTTGACCTTGCGTACCGAGGTCAACGCCCCGGCAAACGCGACAGACACCAACAGTGCCACCAGATCGCCCTGCCACGTCGAGATCTGATTTCCCTGCGAGCCGTAAGCGATCAACCCCAACCCCGCCAGGACCGGAATCATCGTCAGCACCATGCGGCGCTGGATCGGTTCGCCCAGAAAGACACGGCTCATCAAGGCCGCAAAAATCGGGATGGATGCAAAGATAAAGACGACATTTGCGACACTGGTCAGGCTGACCGCGATCACGAATCCCGAGGCGGTACAGCTCAACAAGGCAGTGTAGATCACTCCGGGCCAACCGGTGCGTGCGACGGCACGAAATGCCCCAAGCCCCTGAAAAATCAGCACTCCAGTGAGAATGAGCGCCCCGGCAATCGCGCCACGCCAGAAGGCGATGGTATAGGGATCTGCCACGATCAGCCGCACAAAGAGACTGTCAGGCACGACGAGCAGAACGCCGAGCGCAGTGATGACAACGCCTTTCAGATGTTCATTCATGTGCCAGAGATCCGCCGGGTCAGGGCATGGTGCACGAAGGCGCACCACGCGTTGCGCCGCATCAATCGAAACGCCGGCCCGTCGGGCTCGGCCACCGGGCAGAACAGACAGGGCGGAAAATCCTGCAGATTACGTGATGTGGCGAGGGTGTACATGCTTTCGTCGTAGCGCCTGTCTGTTAAAGTCACATCTATCTCACGCCGCTTCGGAGAGGCCAAGTGCCCGCTATTTCGATTTTCTGGTTCGTTCTGACGGGCATCATATTCGCCATATGGGCGGCGCAGTTTTTTCTCAGCCTCTTTCGCATTTCACGGGTGGCTCGGGCACGGGCAGAGGCGCGCGGCGGAATGTGGCCCACGATCCAAGAGCAACTGTCGGCCTTCCATAGCTTCCTGTCCGCACCCGGCTATCGCGTCGATCGTCGCCGTATGCTGATCCTGACCTTGTTGATGTTCGCGGCGATCGCGGTGCATATGACGCTGATCCCGCACCCCTGACGCTATCATGCACCGTTCCCAGCCCGCGCCCTGCGCTCTATGCTGTGGCCGAACCGACCAAAGGAGACCCTATGCCCGCCCCCAAGAACCGTTTCAAATCCGCCCTGTCAAATGGCGAGATGCAATATGGCTGCTGGGCCGGATTCGCTGATCCCTACCCCACCGAAATGCTGGCCACCGCCGGGTTCGACTGGCTTGTGATCGACGGCGAACATGCCCCCAACGACCTGCGCACGATCATGGCGCAGCTTCAGGTGCTTGACGGAAAACACAGCGCACCCGTTGTCCGCCTGCCGATGGGCGAGACCTGGGCGATCAAGCAGGTGCTGGATATCGGGGCCCAGACCCTGCTGATCCCGATGGTGGAAAGCGCCGAGGAAGCGCGCCGGATCGTGCGCGCCATGCGTTACCCGCCTGCGGGCATTCGCGGCTCTGGCGCGGCACTGGCGCGTGCGTCGCGCTTTGCAGAGATCTCCGACTATATCGGCACCGCCAATGACCAGATGTGCCTGCTGGTGCAGGTCGAAACGCGGGCGGGCATCGACGCGCTGGACGATATCCTGACTGTCGTAGGTGTGGATGGTGTCTTTATCGGGCCTTCGGACCTTGCCGCTGATATGGGCCATGCCGGTGACAGCAGCGCGCCGGAAGTCAGCGCCGTCATCAAACACGCGTTGGGACGCATTGCCGCATCAAGCAAGGCGGCGGGCATCCTCGCGCTCGACCACGACACCGCGCAAACCTACCGCGATTGGGGCGCACAGTTTCTGGCGGTGGGCATCGACGTGGTGATGTTTGCACAGGCCGCCCGCGGGTTGATGGCGCGCTGGCGCGACGATGAGTGAAACCTGGCTTCTGGCCGATGTCGGAGCCAGCAATACCCGGTTCGGGCTGGCGCGGGGCGGACATCTGCGCGCGCAAACCACGCGCAGCTACCGCAATGCCGACGCGGCCGGGTTCGTCGAATTGGCGAAGCGTTTCCTGACCGAGCACGAGGCCGGACCTATCACCGCGCTTTGCGCCGGTGCAGCGGGCCCGGTACGCGATGGGGCGGCCCAGTTGACCAATCTCGACTGGCACCTGGACAGCCGCGATCTGGCGCGCAGGCTGGGTGTCGAGCGGGCGCATCTGCTGAACGACCTGCAGGCGCAGGGCCATGCGCTGGACGATCTGAACGCCGAAGATACCCGCGGCCTGATCGCCGGGCGTGCGGCACCGGCCCAAGCGACACGGCTGGTTCTCGGCCTCGGGACCGGGTGCAACATCGCGGTGGTGCACCAGCGGGAAAGCGTGCTCTTTGTGCCAGCGTCCGAAACCGGGCACACCCGCCTGCCGATGTTGCCAGCCCTGCCGGACCCGGTGATCCGCGCGCTCGGCTGGCATGGCGACCACCTGCCGATCGAGGCGGCGCTGTGCGGGCGCGGCCTGTTGCAGATAGCCGCCGCTTGCGGGTCGAGCGCCGCCACAGTGGAAGAAGTCGTAAAGCGCACCGACAGCGGCCCCGAGCAGGAAGCCCTGCACCACTATCTGTACATCCTTGGCACCGTCGCGGGCGACATCGCGCTGGCGCACCTTCCGCTGGGTGGCCTCTATCTGATCGGCGGATTGGCCCGTGCGATCGCACCTTTCGTCCCCACCGCCACCTTTTCCGATGCCTTCACGAACAAAGGCCCCTATCGGGACATCCTCGAAGGCATACCCATTCATGTCGTGCTGAGCGATTCCGCAGCACTTCTGGGCTGCGCCCGGGTGTTGCGCGGCGATTGACCCGCCGCAGGGCAATATGTCGACACCGCCGCACACCAACCGCAACCGCATTTTGCAGGCCAGCATGCTCTCTGGGGCAGGTTGCCACTGGTCAAACGACCCTGCCCTCTGGCATACTGAGCACAACCAAAAAACAAGAGCAGCCACATGAACGATCTTCTGAGCGCGCAGCCGGATTCGGGCGACTATGACGCCTCCTCGATTCAAGTCCTGGAGGACATGGAACACGTTCGCCTGCGACCCGGCATGTATATCGGAGGCAAGGACGACCGTGCCCTGCACCACATGGTGGCCGAAATCATCGACAACTCGATGGACGAGGCGGTTGCCGGTCATGCAACCTGGATCGAAGTCGAGCTGCACGAGAACGGCCATGTATCGGTGCGCGACAACGGCCGGGGTATCCCCACGGGGCCGCACCCCAAGGATCCGTCCAAATCCGCGCTGGAGATCATTTTCTGCACGCTGAACGCGGGCGGCAAGTTCTCGGGCGACAGTTATCAGACATCCGGCGGATTGCACGGCGTTGGCTCTTCGGTTGTCAACGCGCTGTCGGACCATCTGCGTGTCGAAGTGGCGCGCAACAAGGAACTCTTTGCGATGGAGTTCTCTCGCGGTATCCCGCAGGGCAAGCTGGCCAAGATCGGCGCCGCCCCCAACCGGCGCGGCACTGCCGTCACCTTTCATCCCGATCCCGAGATCTTCGGCTCGCTCAAGCTGAAGCCCGCCCGCCTGTTCAAGATGTCCCGGTCCAAGGCCTATCTGTTCTCCGGCGTCGAAATCCGCTGGAAGACCGCGATCAACGATGGCGAGACGCCGCAAGAGGCGACGTTCCACTTTCCCGGCGGCCTGTCAGATTATCTGACCGAGGCGATGGGCGGGGCCACCACCTATGCCGACAGCCCGTTTGCCGGGACCGTCTCCTTTGAGAAATTCAAAGTGCCGGGCAAGGTGGAATGGGCGATCAACTGGACCCCGGCCCGCGACGGCTTCATCCAGTCTTATTGTAACACCGTTCCGACACCCGAGGGCGGCACCCATGAAGCCGGGTTCTGGGCCGCGATCCTCAAGGGGATCAAGGCCTATGGCGAGTTGGTCAACAACAAGAAAGCCGCGACCATCACCCGCGAGGACCTGACCACCGGGGCCGGCGCGCTGGTGTCGTGCTTTATCCGCGATCCGGAATTCGTCGGCCAGACCAAGGACCGGCTGGCCACGGTCGATGCGCAGCGCATGGTCGAAAACTCGGTACGCGACCACTTTGACAACTGGCTGGCGGCGGACACGAAATCGGCGGGCGCGATCCTTGACTTCCTTGTCCTGCGCGCCGAAGAGCGCCTGCGTCGCCGCCAGGAGAAGGAAACCCAGCGCAAGACCGCGACCAAGAAGCTGCGCCTGCCCGGCAAGCTGGTGGATTGTTCCTCAAATACCCGCGAAGGGACCGAGCTGTTCATCGTCGAAGGCGACAGCGCCGGCGGCTCTGCCAAGATGGCGCGCAACCGCGTCAATCAGGCGCTGCTGCCACTGCGCGGCAAGATCCTGAACGTGCTGGGCGCGGCCTCATCCAAGTTGGGGTCCAATGCCGAGATCAGCGATCTGACACAGGCTCTGGGCGTCGGGCTGGGCACGAAATTCAACCTTGATGATCTGCGCTATGACAAGATCATCATCATGACCGACGCGGATGTGGACGGCGCACATATCGCCGCCCTGCTGATGACGTTCTTCTTTACCCAGATGCGCCCGATGATCGATTCCGGGCACCTCTATCTGGCCTGTCCGCCCTTGTACCGGCTCAGCCAGGGGGCCAAGCGGGTCTACTGCACCGACGAGGCCGAACGCGACATCTGGCTGGAAAAGGGTCTGGGCGGCAAGGGCAAGATCGACGTCAGCCGCTTCAAGGGTCTGGGCGAGATGGACGCCAAGGACCTGAAAGAAACCACGATGGACCCCAAATCGCGCAAGCTGATCCGGGTCACGATTGACGAGGATGAACCCGGAGAGACGGGTGATCTGGTAGAGCGTCTGATGGGCAAGAAACCCGAGCTGCGGTTCCAGTACATTCAAGAGAATGCGAGGTTTGTGGAGGAACTGGATGTTTGAGTGATGCGCCCTACTTATTCGATTACATACGAGCACTTGTCCCTATTCTCATTGCTATATTTGTAGCCTACGTTGCTTATCAACAGTGGCAGACAAATCACGAGAGTTTGCGAGAGAAACTCTTCGACAGGAGAATTGAGGTTCACGACCAAGTCGCTGCGGCTCTTTCAAGGCTATTACGCGAAGGATTTCCCGCTGCTGGCATAGAAAATGAGCTTGCACAAGCATGGAGAAAATCACGTTTTCTATTTGACGATGAGGTTTCCGAGTACATTGAAAAGCTTAGAGAAGCAGTCAATGATGGCCAGTTCTACCACTCGCAAGCCGCGCTCAATAACGAGAAGCGTAACGACTATCTCGACAAGGAACATGATCGCTTGAACTGGCTTGCGAAACAGTTTGACCCTCTTCACGAACATTTTGCAAAGTACCTTAGGCTTAGGTTCGGTCGAAAGTAGTTTTCTGATTTCATCCCTTTTTCTGATTTCATCCCTAAAGGCTCACTCTGATTATGGGCTGGCCGTGCCGCAAGCGTCACGGCCCATTTGGGGCAACCCCATCACATACCTCGCAGCGCGGGCGGCAGCTTGCCACATGGGCAAATCGCCCTTTCCCCCGCCGCGCGCACGCGCCATAAATCCCCCATGACCACCCACGCTTTCACCCTCGCAGGTGCGCAACTAACCGCCCTGCCCTCGGGTGCGCTCTACTGGCCGGAGCAGCGGCTGCTAACCGTCTCGGACCTGCACTTGGGCAAATCGGAGCGCCGCGCGCGTTTGCAGGGCCAATCGCTGCCCCCATACGAGACGCGAGATACCCTGACCCGGCTGGAAGCGGACCTAAAGGCCACGAACGCGGCCACGGTCATCTGCCTTGGTGACAGTTTCGACGACACCGCGGCAGCCAGCGCGCTGTGCGAAGACGACACGCTCTGGATCCAGACATTGCAGGCCGGGCGGCGCTGGGTCTGGATCGAGGGCAACCACGATCCCGGCCCGCTCGACCTTGGCGGCACGCATCTGGCTGAACTGCCGCTTCCGCCACTGACCTTCCGCCACATTGCACGGCCCCGCGCCAGCGGCGAGATATCCGGCCATTATCACCCCAAGGCCACGCTGAACGCACGCGGGCGCAGCGTCACACGCCCCGCGTTCCTGATCGACAGTGACCGGGTGATCCTGCCCGCCTATGGCACCTATACCGGCGGGCTGCGCGCCACCGACACTGGCCTGCAAACGCTGATGCGCAAAGAGGCGATCGCCGTGCTGACCGGCAGTGCCGCCCGCGCCATTCCGATGCCGCGTTAAGGCCTGTCCGGTTGCTGCGGGTGCCTGCCAAGCCGAAACGCCGGCGCTTGGGTAAGGCTCTGACGAGAGCATTCCACGCTGTCCCGACATGGAAAGGGGACGGCCTAGCCGATCACCCCCGCCGCCTCCAGTTTCGGGCGGTACTTGCGGCTGACCGGCACGGTCTCCTGGTTGACCAGCACAACCAGCACCTTATGCGGGCTTTCGCGTTTCGCACCGAGAATCGCAGACTCCGCCACCCAATGCGAGCGATGGGTGCTGTGCCCGCGCACCGGATCGGTCTCGGCGATGGCATCCGACAGGCGCAGACGCAGCGTTGCCGTCCCCCGCGTGGTCGTGACTTCGGTGAAATGTCCGTTCGCAGACAGACGGATGAGGCTGCCGCGCACCTCTGGCGGCAGGCGGCGCATCAGGCGCGGTTGCGGCGGCGTGTTCTGGGGCTTTGCCATGAACCTGTAGCGCCGTAGCTCGAACCCTGGGATCAGCCGCCGCAGGATGAAGATCGGCGTGGCGATGACCAGCACATAGAGCGCGATCAGCGGAAGCGGCGGTACCGGCGCCCCGAACCGCGCCTCTACCACCGTGCCCACAAGCAGCACCACCGGGGACAGCGTCAGGGTCACCGTGATGATCGCGACCAGGTCGAAGAGTTCGGGCCGCTCTTCCCCGACGGTGATCGCTGCCACCGCGCGCGAGGCGTAGCCCGTCACGACCGCGCAGGTGGAAATCACCATCCAAAATCCGATGCGCACCCCCAGCGGCATGGCCGCGAGCGTATCAAACGGCCCGGCGACCACGCCGATCACCCAGGCCGCCAGCCAAACAAACAGCGTCAGCGGCGCAGTCATACTCTGGACTGTCTCCTCAAGAACCGATCTGCACTTCTGACGGATTCGCATACTGTTTTCTGGCAGTCCTTTAACAAAGATCATTTTCCGCTATCGCGGCTTGATCAATCTAAGCATGATTGGTTGCGTGGCTTCCAGAAGAACACAAGCGACGTTACGTAACATGGGAAAGACACCCCGTATGTCCCCGCAAACAGAGAAGAAAATCAAAAGCAGCTTTGCCGCGCAGGCGATGATGGCAACGCTTGGCGCCCGGTTGACCCATATTTCCAAGGGAAAAGTGGAGATTTCCGCCCCGATCCTGCCCGGCAGCCTGCAGCAACACGGGTTCGCCCATGCCGCCCTCACATTTGCCATCGGAGACAGTGCCGCGGGCTATGCGGCGCTCAGCATCATGTCGGATGATCACGAAGTTTTGACCTCGGAGATGAAAATTCACCTGCTTGCTCCGGCGCGCGGCGATCTTCTGGTCGCCAGAGGTAGGGTAATCAAGCCCGGTCGACGATTGGTGATCGTGCAGGCTGACGTCCATGCCAGAACCGGCACGGACGAGGTACATGTCGCGCTGTTGACCGGCACGATGGTGCCCGTGCCGGCCATGTAACCGCCAGCTATCAGGCGGTCAGCCCTTCGGGCTCTGGCAGACCGTTGGCGCGCGCGCAGGCGGTCACGGTGTTGGCCAGCAGGCAGGCAATGGTCATCGGACCGACGCCACCCGGCACCGGCGTGATCGCCCCGGCGACTTCGCTGGCACTGGCGAAATCGACGTCGCCCACCAGCTTGTTCTTGCCGTCACGTTCGATCCGGTTGATGCCTACGTCGATCACGGTCGCGCCCGGCTTCATCCAGTCACCCGGTACCATCTCGGGGCGGCCCACGGCAGCGACGACGATATCAGCGCGGCGTACCACCTCTTCGATGTTCTTGGTGCGGCTGTGGGCGATGGTCACGGTGCAGCTGTCACCCAGCAGCAGTTGTGCCATCGGTTTGCCCACTATGTTGCTCCGCCCGATCACCACCGCGTCCATACCGCTGAGCGATCCGTGATGGTCACGCAACATCATCAGGCAGCCGAGCGGCGTACAGGGCACCATGCTCTTCTGGCCCGTGCTGAGGAGGCCCACATTCGAGATGTGAAACCCGTCCACATCCTTGGCCGGGTTGATCGAATTGATCACAAGATCTTCGTCCAAATGCTTGGGCAGAGGTAGTTGCACCAGGATACCGTGGATTTCCGGATCGTTGTTCAACTGATCGATCAGCGCCAGAAGATCGGCCTCGGATGTGCTTGCGTCCAGCTTGTGCTCGACCGATTTCATGCCAACCTCGACGGTCTGCTTGCCCTTCGAGCGCACATAGACCTGGCTGGCCGGGTCTTCGCCCACCAGCACCACGGCGAGGCCGGGGGTGATCCCGTGCTCTTCCTTCAGGCGTGCCACGTGGCCCGCCACTTTTGCCCGAACAGTGGCCGCAAAGGCCTTGCCATCAATTACAGTCGCCGCCATCCCAAAGACCCTTTCATTATTTCGGAAACATTCGTCTCGTCCGTTTGTCACATACTAAAGAGGGTGGGCATACACCCACCCTGCATTAGCCTGACAGAGTGGGCGTTACGCCCCGCCCGTATCAGAACAACCCTTCGATCGACCCCATGTCGTTCAGCCGGATCGTCTCTGCCGCGGGCTTGCGTGGCAGGCCCGGCATGGTCATGATCTCACCGCAGACCACTACCACGAACCCGGCGCCGGCGCTCAGGCGCACTTCGCGGACTGGCACCGAATGGCCGGTCGGCGCGCCACGCAGGGTCGGATCGGTGGAGAAGCTGTACTGCGTCTTGGCCATGCAGATCGGCAGATGGCCGTAGCCCTGCTCTTCCCACAGTTTCAGCTGATCGCGCACTTTGCTGTCCGCCAGCACTTCGTCGGCGCGGTAGATCGACTTGGCAATGCGGTTGATCTTGTCCCACAGGCTCATATCGTCC
This sequence comes from Roseovarius sp. ZX-A-9, assembly GCF_028369135.1. Lineage (GTDB taxonomy): Bacteria > Pseudomonadota > Alphaproteobacteria > Rhodobacterales > Rhodobacteraceae > Roseovarius. The sequence goes on from NZ_JAPWHW010000003.1 coordinate 231,406, forward strand.
GGGTAGATCGGCGAGAATTGCGAACGGCCACTGTCGGCAATCTCGGCCACGCGAACGGCCAGTTCCTCGGAGCCTTCGCTGCCCAGTTCCCAATGGCGGCTAAGGATCGCTTCAGAGCCTTGACCTTTCACATATTCCTTGACCGCTTCGATTTCTGCATCGGTGTCGGTCACGAAATGGTTGATCGCAACGACAACTGGCACACCAAAGGATTTGAGGTTGCCGATGTGGCGACCCAAGTTGGCACAGCCTTCCTTGACCGCGTCGACATTCTCGGCACCCAGATCATTCTTGGAGACGCCGCCGTTCATTTTCATCGCACGCACTGTGGCGACCAGCACCACGCAATCAGGCGCAAGACCTGCCTTGCGGCATTTGATGTTCATGAACTTCTCAGCGCCCAAGTCAGCGCCAAAACCAGCTTCGGTCACAACATAATCAGCGATCTTCAGCGCTGTGGTGGTCGCGGTGACCGAGTTACAACCATGCGCGATGTTGGCAAACGGGCCGCCATGCACGAAGGCCGGGTTGTTTTCCAGCGTCTGCACGAGGTTGGGCTGCATCGCGTCCTTCAGAAGAACGGTCATCGCGCCTTCGGCCTTGATGTCGCGGCAGAAAACCGGGGTGCGATCACGCCGGTAGGCAACGATCATGTCGCCCAAACGTTTTTCGAGGTCTTCAAGATTAAGCGCGAGGCACAGAATCGCCATGACTTCGGACGCCACAGTGATGTCGAACCCGTCTTCGCGGGCAAAACCGTTGGACACACCGCCCAGCGACGATGTGATCTGGCGCAGCGAACGGTCGTTCATGTCCACGACACGCCGCCAGACGACGCGACGGGTGTCAATGCCGAGGTCGTTGCCCCAGTAGATGTGGTTGTCGATCATCGCGCTCAGCAGGCTGTGGGCCGATGTGATCGCGTGGAAGTCGCCGGTGAAGTGGAGGTTCATGTCCTCCATCGGGACAACCTGCGCATAGCCGCCACCGGCCGCGCCACCCTTCATCCCGAAGTTCGGGCCAAGCGATGCTTCGCGAATACAGATCGCGGCCTTCTTGCCAATCCGGTTCAGACCATCGCCCAGGCCGACGGTCGTTGTGGTCTTGCCTTCGCCCGCAGGTGTCGGGTTGATCGCTGTGACAAGGATCAGCTTGCCGGTTTTGTTCCCCTGAACCGAGTTGATGTACTCTTGGCTGACCTTGGCCTTGTCATGGCCATAGGGCAGCAAATGTTCGGTCGGAATGCCCAGCTTGGCGCCGATTTCCTGAATCGGCTTCTTCTTTGCTTCGCGTGCAATTTCGATGTCGGTTTTATAGCCCATGATATCTCTCCCCGAGGCGGCGGCCACAATTAATCATGGATTCTCATATCTTGTCGGCAATGGTATACAGGAAGGAATTACGACATTTCCGGCCCGGGTTGCGTCTGGCGGCGTGCGAAAAGTTTCTCATCGGAAACTCGTGTCGCCGCATGCCGGTGCGCGGCCATCGCCACTGCCTCATCAAATAACCGTTACCACGCGCTTGGCTTGTTTCAGCGCGGGACGCGTTCCCGCTTGCCAGGGCCGCATGGTGCCTTATCCGCCGGAGGATCGATTAGAGGCACTAACAGCCGAGGATGCCCTTGAAACGTTGGGCATTTTTCCTGACACAGAGAAGTTACGAGAGCCTTCAGACCGTAAGCGTGAAGAAAAGCCTGCGGAAGGGAAACAGGACAGAGCCATCGGCGCGCACCGGATAGGCGCTGTGCATGACGTCTTCGTAGCGCTTGATCAGCTTCTTGCGCTGCTTGGCGTCGAGTGCCGCGAGGATCGGGCGGGCATAAGTGCTCTCGGTATAGCGCCGCACCGGATGGCTGCCGGCCTCGGCCGTCAGGCGCTGGTAATACTCGGTTTCCCACATGCGAAACCGGCCCTTGGGGGCCAGAAGTTCGTCATACTCGATCGGAGTCAGGACACCCGGCGTGCCCTGCGTGCCGGACTGTTCGGGAAACAGTTCCTCGGCCAGCGTCAACCAGACGCGGTGCGAAGGCGCGTTGTTCTGATGCGGCAACTGCACGGCCAAAGTGCCGCCTTTGCCCAGCATGGACACAAGGCGCGGCATGAGTTTCTCGTGGTCGTCCAGCCAGTGCAGCGCGGCGTTCGAAAAGATCAGACCGGGCGCGCGACGCGGGTGCCATTCGCCAATATCGGCCTGTTGCAGGCTGTCATAGCCCTTGGCCTGGCGCGCCTTGTCCAACATCGCAGGCGATGCATCCACCCCGATCAGCGGGCGCCCCCCCGAGCGGCTTGCCAACGCGCCCGCCATCTGCCCGTTGCCGCACCCGAGGTCGACGATATCGCCCGCACCCATCTGGCCCACCGCGTTCAGCAGGTCCATGGCGGGTCTCAGGCGCAGGTCCCGAAACCGGTTATAGGCGCCGGGACTCCAGTCCGCTGTCTTTGCATTCATCACGTCGAGGGTTCGGGCTCCATCCCGCCATCACCGGCACGGGGTGCCTTTGGCTTGGTTTTCGGAATTGCCGTTACCGACGGTGCGCTGCCCTCGTCCGGTCCGTCTGCATCATCCTCGACACGCGGTGGTTCGCCGCGCGCGACACGGACAATCTCTTCGCCGGTCAGGGTTTCGTATTCCAGCAGGCCCTCTGCCAGACGCTCCCAGTCCTCTTGCCGCTCGGTGAGGATCTTGAACGCGACGTCGTAGGCCTCGTCGATCAAGCGCTTCACTTCCTGCTCGATCAGTTCCTTGGTCGCGGCGGAAATCGAGAACCCGCCCGCGCCGTTGCCCATGTAGCCTTCGTGCGCCTGCTCGTAATCGATATTGCCGACCTTGTCGGACATGCCCCAGCGCAGCACCATTGCACGCGCCAGACCGCTGGCTTGCTGAATGTCACCCGCCGGGCCATTGCTGACCTCGCTTGGGCCGTACTTGATGATCTCGGCGGCCTTGCCCGCCATGGTCATGGCCAGCTTCTGCTCGCATTCCGACTTGTGCCAGTTCAGGCGGTCAATCTCGGGAAGTGACACCACCATGCCCAGCGCGCCGCCGCGCGGGATGATCGTCGCCTTGTAGACCGGGTCGCATTTCGGCAGCGTCAGGCCGACGATCGCGTGCCCGGCCTCGTGATAGGCAGTCTTTTCCTTCTGATCCTGCGTCAGCACCATCGAGCGGCGCTCAGCACCCATCATCACCTTGTCCTTGGCCTGCTCGAAATCTTCCATCGTGACGAACCGGCGCCCGAGGCGTGCAGCCATCAACGCGGCTTCGTTCACGAGGTTGGCCAGATCCGCACCGGAAAACCCGGGCGTGCCGCGCGCAATCAGGCGCAGGTCCACATCCGGACCGAGGGGCGTCTTGCGGGCATGAACGGCCAAGATCTTCTCGCGGCCTTTGATATCCGGGTTAGGCACAGTCACCTGACGGTCAAACCGGCCCGGACGCAGCAGAGCGGGGTCGAGCACGTCCTTACGGTTGGTCGCGGCAACGATGATCACACCTTCATTGGCTTCAAAACCGTCCATTTCGACCAGCAACTGGTTCAGCGTCTGCTCACGTTCGTCATTGCCACCACCATAGCCTGCGCCGCGATGTCGACCCACGGCGTCGATCTCGTCGATAAAGACGATGCAGGGCGCGTTTTTCTTGGCCTGCTCGAACATATCCCGCACACGGGATGCGCCGACGCCCACGAACATCTCGACAAAATCAGAACCGGAAATGGTGAAGAACGGCACACCGGCCTCGCCCGCAATCGCGCGCGCCAGCAGCGTCTTACCGGTACCCGGAGGGCCCACCAGCAGCGCGCCTTTGGGGATCTGCCCGCCAAGGCGGCTGAATTTCTGCGGGTTGCGCAGAAATTCGACGATCTCTTCCAACTCTTCCTTGGCCTCGTCGATCCCGGCCACGTCGTCAAAGGTCACACGGCCCGATTTTTCGGTCAGCATCTTGGCCTTGGACTTGCCAAAGCCCATCGCTCCGCCTTTGCCTCCGCCTTGCATGCGGTTCATGAAATAGATCCACACACCGATCAGCAGCAGGAACGGCAGCAACGAGACAAGGAACGTCTGGAAACCCGATTGTTGCTGGCTCTCGGCCGTCACGGGGATGTTGTTATCGATCAGCGTCTGGGTGATCTCGGCATCGTCGGGTTTGATCGTGACGTAATCCTGCCCATCCGAGCCGCGGAATCGCACGCTTTCGCCATCCAGAGTCACATTGGTGACTTTTTCATCTTTCACGGCAGCGACGAACTCGGAATAGCTGACAGGCTTGCTCTGCAATGTGCTGCCGGCGCCACTGAACAGGTTAAACAGCGCCAGAATCAGCAGGAACAGAACCAGCCAGAAGGCGATGTTGCGTGCGTTGCCCAAGGAAACTCTCCTAAAATTCGGTCGAACCCCGCCTATCACAGGGCTCACCTGTCATAAATAGAGATCATGCCCCTTACTTCAATGCGATAATAGGTCCGCAGAGAAATCATCTGACGTCCGGCACAGTTCGGCTGACCAGCCATTCGGCAATCCCGCGAGTGGGGCCGCGATCAGGGAAGGCCCCTGCCATACTGCCGGACTGGCCTCGATTGCTGCAAGCGGCAGGCCGGTTTCGCGCCAATCCGGACAGGCCGCGCGCCCCTCCGGACCAAGCGCGCGAATGTCAGCGCCTGGCAGTTCCGGACCGCTCAGACGCCAGCGCCCGTCCCAAAGCGCGCCCGGCGCAGCGGTGCATGTCTTAACGGCGCTATATTCCCGCGTGATCCGCGTCTGGCTGTCCCCGGCCATGATCATGCAGCCGTAAAGCGTAGTTTGCCGTCCTGCCAGGACGGCATCCAGCGCCGTGTCCAGTTCATGACCGCGCGGACCGTAACCCGGCCCCGCGACCCAGCCCAGCGCGCCCCGCAGGATTCGACGGGCAATATCAGCGCGCAGCCCGGCCATGCCGGCCCGGTCTAGCAGGATATCGCCGCACTGGAAATGCACCGTATTGCGGGCTTCGATTTCCGTGTAATGCGCCAGTGTATCGCGCGCCTCCGCCAGATGGTGCGCCGATTGGGTCAACCCTTCGGCGGTCAGGCCCAGCGGTGCCAGCGCCGCCAGCGCGCGGCGCGCCTGCACCCGTCGATAGGTGCCATCGGCGTTGGTCGGGTCGTCGACCCAGCTAACGCCGCGCCGCGTCAGCTCGGCGCGCAGTGCCTTGCGGGTCAGGCGCAACATAGGCCGATGAAACGTCACACCATTGATATCGCGGCGTGGCGCCATCGCCGCCAGCCCGTCAATCCCCGCGCGCCGCGCCAGTCGCATCAGCAGGGTTTCGGCCTGATCGTCCGCGGTATGGCCCAATGCGATGTCGCCAATCGCGTGGGTCCGCGCCCAATCGGCCATCAATCCGTAGCGCGCCTGCCGCGCCCGGTCAGACAGATTGCCTTGCCCATCCCAGCCGTCCCAGCGCAGCGTGTCATGACTCAGCCCGAGACTGGCGCAGAGCGCGGCCACATGTCGCGCCTCCGTCGCGGCCTCGGGTCGCAATCCGTGGTCCACCGTGACGACACGCAGCCGTGCGCCGCCCCAGGCTGCCAGCAAATGCAGCAATGCCAGCGAATCACTGCCACCCGAGACGGCGACACCGAGTGTTTCAGGGGGATCGGGGAGGAAATGACCGGCAATCCGGTCCTGCAGTTCGAGCGCGCCTTGCGTCACTGGCATCCCAGAGACTGCATCTCGCCTTGTGCCTCCGCGACGGCCGGGCCGCCGGGAAACCGCACTTCGACCTCTGCCAGCGTCAGACAGGCCTCTTCGGTCTGACCCAAACGCCCCAGCGCGCGGCCCAGACGAAACAATGCATCAGGTGCCAAAGGCCCCTGTGGCGCTGCCGAGAATGTATCGAGGTAGGCACGTGCTGCATCCGTCAGATCGCCCGCGCCCTCCAACGCCTCGCCACGCTTCAGCCCGGCCTGATCGGACAGTGGGCCGCCGGGGTAATTCTCTCGGAAGGCGGCAAAGAGCGTGGCGGCCTCTACATAGTTGCCTGCCGCCAAAGCGGCAACTGCGGCGTCATAATCCGCTTTTTCACCTACCGCCATTTCCGGCGCGTCACTCTGCGTCGTCCCGGTCGTGCCGGGCATGGCGGAAACGCCGCTGCCTTGCGGCAGCGCGCCACCGCCCAGCGTGCTGGTTTCACCCAACGTGCTCAGATCGCCGCCTTCCAGCTCGACCAGCCGAAACTCCAGATCGCCCAGCCGGTTGGTGCCATCCGACACGATCCGGTCGATCCGCAGTTCCAGTTCTTCGGTCTTGGCGGTCAGACGCTGCAACTCGCTCTCGATGGACGCCACCCGATCCAGCACCGAACCAGAGGGCGACACCCCACCGACGCCACCCGTTGTGCTCAACTCACGTTTGAGTTTTTGCACTTCGACATAAAGCACCGTCATTTCCTGGCGGATATCGGCCAGGGTCTCGGCACGGGTCTGTGCGGTCAACATGCCGGCCATGGCCAGCAGGCAAGCAGTGGCAAGAGGTAGGATGAGGCGCATTCAGGGCTCCTGTCAGATCAGCCGTCAGCTGTCGTGTCAGCTGGTCGGTGCGATGGAGATGACCGTAACCGCACGGCGGTTCTGGGCATAGCAGCTTTCGTCGCTGCATATCTCGATCGGGCGTTCCTTGCCATAGCTGACGGTGCGCAGACGCGAGGCTGGCACTCCACGGCTGAGCAGGTATTCCTGCACGGAATTGGCGCGGCGTGCGCCAAGCGCAAGGTTGTATTCGCGCGTGCCCTGCTCGTCCGCGTGGCCTTCGATCACCGCGTTATAGTCACGGTTGGTCATCAGCCAGTCCGCCTGGGCGTCCAGCGTGCTGCGCGCCTCTGGTGTCAGCGTGTACTGGTCGATGATGAAAAGAACCCGGTCGCCCACGGCCTGGTTGAAATAGGCAGGCGATGTGGGATCGCTGGCAGATCCCGCCAAGCCGCCATTACCGCCATTCAGGTCGACGGTGTTGGAATCGTCGAACCGTCCCGGATCGGTACAGGCCGCCAGCGCGAGTCCCGCGCACAGCATCAGAAGTCTGGTCAGATATGTCATTGGTTAGCCCCGTTCGATTTGCTCAATATGTCGAGTTCGCTGCTTTATGTCGTGGTCGCTGCTTTTTTTACCACTTCTACCACAGGCGCCGCTGCAGGGAAACGCCGCATTACTGCAACGGCGACCATGCCGGATCGCTGGCGCCGGTGGCCGTCGGTACCCGTTTCAGGTTGCGCCCGGTGATATCCACCGAATAGAGGCTTGCCGCGCCCTGCGCGCCTTGCGTCTCGCGGGTGAACATGATCACGCGGCCATTGGGCGACCAGGTCGGCCCCTCGTCCAGGAACGAGGCCGTCAACAGCCGCTCTTCAGAGCCGTCGGTGCGCATGACTCCGATGTGGAAACGGCCCTTTGACTGCTTTGTGAACGCGATCAGGTCACCGCGCGGCGACCAGACCGGCGTGCCGTATTGGCCGGTCCCGTTGCTGATCCGCTGGGCCTCGCCACCATTGGCGCTCATGATATAAAGTTGGTTGGTCCCGCTGCGATCGCTTTCAAAAACGATGCGGCTGCCATCGGGGCTGAAGCTTGGCGCGGTCTCGATGGATGGCGCGCTCGTCAATTGCGTGCTGCGTCCGGTGCCAATATCCATGCGGAAGATATCCGTGTTGCCGCCGCGACTGACCGAATAGACCACTGTCGTGCCATCCGGGCCAAACCGTGGCGCAAAGCTCATCGTGCCGTCCTGACTCTCCAGCACCCGGCGGCGGACACTGGCCACGTCGAGCACATAGATCCGCGGAAAGCCGGACTCGTAGCTGGTATAGAGGATACGGTCGCCGCTGGGCGAAAACCGCGGCGCCAGAACGATAGACGAACTGTCGGTGAGGTACGTCAGGTTCGCCCCGTCGTAATCCATGATCGCCAGACGCTTGGCGCGCTTGTCCTTCGGCCCCGTCTCGGACACGAATACCACGCGGCTGTCAAAATAGCCGCCCTCGCCAGTAATCCTGGAATAGACCTGATCGGCCACCTTGTGCGCGATGCGCCGCCAGCCGTCCTGCGTGCCGACCAGTTGCAGACCATTGCCCAGCTCCTGCCCTGCGAAGACGTCCCAGATGCGGAACCTGACCACCAGCTTTCCAGCCGAATCGACGCTGACCGCGCCCGTCACCAGCGCCTGTGCATTGACCGCCTTCCAGTCGGCAAACTGAACCGGGCTGGTGAAGCTGGTGATGCGGCTGATGAATGCCTTTTCCGGGATCTCGCGAAAGAGCCCCGTGCCGGTCAGGTCTGCCGCAATCACCCCCGCGATGTTGCGCGCCACTTCTTCGGCGGCGGCATTTTCGGCGACAAGGGCCGGCACCGCAAAGGGCAGCGGCTCGATCACGCCTTCGGTGATCTCGATCCGGAGCGGGCCATCCTGTGCCGCAGCGGCCTGGGCCAACAACGACGTCAGCAGGACGGTCAGTAGGGTCAGGAAACGATGCATCATTTGATCCTCATTTTCTCCGGATTGAATGTCATTTCAATATCACGCCACGCGTCATATTTCTCAGCCGGCAAGTTAAATCCACTTGCGCCGCAGCGGATGATCGCCCGGCGCGCCGCCTCGTAGGCCTGTTTTGCAGCACCAGAAGAGCCACCGGTCGAACTGACCAGCCGGATCGAGCCGCTGACCGGCTTGGCGTCTTCGGTCATCTGTACGGCAACGACCACGGTGGTGCTCAGCGCCTCGGAGCTGAGCGAGCCGACGTTCCAGCATCGCTGAACCGCCACGCGCAGCGCATCTTTTTCACCGGCATTCAGCGGCGGCCCGCTGGTAACCGGTGAAGGAGTCGGTGCCGTGGTCTCGGCCGGGGTCTCTGTGGTCTCGGCCATCGCCGCCGCCAGCGCGGCGTTGATCCCTGTCGGCTCGGACGGTGTTTCGGCGGTCTGGGTCTGTGGCGGTTCCGGCGTCGGCTCTGGTGCGGGCGCGCGCGCGGGCCGCGCCTTGGGACGCAGCGATTTCGACGGCGCGGCCTGCTCGGCCTCGGTCACGATCTCGGTCGCGGCCTCTTCGGGCGCGGTGGCCTCGCTTTCCTCGGCCTGTACGTCGGCGCTTTCGTCGGGGCGCACCTCTTCGCGCTGCACATCATCCACGGCGGTATCCGGCTCTGGCGGAGCAACCTGCTCGGGCGCCACGCGCTCGACCGGGCGGGGCTTGGGGCGCAGCGAGGTTTCGGGCACCAGGGCGGCCACGTCCTGCTGCGGTGGTTCCAGCACCGGCGGTTCATCGCTGACCTCTGCCTCGACGGGCGCGGGTTGGGGCAGTTCGGGCGCGGCGTCCGGATTGGCCGGTGGCGTCGTATCCGGCGCGGGCTGCTCGGGCGCGTTGTCGACCTGGCTGCTGAGTTCGGGCGTCTCCTGCGGCAATTCAGGCGGCTGTGGCGCCGCGATGTTCGCGGCAGCGTCTGGCGGGCGCTGCGCGTTCATGACGGCGGCAAACTGCTCTTCCGTAATGGCGGTCACTTCGGTGACTTCGAACGGAATCGGCTCGGACGCCAGCAGGTTGCCGAAGAGCGCCCAGGCGATCAGACCCAGATGGCCTGCCCCCGATATGATTTGACCGGTGTTCACGTTTCGCGCCGTCAGCCGTCCGGCGCGTCCAGCGCCGGGCCGCCGGTGTCGGTCACAAGACCGATATTGTCAAAACCGCCGCGATTGAGCGCCCCCATGACCTGCACCACGTCGGCATAGGGCACTGCCCCGTCCGCACGCAGATAGACCCGGCGGCTTTCGCGTTCGGTCGCGATGGCGCGCAGCTTGTTCACCAATTCGGCGCGGGGCACTTCGGTGGTCTGGATCATCACCGTGCCGTCGGCCGTGATGGTGATGGCCAGCGGCTCTTCCGGCTCGCCTGGCAGCGCGTTGGCCGCCGTTTTGGGCAGTTCAACCGGCACGCCCACCGTCATCAAGGGGGCCGCCACCATGAAGATGATCAACAGCACCAGCATCACGTCAACAAAGGGCGTGACGTTGATCTCTGACATCGGGCGCGCCCGGCCACGCCCACGCCTGCGCCGCGAGCCTTCGCCGCTTTTCTGAACAACCCCGGCACCCATCTAAGCAGTGCCCCCGACACGGGCCGGGCCACCCTTTGGGCCGCCGCAGCGTTGCAAGCTTTGGAAAGAAATACTCACCTTAACTATCCAACTGTCGGCTGAGGATTGTTGCGAACTCGTCCGCGAACGCCTCGTAGCTGGCAACGATTCGATCCGCATCCGCGCTCAGCTTGTTGTAAAAGATCACGGCCGGAATCGCGGCCAGCAGGCCAAGACCGGTGGCCAGCAATGCCTCGGCAATACCCGGCGCGACAACGGCGAGGTTTGTGTTCTGCTCCTGCGCGATGCCGATAAAGGCATGCATGATGCCCCAGACCGTACCGAAAAGCCCGACAAACGGCGCGGTGGAGCCGACCGTGGCCAGCACCGGCAGGCCGCGTTGCAAGCCCTCGGATTCCTTTGCGATCGCCACATCCATGCTGCGATCGATCCGCGCCGTGGCGCCCGCGATCATGCCGCCATCGCCTTTGTGGCTTCGCCGCCACTCCATCATGCCAGAGGCGAAGATGCGTTGCGCATGGCCGTCCGGCTCTGTCCCAATTTCCTCGAAAAGCTCGTCAAGCGGTTCACCCGACCAGAATTGCTGATCGAATTTTTCGCCCTCGCGACGTGCCTTGCGGTACATTATCAATTTCTGGATGATGATCGACCACGACCAGAAAGACGCGATCATCAGCATCAGCATCACCAGCTTCACGACGATGGTGGCGCGTGCGAATAGGGCCCACATGGAGAAATCAATCTCCTGTGCCAATGCCAGGGTTTCTGCTTCCATTCTGCCTGCTCTTTTGCTCGGGTGGCCTTTTTCGTGGCCTTATTGCAAAGGAATCTACGCGATATCCAAGGGGAAAGCCAATATCATCGCGTCATCGGCGACGATTTTCGCAGGCTAAGGCAAAAGACGGCGGATATTTGCCGGAAGCCGCGCAGGTTGGCCCGCCGCGCCGATACAAACAATCGTGACCGTGGCGGAAAACAACAGATCCTTACCCCGCCAGACCTCCTGATCCATCACCAGTCGCGCCCCGGTCACCGATTGCGTGGAGGTATGCACCTCCAACATGTCGTCAAACCGCGCCGCCATGAGATAATCGCACTCGACCCGCCGCACCGCAAAAACCACGCCTTCGGCCCGCATCGCGTTCTGGTCGATGCCAATCTTGCGCACCCAGTCGCTGCGCGCACGCTCGATGTATTTGAGGTAATTGGCGTAATACACGATCCCGGCCATGTCGGTGTCTTCGTAATAGACGCGGATCGGATAGGTATGGGTCATGCGGCAAAACCTAAGGGCCTACCGGGCATAGCACAAGCGGTCGCGAACAAGGCGCATTGCCGGTTTCACTTGGCCCACGGCCACGGCATCCACTTCGATTTCGTCGCGCCACTCAGGGTTCACGAATCGGCCAATCGTCACAATCGTAGCCAAGGGGCGCGCACCCCTGCAAAAGATCATGCGGGCCCCGATGGCCTGCTTCCGATTTCACCCGGCCTGCATGCGCGCAAACAGCCGCAGAGCATGCGAGGGATCATTGGCATGGACCGGCATCACTGGATCATAGGCCGCCGCGATCAGCGTCGACAGCTCGGGCCGCAAGATCACCGCCCCCTCACCCGGCAGTTGCGCCAGCGGCGCGCGCTCTTGAAACGCAAGGTCAGACCACAGCAACACGATCTGCACCACCTGGCCCAGCGCCAGCGTCTCGGCCGGAATTTCGCTAAGCTGCGCATCCATCCGCAGAAAGACAAAACTCGCCTGAATGGCACCCGCATCATCGAACCGGAATATACGGTACTGGTTTGCTTTCTCCGCCTTCAGCCGCTCTACCAGTGGGGCAAGGTCCGGCACCAACCGGTCCAGATCCGGCACTTCCAGCAACTCGTCCCAGTCGCGGAAAAAGAACATCATCAGGTTCGCGCCCAGTTCCGGGTCGGTCTCGGCCATTTGGTGGCCGGCCAGTTGCACCACGGCCTCGATGGCGCCCTTGACCACACTCAGCGTAGCGTCATCGACACCAAAGACGATGGGCGCAATGGGGCGTCCCCAGCGGGCAAAGACATAAGAGCCGTCACTTCGGGTAAAATGCGTTTCGATCTCGTCAGGTGTCATGGCAGGCCTCCTTAGACGGGCGCCGACATAACAAACCCGGCGCCCGACTCACAGCCCCCAAATGCGTCTGTTTTCCACGCCATGGATTCGCACCTGCACGGTCAAATGTTGCGCGAGTTAGGCCTCGAACAGGTCGTTCTGCCCCACAGGGCGTGGCGCCGTCAGCCCCAGATGCGCCCAAGCCCGTTGCGCCAGCATCCGGCCGCGCGGCGTGCGCTGGATCAGCCCCTGCTGCAACAGGTATGGCTCGATCACCTCTTCCAGCGCATCACGCGATTCGCTCAACGCTGCACTCATCGTCTCGATCCCCACCGGCCCGCCTTGATAGGCCTCGGCGATCAGCCGCAGATAACGCCGGTCGGCACCGTCCAAGCCCAGTTCGTCCACTCCCAGCCGGGTCAGCGCCGCATCCGCCAGCGCGCGGCTGATGGTGCCGTCCCCATCGACCAGCGCGAAATCCACCACCCGGCGCAACAACCGTCCGGCGATCCGCGGCGTGCCGCGAGCGCGCCGCGCGATCTCCATCGCACCGTCAGAGGCGCATGGCACCTCCAGCAGCGCGGCATTGCGCACCACGATCTCGTGCAGTTCGTGAATCTCGTAGAACTGCAACCGCGTCGGAATGCCAAACCGGTCCCGCAGCGGAGTTGTCAGCAAGCCCAGCCGCGTCGTCGCACCGACCAGCGTGAAAGGCTGCAACTCGATCCGCACTGTGCGAGCTGCGGGCCCCTCGCCGATCACCAGATCCAGCTCGAAATCCTCGAGCGCCGGATAGAGCACCTCTTCAACCGCCGGATTGAGCCGGTGAATCTCATCGATGAAGAGCACATCGCGCGGTTCCAGATTGGTCAGGATCGCGGCCAGATCGCCCGCCTTGGCCAGAACCGGCCCCGACGTCATGCGAAACCCGACGCCCAGTTCGCGCGCCATGATCTGTGCCAGCGTCGTCTTGCCGAGGCCGGGAGGGCCGTGAAACAGCGTGTGGTCCATCGCCTCGCCGCGTTGCCGGGCGGACTGGATAAAGACCCGCAGATTGGCGCGCGCCTCGGCCTGTCCGATGAATTCGCTCAGCTGTTGCGGCCGCAGGCTGCGGTCGCGGTCTCCATCCAGCGGCTCGGGCCGCAATGTCGGATCTGGTTCGCTCATGACGCCTCTCCGTCGAGAAGACGCACGCCGGGGTGGATGGGCAGCGCCGCACTCATGCCTTCGGCGCCAACAGCTTCAGCGCCGCACGAATGAGCGCCGTCGTTTCGGCCTCCGGCGCGTCGCCTGCGGCCTGTGCCACCGCACCGGCCGCTTCTCCCGGGGCGTAGCCAAGATTGGTCAGCGCCGACAGCGCCTCGGCCTGCGGGCCGGGGCCTGCTGGTGGCGGCGCGACCCGTACAGCCGGGATAGATTCGATCACATCGTCCGTATCGGGCGGTATGGCCACGCCTGCGCCCGGCGCGGTGCCGGTGCCCATCGCCATGACCTCGGGGGCCTTGTCCTTCAATTCGTTCACCACGCGCTGCGCAGTCTTGGGGCCGATCCCCTTTGCAGCCTTGATACTGTTCCAGTCGCCAAGCGCGATCGCCCGGCCCACGCCATCCGGCCCGAGCGTGCCGAGGATTGCCAGTGACGCCTTGGCACCCACCCCCTGCACGCTCATCAAGAGCCGGTGCCATTCCTTTTCGATCAGTGTGGGAAAGCCGAAAAGCTGCAACAGGTCGTCGCGCACCAGCAATTCCGTATAGAGCGCGGCATGCTCGCCGACACCGGGCAGCGCCCGCAACGTCCGGTCGGTGCAGTAGACTAGGTACCCCACACCGCGCACATCCAGCAGCACATGATCTGTGGCGCGGTAGTCGATCCGGCCCGCCAGACGACCAATCATGCGCTTGCCTCCAGTCGGACAGCGCGGGCGGCGACAACCTGCGCCGATGACCAGTGATGTGCATGGCAGATTGCGATGGCCAGCGCGTCGGCGGCATCGGCGCTATCGAGCATCGCACCGGGCAACTGCATCTTTACCATATGTGCGATCTGCCCCTTGTCGGCATGGCCGACACCGACGACGGTCTTCTTGACCGTGTTGGGGGCGTATTCACCAATGCTCAGCCCCGCCTGCGCGGGCACCAGCACGGCAATCCCGCGCGCCTGCCCGAGCTTGAGCGTGGCGGCCCCGTCCTTGTTGACGAATGTCTGCTCTACGGCGGCGGTGTCCGGGGCAAATCGCGCCAGTACCGCACTCAACTGTGTGTGCAGCGACAACAGACGCTCGGGTAATGTCGTTCCGATGGAGCGACAGGTGCCGTTGGCCACATGACTCAGACGGCTGCCGTCCATGTCAATCACGCCCCATCCCAGGTTCCGAAGACCCGGATCAATGCCCAAAACCCGCATGTTGGCTGCCCTGCTCTTTGCTCTTTTTCCAAGGCGTAGCACGAAACAGGAACACGAGCCAAGAGGATTACGCGCAGCCCGGCCGACGACAGAGCTCGAAGCAGAGGTCCGCTGCGACGCAGCATGTGACTTACTTGCAACCACCCCAAATGGCGACTGAAAAACATTAATCCTTTATAAATATATATTTAGAGGAAGCGTCGACCTATGCATCCATCGCATAGTGACTATGCAATAGGCGCTATTGCCCCTGTATCGTTTGCCTCCTATCTGCACTGCAGCATTTTCAAGCACTGACGCTGAAAAAACAGACACCGTAAGAAAGAAGGAAGCTACCAATGTCCGCAATCGCAAACACCCGCTCCACCCACGCCGCAGCTCCGGTTGCCGGCACGATCACCCGCCTCATCGCCGCTTTCACCGCTTGGAATGACGCCCGCGCCACGCGCAAGGCTCTTTCGGCGCTGTCGGATCGCGAACTCGAGGATATCGGCCTTTCGCGCAGCGACATCGACTCGATCTCTGCTCGCGGCTGACGCGCTCGTTTCGGGGCGCTGTGCAAACCCTGCGCATCGCCCTGAAACAGGCTGGAACACAGACATGAACCGCAGCCATGTTCCGGCATGGTTTCAGGCGGGATAGCTATAAATCAAATCACCCCTGCACCGAGACTTGGTGCAGGGGTGACTTGCATTACAAGCCCTCTCCAACGTTCTGAATTTTCCCTACTTCAGGAAAACCGCAAAGACGCAAAAAGGGCAGCACACTCATACCGTACTAAACCGAGTGAGTCTTGGAGAGACATTTGGCGGGGCCTGGATCAAATCTGCGACGCCCGGACTGCGGGCACCAAGCAGTTGTCTACCAGAACAGCGGCGTGGCTTTTTCGGCGATCGCCTCTGTGATCGGATCGGCGTACATCACAACGGCACCGACCTTTTCCAAGACCGTACCCTGTTCCAGCACTTCAATCCGTGCGTCATAGGCGTCAGCGCCGATCTGGGCCATGATCAGCCCCTTGAACAGCAGTACACCCATGATCATCAGCACAAAGCCGCGCAGCGGGAAGGACATCTTGCGCCGCTTGGGGCGGAACACGATCAGCCCATCAGGGCCGACCTTGCTGTCATATCCACGCGCCAAGCGAACATGCTTGCGCTCTACTTTTTTAAGGCGGGCTGAGAACCCATTTTGCGAGTAAGTCATAGCAGCTTCCAGTTTTCCGGCCCCCGCCAGATCACATGTTTAAACTACGTTTGAAATGTGGCAATTTTGGGGCAAGCGCCTTGATTTCGCTACTTTTAGACAGACTTTCTGCATATTTTACAAAGCGTTGTCGTCGTCCACTCACCAATCTCTTCTCGACGCACAACATTGTTTCCACAACGTGTATAAACGTCGATCACCTCATCTGCCTGTTCGTTCAGGACGCCGGACAGAATCACAAGTCCACCATCATTGAGTCGCGCCGTCACCTCCGGAGCCAATGCGATCAGCGGCCCCATCAGGATGTTCGCGCATATCAGATCAAATGGTGCAGCGGCTTCCAGCACCGGGTGATCAAGGCCGGTGGCCTCCAGGCACTCCACCCGGTCCTGCAACCCGTTGGCCCGTACATTGGCCAGCGCCACCTCGACCGCGACCTCGTCGATATCGCTGGCAAGGACACGACCAGGCCAGAGCCGTGCAGCGGCCATCGCCAGCACTGCCGTACCGCAGCCGATATCGGCCACCGCGTCCGGAACAAACCCATCGACCGCCAACGCATCGATCGCGCGCAGACAGCCAAGCGTCGTGCCGTGATGCCCGGTGCCGAACGCCATCGCCGCCTCGATCAGCAGCGGCTCGCAGTCCTCGGGCACCTTGTCTGCGTCATGACTGCCATAGACAAAGAAGCGCCCGGCCTCGACCGGCGACAACTCGCGGCGCACCTTGGCAACCCAGTCAGTGTCGGGCAATTCCGACACGACAAAGGGCCGCGCGCCATGCATCTTCGCCAAAAGCGCGAGCCCTGCCTGATCCGGCATATCCTCGAAATAGCCGCCGACTTCCCACAGGCCGCTGCCATCCTCGATTTCTGTTGTCCCGACACCGGTAGGTTCTGGGCTGAGCCGTTCAAGATCGTCGGCCAAGGCTTCGGCTGCGGCCATGCCGCTAAGGGTCGTGAGGGCGGTATAAGTTGGCATGTATCGGGTCCTCTCGGGGGCTTATTCTGCCGGGGCGGCGGTAAAGCGTGACAGGGTGGTTTCGTTGCCCGGCTCCGGGTGGCGCGGGATCAACAGCGCCAATAGCAGCGAGAGGCCCGCCATACCAGCCGCCAAAAAGAACACCGCCGCCGGAGACGCCAGCCACAGATACCCCAGCAGCACCGGCAGGAACACCGCAGCGATATGGTTGATGGTAAAGGCCACGGCAGCTGTCGGCGCGATGTCACCGGGGGCGGCGATCTTCTGAAAGTAGGTCTTGAGCGCCAATGCCAGCGCAAAGAGCATATGATCAATCACGTAAAGCGTCGCCGCCAGCAGCACGCCCCAGCCAAAGAAGTAGATGCCGCCATAGGCCAGAAACACGACTATTAGCCCGACATATTCGAACATCAGCGTCCGGCGTTCACCGAACCGCGCCACGGCGGCCCCCATGAACGGTGCAAAGACCATGTTGGCCACCAGATTGATGAGATAAAGTGCGGTAATCTCGTGTACGTCAAAGCCAAATTTCTCAACCATCATGAACCCGGCGAACACGACAAAAATCTGCCGTCGCGCACCGGCCATGAACTGCAGACAGTAATAAAGCCAGTAACGCCGCCGCAAGATCATCTTCTTGAGCTGCGGATTGGGTGCCTCGAACTGCGGATAGGCAATCATGGCAAACACCGCGATGGCAGCGGTGGTGCCGCCCGACAGCATGTAGACGATAGTGTAGGTCAGCCCCAACGGCTCCCACAGCAACACAATCAGCCCGTAAGAGATCAGCGTCGCGCCGGATCCGGCGGCTACCAGCCAGCCCAGCACGCGTGGAGCGCGCGCCTTGTCCAGCCATTGCAGCTGTAACGACTGGTTGACCGTCTCGTAGTAATGAAACCCGATCGAGCTGAGCATCGTGATGGTCAGAATCCCGCCCATCGTGGGATAATGCGCAGTCACCGCCGTCGCCACGCCCAACAGGACCAGTGACACAAGCGCCAGCACCTGTTCGCGGACGAATATGATGATCGCGATCACCCCGATGGCCAGAAACCCGGGGATTTCGCGTACCGTGTGCAGCCAGCCGATGTCAGAACCATCGAACTGCGCCACCTCGATTACGAAGTTGTTGAGCAACGCCGACCACGTGGCAAAGGCGATGGGCATCGCCGCTGCCATGAGAAAGAGCAAGGTAATCGGCCGCCGCCAAAACGGCAGATGCCGGGCCTCGGCCAGAGGAACATATTGTGTCATTGATCCGCTCTACGCCTGAAACCCTTCATTGGGAAGACTGACGCGCATTCTGTCCCGCTCTGGCGAGCCGGACACTTGCCAAACGACCGCATGTTGCTGGTAGAGTGTCGCGGAATGCCGCCACGCGGGGACGGTCCCTCGCGCCGCCAGTAGTCAACTCGGGGATTGCCGACAGATAAAGGTTTTGACCAATGACAGATTTTTCCTTCGCCACTTCCTTGTCGCTGATGCGCCGCACGGCCCCTTTCGTCATCTTCCGCATGGCCGTCTATTTCGGCATCGCCGTCGCCTATGTTCTGGCCACCGGGACCGGGGCTGGCATCGGCTGGGGCGTGGGTGCCTTTGGCGATGCGGATTTCCGGGCCTCCACGACATTCTGGGGTGGCGGCATCGGCTTTGCCTCGGTGGCGGCCGTGCTCTATTTCCTGCGCGAATACATCCTCTACATGGTCAAGGCCGGCCATATCGCCGTGATGGTCGAACTGCTGGATAACCAGACCCTGCCCGAAGGGCGCGGCCAGATCGCCCATGCGCAGAACGTGGTCAAGGAGCGGTTCGCCCAGTCGAGCACGCTTTTCGCGCTGGATCAGTTGATCAAGGGCGTGCTGCGCATGATCACCGGGCTGCTTCAGGGGTTGGCCTCATTCCTGCCGATTCCGGGAACCCAAGGGCTGATGCGGGTCTTGCGCGCCTATCTCAGGGTTGCGGTCGGCCTGATCGATGAAGTGATCCTTGCCCATCTCATCCGCACCAGATCCGACAACCCGTGGAAAGACGCGCAATCGGCGCTAGTCCTTTATGCGCAGAATGCCAAACCGATGCTGATAAACGCGGCGGTGATCACGCTGGTCACATGGGCGCTGGCGCTTCTGGTGTTCGTGATCATGCTCGCTCCCGCCGGAGCGGTCGTCTACATGATCCCCGGTGCATGGTCGGCGGGCGGTTTCGTCTTTGCCATCCTCTTTGCCTGGGCGGTCAAGGTGGCGCTGATCGAACCCTTTGCCATCGCCTGCCTGCTTCAAGCGTTCTTCAAGGTGACTGAAGGCCAGGTGCCGAACCCCGAATGGGAGGCGAAACTGCAGGGCGCATCGACCAAGTTCCGCAAGCTGGGCGAGCGGGCCGTGGGCTGGGCGACTGGCGGGCGCGCGGCGCAGGAAAACACCGGAGCCTGAAGCCACCGCGCTTCACGCCTTCAATAAAAGCTCTGCGGGTCGATATCGACGCTCAGACGCAGCGTGTTGGGCGCCCGCACGCCGCTGATCCAGCGCGCCACCGCCGGCTGCAGCGGCGCCCCCTTGGGGGCCTTGACCAGAAGCCGCACGCGGTGACGGCCGCGAATTCGCGCGATGGGCGCGGGTGCAGGCCCGTACACCTCGGCCCCGATCTGGCGCAACGGTGCGTCATTGCGCGCCAGCGCATTGCCCAGATCGAAGGCATCCTGCAGTTCAGGCGAACTGAGGATGATCCCGGCCATCCGGCCATAGGGCGGCACACCCGCCGCCTCGCGCCCTGCCGCCTCGGCCCGCCAGAAGCCTTCTTCGTCACCACTGAGGATCGCGCGGATGACCGGATGCTCGGGCTGGAACGTCTGCAACAGTGCCGTGCCCGGCTTCTCGGCGCGCCCGGCGCGTCCGGCGACCTGCCGCATCAATTGAAACGTGCGCTCGGCGGCGCGCAGGTCTGACCCTTGCAGGCCCAGATCCGCGTCAATCACCCCCACCAGCGTCAGCAGCGGAAAGTTGTGGCCTTTCGCCACCAGCTGCGTGCCGATGATGATGTCGGCCCCGCCATCTGCGATCTGGCCGATCTGTTCCTTCAATGCCCGCGCAGAGCCGAACATGTCAGAACTGAGCGTGGCGATACGTGCCTCGGGGAACAGCGCTGCCGCCTCTTCGCCCATTCGTTCCACCCCCGGACCAACAGCGGCCAGCCGCCCCTCGACCTCGCAAGACGGGCAGGCCTCGGGCATTGGCCTTGTCTCGCCGCATTGGTGGCACATCAAACGTTTCAGGAACCGGTGCTCGACCATGCGCGCGTCGCAATGTTCGCATGCGATCTGGTTGCCGCAGGCACGGCAGAGCGTGACCGGCGCATAGCCGCGCCGATTGAGGAACAGCAACGATTGCTCGCCCTTGGCCAGCCGCGAGCGAATGGCCGCCTGCAGCGTGGGCGACACCCAGCGATTCCCCGGCAGGGTTTCGGCTCGCATGTCGATGCAGCGGATCTCGGGCATCACCGCCGCCCCGAACCGCGCCGCCAGATCAAGCCGGGTATATTTGCCCGCCTCCGCGTTGCTCCAGCTTTCCAACGATGGCGTGGCCGAGGCCAGAACCACTTGCGCGCCCACGATGGATGCCCGCAGCACCGCCATGTCGCGGGCATTGTACATCACGCCGTCCTCTTGCTTGTAGGAGGTGTCGTGTTCTTCATCCACGACGATCAGCCCCAAGTCACGGAACGGCAGGAACAGCGCCGAGCGCGCGCCGACCACCAGCTGCGCGCCACCCTGCCCGACCATCTTCCAGATGCGCCGCCGCTCTGTCATCGTCACGCCTGAGTGCCATTCGGCGGCGCGTGCGCCAAACCGCGCCTCGACGCGGGTCAGGAATTCGGCACTGAGCGCGATTTCAGGCAGCAGCACCAGCGCCTGACGGCCCTGCCGCAAGGCCTCGGCCACCGCTTCAAGATAAACCTCTGTCTTGCCCGATCCGGTGACGCCCCGCAGCAGGGTCGTGCCGTAATCGCCCGTGCGCACCGCCGCGCGCAGCGTCTCGGCACAGGCCGCCTGATCTCCGGTCAGCGCCTTGCCCGCGTGATCGGGATCAAGCCGCCGGTAGGGCAGGTCGCGCGGCGTGTCCTCTTCGGCCACCACGCGCTGCTTGACGAGCCCCTTGATGACAGAGCTGGAAACGCCCGCCTCTTCGCTCAGTTCCTTGAGCGTGAATACCGTGTCGCCGAAACTCTCCAGCACGTCCATCACGCGGGCGCGGGCATCGGTCATGCGGTCGGGGCCGCCATGGCCCAGCCGGTACACCTTGCGCATCGACGGCGGATCACCCAGCCCCGGCGCGCGGGTGGCCAGCCGCAGCATCGCCGTCAGCGGCGTCAGCGTGTAATCGGCCGCGCGGCGCAGGAATATCTGCATCTCCTCGCGCATCGGGGCCACATCCAGCACGCGCATCACGCTGCGCACCTTATTGATGTCGAAATCCCCCTGCCCCGGCCCCCAGACGACACCAACCACCTTGCGCGGCCCCAACGGCACCTCGACAAACGCGCCGATCTGGCAGCCTCCCTCCGGCGCCTTGTAATCCAGCAACCGGTCCAGCGGCTGCGTCGTCAGCACACCCACCAACGCACCTTCGTCAAAGAAATCAGCAGAGGGCGAGGGCAATTGCAAAGCTCCGGGGAAAGGGGTTTCGGCAGGTCAGTCTATGAGGTAATGGAGGGACCAACAAACTCCAATCCCTGCCAGAGAGGGCAAGCCCATGAAATTTTTCGTCGATACAGCCGAAGTCGATCAGATTGCCGAGTTGAATGATCTTGGCATGGTGGACGGGGTCACCACGAACCCGTCGCTGATTCTGAAATCAGGCCGCGACATTCTGGAAGTGACCAAAGAGATCGCCGAGATGGTCGATGGCCCCGTCAGCGCCGAAGTGGTGGCGCTTGAAGCGGATGCGATGATCGAAGAGGGCCGCAAGCTGGCCAAGATCGCCGACAATATTGCCGTGAAAGTGCCGCTGACATGGGCCGGGCTCAAGGCGTGCAACGTGCTTTCGAGCGAAGGCAACATGGTCAACGTCACGCTGTGTTTCTCGGCCAATCAGGCGCTTCTGGCGGCCAAGGCCGGCGCCACATTCATCAGCCCGTTCATCGGGCGGCTTGATGATATCAACCTCGATGGGATGGAGCTGATCTCGGACATCCGGCAGATCTACGACAACTACGGCTTTGACACGCAGATTCTTGCCGCCTCGATCCGTTCGGTGAATCACGCCTACCAGGCGGCGATGATCGGCTCAGACGTGATGACCGCCCCGCCGAAAGTGATCAAGGCGATGGCCGAACACGTGCTGACCGACAAGGGGCTGGACGCGTTCATGAAGGACTGGGCCAAGACGGGACAGAAGATCGTCTGAGGCGAAAGCGTGGGGGCTGCCCGCCCCCAGCCCCTGACGTTAAATGTTGATGCAGAACAGAAAAGCCACCTGAGTATGGTGCACATACTGCAAAGGCCCTCGAAGATATCTTCGAGGGCCTTATGCGCGAGTTATTCCTAGCAACTGTATCTTCAACTTGCTGGAACGGCCCATTTCTGGCTTGATTTACAGAGGGCGTTGACGATTGTGACGA
>NZ_JAPWHW010000040.1 GCF_028369135.1 Roseovarius sp. ZX-A-9
AACCTGATCCAGAACCCGCTGGTGGGTGCCGCGAACAAGGCGATGGCCGACATGGTGCGCTATGCCGCCGAGTTCGGCCTGACGCCATCAGCGCGCACCCGCGTGGCGGGCATGAGCGACGCGGGACCCAATCCATTCGCCGAGTTTGATGAGCTCTTTGGGTGATGGGGCGCTGTATGGGTGAACTGGGACTGACGTCGGTGGCATCTGCACACCTCGGCATGGCCGAAAAGAATTCGGTCGGTTAGGCTACCACGATTGAGTTCGCGCCCGTCTCCACTGACAACAATGGCAACCGCAAAGACCCTCCGATCAATCTGACTAGGGGCGCGAACTCACGGAGCTAATGGAAGCTAAAACAACAGCTTAAGAACGGTGTGGCCGCCTTTGATCGTACCAATCGGGCACGGATCCGTGTACACAACTGCCAAACCCACGTTACGCAGGTTTGTACATGTCCGATCCAGCTCCGAAGTTCGTTGCCTATGAGCGGGTCTCGACAGTCCGGCAGGGGCGCTCTGGTCTTGGGCTGGAGGCACAGCGCAAGGCCATCGATGAGTTTGCGGCAGCGCGCGGGGCGGACGTGATCGCCCGGTTCACGGAAGTCGAAAGCGGCGGCAAGGATGCCCGACCGGAACTGGCCAAGGCCCTGCATCTGGCAAAGCTCACCGGAGCCACGCTGGTCATCGCCAAGCTCGACCGGTTGAGCCGCAACGCCGTCTTCCTGCTGACCCTGCGCGACAGTGGCGTACGCTTCCTGGCTGTTGATATGCCCGAAGCCAACGATCTGACCGTCGGCATAATGGCCCTCGTGGCGCAGCAGGAACGCGAGGCGATCTCCCGGCGCACCCGGGAAGCACTGGCGGCGGCGAAGGCGCGCGGGACCAAGCTGGGCAATCCCAACGGCGCTGCAGCACTCCGGCGCGCGGGCAAAGGTGGCGCGGCGTTGCGGGCGGCCGTCGCGGCAAATGCCGACGCACATGCCGCCGATCTGGCAGATGTCCTCATCGACATCCGCGCGCAGGGCCATGTGACGCTGCGCGCCATCGCCGCTGAGTTGAACCAGCGCGGCATTCTCACAAGACGCGGCGGTAAATGGCATGTGTCCAGCGTGCGCAATCTGATCCGCAGGGTTGATGGTGCCGGTGGCGCGGGCGCGGGCAGTTAATGCTATTGCTCCATCTTGGCAGACAACAGGCTGCGAGTTGAAAAACCGCTCGGTCAGCGGCGCGACCCGGTCAAAGCACATGGACGGCGCCGCCTTCGACATCGCCATGGCGAACCATGACCCGTTGGCGTTCGAGGCGGCGGCACGGGCGGTCGGGTTCCTCGGCTTCGGATTCTACCCCCGGTCGGGGTTCATCCATGTTGATCTCGGGCCCGCACGGCAGTGGGGCGAGTGGTTCCCGGTCCGGGCGACCGCCTTCGCCGAAGAAGCCCCTCCAGCGCGCGAAGTGCTGGCCGAGAGCCGCACCATGAAGGCGGGTGGTGCGGCAGGCGTGGCGACGCTGGGCGCAGCTGGGGTCGAGGTGGCGCAGAGCGTCCTCGCCGAGACCCAATCCGCAATCCTGCCGCTTGTGCCCTATCTCGATACCCTGCGCTGGGTATTCATCGCCGTGGCTCTCGGCGGTATCGCGGTCACGATCTACGCCCGGCTCGACGACTGGAAGAGGGGGCGACGGTGATCGCCGGGCTGCTCACCGGGAGCGCCGGATCGGCATGGGCGCGCACTGGGCTCCGTTACGGCGTCATCGCACTCGCGATCCTGCTGTTCCTGCTTTCCCTGCGCCGCTCAGGCGAGCGCGCCGGCCGACTGACCGAGCAGCTTGAAACCATGGAGAAAACCTATGACGCCCAAAAGCGAATGCTCGAGGCAGCGGCGCGCCGTCCTCGTTCTCGCGACGATCTGGCCGAGCGGCTGCGCCACGGGCGCTTTTGACGTCGCCAGCCTCGGAGGGTGCCCGCCCGTGGTCGAATACAGCCGGGGATCTCAGGCGCAGGCTAGCTAAAGATAGGCTGCTGCCGTCCGAAGAATCGACCAATCACGAACACTCATTCCAACTGCTCCAGCGTGACGGAAAAGGTCCCGGTGACGGGAACGCCCTGCGACAGGTCGATGTCGTTGCCAAAGTTGTCCGAAGGTCCCAGCTTGCCCTCGAAGCTGCCGCTGATACTCAGTTGCGTGCCGTCGATCGAGTGATCGTCGAGGGTGACGCTCAGCCCGCCACGCTCCTGCTCTTCGCGGCCATAAAGCACGGCGACGCGCTCCTTGTTCTCGTACAGACTCATATCCAACTCTGGCACGCTCGGTTCCCAGCGGGACGCCTCGAAGCCCAAGGATACAACGATTGGCTCTTCCCCGTTATCGGTGAAATCGCGCACATGGATGTTGATCGAAGGCCAGTCCTCGCTGCCGCTCCAGTCGCTCTGTTCGGCCCAGACGGGGATGGTCCGTTCCGCGCCCGCGATCATCACGGTTATCTCGCCCGAACTTTGGGCCTGACCGAAGGTGGCGAAAAGGCCGGCCGCGAGGGCTGTGCCGATGAAAAGGGGTCTGATGTGCACCATGTGGCTCCGTTGCCGATCATTGGTCGTCTTGGGAAAACACGTGTCGCCGCAGCCAGTCGTTGATCTCGTCGGCGATCCTGCCGGGGCCGTCCCCTGACACGCCCCAGCCCGACAGCGGAATCCTGGTCGCGGGCCGGGTGTTGCGGAATACGAGCATCACCTTCGACGTCGTGCGTTCTTCGGAAGATGTGTGGTTTCGTTCAAGTTCGGCACTGTCCAGCGCGTCGAGAGGATAGGTGTCCGATCGCGGGCGGAACCGCGAGTCTCGGCTGACAGTCACCAGCCTTGACGCCTTGTCGAGCGTCAGGATCGTACGTTCGGAGAGGGAGGCGTGGCCAAGGTAAAATGCGCCGTTGAGGCCCACCAGCAGGATCAGCCCGGTCATCACCTCGCCGCCCAGAAGATGTGCCAGCCCGAAAATTGTGACCGGAACCACCGGCAGCATCACGAACCACAGAATGAAACGGGGTATGGCTAGTTCGATCTCGAACCGCTTGGGGGTGTTCAGCCGCGCCATCATGGCCGAGGCTCCCCCGTTTTCGACAGCCAAGAAGAAAATGAAGCAGCCATCGCGAGCAGATCCGGCAGGGTCACGGCATCCCCAGACCGGTGTCGATCCGGCCCTCGACGAGTTTGCATGTTGTCGGCGCATCGCTGCGGCAGAGGGAGGCGACGAACCTGGCCTCCATCCGGCCTGCGCCATCGAGGTCGAGCCGTTCGAGCATAAGCTTGGGCGGGTACGGCGCCCCATCGCTTTGCCAGGCAGGGCCGGTCGCGCCGTCGGGACGGATGTCGATGGTAATGCCCGCAGGGGCCGAGTCTGCCGAAGGCTTCCCTTCGAAAATCAGGTTGATGTGAAAATGGCCGTCCCCCATGGCGTTGATGTCGATCAGGGTCAGCGGACCGATATCGTTGACCTGTGCCATGGTGGAACCGTCTTCCATCCGCAGCACCTCCCACGTCAGGTCGGCGCCATCCAGATAGGCCGTCACGGTGCCGACCGAGTCGAGTGCGAGCGCCGGCGTGGCGGCGACGCAAAATCCAAGAAAAAGCCGTCTCAACAAGATCACCTCCGGCTCAGGCTGACTTCGCGGGCGCCTCTGCCCGAGTTCCATTTCGTCCCCATCGCCTCCGTTTCGGAGAAGAAGCTGATGATGCCGTCCGCACGCCGTGCGCCGCTGCCGATGTGCCAGGAGAATTGGGGGGCGAGGCCGATGTCGCAGCCAAGCACGAAGGCCCATTCGGCCACGTCCGGCTTGATCGCGAACATGCTGGGGTCCATCGGTGCGCCCTTCACGAAATCATAGCGCAATTCCCTGTTGCCACCCCGCACCGGGACGAGTTCGGTCTGCATCCCGTCGGCGGCGATGTAGAGCCGGTTGCGCATCCGATCGTAGACGATCTCGAGAACGTTCCTGTGGACACCCATCGTTGCACCGATGCCAGCGGCGGTCTCGGTCCAGGTACCTTCAAGCAGCGGTCCGATGCGCCGCAGGTCGAGTTTGTCGGCGCCCCGCGGTGTCTCGGAACAGATCTCGTTCGGTATGGCGATGTTCTGCTGGGCCGCAGCCGGCGCGGCGGTCATGACAAGCAGGGCGGAAAGCGCTGCGCGGATCATTCGATTGCTCCGATGGTGACGAGTGCCCGTGTGATAATGCGGCCCGAGGCGCCGACGCGGTAACGCAGCTCGTATGTTCCGGCCACGTCCGGGGCTTTCAGCTTGGCAGGCGACCCCCAACGTGTCTGCGTCGCTGTGATGCGGGCATCGTCAGGAGAACCGGTCTCGGCCAGCACGATCTCGTCCTTTGGGCCGGCGGGGCCGGTCCAGACGACTTCGAAACGTTCACCCGGGGGGGCGGTCTCCGGCGGCGTGATGCTGGCCTCGGTCGCGATCAGCGTGATCGCGCGCGTGGCGAGGATGCGCTGCGGCTCATATTGCTCGTAGCGCAGCTCGAAAGTGCCAGTCTCGTCGGGTAAGCGCAGCGTCACGGGGCTGCCGTTCCGGGTCAGCGTCACCGCCAATGTCTCGCCGGCCGCCGCGCCGGGGCTGGCCAGCGTGATGCGGTCGCCCTCGGCGTCGGGGCCGGACCATCCGACATCGAGGCCTCCGCCCGCCGGGGCGGTTTCGGGTGCCTCGAGCGAAGCCTCGGGGCGATTCTCGGTCAAGGGCACGGCCACGCGCTGGCCGATGTCGGGCCGAACGGTCAGGGCCATCTCGCCGGAGTGGCCCGGTGCAGTGGCTGCCACGCGGTATTCGCCGGGCGGCAGGTCGATGTCAAAAGGATCGCTCCTTTCGCCTTCCGCGACGACCGCGCCCGTCTCGTCCGCGATCTGCCAGTCGGCTGCACCCAGCGGTGCTCCGGTTTCGGCAGAGACCGCATGAAGCGACATGACGACCGTGACTGCGACGGGTTCGGCGGTTGTCACCTGTGCGAGGGCGGCGGCCAGTTCCGCCCCGGTCGCAGCCTCGAGCAGCAATCCCCCCGTCTGATCCGGCAGGCAGGACAGCGCACCGACCTCGCCCGGCGCCATGCCGAAACCCACGACATGCGCGCGCAGGGCGATGCCTTCGGCGGCAAATCGTTCAGCCAGCGCGCAGGGGTCGCCGCCGCAATTCTCCAGCCCGTCGGTGATCAGCACGATATCGGCCGCCTCCGCCGTGTCGGGGATCTGTTCGCGCGCCAGTTGCAGCGCGTCGGTAAGCGGAGTCATGCCCTGGGGGATCAGCCCCACCAGCCGGTTGGCCTGGCCCGCGCCGACATGGCGGCCGATCGGGGTGACCACCTCTATGTCGCCGCAATCCCCTCGGCGATTGTGCCCGTATGCCACGATCGCGTAGGGCGCATCGGGATCGCGGTCGACGAAGTAGTTGCCCATCACGTTGCGTGCCACCTCGATTCGGCTGAGATCGCCCTCCAGCCGGTTCCACATCGACCCGGAGGCGTCGAAGACGATCACGGTGACGGGTTCCGCCGTCAGCGGCGTGGCAGCGCAGAGGGCGGCGGCGAAGACGGCGTTCCGCATCAGTCGAGCTTCGGTTGCAGGTTTGGGCAGGGCGCATAGCGTTCCGCCCAGCCGTTGCCGATCACGATCAGGTCGCCGCCCATGCGCGTCATCAGCAGGGTGCGTTCGCGCCACTCCTGTCCCTCGCCCCGGCAGTCGGCCCAGTAGAGTGTCGCGGTTTCCCAGCCCTCGACGCTTCGCGGGTCGGTCAGGCGGCAGCTCGATTCAAAATAGACGATCCGGTCGCCCTGCAACGTCACGCGCTGGTCGCTGACCGGCGCGGCGCAGTCGAACCCGTCATAGACGCCATCGGCGGGGGCCGCTGCCAAGGGGGCAGCGAGCATGTTCATCGCAATGGCAGCCGCCCGCATGTCAGTTCACCTGCTCCAGAAGAGCGTCAAAGCTGAGGGTCACGGGGCGTGTTTCCAGAAACGGGCCACCTTTGACCTCGCCGGTCACGGTGCCAGACAGGCTCACGATTCCATCGCTCACGGAGAAATCCGACAGTTCCAGCGTCAGGCTTTCCCCATCGCCTCGCCAATTGGCCCCCATGTCGCGCGCGAAGGCGATTTCAAGCATCAGTTCCTCGGGCTCAGGCAGTTCGCCGCTCAGCATCAGTGTCAGAAAGACAGTCTCCTCGCCTCCTTCCGTCAGCATGCCGGAAAGAGATGCGTCGGCGTAAGTGCCGATGATCGTCGCCGCCGAGAGGTCGGGCGCGATCGCCATTTCCAGCGGCTGCTCTCCGAAGCTTCCGGCAACAAGACCGCCCGGCTCCTCGGCTACGGCGGCCGTTGCCAGGAGGCAGAAGGAGGCGAGGCAAACGGCGATCGGTCGTCGCATGAGGGGATGTGTCAGCATGTATCGTACTCCTTGCTGAGCCGAACGCTATGCGTTTGCGCAGGTTCGCGCCCCATCCGTTTGAATGGGGCGACGCCGAAAATTTTTGTGCTAACATTTTCTCAGACCTGAAATTTTTGCACGGTAATCATGACGCTCACCCATCGCCTCTGTTCATGCCTTCTCGCGTTGGCGATAATCGCTCTTGCCGCACCGCGCGCGATTGCGGAAAGCCCGCTTTTGACCCTGACCGGTGCGGTGGACGGCGGGCTGGTAGAGATATCGCGCGCCGATCTCGATGCCTTGGAGTGGCACGAGATCGCGACCTCGACGACCGTAACCGATGGGCGACCGCTCTTCAGGGGCGTCCTGATGCGCGACATCCTGGCGCTGGCCGGAGCGCGGGGCGAGACGGTGACCGCGCGGGCGCTGAACGACTATGTCATCGACATCCCCGTAAGCGACTTCCACGAATTCGACGTGATCGCGGCACTCTACATGGACGGGACGGCACTGACTCCGCGCGACAAGGGGCCGATCTGGATCGTCTATCCGCGCGACGATCACAGGGTGCTGGCCGATATCCGTTATGACACGCGATGGGTTTGGCAGCTTGTCGCACTTCATGTGCAATGATGCGGCTTACCAGGCCTTTGCGCTATGGCGGACTTGCCGCGCTGATCCTTGCCTGTATCGGCCTTCTAACCGTCGCCGCAGTCAACATCGTGCGCATCGAGCGGCAGATGCAGATCTCCGCGACCGAGAACATGACCTGGATTTTCGGTCAGACCCAGATCGAGGCGCTGAACCTTGCCGCGGCCCTGTCGAACAACGCGGAGCCGGCCGAGGTCCAGCTTCGCTTCGATCTTCTTGTGTCGCGGCTGAACCTGCTGCGCGACGGGCCACAATGGCGGTTCCTGAGCGAGGCCGGGCTGGCCGAGGGCCTGATGGGCTGGCGCGACGGGTTGCTGGCCCTTGATCCGGCCGAGGGCGGCGACCGGGCGGCACTGGCGGCACATGTGGCGGCCTTGTCGACAGCCCTGCGGGGCAAGGCGAGCAGGGTCATGTCGCGCGAATGGCAGATCCAGTCCGAACGCCTGGACAGTTTGGGCCGATTGCACCTTCTGGCGCTGGCGACCGTGTTGGGAGCCTTGATTTCCGGAACGGTATTGGCCGCACTGCTGATCGACCGCGAAAGACGATTGATCCGCTCCAAGATGGACCAGCTCCGCGCCAAGCAACTGGAGCGCGACCTCGACCAGGAAAGGCGGACCTCCGAAGGCTACCGTCGCTTCAGCGACCTGATCGCGCATCAGGTGCGCACGCCGCTCGCCGTGATCGACAGCGCGATGCATCGGCTGACGCGACCGGGCAACCCGCCGTCGCCCGAGATCATTCGCGCCAAGGCGGAAGTTTCGCGAGAGGCGGTGGCGCGCCTTGTCCGGCTGACCGATACGGCACTTCTCATGGCGCGGGTCGATCGGGGCGCTGTCGAACCGGACCTGGCCTGTCATGATTTGGACAGGATCGCGGCCGCCGCCATTGAAGATCTGCACGAATCGGCCAGAGCGCTGAAGACCGGCCGGGTGATCCTCGGCAGCGGCAACCGGCCGGTCACCGCAATCTGCGATCCGGTCCTTACCGGTGAGATCCTCGCAAACCTCCTGCGAAACGCCTTTCTCTACTCGCCGCCCGGCAGCGATATCGACGTGAGGCCGATGCAGGACGGCGAATTGGCCGTCTGCGACATCAGTGACCGGGGTCCGGGGATGACGCCGGAAGAACTGGCTGTTGCCTTCGAGGACTTCGCGCGCGGGGCACGTCATCGCGATCTGCCGGGTTCGGGTCTGGGGCTGCCGCTCGCCCGTCATCTTGCGCGGCTCCAGGACGGCGACGTGACCCTTGCCCCGCGTGCGGGCGGTGGGCTGGTCGCGCGGCTGATCCTTCCCGGCGCGGTGACGGCATGAGCGCCCCCCTGATCCTGTGCATCGAGGACGAACCCTCGCTGCGCGACGATATCGCTGCTGAACTGGGCGAGGCGGGCTATGCGGTCATCCAGGCAGCCGATGCACGCGACGCCCTCGAACGGCTCGACGACCGGCGCCCCGATCTCATCCTCTGCGATATCGTGATGCCGGGAATGGACGGCCGTGCCTTGCTGACGCATTTGCGCTCCGCCCGGCCGGAGCTGAATGATATTCCCTTCGTGTTCCTGACCGCCCTCTCGTCGCGCGAGCAGATGATCGATGGGCGCAGGGCGGGGGCGGACGACTATCTCACGAAGCCCATCGATTACGATCTTTTACGGGCGATGATCGCGGCCCGTCTGGACCAGGTTGCCCGTCTTCGGTCTGCGCGCGTGCACGAGGCGGAAACGGGCGCGCTGGACCGCCTGACGGTCGGGGTCGTGCTGCTGGACGCGGAAGGCGGCGTGCGCCATGTCAATCGCGCGGCAAGGGACCTGGCACGGGATGCCGGCATCGCACTGGAGCCGCGTGTGACCGGGACGGGCGAGGACGGCCGCAAATTGGCCGCGCTGCTCGCGCGGATCCTGTCAGGCAGCGAGGGCGGCGCTGCCCTGTGGCTGGAGGACGCTGCGCGCCGTGTGATGGTGCTGGGCCGTCCGTTTGGTGCGGACCCGACGCGGGGTGCCGCCGCAATGCTCACCCTCAGCGATCCCGACCGCCACGACACGCTCGATCCTGCAGCGCTGCGGCAGCTGTTCGATCTGACCCCGACCGAGGCCAACGTCGCCCGCCTTGTCGCCCAAGGGCTGCGGCGCGATCAGGTCGCTGCACGGTTGGGCGTCTCGCCCAATACCGTCGCCTTTCACCTGCGCAACGTCTTCGACAAGACCGGAACCCGCCGCCAGGCCGATCTGATGGCCCTGATCCTGTCGATGCCGATGACGTGGAGCGATCCATGATCGGCGCGCTGAAGCCGGCTGAAACCCGATGACACCAAGGAGACATCGAGGATGAAAACAAAAATGATCTCACTTGCCTTTTCCGTCGCGTGCATTGTGCCCCCCGCTCTCGCCGAAACGGCGAGGGAACGCACCGTCGCCGCGATCGAGGCCGCGGGCTGCGTTGTCGACGGCTCCAACGTCAACGATGTTCTGGACGGCCTCGGGTTGAGCGACGCGGAATTCCGCGTGATCGGGGAGGGACTCGTCGCCGACGGTCTGGCCGATGTGTCCCAAGTGGGAATCTTTCGGTTGACGACCCCCGGCTGCATCATGGCCGGAGTAACTCCCACCGAACGCACAGTCGCCGCGATCGCGGCCGCCGGCTGCACCGTGGACCGGTCGAACATCAACGAGACACTCGACGGCTTGGGTCTGGCAGACGAGGAGTTCCGCGAGATCGGCGAGGCGCTGATCGCCGACGGGCGGGCGGAGCTGACGGATACAGGCGCGTTCCGGCTGACCACCGCTGGCTGCCAGTGAGGGCAAAGGGGCATCGAATATGAAAGGATATCAAATGAGGGTTGGTGCAGCATTGATCGTGGCCTTGCTTGCCAACTCGGTCGCCGCCGAAAACCAATCGCTTTGCGGAACTTCCGGTCAGGGGGACTGGCCCCACATCCAGGAGATCTTCACCGGCGACTGGCTGATCGAGCATCAGGCGGGCTATGCCGCAATGGCCGGCATGATCCTGCCGTTTCCCGGCGATGGCGAGGTCGAGACGATCACCATCTGGCAATTGGGCGACACGCTTCAGGCGACCCATCCCGAAGCGCAGGCGCCGCTGGTCCTGCAGCTTGCGGATGAGCCCCGGTGGACTGTCGAAACCGACAATCCCGCGATTCCGGAGCCGTTGCTGAGCCCCGATGAGGTGGCGTTGACGGCAGGGTGCTCGCAACTCGAACTGCCACGGCTGATCGGAACCACCACCGCGGTCATCGATGGCGTTCAGATGAACTTCACCTACCGCATGATGGCGATGGACTGGTCGACGCTCTATGGCGTCATGGAAATCGATTCGGTCGTCCACGGCACCCCGGTCGAGGCCCGTCGGACAGTGTGGATGCGCGCCGCGGGGCGCTGAGCGGTGGTTTGGGCTCCAGCAAGACTTCCACATGCCATGGGTTAGGGCGATAATCGTCGTCCCGTTCCTCGGTCTTAGGGTCGATCAGCTCTCTGAACGCTCGCGAAAGGCGCGTTTTGCCGGAAGCATTGAACGCGTAAATCAGCTGCACCTTCTTGTCGGCGCCCCGCAGCGTGTCAGCGATTTCGGTCAGCGTCTGTCCCATTTATGCCGCCTCTGCATCAGGCTTGGGAAAGCTCAGCAGCTGATCGCGATAATAGGCATATTGCTTTTCACGCAGCTCGATCTCGCGGGGCAGGCCTTCGCTGATCGAAGTCGTCAGCGTGTCGAACTTGTCGAGGATGGCGACAATGCGCGTCTGTTCCTTGAGAGACTTAGTAGGGTCGTCGGGGTAAGGAACCGGCAACCGCACGTTTTTGACCCCATCAATCAGGAGCCTTTTGATCTTACCGCTCGAAACGTACTTCGCTTTCTGATCATGAAAGGCATCTGTTTGCATCGCATATGCGATGAACTTCGGGTTCATGTTGTGGCGGAATGCATAGCTATCATCGTGGATCGCGACTTTTTCTTCTCCCAGCCACGCAACCGCTTTGCCGACATCTTCGATTGTTTCGCTGACGCCCGCGATGACAACGTCATTGGGCTCAGCGTATCGCAACGACGCCGCCATATCGCTTCTGACCTTTGAAAGCGTGTTGTGCGCGAAGACACCATAGTGGGTGTAGATTTCGCCATAGTGGATCGCGCCGATCCCTTCATCCACATAATCGGCTTTCGTGAACCGCTTTCCACGGATGAATTCACCAATCTCGTCCAAGGGTTTCCATTCGATATCCCCCCCTTCAAAGCTGAGAAGCTGGTCGCGGTAGTGGTTGTATTGCTTTTTCCGGGCGGTAAGCTCGGCGGTAAGCTCAGTGAAGCTGTCGAGTATCCGAACAATCTCCCTCTGTATCGCCAGCGACTTCTCCGGATCATCCGGGCATGGGATAGGGATTTCAAACGCTTTTACTTTGCCGTCTGATATCGCTGGGTATGCAGCGCCACTCTGATTCTCCTCCACGAAATTCTTGAATTCTGTTGTGCTAAGCCAGTGCAAAATCCACTTAGGTAGAACTTGATCCTGCTTTGCTCTGAGCACGCAGTAACCCGTGCTGGCGACGTTTCCGGCCAGTTCCGAGTCGATGAGGCAGTATCGTTGTTGAGCGGGGCGCGTCGTGGCGAAAATGACGTCATTTTCTTCGACGAGTTTCTGCGCTCTGCTTGGCGCGGTCTCTGCTGAAATCTCGCTTGTTTCGGAAACGCGTTTGGCTTTGATTTCGACGGACGTAAGATCAATATATCGGTAAACGCCGTCGGCTTCAGACCATTTGATGTTTGCTGTTGGGTGAGTGACGTCCCCCAGAGGCACCCACTCCACCTCAGCGCCGCTCAGTAGCTTCTCCAGAAAACCTGCCGCGCTCATGCGTTGATCTCCGCAATGATGGCGTCGATGTCGGCGCGCAGCTGATTGATCCGTTTCACAGTGGTGCCGATCTTCGCTTTATTGGTAGGCGTTTGCCTCGCGGTGACAAGCGCTGGCTCGGCAACCCTCATGGTCCCCGACAGAACCAGCGATGACCTGACCGTCCATGCGATGGTCTTCGGATTGGTGGCGGCAGATTTCTGTGATGATCTTGCTGGACATGGTGGGCACGAGCACAATTGTCCGTTGTGCCATGCTCTTCCTGACCCGCCGAAACTGACCGCGCCTGATCTGTGCCTTGCCTTCCAGCCGCAAGAACTATGTCAGCAGACAGAGGTGCTGCGGCGCGCAGCTCAGGCGCGCAACATCAATCATTCTACAAGGGCTCCCCCGCGGATCGCCTAACCGACAAAAATTCGACGGCCTTGCTGCCTCGCGCGGGGTCAAACTCAAACCCAACCGACCCCTGAGGCGGGTCGAAGGAATATCCAAATGACTGACATCACGAACCGTGTAGCAGGCGCTGCACTTTATCGCGCCGTTTGGCGCTGGCACTTCATCGCGGGGCTTGTCGTCCTGCCCTTCATTCTGATCCTGGCCGTGACCGGCGGGATCTATCTTTTCAAGGACGAGATCAATAATGTCGCGCACGGCCCCTTGCGCTTCGTTGAGGCAAAGGCCGAGGCCCTGCCGCCATCACAGATTACCGCGGCCGCGTTGACCGCCCATCCCGGCACGATACAGGCCTATATGCCCGCGCCTGCCCCTAACCGAAGCGCCGAGGTCGACATCGTCGGAGAGGACGGACTGCGCAACACGGTCTATGTCGATCCCTACGACGGGCACGTGCTGGGCACGCTCTGGGACGGGGGCGCCGCGGGTAGCCCGGCGATGTATGTCGTGCGCAAACTCCATTCTCTGGAATATGTCGGCTGGTTCGGCAACCGCCTGATCGAGGCCGCGGCTGGCTGGATGATCCTTCTGGTGGCCAGTGGCATCTACCTGTGGCTTCCGCGCGGTCGCAAGGCCGTGGGAACGCTGCGCATCAAGGCCACGCGGGGCCGCTCTTGGTGGCGCGACCTACACGCGGTCACCGGGATCTACACCGGGGTCTTCATCCTCTTTCTCGCCATGACGGGTCTGCCCTGGTCTGGGGTCTGGGGGGCGAAATTCTACGACACCGCCTATGCGCTTGGCCTCGGCATGCCCGATGGCTACTGGTCCAACACACCGCAATCCACAGTGCCCACGCAGGACGTGGTCGACCGCGCCCCCTGGATCATGGAACGCCAACCGATCCCGTCATCACAGGCACCTGAGGGCGGCGCCCATGCAGGCCACGGAGAACAGGCGATTGCGTCCGCTGTGTCGGACGGCACCGTGCTTCAGAAACTCGACACAGTGGTCGCCAAGGTCGAGCGACTGGGTATCGTTCCGGGCTATGCCGTCAATATACCAACCACGCCGACCGGGGTTTTCACCGCCTCCGTATATCCGGATGACATCACTTATGAACGCGTCATCCATCTTGATCGTTATACAGGCGAGGTTCTCTACGACGCTGACCTTGAAGATTTGGGGACGCTGGGGCGCTGGGCGGAATGGGGCATTTCGGTCCACATGGGCCAGGAGTGGGGATTACTCAACCAGGTAATCCTGCTCTTTGCCTGCCTCGCAATGGTCATGCTTTGCGTGTCGGCGGCAACTATGTGGTGGAAACGTCGGCCTTCCGGTGCCTTGGGGATTCCGACAGTCCCAACCGACTGGCGCATTCCCCGGACCTTGCTCGGGATGGCAATCGTGGCAGGAATCTTCTTCCCCTTGGTCGGGTTGTCGATGCTGCTTTTACTGGGGGTCGAACTGACCGCCCATCTTGCCGGGCGTCGCCGAAGGTTCGCATAAGCCCTTAAGTGAGCCCAGACCTCAGACAATAAACATCTCGAGAGGGGCCGGCGCCGGCCCCTTTATTTCATCTGCTAAGGTCGCAAGCAAAGGGCGAGAGCGGACTTTCGCAGCAACAAAGGTGAACGTCAGCAATGGGCCGAGGCTGTGTAAAAACTCAGATTTCCTGTATTCGACAAGAACAGAATTCCGTGAGGAGAGCTGGTATCGTCGACAAGCGGAACGATCTCGCGGGTTCTTGGCGTGACGGGAATGTCGTTCCGGCAGTCGCAGGCCAAGGGCGAGTTTTCATAGGGCCTCGACCGTGAACGACGGAAAGCATAATTTTCGATCCGCTGATGCTCTGCGACGCCGAGACTGTCTCTCTTTTAGCCCCTTTTGCCCCGGATCCAACACGCGGATACAAAGGAACAATGAAATGCGTTCGACTGGCGGCAGGGCTTGCCGGTCGCAAGGAGTGTGAATGGACAACAATCCGACCACGGGACAATGCCTTTGTGGCGCTGTGAAATTCCGCATATCAGGAGAGTTCGATAGCTTTTTCCTGTGCCACTGTTCCCGCTGCCGCAAGGACAGCGGTTCGGCCCATTCGGCAAACCTGTTTTCGTCCACTGCCAAAATCACATGGGTGTCAGGCGAGGCAAACATCAAGACGTTTCATCTCCCTGGTTCACGCCACATGAAGAGCTTTTGCTCCGACTGCGGATCCGGATTACCTATTTCCCAGCCGGAGGTTGGTTTGATTGTGGTGCCGGCAGGGTCGCTTGACAACCGGATTGACATGCTACCCAACGCGCATATCTGCTGTTCCAGTCGCGCGAACTGGGACAACGACCTGGCCTCCATCGAAAGGATCGACGGACTTCCCGGCTGAACGGTCGCGCCGATGATGTATCTCAGACAACAGCCAGAAGATAAGGACGCGACCATCGGCTTCGTCCGGCTCTGCTGTCATTCGAGGGACAGTGGACCTGTCGCGGTTTGATGCCGCTCCTTTGATAGCATTTATTGCAGCAAGGGAGACGAACTATGGGACTGAAACGGACGGGCGGATTCCGCACAAAGG
>NZ_JAPWHW010000041.1 GCF_028369135.1 Roseovarius sp. ZX-A-9
TACGCCCAGACCGCATAGGCGACGATTTCACGAGGGAAGCGGTAGCCTTTCAGGCGAGGCATCGTGCAAGGTATCTTCATCCCGGCTGACTATGCGAAAGCCCACGCCCAAACAAGTTGGCAATGCCGGCGTCACAAACAGGTCATCGGACCTCGACTGCGCGGCCGCAAAATGGAGACCCAGACAACCGAAACCAGAATCGCTGTCAAAGTCCTCAACCGCATGACCCGTCTTGGTCGTGCAGCCTATGAGCGTGTCGCATAACGAACCGGGGAAAGGGGAAAATGCGGCCCGAGTGTTATTCATGCAACGCGGTCCTGAAAAGAACAGACAGCTGCGATACCAGTCGCGGGACGATCCCTGCAACAAGGCCTCGTCGAATGCTGATCTTGGCAATTGCGGCAGGATGATATACATATAGGACCGTATATCCACTTGAAGGAACGACACCATGCAAGTTGCAAAATGGGGGAATTCGCTCGCGGTCCGGCTGCCTGCCGATCTTGTACGCGAACTTGGCCTTAAAGAGGGAGACCAAATCGATCTGATAAAGGACGACGGTACTTTGCTTGTCCAGCGGCAACCTCGCGCCGATGAAGTCCTGCAAGGGCTAAGGCTGTTTCGCGGAAAGCTATCCAAGGACGCACGCCTGAGCCGCGACGCTACGCATGAGCGCTGAATTCGCGGATACAAATGTCGTCCTTTACCTTCTTGACGACGGCCCAAAGGCGGATCGGGCGGAAGACATCCTGGGGCAGGGGCCGCGGATCAGTGTGCAGGTCCTGAACGAAGCGATGGTCAATTGCCGGAGGAAAGCCGGTCTCAGTTGGGAGGAGACCGGCACTTTTCTCGCAGGGGTCCAATCCTTGTGTCCAGTCGAGGTCCTGTCTGTGCAAACCCATCTTGTGGGCCGAGCTTTGGCAGAAAAATACCAGCTTTCGGTCTATGACGCGATGATTGTGTCGGCCGCTCTTATTGCTGGATGCACGACTTTGTGGAGCGAAGATATGCACGACGGATTGCTGGTCGAAGATCAGTTACGCGTCGTCAATCCATTCACCTGACCAGAAAATGGGCTGCAACCTTGCAATCGTTCCATGAGTTGGAAGATTTGCAAGGTTTTGTTAATTGCGTGCACTTCAGCAAGCCCAACTTCTCCGCGCGTTCCAGCAGCATCCTCACGGACGACGGCTGCCAGCTGGCGCGAACGCGCGGGGTGCGTTCGCGCATTGATTCCAGCCGGTCACAGATCGCCTAGCGTGATCTCAGGGTCCGCATGTCAACGCCGTTTGAACTTTCCCCAAAAGTGCCGAAGTAAAATTCCCCACTTTCTTGGTCCCGGTGATCAGCCGGCGTCAGAGATCTGCAACTCCGTTTTTTGTTTTTGGTGGCCGCCCGCGTCGCTTTGGCGGCGGTGGCGGGGCGATGGGGGCGTTGGCGCGGACATGCTCGGGTATGAGGTCGGCATGGCCGCGCAAGCGGTAGCTGGCACCCTCGATCTGGATGACCACGGCGTGGTGCAGGAGCCGGTCGAGGAGTGCGGTCGCGACGACCGGATCGCCGAAGACCTCGCCCCATTCGGCGAAGCCGCGGTTTGAAGTTAGGATCATGGCGCCCTTTTCGTAGCGAGCGTTGACGAGTTGGAAGAACAGGTTGGCGCCCCCGGTGGTGATGGGGAGGTAGCCGATCTCATCGACGATCAACAGAGACGCCCGGGCATAGAAGCGGATCTTCTCGGCCAGCCGGCCCTCCCGCTCGGCCTGGCTCAATGCTGTGATCAGATCGGCCAAGGTCGCGCGGTAAACGCTCTTGCCGGCCTTGACGGCGGCGACGCCGAGAGCGGTAGCCAAATGCGATTTTCCCGTGCCCGGCGGGCCGAGAAAGTGGACGACTTCGGCCCGGCGGATGAAGTCGAGCTGGGCCAGGGCGGCGATCCGCTCCCGGTCGAGCGATGGCTGGAAGCTG
Organism: Roseovarius sp. ZX-A-9; assembly: GCF_028369135.1. Taxonomy (GTDB): domain Bacteria; phylum Pseudomonadota; class Alphaproteobacteria; order Rhodobacterales; family Rhodobacteraceae; genus Roseovarius. The sequence goes on from NZ_JAPWHW010000041.1 coordinate 1,966, forward strand.
AAGTCGAAGCCCTCAAGGGTCTTGGCGGGCAAGAGCTTGGCGGTGCGCAGCGCCACGTCGATCCGACGGGTTTCCCGCGTGGCGTATTCCTCGCTCAGCAGCGTGTCGATTGCCTCGATGGCGGTAATTTCGCCTTTTTCCAGCTGTTGCAGCGTGTGATCGAGGGCTTCAAGCGCGCGCGGCATCTTGAGGCCAACTAGGGCGCCGCGGATCCGGTCCAGAAAATCGCTCATGACCGCGCTCCCTCGGCCGCCAATCGCTGGCCAACCGCACCGTAGAAGTCGAGCGGTCGCCGCAGCCCCTGCGAGGATCGCGACAGGGATGATCTGGGCGGCGGCGCCTTGCGATGGGCCGGGTCGACACGGCGCCGGGCCTTGCCTTCCAGAACCGGATGACGGGCGATCAACTGGCCGTCCTCGTAGATCCGCAATTCGGTAGCGTGATGCTGGACCTCGAGCGTGCGACGCCGGGTCGTATCGGGAACGGAATAGAAGTTGCCGCCGACCGAGATCATTCCGTCCTTGCTTACCCGCCGCTCGACCATCAGCACAGCGCTGTAGGGTGTTGCCGGAAGAGGCTTGAGGTTGGGCTGTTCCTCGGCAAAGGCCTCGTCCACCACGCGCCGGGTGGTGGCGTGAACCCGAGGGTTGGCGACCTCGGTCCGCCAGGCGTCAAATTGGGCATTGAGATCATCCATGTACCGGAACGTGCGGGCCAGGAAGAAGTCTTGCCGGATATAGCGGAACGGGCGCTCGACCTTGCCCTTGGTCTTGGCCCGATACGGCTGACAGGCGCGTGGCACCGCGCCATAATGATTCAGAAGCGCCACCAGGGAGGCGTTATAGGTCACCACCCCGGCCTCGTCCTCGCCGATCACGGCCGTTTTCATACGGTCATAGAGGATTTCCTCGGGCACGCCGCCCATGTCCGAGAAGGCCGCGATATGGCAGCGCAGGACCGATTGCAGGTTCTGACTGGCAACGAACCGGCCCCAGAGCCAGCGGCTGTGCCCGAGCACCATTGAGAACAGCCAGACCTTGCGGACAACGCCGGGCTCATCGGTGAACTCAACTGTGAATTCGGCAAAATCGACCTGGGCCTGCTTGCCCGGCGGGGTTTCGAACCGGCGCTCAAACTGGGTCAGCTTGGGCGGGCGCACCTCGCGCAGGAAATCCGTCACTGCGATGTAGCCGCCGTCATAACCCAACTCCCGGATCTCGCGTAGCAACCGTGCGCCGCTCAGATCCGGGAAGGCTTGAACACGCTCCTGCAGGTAACGCTCAAAAGGTTCGATGATGCGGTCCCGTGGTGCCCGCGGGCCATAGACCGGCGCTTCGAGGCCGCATTCCAAATGCTTGCGCACGGTCTTGCGGTCACAGCCAACTTTCCGCGCAATCGCGGAAATGCTGAGACCCTGTTTCTTCAGATCATGGATCAAAACGATCTCCCTCAGTCCCTTCACCTGCCTGCCCCCTGTCAGTCTCGATTTGGAGCATCAGGCCTGTGTCCCGCGGCAGCGCCAATTCCGAAAATTTGAGGTTCGGAATTGGCCCTGCCGCTCACGACTGGGGATTTTTCAAACGGCGGTTTTGGGGAGATTACGTCCGGCGATTACACCGCACCCTTGATGCCAGCGACAATCGCGGGCAGGCGGTCGTCGGTTTGGCGTCTTCCAGCGCGACTAAGCACTTCATTGGGCAGAAACCCGTCGCGCACATAGGCTTTCACTGCGCGCAGAAGGCGGCTTTGCGTCCAGTGGCGGTCGTAGGGCAAGGGGCCATTGATGATCCGAAGCACATCTTCCTAGGCCATATCGGGTCGAAGTCGTCGCACATGTGGCACCCAGTCCTGAGCCGTCTCGTTCAGCCCCTCTATGTAGCCGTCTTGCCGCGCGAGTCGCACCTTGCGTAACGCCGCTGGATCGCGGTCGCGTAGGCCCGGGTTCCCGCCGACCCGGCCCTTGGCACGGGCGCTCGCCAGCCCCGCCTTGGTACGTTCGCGGATCAGCGCCCGCTCGAACTCGACCGCGGCGCTCAGAACCTGCAGCGTAAACTTGCCTTGCGGGGATCCGGTGTCGATCGGGTCCTGAATGGAACGAAAGAACGCCCCCTTGGCCTCAAGCCGTTCGATCACCTCCAGCAGATGTGACAGAGACCGCGCAAGCCGGTCGATCCGAACGACAACCAGCGTGTCGCCCTTGCTAATGCGCTCCAGCATGCGGGCAAGCACCGGCCGCGTACAATTGCCGCCTGAGGCGTGTTCTTCATGGATTTCGACGCATCCCGCAGTTTGCAAGGCCTCAGACTGGGGCAGGGGGGTCTGATCCTCTGTCGACACGCAGGCGTAGCCTATCAGGTGCATGAAAACGGGCCGATTGCAATTTAGGGTAGCGTCAATAAACGACCCTTAAGCGCTGATTGCGTGAGTAGTTCTCGTCCTATGGCAAACTTTGCCATAGCCTCTTTTGCAAAGGAGACTGCGGATGGGAACCATGAACATATCGCTGCCCGACCCGATGAAGAGCTGGGTTGAAGATCAGACCAAGGCTGGTCGGTATGCCAATTCCAGCGACTATGTGCGCGACCTGATAAGACGCGACCGTGCTCGGTAAGAAGCCATCTCGGAACTGCAAGCGGAAATTGACCGCGGCCTTGCCAGCGGACCAGCGAAGCGGCTTGATCAGCAAGCCTTCAAATCCGCAATGCGTTCTAAATATGCCCACAAATAGAGGGTGGACAGTTCGGCCTGCCGCTGAGACTGATCTGTCCGACATCTGGATATACGGTTCAGATACTTGGGGCATAGATCAGGCGGATCGTTATACGGATGGTCTGTTTGCACTTTTCGACTTGCTGGCCGAATTTCCGGAGATGGCGCGTGAGCGGACTGAGTTCTCGCCGCCTGTGCGCATCCATTCCAGTGGCAAGCATCTGGTGGTCTACCAAGTCGCGGGGCAACGGGTTGAGATCATTCGCATATTGCACTCTCCGGCATCAGACCCCTTCCTCGCCGATCCGGTTGCGCCAGCGTGTCATTGAGGACGGGTCAATCGGCAGACGATGCTGAAATAACGTCTCACCGCAGAAATGCTGCCAGTATGGGTTTTCGGCCCAGCGGGCCACGACCGCTTCGTCTGATAGACGGAAAGCATGCTGTAGATAGCACAACCCCGCAACCAGACGTGGCGAGGTGGCGGGGCGACCGGTGTGGGACGGAAAGAACCCGGCTCATTCCCGCTCGAACACCTCCCAGTCGATCAGGGCGGCAAGCTTCACCAGTTCATGGCGCATATCGATCATCTCGAATAAGCGGTAGCGCAGGAGATCATCTTGTTCCGGAGGTGGATTTCTCGGCTTCATATCACGTTTGAAATTGCAGGGTTCCTACCAAGGCAATAGCAAGCCCTGCACTTATAGCCCAACCAATTCGACCTGTTTATCAACAAAAACAAATACCTGACAGTTGTTCAGACCGGACCAAGTACCCAGGCCTGGGCTTCAGGTGGAATTCGTGCTCATTCAGAGGCCCACGACAGGCGCCCGTGAGGAATGAAGGAGTCGTGATAACCTGTTGAAATTCAAGGATTTGGTAATGCGTGCATGGTTTTTGCCGGATGAATTACCAAATTCAATGATTACAACGACTTGGATGCACGGACCTGAGCCATGCAGAGGAGGATCTCGACCATGCTTCCCGGAAGATACACCGACATCAAGGAAGGAGTCGTTGCCGCCGACTTCGGTCACGATATCGAGTGGTCCGAGACCATACGCCCGCCCGGCTATTCCTCGGCCTTCGCCACCGAAGCGATCTTCATCATCTCCAATTCCGGGATGAAGTGGCAGATCGCGCGGCAGATCTTCGATCGCGTGATGCCACTGGTTCGCGCGGGCCGGTCGGCCCGTGATGGTTTCGGGCATGCCGGCAAGGCCGGCGCCATCCACCGGATCTGGCGAGAACGGAATGATATCTTCGCGCGATACATGGCGCTCGAGCCGGACCCGGCTCGCCTTCACTTTCTCGGCGAGCTGCCCTGGATCGGGAAAATTACCAAGTACCACCTCGCGAAGAACCTCGGCGTAGATTGCGCCAAGCCCGATTGTTGGCTCGAACGCCTCTGTGAATCCCGGAGACAAATTGGACCACAGAAACGGCCGGATGATCTGGTCGTAGCGGAGTAAAGTTCCGCCACTTTACGCCTGAGGTAACGAGCTGAAGGCGGGGAGATGTATTCTGTGGAACTTTATAATCGGGTGCGCCATGCGTGCCATGTTGATGGTATGAGCAGGCGCGAAGCGGCGCGGCTTTTCGAGACTGATCGCAAGACGGTCTCGAAGATTTTGCAGCACTCGGTGCCACCGGGGTATCGGCGTAGTGAAGCGCCAGCGCGATCGAAGCTGGATCCGTTCATTCCAGCGATCGACCAAACCCTCGAAGGCGACGAATGCGTCAAGCCAGTTACACTGGCCCAAGTGCCTTCTAACAGCTGACAGAGAATTGGGTTTCGTCCAAGACGCCCGGAGGCTTGTCGTGGATGTGGCCACGCTTGATGGTTCGGATCGTCTGGATCCCGCTCAAGGTCGCTTTGGCTGACCCAAGAATCCCTGATCTTGCCCCCGTTTCACCGGACAATGCATGTGGAAACGTTTTTGGCCAAATAAGAGCGACCCTCATCGTCAAAATCAGAACCGGCGCCCAGATTAAACCTAGGCGGGACCCAACTTCCAAACTTCGGCCAAGCCGAGCCCTCTAACGAGGATGCCGTTGGCAAGCCGATCCTGGTAGGAAAAGTGATGATGACCGTGAATGATGAGGCAGGCCCCCATCTGCGCCGCGAGATCATCGATGAAACCAAACCCATGCTCGTGGGAACTGGGCGCTTCGTGAGTGAGCAGAATATCCGCTCTTTTCTGCGCCAGAGTTTGCACCGTGGAGGGAAAAATTGAACTCTGCTGTTTGCGCGGCAGCCCACCGCGACAGCGCTCTTGCCTTGGTGTCCTAGCCAAGAGGTCGGAGGGCGAGAAAAAGGTCGGCGTGTCATCTCCTGACCAGACTTTCCCCCTGATTACACCGCCCAACCCTGCAATGCGGCATTGCGGTTGCCCGATGCTCAGAACCTCCTCCTCGATCAGGTTCTCCTGGAACTCTTCGAAGATGAGCGCATGAATCGCCTCGGTTTCGGTATCATGATTGCCCAGAATGAAATGCACGCCGATGCCACGGGCGCGCAGTTGGCAAAGCGCGTCACGCGCAGCCTCCACATGTTCTGGACGTTGCTTTGCTTCGGCAAGATCGCCCAGGATGAAAACGGTATGCGTGGTATCGTCGATCGCATGAAACAACGGTTGCCAGGTACCGTGCGGGTCGCCGTAGAAAATCACGCCCTCCAGCTGGCTGGTCAGTCGGGCGAAACACTCGTCATCGCATAGAAGGCCACTCATAATCGGTCCCTTGTGTACTTCAGGTGTTGAGACGCTCTTTTTCCAGCGCCGCTTCAAAAGCTTCTTTGAACTTCGCTACGGTGAGGGTGTCAAACTTCAAATGAGCCGCCAGAAAGGCGACACCGTGGCCGGTTTGATGGGCGAACCAGCCAATTTCGAACTCTTTGAACACCATCGTCATGCCCATCACCAACCGGCTATCATCGAGGGCGTATTCACTGCTGATGTCCGTCAGCTCGTGGGCGCGCGCGGTGAGTTCGAATGCCGATCCCAATTCACAATCTACAAAGATGCCTTTCTCGATGCCTTGGCGCTTCCAATCGTCTGGAACCCAGCCGCACAGACGTGCGCGAAAGGCTTCCGTCCAACCATCTTCGATCCACCGCTGATCAGCGATGAGCATTTTTTTGTTTGCCATGTTCACTCCTGTTTTGGGAGTGCCTGACTATTCGTTCTATGCACGCTTGTCCAGATCAAGAGTTCACGATGGCAGGCACGCTACATACAAAACAGTACCGTCGCCTGATCCAGGAGCTGGTCGAAATTCGAGTGAAATCCGGGTTGTCGCAAGCGACTTTAGCACGACATCTCGACCGCCCGCCGTCGTTCGTCGCAAAAGTGGAGCTCTGTGAACGACGACTTGATGCTATTGAGTTTTTAGTCTGGCTGCGTGCTGTTTCGAATGAACCAGAGACCCTGATCAACGCAATGCTGCGAGAGCTTACGGAAACGATTCCGCGATGATCTCCCCGATTGCAACGCGGGCCAGGCTATAAATCTCAGGTGAAACCGGGGTGACTCAGATCGAGCGCCTCCGGATCATCATTTGGCAACCAGTCCTGCCCGACCAGAAAATTCAGCGCGTCAACGAGATCGCTGCAACTTAGCTGATTTTCTGACCCGAGTTCGGCGCGTTTTTCTACGGCCCGGTCTGCAAAAAACTCCCGTTCGAAAAGCTGTGCATCCAGCAAACCACGTAGTAGCGCCGCAACCTCCAGATAAACCTTGTCGAGATCAACTTTCGGTTCGATTTCTTTGATCTCATCCGACAAAATATAAGCATATGACCAGCTTGTGTCCGCAACATCTGTCAGCGATCTGTGGTCTTCCCCGGTTTTTTCTTCCAGATTATGAGCTTCTTTTTCGGCAGCCTGCGCGACCCGGATATGCGCAACGAGACGTCCAAATTCGCTAATAATCGATGATTTTGTCTTGGTTTTGTGAAATAATACGGTCATGAGAGTCGTCCCTTTTTGAGTGTGAACTCATCACATGCGCGAGCGCTTGCATGGAACAAACGCGGCGCAGCAGAAAAATTTAAGGTTGCAAAAATTGGGAGGGGAAACACACGAAAGCACTGATCTTTGTTTCCGTGTGTTTCCCGTCACGCCGCCATTATTAGCACACGTCATTGCCGGATCGACGCGGTCGCCCGAAAGTCGCTCTGATACGTCGACTTCATCCACTTATTTGAATGCCCGAGGGTGTTGTCAACTTAACTCGCCGGCCGCGAAGAGATGGCCGGTCTTAGAGCGTCAGATGCTTGCGGCCTCCTTCCAGGCGTCGAAGGCCTCCATTCTGTGATAGCGTGTTGCGTTTGCGGAACGGCGGCGGGCAGGTATCGAGAGGCGGTTTCTGGCGGCAGACTGGCATGTCACAAACCGTTGCAACCCGCCCGGAGAGCGGACCCTTGAATGCAGCGCTCTCGTTTTCGAAACGGCAAATGGCTGTTCTCGGCCCGCTTGTTCAGGCCTTTGTGGGAACGATGTTCAAGGCCGGACACGATCTCGCGCCTAGCTGCACCGTAGGAGCGCAGCTTGTCCGTGACGATCCGTTTGGGCAGGCCAAACCGCTTGATCAGCGCTTTCAAAAGACACTTTGCAGCGCGCTTGTTGCGCTTAGATTGCAGGATTTCCTCCAGAACGATCCCCTCTTGGTCAACCGCGCGCCAGAGCCAGAATTTCCGCCCCGAGATCGTCACCGCAACTTCGTCGAGATGTCAGACATCCCCCGGACGCGCCTGCCGCCGGCGCAAGTTTCGGGCGATCTGCGGGGCGAATTTCGCCACCCAACGCCGGATCGTTTCGTAGGAAACGTCAATGCCACGCTTCAGGAGCATTTCCTCGACTTCGCGCAGGGAGAGGTTGAAACGGACGTACAGCCAAACCGCGTGCGCGATGATCTCTGGTGGAAAACGGTGGCGCTTGTAGCTGACGATCATGCTCATGCGCAGCAACTACGCAAAATTTCCAACGCTTCCAACAAACCCGAGTTAATGTGACAAAGCCTTTTGCCCTCGCCGCCACAAACTATCCGCCCCTGCCTATCGACAATCCCGCTCAGATGCTCACAGCATTTGGGACGACATCACATGTGAGTTGAAGGCCGCTTGATCAGGGCTGTGGGGCTCCTTTTCGGCGATATCCGTTAAGTTGACGATGCCCTCAGAAATATCCTCCGCAAATCATCGGAGTGACATAGGCCCTTTTCAATCCACACGAAGAAAGCCAACATGATTTGCGGACACCTTTTTGGGTGCATTTGATCAATTATTTAAACTCATTTTAAATATGGAGTGATATTTCCTTTGTAAATTCGAAAGGAAATTTAGATGATTGCTCTTAATCAAAGAAATAGAGATTTTGAAACTGCAAACCACAAAGCGCCAAATTATTCGCTTCTCACCATTGCTGAAGTCGCGGAACATTTCCGACTCCGACCAGCGACGATTCGAACCTGGGTTCGGGTGGGGCGTATTGATGCCAACCGGATCGGGCGTGACTTCAGGCTGACTTGGGCGGATGTGTGGGCTTGTGAAAATGCGCCTCGGCCGCGAGGTGCCGCACAAGAAGCACGGTATCGTCAGTCGCTCATCACAAAAGCCGACATCTCGGCCGGCATGAAGGTCAGTGTCCGGACAGTCGATCGGTGGATCCTATCGGGTCTTCCGACCCGCAATGTCGGCGCCAACGTCCGAATGAATCCGCAAGACGCTCAGGAGTGGCTGAAGGCCGAATTCCGTCTGCTGGCACCTTTGTTCCCCTACCTGACCGACGAGCAGCTCTCATGAGTTGTTTGGTCACTGCGGCGGTTTACTCGACAAAATGTTTGCGTCTTCGACATTTGCACAGACGTCCCCAAACACAAATCGGCGTCATGTTGGGGGACGTCAGTGCAAAACCGAGCGTTTGCATGACAGGTGGTGTGTTTTCCGGACAGAGGCCGGGGCAGGGGGTCCTGCTGGCGTGGAGGGCTTTCGCATGACCCCTCTAACATCAGATTTTGACCGACCGCACACACTGCATGATGTCTTGACTTGGGCGACTGACAATGCCGAACCTTATGCTGCGATTTGTGAGCTCAGAAAGATCCCTGCACGCCTCGGTATGATCGACGACGACATCGGGCTCATCCCCGCTGATCTGGGACATTTTGAGAGTCATATAGCACCGTCGGCATACGGCGTTGTCTCGAAATCCCGCGATCTCAAATCCGCTCGTCAGCGCGGTAATGCGCGGGCACGAGCGCTACTCAAGCGGTTTCATGAGTCGATTGTGCTCATGCCAAAAGATGGGCGGACTGAATGGAGCAAGTTGGTAGATTTTGTCCAGAACCGGGAAGGTTTTGTGGATCGCGGGGCCCTCTTCACAACCGGCAAATCGCGCGGTTTGATGATGCTAAGAGCCCGGTTTCGTGTTCCTCCTAATGCGCTCACAACTGTCGAGATTGAACGCGTCGCGGCTGACCTCAATTCAGAAAAAAGAAAGGCCTTCGGGCGTGCCCTTAAGACACTTAACAGCCTGATTGCAGAATTCTCCGATGATCCTGAAATTGATGGGCTGTTGCCGAGTAAACCCGTCAGTCTGCCAAGACCGGTCTTGGGGCGAGAACGCATCCTGTGGACAGATTTGCCTGAAGCGTTCAGATCCGATGCGGAAGCTGTGATTCAACGTGCCCTTGCCCGCCCTGAAGACCGCATGACTGAGGCGAGGCAACGCATCGAAGCAGGGGAGGATGCCGCCGTTGTGTTGCGAGACCTCGACGAGGCCGCCGCCGGGCGTCAAAGAGCTCCCAGGAACCCCGAATCGGCGATGGTGGGCTGGCGCGGGGCCATCACTTGGCTCGTGCTTGCAGCAGAGCGCCGTGGGCACCGCCGAGATTTGCTGGAAAGCCTTGTGGCACTCTTCACGAGCGAAATCCTTGAGAGTGCCTGCACTGACCAAATCAACCGATCAACTGTTTCGGATCGCCTGAAAGATCCGGCAAAGTCGCAAACGCTGAAATCTCGTCTGACAGCACTCGAGACTCTGGCAAAGCACGGCCTCAAGAGGCCTGATCTGGTCGCGATCGTCGAGTTGCAGAAGCGCTTTCATCAGGATTATATCCGCAATGCCGGGAAATCCATGACGGATGACGCGAGACAACTATGTGATGCTTTGATCCGCAAACCGTCTCTGGCCGGTAACTTCGTGAATGCACCCAAGACTATCGCATCGCGCGCAATTGGGTGGATCACGAACGGGCAAACCGAGGGAAATCCTCAAAAAGAACTGTCAGGTCTACGCCTCTATGCAGCAGCTGTCCTGTTTGCTGTGCAGGTGTCAAGGCCGGTTCGCAGCTCGAATCTGATCGGCCTGAGGTACCGTAGCACCCAAGACGAGCCGGGTCACATCACCTGGGTTAAGAAAAAATTTCACGCGGAGCTGCGATTTCCGGCAGGCGAGATCAAGAACGACCGGGAAGTCAGCGTTCACCTATATGGCGATGAAGCACATATTCTGTGGACGTGGATCTACGAATTGCGTCCACGTTACCTGAAGATGCGAGACCTGACGGACACGACATACGTCATTCCTGGCGCAGCAAATCCTCGTCTCATCAAGTCTGGCATGCACTTGCCCCCCGGCTGCATTGCTCCGTCCACATTGAGTGAACTTTGGCGAGGTGGCACGGATATCATCGGGCTGGACATGACACCACACCAGTGTCGTCACGCCGTCGCGACACTGATCCTCGCCGTGGAGCCCGGGAACTTCAGTAAGGCGGCCGCAGTCTTGGGAGACACCGAAGACACCGTGCGCAGGCACTACGGGCGCGACAACGGGGCCGAGGCAGCAAAGCAGGTCCGGGCGGCGCTCAAATCTCAACACCCTGATATCTTCACGAAGATGAAGAGGCGAGTGGCATGACGAAAGAACGAATCATTCGATATCTTGCGCCGGTTCCGCCCGTGGTTCGGCAACTCATACTGGATGACCTCTCAAGCCTCGAGCCCGGCGCGGCAGCGGTCCTGGGGCGGTTCTTTTGTGCGATGCAAAGACATGGCGGGCCGGGAGACGCGCCTGGTCCGGAGCCGTTCATCGAGGCCGCCAAATCGGAATCGACCCTCGCCACCTTGTTGCGGACTCTTGCTCGATATGCCCCGGGAGTGTCGACCGCGGCAGGGCGTGAATTGCGCAAATCTTACTATCGTTTGCGAAGTGGGGCGGGGGCCGCACCCAGAGCTATACCCGCGCGCCCGGCGTCTTTGGCCGGTCCGGAAAACTGGCCGGTATCGTGGCGTCAGATGTGGCCGGCGCTGAGATCTTCGCGAATTCGTGATCGCTCGAAGCAGCGATATTTCGCGTCAATTTCCGGGTGCGCGGACATGCTACCGCGACTTGATCTGCCCCCTGGAGTCACAGCAGATAGCCCCGGATATTTCGTGGGCATCACTCTCGGTGACGCGTTCATTAGCACAGGGGTCAGGGCGCGAACCGCGAGCGGCTATCTTGACGGCCTAGTGGCATTGATGCGAGCAGGTGAAATGGAGGAAACGACATTGAATGGTCTGCGATCGGCGCGTGACCATTTCAAAGCTCTTGGCCGTGCCAGCGGCAAGCTGAAGACCTCCAGAATCCGACATCTGATGGAACGGGGCGGTTTCGAGTATATCATTCAGACAGTTTGCCGACTTCGAGATGAGATCGATGATCTTCCGGACCATGCGGCTCGGACAGAAAGGCTCCGTCTCACGGTAACGGTGCTGATGCTGCTTGTGAACAAGCCGGCACGGTGTGGGGATATTGCGGAGTGGCGCTTCGGCCGAGAGCTATGCCGACATCCGACTGGCGAGTGGCGTCTCGATTGGTGTCAAGGCAAAACGAATATCGATACCGGGGCTGGCCTACTCTGGCCTGAAACCTGCGCCGTCCTCGATGAGCTGGTCCTGCGCGGCCGCCCGTCACGGCTTGTCGAGCTTGAGTATCAAAAGCATGTCGGTCTAAATTTCTTGTCCGGAACGGTGGATGCCCGTTCGGCAAAATGGGCTAGTGAACTGGTCCGTGATGCGATCGGGATTCCCGCTCACGACCTTAGGACCCTTGCGGCTGATTATCTTCGACTGCACGATCCTCAGACAGCGGCCTCGGTTATCCAAAGTCATCTTGGGCATGGTACCCGTCAGGCCGGTGAAGAATACAGGGCACTCGCAGATGGGGACGCAGCAGCTGCGGCATGGCGCCGGATTCGGGAAGAGATTGCACGACAAGGTGTGGACGGGTAAGCATCCGATCTAACCGGCCAATATTGCGGTTTCCTAGGGTGGAAAAGCGGCGACATAAACCTAGGTTCGTGTCCGTGTTGAAGGAAAAAGCGCCCGATGTGATGTACGCCTCCGCAGGCCTCCGTCGCGAGGGAGTGTCATGAACTTTGTGTATCTGGTCTGGCCTATGCGGGTTTTAGAGTGTTGCGCCTATTCCGATTCAGGATTCCCAAGAGGCTTGATCTGTGATTCCCTGTCTGCAAGGCGGATATGGGGGTTTGAGGTGGGCAAGCCACATCCTATGGCACTTCGTGAGCGCGTTGTCGCGTTTGTGGAGGAAGGGCATTCGCACCGGGCCGCC
>NZ_JAPWHW010000042.1 GCF_028369135.1 Roseovarius sp. ZX-A-9
GAATAGTAGCCGATTACAAAAATGCTCATGTATCTGCCCCCTTACTTCGGATGCCGCAAACGCGGGTTTGTCAGGATAGCGCCGACATCGGCTGCCAGATTTAGCAGGATGAAGGTCGCGGCGAAAATCAGGCAGCAGGCCTGTACTACCGGGAAATCGCGCTTGGAAACCGCGTCGACAAGTGCCTGACCGATGCCCGGATAGACGAACACCACCTCGACCAGCACCACACCGGTAATCAGGTAGGCCAGGTTCAGCGCGACAACGTTGATGATCGGCGCCCAGGCGTTGGGCAGCGCGTGTTTGACGATCACCTTCCACGGCGGCGCGCCCTTGAGACGCGCCATTTCGATATAGGGGCTGGCCAGAAGGTTGATGATCGCGGCTCGTGTCATCCGCATCATATGCGCCACAACCACCAGAACCAGCGTCAGCGCAGGAAGAAAGGTGCGCTCGAGCGATTGCCATAATGACATTCCCTCGTTCAGGTTCGAGATTGCCGGGAACATTCCCCATTCTACCGAAAAGTAGAGGATCAGGATGTAACCCAGGAAAAATTCGGGGCTGGAGATCGAGGTCAGCGTCAGCACGTTGGCCACGCGATCGAAGATCGTGTTGCGCAGCAGGGCAACAAGGACACCCAGAGTGATAGCCATCGGCACCGCGATGACCGCGGCATAGGCCGCAAGGAAAAGCGTGTTCATGAACCGCTCACCGACTACGCTTATCACCGGTTCCTGTGTTACGATCGAACTGCCGAAATCGAACATCACGGCGCCAGACAGCCACTCCAGGTAGCGCAAGATAGCAGGCTTGTTCAGTCCCATCTGTTCGCGCATCGCGGCCAGGTTTTCTTCGGTCGCCCCTTGGCCCAGAACCGCCTCGGCGATATCGCCGGGCAGAAGTTCGACCATGAAGAAAATGATGACGGATACGACCAGTAGCATCGCCAGCCCCAAGCCTAGGCGTTTAAAAACAAGTTGCGCCAAGTAACTCAATCTATCGCTCCCAAGGAAAAACTAAATGTATCGTCGCTCGGTTTTTCAGAGAGTTGGCGACGGGAGGTCCGTGATGCAGAAAACGGAATTTTGCATGGCACGGACAGCATGTGCCACTGATCTGAAAGCCTCGGGCGCGTCATTTGCCGATGGCCGAACAATCTCCGCTCATCTGTTTCGCTCGTGACCAGGTTTGATCACGCCAGTCTGTTCAGCTGTTACATTGGTGACATTCGAAAAACACGGGGTAACCTGCATTTTGTCACGTGCAAAAACGAGGACCGCCGTTGGCGCGAAACCGAACCAATGACGTCCTCGTTTTTTACTCGCCAATCAGCTCTTGAACCACCAGCGCTGATAAGCGCGCGCTCCGTCGAGCTCCCAAGAGTTACTCACTATGTCATGGTGAGCGACGCTGTCTCTCATGGCATAAACATAGTTTGTGAACATCGGAATGACCGTGCTGCCTTCATCCCGTGAGATGATAGCCATTTCCCGGTACATCTCGGAACGCGTGGCATCATCCAATTCACCCTTGGCTTGCCGCAGCAGCGAATCGAACCGCTCGTGGCTCCAGAAGGTTTCTGTCCAGCTAGAGCCTGATTCGTAGATGAGAGAGAAAATGGAGTCCGGCGTTGGCCGCGCGCCCCATTTCGCGAACACGAAAGGTTTCTTTTGCCAGACATCGGACCAGTATCCATCGTTTGGCTCACGCACGACCTTGATGTTGATTCCGGCTGATCGGGCTTGTTCTGCATAAAGCGTGGCAAAGTCGACAGCGCCTGACATCAGGGAATCCGATGCGGAAAGGTTGGTGTCAAAACTGTCTAGCCCGGCTTCTTTCAGGTGCCATTTTGCCTTGTCCGGATCATAGGGACGCTGCGAAATATCGGTCGGGTAATAGGGCATATTGGGAGAGATGTGAAAATCATTTCCCAATGTCGCCGTGCCAAAGAGGATCTTTTCGATCATCTCTTCTCGATCAATCGCATGTTTCATTGCCATGCGGATATGATTGTTTTCGAAGGGGGCAGACGATGCAATCATCGGCAACGTGACTGTCGAACCCGATGGCAGGTTGATGATTTCGATCCCGGGGCGCCGGCTGAGCAGCCTCAACGTCTTTACATCGACTGAACTCACGGCATCGACATCGTTGGATAGCAGCGCTGTTTGACGTGCATTCGGGTCATTGATTGCTATCAGCTCAACCGCGTCAAACCAGCCGCCTTCGCCGTGCCAGCCTTCGTGACGTGTAAGACTTGCTCCGATGCCAGGTTCCCAGCTATCAATCTTGTACGGGCCAGAGCCTATACCGCTCTGCCAATCTGCATTTCCATCAGCGTCGGCAGGCACAATCGCAATGTGATACTCGTTAATGATATAAGGCAGGTCCGCCAAACCCTCATTCAGCTCAACAATAAGGGTATGATCTCCATCGGCTCTCACATCCTTCACGCTGGCCAGTAGTGGCTTGGCGACTGAGCTAGACCCTTCACGCATATGATGGCGCAACGATGCGATCGCATCACGAGATGTCACGGGGCGTCCGTCGTGGAAGGTCGCGTTCTTGGACAATTCGAAGGTCCAGACAGTTGCATCCGGCGACGCGCTCCAGCTCTCAGCAAGGTCCGGGCCAAGCGTACCATCCGGGTTGATAGCCGTGATGTAACTACGAGACGCGTGGCTTAGCTGAACCGTGAAATAGGAATTGTATAGACCTGGATCCAGTATGTCAGATGTGTTGGCATCATGGACGCCGACGCGGAATGTGCCACCCCGGCTAGGGGTCGAGGCGGCAACCTGTGAAGTCCAGAGTGTAGATGCCGCTGTCGCGGTGAGGCCCGTTGCACAGGCATGGCCCATGAAGCTGCGCCTCGATATCTTTCTTGCCCGCCCCGCAGATATGATGCGGTCACGCACCGTGTTGTCATTAAACGTCGTCATATCGAATCCTCCCAGTAAATTGACGATGGTTTTTAAGTTGCTGATGGTCTTTTCAGACCTGTGGCGTATGGCTTTAGGGGGTCGCAACCTCCGCTCAGTTGGCAACTTTCCTCCCGAAAGCACAGCCAGCGTGCAGAATTCCCACTTGCGGAGCAGCGGCTTGCAGGCTCCACTACGCGATCCGATGTCGTTGACTGGTCGCATGTTGCGGTGCGGAAATCGCAGCGGCGGCTCTCTTGTGAGCGACAGTATGAAAACCCGAAAAAGCCGAAAGCGCGCCTCAGCTGCTCCTGTTTTTGGAATACGTATCTTTGTAAACGATCAATCCATCCTCAAATGTGAAGATGTCCACGCTTTGGTATTCCTGCACCGTGCCGTCCTTGAGACGCGCGGTTCTCAGGTACTCGCAATAGGCTTTGTTCCCCGCGATGCGCGCATCGAGGGTTTTCCAATGAACGTTCTCGACACTTTGAAAAAGCGTGCCGAACACTTTTTCCAAGGCGGCATATCCTTCAAAGCGGACGCCGTGGGCATCGGGCCCTGCGCCGTGGTCAAAAACGGCATCCTGGGCAAAATACGGCATAACCGCATTAATATCATTGCTGTTAAATGCATCCCCAATGGCGTCCAGAAGTTCAGGTGTGACGGTCGTTGGTGTCTCGGTGAGTGTTTCAGTCATAATCGTTCTCTTTGATAGGCGGCCATAAGGTTATCTGTAAGGTCAAGCCGGTTACCCTTCGAGCCGCATGCCCTGTTTGCAGGTCAAAGCTCGTAGCAATCCTATTATCATACCAACAGACAAAAATACAAGTTTATTAAAGTGGTTATAAAACAAAGTGTTAGCAGAAGTTTTTGCAGCACACGCCCAAATATGCGGTCGGATTCTGACTTAATCCTTGAATATTCGTCTGATTGTCTGCTAATCAGTGGCGACTTGATGACCACAGAGGGACGGGTAGATGGGTGCGAAGTTTGATGTAGTTATTGTTGGCGGTGGGCATAACGGCCTTGTTTGTGGCGGTTACCTTGCTCGGTCAGGGCAACGGGTGCTTGTGCTTGAACGTCGCTCTGTGGTCGGAGGTCTGAGTGCAGACCGCGAATTCTTCAAGGGTTTCAGGGGGTCGATCCCCAACTCACCGGGGTCTCTCGAGCCGAAAGTCGTGCTGGACCTGGAATTGAAAAAGTTTGGCCTCGAGTTTACTCGGCCTGATCCATCCCTGGTCGTTCCTTTTCCGGATGGTCGTGCCATGGTTGCCTGGCGTGATCGTCAAAAAACGGCAGATGAAATTGCGAAATTCTCGAAAAAGGATGTCACTGCATATGCCGAGTTTTTTGAGTATCTGAACGATTTCGGTCGTCGCATCGGTATATCCCTGTTCGACAACCCGCCGAGGCTGCGCGATGTGATGGCGCGCTTGAAAACAGACGAAGACGAAGACGCATTTGCCAAGGTATTTCTTGGCAGTCTGAAAGATCTTCTTGATAGTCGGCTGGAATCTGAAGAGCTGAAAGCGGTAATCGCTGCAATCAGTGTCACATCGAACATGGTAGGCCCCAGGACGCCGGGTAGCCCTTATCTGTTGATGATGCGCCCCTTCTCCCTTGCTTCCGGAGGCACAAGCGATGATCACGATCCCCGCAAGCAGTACCTGAGAGGATCAACAGGATTGCCGATTGGTGGAATGGGTAGCGTTACCAAGGCAATGCGCGCATCCCTCGAGGCTTATGGGGGCGTCGTGCGCACCGATTGTGAGGTGTCACGGATTGTCGGAAACGCGAATGCGATTCAGGGCGTGGAACTGGAAACAGGTGAATTCATAGAGGCGCGAGTTGTCGTTTCCAATCTTCACCCCAAAACGACAATGGTCGATTTGCTGGATTGCAATGGCCTCGAAAGGGAGTTCATCGATCCGTTCGACCAACTCCCCAAAAGAGGGTCGGCGTTCAAAATTGCTCTGGCTTTGGACGGCTTGCCGGTGATGTCGGCTGCGCCTGCTGGAATGGAGCGCCTCTATGCCGGGTGTCAGTTCAGGCTGTCGCCATCTTTAGATTACATGGAGCGCGCCTATGATGATGCAAAATACGGGCGTGCATCAAAGGATCCGATTATTCTGGGGCTCATCCCGTCAGTTTCAGACCCGGAAATGGCACCTCCCGGAAAGCATATCTTGAGTGCAAATGTATGGCACGCGCCGATCGACCTGGCCGAAGGGGATTGGGAGACAGAGCGTGATCGATTTGGCAACCGTTGCATTGATGTGATGTCCGAGTACATGCCGAACCTGAAGGACCTGATAATCGACAAGAAGTTCCTCAGCCCGAAAGATCTTGAACAGGAATATGGTTTGAGAGATGCCAACGTCATGCACCTGGATATGATGCCGGCTCAAATGTTCAGCCTTCGACCGGTTCCCGGATGGGCATCCTATCAAATGCCGGTCCCCGGATTGTATCTTTGCGGCTCTGGTACATGGCCGGGTGGAACCGTAAGCGGCGTACCCGGACACAACGCCAGCCAAAAGATCATCAGTGATCTCAAGGCGTTGCGGGTTGCATAGCGAAATTTCGTTGCAGCTTTTCAGGAGGGCGTCAAAGAGGAGTGGGTAGCAGATCTGCAAATCAGTCCTGTTTCTGAAACGCCGATATGGCAACCGAGGCGGCATGTTGCACGTGCCGTCTGCTTGCGGCAACCGCGAGGTCGACATCCCTGGACTGTATAGCGTTCGCTATGTCCCTGAATGTTTGTATGTACTTGTTTTTTTGTGTGTCCGTTTGGCGGTAGGTGGTTGTCATCCGAACAAATCTGATCTTTGCGTGAAGAATATTTGAGTAATAGGAAACCAACCTATTTTCGGCACCGTCGAAAAGCACACTGAAAAACTCATCTGTAATCTTAAGAATGGTCTCAATCTCTTGGTGCCTCATCGCCTCATCATACCGATCAACGATTTGAGGCAGCTGTGCAACAACATCATCGCTGGCGCGTTCGGTGAAAAGCCTGACTGCAAGTCCTTCGACAGCCTCGCGCATTTCGTAGATTTCCTGCAAATCTTCGGCGGTAATGCTGACGACAAACGGGCCTTTATGTGGCGTGTATTCGATCAGGTGTTCAGCCTCCAATTGCCGAAGGGCTTCGCGGATGGAGCTACGGCCAACGCCGGTCGTCTCGCACAATACACGCTCAACCAGCCTCTCTCCTGGGCGAAAGGATCCTTCAAGAATTGCGGCCCTCAGAACATTGACCGTTTTCGAGTGGATGGTGTCTTGCGAACGATCAACTCTGAGTTTCGAAAGGCTCTTTATATCGCTTTTCACGTTGTTTTTCCTTGTTTTTCTATGTGTTGTGTCCGCTGCGTTTGCCTTCGGTCGCCGGGAAGACAGGTTTCAACCAATCGCCTGAAAAAAACACATTGGGCACCCGAAATCAACTTTGAACACCGTATCTTGGAATGAAGGAGCGCCAGATGGGTAACGATGCTATCCTGGAAAGATTGAATGCAGATTGGCCAGCTTCGGTGGCGACGCTGCGGGGTGTCGCGGTCGCTTTTAGCGAAAGTGACGAAACGCTGGATATGGAATTCGAAGCCGTGGAGATGTTTTGCCATTCCGGTGATGTCGTGCAGGGCGGGTATATTACGGGCATGCTGGATGCCGTGATGGCCTATTCCGTGATTGGCATTCCTGACGTTTGCAAGATGGTCGCAACGCTTGAAATCAAAGTTAACTTCATGTCGGCAGGACGGCCCGGCCCGATGCTGGCAAAGGGCAGGGTCATTCACAGGGGAAGGTCCATCGCGTTTCTGGCGGGGGAGCTTTATCAAAAAAATCGCCTCATCGCGACGGCAACCTCGACTGTAAAATTGTTGAAGTGACTGCTCCATTTTACCATCAACTTCGGGGTGGGGCGGCTTAAAATTTTCGCTGGATCAAACGTTCGGTAAGCGAAGGTGATCCGGAATGTTTTGATAGTCACTCTCTGGGGCCACCTCGTATGTGTTTAGGATCATAGACAACATAGCGAAATAACCGACGATAGTGACAAGCTCGACCAGCCCATCTTGGCCGAATGTCTGGGTCGCGCGCTCATAGAGGTCATCGTTGACGAATTGGGTTTCGAGCAGCTCCTTGCACAGATCGCGGGCCAGTGCATTTTCCGGTGGCTGGGCGGGCAGGGGGCTGTCGTTTGCGATGCGCTCGATCACCGTTTCATCGAGCCCTTCGGCTTGGCCGATAAGAACATGAGCGTTCCATTCTGCCAGACAATCCCAGTGACGCGATGTCACAAGAATGGCGATCTCGCGGATATGGGAGGGCAGCTTGCCGTCGAAGCGAAGTGATGCTCCGAGCGCCTGAACACGGTCGGCAATTTCTGGAGTCGACAGAAGGGCCGGAAAAGGCCCCCCGACACGCCCTCTTGGGCCGCTGGAAATCTGGTCGTAGACTCGCTTTTGCGCTGTTGAAAGAGACTTGTATTCCAAGGGTTTATTTCTCATGTGGCCTGCCTCCCGGCGTTGCGTTCAGGGGTTGTATTGTTTTCGGGGACAACAAGGAAAATATATATTGCCATATTGTCTGGTTGTCTGATAGACAATTTTTAGAATGAGTTAAAGGAGGCAATGATGAGTTCGAAGCCTGTGATTATCACATGCGCGGTGACGGGGAGCATTCACACTCCGACGATGTCGCCTCATTTGCCCATTACGCCTGGTGAAATCGTCGACGCAGCGGTAGGTGCCGCAGAAGCGGGCGCGTCCATCATCCATTTGCACGCCAGAGATCCCGAGAATGGCAAGCCAACGGCGGACACGGATACGTGGCTGCAATTTTTGCCCGACATCAAGCAGCAAACAGATGCTGTGATCAATGTGAGTACCGGTGGCAGTCCGGGGATGACTGTCGAAGAACGCCTTGCCGCGGCGTTGCAGCTTAAGCCTGAGATGGCTTCGCTAAATATGGGCTCGATGAACTTTGGCCTTTATCCATTGCTGGAGAAATACCAGGATTGGAAGCACGAGTGGGAGCCTGAGTTTCTGGGTATGACCCGGGACTATATCTTTCGAAACACTTTTGCGGACATCGAGATCATTCTCAAGAATCTCGGCGATGGCTGCGGAACTCGGTTCGAATTCGAGTGTTACGATGTTGGGCATTTGTACAATCTGGCCCATTTTGCCGACCGGGGCCTGATAAAGCCGCCGTTCCTTATCCAGACTGTATTTGGTCTGCTTGGCGGAATCGGTGCGGATGCTGACAATCTGTTCCACATGCGAAAAATAGCACTGAAACTCTTTGGCGAGGATCACGAGTGGTCCGTATTGGCTGCGGGGCGCAATCAAATGCCATTTGCAACGATTGCCGGCAATCTGGGTGGCAACGTCCGGGTTGGCCTTGAGGACAGCTTGTTCATTTCGAGGGGCGTGTTGGCAGAGACAAACGCTCAGCAGGTCGCGAAAATTCGGCGCATCCTGGAGGATCTGTCTCTGAAGATCGCAACGCCCGCAGAAGCTCGGACAAGGCTGGCGCTCAAAGGCGAATCGCAAGTTGCCTTCTAAAGTTGGAAATCGCCACTACCAGCGGAGAATACCAGATGACACGTACCATTCCTGTAGATCCGACCCTTGAGCACGGATATGATGTTCGCCTTCTCAGGTCGGATTTTGCCGAGCTGAGCCAATCCTGGGCCGAGCGAAGCGCCGCTTTGCGAAAGAACGCGACGGTAAAACTCGATCGCAGATACGGGCCGGGCGAAAAGGATCTGATGGATCTATTCCTGTGTGGTGAAAAGGAAGCCCCGCTATTTGTTTTCATTCATGGCGGCTACTGGCAGCGCGGTGACAAGGCCATGTATAGCTTTGTCGCGGAATCTTTCCTCAAGGCCGGGGTGGATGTCGCTATCGTCGGGTATGAACTGTGTCCTTCGGCGACGATGGCTTCGATGGCAGGCAAAATTCGCTCTGCTCTTGTTTGGCTGTGGCAAAATGGTGCTGCCGAAGGCATCAACAAAGACCGGATCAATGTTTCGGGTCACTCGGCTGGCGGGCACCTTACCGGCATAGCTCTTGCAACTGATTGGCCGAGTTTCAATTTGGATGTGCCCAAGAACCTGATCAAATCAGGCATTCCGATCAGCGGTCTTTTCCAGCTCGAGCCACTGCTCAGAACAACCATCAGCGATGCGCTTCATCTTGATGAAAGCAAGGCCAAGGCACTTAGTCCGCAATTCCTGCCTCCGGCAACGACAGCACCAATTCTTGTCACTCTGGGAGGCGGCGAAACGCCCCAATTCCATTGGCAGGCCGACGAGTTCGTGGCGCAGTGGTCGACATTCGAAGCGCCGATCGAAAAATACGCCGAGCCTGATGTCGATCATTTCGATGTCGTGAATCGCCTGTCGAGTTCAGAAAGTGAAATTTTCCGGAAAACGCTCGCCTGGCTGCGTTGAGATATTTTGTAACGTCAGGCCTCTGAGATGGGCAACGTCTACGCAACTGACATTGGTCTTTGTGTGTCCGATCATCACCTGAAATCCAGCCTGAGGTAAGTGGGTAAAATCTGATCGCCATTCGGTCAGATCAAATGCAGGGCCAAGTTAGGCTGAGGAATTTGGCAAACGTGAAGGGTCAAAACCATGGAACATACCGTAATAACAAATTCCGTAAATGACATTCTTACGGAGCTCAAAACGAACGCTGCAAAGCCATTGGGCCAGGCGAAGGCCATGCCTCGAAAAATGTATCAATCAGAATCCATTTTGGAACTTGAGAAAGAAAAGATTTTCAAAGACGAATGGATTTGTATCGGGCGCACACAAGACATTCCAAATGTTGGAGATTATCTAACTTGGAAAATCCTTGATGAGCCAGTGCTTGTCGTCCGCAGACCCGATGGTGAAGTAGCAGCTTATTCGAACACTTGCCGACATCGCATGATGCTTCTACTCGAGGGCAAAGGTACATGTAAGCGCATCGTTTGCCCCTATCACGCCTGGACCTATGACTTGTCAGGGCAGTTGATCGGTGCTCCTTATATGAACAAGACAGATGACTTTAACAAAAAAGACATCAGTCTCCCTGAGATCCGTAGTGAAATCTGGCATGGCTGGATTTATCTGACATTGAATCCTAACGCGCGGCCGGTGCATGAGAAGCTTGCAAATCTCACGCCCCTTATCGAGCGGTATAACTGCGAAAACTATGTCGGCATTGTGCTGAAAGACACTGTATGGAATTGCAACTGGAAACTCCTCGCAGAAAATTTCATGGAAGGCTACCACCTTCCAGTGGCACACAAGGCCACGGTTGGCGCGTTCTGCCCGCTTGATGAGACAGAATTTTCTGACGTCGATGAAGCGGACGAAAACTTCACGTATCAGACCTATACCAAGGACAAAGAAGCGCCTGTCGGCACGGCACACCCTTCAAATACCTCCCTGGAAGGGAAATGGCGCATAACAAGCGTCTTGCCGACCATATTCCCAAGCCACATGTTTTCTTTGGCACCTGATCACCTTTGGTATCTTTCGATCCAGCCCATTGGCGTTGACAAAGTGCGGATTCGCCACGGTGCTGCAATCGCTCCGGAAGTGCTGGAAAACCTTTCGGACCCGGATGCTTCCTTGGGGGAAATCCGCGAATTTTTGGCCAAGGTTCAGGAAGAAGATCGCTTCGTCGTCGAAGGGATGCAGCAAGGCACTGCTGGTGACCTGAGCGGGTCGGGTCAGCTGAGCTGGCTTGAGCGGGAAGTCAACGACTTCACCAAATACATTGCCCGAAAATTGTAGATCGTAGGATACAAGTAAAATGACGACTGAGCCGATAAGTAGGAGCTGCCGGAAGCTTTTGGATCAGGAGATGTGCCTTTTGATAAATGGCCAACTCACGACCGGAGCCACATCCGAAACACGCCAATCTATTGATCCAGCTACAGGATCAGTCGTCGGAACGTACCCGAACGCCTCGCCCGCAGACGTTGACATGGCTGTAGCCGCCGCCAAGGCGGCTCAGCCAGGCTGGGCGGCCCGTCCTCTTAGCGAGCGTCAGGAAATCGTCCAGAAAATCGGTCAGGTGTTGCGGGAGCACTCTGCAGATCTTGGCTATATCGATACGCTTGATTCAGGAAGCGTCTTTTCGTCAATGCAACATGACGCGGCATGGGCCGCTGATGTGATTGACAATCTTTCCAGATCGGCCAGCGAAGTCAAAGGTGAGGTGACGCAGCTTGATGTCAACCTGCACTATACTCGCAGATCACCGTTCGGCGTGGTCGCAAAGCTTCTGCCTTTCAATCATCCGATTCAAGCTTTTGGAACCGGATTGGCTGCGCCATTGTTGATGGGGAACTGTCTGGTGGCCAAACCGTCACCCCATACGCCGATTTCGGCCCTCGTATTCGCGCGGCTTATCAAGGATATCGTGCCTCCGGGGGTCATTAACGTCGTCACGGGCGACAATGATCGTGTTTCCACGCCACTTGTAACGCATGCGGATGTCCATCGGTTGGCGGTGACAGGCAGCTCAGAAGCGGGCGTTCTAATCACCCAAGCTGCGGCCCCGTCACTCAAGAACCTGACCATGGAATTGGGTGGCAAAAATGCCCTGATCGTATTTCCCGATGCCAACCCCGAATTTGCGGCTGACATCGCCGTCTCGGGCATGAATTTCAAATGCCAGTCGCATTCCTGTAGTTCAACCTCCCGCGTACTTGTGCATAGGTCACTTAAACAACCGTTTCTGGATGCCCTTGTTGAACGTGTCAAAGCCGTGCGTGTTGGCCTGCCTACGGATTCCGAAAGTGGAATGGGCGCGATATCGACCAGGCCGCTCTTCGAACGCATTTTGGGGTACATCGAGGCTGGGAAATCCGAAGGCGCCAAACTGCTCATCGGCGGCACAATTCCCGAAGATGACGCTCTCAAGAATGGGAATTTTGTCACTCCGGCGGTCTTTTCGGACGCCCGGCCGGATATGTCGATCGCCCAAGAGGAAATCTATGGTCCGGTTATTACGGTCCTTGATTGGGAAGACCATGACGAGATGGTGTCAATTGCAAATGGTGTCGAATATGGTTTGACTGCCGTGCTTGTCACGGACGACCTGGAGACCGCTCACCAGACCGCGGACGCCCTGGAAGTGGGCTATGTCGAGATCAATGGCAGCGTGAGTTACCCACACGGATCACCCTACGGGGGGTGGAAAAAGAGCGGTAACGGACGTGAAGGCAACATTGATGAACTGCTGTCCTACACGCAGCTCAAATCGGTGAATGTCAATTTTCGCAAAGAGCTTTCCAGCACATCGGGCCCCAAGAATGACCCAAGAGTTTGACTATATTGTCGTAGGTGCTGGTAGCGCCGGATGCGTTCTGGCGAACCGGCTGACAGCCAGCGGCAAGCATCGGGTTCTGCTGATTGAGGCAGGGCCAGATGACAATCATCTTTTTATCAATATGCCCGCCGCCTTCACCCAGGCCATGACAAAGGGCAAATTCGACTGGGGCTATGAGACCGAACCGGAACAGCACCTGAATGGGCGTACAGCGCCCTGTTACCGCGGGCGTGTGATGGGGGGCTCTTCTTCGATCAATGCGATGAGTTTTGTGCGCGGGCATCGTGCGGATTTCGATGCCTGGGCGATTGAGCATGGACTCGAAGATTGGTCTTATGAAAAGTGTCTACCTTATTTCAAGAAACTCGAAACGTTCAGCGGGGGAGCGAACGACTATCGCGGGGGCTCCGGCCCGGTCAATGTGACCGCTCCCAAACTCTCTAGTCCTTTGCAATCAATGTTCCTGGCTGCCGCAGAACAAGCCGGCTATCCAATCGCCAAAGACACAAACGGCGAGGATCAGGAAGGTTTCGGACTGAACGACCAGACGATCCACAAGGGGCGTCGTGTCAGCGCAGCAACAGCCTATATCCATCCGATACGCAGTCGGAAGAACCTGCGTATCGAGAAGGAGGCGATGGTTGATCGTGTCTTGTTTGCTGATGGCCGTACAAGAGGCGTTGAGTACCG
The DNA here is from genome assembly GCF_028369135.1 of Roseovarius sp. ZX-A-9. Taxonomy (GTDB): domain Bacteria; phylum Pseudomonadota; class Alphaproteobacteria; order Rhodobacterales; family Rhodobacteraceae; genus Roseovarius. The sequence continues at coordinate 12,959 of NZ_JAPWHW010000042.1, forward strand.
AAAAAACGGGCAAACAAAGCAGGCTTTCTGCGCAAAGGAAGTGATTCTTAGCGCGGGGTCTATCAACTCACCCAAATTACTTGTCTTGTCTGGAATCGGTCCCGCAAAACAGCTCGCGTCGCTCGGGATTGATGTTGTTGTCGACAGCCCGGAAGTGGGACAGAATCTGCACGACCACGTGGATTTCAGCATTTCACACAAGGCAAACCAACCTATCACGGTTTCACCGGCTTTGCGTTTCCCCAAAAAGGCAATGATTGGCATTGAGTGGATCCTTCGTAAAACCGGATGGGGTGCCACCAATCACTTCGAAACGGTTGGTTACATAAAAACCAATGACGAGCTTTCCCAACCGAATGTTCAGTACGTATTGGTGCCGCTGCTGGCCAAACCTGATGGGTCCTCCAAGGCGCGGGTGCATGGGTTTCAAGTCACCGCGATGCTCTTGAGGCCCCGAAGCCGCGGTACGGTGACTGTCCAGAGCACAGATTCCGAACGCCCGCCCGCAATTCATTACAATTATCTCGCTCGCACCGGGGACCTGGAAGAACTCAGAGAATGCGTGCGAAAGCTGAGGGTGATTTTGGCTCAACCTGCTCTGGATGCCTGCAGGGGCCCGGAGTTGAGCCCTGGAATCGAAGTGCAAACAGACGATGAGATTGACGAATTCATCAGGCAAAATCTGAAGTCTACATATCATCCTTGCGGAACGTGCCGCATGGGGATTGATGACGCGTCAGTTGTTGATGCGGAGGGCCGCGTTCGCGGCGTTTCAGGCTTGAGGGTGGTTGACGCCTCGATTTTTCCGTCAGTGACCAGCGGAAATATCAATGCACCAACCTTGATGATTGCGGAAAAGCTGGTCGATAAAATTCTAGACGGGCAATGACGTTCGGTAGTGTCCCTCGGTCAACCGTAGCAGCCGGTGCCAGGACTCTACCGCGTCCATCTCCGAAAGAAACAGAGCGCGCCGCATCGGCTTTTTCTTCATCGCATGGGTAAGTGCCCACTACGATCAAGTCGGCACCGATCTCTCTCGCATGTCGCAGTATCGTAAGGCTCCGGCGGCGGCCGTCTGATCTCGGGATCGATCCGATGGTAAGTCCGGCCTTATGTCCGACTTCATTAAC
>NZ_JAPWHW010000043.1 GCF_028369135.1 Roseovarius sp. ZX-A-9
GCGCTGGAACGGCTGGGTGTTCTTCGGCCTGAAAAACCATCGGAGGGGCGCATGACCAAACCGATCGTCAGAAAGTTGCGCTGCGCTGTTTACACCCGGAAATCCTCCGAGGAAGGGCTGGAGCAGGAGTTCAACAGCCTGCACGCCCAACGGGAGGCCTGCGAGGCCTATATCGCCAGCCAACGGTCGGAGGGCTGGGTACTGGTCCGCGATCAATATGATGATGGCGGCATCTCCGGCGGTTCGCTGGAACGCCCCGGCCTGAAACGGCTGCTCGCCGATGTCGAAGACGGGCTGGTCGATGTCGTCGTGGTCTACAAGATCGACCGGCTGTCGCGTTCGCTGATGGATTTTTCCAAACTGGTCGAGGTCTTTGACCGGAATGATGTGACCTTCGTCTCCGTCACTCAGTCGTTCAACACCACCACCTCCATGGGGCGGCTGACGCTGAACATTCTTCTGTCCTTCGCCCAATTCGAGCGAGAAGTGACGGCCGAGCGCATCCGCGATAAATTTGCAGCCAGTCGCAAGAAAGGCATGTGGATGGGCGGCGTACCACCGCTGGGCTACGAGGTGAAGGACCGAAAGCTGATCATCAAGGAGGCCGATGCCGCCAATGTCCGCTGGATATTCGACCGGTTCCTCGAGATCGGCTCAGGCACGGAACTGGCCCGCGAGGTCGCCAAGCGCGGCATCCGCACGCCGCGCGGCAACCGGATCGACAAGAAGTACCTGTATCGCCTGCTGAACAACCGCGCCTACATTGGTGAGGCGGTCCACAAGGGGAACAGCTATCCCGGCGAGCATGATGCCATCATCGACAGGGATGTCTGGGACAAGGTCCACGCCATCCTGAGCGTAAGCCCTCGAAAGCGTGCCGCTCGCACCCGCGCCGACACGCCTGCGCTGTTGAAAGGGCTGCTCTACGGCCCCGACGGGGCAGCCTTCTCGCCGACCCACACCCGCAAGGGCGGTAAGCTCTACCGATACTATGTCAGCCAGACGGTTCTGAAACACGGCGCCGGGTCATGCTCGGTGGGCCGTGTCCCGGCTGGTGAGATCGAAGCCGCCGTCATCGACCAGCTCCGCGCCGTGTTTCGCCAACCCGAGATTGTTGCGGGCACATGGAAAGCGACACACGCACAGGACGGCGAGATCACCGAGGCCGACGCGCGTGACGCACTGACCCAACTCGATCCGCTGTGGGATGAGCTGTTCCCGGCCGAGCAGGCACGTATTGCGGCGCTGCTGGTCGAGCGGATCGACATCAGCACCGAAGGCCTGAACGTCCGGCTCCGCGTGGACGGCCTGACCGGACTGGCACGAGAAATGATGGCCGATCTCGGGACGGCAGCATGACCCGCGCGGAGGCAGTGCCGGAAACGGTGACAGTGCATGTCCCGTTCCGTCTCGTGAAACGCGGCGGCCGCAAGGAGATGCAGCTGCCGGACGGGGCATATGGGCACAGCAAGATGGATAACACGTTGGTCAAGGCGCTGGCGCGGGCGTTTCGCTGGAAGCGGATGCTGGAGTCGGGCGAGTTCACGACCGTCGCCGAGCTGGCGGAGCGGGAGGGGATCGCGCCGTCCTACATGACGCGGGTGCTGCGGCTCACGCTGCTCTCGCCCGACATAGTCGGGGCGATTCTTGATGGGGTTCAGGTGTCAGAACTTACTTTGGGGCAGCTGCTCGAGCCATTTCCGATGGACTGGCGACGGCAACTCGCTTGACATGTCGCACCCCAAATGTTCCACTAATGTTCCTTTTCGTGCTTAGGTTTTCGTCGTTGTCGAACCGAAATGCACACGATATGGTGTTGTTAAGGCACAAATAGGTTTTCTATGGCACTTGGACCCAAGGGGCGCGCTCAGAGGATACGTGATCCGCTACACGATTTGATCGAATTCGACACTGGTCGATTCGAGCAAATGCTTTGGCGTGTAATCCAATCACCTCCATTTCAGAGGCTTCGTAGAGTAAGGCAGCTTGGTTTCTCAGAATTTGTTTATCCTGGCGCTACTCACACTCGATTTGCCCACAGTCTTGGTGTCTTTTACAACGCCCGACGGCTAATGCAGATTATTAAGCGCCATATTGGTACTGACAACTTTGATCAGTATCGAGCAGAGGCCGCCCTTACCGCAGCTCTCCTGCACGATGTTGGGCACGGCCCTTTCAGCCATTCTTTTGAGACAATCGGCAAAAGATTAGACTTGAAGTATGCCAAACACGAAGACGTAAGCGACGAGATAATTCAAAATACTGAGGTTGCGGCGATATTGGACGAGTACCATCCCGGCATGTCGATCCAAGTAGCAAATATCATTGGTGCGAAAACTCCTGCAGACATATATTCTGCAGTGGTGTCGAGCCAGTTTGATGCCGACCGCTTAGATTATATGCAGCGTGACCGACTGATGTCTGGTACGCAACACAGTGAGATTGATCTCACATGGCTAATTGCCAATCTTGAAATTGACAGCGTCCCCTTCGGAGTCGGTGAGGAAAAAGTTGGCGAAGTGGAGACCTTTGTCCTTAGTAGCAAAGCAATTTACGCAGCCGAGACATACGTTGTTGGCTTATTTCAGCTCTATCCGACAGTTTATTTCCACAAAGCTACCAGATCAGCAGAGAAGGTGTTTTTTCATCTTTTTGAGCGCGCGCTCCGGCTGTCTACGGAAGGTAATGCCGATCAGGTTGGATTGTCCGGATTGAACCCAATTGCAATGTTTGCCGAGAATCCGGATTCCCTAGCTAATGCCCTTCAACTAGATGACTCAGTTGTTTGGGGGTCTCTGAATGAGATTGGCGCATCTAAAGATGCTTCAATCTCGCAATTGGCGATTATGTTGAAAGAGCGAAAGCTTCCAAAGGCAATCGATCTCCGAGCATCTGTAATGAACGAGCTCGGGAAAAGCGCGCCACAAGAGGTGATTGAGAAGGCTATCTTGCTTTCCCGCACTGCACTGGAAGACTGGGCCACAGAGCAAGAGGCCGAAATCCCCCCAATCTGGATCGATAGCACTCAGCGGATCCCGTACAAAGAATTCCAGGAAGACACAGGCCCCCTCAATCAAATCCTAATTCGACAAAACGGAAATCTTGTAGATTTGAAAGAGGTTTCGGCAATTGTAGAAGCAATTCGCCCTTTCAGGCTAGACCGGGCCTACATTCCGTTTCCAACTGACGATCTGAAGGCGCTGGTAAACGACATAATCAAAGCAAAATCAAAGGAGGTGAAGGGAGAATGAGCACAACTACACATAGAGATATCGAGGAAGTAGTCCGTATGGTTGCGGCGGCCGATGGAGAGCTGGTTGGCAGAACTAGGCTTCAAAAGACAGCATTTCTTTTGGAGCTGGCAGGACTTGGAAGCGGCTATCGTTTTTCTTACAAGCACTATGGTCCTTTTAGCGAAGACTTGGCGTCGGCTGTAGATGTTGCCCCACTTCTCTTTGACTTCGAAGAGACTCAAAAACGCTCGGGCTGGGGCGGCACTTATTCTGTGTTTAGTTCACATGCACAATATGAAGGAGATGGGGACGACCCTTACCGGATGCTCGTTTCCGTTGCCAAGTCTGCAAATCCGATTGCCTTGGAACTGGCCGCGACAGCAGCTTACTTGGCAAGCGTCGGTGAAGCTGACCCTTGGGGCGAAACTGAGCGTAGGAAGCCAGAGAAAACAACGGATGGCAGACTTGACCTTGCCAAGACACTATACGGTCGCTTCAAGAGCTTGCCGCTTCCTGAATCGCTCCCAGACATTTAGGGTAATAACATCCACTCAGTTGTCGGTGAGCTGGCAAGCCAAAGGTCGGAAACACCATTCAACGGAGCAAAGACGATGCAAGAAAACAATGAGCTCCGAGCATCTCTTTGGGATGCAGCGAACACACTGCGTGGCTCAGCCGTTGATAGAACTGATTGGAAAGGCTACATCCTTCCTCTTTTGTTTTTCAAGCGGATCTCGGATGTCTGGGACGAAGAAACCGTTGAAGCGCAGGAAATCTATGGGGAGGCTGACCCGTCTCTCTTCCCCGAGATCCATCGATTTGTCGTGCCTGATGGCTGTCACTGGAATGACGTTCGTGAGATCGCAGCAAACGTAGGTGCCGCTCTTCATCGGGCGATGCAGGAAATTGAACGGGCCAATCCGGATACGCTGTTTCGCGTTTTTGGCACAGCCGACTGGGGTAACAAGGAAAAGTTCTCAGACGAGCTGCTGAAGGATCTAATCGAGGGCTTCTCGGACATTCGACTTGGGAACACCGCAGTCAGCACCGATGTTCTCGGCGACGCATACGAGTACCTGATCGGAAAGTTCGCCGACGTCACGCGCCGTAACAAAGCAGGCGAGTTTTACACGCCGCGTAGCGTCGTTCGGATGATGGTTGAAATCCTTGATCCCCAAGAGGGCGAAAGCATCTATGACCCGGCCTGCGGCACCGGCGGCATGCTGCTAGGCGCGATCGAGCACGTTATGCGCAAAGGTGGTGACCCGCGTACATTTTACGGCAAGATTTACGGCCAGGAGAAGAACCTGACAACGTCCGCGATCGCGCGGATGAACCTCGTCCTGCATGGGATCGAGGACTTCCAGATCGCCCGGGAAGACACCCTTCGCAGCCCGGCTTTTACAGATTCCAGCACCGGCGGAACCGCCACCTTCGACTGCGTGATCGCAAACCCGCCTTTCTCACTCAAAGAATGGGGGCGCGAGCTCTGGGAGGCCGATCCATGGGGGCGCGCCCAGTATGGCATCCCACCAGAAAGTTATGGCGACTACGCCTTCGTACAGCACATGATCGCATCGATGGCACAGACCGGAAACAGCCGGATGGCTGTGGTTCTACCGCAGGGAGCCCTGTTCAGGAAATCCGCTGAAGGCAACATCCGCCAGGCACTGCTCGAGAATGATATGATTGAGGCGGTCATCGGCCTAGCCCCGAACCTGTTCTACGGCACGCAGCTCGCAGGCTGCGTGGTCGTCCTTCGACGCAAGAAGCCGGCCGAGCGCAAGAACAAGGTCCTGATCATCGACGCCTCCAGCCTGTTCCGCAAAGGCCGCGCGCAGAACTTCCTCGACCATGACCATAGCGACGAGATCGTCTCCTGGTATCGCGCTTTCGAGGATGTCGAGGATCGCGCCAAGGTCGCCACCATCGACGAGATCGAGAAGGAAGGCTGGACGCTCAACATCTCCCGCTACGTGCTGCCGCCCATCGGCGAGGACATTCCACCGCTCCCCGAGGCCGTAGATGCGTTCAAGACGGCCCTTTCGGATGCACGGGCAGCTGAAGATCATCTGCGCAAGGTTCTGACCGAGGGAGGCTGGCTGCAATGACCGAACACCTCTCCCAGCGCGAACTCGAAAGCTATCTCTGGGGTGCGGCGACGCTGCTCCGTGGCCTCGTCGATGCCAGCGACTACAAGCAGTACATCTTCCCGCTGATGTTCTTCAAACGCCTCTCCGACGTCTGGGACGAGGATTACCAAGAGGCGCTCGACGACACCGGCGACGAGGGCTACGCGACCGCCACGGCCAATGACCGCTTCGTCATCCCCGAGGGCGCGCATTGGAACGACGTGCGCAGCGCGCCAAAGGACGTGGGGCGGGCCATGCTCTCGGCCTTCCTCGCTATCGAGGCGGCCAACCCCGAGCGGCTGCAGGGTGTCTTCGGCAACGCCAACTGGACCGACAAGGGCCAGATGCCCGATGCCACGCTCAAGAACCTGATCGAACACTTCTCCAAGCACGATCTTACGCTCGCCGCAGTGCCGGAGGACGAACTCGGCAACGGCTACGAATACCTCATCAAGAAGTTCGCCGACGACAGCGGCCACACCGCGCAGGAATTCTACACCAACCGCACGCTGGTCCACCTCATGGCGCAGATGCTGGAGCCGCAACCGGGCGAAAGCATCTATGACCCGACCTGCGGCACCGGCGGCATGCTGATCTCCTGCCTTGCCGAAGCGAAGCGGCGCGGCGGTGACACACGCACCATTGGCCTTTACGGGCAGGAACTCATCACCATCACCGCCGCCATTGCCCGGATGAACCTTGTCATCCACGGCGTGTCGGACTTCCACATCGCCAGCGGCAATACGCTCGCTAACCCGGCCTTTGCCGAAGGCGACGCGCTGCGCTCCTTCGACGTGGTCCTCGCCAATCCGCCGTATTCCATCAAGAAATGGAACCGCGGCGCGTGGGAGAAGGATGTCTGGGGGCGCAACTTCCTTGGCACCCCGCCGCAGGGACGCGCGGACTACGCCTTCTTCCAGCACATCCTCAAAGCCATGGACCCCGAAACCGGGCGTTGCGCGATCCTGTTCCCGCATGGCGTGCTCTTCCGAAACGAAGAGGCCGAGATGCGGCGCAAGCTGATCGAGGCCGATCTGGTGGAATGCGTGCTCGGGCTCGGGCCGGGGCTGTTCTACAACTCGCCGATGGAGGCCTGCGTCATCCTCTGTCGCAGCAAGAAGCCAGCCGACCGGCAAGGGCGGATCCTGTTCATCGACGCGGTGGCCGAGATCGCGCGCGAACGGGCGCAGAGCTTTCTGCGGCCACAGGATCAGGAGCGCATCCTTGCGGCCTATCAGGATTTCACCGATGCGCCGGGGTTCGCCAGCGTTGTCAGCACCGCCGATGTGCTGGCGGCCGAGGGCAACCTGTCCATCGCCCGCTATGTGAAGAAGCCAAAGCCAGAGGTGCCGGTGGGCGAGGCCGTGACCCTGACCGCCGCCTGGGACATTTTCGATGCCGAGGGGCGCGGCTTCTGGACCGGCATGGATGCGCTGGTCGATATGCTGGATGGATTAGAACCGGCGGAGGATGCCGATGCTTGAGCAGGTGATTTCAAACAAGGCTGGCTGGACCCGTGTAGCATTTGGCGATGTGGTGCGCCTTTCAAAGCTCCGGGCGAAAGACCCTGAAGCCGAGGGTTACGAGCGTGTTGTTGGGCTGGAGCATATTGAGCCCGGCGACCTGCGTATTCGCCGATGGGCCGATATTGCCGATGGCACGACTTTCACCTCAGTGTTCAAACCGGGGCAGGTTCTGTTCGGCAAGCGCCGCGCCTATCAGCGCAAGGTGGCCGTGGCCGATTTTGAAGGTGTCTGCTCGGGTGACATCTACGTCTTGGAACCGTCCAGCGATGCGCTGATGCCGGAGCTTCTGCCATTCATTTGTCATAGCGATGCGTTCTTCGATCACGCGGTCGGCACGTCGGCGGGCTCGCTGTCACCGCGCACGAACTGGACGAGCCTTGCAAGCTTCGAATTCCTACTTCCACCTCTCCAAGAGCAGGCACGATTGATGGAAGCGTTTTCAGCTGGCCGGGATGTCTTGGAGAGCGCACGACAGCTTCGGGATGCTCTGGATCGGCTTTACGACTCCGCTTCGCTCGCTGCATTTGCAAAGCCATCTCGCACCGGAATCAAACCATCGGAGTGGTTGCCTCAAGGCTGGCGAGTTGAGCTACTTGGAGACTTGATCCAGCAAGACGCACCAATTTGCTACGGCATCGTCCAAGTCGGTGATTACACTCCAGACGGAGTTAAAACCCTCGCAATTCATAACCTGTCTGGCAATTTTGTAGATAATATCCATCGTGCTCCCGTCGAAGTTGAACGGACATATCGGCGTAGTAGAGTTATCCAAGGCGATGTAGTAATTTCCATAAAGGGCACAATAGGGGAGATTGCGGTTGTTCCGGAGCACTTCTCTGGGAATCTCAGCCGAGAACTCGCAAAACTAAGATTTAACGATTCTCTGATTGACCCGAGTTTCTTTGTCCACCTTTACGCCAGCCCCGCGTTTCGTCGATATACAACCTCGCTAATCGTAGGATCTACGCGGGCCGAGTTATCAATCGACACGCTGCGGAAAATGCAGGTCCCGTTGCCGCCATTGGATCACCAAACACGTCTCGTTAATGAGCTGAACGAACTGAAAAAACGCTATCGTGACGCCGAAGCGCGATTTGAAAAAGCGAAACATCTTACCAGAAAACTCTCTGAGGCAGCATTTGCGGAGGTCGAAGCCCAATGACCTTCAACGAAGCCAACACCGTCGAAGCCTTCATCCGCGACCGTCTCACCGGGACGAGCGGCCCGGCCACCGTCACACCCGGCCTGGCTCGGCAGGGTGGCGCGATCTCCGGCCTTGGCTGGCATTTCGTGGGCCCCGCCGACCTGCCGCGCCAGTCGCAGGAGGCCCTGGTCGAGCCCTATCTGCGCGATGCCCTGATCCGCCTGAACCCCGACATCGCCGCCAATCCGGGCCGCGTGGACGATGTCCTTTACCGCCTGCGCGCCATCGTCATGAGCGCGCGCTCGGACGGGCTGGTGAAGGCCAACGAGGAATTCGGTGCCTGGATGCTCGGCGAACGCTCCATGCCCTTTGGCGCGAATGGCGAGCATGTCACCATTCGCCTGATCGATTTCGACGACATCGAACAGAACAGCTTTGTCGTCACCCAGCAGTTCACCTTCCGCGCGGGCAAGACCGAAAAGCGCGCTGATCTGGTGCTGCTGGTCAACGGCTTGCCGCTTGTCCTGATCGAGGCCAAAACACCGGTCCGCTCCAGCCAAAGCTGGCTCGACGCAGCACTTCAGGTCCATGACGATTACGAGAAGAACATACCGGAACTGTTCGTGCCCAACGTCTTCTCCGTCGCCACCGAGGGGAAGGAATACCGCTACGGCTCTGTCCGCATGCCCGTCGATCTCTGGGGTCCGTGGCGCACGGATGAAGATGTGTTGCAGTCGATGGGAGAGGTCGAAAAGGCCGTCACCGACATGCTCCGCCCCGCGATGGTGCTGGACCTGCTCGCCAACTTCACCGCCTTCGCGACGCAGAAGGGCAAGCAGCGCATCAAGATCATCGCCCGCTACCAGCAGGTCGAAGGCGTCAACAAGATCGTCGAGCGCGTCGTCGCCGGTCATGTGCGCAAGGGCCTGATCTGGCACTTCCAAGGGTCGGGCAAATCGCTGCTGATGCTGTTCGCCGCCCGCAAGCTGCGGCTGCACCCGGCACTGAAGAACCCGACCGTGCTGGTGGTGGTCGACCGCATCGACCTCGACAGCCAAATTGCTGGCACCTTCTACGCCGCTGACATGGCCAACCTGGTGCGCACCGATAGCCGCAAGGAACTGTCCGATCTGCTATCCAAGGACACCAGAAAGGTCGTCATCACCACGATCCACAAATTCGGCGAGGCCGATGGCGTGCTGAACGACCGCGACAACGTCATCGTCATGGTCGACGAGGCGCACCGCACGCAGGAAGGCGGTCTGGGTCGCAAGATGCGTGAAGCACTGCCAAACGCGTTCCTGTTCGGCCTGACGGGAACGCCCATCAACCGCGCCGACCGCAACACCTTCTACGCCTTCGGCGCCGAGATCGACGAGAACGGCTACATGAGCCGCTATGGCCTGAACGACTCGATCCGTGATGGCGCAACCAAGGAATTGCATTTCGAGCCGCGGCTCGTCGATCTGCATATCGACCAGCAGGCCATCGAGGCGGCCTATGCCGAACTGACCGATGGTCTGACGGACGAGGACAAGGACAAGCTCGGCCGTGCCGCCGCCAAGATGTCGATTCTCGTGAAGGCCCCCGAGCGCATCCAGGCAATCTGTGGCGACATCGCCAAGCATTATCTGGAAAAGGTCGCACCCAACGGTTTCGGCGCGCAGGTCGTGACCTTCGATCGCGAAAGCTGTCTGCTTTACAAGCAGGAACTCGACAAGCACCTGCCGCCTGAGACGTCTGACATCGTCATGTCGGTCAACAGCGGCGAGGATCAGTATGCCGCCTACAGGCGCGACCGGGATGCGGAAGAGAAGCTCCTTGACCGGTTCCGCGACCCCAAAGACCCACTGAAGATCATCATCGTGACATCAAAGCTGCTGACGGGGTTCGACGCTCCGATCCTGCAGACGATGTATCTGGACAAACCGCTACGCGATCACACACTGCTACAGGCGATCTGCCGGACAAACCGTCCCTATGGCGAGCAGAAGACCCACGGCCTGATTGTGGACTACCTCGGGATTTTCGATGACGTCGCACAGGCGCTGAAATTCGACGAGAAAGGCGTTCAGAAAGCCGTTTCCAACATTTCCGAACTGGCGGCGATGCTGCCGTCAGCGATCCAGAAATGCCTGGAATACTTCGCTGGCGTCGACAGAAGCCTTACCGGCTACGAGGGCCTGATCGCCGCGCAGGACTGCCTGCCCAATGACGAGCGGCGCGACGCCTTCGCCTCTGACTTCAGTATCTTGAATCGCATCTGGGAGGCGCTTTCGCCGGATCCAATTCTGACACCGCACGAGAAGGATTATCGTTGGTTGGCGCAAGTGTACGAGTCGCTGAAGCCATCAACCGGCACCGGTCGACTTCTCTGGCATCGCCTTGGCGCAAAAACCATCGAGTTGATCCACGAGAACGTCCACGTTGACGCGGTGCGAGACGACCTCGATACCCTGGTCATGGACGCGGAACTTCTGGAAGCGGTTCTCGGCAATCCCGACCCTGAGAAGAAAGCGAAGGAAATCTCCGTAAAGCTGACAGGCCGCCTTCGAAAGCACGCCGGAAATCCTCAATACAAGGCATTGGCCGAGCGACTCGAGGACCTGAAAAACCGGCATCAGCAAGGTTTGCTTCTCAGTATCGATTTCCTGAAGGAGCTGCTCAAGCTCGCAAAGGATGTCGTCAAAATGGAACGCGCAACCCCTGTCGAAGAAGACATTGATCGGGGTAAGGCGGCTCTCACCGATCTTTTCGAAGAAGCCAAGAATGGAGAGACCCCGATCATGGTTCGGCGCGTCGTCGATGACATCGACGAAATTGTTCGCGCAGTCCGGTTTGATGGATGGCAGGCCACCCATGCTGGCGAACGCGAGGTAAAAAAGGCTCTGCGACAGACCCTGTTCAAATACAAGCTGCACCAGGACGTTGAGCTGTTCGAGCGAGCTTACGGCTACATTCGTGAGTATTATTGATAGGCTGGCTATTATGACGATTTCAAAGAACGATCTTGGTCGACTTACCCGCGTCGAACTACGTGATATCTGGATCAGCGAATCCAGCGACTTCACTCCTTGGCTCGCGCGCGAAGAAAACCTAGTGGTCTTGGGCGAAGCGCTCGGTATCGACCTAGAATTAGAAGCACAGGAGAAGGCCGTTGGACCTTTCCGGGCCGACATCCTTTGCAAGGACATCGGAACCGGGGAATGGGTGCTGGTCGAGAACCAGCTCGAACGTACCGACCACGGGCACCTTGGGCAACTCCTGACATATGCCTCAGGATTGGAGGCCGTGACAATTGTATGGGTTGCCGCTCGCTTCACCGAAGAACATCGTTCGACGCTTGACTGGCTAAACAAGATCACGGACGAGACCTTCCGTTTCTTCGGATTGGAGGTGGAGCTGTGGAGGATTGGCGACTCGCCGGCTGCGCCGAAGTTCAACATTGTATCCAAGCCGAACGATTGGTCACGCTCGGTCGCGCAAGCCGCGAGAGCAATTGACGAGTCGGAACTTTCTGACACGCGGGTAAAGCAGCGAGCCTACTGGACAGCCTTCCATCAAGCCCTGGACCAAGCTGCTGGGCCCGTTTCCGGTGGCCGCAAGCCGCAGCCGCAATCGTGGATGGGATACTCGATTGGCCGAACGGGCTTCAATATTGGAGCAGTGATGATCCGTCCGAAAAGGCAGATCAGAGCAGAATTGTATATCGCAGGCGACCAAGCGAAGGCTTTCTTTCATCTACTCCGCGAACAACAGCAAGCCATTGAACAAGAGCTCAACTATCCACTCGAATGGGAGGAACTACCCACGCGGCGCGATAGCCGCATCTCGATTTATTTGACGGATGTCGATCCGGACGACGAGAGCGATTGGCCTCGGCAGCACGAGTGGCTCGCTGCCAAGGTCAACGATTTTCACAGAGTATTCCTCGCTCGCTTGCGAGATTTGGATGCCGAGGACTGGCAGCAAGATCGCGAAGTCGGCGCTTCGACCGGCGCTTCTCAGATTCCAGAGTAGAGAGAATGCGAACGAATTTCAGAGTTCGATTTCAGTCCCGTTTGGGGAACGCCACTGGCCTCGAAGTGCTTAGCCGTCGGCATGAAAGGTATACGCATTTTCAGCACCTTACAGAAAATTCACCAAACTTGTTCAGGCAACAGGTCCAGAGAATATCGGCCCGGAGAGAACACCTTTGGGCATGCTGACCCAGGTGCCGGTTAACAGCCCCTCCCGCATAACCCTTGAATATAAGGGAAAAATTCGGCCGCAGCCGGATCGGGAGAAACGTTTTCCTAGGGTAAGTGGCGGAGGGAACGGGTCTGGCGTCGAACCCTCTCCACATCGAGACATTGATTTTACATTTTTAGTTTTCGCGC
>NZ_JAPWHW010000044.1 GCF_028369135.1 Roseovarius sp. ZX-A-9
GCCGAACACAAGACTGCTTCTGACAAAACGCCAGCACAAATAGGACTTGCAAAAAAGGAGCCATCCACACAGGACGACGCCGATAGTCGCGTCCTTATCGTCTGGCAGTTGTCTGAGATGCATCATCGGCGCGACCGTTCAGCCGGGAAGTCCGTCGATTCTTTCGATGGAGGCCAGGGCTTCGTCCCAGTTTGCGCGACTGGAACAGCAGATATGCGCGTTGGGTCGAATGTCGATTGGGCTGTCAAGCGAGCCTGCGGGCACCGCAAGAAAACCGACCTCCGGCTGGGAAATAGGCAGTGCGGATCCGCAGTTGAAGCAAAAGCTCTTCATGTGGCGTGAACCAGGGAGATGAAACGTCTTGATGTTTGCCTCACCTGACACCCAGGTGATTTTGGCAGTGGACGAAAACAGGTTTGCCGAATGGGCCGAACCGCTGTCCTTGCGGCAGCGGGAGCAGTGGCACAGGAAAAAGCTCTCGAACTCTCCTGATATGCGGAATTTCACAGCGCCACAAAGGCATTGTCCCGTGGTCGGATTGTTGTCCATTCACACTCCTCGCGACCGGCAAGCCCTGCCGCCAGTCGAACGCATTTCATTGTTCCCTTGTATCCGCGTGTTGGATCCGGGTCAAAATGGGCTAAAAGAGAGACAGTCTCGGCGTCGCAGAGCATCAGCGGATCGAAAATCATGCCTTTCGTCGTTCACGGCCCTGAGCGGACCTTCCTCCATCCTTAAAGATGCCGAAATTGCCGCCGACATTGCTGCCGTTCGCTGCACGAGCAAAATTTTCGGTAGCTCTGACTTACGCAACGCGGACATTTCGGTCTCAGGCCAAAGCTGTTACCCGTTCAATCGCCCCGGCGATCAATCCAAGCTTGCGCCTCAGCTTCTGTCTTGAACGCCCGATCATGGTTTCGGTGAACACGCTCTTCGCCTTCCACGTCGATAACGTCCCAAACTTCAAAGAAGACGGCTTCGGCCGCGTCGGGGGACTTAATGTTTGCCATTCTTTTGATTTCAAACATCATCTTCATCTTCATCTTCATCTTCATCTTCATCTTCAACGTATGTCAAAAGTTTCGTTTTTTGAACCTCTGAGCGATAATCTTGAATCAACTCCCGCACATCATTCACCGTCTGCGCAAGGTCTTCGTCATAATCGTCAGCTTCTTGATCAAGTTCGGGCGGCAAAACAAAATCAACGTCACCACCTTCCTCTGAAAACTTGATATGCCGATCTACCGCCTTTTCAAGTTTGGCGATATTCTCTGGCATCGCATCGGGTACGATTTCCTTGATTGCATCCAATATGTGGGCTTTGCCTGTCGCACGGCGTTCGCCTTCTTGTCGCTTTAGGTCGCTCTCAATTGCCTCAGACATCATCTGGGAGCGCCGAAGCTCTTCGCGCTTCAACTCAAAGTCCAAGTAGTCATTCGCAATGCTGGCGATATGCTTGGATACTGTCGCCAAGATTTTAGTGACGAGAGGCGTCGCGCTTAGAGTGTAGATGATGGATCCTTTTTGAGCTCCCACAACCGCAACATCTTCTGGCTTCTCGCCTGCGACGGCAGTAACTCCCCCGATGATCAGTTCCCAATCGTTAGCGGTCTTTTTCCAATCCCTTACATTCTTGATAGCAGCGTCTTCTTGGAAGATCACGTTGAACACATAAGGTGTTGGTGCATCTACTTCGTCGGCATCCTCAAAACCAACGTTACTTGCTGAGGACTTAAATTCTCTTAGCAGCCGTTGCGCCTCTTCGAGTTTTTGTTGGCCCTCTTGCACAGATTGGAAAGTTGTTGCTGGATCGTAGGTCATGGCCCGGACACGACGATTAATCCAAGCCTTACCTTGCTTGCCAACTAACTTGGCGACATCCATTTTTTCCAATACACCTATCTGTAGTGCCGAAAGTTCAGATGTTTGCATACCTGCTAAAGCCCGCGACAAATCTTTAAGAGGCTCAGTCACAGGTTGCTGGCTCGGTTGTTGAGAATTATTCTGTAAAACGTCTACCAAGACCGACAATTTTGGAGTTACATCTTTTAGATTTTCGTCCAACCATTCGGACAACTGAACAACTTGGGATACTTCCATAGACGACGACTCCTTGCGTGATCCTGTACCTCAAGAACAGATAAAGAGCTTTTGCCGCAATTGCCACACCTATGGATGTCGGCTTTGAATGGCGCGCCTTGATCGGTTTGCGACCGCAGCGAATGGCCGGTTCCCGCCCTTCTCCCCCAGCGTGCTTCCAGCGGTAGGCGCGGAGGTTTTCTATGCTCAGTCAGCCCGTTTCCAGCACTGCGCGGGATATCCTTGCACCCTGACGCTTTTGCATTAGGTTTCCGCCCTTTCACATCGTCATGGGATGTGAACAGCTCGGAGCAATATGAATATGGCACAAAAAACGCCTGAGGAAATCGAAGCAATGGCTTTGGAAGCCCCTTCTACGGCTCCGGCGGTTTCAAAGACCAGGCTGTTTGGGGCCGATGACAGGGACCGTTACTATTTGGACATCCAGCGTGTCAGGCCATCTGACAGGCGTAAATACTGCCTCGTGACCCACCACGACCGCATAAACGAAATGACGCTGACCATGAGGTTTCCGCACAAGCGGAACGAGGCTGCGATCATCAGCTTTCAGATTTCGTTTGAAGGGGCAAGCGGCTATCAGGGCGAAACGATTTCCGTTGCGTTTTCAGACCTATATAGGCAACCTCACCCCAATCGCGCATTCGACCGGTGGGTTTTCAAAGTAGACAGACATGATGTCTCTTTCGAGCGCTCCTCAACGGGGCGCATTTACACGATACTGCTTCCCGTAGCCGAGCTTTGGAAATTTGCGAGAGATTGGGGGATTTCCTCAAATATGACTTTGCAGGGTGAGGCGGATGAGGATTTGGGAAATATGGTGCTCGCGGACTCCGAATATGGCTATAAGGCCCTTGTCGATAACTGGCTCCCAAACGGGTAGCTGACCTCTTCATGCAGGACTCTATGCTTTGGCGCAAAAACCCGAGAACATACGACGCCAGCATGATCTGTTCCACGGCCTCAACAAGCGCGGCAAAGCGCTATTGGAGGCGAACCGATTTGAAGAGGCCTTGCGCACCTCTTATGACGCGCGCGACTTGGCGGAAGGCCATTTAAGGCAAGACCCTGAAAACGAGCATTGGCGCGGCTTCCTCTGTGTCAGCCATGATCGCATCGGCACCATCTTGTTCAAACAAGGCCTGTATGAAGAGGCTTTGCAGGTCTTTCGCGACTGCCTTGCGATCCAAGAGCGCCTTGAAGATAGAATTCCCAAAACCACCGTCGGGCAAGAAAACATCGCCCGCAGTCATGGCAAAATCGGAGCGATCTTGATCAAATTGGGCCGCAAGGATGAAGGGCTGAAGGCGCAAAGGGAAGCGCATGCCATCCGCGAAGGCCTCCCCGAAATAGAACGCCAAAGCCGTGAGTGGCGAGATGGATATTTTTAGCCCTATCAAGCCAGCCAGCGCACCACCAAACCAACTCTGAATGTCCGCTTCTTCACCTTTGACACGAATAGGTCGCACCCGCAGCGAAGGGCTCCTCTCCGCCCGACCTGCATAGACGTCATCGGCCGTCCGGTGGCGGTCGCCATGTTCGTTTCGGGCTGACAGCAGTCATCGGAACAACCGGGATCCCGTGTGATTTCGTTGCGGATGTGCTGCTGCATCGCCGCAAGTCGGCTTTGAGCCCACTTTAGCCTATACTGCGGGATGAACGAATGCCCACTATCCATCAATTCCCTTAGAAAGGCTCAATTCATTTTTATGCCCGCGCTTTGGCGCTGGTCGGATCATACAAGCAGACATCGACGACGCGGCCTTGGCGCATCTCGTTGTGGACTTTTACTTGCAACTGCGTCCCCTCCGCCGCCAAATCACGAGGGACCAATACCATGGCAATGTCGTGGTTGCAGAAGTACGAAAATCCGCCCGAGGTCACGCGTCCGATCAGTGTGCCGTCCTTGTAGACACCCTCATCAGCGATCACAGAGGTATCCGCTCCGGGGAGCTTTAGGGTCACCAAAATCTGATGATCGGCGGCTTCTTTTTGTTTAAGAAGGGCGTCGCGACCAATAAATGAGCGACCCTCTAAGGCAACAAAACGATCCAAGCCCGCCTCAAACGGTGTTATATCTTTGCACAATTCCCGGTTGATGGCGCGGTACGATTTCTCCAGCCGCATCGATTCCAACGCCTCTAAGCCAAAGGGTCGAACACCTGCTCTTAGCAACAGATCCACCAGATGACGGTTGTAGGCGATGGGATGATGCAGTTCCCATCCCAGCTCTCCGGTATAGCTGACGCGCAACATGTGGACGCCCTTAGCATAGCCGACTTCGCCCATCTGGGAGGACAACCAAGGGAAGGCTTCTTTCGACAAATCGTTGTCCGTCAGCGGTTGCAAAATGTTCCGCGAATTTGGCCCCGCGAGCGCGATGACCCCCAATCCCTCTGAGATATCCTCAAGCACAACGGAGCCATCCTCTGGCAAGAGCCGCGAGAGTTGATCCCAGTTATAAACCTGACCCGTAGGCGTACTGACGAGATAGAAGTCATTCTCGGCGTAGCGTACGATGGTGTATTCAGCGTCGATCCCGCCTTGTTCATTGCAAACCATTGAAAGCGTCATGCGCCCAATTTTCGGCAACTTGTTGACCATGATGCCATCCAGCCACTCAGCGGCTCGTGTGCCACGCACGGCAAATTTGGTCATCGGCGACATTTCGATGAAGCCTGCATTTTTTCGGGTGGTTTGCACCTCGCCTTGCACATATTTCATATGCTCGGTACGGCGAAAACTGTGCTCAGGAACCGCTAAGTCTGGCGTGGGCGCGAACCAGCGTGGGAATTCATAGCCGTTTAATGTCGTCCAAACCGCGCCGTGGGCCGTTAGCAGATCATAAGATGGAGTGGTTTTCATAGGCCGTGCAAAAGGCAAATCTTCGCCAGGCGTGCGCGCATCCATGTGCGTCCCCCACGTCCCACGCAACTTGTCGATTGTCCAACGTTTTGAGGCATAGTCCCCAAACCGGCGCGGATCGATTTCAGACATGTCGATGCCAGGGTTACCGTAGACAATCCAACGCGCCAACCGCTCACCCATTGTACCGCCCCAAAGGATGCCGCCTGGCACTCCTTCAGCCAGCCAGAGGTTCTCAAATCCCGGTGCGGGGCCACACAGCGGCAGTTCATCAGGGGTCATTTGGAAGGGGCCGCGCGTGTTCGATTTGATGCCGACCTCACCCAATGCAGGAACGCGTTCTAACGCGCGCTCCCACTGGGTTTCGACGGCTTCAAAGTCTTCTGGCAAAAGATCGGCACCGAACGTCGGCGGCACCCGGTCTTCTGCAAAAAGCTTGAGGTCTTTGGCAAATTCATATGGCCCAAACTGAAAACCGCCGACGTCTTCGCGCAGGTAGGCACCATAATCTTCGTCCCGCAGGATAGGATATTCTGGCAGCCCCGCTTTGCGGCGGTCTACGAGTTCTGGAAGGGTTTCAGTCGTCCAGTATTGATGCACAATCGGTATGCACGGCAAATCCAATCCCACGCGGCGCGCATTCTCGCGGGCATAATTGCCTGTGGCAAAGATCAGGTGGTCGCAGGTAATGTTTCCTTGATTGGTCGTGACGCGCCATGTGCCATTCGGCAGCTTTTCATAGGCAGTCGCTTCGGTGTTTTGATAAATCTTAGCCCCCTTATCGCGGGCTAACTTGGCCATACCCATCGTGATGTCTGCGGGATTAATATAGCCGTCTTTTTCGTGCAAAATGCCGCCACGGATATCGTCGTGTTGCACCAAAAGCGGATGCGCCTCTGCGACCTCGGCGGGCGTGAGCAAGCGACACGGCACGCCTGCGGCTTCAGCAATCGACATATAGCTTTGGAACTCGTCCCAACGCTTTTGAGTATTGGCGACGCGCAATTGGCCGACTTGGCGAAGACCAACAGAGGTCCCAAGTTTTTCTTCAACATCGCGGTAAATGCGGATCGTTTCCATGGTCATTTTCGAGATATTCAAAGACCGCGCAAACGTCACAAGTAACCCAGCCGCATGCCAAGTCGATCCTGCCGTCAGTTGAGAGCGTTCCAGCATGACGACGTCGGTACAATCATGCTTGGTCAAACCATACAGAATAGACGCACCAACACATCCGCCACCAACGATCACGATTTTTGCATGGGTTTTCATTTTATTTCTCTGCCGTGTGAAGGTACATCGCGTTCACCAAACGTCCCAAAGATGTAATCGTCAAGTATCATCCGCCATGATGAGAACTTACACACATAGCGGACATTGGTGAAGCGGATGTAGATGCACACTTTGTCTCGCACTGCCGTCATCTGGCCATCTACAATGCTGCACGATGAACGCACGGCCGGTCTGGTGACGCTGTGCCGCAGAGACAGACAAGCTGGCCAAAGGCATCTGTGGGTGGCTCCGTTCCTGCAGCTTTTGATAACTGCATTTTGGCACATTCGATGCCGGTGGAGCAGGAGCCACCCACCTCATCCGCTCAGGGCCGAAATCTTCAGCGCTCCATCCCAACAGTGTGGCCGCTGAACTGGCGCTGGTCGATTTGGAACCTATGAACTTGCGACGTGTGAGATGGCGCGGACAGCTAAGAGTTGTCGTTATAGCTGCAGATATAATTGCTTGAACCCTGACCATCGGGCAAGCCCATTCAGAACATAGCGTTCGTTTTCAGTGGGTCGGATGAACCCAATAAATTTTCCCTTTGAGGTCTAATTGCGCGTCAGCCAACTGTGGCTCCACGCGAGGTTTCAATACAAAAAGGGAAAGCGGGTTTTTGCCTTTTGCATCCCAATCGCCATTTCCTCGTTAGGAGGATGGCCTCATGAAAGCATCAATTCGTGTAAACTCATTATCGTTAGGGGGCTCTGGCCCCAAAACCATTGGCGCCATGGAAGCCCATGGAAAGCGGTTGGACAAGACTTCGAATTTGCGAAGCGTCCGGGATCAACCTCCGCTGGTCTACGGCTCTCTGGATCTCCGAGACGCGTTCCACAGACACGTCTCCGGCTGTCGGAAAAATTCAGGTCTCAAGCGGCCGGTTATGCATGCCCTGATACAGTTTCCCAAGCAGCTCAAAGTGACCGAGGCCAACCAGCAAAGGATGCTCAAATTCGCGGTGGAGTTCATCAACGTCAATCACGGTGGTGACGCAGTCTTCGCCGCACGCCTTGATCGGGATGAACTCAGTCAGCACGTAGTCGATGTCTTCTATACCCCCAAGTACAAAAAGATCACGAAGTCCCGTGGTGAAGAGACGTGGATCTCGACAACCAAGCATGCAAAGGAACTTTGCAAAAGGCATCGGGATGAGATCGAAAAACGCCATGGAGGCCGTTTTCTCACTGGACCAAGACAAATCGGTATCGCACTCCAGTCAGAGTTGCGGCGCTTTTTACGGACTAAGAACCTGAACTTGGCTCCGAAGCAGCAGAAAGACCATTATCAGCCCGACAGGGTCGAGCCTGAAGTTTACAAAGCACAGCAGCTGGATGCTAACCTGGCAGAGGTTCTTACGCTTCATATGCGGCTGAGGAGAGCCAGGGAAGACCTGGAGAGGTCAGTCAAACAATTCCAGAGGCATATTCAGTCACTTCCAATGAAGGGTGGCGTCCGAGCCTCGGTATCAGATGCGTTGACCGCAATGGTAGGTGCCTTGCGGCAAGCCGATGACGAAATTGGCGACATTGGCCAAAGAGCAGCAGAGATCCTTGACAGGATACCAGCTGTAGAACAGGTGACTGAAGAGCTGGATACAACACCTGTCTTGATGCAAGCCATGTGAACCGGATCCTCATACCTACCCTATCGACCACGTACCTGCTCCCTTGGTATCTCGCTGTATGGTCTTCCGGATGACGGCGCGCGCCTATTTTCAATGTGATGGAGCGGAGACTCAGTAATTGCCAAGATCTTAGGAATCCTTCCTGAATGGCGGAAAGAACTCCGAAAGGGTCACACGTCCCGCCATGGATGCGGATGGGTGGATTGGCGGGTGGATAGAAGTTTGGGTTAAGTTGTAAAAATTTATAAAAAACAACATCTTAAATGAGTATTGTGGTGCCGGTGATAGGACTCGAACCTACGACCCCATCATTACGAATTTTGCCGTCCATGTGTTGGACGTAACCGGCCAGAGCCGCCTGAAGTCGTATAACTCATTATGATTGCTTGACGAATTCCCGTCTCGACCTTGGACGGTGCCGGACGACGCACGAGAACGTTTGACGTACATCCCCTACTAATCCCCTACTAGTAGGGACCGCCGCGTCCAACCCTGCCACCTCTTCCGAATGTTAGAACCCAGAGTCGGCGGGCTGAACAACAGGTTGGCTACGGCTTGCCAAGTTGGTTGGGGTTAAGGCCAGCAAACCGGTCAAACCCGGCACACCCCACCCCAAGCACGGGCCGTGCAGTTGGGAGGCGTTTGGCCGCTCCCGGTCCACCCTCTCCCCCGAGCTGTTTTGCCCCCATGGGAACCGAAATCGGGGATTTGCCGCAAGGGCAGGCCGAAAAAGATTCATTGCCCAAGGCTAGAAAGACCATCCATAGTCTAAGCAACTCGCTCTACATGGTATTAGCTATTGTTTTCGCTTCCGAATTGGCTCCGACAAAAGCCACAGAACATTGACCAGCCGAAGGCCACTCAATTGGCCGAGACCGACCTCGCGGCTGCGCCCAAGGTCGGGACCAATATCGACCGACCTGTCATTGACCTCTACCGGCCGCACATCACGTCTGGCGACTGCCTGATCGTGACTGGCTATCAAGACTTCCTTTCTTCGCTCGCCGTCCTGATGAAAGAGGTCAAGGAGCTAAAAGACCCTGACAAAGACCCAGACATCCGCATTCGGATATCATTCGGTATCGATACGGGGAACTCTCGACGGTTGGTAAAGCCAAGACCTGTGACTGAAGAAATGAAGCTCTATTGGCTGGAGAAGTCCGGCCTGCAGGTCGAGGACGACGATGACCTGCTCGCGGTGCTTGCAAAGCGGGCGATCCAAACTCGCAAGATTGAGCTTCGCGTCTTTGACCCTGTGTTGGCCCAGACCCGATTGGGGATCAACGGGGATCGTCGGATGCATTCCAAGATTTTGAGTTCGCCAATAGGCGCGGTGGCGGGCTCGGCGAACTTCTCTCGCTCAGGGCTCTACAGCAATATTGAGTATGCAGATGGGCTCGACGCTGGATCGCATGAGCTTCAGCTTGAGCGCACCAGGGCGGCTGAGCAGATTTGGGACGTTTCGACCGACTGGACTGCTGAAGCGCTCGAGATCCTCGACAAGCTGATAAAGCCCGCCACCGCCGAAGACGCCATGGCGCGCATGATCGCGGAGCAGAAGGGCTTTGAGCCCTGGCTGACAGGCGGTCGCCGAGAGATCACCGGTCACACTCTCTATGAATACCAGCAGGAGCTGACTTACGAGGCCTGCTCTATCACGTACGATAACGGTATCGCCTTCGTAGAAGCGCCTACAGGCTCGGGTAAAACCGAAATCGGATGCCACCTCGCCGAGGCCTTATCGGAAACCTTTTCTCGGGTCATTCCGCGCTCTCCTGTGCACGGAGTCGCCAGGAAGAACGCGGCTGTCATCGCGCCGCCGAAGGTCATCCCGAGCTGGGAAAAGCACTCCACGAACTCTTTGGAGGCCATACCAAACACCAGTCTTTCAAAGAAGCGCCTGAGAGGAGCTGGCGACGACAACGAGACCGGTCTCAGACTCGATCAGTTCGGCATACTCATCATCGACGAAAGCCATACTGTTACGCCCGGCTTCGAACAGGCATCCCAGATGGCTGCAGCGGTCGAGCTCGCACCACCAAGCTGGAATGTCTGCTTATCTGCCACGCTGCTGGGCAATCGTGATGTCGACTGGCTTACCCATATGCAGGAAAAGCGCGCCTCTATCTTCATGACCCCAGACTACATCCAGGCCATGGGTGAGCTGTTCGACCGCGAAATGCAAAGCTCGCCTGACATTTTCGATCAGAAGGCACCACTTGCTGTCCTATCCGAACCGGAAACCGCTCTTTCACGGCAGGCCCGCACGGAACTCTCTGAGCTGATTTCGCCTTTTTTGGCGCGCCGCCAGCGCCGATGCATTGGTGAGGACGAGGATCGCTCCAAGCATGGCTACCCCAAGCTTGCCAATCATGGGCGACCCAAAACGCTGAAGCTCACGAAACCTCAGAGGGCACGCCTCGACGAAATCGTAGCACTCTGCAATGACCTCGCGCCCGGCGGGCGTGTTACGGCAGTAGAGAAAAGTCGTTTCGGCCACGTCAAGACGCAGCAGAGTACTCAGGATCAGCTCCATATCCGCAACTTGCTGAATATACTTCGAGTGAACGCAGCGCAGGCAGCTTGGGAGATGTCCCACGGCGTTATCGGGAAGTGGCTGCGGGAATTTGAGCAAGGCTCCAAGAAAGGGCGTATAGCGCCGCACCCAGGTCAGTCCGACATGTTTGGTCTGCTTGGCGTCGACGCGCTGGCGGCACCCGAGAAGTGTGACGCTCTAGCCCAAAAACTCAACTCGCGTTCGCTACGCGAGGTTGACGAAAAGCGGTACGAAGCCTGTCACCGCATCCAGCAACAGATGGACCGGGTTGTCTTCCTCGCAGAGCGCACAGACACGCTCGAAATCTTCGCTGAAGCGCTGTCACGCCGCGGTCACCACACGAACTTCGTTGTTGGCAACCAGACGAAGGGTGATGAGAGGGCAGTGAAGGCCATCTTTGGCAACGGACCGGATGGCTTTCGACGGATCACGCACGGCAAGTCTGTAGAGTCCTACTTTCGTCCTGGCGGGAAGAACGCCCCGGAAGGGCCAGCGTCGGTCTTCCTAACCTACAAGATGGCCGAGGGTATCAACCTACAGTCAGCCGATACGCTTGTTCTGCTTGGGGTGACCTCAAACCTCAAGGAACTCATCCAGGGATTGGGGCGCATCGACCGAATCGACAGTCAATTTGGGGTTGTGAACTATCACCTTGTCGATATTCCGGTCGGTCAGTTTGCATCAGACGAGAAGGTGACCAACCGCATCGAGAACTATCGGACACTCGCTGGCGAAGAACTAATTGACGCTGCGCAGGAGGTTGGCTCGGACGACACCGAAGTAATTTTGGAAAGCGTGACCAGATACCTCGGATCGGCCAGGCGCTTGCGAGACAACAACTTCCACGACGTTCTGGCTCGGACCAAAGAGACGATCTCTCCGGAGCGTTACGGGCTCATCAGCAAGGCAAAAATCGAAGGCACCTGGGGCGCTGAATTGGCTCTCTTGTCCGCCAGAGAGAGTTTCACCGCGCTGCATCTGAAGGGCGTCGACAAGCCGACCAACTTCTTCCCTCCGCGTTTACTGCTGCTACGTCCTTCTGAGACTGGCCTATTGTTGGAGCGAGGTCAGCTGGCCTGCGCCAAGACCCTTGAGTCAGCATACGAGCGGACCAGAAGTCTGGGCATGGAACAGACCAAGATGACAGAGGAGGATCTGGCAAGCGCGCTTGAGACCGTTTCTAGCCAACTTGGAGTGCTTTCGGAATGGGACCTACGCCCGGCACGCGTTGAAAGCTTGATGAAAGCATGCGCTGAGTTCATGAGCCAGCGGGGCGACAAGAACCACGATGATCAAGAGCTGTTCGGGCACCTGTCCCTCCCCGCCATCGAAATGATCTGTGAATCTTGGAGCAGGCTGCTCGATCCCTTCTGGGAGCAAGCCAAACAAGAGGTGCGGGACAGCTTCGCCTACGAGGACCTGCCGAAGGGATACATCGCGATCCAAGCAATTCTGCAGAAGCTTGAAAATGACGTTCGACACGCTGACGAGGTACACCGAAAGATGTCAAAGGTGATAGAGGAAGCAGAGCTTCTGTCGAGGGATCATGAACCGGAGATCGGCCGACGGGTTTCGGTGGTCTTCTTTTCGGGTGGAGCGGGCGAGCATTGACCGGTGAAAATGTCCGTAACCAAGCTTTTCGGCTGACACGCGAGAGAACATGATGCAGACGCTGTGAATCGCCCCGAGTTTGTCGGAGACCATCAACTTAAGTAAGGATGATGGTTATGACAAAAAGCAAAATGGCAAATCGCTACTCGCCCGAGGTCCGCGCACGGGCGGTCCGGATGGTGTTCGAGCATCAAGGCTCCTACGAAACGCAGGCGTGTGAATCGGCATGCGAAATTGACCCACTTAGGTGGGTTATGAGCGAGTAAAATTGACCCACCTGTTTTCGTTAAC
>NZ_JAPWHW010000045.1 GCF_028369135.1 Roseovarius sp. ZX-A-9
AAACCCCTTTGATAACACGGAAAAATCCGTGCCCGTCAGGGCGGTGTCACTGGTTCGCAATGGGGATAATGGCGGAGCGGACGCGACCGGCAGCGAACCTTCTCCACTATCTAAGACATTGATTTTATTTCGCCAACTGGCAGCCTTATTTCCATCCGCAACGAACGCGACTGAGATCCAATCCGGATATTTCTTATCTAGCCTTCGTGATCGACAGCCCGCTATAGGTAGTGCCGCTCGCCGTTGATCTTCACGAAGACCTGGTCCAGATGCCACCGCCAGTTCGGATACGACCGCATCTGCAGCACACGTTTTCGGCGAATTCCAACGGCGCACATCAGGCCAAATCTGTCCCACTAGTACCGCACAGTTTCGTGGCTGATATCCATGCCATGCTTGCGCAAAAGATCATCGACGTTTCGCAGCGACACAGGAAAGCGAACATATAACATGACGGCGAAGCGGATAATCTCCGGGCTACTGTGAAAGCCCTTGAATGGGTCTGTTTTCATCATGAGGATAGGTTATGAAAACGCCCTGCCCTCCTCAACTCAAATCCTTCTGACAAGACCAGCATTGTAGCTGGAGCCAAGTGCTCGGGGAGAATTAGCGCTCCCTCGTGTTATCATGCGGTTTCGGAGGCGCGATCTTTCGCAATTCCTGCCCATGGTTCAGGCCCATTGGGCACAGTCGTACTTATGCCGCGCACGATCTCGCCCTTCGGATCATACATCGGCAACGCGCACAGTTCGGCCAGATGCGTCCCACCATCCGTGCCGTCCACCTCGACAATGGCGCCGACCCCTATGTCATTGCCGTTCAGATGCACGATCGCGACACCGCACACCTGATAGGGCGACCAAGTGCTTGACGTGACGCGGCCAATCGCTTGCCCATCCTGTTTCAAGGTTGAACCGCGCACCGCCGTGCCCCCCACGACGCGCATACCATAGGTGCGGCTGGTCCTGTCGGCAGACAACAATGCGTCCCGCCCGATAAAATCCCCGCATTCAAAGTCGATGAACTTGCCCAACCCGACAGAAAACGGGGTTGTCTCCGATGTAAAATCCTGACCTGCTGAAAGCAAGCCCGCCTCAATTCGGCGGCAGCGAAATCCTGGCGTGGCGGTCAGGATCATGCCCTTTTTTGTGCCTTCTCTCAGGATCAGATCACCTAACATCTCGATGTCGTTTTCGGGACGAAAGTAAATTTCCCACCCGAGTTCATTGGTAAAGCCGGTCCGACTGATGATGACATCCTGACCCGCCATCCGCACCTCGACCCAGTCAAAGTACCGCCACGGATCAGGCATCGGTCGATCCAACAGATCGGCCAGAAGCTCCATTGAACGCGGGCCCTGTATTTGGCTGACCCAGACTTCCGGATCGCTGATCTTTACATCCAAACCGATTGCATGCGCTCGATACCATGAGAGCAAGTCCCCATCAGCCTGCGCAAACCAGAACCTATCATCTGCTACCCGGAGCAACAGGCCATCTGTGATCATGCAACCATCCTCGTAACAGGCGAACTGATACGAGCATCTCCCGGTTTTGACCCTGGACACATCGCGCGGGAATATCCGCTGCAACAGCTTCAACGCATCGGGGCCGGCAATCTCATAAGGGTGCTCGCCGGTGTGGCGAAAGATGATCTCTTGCCGGGCTTTCCAATACATTTCGTCCGGTGTGGCATTTGACATTTTTTCA
The DNA here is from genome assembly GCF_028369135.1 of Roseovarius sp. ZX-A-9. Taxonomy (GTDB): domain Bacteria; phylum Pseudomonadota; class Alphaproteobacteria; order Rhodobacterales; family Rhodobacteraceae; genus Roseovarius. Next base: position 1,710 of record NZ_JAPWHW010000045.1, read on the forward strand.
GGCGTCAGCCGCCCGGCATAAAGCGAATATTCAGGATCATATGGCAGTTCTTGATATGTCAGCGGGTGAACCGCCATCGTTCTTGCCAGTTCCACCGGGCGCGATCCTTCAACTGGCAGGGGTTTGACCGAAAAGCGGAGTTTCTTCAGGGCGGGGTTCATCGGTGGTGTCCTTGTTGGATCAAAATTGGTTGGATCAATCGTGTGGGGCGGCGACCGGATTTCGCAATATGCCGACACGCGATACATCGACCTCGACGATATCGCCTGACTTCAGGAATGCGGTGGGCGTACGACTGCCGCCGGTACCGTCGGGCGAGCCCGTGGCAATCACGTCACCCGGGTTCAATTGGGTGATGTGCGACAGATAAGCGACCAACTTGGGAAGATCGTGGATCATCTTTGACGCCATCGTATCCTGCATGACGATACCGTTGACGCGCACGATCAGTTGCATTTCAGCAATCGGCCCAGCCTCATCGATAGTGGTCAGCCATGGCCCCCACGCGCCGGACGCCAGAAAATTCTTGCCCGCATGGATCGAATGCTTTTGCCAGCCACGCACCGACCCTTCGTTCATGCAGGCATATCCTGCCACATGGGACATCGCGTCCGCGGCATCGAGATGCCGACAGGTTTTTCCGATGACGGCCACAATTTCACCTTCGAAGTCATAGGTTTGCGCGGCTTCGCCCAGCGGCATCTCCAAAGGTGCGCCATGCCCTACGAGCGTGTCATCGTAGCGCCCGAAGATCACGATTCCCCCGGACTGCGGGGATGCTCCCGCAACCGGATAAGGCTTTTTGTAGTTCAGCCCGACACACAGGATCTTGGACGGCGCAGGAATCGGTGGCAATAGATCCACCTGCGCCAGCAACAGGGGCTGCGTTCTGCACATTTCCGGCATTTCAGCCAATACATCCGCCTCAAGGGTGGCGCGCAGCGTAGGATATTTTGCCAGAAAGCCGGGATTGACCGACCTGACGGCATCGCCCTCGACAAGCCCGTAAAGACTATGGCCGTCGTGAATAAAGCTTGCGATCCTCATGTGTTTCTTCCCGCAAAGGCGGCTTCCAGTTCATGCACTGCCTTGGTCATTTCGTCGTTTCTGGGAGTTACAATTCCGTGTTTGCGGCCAAGTGGCGGGATTGCCCCGTTGATAAAGTCAATCTCGGATCGCCGTTTAGCCATGTGGTCCAATCGCATCGAGGGGCTTGCCCCGGCCACCAGTTCTGCAAACTTGGTGATATAGGCGACAGGATCATCGAACGAGAAAGAGATACCTTCGGCCAGACCACAGGCATATGCTTCTTGACCGCAGGCGATCGCGACGGACCAGCGATCGGGATCGCCCAGCAACTCACCGACCGTGCAATTGAATACCGCGCAGGGGGCCGACAGGGTGACGTTGCACAGCAGTTTTTCCCAAATCAACTGGTGAATGTCTTCATACGCCTGCGCCTTAAACCCCGCACCTTGCCAGACAGCCTCCATGGCCCGAAGACGCGGGGTGGATCCGCCGGACAATTCGCCCAGACGGATCAGCTTCATCGCTGTGTGATGCACGTGACCCGGCCCGACCATCGAGGCACCGAACCCGTCGGCGACGCCCAGAAAGCAGGCTTTGGGCGGTAAACATCGGGAAATCCCCGCGCCCGCGCCCAACCCATTTTGGATGGTCAGAACGGATGTCTCGGGCCCCACAAACTCGCGAATGGCACTTGCCGCGGCACCAACAGCCGAGGCCTTGGTTGCGACAATGATCAACTCGGCATCGCGAACGACATCAGCATTTCCCGACGCAATGATGCCCGTCACGATATGGTGCCCGTCGGGGCCATCCAGGCTCAGTCCATCGGCGTTGATTGCCTTGATATGCGCCTCCCACGGATCAACGGCGACGACGGAGTGTCCAGCAAGTGCAAAGCGGGCCGCATAGATCGACCCCATCGCGCCCGCGCCTATGACAGCAATTTTCATGGATATCTCAACTCTTGGTTTTCGGGATGCAAATCTTCATCGTGGGCACATCATGTAAGCCCAAGATCGGGCGTTTCAGGGTCGTTGACAAACGAGATTTGCAGGGCCTATAGATTGCTTATTCTTTATCCATAAAGGTGCAGCCATGGCGATCCCTTCGCGACGATTGCCGTTGACAGCCTTGCGTACATTCGAGGCGGCTGCACGTCATCTCAGCTTCAAGAATGCGGCAGAAGAGCTTTCGGTAAGTGCAACCACGGTCAGCAACCAGATCCGCCAACTGGAAAAGGACTGGGGCTGTCGATTATTTCACCGGAAAACCCGCGCGGTTATCCTGACGGAGGCAGGTGCGTCGCTGGCCAGTGTTCTGTCGAAGGCGTTTGCCGATATCCGCGAAGAGGCCGAACAGCACATGGTGGCGACCCGCAAGACGATTACCATCGCCGTGGGACCGATCTTTGGGGCGCGCTGGCTTGGGCCGCGTCTGGCCAAATTCGGCAGGGACCATCCGGATATTGATCTGATCGTGCATCATGGTGCGCGGATCAACAATGCCGAACAGATGGAAACCGATATTGTCGTGGATTGGGGGATCGGTGAATGGGCGGACATCGAAGCCACCAAGCTGATGGAAACGCGCTATTCTCCGATTGTGAGCCCGAAACTGATCGCACAGCATGGTCCGCTATCGCATCCCTCGGCCCTGACGCAACATACCCTCATTCATCAACATGATAGAAGCGAATGGCGCAACTGGTTCTCTCTGGCAGGGCTTCCCAACCAGGGTTTCAACAACGATGTCGTCGTGTTTGATTCCAATGTCGTTCAACGATCCGTCAAGGATGGCCAAGGCGTGGCACTAGGCGTTTTTCCGTTTCTAGATGACGACGTGCAGGACGGTGTGTTGGTCAAACTGTTTGAAATCGACCTGCTGCCGACCCGGGCGTATCATCTATTGACACGTGTGGGCGCGCGGAAACGAAAGGATTTGCGCGCCGTCTGCAACTGGATCGAGGCCGAAGCGGCGGGGGTAGTCTAAAGCAAAACGGTTCAGGAAAATTCAGTAACCGATTGCACAGAAATACCCGAAGCGATTGTTGCAGATACATGATATGCTGCCGATCCATCTCGCGCCGAAAAGGCCCCCGTCACACGGCCCTCTTGGGCAACAACACAGGCCCCATCATCCACGCCGTAGCCGTCAAGCGGCGCGTTCTGTGCAATCAAAATCTCGAATGGCGGGCGTCGCGCCGGTTCGTCCAGATAATGCGGGCATATGCCTGATTTGACCAATCCCAAACCCTTCAGGGGCGCATAGCCCTTGCCGCCCGCGTCAGAGAATGCCCAATCGAACCAGCAGACCCCCCCGGCACTCACTCCTGCCAGAACCAAGCCCTGCGCGTTAGCGCGCTGAAAAAGCGCCGCCAGATGTCGCGTCTGAAGCTGACGGATGAGCGTGGCTGAATTGCCTCCCCCGAAATACACCATGTCCTTCCCGGCAAGCCAGTCTTCGACATCGGTTCGGGACGCGTCCTGACAAAGATGTGAAAGCGTTCCGGCCTGTCCCCGAAACCTGTCATAGAACCGCTCGGTTTTTTCGGTTGAATCGCCGCTGGCCATGCCGACAAAGCCAATGCTGGGCCTGAGAGGCAGAAATTGCAGGCAAAACTCATCAAGGTCGGGATCGCACTGGTGCGTAAATCCCCCGCCACCAATGGCCACGACAATTCCCGATTTTTTCACAGTAGCCTCACCTGATTTGCGACACCCATCGAAGTATGTCCACTTGCCGCCCTCAAGTGCAAGGACTTGAGGGAGCGTTATGGATGGCAATTTCTTACGCCATAGTTCTTCTTTTTTTCGTTTGACGCCGGGCGCTCTCAACTTGGAAACTTGTTCCAAAGTCACTGCAGCCAGCATAGGCTCTACGGCGGCTTCAACGGGAGGAAGATAAATGAAAACTACACTGGGGGTCGCATCGACTCTTATCATAATGGCATCTATCGTCGTTGCAGAGCCAAGCGGTACGTTTCGTCAAGCGCATGAAGTTGGATCGGGTTCAGGATCAAGCCTTGATCCGATCTCGAAGGGGCGTGTTTTTCAGATCACCGAAAAGGTCATGAGCCGCTTGGTGCGTCCTGATATGGAGGGCCGTCCGTCGCCCGATCTGGCGGTCAGCTGGTCCGCGAACGAAGACGCCACCGTCTGGACGCTGAAACTGCGCGAGGGCGTGACCTTTCACGACGGCAGCACATTCGGGTCCGAAGATGTCGTTTATTCGCTGGAACGCGTTCTGGATCCGGAAATGGACAGTCCGGCCCGTTCCGCGATCGCGATGATCAATACCGTCGAGGCGATTGACGAGCACACGATTCAGCTGACCTTGGACGGGTCCTTTGCCGATTTGCCACTGTTGCTGATGGATTATCGACTGCGCATGATCCCCGAGGATGCGGGCGACACGATTGCGACCACCGGCGTCGGCACCGGCCCCTTCATGGTCGAAAGCTTTGACGCCGAAGGCACAACCAAACTGGTTGCGAACATGGACTATTTCGAGGGCGCGCCCGGCGTCGAAAAGATGGAGATCATCGGCATCACCGACGGCCAGGCACGTCTACAGGCCCTGCTGGGTGGCCAGATCGACATGGAGCGCGGGATCACGGCGCAGCAGCGCGTGATGCTGGCCGGATCGGACAATTTCAAGGTGCAGACCATTCCGACCGGCAACTGGCGCGGGTTGATTTTCCGCACCGATGTCGAACCTTTCAATGACGTGCGCGTGCGCAAGGCATTGCGGATGGTCGCTGACCGTCAGGCCATGGTTGATCTAGTCATGGGAGGCGGTGCCGTCGTGGCCTGTGACAGCCCTGTCGGCCCCACCGACCAGTATCGCGCTGAGATGGAGTGTCCACAGGATATCGAAGGTGCCAAGGCATTGCTCGCCGAAGCTGGATTCCCCGATGGTCTGGATATCGACCTGCATGTCGCAACACTTGAGCCGACCTGGCCCGTTCTGGCGGAAGTCTATCAAAAACACGCTGCTGAAGCGGGTATTCGCATCAACATCGTCCAAGTGCCTTCTGACGGGTATTGGAACGAGGTCTGGATGCAAAAGGACGCGGTCACCACACGCTGGAACGAACGTCCGGCGGATCAGGCGTTGAACGAGATCTACCTCAGCACCGCCAAGTGGAACGAAAGCTACTACAAGGATGCCGATTTTGACGCCATCCTGTCCCAAGCGCGCTCGGAGCTGGATTTCGATGCACGGCGTGCGCTCTACGTCCAGGCTCAGGAGCATCTGTTTGACACGGCGGGCACATTGATCCCCTATCATGTGACCCGCCTCGTCGGGACCACTGCGCGCGTCAACAATCTGGACGCAGTCGAAAACAATGCGGTGCGCTGGAATCTGATAACCGTCGACTAACGCACAGGAGGGGCCAATCCCCATGGCCCCCCGACTTTTCAGCGCGATTGGATTTACCCCTTGCTTGTCATGTTGCTGCGCCGCCTTGGCCTTGGCGCGATCACAGTCTGGTTGGTCTCTGTCATCATCTTTGCTGGCGTCGAGATGCTGCCCGGTGATGCCTGCACCGCTTTTCTGGAGCGTGAGGCCAAGGGCAAGCTGCTGGAAAACTGCCGCGAGGATCTGGGCCTCAACCGGTCAGCCCTGACGCGCTATGTCGATTGGGCAGGCAGCGCGCTCCAGGGTGATCTGGGTGTGTCCGCCAACGGACAAAAACAGATATCGGAACTGGTTGGGTATCGGTTGCGCAATACGTTGCTGTTGGCCTTCGGGGCCATGGTGGTCGGCATTCCGTTGGCGTTGTTTCTGGGGGTAGTCGCCGCTCTTTGGCGTGACAGGCCGGTTGATATCTTCGTATCGACCTCGGCAATCTTTGCCATGACCATTCCCGAATTTGTCTCGGCAACCTTGCTGATCCTTGTATTTTCCGTCTGGCTGGGCTGGGTGCCGGGCATTGTGCTGACCTCGGCGAATGCGCCGCTTGTCGAATTTTTCCCCGAAGTGTTGCTGCCCATCGGGGTTCTGACCCTGGTCATGACCGCGCATATCCTACGCACGGTGCGCTCGTCGGTGATCGAGACCCTGGCGTCGGACTATGCACAGATGGCCACGCTGAAAGGGGTGCCATATTGGCAGATCGTGTTTCGCCATATCCTGCCGAATGCACTGTTGCCAACGATCAACGTGGTTGCGCTGACCATCGCATGGCTACTGGGCGGAGTCGTCGTGATCGAGACCGTGTTCAACTATCCGGGGCTGGGGCGGATGATGATCGACAGCATTTCCGATCGTGACCTGCCCGTGACGCAGGCGATCGCCCTGATCATCGCATCGGTTTATGTGATAGTGAACCTGGCGGCCGATATCATGACGATGCTGGCGAACCCGCGCCTGCGCACGGTCCATTTGCGGCAAGGTTGAAGGATATGGCGGAAACAACATCCCTCGTGCGCCCCGGCCCCAGCGCCCGCTTTGGGACCGTGATTTCGGATATCATGGCCCGGCCTTCAGGCGCGATTGGCCTGACACTTGTTTTCGGGCACTTGATGCTGGCGCTTTTCGGGCCGTTCATCGTGCCCTATGACTACACCGAGATGGACGCCAATTTCATGCTTTCGAAACCGTCGGCGGCGCATTGGCTGGGGGCAGATCACCTTGGGCGCGACACGCTGAGCCGCACCCTTCTGGGTGGGCGTGAAGCCATCCTCGTCACCGGTATCGCCACACCGCTGGCTGTCATCTGGGGCGGTCTTGTCGGCATATTTTTTGGTCTGGTCAGCGGGCGTCTGGATGAAATCCTGATGCGTGTCGTCGATGCGTTCTTGTCATTGCCCTGGATCCTAAAGATGCTGGTGCTGATCGTGACGTTTGGGTCCGGGACCGAGGTTTTGATCCCCACACTCGCATTTTTTTACGGCATCCCCGTGATTCGGATTGCCCGCGCTGCAACTCATGACGTAGTTGCCCGTGATTTCGTGCAGGCCGCACGCGCGCGCGGACACAGTCGCGCCACGATTATCCAGCGTGAATTACTGCCCAACGTGCGGGATGCACTGCTTGTCGAAGGCGCAATGCGTTGGTCATGGATGTTGTTGGCATTTTCGTCGCTGTCGTTTCTGGGCTTTGGTGTGTCACCGCCCACACCCGATTGGGGGCTGATGATCGCAGATGCGCGTGGTTTCATGTCCTTCTCACCCATGGGGGTTCTGGCTCCGATGGTTTGCCTGTCATCCTTGATCATCGGGATCAATCTGACGGCTGACGCACTGGCCAAGGCGCTGGGCATCGACCGCGCGCAAAAGGCACCCGTATGAGGCAGACAGATATCAAAACTCGCAATGTTATCGCGATTGACGGCCTGAGTATCGGATTTAGGTCCCGATCCGGCGCAATGGTGCCGGTGCTGCGCAATATCTCCCTTTCCGTCCGCGAAGGTGAGAGTATCGGCCTTGTCGGTGAAAGCGGTTCGGGCAAGAGCACGCTTGCGCTTGCGATGATGGGATACCTAAAGACCGGGTTGATGGTGATGGAAGGGAGCGCCTCTTTTGATGATATCGAGATGTTCACCCAAACCCGCGGATCACTTGAAACGATCCGCGGCGGGCGTCTGGCGCTTATCCCGCAAAATTCAGGGCAGTCACTGACCCCGACGTTGCGGATCGGCGCCCAGATCGCCGAAGCGCTTCGACTGCACTCCTCGCTACCGAAAGAGGCCCATGACGCGCGCGTGACCGAATTGCTAAGTCAGGTTCGGTTGCCGGACCCGGTTAGTATTTCCCGGCGCTATCCACACGAATTGTCGGGAGGACAACAACAACGCGTCGCCATCGCCATGGCGTTGGCGGGTGAACCTGAAGCCCTGTTGCTGGATGAACCAACGACAGGGCTGGACGTGACGACCCAAGCCCATATTCTCGAACTTCTGCGCGATCTGGCCCGCGATACGGGCATGGCTATGGTCTATGTCAGCCATGATCTTGGCGCGATCGCCCGGGTCTGCGATCGTGTCATCGTCATGTATGCCGGCGAGGTCGTATTGGAAGGCAGCGCGCACAAGGTTCTGCGAGAACCGGGCCACCCCTATGCGCGTGGCCTTCTGGCGTCGATCCCCAAGCTGAAGGATACGCATCTGCCGCGCGCACTGGATGGCCGCCCCCCCGCCCCCGGTTACGCCGGCACCGGTTGCTCCTTTGTGGATCGCTGCACCATCGCCTCGGATCAATGTCGCGATGTGCACCCGGACCTGATCCAAGGCACTGACCCCGGCAGCGCAAAGTCCCGCTGTCACCACGTCAACCAAGTCGACAGAATCCCCCTTGTTGGCCAGCGGGCCGTCCGCCAGCGCGACCTGCCTGCCGCCACATCGCTGGAACTGGACGATCTGGCGATTTCCTACGCACGCGTCACCTTTTTGGAGAAACTGGCGAGGCGCGAAAGTCAGGCGACAGCGACGGTTGATGGCATAACGATCACCCTGCGCAAAGGTGAAACTTTAGGCCTCGTTGGCGAAAGCGGGTCGGGCAAATCCACGATCCTCAAATCCGTGGCGGGGTTGTTGCCGCCGGTGCGGGGCACCGTGGGCGCGGCCGATGAAAGTGCTCTGCCACCTCGCGTCGAGGACCGAAACGCGTCACAGTTGCGCCAGATCCAGATGATCTTTCAGAACCCCGACGAAAGCCTGAACCCCCGTCAGACGGTGGCGCAGATCCTTGCACAGCCGCTAAAGCTTTACTTCGGCTTGTCCGGTCAGGAACTGAATGCGCGCAGCACGCAATTGCTGGAACAGGTGCGACTGGGCGGTCACTATCTGGATCGATTGCCCAGTCAGCTTTCAGGCGGCGAAAAACAACGTGTGGCTGTGGCGCGTGCCTTTGCGGCCCAGCCTGATCTGGTGCTGTGCGACGAAATCACCTCGGCGCTGGATGTCTCAGTGCAAGCCGCCGTGCTGGAATTGCTGGATGATCTGCGTCGCGAAAACAATACAAGCTATGTCTTCGTCAGTCACGATCTGGCCGTTGTGCGTGTCTTGTCGGATCGTGTTGCTGTGCTCTATCAGGGCCGGCTGTGCGAAATCGGACGGACCAAGGATGTGTATGGAGACCCTTCACATCCCTACACGAAAGTCCTGCTGGGGGCGGTGCTGGAACCCGACCCTGATTTTGCCCCAACCCTTGTCACCAACGATGCGGTTGAATTGTCGCCCCCCAGAACCGGCTGCCCGTTCCAACGCAGATGCCCCAAACGGACCGGTGACATTTGCGACTCCGTGGCTCCGCCCCGTCGAGACTTTGCAGATGGTCACACGATCTGGTGCCATCTCGAAAATTTGTGACCTGCGCGCTTTCAGCGCAAAACCGGCTTAAGCGGAATGGAAAAATTGTCGTATTTTAAACCGATGTGCTCATCCGCCATTGGGTCGCTCAGCGCATACCAGTTCTCGAGGAACTAGACCCGCAGCATCCGCGGTCGCCCGCCCTTCGACCCGCCTTTCGGATAGTAATCCTCGATCAGCGTCATTTGCAGGGCCTGACCACAACAAAGTAAATGCTACCATTGCCCGTGAATCCGTTGTGCAGCATCGCCAATTCTTCGGCCGCCCGCGCCTGTAACTCCCTGCTGTATTCCGCGACCGGCGGACATGCCGTCAAACCGCCTGTTTCAAAACCCTCCGCCGCGCAGCCGGTCAACCAGCTCGTCGCGATCACGAGGACGGCGAGCCGCAGCACCCAGCGTCCAGCGTCCAGCGTTGGTTTCCATTGGCCTTCTCCGCGACCCACGTTTGGCGAACGATGGCTAACGACTGGCGCACAAAGTGCGATCAATCCTGCGCACCAAGTTCCTGACACTGGACACATGCCATTTACGGCGCGCGACGCGTTGGACCGCAAATTGCGGGTTTCGCAAATTCCCGGACACGGATTTCAGTAAATCCCGGACAGGGATTTCGGTAATTCCCGGACAGTTCCGGGGGCCTTGGGCACGGTTGGTCATCGCCTGCGCCGTTACGG
>NZ_JAPWHW010000046.1 GCF_028369135.1 Roseovarius sp. ZX-A-9
AATTGAACGCAACACGCTCTAACGGAACGATGAAGGGCAGGGGGAAACCAATAGGCGGCGTCTGATGCGATCTGCGAAGTCGGCTTCAACTGAAGGCCGACTGCCCCGGCTGGGGATCGCAGCGCAGAACCGACTGAAAAGAAAAGATCACGCAGTTTCGGCGGCGCGCTTGTCGTGCCGATAGGCGTTCAGGACCACGCCAAGCACATTGGTATGCTCAGCGACTTCGCGCTGGCATTTCTCGAACTGGCTATAGGTCGTTGTATCAGCCCGAACCACGATCAACGCGCAGTCTGCATTCTTGAGAAACGCCCGCGTGTCATCGTTCACCAGCACCGAGGGAAGGTCGAAAACCATCAGATCGGGCTCGTATTCCGCCTGGATTTCATCCAGCTTTTCGGCCGTTTCCTCGGCCAGAAGGATCCGTGTCGGGTCAGACTCCGCGCGCTGGGCCATGGAAACAATGACATTGTCGCCATAGCGCAAAGCTTGCTCTTCGAAGGAGACCTCACCGGTCAACATTTCGCTGATACCATGGGGTGGCTGGACCTTGAAAAATTCGCGCAAGGACGGGTCGCGCAAATCCAGGTCGAAGAGTATCGAACGCAGGTCGCGTTGGCGGCCGAGTCCGAGCGCTATGTTGCAGGCCATGGTGGACTTGCCAGATTGCGGCATCGGTGACGTGATTGCCAGCCGCTTCCAGCCATTCTGACGCATGGTCAAGATGGCCTTGGTGCGCAGGATATCAAATGGCGTCGCAGCTTTGCTGGCTGCTCGCGTCACGACCCGGTGCTGGGCGAGATTCTTGTCATGCACTTCGAAAGGCGCCAACGCAGCCCAACGGGCAACGACACTAGCGTTCGCTTTTTTCTCGGGTTTCGGCGCGACCGGCTTGGCCTCTTCGGTGACGGTCTGTTCGTTGCGGGACGAACGCGCCTTATCGAGGGCTGCTTGCAGTTTTTCCATTCGGTCTCAATTCTCTCATCTGCTCTAGCCTAGCCCAAACTTGGACAGGCCTTTCTGCACAATCACTTCTAAAGGAAGATAATACGTATCCACATACCAAAGCGCCGCAGGCACGCCAATCAAAACGGCAAGGAGCACCACCAGTCGTGCACTACGACGCAGGTATTTCGTCACTCTGCTTTCCATGTAGGGGATCGTTGCCATTGGCGTGATGCCGAACCGCTCGGAAAGCTCGTCCGGCCTGCGGATGGACCGGTTCAGCACTTCCAGCAGAAAGAAGTAACCCACGGCGAACACAAGTCCGGCAATAATACCCAGTGATGCGATCAAGAGGCGATCAGGCCCGCTAGGGATTTGCGGCACATTGGCGTTCTCGATTACATTGATCCGCTGCCCCTGTGCCGTGGCCTCGATCCGTTCACCCATCCGCGCGGAATTCAGGTTCGATATCGCCGAACTGTACCGTGACTGGACGATATCGTAGTCGCGTTCCAGTTCGGCAAGTTGGAAGCCATTCGACGCGCTCACGGCAATGTTCCGCTCGAGTTCTTCGAGTTCGGCTTTCGTGGAATCTATTTGCGCCTGAAGTGCTGCGATTGCGGCGTCGGCCTCTGCCTGTGCGGCTTCTAGACGCGCCTGTCTCTGAGCGGGATCTTCGCCCACGAAATTCGCGGCGTTGGCAGAATTCCCGGCGGCGACGATTGCCTCCAAACGCTCTATCCGGTCCCTCAGCCGAATGACCCTTGGATTGTCTTCGCCGTATTCCGCCGTCAGCCTGTCAAGCTCTGCCATGCCGACGACCAGCTGTTCTTCGTACGCGCTGCGCTCGGGCGATGTAGGTTCGTTCGACGCATCGAAATTTTCTTCGAGATTCTCGCGTTGTTGCACCGCGATTTCGATCTCCGCCTTGAGGCGATCAAGGCGTTCTTGCAGAACATTCTGCCGCCCGAGCCGGTAACCCTGATCCTGGGGCAGAGCCTTGGCGTTTTCGGACTTGAAGCGGGCAATTTCCGCACTCCGCTGGTTGAGCTCTTCGTTCAGCCGTTGGACCTCTTGCTCGAAGAAAGCCAGAGTGTTCTCGGCGCGAGAGACTCGGAACCTGGAATTCTCCTGCAGTACCAGGGTGACGTATTCATTAACAACATTTGCAACAATACGGGCAGAGCGCCCCTTGAAGCTGATGATCATCATCGTGGCACTATTGCCAGCGCGAGCTCCTCCTCTGCGACGAACATTCGTCGCAGCCTGCATCGCCGCATAGACCTTGTCGGGCTCCATCTCGCGTATATTTTCGAACACGTCAAACCGATTGGCGATGTCAATCAAATTTGCCCGGGTCAACAGCCTCTGCTCAATGATATCAAGCTGCTCTGCCGCGCCGGCCTGCACCGTCGAACTGACCATGCTGACGGGGATCTGCGGTGCTTCGAACAGAAGTCGTGCGGAAGAGGTGTAGGTTTCGGGCAGCTTGAATGCGGCGACCAGGCCCAAGCCAGAAAAAACCAGAAAGAACAGCGACATCACAGCAAGACGGCGCAGGAACAATGCCCAGTAGAAGCCCAGATCGAAATTCATTCCGCAGCCTTTCCTACAACCGAGCGAGGATTGGTGAGCAACAAAGATTCACGAAATGGCTTCAAAATCAGCCCATCACCTATCAGTTCATTGATCGTTGCCACGCTAACCTGTTCCTCTTCTCCGCTGGATGCATAGACAAGGGCGAGATCGCAAAGCTTGTTAATCACGCGCGGGATGCCCTCTGCCTCTTCATGGATGTGGCGGATCGCCTCAACGGTGAATTCCTCGCCGGTACCGCCCGCATGTTTCAATCGATGTGCGACATATTTGAGTGTCGTGCTCAGGTCCATGGGCTCCAGGTGATAGGACACCGTCACTCGCTGAGCGAACTGACGCAATTCCGGTTGGCGGATTAGGTCGCGCAACTCGGGCTGGCCGACCAGAATGACCTGCAACAACTCGTCCTTGCCGGAATTGATGTTGGTGAGCATGCGCAGCTCTTCCAGCGTGTCGGCCCCCAGATTTTGCGCTTCGTCCACGATCAGCGCAACATATCGCTTCGCCGCGTATTCGGCCAAAACGAAATCCTGGAAACGCTGGAACAAGGCCACGTAATCAAGGTTTGCGGGTGCGTCCAGGTCGAATGCACTCAGGACCCAACGCAGCAGATCCCCCCGGTCGCCCCGGGCATTTGAAATCAGCCCGACGGTCACATCTTCCTTCATCGTGCGCAGCAGTTGCTGAATCAACGTGGTCTTGCCTGTTCCCACCTCGCCGGAAACGACGGTAAGTGGCGCCCGGGTCACGAGTCCGTATTCAAGCACCGAGAGGGCCCGTTTGTGCGCCTTGGTCCAGAACAGGAACTCCGGGTCGGGCGACAACGAGAACGGCCGCTCGTGAAATCCGAAATGTTCGTTGTAAAGGGCGGTTGGCATACTTGCTCTTATCACTTGAAATCTAGCCGCTAAATCACGGCAAATTGGAATGTACACTCATACGATTGCTATTGAAAGCAAGGTATGGCCAAAGGTTGGTGAGAATAAGACAAGATCAGGTGGTAAATCAAGGTGTTGCATACGCGCCGCAGGTCTCGCCGCGCTCTCCGGTCATGTTGGCGCAAAAAGACCATCGACCGTTTCAAGCCTCCAAGTGCTGTTACGTGGCCGTCGCGCAAGATCCTCTTGGGGTTGGTAAACTGGTAGAGCGTAACTGAGAGCCTAGACAGTCTGGCAGGAGCCTGATCGACGTGTTAGAGCAGTGCAAAGCAGACCAGGGAATGGATATATGTGGCCTTACTGGATACTTTTCCTGATACCAGCCCTGACAGCAGTAGCTGCGAAGCCCGCTCAGAATTTCAGAGCAGATGGTACGCGAAGCGTAAAAGTCGACGGAATTTGGATCCTGGTACTGCTCCTGATTGCCCTGATGATCGGCTTTCGTGATCGTGTCGGTGGCGATTGGTACAACTACGTCAGACACCTGTTCGAAGCCGAATTTCTTACGATTTCTGAAGCTGTTCGTATGTCTGATCCGGCATATAACATTCTTAATATTGTCAGCCTCGATTTAGGTTTGGGCATCGTTGGCGTTAATCTTTTCTGCGGAACAGTATTTGCGACGGGGTTGATAATCTATTCACGGTCAATGACGCGGCCATGGTTGGCGCTTGCTGTTTCCATCCCGTACATGACCATCGTCGTATCAATGGGATATTCTCGCCAGGGTGTTGCGTTGGGATTTGCCATGATTGGGCTTGTCGCCCTTGGGCGGCAGCGCCTTCTGTGGTTTATTTTTTGGATATTCGTTGCCGCTACGTTCCATCGTTCTGCCGTTGTGTTGATTGGCATCACTCTGCTCACCAAGAATTTTCGAAATTACAAGAACCTCCCACTCCTTCTGCTCGTTGCATTTTTTATGTATACGGCACTTATCGAGGGAACGACTGACCAGATTGTCGAGCAGTACCTGGAAAACGAGATGCAGTCTGATGGCGCATTTGTCAGGCTGCTCATGAATGTGGTGCCCGCTATACTATTGATTATTTATAGAAATCGCCTCTCTGTTTCGGAAAGTGAGCGAAAGATCTATTTGGTCATGGCCTTTCTGGCCATTTGCGCTTTCATGGCGCTTGTTGTCGGGGCGTTTCCTTCCACGGCTCTTGATCGGATCAGTCTATATCTGATTCCGCTACAGTTGTTTGTGTTTGCCAATTTGCCTGATGCGTTCGGGCGCTTTGAGGGGCAGAAGCAAGCTGTCGTGGTTGGGATACTGTTTTATTACGCTCTTGTTTTGTTTGTCTGGCTTAACTTCGCAAATTTCTCTGGTTGGTGGCAGCCATATCGCATGTTTCCCCCGCTCGACATCGAAGAGGTTTATTACATGAGGAGGTAGCTGGCTGACTCCTTGTTTTGCCACTCAACTTTTTTGAGTGATAGAAGGCGTCTTGACGCAAATCTACAGCCAGCAATGATTTTCATGAAAGTCGAGGCCAGAAGATGTCGCCTGTTACGTAGCGGTCGAAAACTCTGGGCGCAGCGATCCGGTCGTGACATAGCGCGGCGAAATATCCGGTCCCGTCGCCCAAGCCAGGCCGTGTTGGTTCAATGCTCGCGGGGCAATGGGGCGGGACGCTCTTGGAAACCAGCAAGGCCGCGCTGATCCGGAGCAGGTCATGGAGAAACGCGGCGGCTGGCAGAGATAGCGATCTGCAAATCCGTCATTGGATTCGGCGACAAATGAGATGTATACCTTCGTACAGCGTTTGTTACCTTTCGCTTAACAGATGAGGAATCTACTTGTGCGTGTATTGAGTCGTTTTATCCCTATTGTCCTTCTGCTGAGCTGCACCCTTTTTCTTTCCGCCTGCGATTCGGCTGAAGAGCGGGCCGAGAAGCATTACCAGAGCGCCCTGAGTTTGATCGAGGAAGGTGACGTTGACCGCGCCATGGTCGAGTTGCGCAATGCTTTCAACTTGAATGCCCGCCACAAGGGTGCGCGCCGGACCATGGCAGAACTGCAATTGGAACGGGGCAACCGCCAAGGCGCTTATCGCCAATACCTGCGACTGGCAGAGTCATATCCCGATGATCTTGATAGCCGGATCATGCTCGCCGAGATGGCCTTTACCTTTGGGAACTGGGATGAATTTGACCGCCATGGAACGCGCGCCGAGGAATTGGATGCAGAGAACCCACGCGTAAAGGTCATCTCCCTTGTACGTGAGTATAGGGATGCCATTGATGATGATGACCCCTCAGTGCGCCGCGACTTGGGACGCAAGGCCGACGAGATGCTGGCGGAACGGCCCGATGACATATTGCTGCGGAATACCCTCATCGACAATGCGCTTCGCGATCAGGATTTCACTCGCGCGCTGGCTGAAATCGATTGGATGATCGAAGCCGAGCCCACGAACAGTCGTTATTATCAAGAGCGCCTTCGGGTTTTGGCGACGCTTGGTGATGAGAGTGGAGTCGAAGCGCAGCTGCGCAAGATGATGGAAATTTTCCCGGACGAACCAGCGCATATGGAAACGCTTGTCCGGTACTACGTTTCACGGAAAAACCTGGATGCGGCCGAAGGCGTGCTGCGCGAGCTGTCAGAGGCTTCCGCGCCCGAAGATCCGGTCCCGACAATCAGCTTGATCCGCTTCCTGTCGGCATTTCGGGATCCCGATTCCGTCCGCGCCGAGATCAAGAAGGCCGTGTCCGAACGCCCCGATCCCGTGCCATTTCAGATCCTCGAAGCCAGCTTCGAGTTCTCCGAGGGGAACCAGAAGCAAGCAATTGCGACGCTTCAGGACGCACTGTCCAAGACCGAGCCTCTGGACCAGTCCCTTAATATCAAGGTTACGCTCGCCAAGATGCTCCTTGCCACCGGTAACGAGGTGGGTGCCCGAACCCATGTCGAGGAGGTTTTGGCCGAAGAGCCAACCCATCCTGGCGCGCTCAAAATGCACGCCGCATGGCAAATCGAAGCTGACGAAACCGATGCGGCGATCGGCGAGCTTCGGACCGCGCTCGACCAGAACCTTCAGGATGCCGAGGCTATGACCTTGATTGCAAAAGCTTATGCGCGCGCAGGTCAGCCGCAACTGGCCAAAGATTTCCTGGCGCAAGCCGTAGAGGCATCGGGCAACGCACCAGCCGAGGCGCTTCGCTATGCTCAGCTGTTGTTCGGAGAGGAACGGTATCTTCCGGCAGAGGACGTCTTGCTGGCAGCGCTGCGGCTCGCCCCGTCCAATGTCGATCTGTTGAGCGCGCTGGGGCAGCTTTATTTGAGAATGGAGGATTTCGGTCGCGTTCAAAGTGTTGTGGACACCCTGCGCCGCATTGGCGGTGATACCGCGCTCCAGGCTGCCAACGGGATCGAGACCGAACGTCTCAGCCGGCAGCAGGGGTTAGATGCGGCCATGTCCTTTCTTGAAGACTTGGCCAACAATGCCGACGCAACTCTCGCTGACAAGATTTCCCTTGTTCAGGCAAGGCTCAGCATCGGCGATAACGTTGGTGCCTTGGCCTACGCGCAGAAGCTAAGAGAGGAATACCCCGACAATCTCGCGCTGGAGGCCGTTCCGGCTGTGGCGCAGATAGCGAACGGCAATCTGGACGCGGCAGAAGCATCCTTTCGCCAACTCGTGGAGGCAAACTCCGCTCAACCAGAAATCTGGCTTGAACTCTCTCGGTTGAAACTACGCAAAGGCGATATTGAGGCGGCCTATGCCGTGATCAATGAGGGCTTGGGCCACTTGCCGGAGAACGCGGACCTACTCTGGGCGAAGGCCTCCTACATGGAGCGCGACGGGGATATCGACGGGGCAATCGAAATCTACGAGGCGCTCTATGAACAGAACTCGAATTCGGTTGTCGTGGCCAACAACCTCGCGAGCCTGCTTTCGACCCATCGCGAAGATGAGGCCAGTCTGAACCGCGCATGGACCGTTGCGCGGCGGTTGCGTGACGCCAACGCCCCGGCGTTGATGGATACCTATGGCTGGATCCTCCACCGCCGTGAAAACAGCGCCGAGGCCCTGCCATATCTCGAAAAGGCCGCAGAAGGGCTGCCCGAGGATCCCATTGTTCAGTACCATCTGGGCAAAGCCTACCTTGCTCTTACTCGGCCTGAAGATGCGCTTGAACAGTTTCGCAAGGCTATCAGCATCGCCGGCCCAACCGATACCCGGCGACAGGTCGAAGAAGCGCGAGCATTGGTGCAGAGCCTGCAGGACGGTGGAGCTGCTGAGAACTAAAGGAGTTTAGGGCGCGGTGGTGCCTAACAGGCCATTTCGCGGGTGATTGGCCATATACAGACGCGATGCGTGCTTGAGATCAGCGGCGATTCGGCGCTTCGATAGAAAGCGAGGGCGCGCAAATCCCGGCGTGATAACCGCGCGGCGCGCCCTAACTGCACCCGGTGGCCGGCCTTGCCTTGACCCCGCTGGGCGTGTGGCGAGGCCTTTTAGGTGGTACACTACGGGCTGGCACAACATCTTGAGCCGATGACAGACAACTCAACTTTACCGGCTATCGTGCTGGGTTCATGCAATGATTCACATTTGCAACACATCAAGAATCCGTGACACAAGCGATTGCTTAATCGGCCTCTACCTGTCTTTAACTGTTGGGAAGTGTGCTTTTTCAAGAGAACTGCGGCGAATCGTCCCTGAGACGTCATTCGAGGGGCGGGGCCGGGAGATACAATATGATAACGACGTCTACTCGTATTACTAGAACGTTGGCTCTTGCCGTATGCGTGTCCATGGTCGGCGCTTGTACCTTGCCGCGGCCAGGGCCCAGCAAAAATGAAATTCTCAATATCGAGGTCGAAGAGACCAGCAATACTGCAATTGTCGTGGTGGATGAGAACGTTACTCGTGCGATTGCCACGGCTCCCGACCCGGGCTTTCCTTCCGCGCTGCTCAAGGCTGGCTCCTCGGCGCCTGACATAATCCTCCCGGGCGATACGCTGTCATTCGTAATCTACGAGAACGTTGATGACGGTGTCCTGAACCGGGGAGATGCCGGAGCGTCAGGTCTCAACTCCATTCAGGTGGATGATGCCGGGTTCATTTTCATTCCTTATGTCGGGCGAATTCGCGCGGCTGGCAATACGCCCGAGGCATTGCGCAGAGCCATCACCAATAAACTGAGCACCCAAACACCGCAGCCGCAGGTTCTGGTCCAGCGCGCCAACGGTGACGGTGCAACGGTCTCGATCCTTGGTGACGCCATCGGTGCCCAAGGTGTTTACCCGATTCGGCGCTCCAGCCGCCGGTTGATGGAAATGCTGGCCACTGCTGGCGGCGTTACTGTTGCTGCAGACATTGCGCGCATCAGCGTGCTACGGCGCAATGTCAAAGGCTCGATTTGGTTCGAGGATATCTATGACCATCCAGAATACGACATTGCGCTGCGCGCAGGCGACCGAGTTCTGGTACAGCGTGATCCTCGTATCTTTACAGTGCTCGGCGCGACCGGTGATCAGGCCAATGTGCCCTTCGGCATGAGACATCTGTCAGCCATTGAAGCGCTCGCGCAAGTCGGCGGCTTGGATGGACGACTCTCTGATCCGACCGGGCTTTTCGTGATACGCAAGGAAGATGCCAAAACTTCCAACAAGGTACTCGGTCGTCATGATATTGTCGGTGAGAAAACCATTATCTACGTGCTTGACCTGACAGCGCCGAACGGAATTCCACTAGCCCGAGATTTTGACATCCGCGATGGCGACACGATCTACGTGACGGAAGCACCTTCCGTACAGTGGACCAAAGCACTCGTCGCGATCGTTGGCACGGTTGGAGCAGCTCAAGTCGTGAACGCGAACACGAACTAAACCGACCACGGTGTACACGGAGGGGGGCGGCTTAACTGCTGGCCCCCTTTTCGTTGGCGTCCTGAATTAGATGAAAAGTTCGCGTTGCTTCTTGCAGGGTGAGGTATTCGGTCAGGTTTCGCAGACGTTCGACGCTGTACCAGTCGCCTCATTTCACGGATTTCCCGTTCGACCGCCTCGGCCGACTTCCAGGCCCGGTGGAAATTGATGGTCCCGGTCTTGAGCGGGGCCATCATTCTCTGGTTCAGTGGATTGGCGTATGAACCCCCTGCGCTGCCGACCGGAGAAGCAGGATGAATACTGCCCCATGATCCGCACGTCACGGATGGACATGCCCGGCGGGATTTGCCAGATTCATCTCATGTCTTTTTTGCTCAGAATCCTGCGGTTGGCATTTGCAGTTACCTTGCTGGAATCGTCGGCTCAGGCGGGCGAGTTACTTCTGTCCAAGAATGATGTCGTCAGGATTCATCCTGCGGTCTGGGCGGCCGCGGGGCTTGAACTGCCCGAGCCAGACACGGCACTGCCGATCGTTGGTTTTGGCAATAGCCAGGACGGTGTACGGCTACTGAGAATCCTGAACGGACAAGGTGACGTCAACGGTTTCGCGGGTGTGGTCTACGACAACCGGGATCGTGGCCACTCGTCGTTGAACGCGGAGATGTATCCGCGCCTCACGCACCTGAAATACGGCGCACATCTTGTCACCGGAGGGCTCGATGTAGGTCTGGCGGGCCGGATCATCCTGCCTGCCGTGGTTTTCGGAAATTCCTCGATGGCTTTGGAGCGCGGTGCTATGCGGCGTAGTCTGCCCCGTCTTGCGATGACCAATGACACATGGCGGGAAATCACGCCGATACTCTACGAAAACAACCATATTTACGTCTATCCCGAGCACCACGATTACGACGCCGAGGATCTCTTCCCGATCAACTGGCCCTACATGATTACCAGCCAGGGATCCTCGCGCTCGGACCAGCTCTTTCTCAACGCGATTGCGCTGACACTCGCGGCGCTTCCCACCGATACCTTTGCATTCCTGCGGGAGAAGGGATTGATTGCACCGACCGTGCAGATGATCCTGCGCCACAATCTTTCGACCGTCACGAGCCGCGAAGATTACTTGTCGGGGAGCGCACATCCCGCTGCTTTCGATGGCCGGCATGTTCGGATTGGTCGAATGGTGGAGATGGCGTCTAAGTTGCGACCCGAAGATATACCACCCCTGGTGCGGTTGCGGGTCATCAAAGAGGATTTCTCGGATGCCGCCGGGCTTGCGGGGATGAGTGAGCGCCTGCTTGACGCACCAGCGGCGATCGGGCGCCTATGGCGTGGCTTTGCCTGGGAACGCGAATTTGTGGTCACGGCCGAAGACACGTTGGCTGCCAATGAGCGGCCCATCACTTTCGAATGGCGCTTGCTGCGTGGTGACCCGGAGCTCGTCTCGATCGAACCACAGGGGCCAGGTGGCCGGACGGCGAGGATCAAAGTGGCCTGGCATGACCCGTGGACCGAACTGGCACCCGGAAAGCGAGGTCAGATAGAGCGCCGCATGTCGCGCGTCGATATCGGCGTTTTCGCAAATAACGGGGTGCACGACAGCGCACCATCTTTAATCTCCATCGACTTCCCCGAACATCAGCTCCGCCGGTACGATGTTGGGCCAGATGGTGAAAAGCGGCTCTTGTCCATCGACTATGATGCAGTGAGGCGCGAGGCCTATTTCGACCCGCTGCTTTACTGGTCGGCGGCTTGGACGGATACGGCGCGTTATGACAAGACCGGTACGTTGTCCGGATGGGATCGGCAGGATGCAGACGCCGGCGCGACGGTCTTTGTTCCAAACGATGACGGAACACCGGTGCCCTACGAAGTTGGCAAAGGTGACAAGGGCCTACCTGTCCTTCGTCGCGTAGGCGAGTGAAGGTAGCCGTCGAGGCGTCTCACGGCCGCTCTGAGGCTTAAAGCGAGTTCTGTGGGCCCTTGGGTAGGCTTTTCGACTGCCTTACCGTGACGGGCCGCTTTGGGGCCTACCCGCTCGTGGTCACGACCCAGCACAGTTTCGGCGCTTCAACGTTGCGGGGCGGGGTGAATTAGAGCGTGTTGCGTTCAATC
>NZ_JAPWHW010000047.1 GCF_028369135.1 Roseovarius sp. ZX-A-9
CTCGAGGTAGCGACGATTGAATGGCGGTGGCTCGCTATCGAACAGCTCACGCCATTGCTGCTTCAGGTCCGGCGTCGAAGTGGTCTTGAGCGCCGCCAGGCGGGCGGGAATGGTATCAGGTTTGGTCATGCGGTTCTCCTCTGAGTTGGAGTTGCATGAACGCTCTGGTCGGGCGAATAGTGTAGGGAACTTTCTCCAGTTTCGTCAGATGCTTCGTAAGCGCGACCTGGACCCCACCTTCTTCTGAACTGCCGCTTTTGAGAATCTGTCCCTGTCTTGGAACAGGGATGGAGTTTCTCCTTGGAGGATACGTTGGAGTTTTTCCGGTCGGATGGAGTGCATAGCTCCACTTCGAGCCGGCGGCGGTGGCCTGATGCGCTCAAGGGTCAGATCGTGGCGGAGACGCTCGAGCCCGGGGCTACGGTTCGCGGGGTGGCCGAGAGGTATGGGTTGCGCGCGAACCGGCTCTCGGAATGGCGGCGCTTGGCGAAGGACGGAAAGCTGGTCCTGCCGGCCGACGAGCAGAGCGGGGATGAGGCAATGTTCGCGCCGCTCGTGATCTGTGACGCGGAGGCACCGGCCCCCGAGGTGGAGGGCGGCGCCGTTGGGCGCGATGTCCGGATCGCTGTCGGCGACGTGGTGATCCACCTTGACGCCGACACGCCCGCCATGCGCATCGCCGAGTTCGTCCGGGCACTCGGGACGCGCGCGTGATGCTGCCTGCGCACAAGGTCCGCATCCTGGTGGCGACGCAGCCGGTCGATTTCCGAAAGGGTCACGATGGCTTGGCCGCGCTGGTGCAGTCGGTGCTGAGGGAGGACCCGTTTACGGGCACGATGTTCGTCTTCCGCGCGAAGCGGACCGACAGGTTGAAGATCTTGTTTTGGGACGGGACCGGTCTCGTGATGGCCTACAAGCGCTTGGAGGAGACAACCTTCACCTGGCCTGCCATCCGGGACGGCGTGATGTCGCTGAACCGGGCGCAGTTCGAAGCCCTGTTTGCCGGCCTGGACTGGCGCCGGGTGAAGGCGCTGGACGCGCGCCGGCCGGCTGCGGCGGAATGAATCAGGCGACTGATTTGGCGCGCATTTCCAGTCGGTTCAGGGTATGTTCGGGGCATGTCGGCCCTGCCTGATATCGACCTTTCGGCCATTCCCGAGGACCAGCGCGACGCTGTCGCCGCGCTGCTACGCGAGACGGCCAATCTCAAGGAGATCAACAGGCGTCTCGAGCACCTGGTCGCCGAGTTGAACCACATCGTGCATGGCAAAAAGTCCGAGAAGCTCGACGAGGACGACCGGCAGCTGGCCTTCGAGGATCTGCAAATTGCCGTCTCCGAGGCCGAAGAACAGAAGCAGGATCACGCGCCCGGCGATGACACGCCCAAGCGCAAACGGGTGGCCAGACGCAACCGCGGCAACCTGCCCGAGGACCTGCCCCGGATCGAACGGGTGGTCGAGCCCGACAGCCTCGATTGCCCCTGCGGCTGCGGGCAGATGCACAAGATCGGCGAGGACCGCACCGACCGGCTGGACATCGTGCCGGCGCAACTGCGCGTGATCGTCACTGTCCGCCCCAAATACGCCTGCCGCGCCTGCACCGATGGCGTGACGCAGGCACCGGCCCCCGCCGCCCTGATCGAGGGCGGCCTGCCGACCGAAGGGGCCATCGCGCATGTCTTGGTCAGCAAATACGCGGATCACCTGCCGTTATACCGCCAGAGCCAGATGCTCGCGCGCTCGGGCGTCACCATCGACCGCGGCACCCTGGCCGACTGGGTCGGCACCGCCGCCTTCCATCTCAGTCCCGTAGTCGACCGACTGGCGGAACATCTGAAGACGTCGACCAAGCTCTTCATGGACGAGACCACCGCCCCGGTGCTGGATCCGGGGCGCGGCAGGACCAAGACGGGATATCTCTGGGCGCTCGCCCGTGACGACCGGTCCTGGGGCGGAGATGATCCACCGGGCGTGGTCTTCTTCTATGCACCCGGCCGCGCCGGGGAGAACGCGGAGAAGTTCCTGCGCGGCTTTGACGGGATCCTGCAACTCGACGGCTACCAGGGCTACAATCGCCTGACGCGTCCCTCCCGCAAGGGCGGTGACCCCATCCGTGTGGCGCATTGCTGGGCGCATGCCCGGCGCAAGCTGAAGGAAGTATTCGACCGCGACGGATCCGAGATCGCAGCCGAGGGTCTGCGCCGCATCGCCGAGTTCTACGCTGTGGAGGCTGATATCCGCGGCTGTGCCCCCGGGCAACGGCTCTCGGCCAGGCAAGCGCGAACAGCACCTCTGGTCGCGGCGTTCGGAAAATGGCTGCAGGAGCAGCGACTGCGCATATCGGCAAAATCCCGGCTGGGTGAAAAGCTGGCCTATATCCATCGCCACTGGGACGGCCTGCAGACCTTCCTCCGTGATGGCCGCGTCGAGATCGACTCCAACAGCATCGAGAACCTGATCCGCCCCATCGCGCTGAACAGGAAAAATGCGTTGTTCGCCGGTCATGACGAGGGCGGAAAGGCCTGGGGCCGCATCGCGTCGCTGATCGCCACAGCAAAGATCAATGGCGTCGAGCCCTTCGCCTATCTCAAGGCCACCCTCGAAGCAATCGCCGCCGGCCATCCCCAGAACCGCATCGACGTCCTGCTACCCTGGAACTTCAAGCCGTCAAGCTGAAATCAATGTGCTACCCAGCCCGCGCTTACGATGCTTCGGTGCGCTCGCGTAATCGCAACCGAACCAACCCGAGGGCCAGAAGTCCGCACAGCTCGCTGCGACGCTCGGCCGGAGACATAAGGTGCGATGGAAGAGGGTTGGGGCGTTTCATGCTCATCTCCTTTATGGAGAAAAGCCAATCAGCGCGGCGGAATGGGACACGCCGCGTTTGCACCGCCTCCACTTCATCATTAGCTTTCGGCTTCGACGGAGGACGACATGGCAAAAAAAGAGACTGCGATCGGAACCAATACGCGGGAAATATTGGAGGACATCCCAGCCGCTCTGGCGGCGAGGTTTCTCGATAAGGTCATTCAAGCCGTTGAGGGGGAAGACACCGTTCAGCGATTTAACAATGGTGCCACCGATCCAGAGGCACGCTTGTCGTTGGAGCAGTTTCAGTCCCTTGGTCCTGAATTGCTATCGGAAATCGAGGCTCAAAGCCAACGCGTGACCGAAATGGGCGAAACGAAAGGAGCCCAGTCTTTGAAAACCGTCATAATCGAAGCGGCGTCCAACGAGGAGTGCCGGCAATTCGAGGATCAGCTCGATGATATCTGCAGGAGTTGCTGGGCGTTCATCGAGTTGCCGCTTGCATTCCAGAACGCCGAAAGCTTCCATCACGCACGCAAGGACAGAGATCGTGGTAACATCCATTCCGCATTCGGTCTGGATCAGGACGAAAGCGTCCCGGCAACGGCCGAGAAGGTCAACGTTGTTGCCTTGACCGCCAAACTCGATCGGGTGCTGGGTTTAGGCAAGGCGCCGACATTGTCCGCGATCAACCTGCCGGAAACGGACAAGTACCCCGCGTCGGTCATGTTGATTGTGCGCCACGGAGCGGACCTGTCATCGGTCTATGAACACCGCGAGGATGGAAGCCGGCATCCACATTACTTTCGGCCGCAGGACGAGATTGTTCTCATCTACACGCCGCGAAACCGGTTGATCGAAGTTGTCGCGAGCAGCTTTGGCCAGCGGCACGACGTTTCGAATGCTTTTGCAGAAATAGTGCTCGGGCGGAATATCTCCGAAAAACCGCTTTCAGAGAAGGTTTATGACCTCCGTCGGTTTGCGACATCGTTCAAGCTGGAGGTCCCGGATATCGAAGGCGTGGATGTGCAATCGGCGGTGGTGACGGAATGCGAACTGCTCCTTGGCAGCTATGGCCGTCGCGCATCGCTGAAAGTTACGCGCGATGACGACATCGATGAGATGTTGAAGCGATATCTCTCCGGAGCGCATCGGTTCAGGGGACCCAGTGGTGTGCATCGCGTGGCGATATCCGTCGAATATCACCGAGAGGGGGACAAGCGGGCCAGATCCCTGAACATAACCGTGCGCGGCACCAACGGATCGAATGTATTGAGCCACAAGGATCGCGCGACGCGCGAGTTGGGCGCGAGCCTTTTGGAGGCGTGGGGCATAACCCGGAAATTGCGCCCGCTGGGCGCGGAAGAGACCGGAGACATGTTGCGACCGCTGATGCGGCTGTTTGACCTGGGCGAGACGGTCGTGACTGGGCTGAGGCTGGCGGAGTTGGAGCTGTCGGTAGACACGCTGCTTGATGCGCGTCTCATCTACCAAAAGAAGCGCCAGTCCCTCACGCTGATCGACGATGACCATGATGATGTCGTCGAGGCCGATGCATCAACGGTCACGCGGCAGCCCGATTATTCGGCCCGTGATTACACCGAATTTACAGTTGTCGAAGGTTGGCTGCGAGAGACGCTCGCCAAGTCACTGGCGGGTAATCTCTCTGCAAAGAAGTTCCAGAAAATCAGCGACGACCTTGTTCGCGTTGGAGATATTGTCAGTGTGAACGGGACCGTTCCCATCTATCTGGCGCGTGGGCTTTGGGAGCCAAATGTCATCTTCAGCCTGGAAGAGCAATTGCGGACTCGTGAGAGCGCTGGAGACGGGATCGTGTTGTGCGCGGGACCGGAAGCGCCGCGCTTCCTCGCGAACAACGTGGCCATACCTGTCGGGGATGTCTGGAACGGGAACGCCGATCCACCCGGACTGTCGCCAGACCACTTGCTCGACCGCTTCAACTCCGAGCGCCGGCTAATCGCCCAGACCACGATGGCTCGGGTCGTCCGTTCTGGCAATCATTCCGGGAGCTTTGTCATGCCAGAGAAAGACACGTTGCCCCTATCTACCCGCATACAGCTGGATTTCTTCGAAAAGCTTGCCGACGCCTACAATGCCGGAACGCCAGAGGTTCACACCGGCGTGCTTATCGAGGGCACGATGGCCAGGACTCCGAGAGAAATCTTCACCGGGAAGATGCGCGAGCGCGTGTTCGGGACCTATGTGCAGAAAGGAAGCAAAAACGGGATGTGGCGCCTCAGCGACTGAAGCCTCCAGACTTCCTCCAGACTCGGGCGTGGGACGCTCCAGACAGTCATCCGGCATTAAGCCTCCATCAACCGACGGAGGCCGACATGGCACGACACGAACAAACTTACACTAGTCAGGGCATTCCAATACAGCGCCGCCGGCAGCGCCCCCGTGGCGACGACTGGCTCTGCAGCTGCTGCGGCCGGCTGCTGGGATGTATTCATGGCCATGACGTGCACATCCGCTTTCAGCGCCGGCACGAATATGTGGCAACGCTGCCCGCTTCCGCGACCTGCAAGGGGTGCGGAACTCTGAACCGCGCTCGGTCGGCCAAGGCGGACTGAAAACAACCACTTACAATTCGTAGAGGCGCGCGACGCCCGAACCCCGGCCCGATGAGAGGCGCGAGATGCCCGGCCCCAGCCCAGGCATCTCGTGTCCTCAAAATGGTTGGCGCATCATGCGCAGCTTGTCCGGTCGGTGAACCGGCATTCGAATATCGCACTCTTTCCGAAACTCATTCCAAAGGCTGTTGCGGGTCGATCATTCCGCGATCCTTCACAGCTGTTCGAATGGCAGCATTGCCGCGGTGGCGATCCCGAAAAACGAAACACCATTCTTCGCACCCTGCATTCTGCGGCGGTTGGCGATGCCGAGCTCGGCAAACTGTCTACCGAACTCCTGATCCTCGCGCTATGGCCGGGGCTTTGTGTTGTTCGTGGAAAGCTTCGGAGGCTCATGGATTTGGACCAGCTGGAAACCGACCTCATCTCCGGTCTGGCTGAGGGTATTCTGCAATCCGATCCGGGGAAGGTCACTCGGGTGGCAGCAACCCTGTTGCGCAATGTGGAACGTGATCTTCGGCGCAGCTATCGTCGCGACGCTCGGTTGGTGCTGTCCGACGACGCCGATGTATTGGCAGGACAAGCCAGCTCCGATCAATGTGACGATGATCCCGAGGCCATCTTGGAGGCCGCCCGGCGCCAGCTCGGCGAAGACGGTCAGATGCTGGCCTTGGTGCACATCGCGGGGTTCAGCCAGAAGGACGTCGCCCGGTTCCTCGGGATCACCCACGATGCTGCCCGTAAGCGCTGCCAAAGGGCATTTGCAGGCCTGAAGACGAATTTCGATGCATGATGTCCCAATCCGGCCCTCAGCCCGGCTTTTCCACAATAAGCGCGTCTTTTCGATGCGCCGAGAAAGGACGGGAACAATGACCAGCACGATCATCGATGACGACTACCAGCGGGTTCCGGGGCTTTATGCGACCTGGGACTTCACCATGCTGATCGAAGAGGGGCGCAGCTATCTGATTGAGGATGGTGGCCGCACCGAAGACGGACAGGCGCTGTTCATGATCTTCGAGCGCCCTCAGAAGTGTGAGGTCGACCAGCATGACTGAGACCCCGGTTTATCTCACGCAACGGGAATTGGCGACGCGCTATCGTCTGAGCGTGCGGACAATCGAGCGCTGGAGAGCTGACAGCTACGGCCCCGCCTGGATCACCATCGGTGCCTCGATCCGCTATAGCATGACGGATGTGCTGGCCTGGGAGGCCGCACAGAGAAGCGTGGGCTGCGCAAGCGCGCACGAGACAGTCACCAACACCAACAAATAGAAAACCCCACCGGCTGCATCGGCGGGGCTTTCATTGGGTGGAGTGGTGGGCACTCTAGATGATCCAAGAATACCGCCGATTGCCGCCGGAATCAATTCCGAGGTTAATCAATGAGCACACTTCAAATCAAACTGCTGATGCGCGTCTACGGCTTGACCGAAAGCCAGGCGCAGATGCTGGCAACCTTGATCTGGGGGGCGGGCCAGTGAACACGACTATCCGACTCCCCGAAGGCGACGTTTGGGACCGCGCCAAACTGGAAAAGAACTGGATGTGTTTTCGGGTCGAACATCCGGGGGCCAATGGCAAGGCGAACAAGGTCCCGTGCAACGCCCGCGGCGGCTATGACGCAGCAACCACAAACGCCGCATTCATGACCTTCGATCAGGCCGTCGACGCGCGACAGGGGCTTACCTCGCGCATCTTCGAGATCAATGAGAACCTGGTCGCACGTGGGACACCAGATAAGCAGGCAGCCACTTTTTGCGTGGGCTACCTTGCCCGTCCGGGCTCTGCCTTTGTGACACTGGATCTGGACAATGTGATCGGGCCGGACGGCGCTTTGGCCGACTGGGTTCCGCCGCTTGGGGAGACGTATACAGAGGTATCCACTTCCGGCATCGGCTTGCACATGCTGACCTCACGGCATTCAGGGGATGACCGCGTGCGGGAGAAGAACAACGCCGGCATTTATGCCGGGGTGCAGCGCGGCATCGCGCTCACCTTCACGCATGTCGAGGGCAGCCCCACACACATAAACGAGGCACCAATTGCGCGCGGCGTCGTCATTGACCGGATAGGCAAGGTCAGGAAAGACAAGGACGCTCCTGCCGAGGGCAATGCCACTGGCTGCGAGATCAACACTGGCGTGGTTTGTGACCGCCGTGACGTACCCGAAATCCTGGACAGCTTGCCGAACCCTGCCAACGGTCGGGATGAGTGGGTGCGCATGGCACATGCCTGCAAGGCTGCGGCATTTGAAGCCGATACAGAAACAGCTTTGCGTATCGAACAAGCCTTCATTGCGTGGTCGCAGCGTGGGGAAGCCCACGGGGCATCCGGCAGAGGCAACAGCCCGCAGCGGCTTTGGGATAGCATCAAGACCATCGACACCATCACGCCCGGCACGTTCTATCACATTGCGGCAGGCCTTGGCTGGGCCAAAATCGCGGACCGGCCAGCTACGCGTGAAGATACCACTGCAAGAGATACGGACCCGCCACCGGCAGGCGATCCGGTGGACCTTTGGGGCAGCTTTGACCCGCCGGACTTGCCGAAAGGGGTGTTGCCGCCGATCATCGAACAGTTTGCACGCGCCAACGGTGCGCAGATGGGGGCCGATCCGTCGGGGCTGGCGATGGCCGCTTTGACAACATGCGCGGCCGCCATCCCAGATCAGATTCAGATCAAGGTGAAGCGCCACGACGACTGGACCGAAAGCGCGCGCCTCTGGGCGGCGCTGATGGGGCCGCCGTCTGCAAAGAAAAGCCCGATCATCTCCGCCGCAACTGGTCCGCTTTGCCGCTTGGATATGCAGATGATGCGCGCATGGCAACAGCGGATGAACGATTACGACGCCTTGAGCACAGACGAAAAGAAGGCCATCCCACGCCCGATGCAAACGCGGCTCAGGATTGAGGACGCGACTGTTGAGGCCGCACAGCAAGTGCTGGAAGGCAGCCCATGGGGCGTTTTGCTTCTGCAAGACGAACTCAGCGGCTTTTTCGGAGCGATGGACAAATACAACGGCGGCAAGGGCGCGCAGGCTGACCGCGCGTTCTGGTTGCGCAGTTTCAACGGCGGGCAATTCGCCTTGAACCGGGTGGGGCGCGGGGCGACGATCATCGAAAATCTGTCTGTTTCGATGCTGGGTGGGATTCAGCCCGAACCCCTGCGCAAGATTGCAGGCGACAGTGTTGACGATGGACTATTACAGCGTCTTTTCCCGATCATGTTGCGCACGGCAACACTGGGCCGCGACGAGCCCATGCCGCCAGTGAATGCCGCTTATCAGGTGTTGATACAGGAGCTCCGAGAACTGACTCTGCCCGGCTGGATGGAACAGGGGTTGCTACAATTCGATGACGGGGCGCAGGCGATCCGCCGCGATCTGGAAGCTCGCCACCTTGACCTGCAATCTCTGGAAACCATCAATCGCAAGCTGGCGTCGCATATCGGCAAATATGACGGGCTGTTCGCGCGGCTTTGCGTTGTGTGGCATTGCATCGAACACATCGAAAGCATGGCCGCTTGCGAAAACCCTGATCCCGATGCAGTGGGCTTGCGATCCACAGTCACAGAGGCGACCGCACGACGCGTTGCGACGTTCCTCCACCGCTTCCTGCTGGCGCATGCCATCGCCTTCTACAGCGGCGTTCTGGGTCTGTCTGATGATCACGACAGGCTGACTGCAATCGCCGGATATATCCTTACGCAAAAGCTGGACCGGATTACCAACCGGGACGTGCAACGGGGCGACCGTACGATGCGGGGATTGAAGGAACACGAAATCCGCCCGTTGCTGGAACAGTTGGCCGCGCTTGGCTGGCTGGACCGGATCGACCCGCCGCGCCCGTCATCGCCGCCGCATTGGCAGGTGAATCCGGCGGTGCACCAGAAGTTCGCAGACCGCGCGACGCGCGAAAAGGAGCGTCGCTGCAAGGCACGCGAAACGATCCGCGATCTGAGCAAGGGGGCTGTGTGATTTATCAGACTGGCCTGTTAAAATGAAACCGCGCGACCAAGGCCGAAATGGAAGCCCGCGCGCAGTTCCTGATCGTCTACGCGAAATGCAATGCGCCCGTCACCGTCCGGCGGCTTTTCTACGCCGCGACCATCCGCGGTCTGATCCATAAGACAGAGGGCGGCTATAACAAGGTGCAAGCGCAGGTCCTGGCACTTCGCCGTGATGGCCGATTGCCCTATCGCTGCATTGCCGATGCGACCAGATACACGCGCAAACCCACCACGCATGACAGCATCTATTCGGCGCTGGAGGATTTTGCGCTTCTATACCGCAAAGCCCTTTGGGCTGACAGCGATATTGAGGTGGAAATCTGGATTGAGAAGTCCGCGCTTGCAGGAGCCATCAATCCGGTGACTGAAGACTATGACGTGCCGTTGATGCCGACGGGCGGCCATACCTCCGAAACCATCGCACATGATGCCGTTTCCGGAATGCAGGGCAGCAACAAGACGCTGGTAATTTACAGCCTCTATGATTTTGACCGATCGGGTCGTGATGCGCAGAACAGCCTGGAAGAAAAGGTCATGCGCTTTGGACACCAGCTTGGTGTTGACGTGCAGTTTTTCCCACTTGGCCTCACCGCCGATCAGGTGCGCAACATGGATCTCCCGACTCGGCCACACAAGCGTGCCATCACGGCAGACAAAGCATGGCCGCATCCTTTCGCCGCTGAACTGGATGCGATCCCACCCGATGTGCTGCGCGACATGTTGAGGGGTGCGATCGAGCGTCATCTACCCGCGCATGAGCTTGAACACCTGAAACGTGTCGAGCGAGCCGAACGCGAAACCCTGCTGCAATTCGTATCATATGCAAAGCAGGGTCCGGCGTGACTTTTGTCACCATTGTCCCTTGCGCGCGTGAGACAGAAACTTGTCGCTATAGAAAAGAAGGCGTTTTCTGGTCCCTGTTACGTACGCGCAAGGGACAATGGTGACAAAACTTTCCTGGGAATGCCGCCTGCAGCCGCCAGCCGCGTCCTTGCGCAGGTTTGCTTGAACCGCATCTGTCCGGGTAGCTGTCGCCTCCTGTCGTGTATTGTCATTTATTGTCATGATTACAATAGCTTGCCGTTCGTGATATCCTGCGCCCAATGGTGAGGTTAAACCCAAGGCGGGGTCATGGCAAAGAGAACGGAAGCTGAATTCAACGAGGAGAACGTGCAGGGCGCGCAGGCAATTACGCATCGCCCGGTTGTCGATCTCATCCCCTACGCCAACAACGCACGCACCCACAGTGAGGCGCAGGTGGCGCTTATTGCCGGGTCAATCCGGGAGTTCGGGTTCAACAACCCGGTGCTGGCGGATGGGCAAAACGGCATCATTGCCGGACACGGCCGGGTGCTGGCGGCACAGAAGCTGGGGATGACCACTGTGCCGGTGATCGAACTGGCGCATCTGAGCGAGGCGCAGAAGAGGGCTTATGTCCTCGCGGATAACCGACTGGCCGAGCAGGCGGGGTGGGACCGGGATCTGCTGGGGCTGGAACTGGCAGACCTCTCGGAGCTGGGGATCGATCTCGGTGATATCGGCTTTGAAGGGGCAGAGCTGGATGCACTGCTGGATCATGGGGCGGGGGATCCGAAAGAGGAAGCGACACCCGAAGCCCCCGACGTCCCGGTCTCGCGACCGGGCGATCTCTGGCAACTGGGCGC
>NZ_JAPWHW010000048.1 GCF_028369135.1 Roseovarius sp. ZX-A-9
GAAACGAATTATCAGGGGGGTCACTTTTGGACGCCGATTACCCCAATACAGGGGTCAATCTTGCATGCCGGTTCACAAAATTCACGCCGCAGCCCGGGCATGTCAGATCACGGATCGATCTGCGGCAATCGACCGACGATGTTAAGAAGTCCTCCAACGAACTACGCCGAGTAGAAGTTGTCTTCATCAAAAGGGGGATTGCCAACTTATTTTCGCTTGATTGAGATGAGTGAGAACCTTGCCGGTCAAGCGGCCATTTCGGCAGCATAGTCTTCCCAAAGGCCGAAAGCGTCGGCTCTGGCGTGGCGGTATGAGATTGCGGAACGGCGGTAGCGGCGCAGTTTGTCTGTCACGAGGACACGTGGCACACCCCATCGCTTCATTAACTTCATCAGGAAACGCTTGGCAGCATGGGCATTTCTGCGGCTTTACATCAGGATCTCCAGCACGTCTCCGTTGGCGTCGACCGCTCGCCAAAGCCAATGTTTTCGCCCTCGAATTGAAATCACGACCTCGTCGAGGTGCCATTTGTCGGCAGGAGCCGGGCGATCACGACGGATCTTGGCCGCAATCTGCGTTCCGAACCGCTGGCACCACATCCGGATGCTTTCATACGAGACGATCACGCCCCGATCGGCCAACAGACCCTCGACATCGCGCAGGCTCAGGGCAAACCGATGGTAGGCCCAGACGGCATAGGAGATGACTGACCGAGGGAAACGGAAGCCCTTCAGGCGAGGGTGTGAAACGTGGCTGATCATGAGAGATGGCTATGCGGGCAACCGGGGCGCGTCAATAACATGACAAAGCCGATTGATCAAATCCGGTCATCAACTTGGCAATACCGCATCATGCAACAAGGTCAAGGTTTGCCCATCACGATGGCGGCGGCCCAGAAGCCCGGATCGGCATGATCACCGCCTGCTGCGATCATCTGACGTTGGGCTTGCGCCAAGGCTTCTGCGTTGCTTGCGCCATTGACCTTGGCCTTGTAAAATGCCTCGGCTAAGGTGCGGGTCGCCTTGTCCTCCACTTGCCACAGCGTTGCAATAATCGCCGGAGCGCCGGCATGGGCAAAGGCGTGGGCGATGGTGCGGAATTCCAGGCCGTCGCGCCCCAGGGCCGTTTCACAGGCGGACAGAAAGACAAGCTCGGTTTCGCTCATCGGAAGGGTCATAATCTGCGGGATACTCATGCGCCGGTTTTCGGCGAGCAAGAGATAACTGTCCTTGGGTGACTGGTGATCCAGTTTGCCGTGCATCGCCAGATGAACATATCGGGCATCGGCCGCATATGTGACAAGCTCATCATAGGTAGCTTCTTTCCCAATCCGCAACTCCACCAGATCGTCAGCCAAAATTTCTGCCACGGCTTCGGCTTCGGCGCGGGCATGCGCCAAGGTGCCGTCCGGATCACCGACGATAAGATGCCCGAACGCCGTGGACGGGGCAGCGTCGATCATCAGGTCGAGGGCATAGAGGCTAGGCGATGTCGCCAGATCTAACTGTTCGACGGCATATACCGGTCTGTTGTTCCGGATCTCGCGGATCAAAGCAGAAAACGGCAGATACGCGAGGGAACCCGTCGGAGAAATTACAATTGTTGCATCGTCCTTTAGGCTGTGTTCAGCCGGGCGCAACAGCATATCATAAAGCCAGGCTAGGGACTGTGTCGCAGCGTCCTGATTGCCAACCTGAAGCTGCTGGGCCAAAGTCGTCAAATCCTTGGCGGTATCCGTGATGCCATCCTGCCCGCCTTCTGAGGGGGCGGACAGCTCAAAGCCGCGCAAATTCCCTCGTGCCTGTCCTGAAAGATACGCAATTACCGATGTTACGGCCCGGTCGAGCTCTTCGCGTGAAACGTCGACCTGCCTCAATTCGGCTCGGCTTTTACTGACGAGATTGATGTATAGCGTGCTCTCCGTAGGCAAGTACTGAACAACAACCACATTATCGGGCAGCTTTTTGCCAAGTGCGCGCAAATCGAGCGGGTTTAGCTGCAACATGTTGAAAAGCAATGGCTCCTCCTGCTCCATCTTGGCGAGGATCGCGAGATCGCGTTGCCGAGTACGCCGCAGATCCTTTTCCAGCTTGGCGATATTACCGCCAGCCGTCTGCGCCACGTCGAGACGTTCTTCCAACTGAGCCAGTCTCTTGCGGTTCTTGCGGAAGTTTTGTGCAAGTTTCCCCGTGGCGCTGTCGGCTGGAAGGGCGTCCAGCATCACTTCGTTCACCTCTTGCGCTCGGCGAAGTTCTAGTGCGCCAAAGGCCATGTCGGCCCGCTGTTCGGTGATCAGGAAGGAGGCCGCCCCCGCTCCTTCGGGATCATAGACCGTCAAACCCCAATCAGTGCCAATATAGACCCGGCCTGCCGTGTCTGCAGCAATGGCATGGACTGCCCGCGCACCGTAATTGGCGTAATCTCGGCCCGGCAAGATCCAGTTAAGCTTGTCGGGGAAAAACCAAGTCGCTCCATTTAGCGCAACGACCCCGCCTGCGGAGCCGAAGAGCCACAGATCGTCATCAAGCTGCGCACCCTCGGTCCCGAGGTAGAGCGCAGGTTGCATGTCGCGCACGGCCATGTAGGAGGGGGACTCAATCTGGTCGAATTCCTCCATCACATTGCCGCGCAAACGGGCAAAACCGCCAGTTGTACCGACAATTGCAGTGGTGTCATCTATTTGCGTGTAGCTGGTCATAAACCAGTTGCCCAATACATCCAGGCGGGTCTTGCGGAACTCTTCGCCCGTGAATTCGAACAGGCCACCGTAAAGGTTTTGCCCCTTGTAGCCACGGTGCCCTTCATTCGACGCGACGAGCATTATGCGCCCATCAATGGTTTCGTGCATGGCATAGAGCATATCGGAAAATACCCGATGGTCCGGGTCATCGCCGAACATCGAATATTCTTCCAATTCTTCGCCTTCGCGCCACCGAAACACGCTCGCGCCAGCGACAGCCCAGATCGTGCCGTCCGAGGCCGCAAGGATATCCGCAAGCCGCGCCTGATGGGCGTCGCCGTCCCGTATCTGTTCTGTATCAAACAGTTCCTGTGCGTCGACCGATCCGCTTTGAAATCTCAGGACAGTCGGGCCATCATGCGTGATCAACGCCCCGTCCGGTGCCCGGTCCAATAACCGCGCATTGGCGCCCGAGAAGAATTTCATTTTCGCCTGCGGATCGGAGTGATCCACCGCTTCAATGCCCCACCCCAACGCCACGAAGGTCACTTCAAGCGCCGGATCCGACAACAGATCATAAACCCGGCTGCCCAATTCATATGCCGCCTGCCCCCGGACAATAGCCGAGACACCCTCATTGGTAATTACGAACGAGCGCCCATCCCGTTCGTGAGCGGCGAGAAAGGCTGTCGGGCGTATGCCCGCCGGTTTGCTGAAGGTTTCAAACCCGCCTTCGCCCAATACCGCGCCGCCCTTGTCAAACAGCACGGTCAACGCGGGCACCCCTTTGGAAAGGTCGAAATGGGCAAGGCCCGTAGGTGGCGCCGTGGCGTTGATTGCCTCGTGGCCCTCGACGCCTTGCAGGTCGACCTTTCCCTGTAATGCCTTCGCCCAAGGAGCCGATTTGAGGGTTTTCCCTGACAGCACATATAGGGTTTTCCCCTCGGGGCCGAGAATTGCATCGGTCGCCTGTTCGAACGTCAGGCCCACCTGCATCTGGCCGTTCTGCCACCAAAGCGCATTGCGCCCGATAACCAGGAACCCGTCATCCGCCACCGAAAGACGGTTTACCGCACTGTCAGAGACGCGCTCGATTTCCAAGCTATCCAGATTTGCCAAAGCAAGCCCCTCATCACCTGCGATTGCGAGGGTGAGACCATTTGCGGCGATATCATTGACACCGCCGGCAAACAGCGCGCTACTACCGCCGCGCCATAGCCGTGCCTCGCCGTCATAAGCGCCCTTCAGCAGGATCAGCCCCGCGCGGGACCCAAGCCAGAGACGTCCAGCGTCGTCCTCAGCCAGGCTGGAAAAATTGGACATGCCATCGATATCGACAAAATCAAGCGTTTTCGAGAACCGGCCGATCTGTTTGTCAAAGCCGAACCACTCCCAGTAGCCCCGGCGCAGAACAGCGATCCCGGCGCTGGAGGCGATCACCACATCCCCGTTCCGGCGTACCAGCACATCCCGCATCCGAAAATTGCGATCCACCAGTAGGGAGGGAAACACCTCGTGCTGCGCGAAACTGCGCCAGAATCCAGGATTGGCGAGATCGGATTTTTCCAGCCATCCGCTTTGCGACAGCGCGCGAAGGGAGGATTTACTCATCTCGGCGCGCAGCCTGGCAAAGGCACCGACGGCTTCGGGATCTGCGGGAGTTTGCGAGACGACCCATCCCTGCATCTCGGACCAGATGTCCCAGGCGCGAGCGGGCAGCCCGTCGGGGCGTACGCGCAGCATAAGGCGCCGCCAGTTGCGCACGGCCTCGATCGTCAGAATCTGCGCTTCGGCCAAGCGGCGCGTATCATCGCCGGCCTCTGCCGCCTCATCAATGCTTCTGTAGAAAACACTCTGCAAGATCGAGTCCGCGTCCATCCAGTATCCGGGATGGTCCGCTACATGATCAACCTTATAAACACCCTTGTTCAGCATAGCACGCAGCAGATCTGACTCAGACACGTGGCTTTCTTCATAAAGCGCATCGATGGCCCCTTGAAGCGCGTCAAGGTCGGGATCCTCAAGATGGAAGTCGAACAGTTCGCCGCTCTCGATATCGTTCAGCACGCGCTTGTCAGCGACCATCCTATCTAACTGGGACGTGATCATCATCGACAAGTCCATCGTTTTCAGATCATCCCTTTCGGGTAGAGGCTCGGTATTTTCAAGCTCGCCCTCTGGGGAATAGGTCGAAATCAACCGTCCAGCCCCGACCAGATGTATCGTGATCGCGTTACCGGCGGCATCGTACTCGAGGCGGAGTTCCTGCTTACCATCAACGACCACCTGTTTGATCCTGCGCTTATTCGCTGTCGACACGGAACCGGTGTAACCAAGTTCAATTTTCCTTTTCTCGCCTATTTTCATGAGGGATAAATCGCCATCGGCGGTATAGGCTGCGGAAGCCTCGAACGCGCCTGCACGATAATACAGGGTGCGGCCGGTTATAGGGTGATATCGGCGTTCTTCCTCAAACCCGTCGGGGCGCAGCAGGACGACGCTCATATCATCCAGATCGAGGTTCTTTATCGTAGCCTGGTCCTCGCGGGCCTCCTGGCGGGCGTTTTCGAACCAATTTATATGCCGCGCAGAACTGGAAATTCTGTCGCTGCGATTGTAACGTGCCTCGTAGTAACGCTTTTCCGCACCCAGACGGCCATAGGCATACTCTGTTTCCTTCTCGACATTGAAGTCGG
The DNA here is from genome assembly GCF_028369135.1 of Roseovarius sp. ZX-A-9. GTDB lineage: Bacteria > Pseudomonadota > Alphaproteobacteria > Rhodobacterales > Rhodobacteraceae > Roseovarius. The sequence goes on from NZ_JAPWHW010000048.1 coordinate 5,377, forward strand.
GGTTCCATCGTTTTGCCCGCTCCAGCAGAGCCAATGCGACAACCGACGACCCGCCGTACTTGTTATGAAACAACGCGAAGCTGTTCAAAGCCTCGGCATCGCGCGGACGGCGTTCAAGATAACGCGCATAGTAGATGAACGGGATCACCGCATTGCTCAGATTCTGCGTTATCTCGGTCTGAAACAGATGATTGTACGGGTCTTTCTTGTCTGGGAACAATTCGGCCCGCTTCAACGCGGCAGCCGTGCGTTCGGGGGACGGGCCCAGACGCCCGATTATGTAGAAGCGGTTGTGCCAGTAATCTTTTTCGGGAATGCCGAGTGCGCGCGCCCGGTCTAGATAGCTGACCGAAACTGGCACTCCCGCCAGATCGGTTGAAACCTTCTTGTAAATCGCGTCGTCGGCCAAGACTGCACGTTCCATATAAACCTGCGCGATCTCTCCCGCCTCGGCCCCGGCCTCTTCCATGCGTGCGGCTTCGACCTCGAGTTCGGCGATGATCGTGCGCCACTCGTTGGGCGCGCGGTCAAACCTGTAGCCTGCATATTTGATGACCGGAAAGCTCTCGAGCGGTGCCTTCTTGATAGCCCGTCGCCAGACGACTCCAGGATCGCCGCTGATCTTGGCCAGGGTTTGCCAAATTTGCTGCTTGTAGGGATACCGATGCGCCAATTCCTCTAGCAGACGACGCGCATCCTCTTCCTGGCCAATTTGAGCGGCATATTCTTCCAGCCTGCGAATTCGCCAATCGGACCGAACATTGCGCAGGAGTGATTCGCGGATCAGCCCGTAGGCGTCTTCCGGACGGTCCATCTTGTTGAGCGTCCAGGCGATATTGCCATGTACCCAATACTGGTTGGGCAATGTCGCAAGCGCGATGTCGAGAACATCATCGATCTCTGCATGGCGGTCCAGCTGGTACAGGGCGGTGCGCCAGGCATTGATAATATTCGCCCCGGCAATACCGCCCGCGTCGCGATACTTTTCCACGAGGCTTGGAATATCGCCGTAACGCTCTGCATCCATGAGCGATTTCAGCAACTCGCTGGCGACGGGCTGATGCGTGGGATTGTCCTTCAGAACAGGGGCAAGCAGGGCCACGGCCTCGTCCGGGAAGCCCTCCTTGCGAAGGGATTTACCAAATTCCAGCCTTAGCCGGTGGGTATCGGCCGCCGTGTCGCGCGCGGCCAACCCCACGTCACGGGCGCGGCCCAATTCACCTGCATGACGCAGCATCTTGATCTGCAACGCGGCTGTGACCCCGGCGCGTGTATCCTCGGGCTCGGCCACTTCTACCCAATCGGCCACGATCTCAAGCGCCTCGGGAAACCTACGCTGTGCAGCCTTGACGCGGGCGATCCGGGACACGGCATCTCGAAACGGATAGGCTGCATGTTCCTGTTCAAATGCCGCGAGGGCGTCATCGTATTTTTGGAGCGTTTCATATTTATATCCGAGGCGCCGCAGAGCGATCAGGTCTGCCGGAGCCGCGTCCAGCCAAAGAGAGACCGCGTTCTTGGTGTCCACAGTTTCCACATCGCCATGCGCGGCCAGCCAGCGGATCAGCGCAGCAGCGGGCGTACCAGCCAGTTCTGGTGTGCCCTCAAGCCAGGTCACTGTATCGGTGTTGCCATCGCGGGCTTCGTCTCCGGCAAAGTAGGCGGCGCCGAAGCGGTTGGGAAAATGGAGTACCATTCGTTGGCTCAACAGGACGGACTGATCAACCTTGCCGAAATCGCGGGCCGCATAGAATATTTCGGTGTCAGCCCAGTAGTCCGGGGCGGCACGCGCCAGCGCCTCATCCGCCATTCCGGACAAGAGGTCGAAGCGTTCAGCCTTTGCGTAAGCAAAAGCGCGGCTGGCAAAGCTCAGCGGTTCAGCCAGATCGGCGGGTATCTCTGGCAGCGTCGTGACCGTCAGATTACCAAGGGCCGATTGCGCCCAGGCCCAGACATGGGTGGCAAAAGGATGCGGCGCGTCGGTGCGCAGGTCCGCTTCGGCCGCTCGAAGGAGGCCTTGAAAGTCGCGCGATTCCTGCAACGCAATCCAGAACTTGATGCGGGTGTCGTCCTCCAGACTAACCGCACCGGCGAACTCGCCTTCCAGCGATGCCAGGGCGGGCGGCGTATAAACACCATCGGCAGAAACGGCACCGGTGGGATCTGGCGCTAAAGAAATGTCCTGCGCCAGAGCCACCGCTGTAAAGGCAAAAGCCACTATCAGGGCAGCAGCAAGTGTCCTAAAATACTTCAACCAACCAATCCTTATACAATACGCTTAAAGCATGTCGCTCTTAATATTAGGTGCCTCGTATAGGTAGATCGCGCATAATAAACTGGTTTTGCGCGCGTTTTGCAGAAGCCCTTGATCCAAGTTATTCGTGAAACACAAGAGATTGACGGTTGGGAAGATCTCAACCACCCAACCTTAGGGCTACAACCTCCAGAACCCCCAGCCAGAAATCAAGCCTGTCACCGGGTGCATCATCATACTCCTTCTGTGCCACCTCCAGCGCTCCATTCCCATGCAGGCGAATCAAGTCGCTTGCGGTGCGTACCTCTTCGACAAGGCAACTATCGGGCACCACGTCCCAGACGGAACTGTTGTCGTCGAGCGGACGCGCCGCCACGCCGCAGCGTTCTATCGGGGCCCAGCCGTTTCGCACAACGCCCAAAATATCGCCCAGCATTTCAGGAGCATCGCCGAAATAAGAATGCCCCAGTGAATCGGCTTCGATCTGTGAGGCATCCACGGTGTCCATGCCATTAAGGTGGACGATATTCCCCCCCGCATCCCCCAGCCTGCGCCCGCCATTCACTCCGCGTGAAACCGTAAGCGCCCAATCGTTCTGCGATGCATAGAGAGTTATCCCATCGACATGGGAGCGGATGCTCTCAAATTCAGCCTCAAAGTCGGCACGATCCACATCAGGCGCGGCGAGGATGAGCTGCCCCATCCGGCGGTTCGGATAGTTCCGAAAAAACCCGTTCAGCGCTTCCAACGTATAACGATTACCCATGGAATGGGCGATCAGGTGCAACTTTCCCTCGCCCCGAGTGGCTATTTCAAGGAATTGCTCCATCGCGGGACGCGTGGGCAACACGTTGCTGGCATCTATCAGATAGCCGTAAACCGAAGCTTGCGAGGGCCAGCTATAATACATGGCCTTGCCTGGAAACTCGAGGTCGAAGGCCAGCTGCGCAGCCCGCAGCGCTCCATCATGAAACGACACGTTGTAGCCATGCACGAACATGAGCTTGTCATCCGGTCCACAGCACGCCTTGGCAAAAGCGGTGTGGGAAAGCGTTTCGATATCGGCGAGCACCACGTGTTCGTCGGGGTCAAGGTGATCGGTAAAGAACCAGCCTTCAGGTCGCTCAATCAACCCAGCGAGGTGATCGGGCGGGATCGTCACCGTCAGCTTGCCGACGCTGAGCGGCCCGAGACTGCTGCCAAAATACCGGGCCGGATCGGCCTCGCCACTAAGCAGGCGATTTGTACCATACCAGACGGCAACCGCGGCCGGATCGCCTTCGGCACGTAGCGACCCAACGGGCGGCACAACATTTTCGATCTGTCGGCGAAACCCTTCGATTGCCGCGATAATATCGGGGCTTATGGCATTGTAGCGCGCTTCGATATTGCTCAGCCGGTCGAGCAGCGCCCGGTTTTCCGCACCCAGCCGCGCCTCGGCGCTGTTGTAGGCCAGCAGATCGAACCGGAGCGCCTGATCCATTTGCCCCAACGCACGATGCGCCGCCGACAACATGTCATACACTTCGGTTTCTCGCGGATCCGCTTTTGGAAAGGGCGATACGTCGCTGAGTGGTGCCAGATAGGCTATGGCGCGCTCTGCCTCACCCGTCCGGAGAGCGGCGCGCCCGATGCTCAAGCGGAGATCGGAGCTCTCCCGCTCGGCCAATAGCTGATCAACCATGGAAAAAGCGCGGTCGGTGTCCTTGGAAAGCGCGGCTTCGAACTCTGCATATTTTTGCAGAGCTTCAGCAGTCGGAACGAAGGATGCCGCCGCGGTCAGAGGCAAGAGCAGCAAAGATACTGTCACACAGAATGAAAAAATATACTTCAAAACGAGGCCCCTTCCATCGGCTGGTTTGCCCCGATAATGAGCGGAAAGGCGCTGCCGATCAAGGAAGGCAAGATTTAAGGGCTAAATGTCGTGTGGCTCCGGCTCACCCGGTAGCCGAACGCTACCAAATTTCTCGGGATATGAGCGCGCTCATGAGTTCAGGAAAGTCGCCCAGGAAAAATCGGCTGAGCAAGACAATACGAAGGACCGTGACGTGGGGAACGAGCGCTAAGGTAGCATTACAATCGCCGCAACACTCTGGTCGGCTAAGCTGGAACAACGCGGATCGGGATTACCAAAGTGGCAAGGTTGGCGCGAAGATTTGTTCGTCCAGCGGATCGCAAGGCCCGGCCACCTTTCCACCATACGATCAAGCGCCCACGCGAGTGAATAAGTCCCCGCGTTGGGTGAGTGGGCATTGCCAACTTATTTGCACCCGCCCGAATGCGGCCTGACCCAAGCCCGTCAGGCCGTCATTTCAAGCGCGTAGA
>NZ_JAPWHW010000049.1 GCF_028369135.1 Roseovarius sp. ZX-A-9
GAAACCTGCAAACTCAACGAGATCGAACCTCACGGCTATCTGTCAGCTGTTCTCACCGCCATCGCCGAAGGACACAAGCAAACGGACATCAACAAACTGCTGCCCTGGAATTACGTCAGACCCGTGTGACCAGCGCACCGCTTACCTTTGAACGTTACAAGAACAAACTCTCTTTTTGAATGGTCCGAAATTTGGAGGGCAGGTCATCGGTAAAACATGGCTGGCCTGCGCACTCGCGCAAGCCGCCTGTCGGGATGGCGTCGGCCCTCTTCATACATGAGGCCAAGCTGGAATTGCGCGTCGGCATCTCCTTGCTCTGCTAAGGGCCGCCACTCCTGCAAGGCCCTGTCTTACGGTGTCCGAACTTTGTACAAGAGCCAAGCCTGAAGCGGACCTGTCATTTGGGACTCCGATGGAAGCTTTTCCAATACCTCCGACGTCAACTCAGCTCCGGTTTTAGTGAAGAACGGATATAACCTTGTTGCAACCGCTAGAGGGCCACTCTGTTCGAAGGTTTCAAGTCTGTCCTTGAATGACGTCTGATCGTCGGGACTCACACCGTAGACGATCCAAGGGACGACGTCCAAAAGCATATGTTGGTAGAAGTCGTTTCGACTCGTGAGGGAGCCGTTCACGAGGTTGTAGGTAGCATCGTTCGTGCCGTCGTGCATGATTTCCCACTGGCCGGTCGGCTGGTCTCGGAAGAAGACAGCTTCTCGGCCATCCGGGTGTGTGAATTTTCTGACATCGTCTGGGTTGTCATAGCCGATAACATGGAACTCTTTGGCTTTGTCGTCGACCTCCTGCCAAGAGGAGCCACTTGCCAAAACGGTACCGATACTCGGGTGCTCTCCGTTTTTCGAGTTTCTGGCGTAGTTCATAATTCTGAAGAGATCGCCATCACCACCTGCCAGTTTAGAGGCTTCATGCATGACGTCCAGAAGAATGGATGCTTTCCTTGTGGCGGTGTATTCCTCATCGCGTGAGATGGCCGCCTCAACAACGAGGAGTAGGGAAGCTCTCTGTTCGGGGGTGTCATTCCATCGGGTCGCGCCAACAAGTCGCGTTATGTAGTTGTCGCCATTGTTCGCTTCGAACATGCGATAGAAGTCTTCGGTCGTGAGTTCGTTCTGAGCAGGAGCACTGCTAGTTGCAGGTGGCGCGGAATTTTCGAAAGCGACGGTATGAGCGCAGGCCAACCATACCCCTTCGTGTCCATTGATAAGACAATTGCCTGTTTCGAGGCTTGGTGTGCCCCAGACAATGATGGGGTCTCCGGCGCGAACAATTTCGCCCTCGGTCCACTCTCCTCTGAAAGTATCAAGAGCCAGCATTGGGGTGTCGCGGTTCGTCGTAGTTATAGTAAACGCCGGTGTAAGCTCATCCCCATTTTTTATTGGGAACTCTGTCACGTAGCTTTCGCCTTCTACGAAGAAGGCATCACTTGGGATCCATGATACGCTGCGCAGGGACGAAAGGTTCTCTTCTTCATTTCCAACAAACATCGGATCGGGTGACGTTGCGGTTATGGCAAACCAGCCGTTGCTCGTTTGAAATATGCGCGCTCCTCCACCAGCACGGACGACCTCGGCGACGAAGGCCCTAGCGGCCTCAAGGTCCGGCCGAGAGGCGATCTGAAGCCATTTGTAGCCGTCAGGAGCATTATACAAACCGGCAGTGAATTGGTCTGTGCTGGCGCCTGATCCGCTTTGAACTGGCGGTTCACTTCCCGCGTGCCGCTGACGCAAGAGAGTGGCAACGTCGAAGACGGTGTCTGTAATGTAGATCTTGTTGTCGCTTCCTCGGAGACTCATCAGGATCTCGTCATGACTTTCCAGCGCGGCATTGGGCACCAGCAAGCTCATCGATTCATATGGTCCGGTAAGCCTGTCGTTCTCAAACCGCAAGCCGAAAACGGTCTCAAAATTTTCCGCTGCTCGACAGCCGTCGCAACGAATTCGCGGTGCGGCGCTCATCAGCAGGTTTATCCGTGCGCCGGACTCAACCGGATTCATTCGAGCGCTAGGATTGAGCCTTCCCTCTGCATTTCTCAGCGTCAGTCTAAGCCCAGCATCCTGCCACTGACCAACGACTACGAATTCGCCAACAATTCCTTGTGCGTTGCCAGCCCACGACAACGTAATGGTTCTCATGAAGTCGAAGCCTTGACTAACAGATGCACTTGCCAAGTCGGCAAGCGAGCCGCCTTGGCATCGAAAAAATTCATGTGTTTCGGCGCCACCACCTGTGTTAAAAAAAATAATATCTCCTGTGATTTCACCGTCTATCGCTCCTCCGCGCTCGTCATATCCGCTGAAGGACAGGCCATCATACCTTTCGACCTTTATAAGTTCGACTGAATTTCCCAAAAACAGTGTAAGGTTACCTTCATCTGTTTTAGAGACTTCGATCCAGCCTTCCTTTTCTGTACAACCATTCTCTGTGCTCCATTTTCCAGTGAACATTCTAGGTGGAAAATCAACAGACTTTGCCATACGGCCATTCTTAAAATTGGTGCTTCTATCGGCCAGGGACGCCAGAGTCCTGGAATCGAGCTGCCCGGTGCCCCGATTGATCCCGTTCTCGCGCTGAAAGTCTGCTATCGCCTTGCGGGTTCGCGGACCGATGGTACCGTCCATGGGACCGGCGTCGTAGCCGCGAATGTTCAGTTGTAGCTGAACGGCTGCTCTGTTTGTGCGCAAATCGTCTGGCGTTATACTCAGGAATTTACCGTGCTTACGATTGTCAAAGACACCGCGATACTCGTAGGCTCTAAGCCGACCTGTTTGATCAAAATCAACGTTCGCGACATTGTATCCGACGATTGGACATGCGCGACAATTTTCTGTCCAGTATACAACCGTCGAGAACCTCTGATGCCCGTTCGGCAACTGTCTCATACCCGCTACAAATGGCTTCCACGAGGCGGCGCCGGGAAACTGTCGTAAAATCGATTGGGCTGTACGGTCACCACGCGCAGCTATGTCTTTCAAATCTCGATCCGGGTACATCGGCTCGCTGATAGACTTGGGCGATGTATTTACGAAGTATTCCCATTCATTCTGGCTCATCGAAAATGCATCAAGAAAGGCCAAATCAACGCGCCCGAGTTCCTCGAAATGGACCGGAACTTCTGGCCCTTCGCCACCTTCACGGGATCTTGCTTCTGCAAACCGAACAGTCTCTTCCGACGCGCCATCATCTCTGAGACAATCGGCCGTGGATTTCTCGCGTCCAGAAATACAACGCTCCAATTCTACGCGACCATACCCGCCTATGTGTACTATCTCCGAAGTCCATTCTGAGATTGTCGGCGGCGATGTGGCCTGGCTGGCAACTTCACACAATTGGAAATTCTTGGGGCCACCGTAAGCATCCAAGTCTGTGAAGCTAGTTGGGCTCTGTATCCGCCACTGGACCGTATCGTCGTAGAGATTACCCTCTGCGCTACAGGAAAGGTTTATCTTGACCGCTCCGTCAACGTCGCTTCTGCCGACGATGTTACACCGTTGACCATAGCGGTCTCCAAGGTCTGGACGGTCCAGATGTCGGAAATACCTGAAGGCTGTGTGTTGGAAATTCTCATCTTTGCGAGCACACATGTTCGCGTCGATGCCATACGTTCCGTTTGGCAATGCGTCGAACATTGCGACTTGGTTTGCCACGGATGAAGCCTCCTCCGACGCAGTCGCCTCAGGCAGCCTGAACTTCACTGTGGTGGTGCCAGCGTCCTCAGTGGTCGCCATGCCGCAGTTTGGATCGCTTAGCGGACACTTGAGGTGTGAGAAGTCAACGCTGTGAATGCCATTGCCGAGGTCCTTAAGGGAGCGCAGCAAGATGTTGGAGTGCAAGACATCCTGACGGTCGGATTTGATCCGGGCAGAGGCTCCGCTGGTGAGCTCGACGAGAAGGCCATCGCTGGCAAATTCGCCGAAATCATACTGAAGAATTGCAAATCTTCCGTCATTAGACCACGCCACTCTACGGGAGAACCGAAAAACATCGTCAGGCGAAATGGCGATTATTCTTTTACTGGGATCACGGGGTACAAGTGCCACGCGCTCGTCCCATCCATCCGAATAGCTCACCGTTTGGAATACCTCTCGGTATTCTCCACCCTGAGCGACCGTGACCGTGGTGTCAGGTGGGTTCGTTGCATTCACAGGTGGTAAGGCCTGGCGCCCGAAGACGGTTACAGCGTTGTTGGCAGACACCACAGCATCGCTGGCTTGCACGCCTACTATCAATGTCGTTAAGCCATCGCTCATACTCCAGCCGCTTCCAGAAGCGGCCTGATCTGCGATTCCATCCGGTGCATTTGGAGACTGCACTACGTCAAGATCGGCAGGTTCAATTCGAGTGGTAGATATAGTGCTCTCGGAAGGGCACTCAGCCAACCAGTCTTTCTTGTAGTCAAAGACTTGGTTCTGAATGGAGAAGGCACACTGTCCTAGATTGCCCTGTCGTTTATTGTGAAAATACTCCGCGTCGGCGAGCTTTACAATCATCGCGCCGTCGTTAGCGAGCATTGCCGACACCTCAATGTTTGAAACCAAGCCGGATGATCCGTCGTCGTTGTCTGACCAGACATTGCATTGGAGCTTTGGCAGCAGTGCCTGCCAAGTGGTTATGCCGTACTCAGAAGCGGCCCCTGCCCCTTGAGTCACCCAGTGCGTGCAATTGACGGACAGACGATCAGAGATGTCTACATTGAACCCCGTTGAGCGAAGTTCCCCATCATTGGAAAGGGTTGCAACGTGATCAAGTTCCTCCTTCGGGAAGACAAACTTAATGCTGTCCGCGTCCGACAGATTTACAAAGAAGTCGGTGAGATCTAGCGTGCGCTTTTGTGGTGGGGTATTATCAGAACGCATGGGCGAGCCATCAGCATTAAACCGCTGCAATGCGACGCTAATGCTGACCCTTCCATCATCTTCAGTGTATAGACTTTCGAGCAACCAGTAGTCGTTTGCGCTCGCATCGAATTCTCGACTTGGAATAATGGAATATTGACCGGTTTCCAGGTCAAAGACGCCGAGCCCTTTAGAGTATTCAGCCATTGGCACGCTAAGTGCAACGTATCGATCAGATGGGTCCCATATCACATCATCCGTTGGACCATACATCCAAAACGGCAACGGTTTATCATTGAGAACCTTGCGTTCTTCCAGATCGACTAGAGAAAATCGTTCTGCTCCGTCTCCCATTGCCAAAGCCATCGCCCGCGTTTGTTTCTTGTTTATAAAAACCGCTAAACTGTGCCATTCTTCAGGAGTGCGATAATCGCCAAACAGTTGTGCCCCTGAAAAGCTGATTTGACCTTCTTTAGAAATTTCAAATCCACCGGACTGCTCACCGGCCTTGAGTCTAAAATCCGGCTCCTCCTGGATACTCCATTTACCCATAACAAATTCAGGCTCTGAGGGGGTATTTGGTATGGGCGCTCCCAGAAACCCACCCGGCGCGATCTGCGTGCTTGCAAGCTCGGAGCTGGTTGAAGGTGTGGTTACGGCCTCCATCGGCTCGAGCGCCTTTGAATACTTCGAGAGTTCAGTGAGTCCGACCATAATTTCAGCAGCACGCTTGGGACTATCGGTGAAAGCATTCGCGAAATAGGTTAGGAGGTCGGGGGCATTCCAGATTGTGGGCATAGTATCCACATTGCCGCGCAGCAGTATCACCTTGTGAAGATCTTGAGCCCGTTCGGTCTCTCCCTCGAACTCAGCGGTGAGAGCTGCCCACCCTAGCAGCATGATATCACTTACAGCTTTCGCGTCGTCTTTCCCGACAGCACCTTCTAGCTCTACGACAAGGTTCTTACGCGTTGACGAAATAATGTTCTGCACCCCCTCCTGATCGCGATAGGAAGCGGTCATTTGGGCCATGGTCTGCATCCGTAAAGCCGTTTGGGCCAATGCCCGGTCGACGTCGGCTGCAAGCCCGCGCGTGGTCGTGATTATTTCAATAAGCTCTGAAACCCTCTTGATCCCAAGCCCGGGGATTTTTGATGGGTCTTTCGACGCCTGAACTGCGAGAAGAACCTCGGTGATGGTCGCCTTGATTGCAGCACGGACCAGCGTTTGTGTGCTCGCACCCATCTCTGGGCCGATCTCAATCACAAAATCTGCGATTGTGCTCGTAGCAAAATCAAGGGCGACACCTACTGCGATGTCTTCGACTGTTGATGCGCCGATGTCACCAAGTTCCTCCAATCCACCGGCGCCGACGAACACTCTATAAAGTTGCCCGGCTTCGGTTGGGTCGAAGAACTCACCAAATGCAGTGTCGGAGGCATAGTAGAATGCCGCCATGATATAGTAGGTCACTCTGACGTAGAGCTCTCCCTTTGTCTCGTCGACTGCAGACCCGGAAAGCTCTATTAAGGTTTCCTCTACTATGGCCGCGACGTCCGGCGATCTTTTTTGTAAAATCCTCCACTGCTCTGCCAGCTCACCTGATAGCCGGTCCGCAAGCTTAGGCTCGCTGGCCGTCAATTCGGCTTCCAAGGAGTTCAGGTCTATCGGCCCGAGCGGTATTCCAAGCTGCATAATAGACGCGGGTGCTGAGTCGGGGAATTCGGTCCTTATGCGGCTCAGCATGCCATCAACTTGTTGAAGAAGCTGATGTCTTTCCTCTCCACGGACCTCCATTGCCGTAGAGTATAGGGAGATGGCATCGGCCATAAGCGCATCGGGGTCGTCTTGGGCCACGAGTGGACTGGCAATCAGAACAGCGCCAAACGTGATCGCACACCGCCACTGCAGAAATCGCTTCATAGGAAGTCCTTCGACAAATCAATCACTCAACGCACGGCGAGACTTACGCCACCCCAACGTCAGGTTTGCGCAGTTGTTTTGCGTTTGCCAGAGAAAATTTCATCCTGGACGTTCTAAGTGCTAGCTCGGGGCAGTGGATTTTATCTAGTGACAGGCACCATGTTGCTCGCTACTTTTCTCAAAGTCGGTTAGGGGAGATTGCTTTGTTTTGTCGATGTCTTGCAGCTGCAACGGTCGCCATTGCACTTGCTTGTCCGGCCGTCGCTGGGCCGGAGGAGTCTTTATTCGAGACCGCGAATGTCATCTATCAAAAGGCGGAAGACCAGCCTCCTGACATGCAGATCCAGACCTACGAAAGCGTCAGAAGCATTCTGAACAAGATCGTCGAGGATTATCCGGCGTCTGATTTGGCGGTGCAGATCATCCTTAAAGACGAAATTGAAGGCCTTGACGTCGCAAGGCTGGATCAGTTCCTAGCCGAGCAAGACCAAGAAACTGAAACCTCCCTGACTGAAACTACCCCGAACGTCGTTCCTGAAGCGCCGAAGGGCGAAGTGGCGGCAGTTCTGCCTGAGGATGGCCAGACACTAGAGTTCTCTGAACCCTACATCGACACCCTCGAACCAGAACTACAAAGGGCTGAGTGTGTAGCGAGAACTTTTACAGCGACATCGACCTCAGAACTTCAGTTAAAACTTTTGGTTGGCGAGGGGGGCATTATCGAAGGCTTGCCAGAGCTTATCGCGCCGGTGAGCCCAAGCTCTGAGGAAAGGAGCGACTACCTTAGTTTGATTGCGGCATTAGATGACTGTGCGCCATTTGAGAGCTTGATATTCGGAGGGGAATTTGTAGCAACGACCTCTTCTGATGGTAGTGTCGTATTTGTTTCTTCGATTGATAGCCAAACATCAGAGATCACAGAAAACGATCTAAAACTCACCAGAGATACGCGGCGCGAAATACAGCGACGTTTAACGCTGATCGGGCACGACACCAAGGGTGTCGACGGTTCTTTGGGGAAAAACTCGAGGACGGCCATTATTGAATGGCAGATAGCGAACAAATTGCTTCCGACTGGCTATCTAAATGATAGCCAGATCTCCGCTCTAAAGGAGGATAGCGCGGAAGAGTACGCCGCTTGGGAGAAAGAGGAAGCCTCAAAACCAAAGAAGAAGAAGCGGCGTGTCAAGCTTTGCAAACGCGGGCTTTTAGGAGTCCTCTACGACTGCAGATACGTTTGGCGCTGACTCACATACGTATAGCCTTGAGTTCATTGGTGGAGGTTGAAGTGGTCCCAGAATCTTGGACAGTCAGCTAGGTTTACCCCGTCTGTACATTTACTGATCATTAATAACGAAAAATGGAGCGTATCATGCATAAATACTTCTATTCTATGGCTCTAGTATTGTGCGCAAGCGCCAGTCAAGCGGACGATTGGCCACAATACGCAGGCTTGTATCTAAATGTTGGCGAAAATTTTGTTCGTTTAGACCCATATGTACCTAACAGGCGGATCAAAATTGGCTCGGCTTATGCTTATGGAGAAAAAGAGCGGTTCGATAACTCTTTAGGGTGGATGGGACTGCGGTCAATCAGTCATGAAGATTACACTAACGGCCCAACTATACCCTTAAGATATAAGAACAATAAATTTAAGATAGTAAACGTTGGCAGGGCTGGGTCAGAGCTTCAGAGAGTTGATTTTATTGTATCTATAAGCGATATGGCAAACACCGTAGAGCGACCCCACAGTGGCTCCAACACCCATCCAAGCCCCTACGCTGGACATGTCCAATACTACGATGGTCCTAGTGGCGTTATGAATAGTTATTGGGGCTGGAACTCAGAAGCTGCGTTTAATGTCAGGTTAGTTTCTAATACGGTTACAGTTTACGAACCAAATGTTGGCTTCTGTGACCCAAACATCAAGAGTGCGGGTGCCTATGAGGAGAAAGTGTTAACTGTGTATGGCTATGAGCTTTCTTCTTTAGATGGAAAGCGGTATATTTTCAAATGCGAGGGAAGCGAATTTTGACCTTGGTATCTTAGGCCCAAGCAGGAGGCGGCCCGCCCATGGAGTTCGGAGAGTGTCCGATCTTTTGTGTAACTGCGCTTTGGTCCATGCTTCCTGAGAGGAGTAAGGACGATGACGATTTCCAAGGAACTTCTGGACGAACTTCTGAAGGGCTGCGAGCGGCCTGAAGATCTGCTGGGCGATGCCGGGCTGATGAAAGAGCTCAAGATTAAGCTGATGGAGCGGATGCTCGGGGCTGAGCTGACTGCACATCTTGGCTACGAGGAGGGTAAGGATGCCCCGGCCGATCAGGCCAACCGCCGTAACGGCTCATCCGTCAAGAGATTGAAGGGCCAAGACGGCGAACTGCCGATTGCCGTGCCGCGTGATCGGGACGGTAGCTTCGAGCCCGAGCTGGTCAAGAAGGGCCAGACCCGCATTGATGGGATGGATGACAAGATTATCGGCCTTTATGCGGCGGGTCTGACGGTCCGTGACATCCGCACTCACCTCGAGGACGTATATGGCCTGCAAGTATCGCCAGACCTGATCAGCCGCGTGACTGACGCCGTGCTGGACGAAGTCCGGGAATGGCAGTCCCGGGCGCTGGAGCGGATGTATCCGATCGTCATTTTCGATGCGCTTCGGGTCAAAATCCGCGACGCTGACAGCCGTATTGACCTGCCCCTTTTTTCAGGGCCACTCGTAAATCGAGTTTGCTCACCATTTGTGTGCCATCATTCGGCGGCGTGAGCAATGGGCGCGGGCGCGGAGCCCTGAGATAGCTCAAGCGTCTGCGCCCATTGCGTTTTGTCGAAGGGTCGCGCTGCCGCGAACTCCACCGGGGTTTGATATTTCAGGCTGCTGTGCGGGCGTTCTGTGTTGTAATCGACTCTCCAGTCTTCGATGATTTCACGCGCCTCGCTGATGCTGGTGAACCAGTGCTGGTTCAGACATTCATCCCTGAAGCGCCCATTGAAACTTTCGATGTAGGCATTCTGTGTGGGCTTTCCGGGATCAATAAAATACAACGGTAATCCCCCCATTTTTAATGGGGTCCAGCCGTAGAATTCAGGCGGCTGTTTTCAGTTTCATTGCGGGTGTTATGC
>NZ_JAPWHW010000004.1 GCF_028369135.1 Roseovarius sp. ZX-A-9
GCCCGCATGGCGCTGATCAAGGAGCGCACGCGACTGCTGAACCGTTCGAAAACACAGTCCCTGGCCCTGCTCAAACGCCAGTCCAAGGCCCGACTTGAGCAGATCAAGCGCCAACTCACTGAGCTGGAAGCGGCGCTGCTTGATCTTACACGCCAGTGCCCGAAACGGGCGCGTGCCTTTGACATTCTCTGCTCAATCCCGGGGCTGGGCCGGGTCACTGCGGTCGCGATCCTTGTCGAGTGTCCGGAAATCGGCACCCTAACACGCAAGCAGATCGCCAGTCTCGCAGGCCTGGCACCAATGACCCGACAATCCGGCCAGTGGCGTGGCACCGCATTCATCCAGGGCGGACGTAAATTCCTGCGCGATGCGCTGTACATGCCCGCGCTCGTCGCCGCCCGTTATAACCCGGATCTGCGACAGAAATACCAGACCATGATCCAAGCCGGAAAGCCTGCGAAAGTCGCCCTGACAGCGCTCATGCGAAAGATGATCGAATTGGCAAACGCACTCGTCCAGCAAAACCGCAAATGGACACCGAAAACAGCTTGATCAAGACGGATACTCTAAATTGAAGGCACCGGGACCGGAGTATAGGTCCCATTGGCACCGATCCCTTCCCAAAGCGCGAAGTCCGGCGCGAACTTGCGGCGCAATCGACGTTCCAACTGAGGCGAAAGCTGGGGAGGGCCTGCCACGGGCGCGCCCCCGGTTGACGTGTTGCGGCGCTCCAGCGTGACCTCGCATTGCAACCGGTCCGCCAGAAAGGCGATCAGACCCGGCTGGTCTTCGTAACGGAACAGATGCGTAACGGCCGTGCCGTTGCGTGTCGGTTCCAGAAATTTAGACTGCGCGCCGACATTGGCAAAGCTGGGCGCCTTGCCTTTCATGTAGGCTGTCGCGAAGTCGTCAAAGCTGAGCCCCGCCGTACTGTTGGCGTGGCCGTCAAGAAAAGGGCGCTGGCGGTAGCGGTACCAGCTTCCCAGCCAACTGATCGGTTCGCGCATGACCGCGATCACATCCAGCCCTTCACCAACGAATTTTTCAAGCATGGGACGAAAGAACCGGTTGTAGCGAAAAACCGGCGCGTGTTTCAGTTCCGGCGGATCGCTTACAACCATCGATGCCCGCGCGCCAAGAGCGGCCTGCCAAGCGGTGGTTCCGGTCTTGGGGACCGACAGAAATACCAATTTCTCTTTAGTAAACACCAACATACGTGCGATAATCCTGTTTCTGCCCGTTCCTGTGATCCTCGTAAACTACTCTTTAACACAATTGGGAAAAAGTGGGGTCGTGAACAAATCACTTGAAATGTTCTTGTTTTGTCTGCATGTACTACGGAACAAGATGTGAACAAACGCAGCAATTGCCGCCCGCATGCGGGTGTGGGATAAGGGCAGGAATGAAAATGGCAACGGCAGATTTACTCAGCATGGACAGCAAAAAAAGCGCGGACAAGCAAAAGGCGCTCGACAGCGCGCTAGCGCAGATCGAGCGGCAGTTCGGCAAGGGTTCGATCATGAAACTGGGCGGCGAAAACGCCATTCAGGATATCGAATCGACCTCCACCGGATCACTGGGGCTGGATATCGCTCTGGGAATCGGCGGCCTGCCAAAGGGTCGTGTTGTCGAGATTTACGGCCCCGAAAGCTCGGGTAAGACGACGCTCACCCTGCATTGCGTGGCGGAAGAGCAGAAAAAAGGCGGCGTTTGCGCCTTTGTCGATGCCGAACACGCGCTTGATCCGCAATACGCGCGCAAACTGGGGGTCGATCTGGACGAGCTGTTGATCAGCCAGCCAGATACCGGCGAACAGGCGCTGGAGATCGTCGATACGCTGGTGCGCTCGGGTGCGGTCAGCATGATCGTCGTCGATTCCGTTGCGGCCCTGACGCCCAAGTCCGAGCTGGAAGGCGACATGGGTGACAGCAGCGTCGGTGTGCATGCACGGCTGATGAGCCAGGCAATGCGCAAATTGACCGGCTCGATCAGCCGGACCAAGTGCACGGTGATCTTCATCAACCAGATCCGAATGAAGATCGGCGTCATGTTCGGCAGCCCCGAAACCACGACCGGCGGCAACGCGCTCAAGTTCTACAGCTCGGTGCGGCTGGATATCCGGCGCATCGGCGCGCTGAAGGACCGCGACGAGGTGGTCGGCAACGCCACCCGCGTCAAAGTGGTTAAGAACAAGGTCGCACCGCCCTTCAAACAGGTGGAATTCGACATCATGTATGGTGAAGGCATCAGCAAGATGGGCGAGTTGCTCGATCTCGGGGTCAAGGCTGGCGTGGTGGAGAAATCCGGCAGCTGGTTCAGCTATGGCGACGAGCGGATCGGGCAGGGGCGCGAGAATGCCAAGACGTTCCTGAAGGAAAACAGCCGGATCGCGTTGCAGATCGAGGACAAGATCAGGGCCGCGCACGGGCTTGAATTCGATATGCCCGAAGCAACGGATGACGGAAGCGACATCCTAGAGGCATGACCGCCCACGACGATTGACAGATCAGAAACCCGGCCAGCACTTGCGGCCGGGTTTTTTCATGGGTTTCGGGGGGCATATTTTCTTGCGGTGGACAGGGCGGGCAGGGGCGGATAAATCACAGGGACCCACTACCCGGAAAGAGATACCCATGCCGACGTTGAATGAAATCCGCTCGACCTTTCTTAACTTTTTCGAGCGCAACGATCATACGATCGTCGACAGCTCTCCTTTGGTGCCGCGCAACGATCCGACGCTGATGTTTACCAACTCGGGCATGGTGCAGTTCAAGAACCTCTTTACCGGGGTCGAACACCGCGACTACACCCGCGCCACGACCAGCCAGAAATGTGTGCGCGCGGGCGGAAAACATAACGATCTGGATAATGTCGGCTATACCGCGCGGCATCACACCTTTTTCGAGATGCTGGGTAACTTCAGTTTTGGCGACTATTTCAAGGAACAGGCGATTCCCTACGCCTGGGACCTGCTGACCAAGGATTTCGGCCTAGATAAATCCAAGCTTCTGGTCACGGTTTACCATACAGATGACGAAGCCGCGGACATCTGGAAGAAATACGCGGGCCTCCCGGATGACCGGATCATCCGTATCGCAACGGACGACAATTTCTGGTCGATGGGTGCCACGGGCCCGTGCGGCCCATGCACCGAGGTCTTCTACGATCACGGGCCGGAGATCTGGGGCGGCCCGCCGGGCAGCGCCGAGGAAGATGGTGACCGGTTCATCGAGATATGGAACCTTGTTTTCATGCAGAATGAGCGGTTCGAGGATGGCTCGCAGCGCGATCTGGACATGCAGTCGATCGACACCGGCATGGGGCTGGAACGCATCGGCGCGCTGTTGCAGGGCAAACACGACAATTACGATACCGACCTGATGCGCGCGCTCATCGAGGCCAGCGCGCATGTCACCAGCCAGGATCCGGACGGGCCGGGAAATGTGCATCATCGGGTGATCGCGGATCACCTGCGCTCGACCTCGTTCCTGATGGCCGACGGCGTGATGCCGTCGAACGAGGGGCGCGGATATGTGCTGCGCCGGATCATGCGACGTGCGATGCGGCACGCGCATCTGCTGGGGGCAAAGGATCCGGTGATGTACCGTCTGGTGCCTGCGCTGGTGGCACAGATGGGGCAGGCTTTCCCCGAGTTGGGACATGCGCAGGCCTTGATCGAAGAAACGCTGAAACAGGAAGAAACGCGGTTCAAGCAGACGCTCGACCGGGGGTTGAGCATGCTGGACGATGCCATCGTCGACTTGCCCGAAGGCGGGGAATTGCCGGGCGAGACGGCATTCAAACTCTACGACACATACGGCTTCCCTCTGGACCTGACGCAGGATGCGCTGCGGGAAAAGGGGCTGGGGGTCGACACTGACGGCTTTGATGCGGCCATGGCCGAGCAGAAGGCCAAGGCACGCGCGGCCTGGTCGGGATCGGGCGAGGCGGCGGATGCCGACATCTGGTTCGACATCGCAGAGACCGAGGGTGTGACCGATTTTCTGGGCTATGACACCGAAGTGGCCGAAGGCCAGATCCGCGCCTTGGTGAAAGATGGCGCGCTGATCGCCGAGGCCAAGGCCGGTGACACGGTACAGATCGTGCTTAACCAGACCCCGTTTTATGCCGAATCCGGCGGACAGGTGGGCGATACCGGTACCATACGCACCGAAAACGCAGTGGCCGATATCACCGATTGTCGCAAAGTGGCGGGCGTGTTCATCCATTTCGGGACGGTAACAAAGGGCACGCTGGCCAAAGGCGATGCGGCACAGCTTGAGGTGGACCATGTCCGCCGCAGCCAGATCCGCGCCAATCACTCGGCCACTCACCTTCTGCACGAGGCGCTGCGCGAGGTGCTGGGCGCCCATGTCGCGCAGCGCGGCAGCCTGAATGCCGCGGACCGGCTGCGGTTCGATTTCAGCCATACCAAGGCGCTGACGCCGGAGGAACTGAAACAGGTCGAAGATGACGTGAACGCCTATATCCGGCAGAACGACACCGTCGAGACGCGGATCATGACACCAGATGACGCGCGCGCGCTGGGGGCGCAGGCGCTCTTTGGCGAAAAATACGGCGACGAGGTGCGCGTGGTGTCGATGGGCACGCAACCCGGATCGGGCAAGGGCAGCGACGGCGCGACCTATTCGATCGAGCTGTGCGGCGGTACGCATGTCGCGCGAACCGGCGATATCGGCGTGTTTGTCACCTTGGGCGACTCAGCGTCGAGCGCTGGCGTCCGGCGAATCGAGGCCCTGACCGGCGCGGATGCGTTCCGCTATCTCAGCGAACAGGATCACCGGGTCGCGTCTTTGGCGCAGGAGCTGCGGGCGCAACCGGATGACGTGCTTGACCGGGTTCGTGGCTTGATGGACGAGCGCAAGGCTCTGACCAACGAGGTCGCCCAGTTGCGCCGCGAACTGGCAATGGCCGGCGGGGCCGGGCAGGGCGGTGCGGCAGAAGTCGAGGATGTCGACGGCATTCCGTTTTTGGCGCAGGTGCTGAACGGTGTATCGGGCAAGGACCTGCCCGCGCTGATTGATGAGCACAAGACACGAATCGGCAGCGGCGCTGTCCTGCTGATCGCCGACACGGGCGGTAAGGCTGCCGTGGCTGCGGGCGTGACCAATGATCTGACGAACCGCGTGTCAGCGGTGGATATGGTCAAGAGCGCCGTGGTGGAATTGGGCGGCAAGGGCGGTGGTGGCCGCCCCGATATGGCCCAAGGTGGCGGGCGCGATGTGACCAATGCCGATGCCGCGATCGATGCTGTCAGGACATTGCTGAAAGGATAGACCATGCCTGCACTCTGGATTGCCCATGTGACCGTAACTGATGAAGATGCCTACGGCAGATACGCCGCGCTGGCCGGCCCCGCGATTGCCAAGCACGGCGGGCATTTCATCGCTCGCGCCGGACGCTACGTGCAGCTGGAGGGCAAAGACCGCCCACGCAATGTCGTGGCGCGCTTTCCCAGTCTTGAAGCGGCCGAAGCGTGCTATCACTCGCCCGAGTATCAAGAGGCGTTAAGCCATGCCCGTGGCGCGTCTGAACGCGAGCTTCTGGTGGTCGAAACGTCTGAGTGATCTGCGGCGTCGTGCGGTTTAGCACCAACGCGCCGCGCCGGTTGTTGTCTGACCCCGCCTTTTGGCTGGCTGAAACGATCAAATCCCGGAATTGAACGCGGCGCCTATCCGGTTTGCCAACACGAACTAGTGGAGATGAAAAAGCCGCCACACCTGAGTGTAGCGGCTTTTCTGTTTTCTAGAAGTCGGTTGGCCCCGCGTGATATCCGGCGCAGCCTATACCGGCTCAGGCAGTTTTCGACTTTCTCTTGCGCTCGTTCGGATCAAGGTAGCGCTTGCGCAGGCGGATCGCGTTCGGTGTCACTTCGACCAGTTCGTCGTCATCGATATAGGCGATGGCCTGCTCCAGGCTCATTTCGATTGGCGTGGTCAGGCGAACCGCTTCATCGGTGCCCGAGGCGCGCACGTTGGTCAGCTTCTTGCCCTTGAGTGGGTTCACTTCGAGATCGTTTTCGCGGCTATGCTCACCGATGATCATGCCGGTATAGATCTTGGCCTGCGGGCCGATGAACATGCGGCCGCGGTCTTCGAGGTTCCACAGGGCATAAGCCACTGATTCGCCGTTTTCCATCGAGATCAGAACACCCGCACGACGGCCCGGAATCGCGCCTTTGTACGGCGCCCAGCTGTGAAAGACGCGGTTCAGAACGCCGGTGCCGCGCGTGTCGGTCAGAAACTCGCCGTGATAGCCGATTAGGCCACGCGACGGGATATGCGCGATGATCCGTGTCTTGCCCGCCCCTGCCGGTTTCATCTCGGTCATCTCGCCCTTGCGCGTGCCGGTGATCTTTTCGATCACCGCGCCGGCATACTCGTCGTCCACGTCGATGGTGACTTCTTCGATCGGCTCCAGCCGCTCGCCGTTCTCACCTTCGCGCATGACGACCTGCGGGCGGGATATGCTCAGTTCAAAGCCTTCGCGGCGCATGTTCTCGATCAGCACGCCCATCTGCAATTCGCCGCGGCCCGCGACCTCGAAAGCCTCGCCGCCGGGTGTGTCGGTAACCTTGATGGCAACGTTCGATTCGGCCTCTTTCATCAGGCGATCGCGGATCACCCGGCTCTGCACCTTCTTACCGTCGCGGCCCGCGAGGGGGCTGTCATTGATCCCGAAAGTGACGGTGATCGTCGGCGGATCAATCGGTTGCGCGGCCAGCGGTGTATCAACGGCGAGCGCGCAGATCGTGTCGGCCACGGTGGCCTTGGACATGCCTGCCAGGCTAACGATATCGCCGGCCTGGGCTTCTTCGATGTCCTGGCTGGCAAGGCCGCGGAACGCCTGAATGCGGGTTACGCGGAACTGCTCGATTTTCTGGCCGACGCGGCTGAGCGCTTGCACGGTTGCACCCACCTTGATGTGGCCGCTCTCGACCCGGCCCGTCAGCAGGCGGCCAACAAACGGATCGGCGCCCAACGTGGTGGCCAGCATGCGGAAATCGTCGTCCTGCTGCTTGATCTGACGTGGCGCGGGGACATGGTTCACAACCAAGTCAAAGAGCGCGCTGAGATCCTTGCGCGGGCCATTCAGCTCGTGATCGGCCCAGCCGGAGCGCCCCGAGGCATACATATGCGGAAAATCGAGCTGGTCGTCATCGGCTTCCAGATTGGCAAACAGGTCAAAACATTCGTTCAGTGCCCGGTCCGGTTCAGCGTCCGGCTTGTCCACCTTGTTGAGCACGACAATGGGCCGCAGGCCAAGCGCGAGCGCCTTGGAAGTCACGAATTTGGTCTGTGGCATCGGGCCTTCGGCCGCATCCACCAGCAACACCACGCCGTCAACCATGCTCAGGATGCGCTCCACCTCGCCGCCGAAATCGGCGTGGCCGGGGGTGTCGACGATATTGATTCGCGTGCCTTTCCAGACCACCGAAGTGGGCTTGGCAAAGATGGTGATGCCACGCTCTCGCTCAAGGTCGTTGCTGTCCATCGCGCGTTCATCCACTGCCTGATTCTGGCGGAATGCGCCGGATTGTTTCAGCAGTTCGTCCACCAGTGTTGTCTTGCCGTGGTCGACGTGGGCAATGATCGCGATATTGCGAAGATCCATTTAGAGCGTTCCTCAGATGTTTTCTGCGCCCTATACGGGCCTCGGGAGAAAAGCCAGAGGGAAAGCGAGGAATAGGCGGGATCGCTGCGTCACGAACACAAACGGCTCAGAGCCGCGCGGCAAGCATGGTTGGCCCGGTATGACGGGCCCGAGCGCCGCAGCCCAGCTTGAATCGGTCCAGCCCCAGGGCGCACTGCGCTGTTAAAGACCGGGTCGCGCGGTAGCCACGCGATTCGGATTGGGCCAAGTCGGCGGATGACGAATTGGGCACGTCCCAAGTAACTGGCATCGCGCCGAAATTCCGCCGCTTGCACCTTCAAGCTCAGCGCCAAGAGCACCCGCATAATGCGGATGCTGCTGTATCGCGTTGCCTGGCAAGGCGGGGGATTGAGCCAGGGGCTTCAGGGCAATTTGCATCGCCCTCCAAGTGCCGGAAATTCCCTAAATAGCGGTTAAAACCCGATCAGAATGGGATCTCATCGTCGAAATCACGTGCCGGGCCACCTTGGCTCGACGAAGGGCCGCCGCTGCTGCCGCCGCCATAGTCGCCGCCCTGGCTGCCACCTTGACCGCCGCCATAAGTGTCGGGGCTACCGCCGCCGGCGCCGCCACCTTCGCCACGGCCGTCCAGCATGGTCAGAGTGCCGTTGAAACCTTGCAGCACAACCTCGGTGCTGTAGCGATCCGCGCCGCTCTGGTCCTGCCATTTGCGGGTCTGCAACTGGCCCTCGATATAAACCTTGGACCCTTTGCGCAGGTATTGCTCGGCGATGCGCACCAGCCCCTCGTTGAAGATGGCGACGCTGTGCCATTCTGTCCGCTCGCGCCGCTCGCCTGTGTTCTTGTCCTTCCACGTCTCGGAGGTGGCGATGCGCAGGTTGCACACCTTGCCGCCGTTCTGGAAAGTGCGCACCTCGGGGTCGCGGCCCAGATTGCCGATGAGAATTACCTTGTTTACCGAGCCCGCCATGATTGTCTCCCTGAACGTCTGCATCAGATTGGTTTGCGCGTTTACATCATCGCAGGCGCATGAAGGGAAGGTTAAAATTGGCGTAAAATGCACCGGATCGTGCGGGATGCTGCCGATTGTCGATCCTGATGCTGGAAATTGCTGTCGAAATCAGTATCATGCTCTGCAGTTTGGGGACGGGACTTTATCAAAACATGCAAAAAGTCGTTTCAGCCGCGTTGATGGTTTGCCTGTCAACTGCTTCGGCGGGCCAGGCAGATATTCTTTCGACCAAGAACCGCGTGAAGCAGTTCAAATCGCAGACCAGCGTTTTGGACAATCGCGCGGCCAAGCAATACAAGGCGTCCGTGCGCCTGCAACCCAAGAAGATCAACACGCCGACCAAGTGGGGCAGTTCGAGCCAAGCCTATGATGGGCGCTATCGCGGTCAGTACCTGGCCTTGGCCAAGGCAGCGGCGCAGCGCCACAATGTTCCCGAAGACTTGTTTTTGCGCCTGATCCAGCAGGAGAGCAACTGGAAGCCCACGGCACGATCCCACAAGGGCGCAATCGGGCTGGCGCAACTGATGCCGGGCACCGCGGCGGTACTGCGGGTCGATCCCCACGATCCCAAGCAGAACCTCGAAGGTGGCGCGCGCTATCTGGCGCAGCAATATCGTGAATTCGGCTCATGGCGACTGGCGCTGGCGGCCTATAATGCAGGGCCGGCGGCGGTCAAGAAATACGGTGGTGTGCCGCCCTACAGTGAGACCAAGAATTACGTAAAAGTAATTTGGGGCAGCTAGTTAACGGCTGACGCCAAACCCAGCCATCTGCGCGCTATCATTTACCACGTAACATCCTACGCGGCCTTCTTGGACTTTGCTGCCTTGCGCAGCACCGAAGGCGTATGTCCTGTATGATGCAGGATGAAGCGCGAGAAATAGGCCGCGCTGCGAAATCCCAACTGCACTGCGACATGGCGAATCGAATCGTCACCGTTTTCCAGCATGACGCGCGCCGCGTGCAGGCTGCACTGGGTCAGCATTTCGGCAGCCGTCAGCCCGGAGCATTGGCGGCACGATCGCGTCAGGTGGGTCGGCGTCACCCCCAGATCTCGGGCATAGTCGGCCATCAGCTTGGGCGTTGCATAGTCACACGCCACCATTGCCGAGTACGCCGTCACCAAGCGCTGCGCTGCATTCGGCCGGGTAGGGGATTCGTGCGCGATCATGGCGCGGCGCAGCCACACGGTCATGAGTTGCGCATGCGCCTCGAGCGCCTCATCCGAGAATTCGCGCGGCTGATTCGATTCGCGTTGCATCGAATCGAGCAGCGCGGTCAGTTCCATCTGCGCGTTGACCTCGCGAATGCGCAGATGCTGTGCCCGGTCGGGCATGAGGGTCGGGCCACCGGGAGGGATGAGGCAGACAAGGCCGAAACACTGCACACCCATCTCGAAAGAAAAAAGCGTCCGGGACGGGATGGCCAGGGCATTGTGGGCGCCCACACCCCGGCGAATGCCATCAACCGTGGCGCGTGCCTGACCACGAGTGACCCAGACCAACGCGTGATGATCCAGCGCATGCTGCAGTTGCAGCCGCCATGCGGCGCCATGCATCCACTGTGTGAGGGTGAGGATCTGCGGTCTGTCAATCATCGCCGCTGCCGGGCCTCATGATGATTTATCGAAATTAGTCAATAAATCTCACATTTTCCGGCGCTTGTCATTCGAAATGGTTGTATTAGGGAAATCTTTTCGTTGGCTGCTGTTTTACCCACATTTTATCCACAGGTTGACCAATCCCAGCGTTTCATGCGGGCCCGGAACCAGGTGCGCTGGCGTTTGGCAAATTGGCGGGTGGCGATCACGGCTGCCCGGGTGGCCTCATCCAGGGTCATCTCGCCGCGCAGATGGGCCATCAGTTCAGCCGCGCCAATCGCCTTGGAAGAGAGATGCGCAGGATCCCACAGCGCCATGTTGGCACGCGCTTCGTCAAGCGCCCCGTTGGCGATCATCTGGGTAAACCGGGCCTCGATGCGCGGAGTCAGCCAGTCTTTGGGTGCATCAAGCACGATCGCCCGCGCGCTGCCCAGCGGCAACAGGGGCGGCGGCGTTGCGTCCTGCCACGCGGCCAGCCCGCGCCCGGTGGCCTGCTGCACTTCCCAGGCGCGCTGCACGCGCATCGGGTTGGCAATGTCGATTCGCGCCCTTGTCGCATCATCAAGTGTGCCGATCATCCGGTCCAGATCGCCTTGCCTGCGCAGCGCGTCCGCCTCGGCGCGCAGCGGCGCAGGTGTGGGCGGGATATCTGCCAGTCCTTCGGTGAGCGCAGTAAAATAGAGCCCGGTGCCCCCCACGATGATCACACGCTCCGGCCCGCGCAGTAATGGCGCAACCTCGCGCAACCAGTGTCCGACGGAATACGCGGCGTCATGCGGGATATGACCATAGAGCTGGTGCGGCGCGCGCGCCTCTTCCGCAGGCGAGGGCCGGGCAGACAGGATGCGCCAGTTGTCAAAGACCTGCAGCGCGTCGGCATTGACGATCACGCCGCCCTGACGCTCGGCGATCTCCAGCGCCAGCGCCGATTTGCCCGAGGCGGTCGGCCCGGCGATCAGCACTGGCTGCTCGGGGGATATGTCGCGTGACCATTTCATGGGCTTCGATTACTCCATCATGCGCGCCGATGCGAGTGGCGGCCGTGGTTTCCACGAGAGGCGGGTTTATTGCATTGAACTTGGCCGGTGTTTGGGACATTTTGCGCGCGACGACACGGGACCCCAACTGGAGCGCGACACATGACCGATGGCGATACCCCCAGAACCACTTTCAAACGCGTGATGCTGAAGATTTCGGGGGAGGCGCTGATGGGGGACGCGGGCTATGGCCTGCATCCACCGACGGTAGAGCGGATCGCCCGCGAAGTGAAAAGCGTTCACGATATGGGCGTCGAGATCTGCATGGTCATCGGCGGCGGAAACATCTTTCGCGGATTGCAGGGCAGCGCGCAGGGGATGGAGCGTACAACAGCTGATTACATGGGCATGCTGGCCACCGTGATGAATGCGCTGGCAATGCAGAGTTCGCTGGAAAAGATGGGCGTCTTCTGCCGGGTCATTTCGGCAATCCGCATGGATGAGGTGGCCGAGCCCTATATCCGCCGCCGCGCGGTGCGCCACCTTGAGAAAAAACGCGTCTGCATCTTTGCCGCAGGCACTGGCAACCCGTATTTCACCACCGACACGGCCGCCACGCTGCGCGCCAATGAAATGGCCTGCCAGGCGATCCTGAAGGGCACCAAGGTTGACGGCGTCTATGACAAGGATCCGATGACCAATGACGATGCGGTACGCTTTGAGCGGATTACCTATGACGACGTGCTGGCCAAGCACTTGAAGGTGATGGATGCCAGCGCCATTGCTCTGGCGCGCGACAACAACCTGCCGATCATCGTTTTCAGCCTCGACGAGCCGGGCGGCTTCAAGGGCATTCTGGCCGGGGAAGGCACCTATACAACCGTGCACAGCTAACGTTAAGGTCGGGCGCAGACGCGCGCGACCTCCAAGAGGAAGAATAATATGGCCGACGACTTCGAAATTGATACCGCTGATCTGGAGCGCCGGATGGAGGGCGCGATCGCATCGCTCCGGACCGAGTTTGCCTCGCTCCGCACGGGCCGGGCCTCGGCTTCGATACTGGAGCCGGTGATGGTGGACGCCTATGGCGTGAAAACTCCGATCAACCAGGTCGGCACAGTCAACGTACCCGAGCCGCGGATGGTCACGATCAATGTCTGGGACAAGGGGTTGGTGAACAAGGTCGAGAAAGCGATCCGCGAGAGCGGTCTGGGCATCAATCCGCAGATGAACGGCACGATCATCATGCTGCCCATTCCCGAGTTGAACGAGGAACGCCGGCGTGAGCTGACCAAGGTCGCCTCGCAATATGCCGAGCATGCCCGCGTCGCGATCCGCAACATTCGCCGCGACGGGATGGACCAGATCAAGAAGGCCAAGGCCGACGGCATGTCAGAGGATGACCAGAAGTTCTGGGAGACCGAAGTGCAGGAGCTGACCGACAGGCTGATTGTTCAGGTGGACAAGCAGCTGGAGACGAAGCAGGCGGAGATCATGCAAGTTTGATGCCCGATGGTGCCCAGGAAAAAGAGCAGACAAGGCCAAGAGGGCCGAAACATGTGGCTGTCATCATGGATGGCAATGGTCGCTGGGCGCAATCGCGAGGTCGTCCGCGGCTGTTCGGTCACCATGCCGGGGCGAAACGCGTGCGCGAGATCGTCGAGGCGTGCCCCGATCTGGGCGTCAAGTACCTGACAGTATTTGCTTTTTCCACGGAAAACTGGAAGCGCACCCAGACCGAAGTCGCCGGGCTGATGAGCCTCTTTCGCCGCTACATCACCAAGGAGGCGCGCGCGCTGTGCGATGAAGGCGTGCGCGTGCGATTCATCGGTGACCGGGTGCGGTTGGATGACAAGCTGACTTCGTTGATGGACGAACTGGAGCAGATGACCGCGCATAATGACCGGGTGCATCTGACCATCGCGATCAATTACGGCAGCCGCGACGAGGTGAGCCGCGCGATCAAGCGGCTGGCCGAGGATGTGGCCTCTGGTCAGCTGTTTCCGGAGGATGTTACCGAAACCACGCTGACGCGGTATCTCGACACCCATGTTCTGCCCGATCCCGATCTGGTGATCCGCACCAGTGGTGAGGCCCGGATTTCGAACTTCCTGCTGTGGCAATCGGCCTATGCCGAGTATGAATTCATCGACACGCTCTGGCCCGATTTCACGCGTGACGTATTCACCGGGCTGGTCGGCAGCTATGGCAAACGCGAGCGCCGTTTCGGTGCCGTGAACCTGTGAGCGTGCCGGCATGAGCACATCTGCGCGCTGGAGCGATCTGGGACCGCGGGTGTTCTCGGCAGTGGTGATGCTGGTTCTTGCCGCGCTGGGGCTGTGGGCGGGTGGCTATGTCTTTGCCATTGGCGTCTGGATCACTGGCAGCCTGATGGTGTGGGAACTGGTGCGCATGTTGGCACCCGCCGCGCGCGGCCTGCCGGTGCAACTGGCGCTGTTGTCCGGTGGTGCGCTGGTGCTGGCCTGGTTGCTGCCGGGGCTGCTGGTGCTGCCGTTACTCATCGGCGCGGCCCTTGTCGGGATGGGGCAGTTGCGGCATGAGCGTTGGCGCTATGTCGGATTCACCGCCGCGATCCTGCTGGCCTGTCATGCGATGGTGATGCTGCGCGAGGTGGCCGGGTTGCCGTGGATACTTTGGGTCATCTGCGTCGTCATCGCCTCGGACGTGGCCGGGTATTTTGTTGGCAAGACATTGGGCGGGCGCAAGTTCTGGCCGCGCATCAGCCCCAAAAAGACATGGTCTGGCACGATCGGCGGTTGGGTGGCTGCAGCGGTGATCGGCGTTATTTTCGGATTCGTGACCGGGGCAGGGCCGATGCTGGCACCGATCTCGGTACTGGTCGCCTTCACCGGGCAGATGGGCGACATCGCCGAAAGCGCCATCAAGCGGCACACCGGCGTCAAGGACAGTTCGAACCTCATCCCCGGTCACGGCGGCGTTCTGGACAGGTTCGATGCGATGCTCGGCGCGGCACTGGCGGCCAGCCTGCTGTGGGGCTTGGGCCTGATGCCGGGGCTGACATGAGGCGCGTAACGATCCTCGGGGCGACGGGCTCCATCGGGCAGAACACGCTTGATCTGATCCGCCGGGCGCCGAAGGGCTCTTACCAGGTGGTGGCGCTTACCGGCGGGCGCAATATTGCGCAACTGGCGGCGGATGCGCGGGCGTTTGGCGCGGAACTGGCGGTGACCGCCCATGACGATCTGCTGGTTCCCCTGCGCGCGGCGCTCGCGGGCAGCGGCGTGGAGGTGGCGGCAGGGGCCGCTGCGTTGATCGAGGCGGCACAGCGCCCGGCAGACTGGACCATGTCCGCCATAGTCGGGGTGGCGGGTTTGGCACCCGGACTGGCGGCATTGGAAAACGGCGGCACGCTGGCGCTGGCAAACAAGGAATCGCTGGTCACGGCCGGCCCGTTGTTGATGGCCTGCGCGCAGGCCACGGGCGCGCGCATCCTGCCGGTAGACAGCGAACATTCGGCGATATTTCAGGCCCTGACCGGCGAAGATATCGCGACCGCGCGCCGGGTGATCATCACTGCCAGCGGCGGCGCGTTCCGCGACTGGCCGCTGAAGCGGATGCGCGCGGCGACCGTGGCGCAGGCATCGTCCCATCCCAATTGGGCGATGGGCCAGCGGATCACCATCGACAGCGCCTCCATGTTCAACAAGGCGCTGGAAGTCATCGAAGCAAAAGAGTTTTTCGGTTTTCGGCCAGAGCAGATCGAAGTGGTTATCCACCCGCAATCCATCATCCATGCGCTGATCGGATTCTGTGACGGCGGGCTGATGGCGCATGTTGGTCCGCCCGATATGCGCCACGCGATCGGCTATGCGCTTAACTGGCCCACGCGGCGCGACCTGCCCGTTGAGGCGCTCGATCTGGCAACAATCGGCCGGTTGGATTTTGCCGCCCCCGATCCGGCGCGCTATCCCGCGCTTGGGCTGGCGTGGCAGGTTATGGCAGTTGGCGGGTTGACCGGCGCGGTATTCAATGCCGCCAAGGAGCGCGCGCTCGACCACTTCATCGCGGGGCATATCGGTTTCATGGCGATGGCGGACCTCGTGCAATCCGCGCTGGACGGGCTGGCGGGGCATCCGGAGCTTGCCGTGTCGGAAATCACGCTTGAAAGAGTACAGTCCGTGGACCACGTTACACGGCAACACATGGATATGCAGGTAGGCCGCAGGGCCGGTTAGGACGGGGTTTTGGATATTTCCACGATTTTACCGCAGTTTGGCGGTGTTTTCATGACGCTTGTGGCTTTTGTTGTCGCCCTGTCGGTGATCGTCGCGATTCATGAATACGGCCATTACATCGTAGCCCGCTGGTCGGGGATCAAGGCCGAGGTGTTCAGTCTCGGGTTTGGCCCGGTGCTGTGGTCGCGGGTGGACCGGCACGGCACGCGCTGGCAACTGGCCGCATTGCCGTTCGGCGGCTATGTCAAGTTTCTGGGCGACGCCAATGCTGCCAGCGGCAAGGATGAAGCAGTCATGGAAATGGCCGAGGTCGATCCGGTGCGGCTGCGTCAGACGATGCACGGCGCACCGCTCTGGGCGCGCACGGCGACAGTGGCGGCCGGGCCTGTATTCAACTTCGTTCTGTCGATCCTCGTCTTTGCGGCGATCATGATGACGCAGGGCAAACCCACCGACCCGATCAGCATCGGCGCGCTGAAACCCATGCCGGTCGAAGGCGTGACCCTGCAACCGGGTGACCAGTTGCTTGCGGCGGGCGGCGTGCCGCTGCCGACCGCCGATGAGCCCGATAGCTACGAGGCGTTCAGCAAAAGCCTGCCGGATGCACCGCTGGTCGAATACCGCATCCTGCGCGACGGGGTCGAGCAGACAGCGATCGGCCCGCATCCGCTGCCGCCCATCGTGAGCCGCTTGGCGCCGCAATCGGCGGCCTATTCCATCGACATGAAGCCGGGCGACGTGATCACGGCCATTGACGACCGCCCCATCGCCACCTTTGAGCAATTGAAGGAAATTGTCGAAAGCTCGAACGGACGGGTGTTGCGGCTGGATGTGTGGCGCGACGGTGAAATGCTGGAATTCGCGCTCAAGCCGCGTGCGACCGACGAACAGCAGGATGAGGGCGGCTTCGCGACACAGTGGCGGATCGGAATCGCAGGCGGCTGGGCGTTCGAGCCGGGAACCGAGCGGCTGGGCCCGTTCGAGGCGGTCACGGGCGGTGTCGTGCAAACCGGGAGGATCATCGAAGGATCGCTGTCGGGCCTGTATCACATGATTACCGGCGCAATCAGCAGCTGTAACATGTCCGGTCCCATCGGGATCGCCCAGGTCTCGGGTGCGATGGCCAGCCAAGGGGTCGAGAGCTTCATCTGGTTCATTGCGGTTCTGTCGACTGCTGTCGGCCTGCTCAACCTTTTTCCGATCCCGGTGCTCGATGGTGGGCATCTGGTATTCTACGCCTACGAGGCGGTGACCGGCCGACCGCCCAGCGACCGTGCGCTGCGGATCCTGATGACCGCCGGGCTGACGCTGGTTCTGGGGTTGATGTTCTTTGCTCTGACACAGGATCTGTTTTGTCCCTGACGGGCAGTTACTGAACGGGGCGGGGTTGCAATGATTATTGCAGCCCCGAGAATCCGCCATATTTCGGCCACATTTATGCGCCGTTCCGCGCCATATTCGGATGCCAATATTCTCTATCAACGTTCGATTCGTGAGAGGATATCAAATGCAAACGCTCATTGGCGGATACCGCGGCCTTAGCCTTCTTGTCGATCTGAACAGGGACCGGATGCTCTATCTCGGGGCGATCGGCGTCGCGCTTTTCGGCGCGTCCTACATCGCCTCGCTCTGACGGGCCGGGCGTGTCACTGCGCCCTTGCGACAACAGGCGCGAACAGCGTGCCATTGGCGTTTTGACAAGGCCTGACAGACCCGTTACTGACATTTCAACTGGGATGGCAGACTGGGTTTGAGCAATGAATTATAAGTGTGACCTGCGCCTTGGGCGAATGGCAATTTCGACCATGAGGCAGACACTGTCCTCCCTGGTACTTATCTCTCTATTTTCTCTTTGCTTTTCGCTTTTGCCTTCGGGTGCCAGCGCGCAAAACTATCGCTTCAGCTCGGTTGCGATCGAGGGTAATCAGCGGATCGAGGCGGGCACTATCCTGACTTATGCGGGAATCGCTCGCGGCCAGAGCATCAGCGCCGCTGAACTGAACGATGCCTATCAGCGCATTTTGGCGAGCGGCCTTTTTGAAGAGGTGGCGATCAATCCGCGCGGCAGCACGCTGGAAATCCGGGTCAAGGAATACCCGACAATTTCCAAGATCAATTTCGAGGGCAACAAGCGGATCAAGGACGAGGACCTCGTCGGAATGGTCGAAAGCGCGCCGCGGCAGGTGTTCAACCCCGCCAAGGCCGAACGCGACGCTGCCAACATCATTGATGCCTATGCCCAGACCGGACGCAGTGCCGCCCGTGTCACCCCGCGCGTGATCCGGCGCAGCGATAACCGTGTCGATCTGGTGTTCGAGATTTTCGAGGGCCGCAAGATCGAGGTGCAGCGGATAAGCATCGTCGGCAACCGCGCTTACTCGGACCGTCGCCTGCGTCGCGTTCTGCAATCCAAGCAGACCGGCATTTTCCGTGCGCTGGTCAACCGCGATACCTTCGTCGAGGACCGGATCGAATTCGACAAGCAGGTGCTGGCCGATTTCTACGCCGCGCGTGGTTATGTCGATTTCCGTGTGACCGGCGTGAATGCCGAACTGGCGCGCGAACGCGATACCTATTTCGTGACCTTCAATGTTCAGGAAGGGCAGCAATTCCGCTTTGGCCAGATCACCACGGTCAGCGAGATGACCGGTGTAGAAGCCGAGGATTACCAGGCCGCGCTGAAAGTGCGCCCCGGCGTCATCTATTCCCCTTCGATCGTGGAAAACTCCATCGCGCGGATGGAACGTCTGGGCATCCGGCAGGGCCATGATTTCCTGCGGGTCGAGCCGCGGATCACCCGCAACGACCGCGATCTGACACTGGATGTGGAATTCGTGATCCTGCGCGGCCCGCGCGTTTTTGTCGAACGTATCGACATCGAAGGTAACACCACCACGCTCGACCGTGTGATCCGTCGTCAGTTTGACACCGTTGAGGGTGACCCGTTCAACCCGCGCGCCATCCGCGAAGCGGCAGAGCGTATCCGTGCGTTGGACTTTTTTGCCAATGCCGAGGTGGATGCCCGCGAAGGCTCGCGCCCCGATCAGGTCGTGGTGGATGTTGATGTCGAAGAGAAATCGACCGGTACGCTGTCGTTTGGCGCGTCCTATTCCACCAGCGGCGGTCTGGGTGTGCAGGTCGGCTTTTCCGAGCGTAACTTCCTCGGGCGTGGTCAGCGTCTGACGGCTTCGATTGCTGCGGCGGCAGACAACATCAACTACAATATCGACTTCGTCGAACCGGCATTCCTCGGGCGGGACGTAGCCTTCGGGCTCAGCTTCAGCCTGCTGGAAACCGACGATGATTTTGCCCTCTATGACACGGTGACCGGAACATTCCGTCCCAGCCTGACCTTCCCGGTCAGTGAGAACGGGCGGCTGAGCCTCTCGTATAGCGCTGCCTACAAGGACATGGACAACTATACAGGCGCGAGCGCGATCCTTGCCGCCGAGTCAACGGTCGGCGGTCTTTATTCCAGTGGCATCGGCTATAACTACACCTACGATACGCGCCGGACCGGCCTGAACCCGAATGCCGGCGTGCTGCTGTCCTTTGGTCAGGATTTCTACGGGCTGGGCGGCGATTCCGAATATATCAAGAGTTCGGTCCGCGCCATCGCACAGACCAAGGTGCTGAACGAAGAAGTAACGTTGCGCGCAACGCTGGAAGGTGGCGCATTGCACTTCTATGGCAGCCAGAACAGCCGCGCGGTCGATCGCTACGCGGGTCAGATCATGCGCGGTTTCGAACCCAATGGCATCGGCCCGGTTCAGAGCGGCGAGCAATTGGGCGGCAACTTCTATGCGTCGCTGAAACTGGACGCCGAGTTCCCGCTGGGCCTGCCTGACGAATACGGCATCTCTGCCGGTGCGTTCTACGATATGGGCGCGATCTGGGACGTGGACGCCTCTGCGGGCGGGGCTGCGGTCTCCTCGAACGGGTTCAAGCCGCGTCACGTTGTCGGGGTTGCATTGATCTGGCAATCGCCCTTCGGGCCGCTGCGGTTCAACTTCAGCCATGCGCTGCAGAAAGAAACGTTCGACAAGGAACAGCAGTTCGATCTGACGATTCAATCGGAATTCTGATCATGCGGGGCCGTTCGGTCTGGCATGGGCTGGTGTTGGCCGCCGCATTGATCTGCGGCGGACTGCCGACTGCGGGGCAGGCGCAGGATCTCGGCACTGTTCAAAGCCAGATTCTCGTTCTTGATATCGAGGCTCTTTTTAACGGCACGCAAGCCGGGCAGCGCATGACGCGCGACTATCACGCAGAGCGCGAGCGTCTGATCGCCAACAACCGCCGGATCGAGGCGGAATTGCGTGCCGAAGAACTGGCCCTGACCAAGAAGCGCCCAACCGTTACCCCCGCCGAGTTTCGCGATCTGGCCGATGCGTTCGATGCCAAGGTGCGCGGCATCCGGCAGGATAACGAGCGCGAGGCGCTTGATCTGGAACGACGGCGCGAGGTTGCACCTGTGCAACTGATGCGGTTGGCCGAGCCGGTTCTGGTGCAGATCATGCGCGATGCCGGGGGCATGGTCATTCTTGACCACCGGCAGGTCCTGCTGCGCGCCGACGTGATCGACATCACAGATCTGGCGATTGCCGGCGTCGACGAGGCAATCGGTGACGGTACGGGCCTCATCGGCGAGGCCCCAACGCCAGAACCGGATGCACCCGAAAAGGCTCCGAAGGATGCCCCGCAAGTCTCACCCGACGCAGAACAGCCTGAAACGCCAGACCCCGGTGCGGCGCAAGACTAGAGCTTTTGCATTTTCCCTGATTCTGGAAAGGTGCAAACGCCAAGGGGTTGCGCGGTAACCGGTCATCATGGCCGCCCCAGGCCGACGCTGCTTGCCCACAGGCCGCCGAATTGCTAAAGCGTTTCGGGATAAACTTGAATCACGAGTTTGTCCCGAGACGCCCACAACATTGATTTGTGCACGGCGTTTCCACTTAACCCTGCCTCAGGTTTAAGTAGAAACGCTTCAGGGACATAGGGCAAAAGCCCGCGCGAAAGGACCCACATGACCGAGCCGCTCAGAAGCGCCGATATTCACCTGATCCAGCGCATCATCCCGCATCGCTATCCTTTCCTTCTGGTCGACAAGGTGCGCGATATCGACGGGTATTCATCGGCGGTGGGGATCAAGAACGTCACGATGAACGAGCCGCATTTTCAGGGCCATTTCCCGGGCAAACCGATCATGCCGGGCGTGACCATCATCGAGGCAATGGCACAGACCGCCGCCGTCATGGTTGGCACCGCGCTCGACATGGCCGACCGCAACATGCTGGTTTATTTCATGGCCATCGAGTCGTGCAAGTTCCGGCGCATGGTGGTGCCGGGCGACATTCTGGAAATGAAACTGACCACTCTGCGTGGCAAACCCGGTGCGAAAGTCTGGAAATTCGGCGGCGTGGCCCAAGTCGAAGGAGAGCTGGCCTGCGAAGTGCAGTTCACTGCGATGATGGACCTCGCCGGAGCATGACATCGATGCGCAGCGATGCCGAACCCCAAGTACATCCCAGCGCGGTCATCGAACCCGGTGCGCAGATTGGTGCGGGTTGTATCATTGGCCCATTCTGCCTGATCGGCCCCGAGGTGGTTCTGGGCGACAATTGCGTCGTCAAATCCCATGTCGTGATCACCGGCGATACGACCGTCGCCAATGACTGCAGCATCTTCTCTTTCGCCTGCGTCGGAGAGATTCCGCAGGATCAGAAATTCAAGGGCGAAAAGACCCGGCTGGAAATCGGCCCGCGTACTCGTATCCGCGAGCATGTCACGATCAACACCGGCACCGCGGGCGGCGGCAGCCTGACCCGGATCGGCGCCGATTGCCTGCTGATGGCAGGGTGCCACGTGGCGCATGACGCAATCCTCGGCGACCGGGTGATCATCGTGAACAATGCCGCTATCGCCGGGCACTGCATCATCGAGGATGACGTGCTGGTGGGCGGTTTGTCGGGCGTGCACCAGTTCGTGCGTATCGGACAGGGCGCGATCATCGGCGCGGTTACGATGGTGACGAACGATGTCATCCCCTACGGTCTGGTACAGGCCCCGCGCGGTGAACTGGACGGGCTGAACCTTGTCGGGCTCAAGCGGCGCGGTGTGGCGCGCAGCGATATCACGGCCCTCAGGGCCGCATTTCAGATGCTCGCACAGGGCGAAGGCGCGTTTCAGGACCGCGCCCGCCGTCTGGGCGAGGAAACCGACAGCGAATATGTGCGCAACATCGTCAAATTCGTGACCGGCCATAGCGACCGGTCCTTCCTGACGCCTGGTCAGGGCTGAGGCGTGCGCATGGCGGGGCGTCTGGCGATCCTGGCTTGTGGTGGCGCACTGCCGGTGCGCCTTGCCGAGGCTTTTCCGGATGCGATGCAGATCACGCTGGACGGTATTCCGAGCGAATTGAGCGGATCGTCGCAAAGCTTTCAGCTAGAGAAATTTGGCGCGATCTTCGAATCCATGCGGGATGCGGGCATCACCCGCATGGTCTTTGCAGGGGATCTGACGCGCCCGCCGCTGAATCCGGCGCAGTTTGATGCCACGATGATGCGGCTCGCGCCGGGCCTGATGCAGGCGGTGGGCAAGGGCGACGATGCGCTCTTGCGCTTTGTCATCGGGGTCTTTGAGGCCGAAGGGTTTGAGGTCGTCGGCGCGCATGAATTGCTGCCGGACCTCACCGCGCCCGCGGGGCTGCATCTGGGGCCAGAGCCTAGCCGGGGCGACGAAGCGGATATCACTCGTGGTCTTGATATACTCGATGCCATCGCGCCGCTCGATCTGGGGCAGGGATGCGCAGTGGCAGGCGGGCTGTGCCTCGGGATCGAGACGATCCAGGGCACCGACGCCAACCTGCGCTACATTGCCACCACGCCAGAGCCGCTCAAGCGCGGTCAGCGCGGCGTCTATGTCAAGGCGCCCAAGCGTGGCCAGGATCTGCGCATAGATATGCCCGCCATCGGCGTGCGGACCATCGAGGGCGTCGCAAATGCCGGTCTGGCGGGGCTCGTGGTCGCCCAAGGTCAGGTACTGGTGCTGGAGCCAGAGGCGGTAAAGGCGGCAGTGGAGCAAAGCGGCATCTTTCTCATTTCGCGGCCAGTCTGATGAAAGTGTTCCTGGTTGCGGGCGAGGCGTCGGGCGACCGGCTTGGTGCCGCTCTGATGGCCGGGTTGAAGACACTCACAGATGTGGAGTTCGCCGGCGTCGGCGGCCCGCTGATGCAGTCCGAAGGGCTGGACAGCCTCTTTCCCATGGACGAGCTGAGCGTGATGGGCCTTGTCGAGGTTTTGCCCAAGTATCGACACCTGAAGCGCCGGATCGCGCAGACGGCAGAGGCGGTGCTTCAGACACGGCCCGATGTGCTGATCACCATCGACAGTCCGGATTTCTGCCTACGTGTTGCACGTATCGTCAAGGCCCAGAGCAATACCCGCACGGTCCATTATGTCGCCCCGTCGGTCTGGGCATGGCGCCCCAAACGCGCCGAGAAAATGGCTCGGGTGATCGACCATGTGCTGGCCCTGCTACCGTTCGAGCCGCCTTATATGCAGGCGGCGGGCATGGCCTGCGATTTTGTCGGTCATCCGGTGGTGACCGAACCTGTGGCCGACGCGCCGCAGCAGGCGGCATTTCGTGCCGCGCACGGGCTGGGTGATGCGCGACTCCTTCTGGTGCTGCCGGGTTCGCGCAGTGGAGAGGTGGCGCGGCTCGGTCCGGTCTTTGGCCGCGCATTGGGGCCGGTTCTGGCAGCACATCCCACGCTACGTCTGGTGGTGCCGACCACCGGCAACGTAACGGAACAGGTGCGCCAGATTGCTGCGGATTGGCCGCAGGCGCCGCTGATCCTCGGCCCCTCTGGGCAGAGCGCGGCAGCCTACAAGCGTGACAAGGCCGCTGCTTTCGCTGCCGCCTCCGCCGCCTTGGCGGCTTCAGGCACCGTGTCGCTGGAACTGGCCGCGACCGAGACGCCGATGGTCATGGCCTATGATGCGAACTGGCTGACGCGCAGCATTATCAAACGCATGCTACTGATCGACACCGCGACCTTGGTCAACCTGGTCAGCGACACCCGCGCCGTGCCCGAATGCAACGGTGCCGACTGCACACCCGAAAAGATCGCGGCAGCCCTGCAGAAGGTGCTGGCCGATCCGACCGCGCAACTCGCGGCGATGCGCCTGACCATGCAACGGCTGGGGCAGGGTGGAGAGGCGCCGGGCCTGCGCGCGGCCCGCGCGGTGCTGTCCCGGCTCTAAAATCGGGTATCAGCGGCGGCGCTGGGGTCAGCGTGCCCGGCTCAGGGGATTACGCCCCGCGCCAGATCCAGCCACCGCCCAGAATACGGGTGCTGGTGGTGTCGTAGAACACGCAGGCCTGCCCGGGCGAGACGCCTTCTTCGGCGGCCAGCAATTCCACTTCGGCTGTGCCGTCCGGCAAGGGGCGGATCACCGCCTCGCGCGGCGGCCTTGTCGAGCGGACCTTGACCGCGACATGCCACTCGGCGCGGCTGACCAGCGGCGCATCGCCCAGCCAGTTGATCTCGCGCACCGGGATGGTTCGGGTGGCCAGCATCTCCTTGGGGCCGACGATGACAACCCGCGCGTCCACGTCGAGCTTCACCACATAAAGCGGCTCTTCCAGCCCGCCGATCCCCAGCCCCCGCCGCTGCCCGACGGTGTAGTGGATGACGCCGTTGTGCTGCCCCAGAACACGCCCGTCGGCATGCCTTATTTCGCCCGGCTCCGCCGCACCGGGGCGCAGTTTCTCGATCACGCTGGCATAGTTGCCATTGGGCACAAAGCAGATGTCCTGGCTGTCGGGCTTGTCCGCGACACGCAGTCCATATTTTGCGGCAAGCGCGCGGGTGGCATCCTTGGACGGCAGATGGCCCAGCGGAAAGCGCAGGAAATCCAGCTGCTGCGGTGTCGTGGAAAACAGGAAATAGGACTGATCGCGCGCGGCGTCGGCGGCACTGTGCAACTCGGGGCCAGAAGGGCCCATCTTGCGCTGGATGTAGTGCCCGGTTGCCATGCAATCGGCATCGAGGTCCTTGGCCATCTCCAGCAGGTCCTTGAACTTGACACGTTCATTGCAGCGGATGCAGGGCACCGGCGTGGCGCCCGCCAGATAGCTGTCGGCAAACTCGTCGATCACCGCGTCCTTGAAGATGTTCTCGTAGTCCAGAACATAATGCGGAAAGCCCATGTCTTCGGCCACGCGGCGCGCATCGTGGATATCGATCCCGGCGCAGCACGCGCCCTTTTTGGCCAGCGCCGCCCCGTGGTCGTATAGCTGGAGCGTCACACCAACCACGTCATAGCCTTCCTCGGCCAGTTGCGCGGCCACGACCGAACTATCGACGCCGCCGGACATGGCGACGACGACGCGGGTCTTGCTCTCGGGTTTGGCAAAACCGAGTGAATTGATCGGATGTGGGTGATCGAGGGCCATCTGCGGTCTCCAGCGTTGGGCGCTTGCACCTGCCACATAAGGGCTCGGGCATGGAAACGCAAAACCCTTTGGGGTGTTTTTGCAGATTCCCGGTCGCGACGATTTTCACAAACGCCCATACCGCGCGCGCATTACGCGCGTTTCGGACGCACGTGGTTTCAAAAGCTGAATGCGAAATCCTTTAGAAAAATCCGCTGCATTCTGCCCGGCGCGTTTCAGCCACTGTTAAGGCCCCAAAGGCCAGTTTGGTGACAGGTTTTACGAGGGTGAGAGTGATGTATCTGAAAAAAGTTGATGGGCAACTCGCGGTGACACTGCCGGATGGAACGGTCCTGACACAGGGCGATTTGCCCGCGCCGGACACAACGCGTTGGGTCGCTTCGCGCAAACTGGCCGTGGTGCGTGGCGTGCTTTACGGCCTTATTTCACAAAAGGAAGCGTGTAGACGCTATGCGCTGAGCGAGGATGAATTCCGCGAATGGGTCCGCGCCGTCAGCCTTCATGGCGAGGCAGCCCTGAAAGTCACGGCGTTAAAAGAATACCGACAACCTTAGGTGGCATTTTGAAAATGAACGATTATGCTAACTTGTAGTTAACCAATATTCGTCAGGTTTGTTTTTGATAGGGCCATAGTTACGGAGAGAGTTCATGCGTGTGCTGCTGGTGGAAGATGATCCGACGACTTCCAAGAGCATCGAATTGATGCTGACCCATGCCAATCTGAATGTCTACACGACCGAGTTGGGCGAAGAAGGAATCGATCTGGCCAAGCTCTATGACTACGACCTGATCCTGCTCGATCTGGGACTGCCGGACATGACGGGCCATGATGTCTTTCGTCAGTTGCGGCTGGCGCGGGTAGAGACGCCGATCCTGATCCTGTCAGGCGCGGATGACACGGAAAGCAAGATCAAGGGCTTTGGCTTTGGCGCCGACGACTACCTGACAAAGCCGTTCCACCGCGAAGAGCTGGTGGCGCGCATCCATGCGATCATTCGCCGGTCCAAGGGACACTCGCAGTCTGTCATCCGGACCGGGGTGATCAATGTCAACCTGGACGCAAAGACAGTCGATGTCGGCGGCAAGACGGTGCATCTGACCGGCAAGGAATACCAGATGCTGGAATTGCTGAGCCTGCGCAAGGGCACGACCCTGACCAAGGAAATGTTCCTCAACCACCTATATGGCGGCATGGACGAGCCGGAGTTGAAGATTATCGATGTGTTTATTTGCAAACTGCGCAAGAAGCTGAACGAAGCCACCGGCGGCAAATGCCATATCGAGACGGTCTGGGGACGTGGCTATGTGTTGCGGGACCCGGAACCGGCCGAACTGGCCGAAGAACAGCGCCTTGCCATCGGCGCTTAACATTAGGGGGCAAAGCCCCCGACAGCCGTAACTGGCAACCTCCTCCAAAGGTGAAAGGACCGCGGCCCAGAACGGGCGGCGGTCCTTTTTATGTCGGTACTGGCCCGGTCTGGACCTTGGCGGGATCGCCTTCCGGTGCCGTTTCAGCTTTGATTAAACCCATCAGCCAGAGGTGAAGCACGCGCAGTGCAGATGTCTTGAGTGCGATTTGCGAAAATCCGTGATTAAGGTTTTTCGCGAAACGCTTTATCACTTTGAAAGGTGATTTGCATTTGTTCTGAACGGCAGTATCGATGCAGAACGCCCGCCCCCAGAAAGGACGTGGGCATCATTTCTGCGTCTTTCTGCCGGGACGGGTGCGGGAAGGCTTTGACGATGAATGGTCCGGCACGTTTCTGGCCCGAGACAGGAGAAGACATGACAGAGGCGCGCAACGTTGGCGATTTGAGCGAAGAAGCGGCTGCGGCCGAACTGGCAGCGCTGGCCGAGATCCTGCTACGCGCCAATCAGGACTATCACGCCGACGATGCTCCGCAGCTGAGCGATGCCGAATATGACCGGTTGAAGCGCCGTAACGCCGAAATCGAGGCCGCATTTCCGCATCTCAAGCGCGCCGATAGCCCGTCGGACCGGGTTGGGGCCGCGCCTTCCGAAGGGTTTTCCAAGGTCAGCCATGCGCAGCGCATGCTGTCACTGGGCAATGCGTTCGACGCCGAAGAAATCACCGACTTTGACGGGCGGATCCGCAAGTATCTCGGCCTCGGCCCGAACGCCCCGCTGCGCTACACCGCCGAGCCCAAGATCGACGGGCTCAGCCTCAGCCTGCGCTACGAGGGCGGCAAACTGGTGCAGGCGGCCACGCGCGGCGACGGCTCGGTCGGCGAGAACGTGACCGCCAATGCGCGCACCATCGACGACATCCCCCAGACTTTGACCGGCGCGCCCGATTTGCTGGAAGTGCGCGGCGAGGTCTATATGAGCCATGCCGATTTTGCCGCACTGAACGCCCGGCAGGCCGAGGCAGGAGCCAAAACCTTTGCCAACCCGCGCAACGCCGCCGCCGGATCGCTGCGGCAACTCGACCCGGCGATCACCAGGGCACGCCCGCTGAGGTTTTTCGCTTACGCCTGGGGTGCGCTGAGCGAACCGCTGGCCGAGACGCAAAAGGGCGCGATCGACCGGCTGGCGGCACTGGGGTTCAAGACAAACCCGCTGACCGCCCTCTGCGATGGCCCGGACGAGATGCTGGCGCATTACGCAAGGATCGAGCAACAGCGCGCCAGCCTCGGCTACGATATCGATGGCGTGGTCTACAAGGTCGACGATCTGGCACTGCAACACCGGCTCGGTTTTCGCGCGACCACGCCCCGCTGGGCGATTGCGCATAAATTCCCCGCCGAACTGGCGTGGACCCGTATCGAGGCCATCGATATCCAGGTGGGCCGCACCGGCGCGCTGAGCCCGGTGGCCCGGCTGGCGCCGGTGACGGTGGGCGGGGTCGTGGTCAGCAATGCCACATTGCACAACGAGGACTACATCGCCGGGCGCGATTCCAACGGCAACGCGATCCGGGGCGGCAAGGATATCCGGGTGGGCGACTGGGTGCAGGTCTACCGCGCAGGTGACGTGATCCCGAAAGTGGCCGATGTCGACCTTTCCAAGCGCCCCGATGACGCGCAGCCCTACCGCTTTCCCGAGACCTGCCCCGAATGCGGCTCTGCTGCCATCCGCGAGGAGGGCGATGCCGTGCGGCGTTGTTCAGGCGGGTTGATTTGTCCGGCACAAGCGGTGGAAAAGCTGAAGCATTTCGTCAGTCGCGGGGCGTTTGACATCGAGGGGCTGGGGGCCAAGCAGGTCGAAATGTTCTATCATGACGACCAGTTGCCGGTGCGCACGCCTGCGGATATTTTCACGCTCGAAGCGCGGGATGCGAAAAACCTCACGAAACTGGCCAATCGCGATGGCTGGGGCGAAACCAGCGCGCGCAACCTCTTTGCCGCGATCGAGGAACGCCGCCGCGTGCCGCTCCGCCGGCTGATCTTTGCGCTGGGGATCCGTCACGTGGGCGAGGTCGCCGCCGCCGATCTGGCGCGCCATTATGGCAGTTGGACGGCGCTGGCAAAGGCCGTCGATCTGGCCGGCCCGGCCGCGACACGACAATTGCAGGCGGATCGCGCAGTGGCGCGCGAGCGGCAGGCCGCGGCGCAAGAGGGCCGCCGCGCCAGGATCAAGCCCGTGCGCGATGCGGTCTGGGAGGGGCTGGACAGTGCCGCGCTCGCCGCTTGGACCGACCTCACCGGCATCGACGGGATCGGCGCAACGGTGGCGGTGGCGCTTGTCACCAGCTTCCAACAGCCTGCCGAGCGCGAGTCAATTGACGCGCTGGTGGCAGAGCTGACAATCACGGACGCTGCTGCGCCCGCAACCGCCGATAGCCCGGTTGCCGGCAAGACCGTGGTCTTCACCGGCACGCTCGAGAAGATGACCCGCGCCGAGGCCAAGGCCCGCGCCGAAGCACTGGGGGCCAAGGTTTCGGGCTCGGTTTCGGCAAAGACCGATATCGTCATCGCGGGGCCGGGCGCAGGCTCCAAGGCCAAGAAGGCCGCCGATCTGGGTGTGCAGATTCTGGATGAGGACGCCTGGTTGGCGCTGATCGACGGCACATGAGCGACGAAACCGAAAACCACGATGCAAACCCGAAAAAGGGTCGGCCAGAGCCACTCTTTCCGCTGTTTGCAGAGCTCGAGACACTCACCGGTGTCGGCCCCAAGACG
The DNA here is from genome assembly GCF_028369135.1 of Roseovarius sp. ZX-A-9. Classification (GTDB taxonomy): domain Bacteria; phylum Pseudomonadota; class Alphaproteobacteria; order Rhodobacterales; family Rhodobacteraceae; genus Roseovarius. The sequence goes on from NZ_JAPWHW010000004.1 coordinate 29,043, forward strand.
GCCAAGGCGCTGGCGGCGCTGGATATCACCAAGCCGCGCGATCTGCTCTTTACCCTGCCGCATTCAGGTGTGGACAGGCGCATGCGGGAGACCGTGCAGGGCGCCGATCTGCCCGGTGTTGTCACCGTCGAGGCGACCATCGGCGAGCACCGCGCACCCTCCCGACGCGGCGGCGCCTACCGGATCATGGCAGAGGATGCAGCGACCACGTTTCAGATCGTGTTTTTCCATGCTCGCGACGAATATCTGCGCCGGATGTTGCCCACCGGTGCGCGGCGGGTCCTGTCGGGCAAGGTCGAGCTGTTCGACGGGGTGGCGCAGATGGTCCATCCCGATCACATGCTGCCCCCCGAAGAGGCCGGCGAAATCCCTTTGTTCGAGCCGGTCTACCCGCTGACCGCCGGCGTGACGCAACGGGCGATGTACAAGGCGGTGCAAGCCGCCCTGACCCGCGCCCCGGATTTGGCCGAGTGGATCGATCCCGCACAAAAGGCGCAAGCTGGCTGGCCGGACTGGCTTGAGGCCGTGCAGACGGTGCATGCACCTCAGGATATCGGCGATCTCAGTCCCGCGGACCCGGCGCGTACGCGCCTGGCCTATGACGAGTTGATGGCGCATCAGCTGACCCTCGCACTGGCGCGCAGCCGGTTGAAGCGGGCCAAGGGGCGGGCCAGTGTCGGGACCGGCGCGTTGCAGGCCCGTGTGCTGGAGGCATTGCCCTATAGCCCCACCGGCGCGCAAACCCGCGCGATAGCCGAGATAGCCGCGGATATGGCAAGCAACGCGCGGATGAACCGGCTCTTGCAGGGGGATGTGGGCGCGGGCAAGACGTTGGTGGCGCTCAAGGCGCTCTTGATCGCGGTAGAGGCCGGCGGGCAGGGGGTGATGATGGCCCCCACAGAAATCCTCGCGCGCCAGCATCTTGAGGGGCTGCGCCCACTGGCCGAAGCGGCGGGCGTGCGGCTGGAGATACTGACTGGCCGCGACAAGGGGGCCGAGCGGCGCACCAAACTGGCAGCGCTGGCGGCAGGTGAGATCCAGATATTGGTCGGCACACATGCGGTCTTTCAAAAGGACGTTGAATTTGCCGATCTGCGGCTGGCCATCGTCGATGAACAACATCGCTTCGGCGTCCGTCAGCGGCTTGAACTGGGTCGCAAGGGCGACAAGGCCGACGTGCTGGTGATGACCGCGACGCCGATCCCGCGTAGCCTGAGCCTGGCGCAATATGGCGATATGGATATCTCGGTGCTGGATGAAAAACCGCCCGGGCGCAAACCGATCAAGACGGCGCTTGTCCGCATGGACCGCATCGACGAAGTGGTGGACCGGCTGCGGCGCGCGATTGCCGAAGGGCGGCAGGCCTATTGGGTCTGCCCGCTGGTTGAAGAGAGCGAGTCTGTCGATCTGAGCAGCGCCGAAGAGCGGTTTCGGAGGCTGCGCGCGGCTTTGGGCGAAGGCCATGTCGGCCTCGTACATGGCCAGATGCCGCCCGAGCAGAAAGATGCGGCGATGGCTGCCTTTCAGCGCGGCGAGACCTCGGTTCTTGTCTCGACCACAGTGATCGAGGTGGGGGTGGATGTGCCCAACGCGTCGATCATGGTGATCGAGCGCGCCGAAAGTTTTGGCCTGGCACAGCTGCACCAGTTGCGCGGTCGCGTCGGGCGCGGCGAGGCGGCTTCGACCTGTCTCTTGATGTACCAATCCCCGCTAAGCGAGAGCGGCGAGCGACGGCTGGCCACGATGCGCGACACCGAGGACGGGTTTCGCATCGCCGAGGTCGATCTGGAAATGCGCGGCGCGGGTGATCTGATCGGCACCGCGCAGTCGGGCCTGCCAAAGTTCCGCGTGGCCGATCTGGAAGGGCAGGCGGCGCTGATGGCTGTGGCCCAGTCGGATGCCCGCAAACTGCTGCACGAGGACCCGGCTCTGGCTGGCCCGCGTGGGAAGGCGGCGCGTGTTCTGCTGTGGCTGATGGAACAGGATCAGGCGATCCGGCTGATCGAAGTGGGCTGAGCCGGAAATTTTAGGTGTGATTTCAATCGGTTGATTCGAAATCGCACGGTTTGTTCACTTATGTTCTCATAAAGTTCTTTACAGAACGTTTCAAAAATGAGAACAAAGGAGCAACACAACGGATTGGAAAGGAAAGCCCGATGTTCCACCAGATCAAAGCCGCCGCCATCCGCTCCAACGACACCCTTCTGGGGGATGTGATCGGAGGGGCCGCGCTGATCGTCATGCTGGTTGTCGGTCTTTTTCTTCCCGGTCTCGTCTGACGCCTTTAAGAGTTTCTGCCTGCGATCCATCACCTGTACCCTTTGCGTGCCTGCATCTCCTGTCCCCATTTCCGATGCAACGTGACTGACACAGCCTGTTCCGACGTCCTCTCCGGGTTTGCCTCATTTCCCCGGACGGCACGACAGGGTTCCACAGGGGATCGCACCCCACTGACCGCCGCCATCCATCCCCGGATGTGCGGCGGTTTTTTTGTGGATCAGTCCCGGCGACCCGGGCGGAGAAGCCAGACTGGCACCAGGAAAGCCAGACAGGCGACAAGGAAAAGGAGGCTGGCAGCCAGCCCGATCATGTCCCCTGCACGCCATGTGGACCAGACAAAGCCGAGCGCCGACAGCGTGAAGAGGATCCAGCCGGCGAAATTGAACATCCAGGCGCTGCGTGGCGACATCGGTGCGCGATCTCGGGTCAGGCGCAGGAACTGGCGGCAGAGGCCGCATCCAGCGCCTCGACTGAAGCTTCCAGCGCCAGAAGGATCGAGGCATGGCGATTCTTGTAGTCCTGCGCAGGTCTGAGCACTTCGAGCCCGTCGAAAGGGGCAGGCGGAGTCGGCCCGTCCGACTTCAGCATCGCCTTGAGCGCGTCACGCGCCGCGACGACCTCGGCCCGGGTGCAGCCGACGATGTTGGCGCCGACCACGCTGGCAGCAGCCTGTCCCAGCGCGCAGGCTTTCACGTCCTGACCGTAATCGCTCACGCGCCCGTCCTCGACCTTGAGGTCAACGGTCACGGTAGAACCGCAAAGAGGCGCGCGGCGTTTCACGGTTGCGTCCGGCTCTGCCAGACGGTCCAGTCGGGGAATGTCCGCAGCCAGCGCCAGAATGCGTGCCGAGTAGAGCTTGATCATGTCGCTGTTGCCGCTCATCGCTTTTCCTTTGTCTCAATGTCCCATAGATAATCCGCAAGCCCCCTGTTGCCAAGGATATGTCCAATGTCATTCGATCCCGCCAGCCTGACCTATAACGACGCGGGCCTGATCCCCGCCATCGCGCAGGACGCCGCAAGCGGTGAGGTGCTGATGCTGGCCTGGATGAATGCCGACGCCGTTGCGCGCACGCTGGACACCGGGCGCGTCACCTATTGGTCGCGCTCGCGCAGCGCGTTCTGGGTCAAGGGCGAGACGAGCGGCCATGTCCAGCGCCTGATCGAGATGCGCGTGGATTGCGACCGCGATTGCCTGCTGATCCAGGTCGAGCAGGTCGGACCGGCCTGTCACACCAACCGGCGCAGTTGTTTTTACACCGCTTTGCGCGACGGTGTGGAAACCGAGATCATGGCGCCTATGGCAGACTGATACGCCTTAAGCCAATCCGACCATGCGCCGGATGTCGGCAGGGCTTGCACCGTCCTTGCGGTATTTCGCGATCGCCCGGGCATCGTCGCGTTTGGCCAGACGCTTGCCCGCCGGGTCACGGATCAGGCGGTGGTGATGATAGACGGGTGTCGGCAGACCCAGTAGAAGTTGCAGAACGACATGGATGCGGGTGGCATCGAACAGGTCCTGTCCACGGATCACATGGGTGATCGCCTGAGCGGCATCATCGACCACCACGGCCAGGTGGTAGGCGGCACCGAAATCCTGACGCGCGACGACGACATCGCCGATCTCTGCCGTCAGGGCATCGCTCGAGAATGCGATAAGGCCGGTCGTGCCATCCGGGCCGCTACCGGTTTCGCGAAACGATATCTCGTTCTTCGGCAAATCGCTCTCCTTATCCTGCGCACGAAGCAGCTCGCAGGCGCGCGCCATGTCCAACCGCAGGGTTACGCCGCGCGGACGAACGGGGGATGCGCGTTCCGCCGCTGCGGCCTCGCGGCAGGTGCCCGAGTAGATCAGGCCGTCCGGCCCATGTGTGGGCACGCCCTCTTGCGGCGCGTTTGCCGCTTCGCGGATATCACGCCGCGTGCAGCTACAGGGATAGAGTAGGCCCATGGACCAGAGCCGGTCGAGAGCGGCGTCATACTCGGCTACGCAATCGGATTCTCGGCGGCACGGTTCCGGCCAGCGCAACCCGAGCCAGGCCAGATCCTCCTTGAGCTGGGCTTCCCATTCCGGTCGGGCGCGCGTCTGGTCCAGATCGTCGATCCTGAGCAGGAACTGACCGGCCTCGGCCACAGCCCTGTCATGGGCCAGCAGCGCGGAATAGGCATGACCCAAATGCAGTGGGCCGGTGGGGGACGGTGCGAACCGGGTTATGAAGGTCACGCTTTTTCAATAACATAAACGTTAGAGTTCAAGTCTTTCCCTGGTAAGTGCGGGCCGTAACTCTGGCTCAGCAACCGCGCCGCGCCGCAATCCAGCCATTGATTGAGCCGCCCAACGTACTGCGGATCCGCAAGCGCGTGATCATTGTAGCTGAAGACCAGTATGTCACCCTGTCCCAGCGCCTTCATCAGCAGATCGAGGGTGTTGGCCGGGGCGGCACCAGTGCCGATCACCCCGATTGCGGCGATGGCGCGATAGCTGTGCGCAGGCACCGGCGCAGGATCGTCGAGGTCGAGCAGCGAAAGCTTGCGATAGACATCCTTGCCACGCGCGCCGTCCAGCATCTCGGGGCTGGGGTCGGTGCCGTCTATCACCCGGTATCCGGCGAGCCGCAGTGCCAGACCCGACAGGCCTGTGCCGCAACCGAAATCGAGGATCGGGGCATCCGGGCTGGGAAGTTGCTCCCAGAGGGCCGCCGCGCAACGTCCGGGGGTAGCATAGCCGTTCTCGGCTATCTCGGCATCATAGGTGGCAGCCCAGGCATCGTAATGCGCCTGGGTCTTCTCGGAGCCATCGAGATCATAAGCCTTGTCGAGGAATTTCCCGCTCATGGCGCCAGAAAATCACACAGTCTGGGCTGCGTCCAGTCTGCTGTGTTCCAGCCAATCGGTCCAGGCCGCTTTGGCCCGGTCGGTATAGGCTTTGTAACGGTCCTTGCGGCCGCGCCGCCCGCCCTTGAGCCCATCCACCGGGCGAAACAGGCCGAAATTGACGTTCATCGGCTGAAAGGTCTTGGCTTCGGCACCGCCGGTGATGTGGTGAATGAGCGCGCCCATGGCGCTGTCCTGCGGTGGCGCCGCCAGCGGAGACCCCAGGATTTCGGCGGCCGCCATCCGCCCCGAGAGCAGGCCCATCGCGGCGGATTCGACATAGCCCTCGACGCCGGTGATCTGCCCGGCAAAACGGATATTGGGGCGCGACCGCAGACGCATCTGCTCGTCCAGCAATGTCGGCGAATTGAGGAACGTGTTGCGGTGAATGCCACCCAACCGGGCAAAGCGCGCCTCTTCCAGACCGGGGATCATACGCAGCACTTCTGTCTGGGCGCCGTACTTCATTTTCGTCTGGAATCCCACAATGTTATAGAGCGTCCCTAATGCGTTATCGCGGCGTAGCTGAACCACGGCCCACGGCTTGGTATCGGGGGCATGCGGGTTGGTCAGGCCCACGGGTTTCATCGGCCCGTGGCGCAGCGATTCACGCCCGCGTTCGGCGATCACTTCGATGGGCAGGCAGCCGTCGAAATATCCTGCGGTTTCGCCCTCATGAAACTCGGCCTTGTCGGCGGCCAGCAGCGCATCAATGAACGCCTCGTAAGTGTCACGGTCCATCGGGCAGTTCAGATAGGCGGTCCGTTCTTCTTCGGTCTCGCCCTTGTCATAGCGCGACTGCATCCACGCGCGCGACATGTCGATGCTGTCGTAATGGACAATGGGGGCAATGGCATCAAAGAAGGCCAGCGCGCCCTGTCCGGTTTCTGCCGCGATGGCCTGACCCAGCTTTTCCGACGTCAGCGGGCCGGTGGCGATGATCCATTGGCCGCTCTCGGGCAGGCTGTCCACTTCGCCGTATTCGACCGACACGTTCGGATGCGCCTTGAGCGTTTCGGTCACGCTGCGGGCGAAGGGGTCGCGATCCACGGCCAGCGCGCCGCCCGCAGGCAGGCGGTGGCGGTCTGCGATCTGCATGATCAGGCCATTCGCCGCGCGCATTTCCCAATGCAGCAGGCCCACGGCGTTCTGTTCATCGTCGTCCGAGCGGAACGAGTTGGAACACACCATTTCGGCCAGATCGCCGGTACGATGGGCAAAGGTGCCAACGGTCGGGCGCATTTCGTGGATCACCACGCGAACGCCCATTTGGGCCGCCTGCCATGCTGCTTCTGATCCGGCCATGCCGCCGCCGACGATATGAAGAATGTTGTCCATGTCCCGCGATGTAGGGCATCAGGGTGGCTTTGGAAAGGGTCAGGACGGGGGCAGGTCGTTCAGGTTCAGCGGATCAAGCGGCAGCCCCGAGGGCACGGCATCGGGCACGCCCAGCCGCCCGCTGCGCGCGCAGGGATCTTCGAGCGCACCGAGAAACGCGAGGATCGCCTCGACCTCGTCATCGTGCAGGGAAACAGGCTCCAGTTCGACCGCCATCCCAAGGCGCTGGACCTCGTCGAAATCCTCCAGCACTTCGGTGTCCGACACGCTTAGCTGCATGTTCTGCAACAGCGCATAGCCCAGCGTGTATTCGGCCAGCATGGTCAACGGATCAAGATGATGGCGCAGCATGTCTTCCAAGCGCGCATAGGCGCCGTTATGCCCGTAAGGGGCTGTCAGCGTGACATTGCGCAGCGACGGGGTGCGAAACTTGTAGGCATCGGCCGGGTCGCCGGTCACGGCAGCGCGGCCATGATCGGCATAGCCCGGCCCGTGCCCCTTGCCGGGGCCGAATTGCGGGATGCCGATGGCATGAAAATCGTGATCGGTCTGAAACAGGCCGCCGTGGCAGTCGCCGCAGCCGCCCCTGCCATAAAACAACGACATGCCTTGGATTTCGGTATTGGTCAGCGCCGTATCGTCACCGCGCAGAAAGGCGTCATATCTACTGTCCGTCGAGCGGAAATCGAAGGTGATGTAGTCGGCGATTGCGCGGCCGATATCCGTGATATGGATTGGTTCACCCGCGCCGATGATCCAGTCGAACTGCTTGCGATATTCCGGGATCGCCTCGACCCGCGCCGCCAGCATCTGCCACGCGCCGTCCTGCCCGCGAATCCGGCCAGCGGCGACCGCATCGGCAATCGGGTTCTCGCCCGTCTGGCCGGCCATCTCCTCATGGGACGTGATCGGCAGAATGGCCTGCGCCGCGAGCGGCGAGGGCAGGGGACGCTCCAATTCGCGTCCGGGAGGCATCGCGATATTGAACCGGGCGCTGGCATCCACCTGAACCCGGCCATCATGGAACAGCGTCGTGAATTCGCGCGCACCCAGATTATAGAGCGCCGGCGCGTTACGGGGAATGCGCGCCACCGGCATGTTGGCCGCGTCGGCCTTGCGCTGGAGCCCGAGGCCGATGCCGCCTTCGCCGATCGACAGCGATACCGCATCACTACTGCCAAGGGCAGGGTGGTGACAGGTCGCGCAAGAGATATTCTGATTGCCAGACAGGACCGGATCAAAGAACAGTTGCCGCCCCAACAGAACCGAGGTGCCCCCCGGAACCGGGAATGTGTCATGTGCTGCGGGTGCAGGAAGATCACTCGCCATGCAGATGCCAGCCTGGAGCGATAGCATTCCGGCTACAGCCCACAGTTTCATGACGTCAAACCCCTAAAAAACTTAAATTATCGGACATAGTGTTTAAAATGCGGCGGAAAAACGGCAATTCTGGAAATAGATCGGTTCGATTTTGGAAACAAACCGCAACAATCTGTCAATAAACAAGGATTCGCGTGACAATGGTCGAAGCGCTGCGCGACAGGGTCCGTAGCGGGCCTATTGTTGCCAATCAGGCGGGCGCTTTTCGATAAAGGCGCTGATCCCTTCCTCGGTGTCGCGCCACAGCATGTTTTCCACCATGACATCGCCGGTATAGGCATAGGCCTGCTCCAGCGGCATCTCGATCTGGTTGTAGAACGCTTGTTTGCCGATACGCACGGCAGCCCCCAGTTTTGCGGCGATGGTTTCGGCCAGCGCTTCGGCTTCGGCTTCCAGTTGCTCGGCGGGCACGGCGCGATTGATCAACCCCAGTTCCACGGCGCGGTCGGTGTCGATGAAACTGCCAGTGGTCAGCATCTCGAACGCCTGTTTGCGGGGGATGTTGCGACTGAGCGCCACCATCGGTGTCGAACAGAACAGCCCGATATTGACTCCGTTGACACCAAACCGCGTGCCCGTCGCGGCAAGCGCCAGATCGCAGGAGGCGACCAGTTGACAGCCCGCGGCGGTGGCGATGCCATGCGGCGCGGCAATCACCGGCTGGGGCAGGGCGCGGATCGCCAACATGACCGCTGTGCAGCGCTGGAACAGGTCCTTGAAATAAGCCTTGCCGCCATCCTCGGCCTGCCGCCCTGCGGTCATCTCTTTCAGGTCGTGCCCGGCGCAAAAGGCCTTGCCCGCGCCCGACAGGATCACGGCGCGAATTTGTGGCTGGTTCGACAGTGTTTCGAGCTCGGCCCTCAAGGCCGCCAGCATCGCGTCGCTCAGCGCGTTGAGCCGCTCTGGCGCGTTCATCCGCAGATGCGCCACGCCATCTTTGTCGGTCCGTTCCAGTATCGCCATCTTGCTACTCCCTCGAACATGGGCAACCTTGGGGCAATCGTAGCGGTACGCAGGCACGGAGAAAAGCATGGGTTTGCAGATGAGCACCGAGGAACTGAAGGCGTTCCTCAAGGCCGAGTTTCCACAGGTGAGCGGCGAATTTGCCATCGAAGACCTGGGCGAGATGCGAATCCGCACGCGCCTTCTGGTGGGAGAGCGGCATTTGCGGCCCGGCGGCACCGTGTCCGGCCCGTCGATCTTTGCGCTGGCGGATGTGTCGGTCTACCTGGCGGTTCTGGCGATGATCGGCCCGCAGGGCCTTGCGGTGACGACAAACTGCTCGATCGACTTCATGCGCAAACCCGCCGCAGGTGTGGACCTGATTGCCGAATGCCGCCTGCTCAAGCTGGGTCGCGTTCTGGCGGTGGGCGAGGTGCTGATCTTTTCCGAAGGAAGCGAGGCGCCCGTGGCTCGCGCCAGCATGACCTATTCAATCCCGCCCAAGTAACGGGCCTGCACCCGCTTTATACGGCCTCGGGCCAGCAATGCCGACAAAAAAGGCCGGGCGTATTGCCCGGCCAGTGGAAGAGGTCTCGCATCAGGGACAGCTACGGCCTCCAGAACCATTTGCGGCTTTCCAGCGTTGCCTGGCGCGGGCTCATCCCGATATCGTCCAGCGCGTGAGCGGGCAACGTCGCCAGCGTCTTGCGCGTGCGATGGCGGAATGACCAAAGTGCGATGAGATACGCAAAACGAACCGCGATCACCGCCAGCACCGGAAGTGCAGGGACCTGGGTCAGGGCCATCCGATCGGTTTGGGTGAGGGTCAGCATCGTCTCATCTCCTGTATTGTATTGGTACAATTTGCGTGGTACGCAAAAATGGATTACGAAATTTTGCTGTGGCTGGCGAGGGGAACATTGTGACTGATACAATTTGGACTCCTGATTTCACCCGAAAATCTGATCCAAAGTACATTGTATTGATACAATACATCCGCGAAGCCATTAGATCTGGCCGATTGACGCCGGGGACAAGGATGCCGCCGGTCCGCGAGTTGGCCTGGAAGCTGGGCATCACGCCGGGCACCGTGGCGCGCGCCTACAAGCTGGCGACCGATGAAGGGCTGGTCGAGGCCGCCGTGGGGCGCGGCACCTTTGTCACCGGCGCGCCACAGCCCGTCGTCGCCCCACCAGAGCCACTGATCAATTTCACGCAATCCGGCCTGCTCGATTTTCGCGCCGCCCGCGTGCCCGAAGTGGGCCAGAGCCGGGCGATCCGTGCGGTGCTGCAGCAGTTGGGCCAGATGCAGGACGCGCCCTATCTCGACTACCCGACCTCCCAGACCGACCTAGCAGCGCGCCAACAGGTGGTGGGCTGGATCGGGCAGGACCGCGCCGGGCGGCTGATCCCTGACGATATCGTTCTGGGGCTGGGTGCGCAGAACACGGTGATGATGGTGCTGCAGGCTTGTCTGCACGGACCCAGCCCTGTGGTCCTGACCGAGAGCCTCGCCTATCCGGGTGTGCGCCATGCCGCGAGACTGCTGCGCGCCCAACTGATCGGGGTGGAGATCGACGAGGAAGGGTTGCGCCCAGACCGGCTGGAAGAGGCGCTGCGCCGTCATGGCGGTCAGGTGCTGCTGCTGTCGCCCCATGCCCACAGCCCGACCACCGCGCGCATGGGGCTGGAACGCCGCCAGCGCATCGCGGATATCGCGGAACGCTACCAGTTGCAGATCATCGAAGATGACTGCCATGTGATCAACCGCCCCGATATGCCGAGCTTTCGCGCGATCTGTCCCGAGCGCGGCTGGTTCGTCTCGTCCCTGACAAAATCCGTTTCGGCCGCCTTGCGCTTTGGTTTTGCCGCCTGCCCGGCGGATCAGGCGCCAGTTGCGCGTCAAGTGGCGCAATCGACATTCTACGGTCTGCCCCAGCCAATGCTGGACCTGTGTGCCGAATTGATCCGCTCTGGTGAGGCCGAGCGCATCCGCACGCAGGTTGAAGCTGAAATCGCCCGCCGGGTGCGCATCGCGGTCAACATTCTGGGGCAGTGGGACATTCATTGGCGGACCGATATCCCGTTCCTCTGGCTGCGGCTGCCACAAGGCTGGCGTGGCTCGACCTTTGCCATGGCCTGCGAGGCAGAGGGGATGCGGATCAAGCCCGCGGACGAATTCGCGCCGCCAGACGGCGTCGCGCCACATGCGGTGCGCCTGACACTGAACGCGGTCGCGGACGTGGCCGCGCTGGAGGACGGTCTGCGCCGGATCGCGGCTTTGTTGGCGCGACCGCCCGTGAATGTGGATTTTTGATGGGGTATTATAATACCTAAATCTCAACACATTGTTTTCGCTTAATTTATTCCAACCAACCTCCCTTGACGTGGCGCGCAGCCCCTTTATACACCGACCATCACATGCAGGAGCGCTCCGGTGCCTTGCCAACGAACACCACATAGGGTTTCGACGTAAAATGAAGACATTCTCTGCAACTCCGGCAGATATCGACAAGAAATGGATCCTGATCGACGCTGAAGGCGTTGTTCTGGGCCGTCTCGCCTCGATCATCGCCACTCGCCTGCGCGGCAAGCACAAGGCCAGCTTTACCCCCCACATGGACATGGGCGACAACGTCATTGTCATCAATGCGGACAAGGTCCAACTGACCGGCAAGAAGCGTGACAAGCCCAACTACTGGCACACGGGCCATCCGGGCGGCATCAAATCCCGCACCACCGGCCAAATCCTCGAGGGCAAGTACCCCGAGCGTGTCGTCATGCAGGCCGTCAAGCGCATGCTGCCCGGCAACCGCCTGAGCCGCACGATCATGACCAACCTGCGCGTCTACGCCGGCGCCGAGCATCCCCACGAGGCGCAAAGCCCCGAAGTGCTGGATGTGAAGAACATGAACTCCAAGAACACGCGGGTGGCTTACTGATGGCTGAAGAAATCAAATCCCTCGAAGGGCTCGAAGCGGTCGCCGAAGGCGTCGTTGCTACCGAAGCCGCCGTCACCCGTGAGCCGGTTCGTGACGAGCTGGGCCGGTCCTATGCCACGGGCAAGCGTAAAGACGCCGCCGCCCGCGTCTGGATCAAGCCGGGTTCCGGTAAGGTCACGGTCAATGGCAAGGACATGAACGCCTATTTCGCGCGTCCCGTTCTGCAGATGATCCTGCGTCAGCCGTTCACCGTGTCGGGCACCGAGGACCAGTTTGACGTGATGGCAACCGTCAAGGGTGGTGGCCTTTCGGGTCAGGCCGGCGCGGTCAAGCACGGCATCTCGAAAGCGCTGCAGCTTTATGATCCCAGCCTGCGCGCGGCACTCAAGGCCGCCGGCTTCCTGACCCGCGACAGCCGCGTGGTGGAACGTAAGAAATACGGCAAGGCCAAAGCGCGTAAGAGCTTCCAGTTCTCCAAGCGTTGATATCTTTGCCAAGTTTTCGGAAAAAGGGCTGCCTTCGGGCGGCCCTTTTTTATGCCCGTCGCTGACTGGGGCTTTGAACGCTCAATGAAAATTCAGCGCGTCCCCCAAGGTATCTTCAGCAAGCAGAAGCCGTGTCAGCTGTCCGGTGGCAGAAGCCCAAGGCCGCGCAGGTAGATGCCGATGCCGCTCTCCAACAGATCCTCGGGCGGGTAGGGTGACTGTGCCCCGGGCGAGCCGCGCGCGAAAAGCTCCACCACCCCGTGGCTCAGCGCCCAGATATGGGCCGAGAACATCGCGGGTGGCGGCCGTTTTTCAGGAGGGATGTGCTGTGACAGCTCTTGCGCGGCCTTTTCCAGAACGCTGCGCGCGCGCAGTGCGGCAGCGGCCAGATCGGCGGTGCGGTTGACCGAGATGCCGCTTTCGAACATCGCGATGTAGTGGCCGGGATGCTTGCGCGCAAAGGCCAGATAGGCGCGCCCCGTGGCCTCGAACGCGGCCATGGCGGAAGGTTGACCGCCATCATAGGCGTATTGCATCAGATCGGTGAAAATCTCGTAACCTTGGCGGGCCGCCTCGGCGATCAGATCATCGCGCCCGGCGAAATGGCGATAGACGGCAGCGGGTGTGACGCCCGCCTGCTTGGCCGCCTCCGAGAGGGTAAAGCCGGTTGGCCCCTTCGCCTCGATCAACGCCAGCGCCGCCTCGACCAGCGCTTGGCGCAGATTGCCGTGATGATAGCCGCGTTTAGACATTCCAGATATCTGGTCCGCCGCAGATTTCGGTGTCGATCGCACCGATCGCCTGCGCGTCCTTATGGGCGTAATCGACCTGTTGCAGCACCGTACGGATCGCCGCCAGCCGGGCCCGGCGCTTGTCATCCGAACGTACGACGCACCAGGGCGCCATATCGGTGTGGCTGCGCGCCAGCGTCTCGGCGATGGCGGTGGAATATTCATCCCATTTCTGCACACCTTCGACGTCAATCCAGCTCAGCTTCCACTGCTTGAGCGGATCGCGCTCGCGGCTGAGAAAGCGGCGCAGTTGTTCGGCCCGCCCGACATTGAGCCAGAACTTGACCAAGATGATCCCGTCATCCACCAGCATCCGTTCAAAATCTGTCACTTGCGCGAAAAAATGTTCGCGTTGCGCTTCGGTACAAAAGCCAAAGACCTTTTCCACGACGCCGCGATTATACCAGCTACGATCAAAAAACACGATTTCACCGGCGGCAGGCAGGTGGTCAGTATAGCGCTGGAAATACCATTGCGTCTGTTCGGTATCCGACGGTTTCGGCAGCGCCACAACACGCGCGCCGCGTGGATTAAGATTCTCGCGGAAGCGTTTGATCGTACCGCCTTTTCCGGCCGCGTCCCGGCCCTCGAACACCAGCGCGATGCGCGCACCGCTTTCCTTGGCCCAGGCCTGCAGCTTGACCAGTTCGATCTGGAGACCCCCTAGGTCTTTCTCATAGGCTTTGCGCGGCATCCGGTCAGAATGCGGGTAGCTGCCATCTAGGATGTCGCCCTTTTCCGCGCGGCGGATCGCGTTGCGGACGGCGTCGGGCGCGGCTGTCTCAAAGTAGGCGCTGATCGCCCCGTCAAATGGCAGGTCCATACTACTGCTCCTTTTTGCGGCGTACTATGGCCTGCCATCAGGGGTAGCGCAATCCGGCGCAACCGGCATCCGTCTGGCCGCCAGTGTCCGCAGTATCCTCGCAGGTGCCGCTCAGGTCGCGCCTGAACCGATCTGCGTGATATCGAAGGGCGTCGTCTGGTAAATCTGGTTGATCCAGTTGCCGTAGAGCAGATGTGCGTGGCTGCGCCAGCGGTTCTGCGGCGCGCGGGTCGGATCATCGTCAGGATAGTAGTTGCCCGGAACGTTCACCGGCTCGCCCTGCGCCACGTCGCGATCATATTCCTGTTTCAGCGTGTCGCTGTCATACTCCAGATGGTTGAAAATATAGAGCGCCCGGCACGCCGCATCCTCGACCAGACAGGGGCCGACCTCTTCGCTGTGCAGCAGCGTCGTCAGGCCCGGCACCGCGTCAATCTCGGCCTTGCGCATTTCGGTCCAGCGGCTGACCGGGATCACGCAATCGTCTGAAAACCCACGCAGATAGGGCGACGCGGGCTGCATGTTGCGATGCCGGAAACAGCCAAACGCCTTGGCTGGCAGCATGTGTTTGGGGACACCGTGGAAATGGTTGATCATCGCCATCCCGCCCCAGCAGACGCCCATCGTCGAATGCACATGGCTCTGGGTCCAGTCAAAGACCGTGCGCAGTTCGTCCCAATATGTGACTTCCGCGAAATCGAGATGCTCAATCGGTGCGCCGGTGATCACCAGCCCGTCAAAATATTCGCCGCTCTCGGCCACTTCTGAAAAGGGGCGGTAAAAGCTTTCCATGTGTTCGGCGGCGGTATTCTTGGCCTGATGCTCGGACATCCGGATCAGGCTCAGCTCGATCTGCAGCGGGGTGGCGCCGATCAGCCGGGCGAACTGGGTCTCGGTCTGGATCTTCTTGGGCATCAGGTTCAGCAGGCCGATGCGCAGTGGGCGGATGTCCTGACGGCCGGCTGAATCCTCGTCCATCACCATCACGCCTTCACGCGTCAGCACATCGAAGGCAGGCAGTGAAGCGGGGATTTTGATGGGCATCGGTTCGGGCCTTTTACAGGTTTCGGTCAGGGTTTGGTTGATGGCTCAGTCGTGGTTCTCCAGCGCGCGCATGACGAGCCTGTCGAAATCGCGCGTATCGCGGATCTGGGCCACGTCGGTTGCTTCCAGCGTGATTCCCCAGGGCGCCATCGCCTCGTAGCGTGGCGCACGATGGGCCAGCGCGCGGGCATAGGTCCAGCGGATAAAGGCATTGGGATCAACATCGCCGGGCTGGGTGTTGGTCTCCTTCAGGTATTCATCCCACGCCGCAGCCAGAAACGCGGGCTGATAGGCCATCGGCTTGGGCGCGCGGTCAAAACGGTCGATCAGTTCCTGCGTATGCGCGGCACTGCCGTTGAGCCGTATCAACAGGCATTGTTGAGACAATGTGGTCAGAAGTGGATCGTCCGGGTCGTTGCCATCGACCCATTCGCAGATCGAACCGCCGGTATCGCAGATGAAATGCGGATAACCGTACAGCGATAGTGCCCGCTCTATGAAATGGCCGGTATCGTTCAGCGCCGCAATCTCGGCGAGGCGGAACTGCTCCTGTCGCCGCTGGTATTCCTCGAAGGGCAGACCGCCGCGCGCCTCGTTTCCCGGCTTACCCAGATAGGTCGAAACCGTGGCGAGGTTGTCAAAGGTGATGTTGGAGCCGATGTAGATCGAATCCGACAGCAGCAATTCGCGCAGGAAGGGCACCTGCAGCGCATGTGCCTTGGCATTGTCGGCGATCAACTCGCCCATGTAGCGGGTGCCGATGCGGTAATCTATCGAGTAATGAAACCAGTCGCCGGAGCTTCTCAGCATGTTCGACAGGTATGTTTTGCCCAGACCGGACATGCCGTAGAACAGCACCCGCTTGTGCGGCGCATCACGCCAGTCTTCAGCCGATTTATAGATCATCTCAGCGCCCTTTTCCTAGCCCGTGTGGTAGCCAGCGGGGCGGGGCGCGTCAAATCCATAATCGGAACGCCGCGACAGGCTGCAGCAGCGCCGGGAAAGGGCGGGCACGAAAAAGCCCCGCAGACCGGGTCTGCGGGGCCGTTGTTCAATGCATTGCCGTCAGATCAGAAGCTGATGCCAAGCTTGATGCCGGCTGCGAGCGCGGTGTTGTTGTTGAACGTCGCGCGCGCGGTGTCGGGCGTACCGGTTTCCGGGCGGGCGTCGCCCAGCCAGATATACTTGATCCCGCCAGAGACGTTGACCATGTCATTGATCTGGTACTTGCCCGACAGCGTGACCGACTGTTCGCCATGACGCGGGCCGAGCGGCGACACCAAGTCGTTGCCGTCGCTGTCATCGTAGGCATAGCTGATCGAGGCCGAGAACTTTTCAGTGAAGCGGCGACCAACACCGATTTCATAGATGATGCTGTCGTCCAGCTCTGCCAGGTTCGGGGTGGCACCGTTGGGGTCAAGCTTGAACTCGCTCCAGTTGGCCCAGCGGACGCTGCCGAAGGCCAGCGTGTCCTTGGCGATACCCGATTGTACGGCCAGTTTGAGCGTCTCGGGCAGCTTGCTGCGGGTCGTGCCCACCGGGATCGCGGCGCCAGCGCCAAAGGGCGTGATGCTGGTGGGCAGGTCGAGCTTGACCGCCGAATGATAGGTCAGCGAGGCGCGGAACGCGATCTCGGGGATCTCGTAGGCGGCGCCCGCAACATAGCCCAGCGCACGGTCCGAACTGAACTGGTAGCGGTTGCCGTTGAGCGGGCCATAGGCCAGACCCGACAGCGTGATATCGCCGTTCGCCTCGACCAGGCGCGGACCACCGTAGATCGAGATGCGCTCATCAAGGTTATACTTGAACAGGATCGTGATCGCTTCGCTCTCGGCCTCGGCCAAGGTGCCGCCCAGCATCGTCGTCAGGCGATTGCCGCCATAGGCAATGTCGGCGCTGTAGGGCTGGTCAAAGATGATGCCCATCGAGAACTTATCGCTGAACTGCAGTTTCAGAGATGCACCCACGAGTGTGAAATTATTGGCCACATTCGAAATCGGGTTGCCCAGAGCATCGACACCCGTGGCATCGGGTTCAGCATAGCCAAACGACAGTTCGGCATAGTTGCCCTTTTCAAAAATGACATCGATCGGGGTGCCGCTGCGGTCCAGACCGCCTGCAGTTGCCGCGCCAGCGGCCAAAGCCATCGCCGAGGTGACAGACAGAACACGGGTTTTCATAGTGACGCTCCTCCAGAATACGCGGAACTTGAATACCGCGCGGCGCGTCACCGGCAAACTTTGACGCCACGTCACGATGCCTTCTAACGTCAGCAGAGCCAATGTTGACACAAAAAAGTCACACAACTCTGCCGTGCGGCCGCCATGATCGGGTTTCTGCGAGGATATTGATATAGTTAGCCGCGAAGATCATCGCGGCGCCGGCGATCAGATAGAGACTCACCGCTTCGTCATAAAACAATGCGCCAACCACTGCGATCAGCGGTAGGCGGGCAAAATCGAACGGCATCACCACCGTTGCCGGGGCAATCGCCAAGGCTTTGGTCAGGCACAGATGGGCAACCAGCCCGCAAAGCACGATCACGCTCAGCCAAGGGACAGAGGCCGCAGAGGGCAGGGCGATGTCGCCATCATATCCGGCAAAGATCAGGCCCAGCGCACTCTGGATCGCCGTCATGTAAACCAGGATGCAGGTCAGTGTCTCGGTTCGGGTCAACTTGCGCGTCAGAACTGCCGTCCCGGCAAAGCCGACGGCCGCAGCGATGCCGGCAAGCATACCGATGCTGATCGAGTCAGGGGTCGGGCGCGCGATGATGAGAATGCCGATGAACCCGGCCGCTGCGGCCAGCACGCGAACCCGCGTCAGTCGCTCGCCCAGAACAAAGGGCGACAGCAGTAGCGCCCAGAGTGGCGCGGTAAACTCCAGCGCAAAGACCTGTGCCAGCGGGATCAGCGTGATCGCCAGAAACCACAGGTTCTGCCCGGCGAAATGGCAGGTGTTGCGCAACAGGTGAATGCCGACATTGCGCCGCGTCACCTCGTGCAGCTTGCCTGCCACACCCGCCACCACCAGCACGGCAACCAGACCGATCGCGCTACGGTAAAACATGATCTCGAACGTATCCAGCTCGAAGCTGACCGCGCGCCCGGCAATCGCCATCAGGGAAAACGACGTGATGGCACCGGTCATCCACAGGGCGGCCCGCAGGACATTCCCTGAGTCGGCATTAGCGACAGAGGCGGTCATCGATGGCAGTGCACGCAGGTCATTGTCATGCCCAGTTGCGCAGGATGAAGATGTCCTGCTCGATCCGCCATTCAAAATCGTGCTGACGCGCCCAATCGACCAGGAAATCGACCGAAGGGTAGTCGGAATAGGTGGTCTCGCTGGGCAGGAAGAGGCGGATATCGTCGATCAGGATGCTGACGCGATCGAAATTCCCGAGATTCGCGGCGATGGCCGCGAGCTCCTGCTCGATCGGGCAGTCCGTCGGGCCCTTGTGGGTCTGTCCGGCAGAATAATGCCCGTCGAGCCAGAAACAGATATCGCCCGACAGCTTGGGCAGCAGCGTGGGAATCACATCCTCGCTGGTGCCGTTCAGAACGTGGACATGGGTGTTCTTGAAACGCCGCTTGGCGCGTTTGAACAGTTTGGGCGCAGGCTCGATCGTGTAGACCAGCGGCGCAAGCGAGGCCAGAAACCGCGTAGTCCGGCCCATGAATGTGCCGGTCTCCACCCAGGTGGCGCCGTCTATCGAATATTTCCGGAAAATCGCCCGTTTGACGAATTGCGGTGCGTGGTCGGAATAGCCCCGTTTGGCCCAGTCCGACATGGCCTTAAGGTGTGCGAGTTCGCTGAAGACGGTCATTGGCGGGCCTTTGTACTGACGCTGCACTTCTTGGGCGTTGTGTGCTGCTTGTCAAGTATTCGACGCGGCGTCGGCCTGTGTCATTACCGTATGGGGGAGTGAGTCAGGTGCCGCGCTGCGCGCCAAAAATCGCTTTGCCCAAACGGTTCGATGGTCGCTCGATAAGAAGGTAGGTCGCTGTGGAAAGCACGATGGTCAGTGCCGTGATCAATACGAAGAACGGCGTTCCGGTAACAGCATGGGCAGGCCAGATCGCGTTCACAATGGTAATCGCCAGATAATGTATAAGGTAAAGGCTGTAACTGATCGAGCCGAGAAACAGCATTGGGCGCCATGTTAACAGCTTTGCCCGCGCAGCGTTGTGGTCGTAAAATACAATTATCCCGGCGGTCGCGAGACCCAAAAGGGCTGAATTCACCCCGATATCGGTGATCAAAGCCAGCCCAAACACCGCGTAGCACAGCCACAATCGCTGTCGTTTCCAAGGTTTCTCACGCTCACGAAAGACGCTGCGCATCTGATCTGCGACGGCTCCAAGGTAGAAATAAGCGCCATATGTCAATGGGTTGAAGTGTGCCCCTGCGGGCGGAAGGTAAAGTTGCCCCAGCCCTCGGGTCAGCGCGGACAGCACCAGCAGCACGCCAAAAACCTTGAACACTGCCCGGCGATCCCCGCTGACTGGCAGCAGCAGCGCCAGCGTGACATACCAGAACATCTCGATCGGGATCGTCCATTCGACCCCCAAGATAGACGGCGCAATTGTCGGGTCCCAAGCACTGAGGAACGATAGATGCATCAGCAGGTTGTAGAGGCTTGGCTCTGACCCGTAAAATTCCATCCAGTAGGGGTGCGGCAGCGTGGCCGTGGCGATCAGCGCAAAGCCCAGCAGGATCATCGCGTAATAAAGCGGCGCGATCCGCATCACCCGACGACCGAAATAAGGCCAGAAACCACGTGCGTTGCAAAAGGTCTGGGCAATGGTGAATCCGGAGATCACAAAGAAAATTTGAACCCCGTACTTGCCATTATCCGCGATATTGCCACCCAGCCAGCCAAGTTCGCGGAACGCGCCGGTGTGAATCGCGATTACCATAATCGCCGCAATGGCACGCAATCCGGTGACAAAATCGGTGTCACCCTAGGAGCGGATCAATACTGGCATGTTCCGGTCCGCCTGCATTGCATCCCATCGTCAGCCAGCACCGTCATTCCCACTCGATCGTGCCGGGCGGTTTGCTGGTGATGTCGTATGTGACGCGATTGATCCCGCGCACCTCGTTGATGATCCGCGTCGCCGTCTCGCCCAGGAATTCGTGGCTGAAAGGGTAATAATCAGCGGTCATTCCGTCAACGGAAGTGACGGCGCGCAGCGCGCAGGCGAAATCATAGGTCCGCCCGTCGCCCATCACGCCAACGGTGCGTACCGGCAGAATGGCGACGAAAGCCTGCCATATCTCATCATAGAGCCCATGCTTGCGGATCTGATCGATATAGACCGCATCGGCCTTGCGCAGGATCTCCAGCTTTTCGCGGGTGATCTCGCCGGGGCAACGGATCGCGAGGCCCGGTCCGGGGAAAGGGTGACGTCCGATGAAACTGTCGGGCAGGCCAAGCTCGCGGCCAAGCGCGCGCACCTCGTCCTTGAACAGCTCGCGCAAAGGCTCAACCAGCTTCAGACCCATTTTCTCGGGCAGGCCACCAACATTGTGATGGCTCTTGATCGTGACGCTGGGACCACCCGAGAAGCTGACGCTTTCGATCACATCCGGATAGAGCGTGCCCTGCGCCAGAAATTCCGCCCCGTCGATGGCGTTGGCGTGTTTCTGGAACACATCGATAAAGAGGCGGCCAATGATTTTCCTCTTGGTTTCCGGGTCGCTTACACCGTCAAGCTCACCAAGGAACAGGTCGGCTTCGTCGGCATGGATCAGCGGGATGTTGTAATGATCGCGGAACATCCCCACGACCTCGTCCGCCTCGCCTTGGCGCAGCAGGCCATGATCCACAAAGACGCAAGTCAACTGATCGCCGATCGCCTCGTGGATCAGCACCGCGGCAACAGAGCTGTCGACGCCCCCCGAAAGACCGCAGATCACATGACCGTCGCCCACTTGGTCGCGGATTTTCTGCACCGCTTCCTCGCGATAGGCGGCCATTGTCCAGTCGCCCTTGAAGCCTGCCAGCCTGACGAAATTTTCATAGAGCGTGCGGCCATTCGGTGTGTGATGCACCTCGGGGTGAAACTGCACCGCATAGAAATTGCGTTTCAGGTCGGCGGTGATCGCAAAGGGCGCACCGGGAGACGTGGCATAAACGGCAAAGCCGGGGGCGAT
This sequence comes from Roseovarius sp. ZX-A-9, assembly GCF_028369135.1. Classification (GTDB taxonomy): domain Bacteria; phylum Pseudomonadota; class Alphaproteobacteria; order Rhodobacterales; family Rhodobacteraceae; genus Roseovarius. The sequence continues at coordinate 50,103 of NZ_JAPWHW010000004.1, forward strand.
CCGGCTGACATGGTCGCCGTGGCTCATCCAGACTTGCTCGCGATTCTCAAGGAACCAGCCGTTCAGCAGGTCGATGCGCTCTTTGGTGGGGGTCACATAGGCGCGGCCAAACTCGGCGGTGGCATCGCCGCGTTCGACGTGGCCGCCCAGCATCTGCATCATCACCTGCTGGCCGTAGCAAATGCCAAGGATCGGCACACCAAGTTCGAAAACGCTGGCGGGCGGGCGCGGGGCTCCGGCGTCCAGCACGCTGCATGGCCCCCCCGACAAGATCACGGCGCGCGGCGCGAACCGTTCGAGAAACTCGTCAGTGACGATGTTGTAGGGGTGAATCTCGCAATAGACATTCAGCTCACGCAGGCGGCGCGCAATCAGCTGCGTTACCTGGCTGCCGAAGTCGATTATCAGAAGGCGGTCATGCGATGGATCTGTCATGTTTGCCTAGTAGGGCGCGGCGCGGCGCAAGGCAAGAGGGCGACGCGGGGTTTTGACGCGACCGCGGCAGACCTGCCGGAACGCGGCGCAATTGCGACATGTCGCTTTCCCCCCGCAAGTGGCGGTTATCTCCCGCGGCGCAGGATTTCGGTCGGATAATGTCGTATGGTATTCACAGGGCCCATGAGGGGCCACGACTGACAAGGGAAGTCATATATGACTGAAACAGCAGCCCCCAGACGGGCACGGGGAGGCGGCGGTGCCGCGCGCAGGGCGGAACGTACCGCGGTCAGCATCGAAACCGCCAAGTATATCGAACGCAATATTCCCCTCTATGAGCCTCTGACCGAAGAGGTGCTGGAGATCATCGAGGCGAATGCCGAAACGATTCTCGAAGAGGTCGGCGTCAATTTCGTCAACAACCCCGCTGCGCTGGAGCGTTGGCGCGAGGCCGGTGCGGATATCACCGGCGAACGCGTGCGCATACCAAAGGGTCTGGCACGCAAGCTGTGTTCGACCGCTCCCAGCCGGATCACCCAGCACGCCCGCAACCCTGCGCGCACCGTCGAGATCGGCGGCAACACCCTGGTCTGCGCGCCGGTCTACGGCCCCCCCTTCGTGCGCGACATGGATGGCGGCCGCCGTTACGCCACGATGGATGATTTCCGCAAATTCGTGAAACTGGGCTACATGTCGAAATGGCTGCACCATTCCGGCGGCACGGTCTGTGAACCCACCGACGTGGCCGTGAACAAGCGTCACCTCGACATGCTGCACGCCCACATGACGCTCTCGGACAAGCCGTTCATGGGCTCGGTCACCGAACCCAGCCGCGCGCAGGACAGCGTCGAGATGTGCGAGATCCTCTTTGGTAAGGAATTCGTTCAGGAAAACACCGTGATGACCTCGCTCATCAACGTCAACTCGCCGATGACCTTCGACGATGTGATGATGGGCGCGATGGAAGTCTACGCCAAGAACAATCAGGCCTGCATCCTGTCGCCCTTTATCGTTGGCGGTGCGATGGCACCTGTATCGGTCGTCGGCACGCTGACGCAGGTTCTGGCCGAGGTTCTGGCCGGCATCGCCTACAGCCAGTTGGTGCGCCCCGGCGCGCCGGTGATCTTCGGGGCCTTCGTCACGTCGATTGACATGAACTCCGGTGCGCCCACCTTTGGCACGCCCGAAGCCAGCCATATTCTTTATGGTGCAGGTCAGTTGGCGCGTCGCATGAATCTGCCCTACCGGTCCGGCGGCGGGTTGTGCGGGTCCAAGCTGCCCGATGCTCAGGCAGCCTATGAGAGCGCGCACACCCATAATGCGGTGCTGTTGGGCGGCGTGAACTTCATGCTGCATTCATGTGGCTGGCTCGAAGGCGGGCTGGTGTCGTCCTTCGAGAAATTCGTGATGGATGCTGACCAACTGGGCGTATTGCATCACCTTGCACGCGGCGTCGCGCATGACGAAAACGCTCAGGCGATGGATGCCATCCGCGAGGTCGGCCCCGGCGGGCATTACCTCGGCTGCGCCCACACGCAGGCGAATTTCAAGAACGCTTTCTGGCGTACGGATTTGCTGGATTACAAGCCGTTCGAGACCTGGGAAGAGGAGGGCGGCCGCGATACCATGACGCTGGCCAACGTCCGCATGCGCCGGATGCTGGACACCTATCAGCAACCGCCCCTCGACGAAGGAATCGCCGAAGGGCTAGCCGATTATATCGCGCGCAAGAAGGAATCGATGCCGGACTCCTTCATGTGACCGGTTGCAGGGCGGCGGCGCGCAGGATGCGCGCCTCGCCCATCATCGCGATCAGGATATCGACATGGCGCGAGGCAACATAGCCCGCGCTGTCTTGGCGGCGCTGGGTTTCCAGCGCCGCTTCCATTTTCACCAATGCGCCAAGGGCCGCCTCCGGGCGCGGCAACGGCCCATAGCCCAGATGGCGCCGCAAATGCGCATCGCGCCGATACTCCGCCGCACCGATACGTGCGGCACGGATCAGGATGCGCGGGCGGCGCAGCGTGGCGAGGGTGTTCAGGGTGTCTTTCATGGCGGGTCTCCGTTTTCAGGGTGGTGGCCACCATGGCGCAGCCTAAGCGGGTGTTGCGCCTCGCGCCTTTGTTGCGCACGCCCCTGTGCCTGATTGTTTACGAATTCGGAACAAAGGTTGACGGGTTAGCAACAATTAGCGAACCGGTAATCTTTACTCGCATAGGTTGCGTTCGCCACTGTGGACAGGTCAGCGAAAATGTCGCGAACAGGCCAGTCAAACAGCCTGCGAATGCTTCGGGGCCGAAAATGTGGACAAAGATGGGGCACGCCGGTCTGGCCGGCCAAGCCCCACAAGCAATGGAGGGTAGCAGATGCAAAACCGAGGCGCGTCGTTGAGGGAGGCAGGCTGTGTTCCGTCCTGGGTGCCGGACGGGGCGCTCCTGTATCTGCTGCACACCGAAAAGGGGGCGTCCATTCGTGCCCTGGCCCGCGGCACGGGCTGCCACGCTTCCACGGTTCTGCGACGGATCAGGCGTTTCGAGACCCGTCGCGACGATCACCTGGTCGACGAAGCCTTGCGCGCGCTCGGCCAGCGGCTCGGCCCGAGCGAGAAAGCCGGTTCCTCATCCAAGGGGAAACCGATGACCAAGACTGCCATGGACCTGGGACAAATATCCGAATCCCGGCTGAAGACCGAAAGCCAGCGCATCCTGCGGCGGCTATGCGAGGCCGGTGCTGTGCTGGCCGTCGCGCCACAGATGGAAAAGGCCGTCGTGGTCCGCGATGGCCCGGCGGGCGATGCGACCCGCACGGCCGTGGTGGACCGCGAGATCGCCGAGGCGATGGCGCTCAAGGCGTGGATCGCCTGCGATCAGTCGGGCCGGGTCGCGCGCTATCACATCACCCGCAAGGGGCGCGCTTCATCTCGGATGATCTGGTCAGGGCCGGCGAACGGCTGCGCGAGGATTTCGAGCTGTCGCAGATTGGCGCCGATGCGGGCCAGGATTGGGACCGTTTCCTGATCGGCGGCGACATCGACAGCGGTGGGGACAACGTGCCGGATCGCGGTGCCGCCGCTGCGCGCCGCAGGGTTCAGGGGGCATTGCGTGACCTCGGGCCAGGGCTGGGCGATATCGCGCTGCGCTGCTGCTGCCATCTGGAAGGGCTGGAGAGCGCGGAAAAGCGGATGGGCTGGTCGGCGCGCTCCGGCAAGATCGTGTTGCGGATCGCGCTGCAACGGCTCAAGCGGCACTATGCTTTGCTGGGCGATGCGGGCGGGATGATCGGGTAGGGGGCGTCAACCCGCCTGCCACATCGCTCAGCCGCCGACAATTGCCCCCACCGCATAGGCCACCAGCGCACAGACGGTGCCCACCAGCACCGTCTCACCAACCGTGCGCATCAGCCGCAAGCCGGTTGCGTTCCACCGCAGCAGACCCAACGCGACCAACGCGACAAGCGTCGCCGCGATCGACAGGTAAAAGGTCTGCTGCGTCGGATGCCACAGGAAATAGGGCACCAGCGGCACCGCCCCGAAAATGATGAACGACCCAAAGGTATAAAGCCCGTTCATCACAGGGCTTTCGCCGTCGGGGTCCTGCATGCCGAATTCATAGGTCATCATCAGGTCGGCCATGATCGGCGGGTGCCGGGTAAGGATATCCGCCAGCGTATCCGCCTCGCCCGCAGGCAGGCCGCGCTGGCGCAGGATCATGAACAGTTCGACCTGTTCATGATCGGGATTCTCGGCAATCTCGCGCAACTCGCTGTTGCGGCGCGCCCGGTAAAGATCATGTTCTGATCGCAGTGACAGAAATTCGCCCAGCCCCATGCTGGTCGCGTCGGCAAAAAGGTTGGCCAGGCCAAAGACCAGCACCGCCAGCCCGCCGATCTGCGCGACACCATCTGCCGCCGCCCCGGCAAAGCCTGCGACAATGGCAAAGGTCGTGACGATCCCGTCATTGCCGCCATAGACGATCTGCTTGAGAAACTCCTGCATGTGGCCGAGGTCATGCGCCTCTCGCCGGTGCGATTGCCAGTCCATCACGCACTCTCCGTTGTTGCTCCCAGCCTAAGCCGAGAGGGCTGTCATGGTCCACCGCCGCGCTCTGGTGACGCAAAACGCCCCGGCAATGACCGGGGCGTTTTTTCCGGATGTTGGCAGAGTTTTATGCCAGATCGAAGCGATCGGCATCCATCACCTTGGCCCATGCTGCGACGAAATCGCGCACGAAACGCGGGCCTGCATCATCCTGCCCATAGATTTCAGCGACAGCCCGCAGTTGCGAACTGGAGCCGAACACCAGATCGGCCCGAGTGCCGGTCCATCTGATCTCGCCGGTGCTGCGATCCTTGCCCGCAAACTCGCTCTGCGCCTCGTTGACCGGGGTCCAGCAGATATTCATGTCCAGCAGGTTGGTGAAGAAATCATTGCTCAAGGTTCCGACGCGATCAGTCAGCACGCCATGCGCCGAGCCGCCTGCATTGGCACCCAGAACCCGCAAACCGCCGACCAGCACGGTCATCTCGGGCGCGCCCAGCCCCAGCAGTTGCGCGCGATCCACCAGCAGCTTTTCGGCGGGCACATTGAAGTCCGCCTTTGCGTAGTTGCGGAACCCGTCCACGACCGGCTCCAGCACCGCAAAGCTGTCGGGGTCGGTCTGCTCGGCACTGGCATCCATGCGGCCGGGATGAAACGGCACGTCGATCTCATGACCGCCCGCCTTGGCGGCCTGCTCGATCGCGGCACAGCCGCCCAGCACGATCAGATCGGCCAATGAGACGCGCTTACCTCCGGTCTGCGCATCGTTGAACGCCGATTGGATGCCCGTCAGCACATCCAGCACCTTGGCCAGTTGCGCGGGCTCGTTCACCTCCCAATCCTTCTGCGGCGCCAGACGGATGCGCGCGCCATTGGCGCCGCCCCGATTGTCAGATCCCCGGAAGGTCGAGGCCGAGGCCCACGCGGTGCGAACCAGTTCGCCGACACTCAGCCCGCTGCCAAGGATATCCGATTTCAGCCGCGCAATGTCGCCCGCGTCGATCAGCGCATGATCGACCGCCGGAATCGGGTCCTGCCAGATCAGATCCTCTGCCGGGACATCCGGACCAAGATAGCGGGATTTCGGCCCCATGTCGCGATGCGTCAGCTTGAACCACGCCCGCGCAAAGGCATCGGCAAAGGCGTCCGGGTCGGCGTGGAACCGGCGCGAGATCGCCTCGTATTTCTCGTCGAAGCGCATCGCCAGATCGGCGGTGGTCATCATCGGCGGGTGCTTTCTCGACGGATCATGCGCGTCCTCGACCATGTGCTCGGGGCGCGGGTCCTTGGGGGTCCATTGCTGCGCGCCTGCCGGGCTCTTGGTCAGCCGCCATTCGTTGCTGAACAGAACGTCGAAATAGCCCATGTCCCAGGTTGTCGGCTTGGGCTTCCACGCGCCTTCGATGCCGCTTGTGGTGGTATGCACGCCGACCCCTGAATCAAAGCTGTTCTTCCAGCCCAGGCCCATGTCCTCCAAGCCGCTGGCCTCTGGTTCGGGGCCGACATAGATCGGATCGCCCGCACCATGCGCCTTGCCAAAGGTATGCCCGCCCGCAATCAGCGCCACGGTTTCCTCGTCATTGACGCCCATGCGCGTGAATGTCTCGCGGATATCGTGCCCCGAGGCGACCGGATCGGGGTTGCCGTCCGGACCTTCGGGATTGACGTAGATCAGGCCCATCTGAACGGCGGCCAGCGGGTTTTCCAGATCACGCTCGCCCGAATAGCGGCTGTTCTCGGTGTCCGATGTGGCCAGCCATTCGCCTTCTGCGCCCCAATAGACGTCTTCCTCGGGCTCGAAAATGTCGGCGCGCCCGCCGCCAAAGCCAAAGATCGGTCCTCCCATGGATTCGATGGCGCAGTTGCCCGCGAGGACCATCAGATCACCCCAGCTCAGCGCGTTGCCGTATTTCTTCTTGATCGGCCAAAGCAGGCGGCGCGCCTTGTCGAGGTTGCCGTTATCGGGCCAGCTGTTGAGCGGCGCGAACCGCTGGTTGCCGGTCGAGGCCCCGCCGCGCCCGTCGCCGATGCGGTAGGTGCCGGCGCTGTGCCACGCCATGCGGATGAACAGCGGGCCGTAATGACCGTAATCGGCAGGCCACCAATCCTGGCTGTCGGTCATCAACGCAAACAGGTCTTTCTTGACCGCCTCCAGATCGAGGCTCTTGAACGCCTCTGCATAATCAAACGCTTCACCCAGCGGATTGGGCGACCGGCCGTGCTGATGCAGCACCTTCAGGTTCAGTTGCTCGGGCCACCAGTCGCGGTTTGTCACCGGCTTTTGGGTTGCAAAAGGGCACTTGATGTCGCCGTCCATATCTCTTCTCCCGTTGGTGTATTTTTCTTTGTTTAAAAGCAAACACCGCGCCGGGGAGAAAAGCAATCGCGACTTCGCGCAACACCCCGTGAGGGCGGATGATTGCAGACTCAAGCAGCACCACGAAAAACGGCCCACCGGTTAGGTGGGCCGCAATGCTGTCACAACGTTTGCGCGGATGATTACGCGGCGGAGCTTTCCGCTTCGCCACGCAGCCAGCGCAGCAGGTTCTCCGGGCTCGACTCACCGTAAGGATCGTCAGAATGGTTGTCGCAGCGACCGGGCTCTTCGAACCAGGCTTCGATCACGCCATCGTCGACGATCGCGGCGTAACGCCAGCTGCGCATGCCAAAGCCGAGATTGTCCTTGGAGACGAGCATGCCGATCTTGCGCGTGAACTGGCCAGACCCGTCGGGAATGACTTTGACATTCTTGAGGTTCTGACTTTCGGCCCACTTGTTCATCACGAAGCTATCGTTGACGGACATGCAGTAAATATCGTCGATACCCAATTCGCGGAAAGCTTCTGCATTCTTCTCGAAGCCGGGCAATTGGTAGGTGGAGCAAGTGGGCGTGAACGCGCCCGGCAGGGAAAAGAGGATGACACGCTTGCCGGCAAAATAATCGGCCGTTGTCTTGTCTTCCCAGCGGAAGGGATTGTCGCCGCCGATGCTTTCGTCGCGGACGCGCGTGCGGAACGTGATGTCGGGAAGGCGAAGGCCTTTTCTCATGGCTTTATCCTCTACTATTACAGTAATTCAGGTGGTTACGGGAACGATTTAGAATGGTTCTAGATCGTGTGCAAGCTCTGGAATGCTGCTTTTGACAAGATGCCGCATTATGTCGCGGGACGCATCATGGCCGTGATGCCCGATCAGCCTTGCCTGCAAGGCGGCGGCGCCTGACGGCGTGCTACTGGTGAATTCCAACAAAATTTGGGGGCGATAATGCCGGCGCAATAAACGCGGTTATCTGCACCGCTCAGCGCGCTCATTTTTGGGGGAGAAGAGGGGCCGACTCTTGCCTATATGGAAACCTGCCATGCTCAAAATCGGGTGGCGGGATACAGGCATCACTTTGCCCCAAAAGCGTGGGTGCGGGGGATACTCATTACACAAATCACATCTGCCGCGATGCGGCTCTGCGTTACTGGAACTTTCCCCCGCCACCTCTTATACCTAGGGGAAGTTACCAAATCTTTCGCGGGGAAAAAAACGTGCGTGATCTCAAAATTCCGGAACAGCGACACCCCGAAAAAGCCCGGCGCCCGGACAATCCTCAGCCCAAGAAGCCCAGCTGGATCAGGGTCAAGGCACCCTCCGGCCAGGGCTATATCGATACCCGCAACATCATGCGCGAGCACAAGCTGGTCACCGTCTGCGAAGAGGCCGGATGCCCGAATGTCGGCGAATGCTGGAGCCAGGGCCACGCCACCATGATGATCATGGGCGAGGTCTGTACCCGCGCCTGCACCTTCTGCAACATCGCGACCGGCAAGCCGCCCAAGGAGCTTGATGAGTTCGAGCCCGGGCGCGTCGCGGACGCGGTGCAAAAGCTGGGCCTCAACCACGTTGTCGTCACCTCGGTGGACCGCGACGATATCGCCGATGGCGGGGCCGAGCATTTCGCCCAGACGATTCGCGCCATCCGGCACCGCAGCCCCGGTACGACGATCGAGATCCTGACGCCGGATTTCCTGAATTGCGCGCCCGAAGTGCTGGAAATCGTCGTGGCCGCCAAGCCGGACGTGTTCAACCACAACCTCGAAACCGTACCGGGGCTTTATCCCCAGGTTCGCCCCGGCGCGCGCTATTTCCACAGCCTGCGCCTGTTGCAACGGGTCAAGGAACTGGACCCGAGCATGTTCACCAAATCCGGCATCATGGTCGGTCTGGGCGAGGATCGTCAGGCGGTGCATCAGGTAATGGATGACATGCGCGCGGCGGATATCGATTTCCTGACAATCGGCCAATACCTGCAGCCGACGCCCAAGCACCACGCCATCGACCGATTCGTGACCCCCGAAGAGTTCGCCGCCTACGAGAAGGCGGCATTCGGCAAAGGCTTCCTGATGGTTTCGGCGACGCCTCTGACGCGCTCCTCCTACCATGCGGGCGACGATTTCGCGCGCCTGCGCGATGCGCGGATGGCAAAGCTGGCCAAGGGCTGACAGGCAGACGCGCTGCAAGGCAGCTCGAAGCTGACGGAATTCACGGCCGCGCGCGGTCGTGAACAGGCAATCGCACCCTTTGCCAACATCGAACCCACCAAAAGCAAAGCCGAGCCGTCGCCACCTGATCGGCAATCGGCAAGAAAAAACGCCGCTCCAAAGGGAACGGCGCTTGATCATGAACCTGAGAGAGGCTTGGAGGGTGTGCGTCAGCCGCCCCAGACGCGCGTGGGGCCGCAGTCCATATGGACGAAATTTGAACGGTAATATTTACCAACGCCGCCACTGTGGCAGGCAACGGCGGCTTTGCTCAACTGGGCGACAGACCGTGACTTGAGCCGCAGATCAGCAGCCTGACCGGCGATGTGGCGGGAATTGCGCGCAACATTGCGCGACCGGCGGCGCAGCATCGCGTTGGTTTCGGGGCTGCGATAGCCCGACAGCATTGTGAAGGGTTCCGTGGTATCGACTAGGTTATGGCTTGCCGCCATGATGTCGATGGTCCGGGTGTCGATATCCTTGATGTCGTCAACGCGCCAGTCACGCATGAAGATCGAAATCTCGCGCACGGCGTCCTTGATATACTGGCCTTCGATCCAGTAGATCGTGTCGATCTTTTCACCGGTACGCGGTGAAACCATCCGGATCCTGCGGATATCGCCTGCACCTTTGAGAAAGCCTGCAGCGTTCGAATATGTGGGTGCCGCCACCAGCGTCGTCGCCGCAAAGGCACCCAGCAACGCGCGACGCGTTACGTTTCCAGAAGTGTCAAAAGCCATGTATCTGCGCCTGTCCCGTTATTCATTTACCCGCGTAGCAGCGAGCGCGTTCATCTCGTCCCCAGATGCATCATATCTATGACATACAAAGAATCGTTAACTCAAGACGGGGTGGGGCGGTTTTTTGTCTGGACAAGTGATTTCGGCACAAATCCGCGCAAAACATGGGCACTGTGTCAAATTCGATGGAACCGGTGCGAATTGGCCGCAGCCCCGCAAGATACCGGCGTGATGGCATAAAATTGAATGGACAACATCGGGTGGCCCCTCAAAATGGGACGCGTCTGAAAATGTGTTTTTTGTTTCCTGGGGGAACCGATGCTTTTAACTGCCTCGTACACCATTCATCGCTGGCTTCTGGCCGGCATCGCCACGGTCTTGATGGCCATACTTGTGCTGCCCACTCAAGTATCTGCACAGGTCACCGCCTTCAAGCAAGCGGTCGCCGAAGCAGCGGCGCGCGACGAGGCGTTGTCGGATTTCTACCGTGCCAACAACTACACCGGCATATGGACCGGCAATGACCGCAAGGATCGCCAGCGGCGTCAGGCCCTGATGCAGGCGATTGCCGAATCCGGCGTTCACGGCCTGCCAGCCGAACGCTACGACGCGGACAACCTGATGCGCCTGATGAAATCGGCACGCACGCCGCGCGATCTGGGCCGTGTCGAGGTCGAGATGAGCCGGACATTCCTGCGCCTGGCACGCGACATGCAGACCGGCATGCTGATCCCCTCCAACGTGGACAGCGGCATCGTGCGCGAGGTCCCGTACCGCGACCCCACATCCTACCTGACCAATTTCACCAAGAGCAACGCGCGCGGCTTTTTCCGCGCCTTGCCGCCAAAATCCGGTGAATACGCCCGCCTGCTGAAGGCAAAGAACCGGCTCGAGCGCCAGATGAGCGCCGGTGGTTGGGGCGCCAAGGTGCCTGCCAATTCACTCAAGCCGGGATCGTCGGAGGCTGCAGTCGTGGCGCTGCGCAATCGCCTGACGGCGATGGGCTTTCTGGCGCGCTCGTCCTCCAGCAGCTACGACACGAAGCTGCAGCAGGCCGTGCAACGCTTTCAGGCGGCGCACGGGCTGGAAGCCGACGGCACTGCCGGGCCCTCGACGATCCAGGAAATCAACAAACCCATTGAGGCCCGGCTGGCGTCGATCATGGTCGCGATGGAACGCGAGCGCTGGCTGAACATGCCGCGCGGCAAGCGTCATATCCTGGTCAACCTGACTGATTTCAGCGCCCGTATCATCGACGATGACAAGGTGACTTTTGAAACCCGCGCCGTGGTGGGGAAAAACGTCTCGGATCGCCGCTCGCCCGAATTTTCCGACGAGATGGAATATCTCGAGATCAACCCGACCTGGAACGTGCCGCGCTCGATCGCGGTCAAGGAATACCTGCCCCAGATGAAGCGCAATCCCGGGGCTGCGGGCCACCTCAAGCTCTATAATGCGTCGGGCCAACAGGTCAGCCGGGCAAACGTGAATTTCGCCGCCTATAACGCGCGGAACTTCCCCTTTGACCTGAAACAGCCGCCTTCGTCGCGTAACGCGTTGGGGTTGGTCAAGTTCATGTTCCCGAACAAGTACAACATCTACCTGCATGATACTCCGTCCAAGAGCCTCTTTCTGCGCAACAAACGCGACTTCAGCCACGGGTGCATCCGTCTGCAGCAACCGTTCGATTTCGCCTATGCGCTGCTGGCCAAGCAGGAAGCGGACCCCAAGACCTTCTTTCACAAGATTCTGGACACGCGGCGCCAGACCCAGGTGAAACTGAAGAAGAAAGTGCCGGTGCATATCATCTACCGCACCGCGTTCACCCAGGCCAAAGGTCCGATGCAGTATCGTAACGACGTTTACGGCCGCGACGCCCGTATCTGGGATGCCTTGCAAAAGGCAGGGGTTTCGCTGAGCGCGGTTCGGGGCTAGATACTCCGCCGACACCAGGGGGAGCCGGATGGCCTACACGATTGATCAGATTGCACAGGCGCTCGGGGCGAAAGCCGTGGGGGCCTGCGATATCGAGATAGACCGCGCTGCGGAGCCTGCCGATGCCGGGCCGCGCGATCTGGCGCTGGCCAACAAACCTGCCTATGCCGAGGACCTGCCCAAGGGCGCGGCCCGCGCAGCAATGCTGTGGGAAGGCGCCGACTGGCAGGCGTTGGGGCTGGAGGCGGCGATATTCGTGCCGCGCCCGCGCTACGCAATGGCCGCATTGACGGCGATGATGGACCCCGGCGATGGCTGGGGCGATGGCATTCACCCCTCTGCGATCATCGACCCAACGGCCGAGCTGGGCGCAGACGTTCAGATTGGCCCGCTCGCGGTCATCGGAGCGCGCGCGCGGATCGGTGCCAATTCCCGGATCGGCCCGCATGTCAGCATCGGTGCCGATGCCGTGATTGGTGCGGATTGCAAGATTCGCGAAGGCGCACGCATCACGGCGCGCGTGCATGTTGGCGCGCGCGTGATCATCCATCCTGGCGCAGTTCTGGGCGGCGACGGGTTCAGCTTTGTCACCGCCGAACTGTCCGCCGTTGAAAAGGTGCGCGAGACGCTGGGCGATCAGAGCGAAACCCGCGCGCAATCCTACTCGCGCATTCACAGCCTTGGCTCGGTGCGCATCGGCGATGACGTCGAGATCGGCGCGAACACGGTGATCGACCGCGGCACGATCCGCGACACGGTGATCGGCGACCGGACCAAACTCGATGCAGTGGTGATGATCGGCCATAACTGCATCGTCGGGACCGATACGCTCATTTGCGGCATGGCCGGGCTGGCGGGGTCGGTGACAGTTGGCAATCACGTGGTTCTGGGCGGACGCTCGGCAGTGGCCGACAACACATTCATCGGGGATCGCGCCATCATCGGTGGCGGCTCCGGTGTGATCAGCAATGTGCCCGCCGGGCGCGCGATGATGGGCTATCCGGCGGTAAAGATGGATGTCCATGTCGAGATGTACAAACGCATGCGGCGGCTCGGGCGCCTGTTTGCCGACGTCGCGGAGATCAAGAAAGCGGTTTTCAAGCCAAAGCAGAGCGATTAAGCGTTCGTGAAGCCGGTCGGGCCGCCAATGTGGTCCCCCGTCATAACCGCGACACATGACCGCTGTCAGGCTGACGATGCCACATTGCGCATCAATGCGGTTTTCGAATGCCATGGAAATGCGGCGAGTTTGCCGAAAAGGAAGCAAGAAACATGAGCGACATTCAGAACAGGGTGATTGCCATAATCGCAGAGCAGGCCGTGCTCGAACCTTCCGACATCTCTCTCACCAGCACGCTGGAAGAGTTGGGGATCGACAGCCTGGGTCTCGTCGAGAGTATTTTCGCCATCGAGGAAGAGTTCGACATCAACATACCCTTCAATGCAAATGATCCGAAAGAAAGCGATTTTGACATTTCCTCCGTTGCCAGCATCGTCGCCGGTATCGGAGCCCTGGTGAAAGAGCAGTCGTGAAGCGGGTCGTCATCACCGGCGCGGGCACCATCAATTCGCTGGGCCATGATGTCGCCACCACGTTGGAGGCGATGCGCGAAGGTCGCTGCGGAATCGGCCCGCTGGAATGCCGCGATGTGGAACGCCTGCAGATCCGCATCGGCGGCCAGGTGCGCGGCTACGAGCCCGAAACGCGCTTCAACCGTCAGCAACTGTCGCTTTATGACAGGTTCACGCAGTTCACGCTGATCGCCGCCCGCGAGGCGATCGCGCAGTCGGGGCTGGAATTCTCGGGCGAACTGGCGGCACGCGCCGGGGTGATCCTTGGTAATTCCGGCGGCGGCATGACCACGCTCGATGACAATTACCGCGCCGTCTACGAAGAGGGCAAGAACCGGGTGCATCCCTTTGTCGTGCCCAAGCTGATGAACAACGCCGCTGCCAGCCATGTGTCGATGGAGTTCAATCTCAAGGGCCCCAGCTTTACCGTGTCGACCGCCTGCGCGTCCTCCAATCACGCGATGGCGCAGGCCTTTCAGATGGTGCATGGCGGCGTGACACCCGCGATGGTCACCGGCGGTTCTGAATCGATGCTGTGCTTTGGCGGGGTCAAGGCATGGGAAGGGCTGCGCGTGATGTCGCGCGATGCCTGCCGCCCGTTCTCCGCCAACCGCAACGGCATGGTGCAGGGCGAAGGCGCCGGCATCTTTGTCTTCGAGGAATACGAGCACGCCAAGAAGCGCGGCGCCGAGATTCTGGCCGAAGTGATCGGCTATGCCATGACCTCGGACGCCTCCGATATCGTGATGCCGTCCAAGCCGGGAGCTGCGCGTGCAATCGCGGGTGCGATGCAGGACGCGCGGATCAACCCCGAGCAAGTGGGTTACATCAACGCCCACGGCACCGGCACGGCCGCCAATGACAAGACCGAAAGCGCGGCGGTGGCCGATGTCTTCGGCGCTCATGCCGACAAGCTGATGATGTCCTCGACCAAATCCATGCACGGCCACCTGATCGGTGGCACCGGCGCGGTGGAATTGCTGGCCTGCATCATGGCAGTGCGCGACGGCGTGATCGCGCCGACCATCGGCTACGAAGAGCCGGACCCGGAATGCGCGCTGGATATCGTGCCCAATGAGGCACGCGAACGAGAAGTAGACGTGGCGCTCTCGAACGCGTTCGCCTTTGGCGGCCTCAACGCCGTGCTGGCTCTGCGCGGCGTCTGACGCGCGCCTGCCAGATTCGCGTGCAGCACAGCGCGCCTATCACCTCTCCAAAATGCAACGGCCCGGCCCTGAGATTTCAGGGCCGGGCCGCTATTTTGAGCGATTACGTCGGGACGCGTATCAGTTGTCAGCCGTGGAAACCGCGTCGAAGCCCTTGGTGAACCCTTTCAGCGACACGTTGATGCGCACCTTCTGATCCGGGGCCTGTGCAGGCACCAGCGTCATGGTGGCTTTCACGCCGCGCTTGAAGGAGTCAATATCCTCCTTGGTCAGGCCGATCTGGGCGATACAGCCCGCCTCGGTGCAGACCCGGTAGGGGTAGCTCTTGGGATTGCCACCATCGACGGAAATCTTCAGCTCTTCGGTCAGCAGGGTAAAGAGCGGAACGATGATCGTGCCGCCTGCGATTGCCGCGCCCTGATCCTTGATGTCGAAAATGCTGAACTCGGCGACGGGGTTGCCCTGCGCCTCGGTCAGCAATTGGTAGAGCTGGCAGGGATCTTCGCCCTCTTGTGCACGGAAGCAGCGCACGCTCCAGTCCCCAAAGGTTTCCTTGGTGTAGGTCAGGTCCTCTTCGGCGGCGACTTCGCGACCGGTGGCAAATTCCGAATCACCCTCGGTCGGGGTATCGGCTGCATCGGTGGTTTCTGCGGCAGGGGCTGCCGCTGGTTCGGTCGTTGTGGCCTCTTGGGCCAGTGCCGCGTGGCCAAGGGTCGCGGCCAGCGCAAAGGACAATATCGAAAGTGATCTGGGCATAGCGTTCCCGTCTATCATGTGAAATCAATGGCGATCTAACATGTCGCGTCGCCACTGTCAGTGAGTAAATCGCAGTCCCGTCAGCGCCACAAGGCGGAATTCTGCTGCCTTTTCTGCGCGTCCCGGAAAGCGGCGGAATGCGGGGCAAAGGGCAGGGAGGAACGATAAAAGAAAGGGGCCGAAACGGCCCCTCCCTATCTTTTCTCCCTGCCGGACTCGGCCGACCTAAACTAACACCGAACGCTAGGGCAGATCGAAAACTCCGTCAACAGTCAAAATACAAGCTTTTTGTCCGCGAAAAAGGGCTGCACCCAAAGGCACGGCCAGTCTGACAGGGAGGAAGTCACCCCGTGACACCAGGAGGACATGCGGCGCCGGGGCCCTTTTAGACTGGCGGGAATTGGTTAAGTTAGTATGTTCAGCCCGCGCGGTGGGGCAAATTCAGGGGGCAGAATATTGGAAAACAAGGTCTTTATCGGCGGCGGCGGGCCGGATTATGGCATCAAGCAGGGGTTGCGCCTGGACTATGCCAACCGTCACGGCCTGATCGCGGGCGCCACCGGCACGGGCAAGACAGTGACCCTGCAAATCCTGGCCGAGGGCTTCTCGGCGGCGGGTGTTCCTGTATTCCTGTCGGATGTGAAGGGCGATCTGTCGGGTCTGGCCGCAGCCGGCAGCGTGGATTTCAAGCTGCACGACGCATTCACCAGCCGTGCCGCGACGATCGGCTTTACCGATTACCGCTACGAGGCGTTCCCCGTCACCTTCTGGGATCTCTTCGGTCAGCAGGGGCATCCGGTTCGCACCACCGTGGCCGAAATGGGGCCGCTGCTGCTCAGCCGCCTGATGGAACTGACCGACGCCCAGGAAGGCATCATGAACATCGCCTTCCGCGTCTCGGACGAAGAGGGCATGCCGCTGTTGGACCTCAAGGATCTTCAGGCGCTGCTGGTCTGGGTGGGCGAGAACCGCGATGCGCTGTCGCTGCGCTATGGCAACGTCTCGCCGCAATCCGTGGGCGCGATCCAGCGGCAGTTGATGGTGCTGGAGAACCAGGGGGGCGCCGCGCTCTTTGGCGAACCGGCGCTGGAACTGGCCGACCTGATGCAATGCGACCCCGACGGTCGCGGGCGGATCAGTATTCTGGCCTCCGACCGGCTGATGGGCGCTCCGCGCCTCTATGCCACTTTCCTGCTGTGGCTGTTGTCCGAACTCTTCGAGACACTGCCAGAGGTAGGCGACCCGGACAAACCCAAGCTGGTCTTCTTTTTCGACGAGGCACATCTGCTGTTTGACGATGCGCCCAAGGCGCTTGTGGACAAGGTCGAGCAGGTCGCGCGCCTGATCCGCTCCAAGGGCGTCGGCGTCTATTTCATCACCCAGAACCCCGATGACGTGCCCGAAGACATCCTCGGGCAGTTGGGCAACCGGGTGCAGCACGCGCTGCGCGCCTTTACCGCCCGCGACCGCAAGGCGTTGAACCGCGCAGCCGAAACCTACCGGCCCAATGCCCGGTTCAGCACCGTCGATGCGATCCGCGATGTGGGCGTGGGCGAGGCCGTGACCTCGATGCTCGAGAAGAAGGGCGCGCCGGGCATCGTCGAGCGCACGCTGATCCGTCCGCCATCGTCGAAACTCGGCCCGATTGATCCGGCACAGCGCAAGCAGGTCATCGCCGCATCGCCCATCGCGGGCAAATACGAAACACTGATCGACCGTCGCTCAGCCTACGAGATCCTCAAGAGCCGCGCCGAGGCTGCCGCGCAGGACGCGCAGTCCGCAGAAGAAGCGGCAGAAGAGCAAAACACGGCAGAGCGCGAATTCAACGCCGGGCGGCGCTATTCCGGCAAACGTGTCAGCCGCTCGTCCTCGCGCGATGAAGGATTCGGCAGCCAGTTCGGCAAGGCCATCAGCGGCGCCGTGATCAAGGAGATGAAAGGCACCACCGGGCGACGGATCGTGCGCGGCATCCTTGGCGGATTGTTCAAAGGGCGCTGACAGGGCGGCAGGGCAGGGCGGCGCGCGCGCCTGAAAGGGCGTGATCTCTCAGATAATCGCGCAAGAAATCCATGTTGCCAAATTATCTGCAGGCGGGCCGGGATATCAACAAACGCTCGCTATTTTCGGGCTTTGCCGGTAATCTGTTTCCAGAGCAGAAACAATGGGGCGCAGGCAATGAAAACCCACAAGAAACCGGCAGACGAGGCTTCAACAACCGCGAAAACCGCATCCCGGTCCAAGAACCCGAAACCACCCGCCAAGATGCGGTTGAAACCCGGCGTGCCAAAACCGCCCCGCGCCAAGGCGGCCAAGCGTCCGGACGACGTCAAGCCCGCCACGGTCTCCGGCATCCCGGCACCGGCCGTCGCACCTGATACGCCGGCGGCGGAACTCGAGATGAAAAAGCAGGAGCTGCTGGCACGGGTCGTCGACCGCTCCGAGATCAAGAAGAAATATGCCAAACCGGTCGTGGAAGCGATGATCGCCGTCCTCGGCGAGGCGCTGGCCGAGGGTCGGGAACTCAATCTGCCCCCCTTGGGCAAGGTCAAGCAGAACCGGACCAAGGAAACCCCGACCGCGCGGATCATCATCGCCAAGATCCGTCAGAAAAAGCCGCATGTGGCTGGTGCATTCGATGTGAAAGAGAGTATTGCAGACCCTGCCGAGTGACGCTAAAAAGCGCCCGGCGGGTGATTAGCTCAGTGGTAGAGCGCTTCGTTCACATCGAAGATGTCAGGAGTTCAAATCTCTTATCACCCACCAAAAATCTTTCGCCCGCTACATGTGCAAGGTTCCTTGTTCACCCGATGATCAGCGGCGGGCGTTTCACAACGCGCAATGCCGCGCACGGCCCTAAATCGCCGGTGCGTCGGGGCGATCATCCCCCATCCCAGACGCAACGCCTTTGATGAAAGCCCTGATCCTTGCCTGACTATCCCGACATCTGGTTTCTGCGTCATGGTGAAACTTTGTGGAACCGCGAAGGGCGCATTCAGGGCCGCCGTGATTCTGATCTGACGGCGCGGGGCCGGGCGCAGGCGGCGCAGCAGGCGACGATCGTCGCGCCCATCGTGCCCAAGGTTCTGGCGGCTGGCGGGGCGATTCATGTCTCGCCACTGGGGCGCGCGCGGGCAACTGCCGAGATTGCGATGCCGGGGCTGCCCTATGAAATCAATCCCGATCTGGCCGAGGTCGGAACCGGCGCCTGGGAAGGCTGCCTGAAGGCGGACTTGCCACAAGGCGGCTTTGATCTGGACATCTATGCCGCCGCACCCGACGGCGAGGGATTCGATATTCTTCAGGCACGGGTGCGCCGCTTTCTGGACTCGCTGGATGGCCCCGCGATTGTCGTCTCTCACGGATTGCTGGGGCAGGTGATGCGCGGGCTGGTCTGCGGGCTTGATCGTGCCGGAATGGCCGCGCTCCCGAATCGTCAGGGCTGTGTCTTCCTGCTGCGCGGCGGGGTTGAAACCTTGCTGGAACCCCAGGCGTAGCCCAAGCCAGACGCACGGAAATCGACACAAAACCACAGCCCCTCTTGCACGACTTTGCGCTCCCGGTTATGAGGCGGTTGGCAGGGTGATTAGCTCAGTTGGTAGAGCGCTTCGTTTACACCGAAGATGTCGGGAGTTCGAGCCTCTCATCACCCACCAAACGCCTTTTGCAAGGCAAAAGGCCCGGCCTCCACAAGTACCAACGATCAGTGACGGGCGTATCGCATAGCGAAATGCCGAAAGCAGATTCGCGGACAGGCCGCTCTTTCCTCCCTGCCGGCAAACCTACGCAGCACCGACGCAATACCGACATTTTACCGACGCAAGCTGCGCCTCTGCGCTTGACGGCGCCGCGCGCCCCTACTAAACCCATCGGACGCTCTGATCAGAGCGTGCAGTGGGCGGTTGTAGCTCAGTTGGTTAGAGTACCGGCCTGTCACGCCGGGGGT
This sequence comes from Roseovarius sp. ZX-A-9, assembly GCF_028369135.1. Classification (GTDB taxonomy): domain Bacteria; phylum Pseudomonadota; class Alphaproteobacteria; order Rhodobacterales; family Rhodobacteraceae; genus Roseovarius. The sequence goes on from NZ_JAPWHW010000004.1 coordinate 69,212, forward strand.
CGCGGGTTCGAGCCCCGTCAACCGCGCCACCGCTGCATTTTCCGGACATTCAGACACTGACAGCCGAAGCCATTTGCATGGCATCGGCATGTCTTTGAAAAATTGCGCACTTGCATGGTTTTTCTGTCCTTTGGGGCATTGACTGCCCCGCGCGCTTGGCCTAATCCACCCCTCACGCGCGGTTGTAGCTCAGTTGGTTAGAGTACCGGCCTGTCACGCCGGGGGTCGCGGGTTCGAGCCCCGTCAACCGCGCCACTTTCCCCCTCTTGCAGTGTGACAGACTTCAGGGTTTGTAGCCGCGATGCACATCGCGGTTCGGGGTCAGCGCGTCCGGCCAGCCATAAAAATGCTCGAACGCCGCCAGCGCGAGGCAAACCGCCACGATTCCAAAGACGAACATGACCTTCCTCGCACTGGGCGGGTTCTGCGCCCAGCGGGCCATTCTGAGCAACCAGCGGGTGTTCATGGCAGATGGATCATGTTTCGGTAAACCGCACCTTGCCGATATAGGGCAGGTTACGGTTGCGCTGTGCGTAGTCGATGCCGTAGCCCACGACGAATTCATCGGGGATCTCGAAGCCGGTCCAATCCGCCTTGATGGCGGCCTCGCGGCGCGACGGCTTGTCCAGCAACGCGATGGTGCGCAGCTTGCGCGGTTTGCGGCTCTGGAGAAGCGTCAGCACATGCGCGAGCGTATGACCGGTATCCACGATATCCTCGACAACCAGCACGTCCCGCCCTTCGATATCGCCGCGCAGATCCTTGAGGATACGGACCTCGCGGCTGCTCTCCATCGCGTTGCCATAAGACGAGGTCTCGACAAAGTCGACTTCGACGGGCAGCGGCAGCTCGCGCACCAGATCGGCGATGAACACGAACGACCCGCGCAGCAGGCCGACGACCACCAGTTTCTCGGTTTCCGCGAACTCGGTCGTTATCTCGCGGGCCAATTCCTCGATCCGTGCGGCAATCGACTTGGCTGAAATCATCTGGTCGATCACATAAGGTTTTTCGCCCATGAGGCCCCCTTGAAGTTTTGCCGTCAGTCTAAGACAACGACACCTCCTGTCACGCGAAAACCGAGGCTCTCTTGACTAGCCATTCCGAAACCCGCCACCTGCCATACACGGCGCAGCAAATGTACGACCTGGTGGCCGATGTTGCGCGTTATCCGGAGTTTCTGCCTTGGACCGCCGCCGCGCGCGTCCGGACGGTCACCCCGCAGGATGATGGCAGCGAGGTGATGACCGCCGATCTGGTGATCAGTTTCAAGGTATTCCGCGAGCGTTTCACCAGCCGGGTCGTGCTGCGCCCCGAGGCACGGACCATCGATACAGAATATCTCGATGGGCCGTTCAAATACATGATCTCAAACTGGAAATTCACCGATACGGACGCAGGCTGCGACGTATCGTTCAAGGTCGATTTCGAGTTTCGCAACCTCTTGCTGCAAAAGGCAGGCGGGCTGTTCTTCTACGAGGCGATGCAGCGGATCGTGCGTGCGTTCGAGGCGCGCGCAGCCGATCTATACGGCTGACCGCATTGCTCAGGACGCCGCTCGCAACAGCAGGGCGAGCGCGTAGTCGCAGGCTGCCTGCCGTACCGCGGCGCGCCCCAGTGGCCCGAATTCTTGTGTTTCGGTGCTGACAGGTGAGCCAGATCGCGCCAGACCAAAGCAGACGCGGCCTTCGGGCTTGTGTTCGGAGCCGCCCGGCCCGGCGATCCCGGTGACCGACACGGCCAATTCGGCATGGGCATGCGCCAGCGCTCCCGAGGCCATTTCGGAAGCCACTTCTTCAGAGACCGCGCCGAAGCGCTCCAACGTTTCAGGAGATACGCCCAGCATCTCTATTTTCGCGGTATTCGAATAGGTTACAAAGCCTCTTTCAACCACATCAGAGCTGCCCGGAATATCCGTCAGGGCGGCGGCAACCATGCCGCCGGTACAGCTCTCTGCGGTGGCGATCCGCAGACCTGCCGCGCGGGCTGCGTTCAGAACCGCCGAGGCGCTCACAGGCCCAACACTCCGTGGAACAGCGCAGCGAAGGCCACGACGCCGATCGCCGCAAAGACGCCGGCAATCACATCATCCAGCATCACACCCAACGCGTCGTTACGCCGGTCGGCCCACCCAACCAGGCTGGGCTTGGCAATGTCGAACAGGCGAAAGAGCAGAAAGGCAGCCACCCAACCGGGCCAAAGCGCAGTGATAGCAGCCCCCGCATGCCAGGCCCCGAAAGACAACGGCAGAAGGGCGATCCACTGGCCCGCGACTTCGTCAATGACCACCTCGGACGGGTCATGATTCTCACTCCCACGCGTGACCTGAGATGTGGCCCATATGCCCATGATAAATGCCGCAATAATGGCAATCGCCAACAGCCAAGGGCCACCAATGACATGGATCAGCCAGGCCATGGGAAGCGCTATGAGCGACCCCCATGTACCGGGTGCGGGGCGCAAATGGCCGACGCCGCCGACCGTGGCGATGAATGTTGCAACCCTCATGGTTTGACCAGTGCGGCGGTGGCGATGGCGGCGATGCCTTCTTCGCGCCCGGTAAAGCCCAGACGTTCGGATGTGGTCGCCTTGACCGAAATACGCTCTGGCGCGAGGCCGGTAATCTCGGCCACTGCCGCCTGCATCGCGGCGGCGTGTGGCCCGATCTTGGGCCGTTCACAGATAAGAGTGAGGTCCATATTGCTGATACTGAACCCCTTTTCAGATGCCAGCGCAACCGCATGGCGCAGAAAAATGAGGCTCTCAGCGCCCTTCCATTGCGGATCGCTGGGCGGAAAGTGACGACCGATATCGCCTTCGGCCAGCGCACCATAGATTGCATCCGTCAACGCGTGCAGCCCGACATCAGCATCCGAATGGCCCTGCAACCCGCGCTCATGCGGGACCGCGACACCACAGAGCATGACGTGATCGCCGGGGCCAAACCGGTGCACGTCGTAGCCATTGCCGATACGAATATCCATAGGTTTCCCCAGATGCGCCTCTGCGCGTGCGAAATCACCGGGATGAGTGATCTTCAGGTTGGTTTCATCGCCCGGCACGATCACCACGTCAAGCCCGGCAGCACGGGCGATGGCCACATCGTCTGTGGCAGGATCGGGGTGGTCGCGGTGCGCCTCGAGAATCGCAGCAAGATCAAACCCTTGCGGCGTTTGCGCGCGGTAAAGCCCTGTGCGGTCCTGCGTGCCGGTCACGCGGTCGGCCTGTCCATGCCAGAGCGCATCGGTCACCGGCAGTGCAGGGGCGGCGGCAACGGCATGTTCCAGCGCATCGGCAACAGCATCGATGGTGGTGGGCGCCGTGCAGGGGCGGGCGACATCATGGATCAGAACATGTGTCACGTCGCTGGACGCCAGATGCTCCAGACCATTGCGCACCGAGGCGCTGCGCGTGGCACCGCCAGCGACGACCTCGATCCCCGGTACGTGCGGCCAATCCGCCATGTCATCCGGGTGGAGCACCAGCACCAAGCGTGCGATGCGCGGATGTGCCCGAAAGCGGTCGAGCGTCCAGTCGATCACACGTCGACCGGCAAGCGGTTGCCATTGTTTTGGCACCGGCCCGCCCGCGCGGGTGCCACGTCCGGCGGCTACGATGATGGCTGCGACGATCATGTTGGCTGTGATAGCGCGGTCGGCGCGGCCTGTGCAATGACCGTGACGGATGCTCAAAATTTAGGCGGAAAGGTTCTGAGACCAGCCAAAATGCCCCAGCATTCATTGCCGCCCATAACTTCCACAGGTAGAAAGCCCGCATTGCACAAGGATTGAGCATTTGCACCTGAAGCTGCCAGACATGACCCTGACGCCGCCAGTTCTGCTGGCGCCGCTGGCGGGAATCACCGATCTGCCGTTTCGCACGCTGGTTGCGGGCTTTGGTGCGGGGCTCGTGATCAGCGAAATGGTGGCAAGCCAGGAAATGGTTCAGGCAAAGCCGGGCGTACGCGAGCGCGCCGAATTGGGCTTTGGGCAGGCGGCGAGCGCGGTGCAACTGGCCGGGCGCGAGGCCTACTGGATGGCCGAGGCCGCGCGCATGGCCTGCGCCAACGGCGCGCGCCTGATCGACATCAACATGGGCTGCCCGGCCAAACGCGTGACCAGCGCCAGCGGCGCAGGGGCCTCCGGCTCGGCGCTGATGAAGGATCTTGATCACGCGCTCAGCCTGATCGAGGCCGTGGTCGGCGCGGTAGATGTTCCCGTCACGCTCAAGACCCGGCTGGGCTGGGATGATACGCTGCTGAACGCGCCCGAGTTGGCCCGCCGCGCCGAAGATGCGGGTGTCGTGATGATCACCATCCACGGGCGCACGCGCTGCCAGTTCTACAAGGGCCGCGCCGACTGGGCCGCGATCCGCGCGGTCAAGGACGCGGTGAGCATTCCCGTGATCGCCAACGGCGATATCACAGATACGGCCGCGGCCCGCCGGGCGCTGGCCCAGTCCGGTGCGGATGGCGTGATGATCGGGCGCGGCGCGCAGGGGCGGCCCTGGCTGCTGGCCGAGGTGGCACATGCGCTGCATGACACGCCCTCGCCCAACATACCGCAGGGCGCCGCTTTGGCCGACATGGTCGCGGGGCATTACGAGGCGATGCTGGGGTTTTACGGCACCGATCTGGGGCTGCGCGTCGCACGCAAACATCTGGGTTGGTATCTGGACGACGCCGGTGCCGGAGCTGAAATGCGCCGCCGCATCCTGACCAGCCGCGCGCCCGCAGAGGTGCTGACCCTGTTGCCCGAGGCACTAACCATGCCACAGGAGGAAGCGGCATGACCGGGGCGGATGACGCGATCTGGGCGGCACTGCCAGTACCTGGTCTGATCCTCGACGCCCAGGACCGCATAGCCCGGATCAACCCGGCGGCCGAAGGGTTCCTGAATTCCTCTTCCCGCGCGCTTGTCGGCGTGCCGGTCTGGGATACGCTGATGGTCGACGCTCCTTTGGAAGAGGCCTATGCCCGCGCCCGGCAGGTCGGCACGCCGCTTTTTGTCAACGATGTGGATGTGGGCACCGGCAGCCGGGCACCGTTGCAATGCAACCTGCAGATCGCGCCACTGGGCGGGGCATCGGGGCAGATGTTGATGCTGGTGTCACCGCGTGAGTTAGCTGGGCGGATGACGCAGAACCATTCGGTGAAATCTGCGGCCAAATCGGCCATCGGCATGGCCGAGATGATGGCCCATGAGATCAAGAACCCTCTGGCAGGCATCACCGGGGCGGCGCAGTTGCTGTCGATGGGGCTGGGGGCCGAGGATCTGGAACTGACCGACCTGATCGTGAGCGAAAGCCGCAGGATTGTCGGCATCCTCGATCAGGTTGAGCAATTCGGCAATGTGACCGCACCGCGCCTGCAAGCGGTGAATATCCACGACGTGCTGGACCGCGCCCGGCGATCCGCATTGCTGGGCTTTGCCGCCGACATGACCGTGGTCGAGGCCTACGACCCCTCGCTGCCACCTGCATGGGGCGATCCCGATCAACTGCTTCAGGTGGTGCAGAACCTGCTCAAGAACGCAGCCGAGGCGGCTGGCGGGCGGGGCGGGACGATCACGCTGCACACCTATTATGAGCAATCGCTACGCCTGCGCGATGCCGATGGTGCCGGGCGTTCGCTGCCCTTGCAGATCGAGGTTGTCGATGACGGCCCGGGCCTGCCGCCGGACATTGCCGATGACGTCTTTGACCCGTTCGTATCCGGGCGCGAAAATGGCACCGGCCTCGGTCTGGCGTTGGCGGCCAAGATCATTTCCGAGATCGGCGGCTGGATATCCGTCACCTCGGTGCCCGGGCGCACGGTCTTTCGCATTTCGCTGGCCCGCGCGCCGAAACTTGACGAGGAGAATACCTGATGGACGGCACGGTTCTTGTCGCTGATGATGATCGCACGATCCGCACGGTACTGACGCAGGCGCTGACCCGCGCGGGCTGCAAGGTTCATGCGACATCGTCGCTGACCACGCTGATGCGCTGGGTCGCCGAAGGACGCGGTGATGTGGTGATCTCGGACGTGGTCATGCCCGATGGCAACGGGCTCGAGATGCTGCCCAAGATCGCCCAAGACCGCCCCGGCATGCCGGTCATCGTGATTTCCGCCCAGAACACCATCATGACCGCGATCAAGGCCGCCGAGGCCGAAGCCTATGACTACCTGCCCAAGCCGTTTGACCTGCCTGACCTGATGAAGCGCACCGCGCGCGCGCTGGCGAGCTGTAGCAAGCGCACGGGCCAGACCGGGCGCGAAGAGCACGAGCGCCCCGACGATCTGCCGCTGATCGGGCAAACCGCCGCGATGCAGGCGCTCTACCGTGTGGTGGCCAAGGTGATGAACGCGGATCTGCCGGTATTGATCACTGGCGAATCGGGCACCGGAAAATCGCTGATCGCGCGGGCGATCCATGATTTCTCGGACCGGCGCTCATTGCCCTTTGTCACGGTCAGCCCTGCCGATCTGGTCGATCTCGACGGACCTGCACGCATCATGGCGCGGGCCAAGGGCGGCACCATCGTGCTGGACGAAGTTGCCGATCTGGACGATGCCGCGCAAGGCCGGGTGGTGCGGATGATGGATATGCCGGCCGATAGCCGGCCGCGTTTCATGGCAACCATCCAGGCGCGCCAGCCCCGGCCGGGCGAGATGCGCGACGATCTCTACTACCGGCTTGGCGGCGCCGTGATCGACGTGCCGAGCCTGCGCGAACGAGTCGACGATATTCCGCTACTGGCCATGCATTTCCTGCAGAAATCCGAAAATGATGGCGCTCCGGCGCGGCGGGTGTCCGATACGGCGCTGGCAATGATGCGGACCTATAGCTGGCCGGGCAATGTGCGCCAGTTGGAGAATGCCGTGCGGCACATGGGGCTTACCGCGCGCACCGACGAGATCAGCCGTGAAGAGGTCGCCGCCGTGCTGGGAAATCAACCCGCCGCCGCGCCGGTGTTGGGGCCGGGCGATCCTGAAAGGCTGGCCAGTTCGGTGGCGCAACACCTGCAACGGTATTTCGACCTGCACGGAGAGATGCTGCCTCCAGCCGGGCTTTACCTGCGCATCCTGCGCGAAGTGGAACTACCCCTGATCGAGATCGCGCTGGATGCGACAGGGGGAAATCAGGCCAAATGCGCCGATCTGCTGGGCATCAACCGCAATACGTTGCGCAAGAAAATCACTGATCTTGATATTCGCGTGACACGCCGCCGCAAATTGATGTAAAACCGCAACAGGCCTGTGGCGCAAAAGGGGCACTGCCCGTCAACGTCACAAGATGTTGTGGGATGGCATGTGCGCATGCATCAGGAGCGGGGGGGAGCTGGTGGCAACCAGGACACGCGTTTCGACTTGGGACCGGATCGTCAGGTTGCGGCGTTGGCAGCGTTTCCAGAACGTCGCGACGCTCGGCCTGGTCGTTCTCGGACCTATTCTGGCGCTGGTCACGTTCCTGGTGATGGGGCCGCTTGAACAAGGCGCACAATCCAACGGTCTGCGCGTCGTCCTTCTGGCCGATCTGGTCTATGTGATCATCGTCGCGGCGCTGGTCTTGCAGCGGGTGGTCCAGATGATCACCGCCCGGCGCGCCCAATCGGCTGGATCGCGCCTGCACCTTCGCCTCACGGGTGTGTTCGCGATCATGGCGCTCTTGCCCACGGTGACGGTCGCGGTTTTCGCCACACTGTCGGTCAACATGGGGCTTGAGGCGTGGTTTTCGGACCGTGTCGGACGCGTGGTCAGCAATTCGGTCGCGGCTGCCGAAGCTTACGAAGAGGAACACCGGCGCGATTTGATCACCGACGCAAAGGTGCTGGCCTCGATCATCAACGCCACCAAGCGCGCGACAGTGTTTCTGGATGACGGCGACATCCGCAAGGTCCTGTCGGAAGGCCAACGCGAAATCCAGCGCGGGCTGCGCGAGGCTTTCGTAATCGACGGGACCGGCGAAATTCGCGCCCGCGGCCAAAGTTCTTACCTCTTTGATTTCGAAGAACCGACACCAGAGCAGATCCAGCGCGCTTTGGAAGAGGATGTCATCGTCATTCAGGACTGGGACAACAACGAGTTTCGCGCCCTTCTGCCACTGCGAACCATCCCCGACAGGTTTCTTTATGTCAGCCGCAATGTAGACGGCGACATCCTGAACCTGCTGGACGAAACCAAGGAAACCGCGGTTTTCTATCAACAGCGAGAAAGCGAGCGGGGCAGGGTGCTGTTCGAATTCGGGCTGCTCTACCTCGGCTTCGCCGTGATCCTGATTCTGGCCGCTGTCTGGCTGGGCTTGTGGTTCGCCGAACGTCTGGCGCGGCCCGTGGGGCGCCTGACCAGCGCGGCACAGCGTGTCGGCGCAGGCGATCTGGATGTCCAAGTCCGTGAGGAAGAGGGCAATGACGAGATTGCCCAACTCAGCACTTATTTCAACCAGATGACCCGGCAACTGAAGGCACAGCGCGCCAAACTGCTGACCAATACCGAACAGATCGAGCGGCGTCGCAGACTGTTTGATTCGGTGCTCGGGTCCGTTTCTTCCGGGGTTGTCGGGCTTGATGCCAAAGGGCGCGTGACCTTCGTCAACCGCGCGGCCGAGCGGCTGCTTGCCTGGCAGGAGGACCGCCAATCGGTGGACCTGTCTGTGGCCGTGCCCGAGTTTTCCGAGCTCTTTGAGCGGCTCAAACGCAGCGCCAACGGCTTTGTTCAGGATGAGGTACGGGTGACGCGCGGCGGCACGCAGGAACATCTGCTGGTGCGCATTTCCACCCGGCGCAGTGAGGCCGGGCGGCGCGAAGGCTATGTAGTGGCCTTTGACGATGTGACCGATCTGGTCAGCGCACAGCGCATGGCTGCCTGGGGCGATGTCGCGCGCCGGATCGCCCACGAGATCAAGAACCCGCTGACGCCGATCAAGCTGTCGGCAGAACGCACGCGGCGCAAGTTCTCGAAACTGCTAGGGGAAAAGGACGCCGCCGATCTGGCGCAACTGACGGATGTGATCGTCCGCCAGACCGACGACCTGCGGCGCATCGTTGATGAATTCTCGAAATTCGCCCGCATGCCAGAACCGCAGCGCAAAGCCGAGAGCCTGACCCGACTGCTGCGCGAGGCCACGCTGTTGCAGGAAGCGGGCCAGCCCGATGTGACATTCGAGACCGATTTCGTCGATGACGATCTGTGGGCCGATGTGGACGCAACGATGATTAGTCAGGCCCTGACGAACCTTATAAAGAATGCCGGTGAAGCCACGGAAACCATTGTGGAAAAAGGTCAGGCTCCAAATGGCTTTCAGCCGACGATACGCATCCAGAGCATGCGCCGCGACGGGCGCGCCGAATTGCGCATCTCCGATAACGGTATCGGCCTGCCAGAAGACCGGTCGCGCCTGTTCGAGCCCTACGTGACAACCCGCGACAAGGGCACCGGGCTGGGCCTGCCGATCGTCAAGAAAATCATCGAAGAGCACGGCGGCAAACTGGAACTGGTGGATGCCGATCCTTTCTTTGACGGGGCACAACGGGGGGCGATGGCCATCATCACCCTTGAATTGACAGTAGCGGACAGTGGCAAAGATCAAGCCGCAGAGGCAGTGTGAGGAAACCCATGAACGATATTCTTATAGTTGATGACGAACGCGATATTCGCGAATTGATCTCGGATATCCTGCAGGACGAGGGCTATACGACCCGGCTGGCGGGCAATTCGGATGACGCCATGAGCGAAATCGCCGAACAGCCGCCCGCGCTCCTGATCCTCGATATCTGGCTTAAAGACAGCAACATGGATGGGATCGACATCCTTAAGACGGTCAAGCGCGATTACCCCGATGTGCCGGTCGTGATCATTTCGGGGCATGGCAACATCGAGATCGCCGTCGCCGCCATCAAGCAGGGCGCGTATGATTTCATCGAGAAGCCGTTCAATATCGATCAGTTGATGGTGGTTATCCGGCGCGGCATGGAAACCAGCCGCCTGCGCCGCGAAAATAACAGCCTCAAGCGGCGCGAGACCGGACCGGCGGACATGCTCGGCGAAAGCAGCGTGTTTCGCGCGCTGGTCAGCCAACTGGACAAGGTCACCCGCTCGAACGGGCGGGTCATGCTGACCGGCCCTGCGGGCAGCGGCAAGGAATTGGCGGCGCGTTACATCCATGTCAATTCGAACCGGGCTCAGGCGCCGTTCGTTTCGGTCGGCTGTGCCTCGATCGAGGCGGAACGCATGGAAGAGGTGCTGTTTGGCCGCGAAAGCGAAGAACGCGGAATCGAGCCCGGCCTGCTGGAAGAGGCCAATGGCGGGATCATTTACTTTGACGAAGTGGCCGACATGCCGCCCGGCACGCAGTCCAAGATATTGCGCGTGCTGGTCGACCAGCAGTTTCTGCGCGTCGGAGGATCGGAAAAGGTCGAGGTGGATCTGCGCGTGATCAGCTCGACCAGCCATGACCTCGAGGCCGAAATCGCCGCCGACCGGTTCCGCCGCGAACTCTATCATCGGCTCAACGTGGTACCGATCAGCGTGCCCTCGCTGGAGGAACGACGCGACGATATTCCGTTGCTTGCGAGCTACTTCATCGAGATGCTGAACAAGACGCAGGGCCTGCCGCTGCGCAGTTTGAGCAGCGAGGCCAATGCCCTGCTGCAGACGATGCCCTGGCCGGGCAACGTGCGCCAGTTGCGCAATATGGTCGAACGTGTGTTGATCCTCGGCGAAGGCACAGGCGAGATCCAGGCGCATGAATTACCGGGAGAAAACGCCGGCGGACCCGAGGATGGCCGCGTCGTTCTGGCCGGTGCTCTGGCCACCATGCCGCTGCGCGAGGCCCGCGAAGCGTTCGAGCGCGAGTATCTTCTGACACAGATTAACCGCTTCGGTGGCAATATTAGCCGGACGGCCGAATTTGTCGGGATGGAACGCAGCGCGCTGCATCGCAAGCTGAAATCGTTGGGGGTGGTCACATCGGCCAAATCCGGCGCGCGCGTGGCCAAGATTGCCGAAGAAGAGGCTGACTGAGCCCTGCGGGGAGAATCTGAATTGATTTGACCCCGCCAGTCCCCTCTGCCATGCCTGTAGTCCGATCAAGGCGCAAGGCGTAGGGGTCACATGAAAGTTATCATTTGCGGCGCGGGCCAGGTTGGCTGGCAGATCGCGCGCCATCTATCGGGCGAACGCAACGACGTTACCGTGGTGGATAGCAATCCCGATCTGGTGCGCCGTGCCACCGATACGCTGGACGTGCAGGGCCTGGCGGGTTTCGCCAGCTATCCTGACGTGCTGGAGCGGGCGGGTGCGCGCGACGCGGACATGATCATCGCCGCCACCCATTCGGACGAGGTGAACATGGTCACCTGCCAGGTCGCCCATTCGGTCTTTGCGATCAGCCGCAAGATCGCGCGCCTGCGCAGCCAATCCTACCTCGACGCCATCTATTCCGACCTCTACCGCCGCGATCACATGCCGATCGACGTGGTGATCAGCCCGGAAAAGGAAGTGGCCGAGGCCGCGTTGCAGCGGCTTGCCGCACCGGCGGCCTTTGACACCGAAAAGTTTTTCGATGGCGAGGCCCAGTTGATGGGGCTGCGCCTGGAAGAAGATTGCCCGGTCGTCAACACGCCGTTGCGCCAGCTGAGCGATCTCTTCTCGACGCTGCGCGTGGTGGTGCTGGCCGTGCGCCGCGAAGGGCGGCTCTTTGCGCCCAATGCGGGCGATCAGCTGTTCGTGGGCGACGAGTGCTATGTCTTCGCCCCCAACGAGGATATCCCGCGTACTTTGGAAGTCTTCGGCAAGAAGTCGCAGAAACAGGAACGCCTTGTCATTCTGGGCGGCGGCAATGTCGGGCTGGCCGTGGCCCGCGCATTGGAAAACAGCGGGCGGCGTATCCGTACCAAGATGATCGAACGCAACCGCGCCTGCGCAGAACGTGCTGCCGACGCGCTGGAGCGGACCATCGTTCTCAACGGCGATGCGCTGGACAGCGCGCTGCTGAACGAGGCGGGCATTTCGCGCGCCGATGCCGTGCTGGCCGTGACCGACGACGACAAGACCAACCTGCTGGCCGCCGTGCGGGCAAAATCTGAAGGCTGTCCGTTTGCCATCAGTCTGGTCAATGACCCGACGCTGGTGCCGCTCTTGCAGCCCATCGGCGTGGATGCCTACATCAACCCGCGTGCCACCACGGTCAGCTCGATCCTGCGGCACATCCGCCATGGCCGCGTGCGCGGTGTCTATTCCATCGGTGATGCCGAGGCCGAAGTGATCGAGGCACAGGTGATGTCGACCTCTTCCATAGCCGGCGCAGCGATCCGGGAAATCGATTTTCCCGAAGGTGTCCTGATCGGCGCCGTAAAGAAGGGCAAGGAGATCCACAAACCCTCGGGCGGCATGCGCATCGAGGAAGGCGACGTCATCGTGATCTTTGCCATGGCAGCGGATGTGGCGCGGGTCGAACAGCTGCTTCAGGTCTCGATTGATTTCTTCTAACCCGATATCGAATCGCCTGCTGCGATTCCCGCTGATCCTGGTTCTCGCAGGCTTTGCGGCAATCGCGATGTTTCTGCCTGCGCTGCACGCGCTGATGCAGGATGATCACTCGGTCTCGCGCAGCTTTGCCTATTCGGGCGTTCTGGGGTTGGCTGTTGTCGGGTTGATCGGCCTCGCACTCAGTGGCAATGTCCAGCGCGGCGAGGCCAGCGATCTGAGCAACCTGCTGTCGCTGTGCCTAACCTTCATCCTCCTGCCGCTGTTTCTTGCCGTGCCGTTCTACGAAGCTGTGGGCAATACCAGCTTTCTCAACGCCTATTTCGAGATGGTTTCGTCGCTAACGACTACGGGCGCGACGCTGTTCGACACGCCTGGGCGGCTGGGCGACAGCCTGCATCTGTGGCGGGGCATGGTGGGCTGGTTCGGCGGTCTTCTGATGTGGGTTGCGGCCTCGGCAGTGCTGGCGCCGCTCAATCTGGGTGGCTTCGAAGTCACGGCGACAGCCGAGCCGGGGCAGGGCGACACGCGCCTTGACCGGTTCGAGCGGGCAAACGTTGGCAAACGGATGGGCCAAGCGACCTATGTGTTGGGCCCGATCTATGTCGCGCTGACCGCAGCGCTCTGGCTCTTCCTGGTGCTGAGCGGCGACCGACCGCTGGTTGCGGTGGTGCATGCAATGTCGACCATGGCCACCAGCGGCATTTCGGCCGTGAACGGGGTGCAGAATGCCGGGTCGGGCCTGGGCGGAGAGGTGATCATCTTCTTTTTCATGATGTTCGCGCTGTCGCGGCTCACATTTTCGTCCGACACGATCACCACCGCGCGCCCCGGTTTGCACCACGACCCTGAATTCCGCCTTGGCATGCTGCTGGTTCTCGGCGTGCCCTTGCTGCTCTTCCTGCGACATTGGCTGGGCGCGCTGGAAGTGGACCAGCTCGAAGAATTTCCGTCGGCTTTCGCGGCTCTTTGGGGCGGTATGTTCAGCGTGCTGTCTTTTCTTAGCACGACCGGATTCGAGAGCGCCTATTGGGAGGCCGCGCGCGACTGGTCTGGCCTCGGGACACCGGGGCTGATCCTGCTGGGCCTGTCGCTTGTGGGCGGGGGGGTCGCAACCACAGCTGGCGGGGTCAAGCTGCTGCGGGTCTATGCGCTCTACCTCAATGGCCAGCGGGAAATGGAGCGGCTGGTACACCCGTCCTCGGTGGGTGGTGCGGGCGCGCGCAGTCGTCGTATCCGGCGGCACGGCGCCTTCGTGGCATGGATATTCTTCATGCTCTTCGCGTTGTCACTGGCGGCGATCACGGTCATTCTCTGCGGGTTGGGTATCGGATTCGAGCCCGCGCTCATCCTGTCGATTGCCACCCTTTCGACCACCGGCCCGTTGACCCAGGTTGTCGGCGATTCACCCATCGTGCTGATCCAGATCGGAGCCGCGGCAAAGCTGGTGCTGTGCGCCGCTATGGTGCTGGGACGGCTCGAAACCCTTGCGATCATCGCGTTGATCAATCCCTCGCTGTGGCGCGATTGAGACGGGTTGGTGGCAAACGCCGTCAAGGAATTGATTTTTAGGCTGGAAACTCCTTCGCGGGCAAGACATACTGGCTAGTGAATTTGATTTCCGGCACGGATCCGCCGCGCGCACAAGAATAAAGGCATTGAGGAAATATGGCTTCTGACCGTCAAAACCTACAGGACGCGTTCCTCAACGAGGTGCGCAAGACCAAAACCCCGGTTACAGTGTTCCTGATCAACGGTGTGAAACTTCAGGGCGTTATCACATGGTTCGACAATTTCTGCATCCTGCTGCGCCGCGACGGCCAGTCGCAGCTTGTCTACAAGCATGCAGTATCGACCATCATGCCTTCACAGCCGATCAACCTGTACAGTGGTGACGATCCCGCGTGATGGATCACACCCCCGTAGACACCCGCGCATGGGTGCTGCACCCTGATATCTGGTCCCGCCAGGAGGCCGCCCGCACACCCGCGCTGGCGCTCGAAGAAGCAATGGGCCTTGCGCGTGCGCTGCCGGGGCTCAAGGCGCTTGGCGGTACGGTGGTCAAGCTGCCAAAGGCCCATCCTGGCATGCTGTTCGGCAAGGGCAAGATCGAAGAGCTGCGCGCCAAGTTCGAGGCCGAAGAGATCGAGCTTGTCCTGATTGACGGCCCCGTGACACCGGTGCAGCAGCGCAATCTGGAGAAGGCTTGGGGCGTGAAGCTCTTGGACCGAACCGGGCTAATCCTTGAAATTTTCAGCGACCGCGCCGCCACCCGCGAAGGCGTGCTTCAGGTCGAGATGGCCGCGCTCAGCTATCAGCGGACGCGACTGGTCCGCGCATGGACCCACCTGGAACGGCAGCGTGGCGGGCTCGGCTTCGTCGGCGGCCCCGGTGAGACGCAGATCGAAGCGGACCGGCGCGCCATTGACGATCACCTGGTGCGTCTGCGTCGCCAACTGGAAAAGGTCGTCAAGACGCGCACTCTGCACCGTGCCGCGCGCGCCAAGGTGCCGTTTCCCATCGTGGCGCTGGTGGGCTACACCAACGCGGGTAAATCAACGCTGTTCAATCATCTCACCGGCGCCGAGGTTCTGGCAGAGGACATGCTCTTTGCCACTCTTGATCCGACAATGCGGCGGGTCGAGTTGCCGGATGGCGGCCCCGAAGTGATTCTGAGCGATACCGTCGGCTTCATCTCGGACCTGCCGACAGAACTGGTGGCAGCCTTCCGCGCGACACTGGAAGAAGTGCTGAGCGCCGATCTGATCTGCCATGTACGCGATATTGCCCACCCCGAAACCGAGGCGCAGAAAGCCGATGTCGAGGCCATCCTTGAGAGCCTCGATGTTTCCGAGGACACGCCCCGGATCGAGATCTGGAACAAGATCGACCTGCTTGACGATGATGACCGCGCCGCAATGATGACCCGCGCCGAGCGGTTGGAAGACGTGCAGGCGATCTCGGCCGTGACGGGCGAGGGGATGGTCGCACTTATTCAGCGAATTGCAACCGCGCTGACGGTCGAGACTCAGGAAGTGCTGCTGCATTTGCCATTCAACGAGGGGCGCAAACGTGCGTGGCTCTTCGAGCGCGGATTGGTCGAGCACGAGGTTCAGACCGAAGACGGTTTCGATCTGACCGTATGCTGGACCGCCCGCGATGCGGCGAAATTCGAGTCCCTGTAACGACCTGAACGCAGGATCGACACCTGCTTTAATTCTATGCGCTCCGCTTAAATCCGGTTTTCACCACAGCCAATCACCCGCCAACCCGCAACATACTTATGGGTTTGCGGGGGTCAGTGTTGTGACGCCAACTGCCGCCGCACGCGCCAGGCGCGGGTCGAGCGACATCGGAATGTATTCGCCCCGCCGCCAGAGTTGCGCGAGGTCGTCATAATGGCGGCTGAGGAAATGCCCTGACTGGCCGGTGGAGATGACGAATACGCTGCTGTCAGGATCGGCAAAGTCATAAACACCGCGATACCCCGCGCCATGCACGTTCTGGAACGGATCCGGCCCCGTGCCGCGCGTCAGCCCCCGTTGCAGCGTGTTGTCACCGCCCGAGGTGGATTGCCGGATGTTCACGAAATACCGCACCCAAGGCACATCGCCCAGCACCGGGTGGTCCTGAACGGCTTGATGCACATCGCCCCAGCGCAGCGATTCCAGCGCCGTACCGTAACGGTCGGTGATCCACACCAGCGCATCATCAAGCGCCAGCCGCGCGATATCCGTGCAGGTCTCGACCGGACTGGACTGCACCACGTCACACCAGACCGAAGCACCATCCACATCCCGGTACACACGCTCGATGAAAACCGGATCGGGATGGGTGAATTCGCTGATCAGCGGCCCCAGCTCATCCTTGGCCAGCCGGGTCTGAAGCGCCCGCAGCCATGCGGCGTAGATCAGCGGCTCGGGGAGGTGTTCGTTCATCTCGCCGTTCCAGTCTGCCAACAGTGCCAGCGCGCGCTGACGCAATTCCTGCGCGGTCCCCTCGGGCGCACTTTCACCGGTGAACCACAGGTCGGCGCCGATCAGAGGCAACAGCGACCGGGCGGTGAAACTGACCGTATCCAGCTGCGCCTCGATAAAGCTGTCGCGGGTGTGCACCTGGCGGCTCTGCATCAGGCGTTGCCAGCGGTGGATACGTTGCGTGTCGCCCCAGACATGGCTGACATGCTGCGGAAACGGACGATCGACCGTCTTGTTGTTGGTGTTGCCCAATATGCCGCCGATGGGGGCCATGAAGGCGGGGTTGGCCGAGTAAGGGAAATACCCCTGCCAGCGATTATCCGCGATCCAGCCGCGAGTGGGCAGGCGCCCCTGACTTTCATGCTCGGCGCTGCGACGGGGCATGGCACCGATCATCTTCATCGCGATCTCTTCGCGGTCCACCACCGTGAGGTTCTGTGCAGGCGCCACGAAAAGCTCTCCAGCCTCCAGCGCTTCGCCTACGGTCCCGGCGCGCATGAGGGCCATCGCCGCGCTCATGGTCGTGTCCCGCGGGCTGAGCGCCGTCCATGCAAGCGAGGCCACATGCCCCTTTGGCGTCACGGTGCCCAGATCATAATGCGAGCCGGGCAGGACCGGGCCATTGTCGGTCCAGCGCAGGGTCATTGTCACCGGGTTCTCGCCGGATATGTTGATGATGGAACGGCGCGTCTTGAACGGCTTGAACCCGTCTGGCGTCAGATATTCCTGTGGGTTCTCAGGATTCAGCTGCTCTATATAGACGTCCTGATCATCAAGATAGGCCGAGGTGATCCCCCATCCCAGCTGCTCGCTGCGGCCTGTCAGGATGGCGGGCACGCCGGGGATTGTGCCGCCGATCACGCCGCCACTTTCCAGCTCCAGCCGCGCCAGATACCAGATCGCGGGCGCGGAAAAGCCCAGATGCGGATCGTTGGCCAGCAACGTGCCACCCGCCGCCGAACGTGACGGCGCGGCAGCCCAGGCGTTTGAGGCTCCGGCGAGTTCGGGCGGCGGGAAGGGCGACAACGGATCGGTTGGCATCGGCATGCCAGCGGCGTAGCGCGGCAGATCAAGCCCGGGCATCAATTGCGCATAGTCGGGCAGGGCGGCGATACCCGGTCCCGGCGCGTCGGGCAGGATATCGACCAGACGGGCGGGATCCTTCAGCATCAGCGACACTCGGGCGCGCCGCACCTCGTAGCTCATCTGCGCCGACAGTTGCACCGCCATCAACTTGACGATCGCGATACTGTCTGCCGGGGCCCAGGGCGACATCGGGGCATTGAAGAGGAACATCTCGGGTGCGCCGCGTCCCAGTGATGCCTCGTTGATTTCGGCCACCCGCGCGTTGACGCCTGCGGCATAAGCCTCCAGCGCCGACAAGGTCGCCGGGTTCTGCGCCGCTACCGAGGCGCGCGCCGCACCGTAGATGTCGAACCGGCGCAGCAGCTTGTCCACCGCCAGCGTCCGGGCTCCGAACACCTCTGACAAGCGCCCCTGTGCCGTCCGGCGCAGCACGATCATTTGCCACAGACGGTCCTGCGCATGCGCATAGCCAAGGCCAAAGAAAACCCCTTCATCCTTCGTGCCAAAGATATGCGGCACGTTGGCGTTGTCGCGCACGATCTCTACCGGGGCTGTGAGGCCCGACACTTCCAGGGTCTTGTCATAATCGGGCAAGGATCGAGACAGCAGGAAATAGAGCGCGATCACCGCGAGTATCGCCAACACCACAAGCGCGCCGGCGATTCGCATCAACCATTTGAAGAGGTCTGCCATCGGCGCTGTCACTTACCCTGTCTTTGACACGTTCGGCATCCAACCTGAATTAGCAGACCTGATACCAAACGCCCAGATCATCGAAGAGGCGCCGCCCACTCCCGCTTTTCCCGATTCGGGAAAACGCAAAAGGCTTTTGCCCTTGCATCCCGGGTCGGGATAGTCAGAAATTCACGCCAAGACAATGGCAAGCGGGGAAAGAACATGAGCAATTTGGCATTCTTGGGACTGGGGGTCATGGGCTACCCGATGGCGGGGCATCTGCAGGCGGCAGGGCATTCGGTCTGCGTTTACAACCGGACGGCGGCCAAGGCCACCAAATGGGTCGAGGAGCATGGCGGCACCCAGGCGTCCACCCCTCGAGAGGCAGCTGCGGGCGCGGATATGGTCATGGCCTGCGTTGGCAATGACGACGATCTGCGGTCTGTCTGCCTCGGCGAGGACGGCGCGTTTGCGGGGATGAAGTCCGGAGCGCTCTTTGTCGATCACACCACCGTGTCAGCCAAGGTGACGGCAGAGCTCTATGCAGCGGCCAAGGCGGCGGGGCTGAATTTCGTCGATGCGCCGGTATCCGGCGGGCAGGCGGGTGCCGAGAATGGGCAACTGTCGGTCATGTGTGGCGGTGATCAGGATGCCTATGACGCCGCCGAGCCCGTGATGAACACCTATGCCAAGCTCTGCCGCCGGATCGGCGAAAGCGGGGCTGGGCAGGTGACCAAGATGTGCAACCAGATCGCCATCGCCGGTCTGGTTCAGGGGCTCAGCGAGGCGCTGCATTTCGCCGAAAAGGCCGGACTTGACGGGCGCGCCGTCACCGAGGTGATCAGCCAGGGGGCGGCCGGTAGCTGGCAGATGTCCAACCGCTACGAGACGATGCTGGACGATCATTTCGAACACGGGTTTGCCGTCGACTGGATGCGCAAGGATCTGGGGATCTGCCTTGATACCGCCAACGAGAACGGCGCGTCGCTGCCCGTCACGGCGCTGGTCGATCAGTTCTACAAGGACGTGCAGAAGATGGGCGGCGGGCGCTGGGATACATCCAGCCTGTTCAAGCGTCTACGCAAGTTGGGCTGACAGACGCAGGTCTTAGCGTTCTTCGAATTATGCATGAAAAAGCGGGTGCAAATATTTGCACCCGCTATATTTTTCTAAGTTTGGTTGGAGCCTTATCCCGCCAGCGCCTTGTTCAGGTTCTCGTTCACCTTCTCAAGGAAGCCCATCGTGGTGAGCCAGCCCTGGTCAGGCCCGACAAGCAGCGCCAGATCCTTGGTCATGTGGCCGTTTTCGACCGTAGCGACCACCACCTTTTCCAGCGTCTCTGCAAAATTCAGCAACTGCGGGTTATCGTCGAGTTTCGCGCGGTGCTTGAGCCCGCCGGTCCAGGCGTAGATTGACGCGATCGAGTTGGTCGAAGTTTCCTCGCCCTTCTGGTGCTGGCGGTAGTGGCGGGTGACAGTGCCATGTGCGGCCTCGGCCTCGACCGTCTGGCCATCGGGGGTCATCAGGATGCTTGTCATCAGGCCCAAAGAGCCAAAGCCCTGCGCGACGGTGTCAGACTGCACGTCGCCATCGTAGTTCTTGCAGGCCCAGACATATCCACCGGACCATTTCATCGCGGCTGCCACCATGTCGTCGATCAGGCGGTGTTCATAGGTGATACCCGCCGCTTCGAACTTGTCCTTGAATTCCTCGTCAAACACCTGCTGGAACAGGATCATGAACTGACCGTCATAGTTTTTCAGGATGGTGTTCTTGGTCGACAGATACACCGGCCAACCGCGTTGCAGGCCGTAATTCATCGAGGCGCGGGCAAAATCCTTGATGGATTGATCAAGGTTGTACATGCCCATGTAGACACCCGAAGAGGGGGCCTTGAACACTTCCTCTTCCATCACGGTGCCGTCTTCACCAACGAATTTCATCGACAGCGTACCGGGGCCGGGAAATTTCATGTCCGTCGCACGGTACTGGTCGCCGTAGGCGTGGCGGCCGATCACGATGGGTTTTGTCCAGCCGGGCACAAGGCGCGGCACGTTCTTGCACAGGATCGGCTCGCGGAACACGACACCGCCCAGAATGTTGCGGATCGTGCCGTTGGGCGAGCGCCACATTTTCTTGAGACCAAATTCCTCGACCCGTGCCTCATCGGGCGTGATCGTGGCGCATTTGACGCCGACGCCGTATTTCTGGATCGCGTGGGCCGCGTCAATGGTGATCTGGTCGTCGGTTTCGTCGCGCGCCATGATCCCGAGGTCATAGTATTTCAGGTCGATATCGAGATAGGGCAGGATCAGTTTTTGCTTGATGAAATCCCAGATGATTCTGGTCATTTCATCACCGTCAAGTTCGACGACGGGGTTTTCGACTTTGATCTTGGACATATAACAGCCTTTCAGAATGTTCCTGCGCCTCGGGGGAGGGCCGCGTAGCAGTTAGCACCGCCTCGTTGAATATCAAAGGCGGTGCTGGCGCGCCCGTCATTTCGGGCTTCAGCCGATGATCTTGTTCAGCGTCGCACTGGGCCGCATGACGGCGGCCAATTTCTGCGGGTCCGGAAAGTAGTATCCGCCGGTATCCGCCGGGCGGCCCTGTACGGCTGCCAATTCAGAGGTGATGGCAGCCTCGTTGGCGGCCAGCGCCTCGGCAATCGGGCCGAATTCCTTGGCCAGTGCGGCATCGTCTGTTTGGGCGGCCAACGCTTCGGCCCAGTAGCGGGCGAACCAGTAGTGGCTGTCGCGGTTATCCGGCTCGCCACATTTGCGGCTGGGAGAGCGATCGTTGTCCAGAACGCCCTGTGTCGCGGCCTCGACAGCCTCTCCCAGCACGCGCGCGCGCGCGTTGCCCTTGGCCTCTGCAAGAAACTTGAAGCTCTCGCCCAGAGCGCAGAACTCGCCCAGGCTATCCCAGCGCAAGTGGTTTTCCTGGTCCAGTTGCTGCACGTGCTTGGGGGCCGAGCCACCCGCGCCGGTCTCGAACAGGCCGCCGCCCTGCATCAGCTTGACGATCGACAGCATCTTGGCGGATGTCGCCAATTCGAGGATCGGGAAGAGATCGGTCAGATAGTCGCGCAGCACGTTGCCGGTGATGGCGATGGTGTTTTCACCCTTGGTAATGGTTTCGAACGACGCTTTGGTCGCATCGGCTGGTGACATGATCTCGAATTTGTCAGCAACACCGCGTGCTTCGAGGATCGGTTTGACGTATTCGATCAGCTGCGCGTCATGGGCGCGGTTCGCATCCAGCCAGAAGATCGCGCGATAGCCCGTGGCTTTCTGCCGCTCGATGGCAAGGTTCACCCAATCCTCGATCGGTGCCTTGCGCGCCGAGGAAGAGCGCCAGATGTCCCCTTTGGACACCGCATGCTCGTGCAGGACGGTGCCATCCTCCAGCACCATCCTGACGGTGCCGTCTTCGGGGATCTCGAAGGTTGTGGGGTGGCTGCCGTATTCTTCGGCCTTTTGCGCCATCAGCCCGATGTTCTGCACCGTGCCAGCCGTAGCCGGGTTCAGCGCGCCGTTGGCTTTGCAGAACTTGATCGCTTCGTCATAGACGGGTGCGTAGGCGTTGTCAGGGATGACGCAGACGGTGTCCGCCTCGTTGCCATCGGGACCCCAGCCTTTGCCGCCAGCCCGGATCAGAGCGGGCATGGATGCGTCGATGATCACGTCCGAGGGCACATGCAGGTTGGTGATGCCCTTGTCCGAATTGACCATGTAGAGCGGCGGGCGTCCGGCAGTGACCTTCTGGATTGCTGCCATGATCGCGGGCTCGTCCTTGACCCGCTCCAGCAGATCACCAAGACCGGAATTGGGGTTCACTCCCAGCTCGGCCATCCGGGCGCCATGGGCTTCGAAAACCGGGGCAAGCCAAATCTTGACCGCATGGCCAAAGATGATCGGGTCGGACACCTTCATCATCGTTGCTTTCAGGTGCAGCGAAAACAACACGCCCTCGGCCTTCGTCCGCTCGATTTCTTCCGCAAGGAAAGCATCCAGCGCCGTGGCGGACATGAATGTCGCATCGATCACGGTGCCCGCAGGGTAGGAAAGCGCGTCTTTGAGAACGATCTCGCCCGTGGCAGTTTCCAAGACGATCCGCGCTGTCGCGTCCTTGTCCAGCGTTATTGATTTCTCGTTCGAAAAGAAATCACCGTCGGACATGCTGGCAACGCGGGTCTTGCTGTCGGGGCTCCATTTGCCCATGCGGTGCGGGTTGTTCTGCGCAAATTTCTTGACGGCGGCCGCGGCGCGGCGGTCGGAATTGCCTTCGCGCAGCACCGGGTTCACGGCCGACCCCTTGATCGCGTCATAGCGGGCGCGGATCTGCTTTTCCGCATCGGTTTCAGGCGTTTCAGGATAGTCCGGCACCGCATAGCCATTGGCCTGCAACTCGCGGATCGCCGCGACAAGTTGCGGCTCCGACGCCGAGATGTTCGGCAGCTTGATCACGTTCGCATCCGGTGACTTTACCAGGGCCCCCAGCTCGGCCAGATCGTCGGGCACGCGCTGCGCCTCGGTCAGGTGATCGGGGAAGGTGGAAAGGATGCGGCCTGCCAATGAAATATCCTTGGTGCCGATAGACACATCGGCTGCCGCTGCAAATCGCTGAAGGATGGGCAGGAGTGACGCGCTGGCGCGTTCTGGTGCCTCATCAACCTTGGTGTAGATAATGTCGGGACGGGATGTATCAGCCATAGTGAGATCCTTTGCGGTGAAAGGTGAAACGAACGTCTTGGCCGCCTCTTAGACCAAATTGAAGCCCAGCGAAAGTCCAGTATGCGAAAGTATACAATATTGTCCGGAAGTCAGCCGTAACACCCGATAGAAGGGGCCAATCGTGCTGGCAGGCAGGCATATCGGTGCCAAAGATACAGGGAACCTGCCGGAAACAGGAATGGCGCAAACGGCCTCCGCGACGCAGATCACCGCCAAAAGCGGGCAGGGCAGCCGGTGAGCGGTGCCACGCTCCAGATTACTCCGCCTTAGCGATCTTTGCCGTGATGTCGTCAATTACCTGCAGCCAAAGCGCGCTGTCCTGACAGCCCGGCACCGCATGTTGACCGTTCACGATGAATGTCGGCACGGCGCTTACGCCCATCTCGCGGAACTGTTTGTCCCGGTTGATGATGTCGGCACGGTCGGCATCGCTTTTCAGCAGCTTCTGAACCACGGCGGCATCCATGCCCAGCCCGTCAGAAATATCGCTGAGAACCTCGTGATCGCCAATGTCGCGGCCTTCTTCAAAATAGGCACGAAAGAGCGTCATGGCGCATTCGTCCTGTTTGCCCTCGATCCCCGCCCAATGCAGCAGGCGGTGTGCATCCAGCGTGTTAGGCGTGCGTTTCATCGCCTCGAAATCAATCTTCAGCCCGGCGGCCTCTGCCCGTTGCACCACCGGCGCATAGGCGCGCACAGCGCCCTCCTTGCCCCCAAACTTGGTTTCCAGATATTCACGCCGGTCCATGCCCTCTGCAGGCATATCCGGGTTCAGCTGAAACGGGTGCCATTCGAGGGTAAAGGGATGATCCGGGCGCTCTGCCAACGCCTTGTCCAGCAAGGTCTTGCCGATATAGCACCAGGGGCAAATCGGATCGGAGATGATGTCGAGTTTAACCGATTGTGTCACTGCGACTCTTTCTTAACTGGATGACAACCGCTTTGCGCGTGCTAGGCGCCCTTGTCTTAGTCGGAACGGCAAGTCGCCAATCCCGTGGGTACATTACAGCTCATCACCAATTCTGTCGAACAGGTCAAGAAATCGGACAAATGTAAGGTAGCTTCTGCCGGTAGAGTTTTTAATGTTCATCCCTACCGAAGGAAAGCGCATTTTCCCATCCTGCAAATTGTTGAACACTTCTGGCTTCATCGAGACCCAGATATATGCTGCCTTTGTGCCGGGCTTGCCACATTGGGTATTTGCCCCAAGGGTTTCCATCTCAGAACGTGATTTTTTTAGGGCACTGATTGAATCGCGCTCGGCAAAGCATCTGCCGTGAGCATTTGTTGAATTTTCGCCCAATAGATAGCCATTGTCCGCAACCCGCGCCACGCTACGAAATTTGTCCTCCTCTTCAGAGTAAAAAACAGGCTGGACAGTTGCAGCAGAGAACTCAGTATACAAGCTCATCTCAAAGAAAATCTCTTGCTTCCCAGACCACTCGGATGCGAGGCACCGGCCGACATCGAGCGGAAAATCAGGGGAATGGGCTTCAAGGGCACTGCACATGTTGAGCCAGCTCCCATAAGACCCGCCTATCTCTTCTGTCGCTTCATAAAGGCTTCGATAGGCGTCATCACTGCGGGCGCGATTGGTCCGCGCAAGGGCGCGTCCGATCCCCTGACCATAGAGCAGATGCACGCGAACAAACTCTGACCCTATCATGGCTGGCGAGACGTATTCGAAAGAAGAGCCATACTGGAAAGCCGACTCTATCTCACGCCAGTATCTATCCTGTGCGCTAGCCGTTCCCACAGTGATAAAGAGGGGCAAAATGGACATGATATGTCGTAAAAATGTGGTCATGAAATCATTTCTCCAAAAGTAAATGGAGGTTTTTTCTGGAAATTTTGCCATTTGCGCCCACTGGAATGTGATCGGTAAAGTAATAGGCTCGTGGCTGTTTGTAATGTGCCAGTTTCGTACGCGCATAGGTGCGCAATTCTTCTTCTGTCAATGGCGTGTCGCTGGTGTAAAAAGCAGCGATGATGCGCACATCTGGTTTCACCTCAATGTCCGTCACGGCAATCTGCGTGATGCCCGGAAAATCTGCGAGAGCGTTTTCAACCTCCAGCGGAGAAACGCGATAGCCACCCGGGTTCATCATGTCGTCGTCGCGGCCGAGGTAGGTGACGGCATGGCTCTCATCCATCTGCCCCAGATCACCCGTAAGGAACCAATCGCCCTGCATCTTCGCTGCCGTGGCCTCTGGTGCACCTTCGTAGCCCAGCATCAGGCCGGGATCGGCGCGATGAACCGCGATCACTCCGGGCGTGCCGATGGGCACCGGGCCGTCCGGCCCCAGGATTGCAACCCGACGGCCCGGTTGCGGCCGCCCCAAAGTGCCCGGCGGGGCAGGCTGCGCGGGCGACCCCGAGAGGAAAGTCGAACATTCCGACAGGCCATATGCCTCGTAGATCGGCGTGCCGGTCGCGGCCTCCCAATCATCGCGGATGGGTTGCGCCAGTTTCTCACCAGCCGAAACCCCGTGGCGCATGGAGGGCAGGTCGAGCGGCGCGCCGCGCTTCAACATCTTCCGGTAAACACCTGGGGCGGCAGCAATAAGCGTCGCCTCATGTTGCCGAAGCAACAATGGCAGGTCTTCGGGCGCGATGCCCGGCTCCGGGATCAGCGCCGTTGCGCCCACGCGCCACGGGTCCATCAGCCCAACGCCCATCGTGTAGGTCCAGTTGAACGCGCCGGCATGCAGCAACCGGTCATCGGGCCCGATCCCCAGCCAGCCATCATGCATCATCTGCCGCGCCCAAACCGCGCGATGGGCATGTACCACAGCGCGCGGTACGCCCGACGTGCCCGAGGTATAGACGATATAGGCAGGCCGGTTCGGATCGCCCATATGCCACTCGGTCTTTGGTCCGTCCCAGAACGCGCGCAACGTCTGCGTGCCGAGGATGGTGCAGGCGGATTCAGGGCAGGCCACAGTATCGTCATGCAGGATCAGCGCCGGGTTCAGATGCGTCAGCACCTTGGCCACTTCCGTCGCGGTCAGTTGCGGTGAGGTCGGAACCGGCACAAGCCCCGCTGCGATGGCCCCGAGATAGGCGACGGGAAACTCAACCGTATTGCCCAGCCGTAACAGCACTCGGTCGCCGGGCCGCGCGCCTGCTGCCAGCAGGCCATGCCCGGTGCCAAGCACCGCAGCCTGCAACGGGCCATAACGCCAGTGCGTGGCATCCGAAAGGCCAAGCACCGATAGTGCCACCTTGTCAGAGTGTTTCCCGGCATGTTCCAGAACATGCGCGGCCATATTGAACGGGGCGGGGCAGGGCCGGAAGGGGCCGTGATCGAAAAGCGAAACCATTCCTTGGACTAGGACGCGCGCGCGCCCATTGCAAGCCTGCAAAGTGGCGGCGTATAGGTTGACATGATGACCAAGCGCAAAACGAACCTGATCCAGATCACCCGGGAAGGCGGCGCAGAGGATGATGGCGAACCGCTGAATCTGGGCACGAGGGTGCGCGAATTGCGCAAGGCGCGCGGCTGGACGCTCGAACGCGCTGCGCGGCAGGCAGGGCTGGCGCGATCAACCTTGTCTAAGATCGAAAACGACCAGATGTCACCCACTTACGAGGCGCTCAAGAAGCTGGCAGTCGGGTTGGAAATCTCTGTGCCACAGCTCTTTACCGCGCCGCGACAGGGGCAGATCAACGGGCGCATGGACGTCACCGCCGCGGGAGAAGGCGCACCTTTTGCGACCGCGACCTACGAACACAGTCTTCTGGCGGGCAGCCTGCAGCAAAAGGCGATGATGCCCTACACAACCCGCGTCCGTGCCCGCAGCATTGACGAATTCGATGGCTGGGTGCGCCATGATGGCGAAGAATTTCTCTATGTGCTGACCGGCGTGATCATGGTCTATTCCGAGTTCTACGCGCCGGTCGAACTGCGCCGCGGCGACAGCGCCTATTACGACGCTGCGATGGGCCATAATGTCATTTCCACCAGCCCCGAAGATGCAACGATCCTTTGGGTCACCGCGCTGCGTTGAAGAGCGCCATCCACGCCAAAACAGGCGGACACTGCAGGAGTGCCGCCGGTTGATGCGTCGAGTATGTCCTCAGACTGCGTGGCCGGTCAGAACCAGCTTTGCACCCCGCGCGACGCGCCGGAAATGTCGCGGCCCACGCCTTCTACCGTGGCACAGCCCGCAAGCGCGGTCAGCATCGCAACTAGGATCAACTTTTTCATTCGATTGCCTTGCCTGCTCTTTTCTTGGTTCACGTCATCCCGCTGATTTTCTCAGTCATCGATAAACATGTGCTCGCTCAATCCTCGGCATACCACCAGACTTCGGGCAGAAACCCTACGCCGTCGCCATAGATCGGCAGCCGGTCTTCAGGATAGTGCAACTGGCGGATATGGGCAATACGCCCCACGGAGTACTGATGAATCGGAATGACGTAGCGACCCGAAATCAACACCCGGTCCAGCGCGCGCGTTGCATTGATGAAGGCCTCTCGCGTGTCCGCCGACAACATCGCGGCGATCATCGCGTCGGCGGCGGGACTCGCCATTCCCATCAGGTTGCGACTGCCCGGTTCGTTTACGCCGTCCGAACCCCAGTAAAAATACTGCTCGTTGCCAGGGCTGAGCGACAGGGCGCGGCGGATGAATGTAAGGTCGAAATCATAGGTGCGTTCGCGTTCGGCATATTGCGCCTTGTCTATGCTCTCGATGTTCAGATTGATCCCCAGCCGTTCCAGTGCGCGGGCGTAGATTTCCATGATTGAGGAGGCCTGCTGGATCAACCCGTCCTGTTGCAGCACCACCGTCAGTTCCAGCGCCCTGCCGTCGGCATTGCGCATGACGCCTTCCTTCGGCGTCCATCCGGCCTCGCGCAATAGCGCCAGCGCCTTGCGGATATTGGCGCGGTTGCGCTGGGTGCCGTCACCTTGGGGCAAGGCGTAGCCCTCCATCGCGCCGGGCAGCAGGCTGTCCTTGTACGGTTCCAGCAATGCGCGCACGGGTTCGGGCGCCGGGCCGGGCTGCATAGCCAGAATGGACCCCGAGAAATACGATGTGATGCGCGGCTGGCGCCCGCCGGTCAGCGTGTCGTTGATGTATTCGAAGTTGAACGCATGCAGCAGTGCATCGCGCACGCGCCAGTCATCCAGAGGCGCGCGGCGCGTGTTCATCACGAAGCCGGTGATCCCCGAGGGTTTCTGATGCGGGATTTCGGATTTGACAATATCGCCGCGTTGCACGGCGGGAAAATCATACTGCGTCTCCCACTTCTCGGCGTTGAATTCGCGCACATAGGACACGGCACCGCCTTTGAAGGCTTCCTTGAGAACGGCATTGTCGCCGTAGAATTCGATGCGGATCTCGTCGAAATTGTTGGTGCCACGGCGCAGCGGCAGGTCCTTGCCCCAGTAATCGGGATTGCGCCGCAGGACGACATTGCGGTTCACCTCGTAGCTTTCAACCACGTAGGGGGCTGATCCGATGGGGATATCCTCGATGGTGCCGTCGTCAAAGGCGGTTTCGCTCCATTGATCCTTTTTCAGGATCGGGCGCAGACCCGCCAACAGCGCCAGGTCCTGCTCGGCCACGTTGAAGGTCAGGCGTACCGAGCGGGGGCCGGTCTGCTCGATTGTCTCGACCTTGGACCACAGATCGCGGTAGCGCAGGTGCCCCTCGCTGCCGATTGTGCGGAAAGACCAGATCACATCTTCGGGAGTGACCGGGCTGCCATCCGAGAACCGTGCCTCGGGGCGCAGGGTGAATTCGACCCATTCGCGATTCGGCCCAGTCTCGACCGATTCGGCCAGCAGGCCGTAAATCGTGAACGGTTCATCCCATGAACGGCCCATCAGCGACTCGTAGGCGAAATAGCGCAACTGCCAGGGCGGCTGTCCGGTCAGTTGAAAGGGATTGAGCGAATCGAATCCACCTACATTGCCGGTCGTGACGCTGCCCCCCTTGGGGGCGTCCGGGTTGGCATAGGGCAGCGACACAAAATCGGGTGGCAACGCCGGAGCACCATACATAGCTATGCCATGCGCCGGCTCGGCAAGGGCTGCCTTGGCAGTGAGAAGCGCCAGCAAAACCGAGGTCGAAAGCACCCTGAGCCGCCATGTCGCATGGAAAAATAGTGATCTCATTTCGGCAACAATCCCTCTGGCCCGTTGTTTGTCTGGGGCGAACCGTAAAGTTGGATTCATGTCTTTTCAAACTTTTAGCTTGGATAGAGGCGAGGGATTGGATATAAAGGTGTCACTGCTCGATAGGTTTCTTGCCTGTATGAAACCTGCCTCAATAACTTAACGCCAGCTTCGTGCTGGCGTTTTTTTTGGTCGATCGGTTTCGTCCTTTTTTCCGGCCTTGCCCTCTGCGGCATCGCGCGAGTGTGTTCGTCACCCCCCTGACATTCGCAAGTGCAGCATGGTATGCTGCACGCGCAATGTTTGATGGGAGTGCAGGAAATGAGCGTTAAGGGCAAGACGGTAATCATCACCGGATCGAATTCGGGAATCGGCCTCGGCATCGCCAGGGAAATGGCACGCGCCGGGGCGCATGTCGTGCTCAACTCGTTCACCGATTCGGCCGACGACCACAAACTGGCAGCCGACATGGCCAGCGAATTCGACACCGATGTCCGCTATATTCAGGCCGACATGTCCAAGGGCGAGCAGTGCCGCGCGCTGATCGAAACCGCCGGCGCCTGCGATATCCTGATCAACAACGCCGGTATTCAGCATGTGGCCCCGATCGACGGTTTTCCGACCGAAAAATGGGATGCGATCATCGCGATCAACCTGAATTCCGCCTTTCATACTACAGCCGCTGCGCTGCCAATGATGCGCAAGGCGGGCTGGGGCAGGGTGGTCAACATCGCCAGCGCCCACGGACTGACCGCGTCGCCCTTCAAATCGGCCTATGTCGCGGCGAAACATGGTATCGTCGGCTTTACCAAGGTCACCGCGCTCGAAACCGCGCAAGAGCCGATCACAGCCAACGCCATCTGTCCGGGTTACGTGCTTACGCCGCTGGTCGAGGCACAGATTCCCGACACGATGGAAAAATATGAGATGAGCCGCGAGGACGTGATCAAGAAGGTCATGCTGGAGCGTCAACCGTCCAAGGAATTCGCCACCGTCGAGCAGCTTGGCGGCACGGCGCTGTTCCTGTGCTCGGACGCCGCGGCTCAGATCACCGGCACCACGATCAGTGTCGATGGCGGCTGGACCGCGCTCTGAGGCTTCCCAAAGCTCATTCCAGCCTGTGAAATCTCCGCCGGAGACATCCTGCCTCTGGCCTTTCGAGGTCGCCTGACATGACAAAAAAGCGCATTAATCTGGCCCTGCAGGGCGGTGGCGCACACGGCGCTTTCACCTGGGGGGTGCTCGACCGACTGCTCGATGATGAAGACATCGAAGTGGCGGCGATTTCCGGCACGTCCGCAGGTGCGCTGAACGGCGCTGCCTTCAAGGCTGGCTGGGTGAAGGACGGGCGCGAAGGTGCTCGCGCCAATCTCGATTGGCTCTGGGGCCGGATGGGTGCGGTGCATGACATGCGCATGCCGGCCTGGATGGTCGGCGCGCTGTCCATGCCGGGCGTCGTCAGCTCGGCGTGGGAGCAATCCTGGCCCTATGCAATGACCGATACGCTTTCGCGCATGGTATCGCCCTATTCCTATGGTCCGTTCTACAGCAATCCGTTGCGCAGCGTTGTGGAAGCGTTCGAGTATGACAAGGTCTGCGCCGAGTCCGCGCCAAAGCTCTGTGTCGGCGCCACGAATGTTCACAACGGCAAGATCCGGGTGTTTACCGGCACCGAGATCAGCACCGATGCGCTGCTGGCCTCGGCCTGCCTGCCAACGCTGTTCCAGGCGGTGGAAATCGACGGCGCGCATTACTGGGATGGCGGCTATACCGGCAACCCCGCGCTCTTCCCGCTTTTCGGCGCCGATCTGCCCGCCGATATCCTGATCGTGAACATCAACCCGCTGGAACGCGCCGAGGTGCCGCGCAGCCCGCAGGACATCCAGAACCGGATCAACGAGATCAGCTTCAACAGCTCGCTTTTGCGTGAATTGCGCGCGATCTCCTTTGCGCAGCGGCTGCTGGACACCGGGCACGTCCCAGAGGGCGGGCTCAAGCGGCTCTTTGTGCACATGGTTGCCGATGATGCGCTGATGCGAGAGCTGTCGGTCTCGACCAAGCTGACGCCGTCACCTTATCTGCTGGGCCAGTTGAAAGACGCAGGACGGGCGGCAGCAGACAAGTTTTTGCAGGCGCACAAGGACGATATTGGCCAGCGCGGCACCACCGATCTGACGGCGATGTTCAGCTAAGGTGTTTTGCATCTGATCCGAACCGCATAGCAGACGCCTAACACCCACAAGATTGAAAGCGCGTGGGACCTTTGCCCACGGCCTGCTCCGGAAAAGTCGCAAGGGGTTCAGTGCGTGATGCACCGCGCCAGTGTCACTCTTCGTCGTCGGCTTTCTCTAGCTCGGCCGGTGTCTTGCTGCCCGGGTAGACCAGGCCTGCGGAAATCACCAGCTTAGCCGCGTCCTCGACCGTCATGTCCAGCTCGATCACGTCTTCGCGCGGGATGAACAGCAAAAAGCCCGAGGTAGGGTTCGGTGTGGTGGGCAGAAAGATACTCATCAGCTGACCGCCGGTTTCGGCCTTGCGCGTGATCTCTCCCTTGGCGGTGGTCGAAATGAACCCGATGGCCCAGATACCCTTGCGCGGATACTGGACAAGGCAGGCTTTCTCGAACGAGCGTTCGCTCTGCGCAAAGATCGTCTCGGCGATCTGTTTCACCCCGGAATAGATCGAACGCACGACCGGCATGCGGCCCACCAGGGATTCCGCGAACCTGATCAGCGATTTTCCGATCAGCCCCTTGGCGATCCAGCCGACAATGATCGTGAAGACCAGGAAAAAGATGACACCGATGCCGCGCAGGTTAATGCCGATATATTTCTCGGGGCTGAACGTATAGGGCACCAGCGGCAGCACAACACCATCCACCCAGCCAATCAGCGTCCAGATCAGCCAGATCGTCAGCCCGACAGGCGCGATGACCACCAGACCGGTGAGAAAACTCGCGCGCAGCCGCGCCAGCAATCCGGGGCGGCGTGGGATGATCGGGTCTTCGTCGAAGGGTGTGTTCATCGGGCCTATTGTTCCATCAGACTGCCGTTATCTAAGCGTAATTGTCGCAGGCGGCAATGGGCAGGGGTGGGGGCAACCGGACAATATGGCCAATGGCGCCTCCGCTGCGCCCGGCCTGCGATCAACTGTGCCGCGCCGCGATGCAAAGGGCGATTTCCGCGGCAAGTCGTGCGTTGTTCCGGACCAGCGCAATATTGGCAGCGAGCGATCGGCCTTCGGTCAGCACGAAGAGGCGATCTAGCAAGAAGGGCGTCACCGCCTTGCCCGAGATTCCGCGCGCGGCAGCGTCCTCCGTCGCCTGCGCGATGAGCGGGGCGAGAACCTCTGCCGGGATTTCATCGGCAGCCGGCACCGGATTGGCCACCAGTTGCCCGCCGGGCAGACCCAATGCGGCACGCGCCAGATGTGTCGCGGCAATCGCGTCCGCGCTGTCCATGCGTAGCGGTGCGGGCAGGGTCGAGCGTGCCGACCAGAAGGCGGGCAGATCATCCTGCCCGTAGGCGATGACCGGAACGCCCAAGGTTTCCAGCACTTCCAGCGTCTTGGGGAGATCGAGAATCGCCTTGGCACCGGCAGAAACCACCGTGACAGCGGTCTGCGCCAATTCCTGCAGATCGGCAGAGATGTCGAACGTGTGTTCGGCACCGACATGCACGCCGCCGATCCCGCCGGTCGCGAATACGGCGATGCCTGCCTGTGCCGCGGCGATCATCGTGGCGGCCACGGTGGTGGAGCCGGTGCCGCCAGAGGCCATGCACACGGCCAGATCGGCCCGGCTGAGCTTGCGCGCGTCTGGAACCTGCGCCAGCCAGTTCAGTTGATCAGGGGACAGCCCGATAAGTAGCGCGCCTTCGATTACCGCGATGGTGGCCGGAACCGCGCCCGCCTTACGCACGATATCCTCAACCGCGCGCGCGGTTTCCAGGTTTTGCGGATAGGGCATGCCGTGGGTGATGATCGTGCTTTCCAGCGCAACGATGGGAACCCCGTTTTCGCGCGCGGTTCGGACCTCGTCGGACCAGTGCAGTAGACTCATGTGGCTATCTCCCCGGAAACAAAGGTGGCAGCGGCATCAAGCGCGTGGGCCAGCGTGGTGGCATGGTCTGCCTGTCTGGCGACATGCCCCGTTTGTGGCGCGCCCGCGCCCCCGGCACAAGCCTAGTGGGGCACCGCAAAGGTCAGCGACGCCCAGAGCGTTTCCCAAACCGCACCGTGGGCCTCGGCTACGGCCGGCGCGGGCACGCGCAGCACCACATTGTCGAGCAGGTAGGCGTGCCCCGGCCGTACCGGAATCTGTGCAATGCCGGCATCATCCGTGCGGATAGTTGTTACAACGACAGTGCCATCCGGCGCGCGCTCGAATATCTCGACCTGCGCATCGGCGCGTGGCGCATCCTGATACAATACCTGAACCGGCAGCGGGCCGGTTTCGCTGCGCGTATAGGGGTTTTGGAGGGCGACGATTTCTATTTCCAGCCCGGTGGCGCGGTCTGCCCCCATACCTGCACCGATCGCGATCAGGCTCTTGGCGTAGCGGGTGTAGACTTCGGTGAAATCCGCGTCGGGTAGATCACGCGCCCGGTGCCGTGCCTGGATATCCGCAAAGCTCTTGTGCTCGGCAAACTGCGCAAATTTCTCCCACGTCTTGTAGCGTACTTCGCTGGCTGTCGATTGGTAGGTCAGCACCATCAATCCGGCCTCGGGCGCCGCCAGGTTAAGTGCCGGATTGTCACCCGCTCGCCCGGTAACGGGGGTTACATTGCCGCCCATGCGCCAGTCGAACCGGATGATACGCCGGTCGAAATAGGCCAGCGTGATGCCCTCGAAATGCTGCCCGTTGCGCAAAGATGCGGTCAGCGGCGCACCGGTTTCGACTTGAAACTCCTGCGGTTCGATCCAAAACTCGTGTGCGACAGCGGCGCGCGGCGCGGCACCGGCAATGAGCAGGCAGGCGAGCAGCGTGAACATAACATTTTTCATGAAGACCAAACTGTACTGGCAGGCGGCCCTGTCAAGCCTGATCGTGATCTGGTCGCTCTGTACCGCGTCAGCGCATGAGGTGTCGCCCAGCATCGCCGATCTGACTATCGGGGCCGGGACTGCGGTGCTGGAGCTTCAGATGAATGCCGAGGCTTTCATCGCCGGGATCAATCTGGATGACGTCACCGACACCAATGAGACAGACCTGTCGGATCGTTACGATACCCTGCGGGCGCTGCCGCCCGAGGTGCTGGCAGAGCAGCTTCGCGCTGTCTGGCCTGATCTGGCCATCGGTATCGCACTGCGGGCAGGGGCGGATGCCATTCCGCTGAGCCTTGAGCGGGTCGAGGTCGATCAGATCGGCAATACAGACCTGCCGCGCCGGACCACGCTGACCTTGCAGGGTGCGGTGCCTGTTGGGGCCTCTACGCTGGTTCTGGCGTGGGGCGCGGGCTTTGGCGAGCTGGTGCTGCGCCAGCAGGGGGTGGCAGAGCCCTATACCGGCTTTATCAGGGGAGGCGCGCAAAGTGACGAGATCGCCATTCAAGGTGGCGGCGCACAAAGCGGTTGGCAGGCCTTTGCGGGATACGTTCCCGTCGGTTTCGATCATATCCTGCCCAAAGGGCTCGATCATATCCTGTTCGTGCTTGGATTGTTTTTCCTGTCGGCACGGTTGGGGCCGTTGTTGTGGCAGGTCACCGCCTTTACGGCGGCGCACACGGTGACGCTGGCGCTGGGCGCGCTGGGCTGGGTCAATGTGCCCGGCAGCATTGTCGAGCCATTGATCGCCGCCTCAATCACCTATGTCGCGGTCGAAAATATTCTGGCGCGCGGGCTGACCCCTTGGCGGCCTGTCGTGGTGTTCTGTTTCGGGCTCTTGCACGGGCTGGGCTTTGCCAGCGTGCTGGGCGAGTTCGGCTTGCCTCCGGATCAGTTCATCCCGGCGCTGATAGGGTTCAACGTGGGCGTCGAGTTGGGGCAGCTGACCGTGATTGCGCTGGCGTTCCTGGCGGTCGGCGTGTGGTTCCGCAATAAGGATTGGTACCGCGCCCGGATCGCGGTCCCGGCGTCATGTGTGATTGCAGCTGTCGGGGTGTATTGGTTCATGGAGCGTGTCTTCCTCTGAGGTGCGCCGTGCCGTAGCCGTGCCGTAAAGGCATATAGCGATACGCGCCCCACGGCCTGCGATGACTCGGTCGGATCGCTTGCCTCTTGCGCTCGGTAAAGGGCCAGTCTATACGCGCCGCACTAGAAATCCGCAGGTACGGGCGGGCCAATGGGGGAGACATCCCTGTTTGTCCACCGGTTGAGGCATCCGCCTCTCTCTCCGTACCGAGGCGAAAACCGGAAAAGGAAACGACATGGCTCTTCCCGAGTTCACCATGCGCCAGCTGCTTGAAGCCGGCGTTCACTTTGGCCACCAGACGCAACGCTGGAACCCCCGCATGGGCGAGTTCATCTACGGCGCGCGCAACGGCATCCACATCATGGATCTGACGCAGACCGTTCCCATGCTGGACGCGGCACTGAACGTCGTCCGCGAGACAGTCGCCAAGAACGGCCGCATCCTGTTTGTCGGCACCAAGCGTCAGGCGGCAGCACCCATCGCCGAAGCGGCCGAGAAATGCGCGCAGTATTACATGAACCACCGCTGGCTGGGCGGCACGCTGACCAACTGGCAGACCGTGTCGAAATCCATCCACCGTTTGAAAGAGATCGACGAATCGCTGGAAGGCGGCGCCGAAGGCCTGACGAAGAAAGAGCGTCTGGGCATTGAGCGCGACCAGAGCAAACTGGAAGCATCGCTGGGCGGCATCCGCGAAATGGGCGGCGTTCCTGATCTGCTGTTCGTCATCGACGTTAAAAAAGAAGCCCTGGCCGTTGCCGAAGCCAACAAGCTGGGCATTCCGGTCGTTGCTGTCGTCGACACCAACTGCTCGCCCGACGGGATCGATTACATCATCCCCGGCAACGACGACGCGGCCCGTGCCATCGCGCTCTATTGCGATCTGGTCAGCCGTGCGGCGCTGGACGGTATGTCGGCCCAGCTGGGCGCTGCCGGTGTTGATATCGGCGCGATGGAACAGGCCCCGGTCGAAGAGATCCTCGAGCCTGCCGCAGCAGAAGAGCCCGCGGCCGACGCAGCCCCCGCTGCGGAAGTGACGGAAGAGGCCAAGGCGTAACGCCAAGGCACCCCGCCGCGACACTGAAAACCGAGGGGGTGGCAATCGCTGCCCCCCATCCGATTTGAATTCTGAGGAGAGCCACAATGGCGATTACCGCTGCAATGGTAAAAGAGCTGCGCGACACCACCGGCGCCGGCATGATGGACGCGAAAAAGGCACTGACCGAAACCGACGGCGACATGGAGGCAGCTGTTGATTGGCTGCGCACCAAGGGTCTGGCCAAAGCCGCCAAGAAATCGGGCCGCACCGCGGCTGAGGGCCTCGTGGCCGTCAAGGTCGAAGGCGGACGTGGCGTCGCGGTCGAAATCAACTCCGAGACCGATTTCGTTGGCAAGAACGCCGAGTTTCAGGCGATGGTCGGTAGCGTCGCAGACGCCGCCGTGAAGGCCGCTGACATTGATGCGCTGAAGGCCACCGATCTGGGCGGCAAGACCGTCGAAGAGACCATCACCGCCAAGATCGCCACCATCGGCGAAAACATGTCGCTGCGTCGGATGGCGTCGGTGACCGGTGATGCCGTCGTGTCCTATGTCCACAATGCCGCCGCAGACGGCATGGGCAAGATCGGCGTTCTGGTCGCGCTCAAGGGCGATGAAACTTTCGGCAAGCAGGTCGCGATGCATATTGCCGCCACCAACCCCGCCGCGCTCAACGAGGCGGAGCTGGATTCGGCCGTTGTTGAAAAGGAACGCCAGGTTCAAATGGATATCGCTCGCGAGAGCGGCAAGCCCGAGCAGGTCATCGAGAAGATGATCATGGGCCGGATGAAGAAATTCATCGCGGAATCCACGCTCATGGGTCAGTCCTTTGTGATGAACCCTGACCTGACGGTCGAAGCGGCCGCCAGGGAAGCAGGCGCCGAGATCACCGGGTTCGTCCGGCTCGAAGTCGGCGAAGGCATCGAAGTCGAGAAAGAAGACTTTGCCGCAGAAGTCGCCAAGACCGCCAAGGGCTGAGCCTTCGGCGTCAGACCGTGAATTCAGGGAGCGGGCCGAAAGACTCGCTCCTTTTCATTTTGAGCCGGGGGCTTGCGAGGGCGAGCCCGAGTCTTGCATTGCCCTTTACGGGCCAAGTCCGCAGGACTCGGTCTACACCAGAGCAGCCGCCACCACAGATATCAAATTGAAGGACGTGTAGCGCACACCGCGATCCTGCGGCGATTTCCCCGCTTCGAACCTCACCGGTGCGCAATCATCTCTTGTTAGCTGACCTTTTTCTTCCGCCGCCGTAGCGTTGTCAGACCCGCGACACCCGAAAGCAGTAGAAGTCCCCCGGCCGGCAGCGGAACGGCAGACAATGGGGTCGTAACCACTGTGAGGCTTTGATTCCCAGGAAGGGCGGTGACGAATATCCCGGTCGATATTCCAAGGCTGGCAAAGTCGCCGCCTACGGAAGCCTGCCCGAATAACTTGGTGCCGCTCGTATATGCGTCTGGCAACTGGATTTGAATATTGGATCCATTACGAAAAAAGGCGACTTGCCCGCCCGCATCGAAAGATCCAAACGAAATCGCGCCTGTACCGAAAGGTGTCAAAACACCGGAAAATTCATACCTATCAACGTCGCTCTCAAACGGTGTCTCAACGAAAACCTCTCCATTCGACGGCAAAAAACCATTCACATCGATGCTGTTGGAGAGGGTTAACACCGAACCAAATGAAGAAATATCAAGGCTTCCTTCGATCGTGAGAAGAACATCAGTATTGCGTTCCGAAAGCGTCGCAATGACCGAAGCTTGGGCAACTGTCGCAGTCAGCACCAACGTAAAAACAGAAATTAGATACTTCATCAAACTACCTCCCAGCTATGTATGTATCGATATCCTGCTGTTTTTAGTAGGCGCTGTAAAGAAAGTGCACCATTTCAGGCAGGAGGAAACCGGTTTCGCGTCAAATATCCAGTGTTCTTGGGGGAGGGAGGTTAACAATCCGGTGATTTTCAGATCATTGTTTCGTTTTCTGCCGATTGGGGGTATCCGGCCAAAATTGAAGGTATCCGGCCAAAAACGATCCCCAACATCAGTGGCCTCTGCTCGGCATGAGTGATTTACGTACGCCAAAAGGCGTGATCCGGCATCGGTCAATCGCGCGAAAATACCGGCCTTTGCCCCCCGAAACCGCCCTTCACTCGTTCGGCGCCAAATGCCCTGCCAGCGCCTCCATTGCCAGCGGATAACCCGCAGCCCCAAAGCCGCAGATCACGCCAACCGCAACCTTGGAGATATAGCTGTTGTGGCGAAATTCCTCGCGCGCATGGATATTTGAGAGGTGAAGCTCAACCACCGGAAGCGCGACCGAGCTGATCGCGTCCATCAGGGCCACGGATGTGTGGGTGTAGGCGCCCGCGTTGAGGATGATCCCGTCATGCACGCCACGTGCCGCGTGGATATGATCCAGCAGCGCGCCCTCGCTGTTTTCCTGATCGAACGCCAAGGCGATGTTGAGTTCCTGCGCCTTGGCGCGGCACATCGCCTCGATATCGGCAAGCGTCGTGGAGCCGTAAACTTCGGGCTGACGGGTGCCGAGCAGGTTAAGGTTGGGACCGTTCAGGATCAGGATCGATGTCATTTCACGCCTCTTTGCCTCAGTCTTAGCTCGCAGCCCGCGCGACTGTCGAGCCGCCTTTGCAAGGGCGCGTCGATTGCGCAGGGCGCTGTTGCGCCGGCGCACTGGCCGCCAAACTAAAGAATACGTAGGGTAAGCGGCGGAAAGTGTCGCTGCACCCTTTCCTTGAGCGGCGTTTTGATCTTTGTTAGGCGGCAAGTCAATCAGGAGCCGAAGGTGCGGCGCAAGCACGCGTCCGGCAATGTCATTTAAGGGGAGACAGATGATGAAATCCAAACTGATCGCAGCGGCGGCTTCGGCCCTGACGCTCTGTTCGGGGACGCTGGGAACAGCGGCACTGGCAGGCGCACATATGAGCGATGTGAAGGTCGGCATGATCACGACGCTTTCGGGCGGCGGTGCGGGCCTCGGCATTGACGTGCGCGACGGCTTCATGCTGGCGGTCAAACTGGCCGACACCGGCCATATCGAGGTGGTGATCGAGGACGATCAGCGCAAGCCCGACATCGCCGTGCAACTGGCCGACAAGATGATCCAGTCCGAGAAGGTCGATCTCCTGACCGGCATCATCTGGTCGAACCTGGCGATGGCAGTGGTGCCCTCGGCGACCGCGCAGGGGAAGTTCTACCTTTCACCCAATGCGGGCCCATCGGCGCTGGCGGGCAAGGGGTGCCACAAGAACTACTTCAACGTCGCATGGCAGAACGACAACATGCACGAAGCGGCGGGCGCCTATGCCAATTCCGCCGGTTACAAAAATAGCTTCATCCTCGCGCCAAACTATCCCGCAGGGCATGATTCACTGACTGGCTACAAGCGACACTATACCGGCGCACTGGCCGGCGAGCTGTTCACCCAACTGGGGCAAAAGGACTATGCCGCCGAACTGGCGCAGATCCGCGCCAGCGGTGCGGACAGTGTGTTCTTCTTCCTGCCCGGAGGCATGGGCATTTCGTTCCTCAAGCAATATGCCGACAGCGGCATCGACCTGCCCGTCATAGGCCCCGCATTCAGCTTTGACCAGGGCATCCTGCAAGCCGTGGGCGATGCGGCCCTGGGTGTGGTGAACACCAGCCAGTGGAACAAGGACATCGACAACGCGGCCAATAAGACCTTCGTCGAGGCGTTCCAGGCCGAATACGGTCGCCTGCCATCGCTCTATGCGTCCCAAGGCTATGATACGGCCAACCTGCTGATCAGCGCCATGGCCAAGGCCGACATCCATGACCAGGACGCGTTCCGCGCGGCGCTGGAAGAAGCCGATTTCGAAAGCGTGCGCGGCGATTTCGCCTTCGCGCCGAACCACCACCCGATCCAGGACATCTATGTTCGCGAAGTGATCAAGGAGGGTGACGTTTATACCAACAAGATCATTGGTGTCGCCCTCGAAGATCATCAGGACGTCTACGGCGCAGACTGCAAGATGTAGGTCCATTCGCCCCGGCGGCAGCGCCGCCGGGGCCCATAGGTTTCCCCATGACATTTGTCTTATTCGCCGAACAGGTGCTGAACGGTGTTCAGCTGGGTGTGATGCTGTTTCTGATGGCGTCTGGCCTGACGCTTGTGTTTGGCGTGATGGGCCTGATCAACCTTGCGCACGGCTCGCTCTACATGGTCGGGGCCTTTGCTGCGGCGGGCGTGGCGGCGGCGACGGGATCGTTCCTGCTGGCGCTTTGCGCGGCGCTGGCTGCGGCTGCGGCGGCGGGCGCCATCGTCGAGATGCTGGTCATTCGCAGGCTCTATGCGCGCGACCACCTCGATCAGGTGCTGGCAACCTTCGCGCTGATCCTGATCTTTTCCGAAGGCACGCGCTGGGTTTTCGGGTCCTTTCCGCTCTATCTCAACGTGCCGGCCTATCTGGCGGGGCCTGTGACCTTGCCGGGCGGTATCCAGTATCCGCTCTACCGGCTGTTTCTCATCGTTGTTGGCCTGGCGATTGCCGGCGGTCTCTACCTGATGATCGCGCGCACACGGCTGGGCATCCAGATCCGCGCCGGTGAAGCAGATCGCGAAATGATCGCGGCACTTGGTGTCGATATATCAAGGCTTTACACAATTGTCTTCGCGCTCGGCGCGGCGCTTGCCGGATTAGCTGGCGCGCTGGTGGGCACCATCCAGTCAGTGCAGGTCGGCATGGGAGAGCCGGTGCTGATCCTGGCCTTCGTGGTGATCGTGATCGGCGGCATCGGCTCGATCAAGGGCGCGCTGGTGGGCGCGCTGTTGGTGGGGCTGACCGATACGCTGGGCGGCGTGCTGCTGCCGCGCATATTTGCGACATTCATGGACAATTCCGGCGCGACATCCGCCGGGTCGGCGGTCGCCTCGATGCTGATCTACCTGCTGATGGCCGCTGTCCTCTTTCTGCGGCCGCGCGGCCTCTTTGGTGGTGCGGCATGATTGCTGAGAAATACTTTAACGCCGCACTGCTGGGCGGGCTGGCGCTGATTGCGTTCTGGGCCTACGGCGCGGACGAGCCGTTTACCATCACGCTGCTGACCAAGGTAACGATCCTGGCACTGGCTGGTGTCGGGCTGAATATCGCGTTGGGGCAGGGGGGCTTGATCAGCCTCGGCCATGCGGTGTTCTTTGGTATTGGCGGCTACGCGATGGGAATCCTCGCCAGCCACGCGCAGAGCTATCAGCCGATGACACTCGGCCCGTGGATGATCGAAGGCACCAAGTCGATGCCGGTGATCTGGCTCACGGCGATGGTTTCCGCCGGGCTTGTCGCGCTGTCGATCGGGCTGGTATCGCTGCGCACCAATGGTGTCTATTTCATTATGATCACGCTCGCCTTTGGGCAGATGTTTTATTACTTTTCAATATCCTGGCCCGCCTATGGCGGAGAGGACGGGCTGAGCATCTATGTCCGCA
Source organism: Roseovarius sp. ZX-A-9 (assembly GCF_028369135.1). GTDB lineage: Bacteria > Pseudomonadota > Alphaproteobacteria > Rhodobacterales > Rhodobacteraceae > Roseovarius. Next base: position 110,906 of record NZ_JAPWHW010000004.1, read on the forward strand.
ACAGCTTTCCGGGGTTGAACACGCTCGACCCGATCCAGTTCTTCGGCATTACCTTTGCGCTGCTGTTGCTGGCGCTGTTGTTCCATGCCGCGCTGGTCCGTTCGCCGTTTGGTCTGGCTCTGAATGCAGCGCGGCAATCGCCCGAGCGCGTGAAAACCGTGGGTCTGAACCCGTTTCGCCTGCAACTCGCGGCCTTTGTCATATCGGGTGTGATCACCGGGCTGGCGGGGGCGCTCTTTGCCGATCTTAACCGTTTCGTCAGCCCCACGATGTTCAGTTGGCAGCTATCGGGCGAAATCATGGTGTTCGTCATTCTGGGCGGCACTGCGCGGCTCTGCGGGCCGGTCGCGGGGGCTGCGATGTTCATCGCGCTGGAACATTGGCTGGGCGGCCTCAGCGAGTACTGGCACATCTACCTGGGGCTTCTGTTGCTGGCGGTGGTTCTGTTTGCACCCGGCGGGCTTATCGGAATTGTGACACGGCGCGAGGCAGCCCATGACTGATCCGGTGATCGAGACGCGGGGCTTGTGCAAACGTTTCGGCGCGCTGGAGGCCAGCCGCGACGTGACGCTTGATCTGCGGGCCGGTGAAATCCACGCCGTGATTGGCCCGAATGGCGCTGGAAAATCAACTCTTATCAGCCAGATATGCGGCGGAATTAAACCTGACAGCGGGCAGGTCTGGCTGGCAGGCCGTGACGTGACCGCTTGGGACGTGGCGGCCCGCGCACGCGCCGGGATCGCGCGCACATTTCAGATATCGGCGCTGGCGATGCAGGATACCGTGCTGCAAAACGCGCTGCTGGGCGCGTTAGGCGCGTCCGGACGCTGGCTGGGCCTGTTCCGACCTGCGCTGGGGCACACCGATCTTCGGGACCAAGCGCTGGCCGCGTTGGAGCGCACGGGCCTTGCAGATCACGCGGCGATGCCCACGGGCGAGCTGTCGCACGGCCAGCGTCGTCAGCTGGAGATCGCCATCGCGCTCACCCTTGCGCCACAGGCGTTCGTCATGGATGAACCGATGGCCGGTCTTGGCATCGAAGGGTCGCGCGAGATCACGGCGCTGCTGGACGGTCTGCGTGCCGAGGCACCGGTGCTGCTGGTCGAACATGACATGGATGCGGTATTTGCGCTCGCTGATCGGATCAGTGTGTTGGTTTATGGCCAGATCATCGCCACCGGAACCGTCAGCGAAATCCGAGCCAATCCAGAGGTGCGCGCGGCCTATCTGGGGGATTTGGCATGAGTTTGCTGACATTGCAGGACGTTACCGCGTCCTACGGCCCGGCGCAGGCGCTGTTCGGCGTCTCACTGGACATCGCAGAAGGCGAGGCGCTGGCGCTGATGGGCCGCAACGGCATGGGCAAATCAACTACCGTCAAGGCGATCTGCCGGATGCTGCCCAGCGGCGGTACGCTGCGCTTTGCCGGGCGTGACCTTGGGCCGCTCAGCAGCTTTCGTGCCGCACGGCTGGGTCTGGGGCTGGTGCCCGAGGGGCGACGTTGCTTTGCGCCGCTCACCGTGACCGAAAACCTTATCGCCGCCGCGCGACCCGGCCATTGGGACTTGCGCCGGATTTCTGAACTTTTCCCGCGGCTTGAGGAACGACGTTCGCAGATCGCGGCGACACTCTCGGGCGGCGAACAACAGATGTTGGCGATCGGACGCGCGCTGATGACCAACCCAAGGCTGCTGATTCTTGACGAGGCGACAGAAGGATTGGCGCCGCTGGTCCGGGCCGAGATCTGGGCGGCGCTGACGGCGCTGCGGGCCCAGTCGGACATGTCGATCCTGGTGATCGACAAATCGCTGGCAGAACTGCGCGGAGTCGCGGATCGCGCGGTGATCCTCGAACGGGGCCGCGATGTCTGGCACGGGTCGATCGAGAAACTGGATGCCGCTGTCGCGGATCGGTTCCTGGGCGTGTAACCCTGTACGCGCTACCTGACGTGGGCGCTCATGCCGGTTGAGGGATGCGGCCTAAGCGCTGAGCTTTAAAGGCGCAATCACGATCATTGCATATCTATATATTAACATAATACTGATTATGCGACTTACACATACAGGATACAGGCCGGGCTCAGCGATGCCCTCGATTGCATACAACATGCATACGAAGGTCCTTGTGGCGAAAGCTCACCTTGCGTGGCCTGTCGGACGGATCGCCGATCAACCGCAGGCTCAGCCAGATCGCGATACCGGCAAAGATCACACCGCCCACCGCCTGTCCGATCAGAACTCCCGACGCACCCCACAGTGCGCCACCGGCCATGGCCAGTGGCCAGGTGCCCAAGGTGTGGCGCCCCCAGTTGATCCAGGTCGAATAGCTTGGATGCCCGAGATTGTTGAATGACGCGTTCGCGACAAAAATCGCACCGTTGAAGAACGTCGCCAGCGCGAGTGGCCCACAAAAGAGAAAGATCAGCATCCGCATCCCGCCTGTCGCGTCGAACAGGTCGGCAATCTGGGCGCGCAGCGCGAACAGCAACACAGACACGACAACCACGTAGAGACCGACAAAGATCAATCCGTCAAAGAACGCAGTGCGCACGCGGCCCATCTGCCCGGCCCCGAAATTCTGCCCGATGATCGGCCCCAAGGACCCCGAAAGCGCCAGCACGACGGCAAAGACCACGGGCGTCATCCGGTTGATCACCGCCAGCGCGGCAACAGCATCTGTGCCATGTTTGGCCATCTCGCGGGTGACGATCGCAACGCCAACGGGTGTCGCAATGGTAGCCAGAACCGCCGGCACCGCAATCTGCAACGCGACGCGAAAATCCCGCATCACGCATTGCGGACTGGGCAGCACGAAGGCCCCGTAGCGCCGGATCGCCGGATAAAACGCAGTCAGCATGGTTGCCAGCCGGGCCAGCACCGTTGCAATCGCTGCCCCGTCCAGCCCGAGCCCGAGGGAAAAGATCAGGATCGGGTCCAGCACCGCATTGACCCCGCCCCCGACCAGCGCGGGATACATCGCGCGGTTGCCATCGCCATAGGCGCGCAGCACGGCAACCGCCGTCATGCCCAGCCCCGACAGTGCCGTGGTCGGCAGAATGATCCAGAGATAGCGTTCGGCTGCCGCTGCAATCTCGCCTTCGGCACCGATGAGAGCCAGCAAGAAAGGTAGGTTCGGCAAAGCCACGAGCGGCACCAGCAACCCGACGATTGCCGCAAACACCGCTACGCTGGCGGCGAGTTCTCGGGCTCTGTCATCGGTTCGGCTTCCCAACGCGCGAGACACCAGCGCCCCGGCCGCAATTGACAGGCCGATATTGATCGCACTGGCAAAGAACATCACCGTGCTGGCATAGCCCGCCGCGGCCGCCAGCGCGTCCTGTCCGAGCATCGAGATAAAGAGAATGTCGATCAGATCTACGGCGAAAATCGCCATCAATCCTATGCTCGATGTCAGGGACATGACCGATACATGCCGCATCAGTGAGCCGGTCACGAAGCTGGGGTCAGAAGATGCGTGCGCCATTTTTGGATACCTGATCACGTTGCGGCTGGCGCGATTTGCGCCGAACCGGGATCAAGCATCTAGATGCCGAATGCACAAGTGCCACATATACGCAGGCACTGTGCATCATTGCACAGTGCCTGCGTTGATCGAGATCAGAAGAACGCCTGCAGCCCGGTCTGCGCCCGACCAAGGATCAGCGCATGCACGTCGTGGGTGCCTTCGTAGGTGTTCACCGTCTCAAGGTTCATCATGTGGCGGATGACCTGGAACTCTTCAGAGATGCCGTTGCCGCCATGCATGTCGCGGGACATCCGCGCGATATCCAGCGCCTTGCCGCAGTTGTTGCGCTTGATCAGGCTGATCATCTCGGGGGCTGCATTGGCCTCGTCCATCAAGCGCCCTACCCGCAACGCCGCTTGCAGGCCCAGCGTGATTTCGGTCTGCATGTTGGCCAGCTTCAACTGGAAAAGCTGCGTTTGTGCCAGCGGCTTGCGGAACTGGTGCCGGTCGAGCCCGTATTGCTGCGAGGCATGCCAGCAAAATTCGGCGGCCCCCATGACGCCCCAGGCGATACCATAGCGCGCGCGGTTCAGACAGCCGAACGGACCTTTCAGGCCTTGCACGTTGGGCAGCAAGGCATCCTCGCCCACTTCGACACCCTTCATCACGATCTCGCCGGTGACCGAGGCGCGCAGCGATTGCTTGCCAGTGATCTTGGGCGCGCTCAGCCCTTTCATGCCCTTTTCGAGCACGAAACCGCGAATCTTGCCGTCATGGGCGTCAGACTTGGCCCAGACCACGAACACATCAGCGATCGGGCTGTTGGAAATCCACATTTTCGACCCGGTGATCCGGTAGCCGCCATCGATCTTTTCGGCGCGGGTCTTCATCCCCGCAGGATCGCTGCCAGCATCCGGCTCAGTCAGGCCAAAGCAACCGATCAGCGTCCCGGCGGCGAGGCCCGGCAGGTATTTCTGCCGCTGCTCTTCCGAGCCGTAAGCATAGATCGGGTACATCACCAGGCTGGATTGCACCGACATCATCGAGCGATAACCGCTGTCCACACGCTCGATTTCGCGCGCGACCAGCCCGTAGCCCACATAGCCGCCGCCCAGCCCGCCATATTCCTCGGGGATGGTGGTGCCCAGCAGACCCATCTCGCCCATTTCGACGAACAGCTCGGGTGCCACGGTCTCTTCAGCATAGGCCTTGATCACACGCGGCTGAAGCTTTTCCTGCGCAAAGCTGCGGGCGCTTTCCGCGATCATCCGCTCGTCTTCTTCGAGTTGATCGTTAAGGCGGAACGGATCCTGCCAGTCAAAATTGCTAAGGTCGGGGGCGTCCTTGGCTTTGATCTTGGGGGCGTCGAGGCTCATGTCGGGTCCTTTCATGCGTTTTGCGCAAGATAAATCTGATCAAAGCGTTTCACCTGTAACTTGCGGCATCTGGCAAAAAATGAAGGGCGCACAAGGTTCGGAAGCTGCGCGCGCTTTGCCATGGCCGGGAATTCAGGCTTTTCGTGTAACGCTTTAGGTTGCTCTATACCCAGTTAGCAGGCAAAAGAATAGCGAGGTTTTGGCAAACACACATGAGGAAACCGCATAGATGCCCCTGCCCCGCCGCTTTCTGCCGTCCATCGCCAGCCTGCGTGCGATCGAGGCACTTGACCGGCTGGGCAGCGCCACCGCGGCGGCCGAGGCACTGGCGCTGAGCCAGAGCGCGGTCAGCCGCCAATTGCAGACATTGGAAGAACAACTGGGCGTATCGCTGATCCGGCGTGAAGGCCGCGGCATGTCTCTGACGCCGCAGGGCACGGACTATGCCGGTGAGATCCGCAGCGCCCTGGGCCAGATCGCCCAGGCCTCGATGAAGGCGGCGCTGAACCCCGCTGGCGGCAGTGTCAGCCTCGCGATCCTGCCCACCTTCGGCATGCGTTGGCTGGTCCCGCGCCTGCCGGATTTCGCGCGCGTCCATCCAGAAGTGACGATCAACCTGTCAACACGGTTCAAGGCGTTCAATTTCGCCGCCGAAGGCTTTGACGCTGCGATCCATTTCGGTCAGCGCGACTGGCCGGGCACCGATGCGATCCAGCTGCGCCCTGAAGCGGTGATCGCGGTTTGCGCCCCCGCACTCATCGCTGGCCGCGCCCCGGCTGATGCGCGCGATCTTCTGGCACTGCCGCTCTTGCATATCGAAACGAGGCCCGAAGCATGGCCTGCCTGGTTCGCGGCGCATGGAGTTGCGGCTCAGCGGGTTGCAGGCACCGTACATGATCAGTTCTCGACCATCACTCAGGCGGCGCTGCACGGGCTCGGCGTGGCGCTCTTGCCCGATTACCTGGCCGAGCAGGATCTGGCCACCGGGCGGCTGGTCACCGCCTGGGGCGGAGTGACCCCGTCGCCGGGGGCCTATTGGCTGGTCTGGCCCGAATCCAAGGCCGAGGACACGGCGCTGGTCAAGTTCCGGGACTGGATCTCGGGTCAGGTCGGCGAAGAGGATCTGCTGCCGCGATAAGGGGCAGCGCCTCAGTCGCCATCACCCCAAGGCATACCCTACCCCGCGCACGGTGCGCAGCGGATCATCGCCGCCATGCCGGCACAGCGCCTTGCGCAGGCGACCTATATGGACATCGACAGTGCGTGAGTCGACGTAGATATCACGCCCCCAGACCCGGTCCAGCAGCTGTTCGCGGCTCCACACCCGGCCCGGCTTTTCCATGAACGTGGCCATCAGCCGAAATTCGGTCGGCCCCAACTTGAGCGGCTGTTCCGCACGGATGACGCGGTGGGTTTCGGAATCCAAGACGATATCCCCGAATTCCAGCCGCTGGCCCACGGCGGCGGCACGGGTACGCCGCAACTGCGCGCGCACCCGCGCCATCAGTTCGACCACCGAATAAGGTTTCACAACGTAATCGTCCGCCCCGGTTTCCAGGCCGCGCACCCGGTCCACTTCTTCAGAGCGCGCTGAAAGCATGATGATCGGCACGCCGCGGGTTTCGGCCCGGGTCTTGAGCTGGCGACAGACTTCGATGCCCGATACCTTTGGCATCATCCAGTCCAGCACGATAACATCGGGCGACGTTTCCGCCGCCACCAGCAGCGCCTCTTCACCGTCTTCCGCCATCACCACCTGATAGCCGTCCGCCTCCAGATTGTAAGACAGCATCTGGCGTTGCGCGGCCTCGTCTTCGACCAGCAGAACGCAGGGGCGGTCGCGGTTCACTTCGCGCGCCCCGCTCATGGGATCAACCCCGCATCGGTCGATGTCCGGTCACCCTTGGGGCGGGCCTCGTCGGGCATCTCGCCGGTCACGAGGTAAATGACCTGCTCGGCGATGGAGGTGACATGATCGCCCATCCGCTCGGTATTCTTGGCAATGAAATGCAGATGCATGCACGAGGTGATACTGCGTGGATCCTCCAACATGAAGGTCAGGAGCTCGCGAAACAGTGCGTTGTACATCTGGTCCACATCGCGATCGCGCAGAATGATCTCGGCAGCCAGGTCCACGTCATGCTGGATGTAACTGTCGAGCGCGTCTTTCAACATCCGCTCGACCTCGCGGGCCATCCGGCGCAGCGCCGAGATTGATTCATCGACCGGGGCCAGCCCGGCCAGCACGCCGGTTCGTTTTGCCATGTTCTTGGCATAGTCGCCGATCCGCTCCAGATTGGCGCTGATCTTGATTACCGACAGGATCAGACGCAAGTCCCTGGCGGTGGGCGCGCGCAATGCGATGACGCGCGCGGCCTCTTCGTTGATCTGCAATTCCAGATTGTCGATTACCTTGTCGCGGCGGCGAACGGTTTCGGCCAGATCCGCGTCGCGCGTCTCCAGCGAGGTGGCGGCGTCGATGATCGCTTCTTCGACCAGCCCGCCCATCTTCATGATCTGCGCCTGGATCATCTCCAGATCGCGGTCAAAGGCCGAGGCGATATGCGTTTCCTGCATGGGTTTGGCTCCCTAGCCGATCCGCCCGGTGATGTAGGACTCGGTCCGTTCATCAACGGGGTTGGTGAATATCTGTCCGGTCTCGCCGAATTCGACGAGATGGCCAAGGTGAAAAAAAGCTGTCTTCTGGCTGACCCGGGCGGCTTGCTGCATCGAATGGGTCACAATGACCAACGAATAGCTGCGGCGCAACTCGTCGATCAGCTCTTCGATCTGCGCCGTCGCAATCGGGTCGAGCGCGGAACATGGCTCGTCCATCAGCAACACTTCGGGTTCTGTCGCCACGGCGCGCGCGATACACAGCCGCTGCTGCTGCCCACCCGAGAGGCCCGTGCCCGGCGCGTCCAGCCGGTCCTTGACCTCGTTCCAGATCGCCCCACGGCGCAGCGCGTTTTCCACGATCTCGTCCAGCTCGGCCTTGTTGCGGGCCAGCCCGTGAATGCGCGGCCCGTAGGCAACATTGTCGTAGATCGACTTGGGGAACGGGTTGGGTTTCTGAAACACCATGCCGACCCTTGCGCGCAACTGCACCGGGTCGATGCGCTTGTCGTAGATATCGACCCCGTCAAGGCGGATATCACCCGCGACCCGGCACACATCAATGGTATCGTTCATCCGGTTCAGGCAGCGCAGAAAGGTGGATTTGCCGCAACCCGACGGGCCGATAAAGGCAGTCACGGTCTTGTCGGCGATATCCACATCCACGTTCTTGATCGCGTGGGTATCACCGTAATGGACCTGCACGCCGCGGGCGGAAAACTTGATATCCGTCTGGTCCACGGTACTTTGGGGAATTTGCGCATCGTACATTGGGGCGTCCTCTCTTTTACCAGCGCTGTTCAAAGCGGCGGCGCAGAATGATGGCAATGATGTTCATGGCCAGAAGGAACACCATCAGGATGATGATGCCGCCCCAGGCGCGTTCGTAATAGGCCGGGTCAGCGCGTTTGGCCCATTCATAGATCTGTGCGGGCATGGCCGAATTCGGATCGAAAAAACCGGAGGCCAGCCCGCCCGGATAATTGGTCGCGACATAGCCCATCATCCCGATCAGCAACAACGGCGCGGTTTCGCCCAGGGCCTGCGCCAGACCGATGATCGTGCCCGTCAGGATACCCGGCATCGCCAGCGGCAGCACATGATGAAGGACCGATTGCATCCTCGACGCGCCCACTCCGAGGGCCGCGTCCCGGATCGACGGCGGCACAGATTTGAGCGAGGCGCGCGTGGCGATGATGATCGTCGGCAGCGTCATCAACGTCAGCACCAGACCGCCCACCAGCGGCGCCGATTGTGGCAGATGCGCGAACTGGATGAACACCGCCAGCCCGAGAATACCGTACACGATGGAAGGCACCGCCGCGAGGTTCGAGATATTGACCTCGATGAGATCCGTCAGCCGGTTCCTGGGGGCAAATTCCTCAAGATAGATCGAAGCGGCGACACTGATGGGCAGGCTGAGCCCCAGCACCACCAGCATCATGAAGAACGACCCCAGCATCGCCACCCCGATACCCGCCTGTTCGGGGCGGCTTTCACTGGCATCCGCGCCGAGGATGAAGCCGGTATTGAAGGTCTTGGCGATCACACCGGCATCGACCAGCGCATCGGCAAGGTCCAATTGCTCCACCGAGATGTTCTTGTCGCGCGCCACATCCTCGCGCGTCACCCGGCCCTTGATATAGCCGTCCACCCGGCTAGAGGCGAGCACGCGAAACGTTACAGTTGTTCCGATCTGGTCGGGGTTGGCGACCACGTAGTCACGAACTTGCGCCGGGGCAGAGGCCGAAATCAGGTGTTTCACATCCTTGGCGCGGGTCAGTGGCGTATCGATGCCGTGATCCTGAACCGCTTGCAACAATGCGGCCTGCACCAGTGGCGCATAGCCAAAGGTCGAAACCTTCTTGATATCCTCGATATCGCGGTTGCCCTTCTTGTCCAGCTTGGCCGGGTCCAGATGTACCGACAGGTGAATGAATGTCTGCTGAAAGGCCCCGGCCCCGTTCATCACGATCGCGCCGAGCAACCCTGCAAGGCAGATCAACCCGATGACGACCGCCGCCAGGCCGCAGGCGCGGAATCGTGCTTCGGCGGCATTGCGGCGTCGGGTGCGCGTGTCCGGCTGGATCAGCGAAGGGCGGGCAACGCTGCCATCATGCGTGTCGGTCATTCGTACTGCTCCCGGTATTTGCGCACGATGACGAGCGCGACAATGTTCAATGCCAGCGTGATGACAAACAGCGTCATGCCAAGTGCGAAGGCTACCAGCGCCTCGGGCGAGGCGAAATCGGCATCCCCGGTCAGCTGGCTGACGATCTTGGCGGTTACGGTGGTCATCGCGTCAAACGGGTTCAGGCTCAGCCGGGCCGCGGCCCCTGCCCCCAGCACGACGATCATCGTCTCGCCGATGGCGCGGCTCGCGGCCAGCAGGATCGCCCCCGCAATGCCCGGCAGGGCCGCTGGCAGAACGACCTGACGGATGGTTTCCGAGCGCGTCGCTCCCAGCCCGTATGACCCGTCGCGCAGTGCCTGGGGCACCGCATTGAGGATGTCATCGCTCAGCGAACTGACGAAGGGGATCAGCATCACCCCCATCACAAGGCCGGCCGTCATCACAGACATCCCCGCCTGCATCCAGCCCAGGCCGCCATCGCCAAAGACACGGGCCAGCAAGGGCCCCACCGTCAGCAGAGCAAAGAGGCCGTAAACGATTGTCGGAATACCGGCCAGCACTTCAAGCATCGGCTTGGCAACGCTGCGGACCCGGACCCCGGCATATTCAGACAGGTAGATCGCGGCGAACAGCCCGATCGGCACAGCCACGCCAAGTGCGATGATCGAAATGTAGAACGTCCCCCACAAGAGCGGGAGCACCGCCAGTTGGGACCCGCCGCCAAAGCTGGGCGACCATGTAGTACCAAAAAAGAAATCTCCGGCCGGATAGAGATGGAAAAACTCGACCGTGTTGAACACCAGCGACAGCACAATCCCGATGGTGATCAGGATCGCGATACTGGCGGCACCGATCAGCAGCGCCATGACCCCGGCCTCGATCACATTTCGGGCGCGAAAATCTCGCCGCGTGCGATGATATGCCAAGCCGCATCCGAGCAGCATCAGGCCGAGTATTGCTATCGTCCCGATCAGGTTGCCGGTGGCGGCGCGCGCATGGTCCAGCACCAGTGGCTGGAGTATCAGCCAGACCACTAACAGGCCAAGCGCGGGCAAGAGCCCCGCAAGCGCGACATGCGCGCCATAATAGCCGGGCCGCGAATGCAGGTTTCGCGGGTCCCCGCCGGCACTGCGCATCGCCCGCGCCTGCCCGGCAAAGTAGCCGATCACGGCGAGTGTCAGAAGGATTGATATAAGCCAGGAAACCGGCATGGGTGCTCCGTGGGATCAATTACGCAAAGCTTGGGAAAAGGACGAGAATGGCGGGCGCTCCCGCCATTCTCGAGAACCACTTGGGGATCACATCCCGTTCATGGTGCTTTGGTTGGCCACAACAGCTTGGGTTGCCTCCAGATCGGGGTCGGCGACCAGACCATATTGTGCCAGCGGGCCGTCAGGACCTGCGATTTCGTCCGCGACAAAGAACGCGGCGAACTCGGCGAGGCCCGGAACCACATCGAGATGTGCCTTCTTGATGTAGAAGTAGAGCGGGCGCGACACCGGATAGTCCCCGGTCGAGATCGTCTCGGTCGTGGGTGCAACACCCCCCATGGTCGCAACTTGCAACCGGTCAGTGTTGTTCTCGTAGAAAGCCAGACCAAAGACACCGATACCGGCCTTGTTGGCGTCAACACGGGCCAGCGTTTCGGTGTAGTCACCGTCGATATCAACAGCACGGCCATCGGTACGCAGCGCGATGCAGGCATGCTTTGCGGCCTTCTTGTCGCCGTCCAACGCCGCCTTGAATGTGTCGAAGTCGCCCGTCTCTTTACAGCCAGCGAGGATCACCTTGTCCTCGAATACTTCGCGCGTGCCGTGCTTGGTGCCGGGCACATAGGCCTGGATTTCCTGCGCGGGCAAAGCCGGGTCGATCTCGTTCCACATGGTATAGGGGTTGTCCACCGTGGCGCCGTCCACGACGAGCTTGTCAGACATGGCCTTGTACCAGTGCGTCGGCGTGAATTCGAAGGCGTTGCCGTTGATGTCCGAAGCGAACACGATGCCGTCATAGCCAAAGCGTACTTCGATGATGTCGGTCACACCGTTTTCGGCGCAAACCTTGAGCTCGCGCTCGCGGATCGCCCGGCTGGCATTCGCGATGTCGATGGTATTCTCGCCCAGGCCTTCGCAGAACCGCTTGAGGCCCGCAGAGGATCCACCCGATTCAATTACCGGCGTAGGAAAGTCAAAGTTTTCGCCAAATGCTTCGGCGACGATCGACGCGTAAGGCAGCACCGTCGACGAACCGGCAACCTGGATATTGTCGCGGGCCTCGGCGGCACCCGCGGTGACGGCCGCGATGGCCAGTGCCGATGCGGACAGTTTCAAAAGGGACATTTCGCAGCTCCTGTTTTCGGTCTTGGCCGCCACCTGTGCGGCGACCTCACGGGTGCTGCCTAAGGGCGTTGTGCTGCGCTTTTGTTACGGTTTTGTAACGCTTTCATGACAAAGACGCCTTCCGTCACGACAATCCAGCGACGCGATGGGCTGACACATACGCGCCGCGCGCCGCCTCAGCCTTGCCCAAGAGGCAGCAACAGCTTGAATGTGCTGCCTTTTCCCAGGTCGCTGTCTATCTGCAACCGGCCGCGATGGCGATTGACGATATGTTTCACGATCGCCAGTCCCAGGCCGGTGCCGCCCATTTCGCGGCTGCGATGGCTGTCCACCCGGTAGAATCGCTCGGTCAGGCGCGGGATATGCAACGGATCAATCCCCGGCCCCTGATCCGCCACCGCCACCACCGCCGCTGCGCCACGCAACGCCGGTTCATGGTCCGAAAGCTGCAGGGTCACGTCGATGCGCCCGCCCGCGCCACCATATTTCAGCGCATTTTCCAGCAGATTGGTAAAGACCTGCCGCAGTTGGTCGGGATCACCCGGAACGCAGACGGCCTCATTGGCCAGATCGCGTACCACCTCGACCCCTGCGCTGTCGGTCAGCGGGCGCAGGGCATCACAGACCGAAGTCAACAGCGCCCCCAGATCGACCATGTCCGCAGGACGGACGCGTTCTTGCCCCTCGACCCGGCTGAGCGACAGTAGATCGCGCACCAGCCGTTCCATCCGGCTGGCCTCGTGATGCATCGTGGCAAGGAAGCGTTCATGCGCAACCGCATCGCCCTTTGCCGGGCCTTGCAGGGTCTCGATGAAGCCCAGCAGCGCTGTCAGAGGCGTGCGCAGCTCGTGGCTGACATTGGCGACGAAATCGCGGCGCATCTGGTCGGTCTGCTCCAGATGGGTGATATCCTCGAAACAGACCAGCGCGGCGGCTTCGCCCGCATGCTGCACGTGGCTTGCCGTGACGATGAAGGTGGTGTCCTGCGCGCCGTCGCTGCCAAGGTAGCGCGTGGTGCGCTGGCCCTCATCGTTTAGCGCACCCTCAATGGCATCCAGAACATTGGGCTGGCGCAGGACAGTGATGTAGTGCCGTCCCGTTATCGCCTCGCCCAGCAGAGCGCGCGCGCGACTGTTGGCGCCCACGACCCATTGCGATGTGCCGATCAGCAGTGCAGGCATCGGGATCGCCTGCAAAAGCGCGCTGAGCCCCTCGGGCTGCATCCGCGCCCCTAGCCGCGCAAAGGTACGGCGACGGGGATCAGACCGGCGCGGAACCGGCGCATGTTTTCCTGATAATGCAGCGCGCTCGCCTTCAGCCCGGCAATCGCCTTGTCGTCCAGCTGGCGGACCACCTTGCCGGGGCTGCCCATCACCAGGCTGCCATCCGGAATGGTCTTGCCTTCGGTAATCAGCGCGCCAGCCCCGATCAGGCAATTGTCGCCGATGGTCGCACCGTTCAGCACGGTCGCGCCCATGCCGATCAGGGAATTGTTGCCAATGGTGCAACCATGCAGCATCGCCTTGTGCCCGATGGTGCAGCCCGTGCCGATGGTCAGCGGATAGCCGATATCGGTGTGCATTACCGTGCTTTCCTGCACATTCGTGCCCTCGCCCACGGTGATCAACTCGTTATCGCCCCGCAGCGTCGCGCCGAACCAAACCGATGTGCCGCTCTCCAGCCTGACATATCCGATCACATTGGCGTCGGGCGCCACCCAGAAATCGCCGTCATCGGGTGTGCTGGGTTCAACTCCGTCCAGAGTATAAAGGGTCATTTGCGGTCCTCGAATTCACGTTGCAGCTTGCGCACATGATGCGTCAGGCCGGGCTGCTGGATACGGCGCAGCCGCGCCGCCGAGATGATCTGTTTCAATTGCGCGTCAGTCGCGTCCAGATCGTCATTGATCAGAACATAATCATACTCGGCCCAGTGGCTGATTTCATCCCAGCTTTTCTGCATACGCTTGGTGATCACCTCGGCGCTGTCCTGACCGCGCGCCTCCAGCCTGCGGTGCAATTCGGGGATGGAGGGGGGCAGGATGAAAATCGACAGCGTATGCTTGCCCAGATCAGAGTTCTGAATCTGCTGCGCGCCCTGCCAGTCGATGTCGAACAGCACGTCGCGCCCGGCATCTATTGCCGCCTCCACCGGCGCCTTGGGAGAGCCGTAGAAATTGCCGAACACATGCGCGTGCTCCAGCATCTGGCCATTCGCCACGTCGTGACGGAATGCCTCTTCGCTCAGGAAATGGTAATGTTTCCCGTCCACTTCGCCCTCGCGCGGTGCGCGGGTGGTGGCCGAGACCGAGAAACTCAGGCTCTCGTCCCATTCCAGCAGCCGCCGCGAAAGGGTGGATTTTCCCGCGCCCGAGGGCGACGAGAGGATGATCAGTAGGCCACGCCGCTGGGTCATATGTCGTCCCTATTCCACATTCTGCACTTGCTCACGCATCTGGTCGATCACCGCCTTGAGCGCAAGGCCGATGCTGGTAAGCCCGCTTGATTGCGCCTTGGAACACAGCGTGTTGGCTTCGCGGTTGAATTCCTGCATCAGGAAATCAAGCTTGCGGCCCACCGCGCCGTCCTGCGCCAGCAGATCACGCGCGGCGGTCACATGGGTGCGCAGGCGGTCAATCTCCTCGGTCACGTCCGACTTGACGGCGATCATCGCCAGTTCCTGCGTCAGCCGCGCCTCGTCCACCCCGTCGGCATTGTCCAGCACCCGCGCCAGCGACGCGCGCAGCGCGGCGGCCATGTCGTCGCGACGCGCTTCGGCGGCCAGTGCCGCCTCGTCCGTCAGGCGTGACACCTCGTCCAGCTGGGCCTCCAGAACGCCGTGCAGCGCCTTGCCTTCGGCGGCGCGCATGGCCTGAAACGCCGCCAGCACAGCATCGAAATCCGCCATCAGCGCCTTGGACAGTTCCGCAGTATCCTGCTCGGCGCTGGCCGTCTCCAGCACGCCGCGCACGGACAACACATCGCCCGGGCGCGCAGGCGCCAGCGACAGGCCCTGCGCCATCGCTCGCGCCTCGACCTCGGCCATCGCCGCCAGCACGTCATCCAGTTGCGCCGTGTTCACCCGCAGCCGTCCACCCTGTTCTTCGGCCTGCACCCGCAGGCCCAGCGAGACATTGCCGCGCGCCAGTGCCTTGGTCAGCCGCGCGCGCAGCCCCGCCTCCAGCCCTTCGATCCAATCGGGAACGCGCAGGCGCAGATCCAGCCCCTTGCCGTTCACGCTGCGCAACTCCCAGACCCAAGCGTAACCCGCATGCGCTCCGCGCTCCGAGGCAAAACCTGTCATTGATATCAGCAAGAACTGCCCTCCAGAAGCTGCGAAGTCATGTCGTGCCCCGTGTCCTAAGCGGTTGCTCCTTCATAGGCAAGCATCCGCCCCTCAAGGACCCACAGGATCGACAGGTTAACTATTTGCATGGAATTTTAGATAAAATCATGTCGATTTATGAGATACTTTGCGAAGCGCCCGGTACCCGCTCTGGTCCGGGCAGATGAGCGAGGTTGATGAAATGTCCGACGAGCCCCGGAACGAAAACCCTGATACGATAGGTCTTCGCCGCCTTGCAGGGAACATCGCGGGCGCCAAGGACGCGAAGGCGCTGAAGGCTTTCGTCGGCTACTGGCAGCAGCTTCGTGTCAATGGAAGGGTGCCGCGCCGCGCGGATATTGACCCGCGCGGGATCGAGCCGCTCTTGTCCAATGCCTTTATCGTCGAGCGGATCGCGCCGGGTCTGGCGCGTCTGCGCGTGGCCGGCGTGCATCTGTCGGATCTGCTGGGAATGGAGGTGCGCGGCATGCCGATTAGCGCGTTTTTCAACGCCGGTCATCGCGACGCGCTGGCTCGACATCTGGTTCAGGTGTTTGACTCGCCCGCAACCATGAATCTGTCGCTCCGGTCCGAAGGGGGCCACGGCGAAGCTGCGCTCACCGGGACGATGCTGTTGCTGCCGCTGACCAGCGACCTCGGCGATATCTCGCGCGCCCTGGGTTGCCTCGTCACCAACGGCACGGCCCTGCGCCCGCCGCGCCGGTTCGAGATCACCGGCAGCCAGATCGTCCCGCTCGACGTGACCGGGCCGGCGCCGACGGCAGGCGCGGTGCCAAAGGCCGCCAGAGGCTTTGCAGAAACGAAAGCCCCCTTCACGCCGAAATCCCGTTCCGAACGCCCATATCTGCGCCTCGTTCATTCGCAACCCGATGAATGACTCTCGGGCAGGTCCCGCTCCGAAACCAGAAAGGCCGGGCTAAAACCCGGCCTTTCCATTGAGAACTGGTTTCCGAAATTGCCGCAAGCCGAGCTTTCGCCCGGCACATGCCATCCGATCAGATCGCTTCGGCTGGCCGCTCGGCGCGCAGGCTCGAAAGCTCTTCGGCCACGAGGAACGCCAGTTCCAGCGACTGCGACGCATTGAGGCGCGGATCGCAGGCGGTGTGATAGCGTGCGCTCAGATCCTGATCGCTGACCGCGCGGACACCGCCGGTGCATTCGGTCACGTCCTGGCCTGTCATCTCGAAATGCACGCCGCCGGGGATCGTGCCCTCGGCCTTGTGAACGGCAAAGAATTCACGCACCTCGCGCAAGACGGATTCAAAGGGCCGGGTTTTGTAGCCGGACTCCGACTTGATCGTGTTGCCATGCATCGGATCACAGACCCAGACCACCTTGGCGCCCTCTTCCTTCACCGTGCGAATGAGACGTGGCAAATGCTCGTTCACGTTACCCGCGCCAAAGCGTGCAATCAGCGACAGGCGCCCCGCCTCGTTTTTCGGGTTGAGACGCGCCATCAGCAGCTTGAGATCCTCGGCCGTCATCGACGGGCCGCATTTCAGGCCAATCGGGTTCAGCACGCCGCGTGCGAATTCCACATGCGCGCCATCCGGCTGCCGCGTGCGGTCGCCGATCCAGATCATGTGGCCCGATCCTGCCAGCCAATTGCCCGACGTGCTGTCAAGCCGCGTCAGCGCCTCTTCATATTCCAGCAACAGCGATTCGTGGCTGGTGTAGAAATCCACAGTTTGCAGCGCTTCGGTATTGTCGCTGTTCAGACCTGCCGCCTTCATGAAATCCAGCGCATCGCTGATCCGGTTCGCCATGTCTCGGTAGCGCGCGGCCTTTTCGCCCTCGGTAAATCCAAGCGTCCAGCTGTGTACCTTGTGCATGTCCGCATAGCCGCCCTTGGAAAAGGCGCGCAGCAGGTTGAGGGTCGCCGCTGCCTGAGTGTAGGCCTGCAGCATCTTCGTGGGATCAGGCGTGCGCGATGCCTCGCTGAAGGACAACTCGTTGATGATGTCGCCACGGTAGCTGGGCAGTTCCACTCCGTTCACCGTTTCGGTCGGCGCGCTGCGCGGCTTGGCAAACTGGCCGGCCATGCGGCCCACCTTGACCACCGGCACCTTGGCCCCGAAGGTCAGGACCATGGCCATCTGCAGCATCACCTTGAACGTGTCGCGGATCGCATCGGCGCTGAACTGATCAAAGGCTTCGGCACAATCCCCACCTTGCAGCAGAAACGCCTCGCCCCGCGACGCGGCGCCCAGCTCTGCCTTCAGGCGGCGCGCCTCGCCGGCAAAAACCAGCGGCGGAAACTTCGACAGCTTGGCCTCGACATCGGCCAGAGCGCCAGTGTCGGTATAGACCGGCATCTGAACCCGCGGCTTGGTGCGCCAGGTGGTTTTTTGCCATTCTGTCATGGTCGTGATCTCCGCTGATCGTGTTTATGAAATGCTTCTTTAGCAAAGCCACATCTGATAGGCCATATGGGGACCGTGCGAATTAAGTCAAATTCGCCGCCGAAGCCTTGTGTTCCACGGCACAATCGTGGATCACCGATGCGGTGCAAACTCGGACTTGGGAGTGATATCCGATGCTCGACGAAGTGGCAAAAGGACAGGTCGGCGGGCAAGAGCCTCCGCGCCGTTTCGTTTTCGTGCTGGTTGATAATTTCACGCTGCTCAGTTTTGCCTCTGCCGTCGAATGCCTGCGGATCGCCAACCGGATGGCCGAGCGCAAGCTCTACACTTGGATCGTCGCAGGCGATTCCGACGATACGGTTGCCTGTTCCGCGGGTGCGCGCTTTCAGGTCGATATCAACCTCGACGAGCTTTTGCGCGACGACACCGTGATCGTCTGCGGCGGTGCCGACATCCAGCAGGCGACCAGCAAACGCCTGCTCAACTGGCTGCGGCGAGAGGCCCGGCGCGGCCTCAAGATCGGCGGGCTGTGCACCGCGTCCTACGTCCTGGCCAAGGCGGGGCTGCTGGACGGCAAGCGCGCCACGATCCACTGGGAAAACCACGACAGCTTTGCCGAAGAGTTCGAAGAGGTCGACCTGACGAAATCCGTCTTTACCGTAGATGGCAACCGCATGACCACGGCGGGCGGCACCTCTTCCATCGACCTGATGCTAAAGCTGATCGCGGACGAGCACGGCGAAAAACTGGCCAGCGCGGTCGCCGATCAACTGATCTACAGCTCGATCCGTACCGATCAGGACACACAGCGCCTGTCGGTCCCCACCCGCATCGGCGTGCGCCACCCAAAGCTGAGCCAGGTCATCCAGATGATGGAAGCCAATATCGAGGAACCGATCAGCCCCTCGATTCTGGCCCGCGAGGCAGGCATGTCCACGCGCCAGCTCGAGCGGCTGTTTCGCCGCTACCTCAGCCGGTCGCCAAAACGCTATTACATGGAATTGCGGCTGCAAAAGGCCCGCAACCTGCTGATGCAGACCGACATGACCGTGATCAATGTGGCCTTGGCCTGTGGGTTCTCGTCACCTTCGCATTTTTCCAAATGCTACCGCGCGCATTACGACACGACGCCCTACCGCGAACGCGGCGCGCACGCCTCGCGTCTGTCGGTCTGATCTTCGCAAACATCACGCAACCCGATTCAGCAGGCGCAGAGCTGTTGATGCATGGCCTACGGCGATAGCCGGTAAAGCGCGCCCTGCCCTGCGGACAGCACCCAGATCGTGCCATCCGGGGCTTCGCGAATATCGCGGGTGCGGGCGGTTTCGGGGCCTTTGATCCGTTCGCGCAGCGCCAATGGCTCACCCGATAGGCGCGCCACATGACCGAATTTCAGCGATCCGACAAAGAAATGCCCTGCCCACTCCGGCCATAGCCGCCCGGAATAGATCATCAATCCAGACGGCGCGATCGACGGGTCCCAATAGAATGCCGGCTGCTCTATGCCCGGTTTCGTAGTGCCCTCGCCGATTTTCAGGCCCGAGTAATGCCGTCCGTAGGAAATGACCGGCCAGCCGAAATTGGCGCCCTTGCGGATGAGGTTCACCTCGTCACCGCCCTTGGCCCCATGTTCGCTGACCCAGAGCTGGCCCCGACGATCCAGTGCCGCACCTTGCGGATTGCGGTGCCCGTAAGACCAGATCGCGGGCCGTGCGCCCGGTTTGCCCACAAAGGGATTGTCACGCGGCACGCTGCCGTCGCGCGCGATCCGCAGGACCGAGCCGTTCTCCCGCCCCAGATCCTGCGCCGAAGGCCGGTCGCCGCGCTCGCCCATCGTGACAAAAAGCGTGCCGTCGCGCGCCTCAACCAGACGCGACCCGAAATGCTGGCCACCGCGGCTGCCCTCGGTCATCTCGAAAATCACGCGCCAGTCGGTCAGTTGTCGCGCGTCGGCGCTCAGCCGGGCCGTGGCAACGGCGGTGCCCGATCCGCCTGCCGGCTGCGCCAATGCCTGCGTGAAAAATAGCTGTCGGCTCTGCGCGAAATCACGCGGCACCAGAATATCGAGCAGACCGCCCTGCCCGTTCACATCCACCGGCCCGACACCGTCAACGGCGCGCCGTTCTCCATCCGGACCCACATGCCAAAGCCGACCGGATTTTTCAGTGATCAACACCGCGCCATCGGGCAGGAACCCGAAGGCCCACGGCGATTTCAACCCGCTTACGACCGTCTCGACCGTGAGGCGGCCTGCGCTGCTGTCCAGCGCGGCCAGTGGCGCGGTCAGGCAGAGCAGGAATGCCGGGACGAATAACAGCGTTCTCAGGCAGTGCATATGCCGCCCTCCTGATAGGATCACGACTAAATATGTGGCCGCTGGCGCGAAAGTCCAGAATCACATTCGTGACTTTACCCACAAATACTTGTGGATAAACCTGTGGGTAACTTTACAAATCGCGATAATCAGGCACGTTTGCCCGCAATTTGCGCCACACCGAGAACTTCCAGCACCTTGGCTTCGATCTGTGCGGCACTCAGCCCCGCGACCTTGTACATATCGGCCGGGCTGGCCTGATCTATAAAGATGTCGGGCAGCACCATCGCGCGGAATTTGAAGCCGTGATCAAACACCCCTTCGTCGGCCAGGAGCTGTGCCACATGGCTGCCGAACCCGCCAATCGCGCCTTCCTCGACGGTGATCATCGCCTCGTGGTCGCGGGTCAGCCGCAAGATCAGATCGCGGTCCAGCGGCTTGGCAAATCGGGCATCAACAATGGTCGGCGTGATCCCCCTGGCGGCCAGCGCCTCGGCGGCGCGGCGCACTTCGCCCAGACGGGTGCCGAAGCTGAGCAACGCCACCCGCGCGCCCTCCTGGATCACGCGGCCCTTGCCGATCTCCAGCGGCACGCCGGTTTGCGGCATCTCGACGCCCTCGCCCTCGCCACGCGGATAGCGGAACGCGATGGGACCTTCGTCATGCGCGACGGCCGTGGCAACCATATGCACCAGTTCCGCCTCGTCGGCAGCGGCCATGACCACGAAGCCCGGCAGATTGGCCAGAAACGCGATGTCATAGCTGCCCGCATGGGTCGCCCCGTCGGCCCCAACCAGCCCGGCACGATCAACGGCGAACCGCACCGGCAGGCGCTGGATGGCCACGTCATGCACCACCTGATCGTAACCGCGTTGCAGGAATGTCGAATAAAGCGCACAGAACGGCCGCAGCCCGCCCGCCGCCATGCCCGCCGCAAAGGTCACGGCATGCTGTTCGGCAATGCCCACGTCGAAACACCGGCTGGGATAGCGTTCGTTAAAGAGGTTCAGCCCCGTGCCATCCGGCATCGCGGCGGTCACGGCGCAAATCCGTTCGTCGCGTGTAGCGTGATCGACCAGTGCGCGGCCAAAGACCGAGGTATAGCTTGGCGCGTTGCTGGGCGCCTTTTTCTGCTTGCCCGAGACCACATCAAACTTGGCGGTGGCATGGCCGCCATCGCGCGCCTCTTCGGCAGGGCCATAGCCCTTGCCCTTCTTGGTCAGCACATGGATCAGGGTCGGGCCGGTCGCGCGCTGGCGCACCGTGCGCAACACCGGCAGAAGCTGATCCATGTCGTGCCCGTCAATCGGCCCGACATAGGAAAACCCAAGTTCCTCAAAGAGCGTTCCGCCCACGGCAATGCTCTTGAGCATGTCCTTGGCCCGCCGTGCGCCTTCCTGAAACGGCCCCGGCAACAGCGACACCGCCCCCTTGGCCGCCGCCTTGAGGTCCTGAAAGGGGGCTTCGGCGTAGAGCCGCGAAAGGTACGAGGAAAACGCGCCAACCGGTGGCGCGATCGACATCTCGTTATCGTTCAGAATGACGATCAGGCGCTTTTTCAGGTGCCCGGCATTGTTCATCGCCTCAAAGGCCATGCCGGCACTCATCGCGCCGTCGCCGATCACTGCAATCGCGTCGCCATGGCCGGTTTCGCTCGCCCCGCCCAGATCCCGCGCCACGGCAAAACCGAGCGCAGCGCTGATCGAGGTCGAGCTATGGGCGGCGCCGAACGGGTCATAGGGAGATTCCGAGCGCTTGGTGAAGCCGCTCAGCCCGTCCTTCTGCCGGATGGTGCGGATGCGATCGCGCCTTCCGGTCAGGATCTTGTGCGGATAGCACTGGTGGCTCACATCCCAGATGATCTTGTCGCGCGGCGCGTCAAACACCGCGTGCAGCGCCACGGTCAATTCCACCACGCCCAAGCCCGCGCCCAGATGGCCGCCGGTCTCGCTGACCGCGCTGACCGTCTCGCTGCGCAACTCATGCGCCAGCTGCGTCAGTTCCGCATCACTGAACCGCTTGAGGTCCGATGGGCTGTCAACGCGGTCGAGCAGCGGAGTTTCAGGGCGGTTCGGCATGGGGTGGCGGCCTCCGGGTGCGTAGTGGTTCAGGGCGGATCGGCTCAGGTCTGGCGCGAGATAACGAAACGCGCCAATTGCTGCAAGGTTTCCGCGTCCTTGCCATACATAGATAGGGCATCCGTGGCTTCGTCAACCAGCGTGGCCGCGCGGCATCTCGCCCCATCCAGCCCCAGCAGGGAAACAAAGGTGGCCTTGCCTGCCGCGGCGTCCTTGCCCACCGCCTTGCCTGCTGCCGCGGCATTTCCGGTCACATCGATCACGTCGTCCTGTATCTGGAACGCCAGACCAAGCGCGCGGGCATAGCGGCCCAGCGGTGTGGGATCTGCACCGGCCATCCGGGCACCGCATGTCGCGGCCCATTCGATCAGCGCCCCCGTCTTGCCCGCCTGAAGCGCCGTGATCTGGTCCAGATCGAGCGGCACGGGTGCGGATTCGGCGGCAATATCCAACGCCTGCCCCAGCACCATGCCCTGCGCCCCGGCCGCGCGCGCCAGATCGCGGGCCAGATCGGCACGAACCTCGCCGCTGCCCACCTCCGGATGCGTGACGAGTTCGAAGGCCAGCGCCTGCAGCGCATCCCCGGTCAGGATCGCCGTCGCCTCGTCCCAGCGCAGATGCACCGTGGGCTGCCCCCGGCGCAGCGCATCATCGTCCATCGCGGGCAGATCGTCATGCACCAGGCTATAGGCATGCATCGCCTCGATCGCGGCCGCAGGCCACAACGCCCGGTCGGCACTCACACCATGCAATCGCGCACCTTCGATCACCAGCATCGCGCGGATCCGCTTGCCCCCCGCCACGGCATAGCCCATCGCCTGCGTGACGGGGCCATCTCCGAACGGTGCGAGTGCTTGCGACAAATGCGCCGCCACCGCGCGCTGCGTCGCTTCCAACCTGTCCTGCACGGGCGCTACTGCGCCTCTACCGGAGTCGTTCCGCTGGGCTGGCCATTGCCATCGAGCGTGATCGCCGCCACCTTCTCTTCGGCTTCCTTCAGCTTGTCTTCACAGCGTTTTTTCAGCGCCGCGCCACGCTCGTACAAGGTGATCGACGCATCCAGCGCAACATCACCACGCTCCAGCTGGCCGACCACCTGCTCCAGTTCGGTCATAGCTTCTTCGAACGTCATTTCCGAAACCGGTTTATCGGCCATTGTTGGTGCCTCCTTGGCGGCTGAATTGCCCGAACACCATAACGGTGCTCGCAGCCGGGTTCAATTCGGTTGACGCCCCTCCAGCGTTCGGCTCAGTTGGGGCATGGTCCCATCCGACAGCACGCCGCCAATCGCCGATTTCGACAGTGCGATGATCATCGCAGGCCAGCTTGAGGCCGCCTGCGCCACCGATCCGCGTGTGGCCGCGATCGAGCCCCGCGAACTGATCCGCCATGTGCCCGGCAAAAGGGCGATCTTTCACGCCGGTTTCGAAGGCCATGATGCCGTCGTCCGCCTGTGCCTGACGCCCGAGGATGGCAGCCCCGCCCGCGAATGGGCCGAAATGCAGCGCCTCTGGCCCTACATGAAAGAGGGATGCATGCGCATCGCGCGTCCGCTTTTCGCCTGCCCGGCCCATGGAATCGTCGTCACCGCCATGGTGCCGGGGGTGCCATTGCTGAAACACTTGCAAAGCCTCACGCCTGCGGCACGCCCCCCCTATCTGCCCGCTGCCGCGAACTGGCTGCGACAAAGCACATCGATGACCAAAGGTTGGCATGTCGCCTCGGCCAAGGGCTGGTTGCGCCGGGCCCGAGCCGCCTCGGAAACACAGCCATGGGACAACCTCGCGCGGTACGAATCCGGCATCGTGACCGAAATGGAGCGGCTCGCGGAACAGATCGAGGGCAGCCAATGGCGCACCGCGATCAGTCACGGTGATTTCCATCCCAACAATCTGATCGCAAAGGAAAACAGGCTGACAGGGATCGACATCGGCGGGTCGCGCAAAATGCCCATCTACAAGGACATGGCGCGCTTCCTGATGCATCTGGGACGCCGGCGGGTGAATATGGGCGGCCCCTTGCTCTACGGCGTCAACCGCGCCGGGTTCGAGGCCTTCTGCACGGCTTTCCGGCTTGAGCCCGCAGAGCGCGACGTCTTCCTGCCCTTCATGCTGGGCTTCGAGGCGCTGATCCGGGTCGAAAACACCGCATTGCCCCCACAGCGTATCGCTCGCGCCGAAAAGGCCTATCGTGACTTGCTCGCGGATTTGCGCAGCACCCCTTGATCTGCGCCGGCCTGTGCAGCGCCCGGAAAACACAGTATCGAACATAAAAAAGGGGCGCCAAAAGCGCCCCTTTTCATATATTTGCGTACAGAACTTAATGCGCTGTCGCGCCGCTGCCCTTGTTCTCGTTCTTGAGCGCGGCCTCGGCGGCGGCAGCCTCTTCGGCGGCTTCGTCCCACTCGATCGGTTGGGGCTGTTCGGTCAGCGCCATGCGCAGCACTTCGCTGACATGCGTGACAGGCACGATCTTGAGCCCTTCCTTGACGTTGTCAGGGATCTCCACCAGGTCCTTTTCGTTCTCCTGCGGGATGATGACGGTCTTGATCCCGCCCCGCAGTGCCGCCAGCAGCTTTTCCTTCAGCCCGCCGATGGGCAACGCGTTACCGCGAAGGGTCACTTCGCCGGTCATCGCGATATCCTTGCGCACCGGAATGCCGGTCAGCACCGATACGATGGAAGTAACCATCGCCAGCCCTGCCGACGGCCCGTCCTTGGGCGTGGCGCCCTCGGGAACGTGCACGTGGATGTCCCACTTGTCGAACTTCGGCGGTTTGATGCCAAGGCTGGGCGCGACCGACCGGACGTAGGAAGACGCCGCATCAATCGATTCCTTCATGACATCACCCAGCTTGCCGGTGGTCTTCATCCGGCCCTTGCCCGGCAGGCGCAGGGCCTCGATGTTCAACAACTCGCCACCGACCGAGGTATAGGCCAGCCCGGTAACAACACCGACCTGATCCTTTTCCTCAGCCAAGCCGAACTTGTACTTCTTGACTCCAAGGAAATCACTCAGATTTTCCGGCGTCACGTTGATCGTGGTCGCCTCTTTCTTGATGATCCTGGTCACCGCCTTACGCGCCACCTTGGCAATCTCACGCTCAAGGTTCCGCACGCCCGCTTCACGTGTGTAATAGCGGATCATGTCGGTCAGCGCCTCGTCGGACAGCGAGAACTCCTTGGCCTTCAGGCCGTGGTTCTTGATCTGCTTCTGCAACAGGTGCTGCTTGGCGATCTCGCGTTTTTCGTCCTCGGTGTAGCCCGCCAGCGGAATGATCTCCATCCGGTCCATCAGCGGCCCAGGCATGTTGTAGCTGTTCGAGGTGGTCAGGAACATCACGTTGCTGAGATCATACTCGACCTCAAGATAGTGATCCACAAAGGTGGAGTTCTGTTCCGGATCAAGCACTTCGAGCATGGCAGAGGCCGGGTCGCCACGGAAATCCTGACCCATCTTGTCGATCTCGTCGAGCAGGATGAGCGGGTTCGTGGTCTTGGCCTTTTTCAACGCCTGGATGATCTTGCCCGGCATGGACCCGATATAGGTCCGACGGTGGCCGCGGATCTCGGATTCGTCACGCACACCACCAAGGCTGATGCGAATGAACTCGCGCCCGGTGGCCCGCGCCACGGATTTGCCCAGGCTGGTCTTGCCCACGCCCGGAGGGCCGACAAGGCACATGATCGGGCCTTTCAGCTTCTTGCTGCGCTGTTGCACGGCCAGGTATTCGACGATCCGTTCCTTGACCTTCTCCAGCCCGTAGTGATCGTCGTCCAGAATCTTCTCGGCGCGGCTCAGGTCTTTCTTCACGCGGGATTTGACGCCCCACGGGATCGACAGCATCCAGTCGAGGTAATTGCGCACCACCGTGGCCTCGGCGCTCATCGGGCTCATGTTCTTGAGCTTTTTCAGCTCGCCTTCGGCCTTTTCGCGCGCTTCCTTGCTCAGCTTGGTTTCCTTGATGCGCGCTTCCAGCTCGGCGATCTCGCCTTCGCCTTCCTCGCCATCGCCCAACTCCTTCTGAATGGCCTTCATCTGCTCATTCAGATAGTATTCGCGCTGGGTGCGCTCCATCTGGGATTTCACGCGCGTCTTGATCTTCTTCTCGACTTGCAGAACGCTCATTTCGCCCTGCATCAGGCCATAGACCTTTTCCAGGCGCTCCGAGACCGACAGCGTTTCCAGCAATTCCTGCTTCTGTTCGACGTCGATGCCCAGATGCCCCGCGACCAGATCGGCCAGCCGCGCGGGCTCTTCGGAATCCGACACGGCGGCCAGCGCCTCTTCGGGGATGTTCTTTTTCACCTTGGCGTAACGCTCGAACTCGTTACCGACGGTGCGCAGCAGCGCCTCGATGGTGGCGGGGTCGCCGGGCATTTCCGTCAGGTATTCGGCGCGTGCCTCGAAGAACTCTTCGTTGTCGAGATATTCAGAGATGCGCACACGTGCGACGCCTTCGACCAGCACCTTTACAGTGCCATCGGGCAGCTTCAGCAGTTGCAGCACATTGGCCAGCACGCCGGCCTTGTAGATGCCCGCAGCGTCAGGATCGTCGACGCTTGGATCGATCTGGCTGGACAGCAGAATCTGCTTGTCATCGGCCATCACCTCTTCCAGCGCGCGCACGGATTTGTCGCGCCCTACGAAAAGCGGCACGATCATGTGCGGAAATACGACGATGTCGCGCAGCGGCAGCACCGGATAAGAGAAATTGAGGGGCTCTTGCATGCTCTTTCCTTATTTTTGGCAAGCCGGACTGGCCCCGCAATGCGGCAGCGCCCACCGGCTCCTTCTGGCTGTCTTAGGTAGGGGTCCGTTCGGGCCTGTTCAAGTCTGTCGCCCTACCGTCACGACGCGATTCAGAATGCCTGCTGCTGCCCCAAGGGGCAAGCAGGTAACTGTAGAAAATGCCACACCCCGAATCGTCACCCGTGCCACATTCTTCGGACAGCGCCCCACGCTTCGGACGGTGCAAAGCCCGTCGCACATGAGTTTCTGAATGCGCAACAATGACAGCCCCGCCGCACCACAGTTTCCCAACGGGCAATGCTCCCCGACCCCCTGACAGCAATTATTTGGGAATGAGTAACTTTCACGTGGCTATCCCCGCGATTAGCAGTTAGACGAGAAGTGTCAAAAATGTGTTTTTTTTGTGTTAGGGGAATGCTGTGACTTTCGTCAGATCCATGAGGACCACCCTCGCAGCGCTGTTTGTTGCCACCGGCCTGGCCGGAGGCTCTGCCTCGGCCGCGACGGTCGACTATACAGGCCCCCAGAACGATGTCGCTGTAAGCGACGTTCTGAATGGTGGCTGGAGCATCATTTACCAAGGACTCATGAGTGACGACGACGTCCCCATCGCGGACCTGTTCGCCGGGGCCGGTGACAAGCTCATGCTGGCCACTCGCCGCGTCGGCTCGACCACATTCGACCTGCTGGCGACGATCGGTAGCAACATCTTCATTCCGCTTCAAACCGCCCCGAATACCTCCGTCGTCGCCAACGGCGCGGGCTGGTACAAGAACGGCCGCTCAATGGGCTTCGCGGGTGAAACCGACACCATTAATCAGAGCTCTGCCGACATAAACGGCCAGTCAGAGCGCGACCGGTTGAGCTGGCATACCAATGTCGGAGGGGACCGCAACGACGCCGCCTCGTTCCTCAGCGGCGGCTGGCGGTCGGGAGACAACACTGATCTGAACTCTTCCGACGAATGGGAGCGCCTTGTTCTGACGGCCAACGTGACGCCGGTTCCCGTGCCGGGCGCATTACCCCTGCTTCTGGGTGGCCTGGGCGGTCTCGTCGCCCTGCGCCGCCGGAAGAAAGCCGCCTGACGTCCCGCAACAGCGCGCTTAAGCGGGACGGCGGGCATCCGAATCAGAGCCCCCTCCCGCATCCTCCCCACGCCACACAAGGTTTCCAAATTCGCCCCAATGAGCGCGAGACAATATCGTTGTTTCGCGCAGGACCGGCGTTGCACCGCTGTTTACGGGGAAATCCACTTTTTTGTGGAAAAATAGAAACTTGCCCGACATGCTCCGGTCGAAATTAACCGCGCGTATATCATTTTCGAAATACGCATATCTGGAGAAAGAGTTTCGTGAGTTTCATTAAGTACATCAAGACAACCGCAGCCGCGCTCGTCGTGGCGACGGGGCTGACCAGCGGTGCCGCTTCGGCCGCTACCTACAATCCCTTCGGCGTGCAGAACGACGTCGCCGTGGCTGACGTGGTCAGCGGCGGCTGGAGCGTGATCTATTCCGGTCGCATGTCACAAAACGCCTCGCTTACTTCGGTATTTGCCGGTGCGGGCGACATGGTCATGCTGGCCGCTCGCCGGGTCGGCTCCAGCACCTTCGACGTGCTCGCCGCGATCGACAGTGCCATCTTCATTCCGTTGCAAACCAGCTTGAACACCACGATCGACGCCAATGGTGCGCGCTGGTACAAGAACGGCTATTCGATGGGCTTTGCCGGGGCCACCGACGCAATCAGCCAAAACACCGCAGACGTCCAAGCTCAGACCGAGCGCGACCGTCTGAGCTGGCACACCAACTGGACTGGCTACGCCCCGGGTCAGAATGCGTCCGATCCGGCTGCCTGGCTCAGCCCAGGCTGGCGGTCAGGGAACAACACCTACCTGAATAGCGCCGCCAACTGGGAACGCGTCGTCCTCACGGCGAACATGACGCCGGTACCCGTGCCAGGCGCCTTGCCCCTGCTTCTGGGTGGCCTGGGTGGTCTCGTCGCCCTGCGCCGCCGGAAGAAAGCGGCCTGACAGCCCGCAACTCTACACCCGAGAGGGATGAAAGGCGCTCCAACGGGGCGCCTTTTTCATGTCCTGGGTTTGGCGATACCCGATCAGCCCATTCCTGCCATGCATCTTCCGGCGCGCGCACGACGCTTCCGGCGGCGCAACAATGCGCGGCGTACCAGCGCACTGTTTCCCGGAATCCGCCGCGCTTCCTACAAGTGAGGTGGAAGTGATTTCTTTCCCCGTGACGCCCCCACGAGGCGTGACTAACTCCCCTGAGTACAGAGACATTTCAACATTCGCTTTTTCGCACAGGGGAAATTGCATTGAACTTCGTTAAATCCATGAAGACCACGGTCGCAGCGCTGATCGTTGCCACCGGTCTGGCCGGAGGCTCTGCCTCGGCTGCCACCGTCAATTACATCGGCCCCCAGAATGACGTCGCGGTCAGCGACGTCCTGAATGGCGGCTGGAGCGTCATCTACAAGGGGTTTTTCAGTGACACTGACGTCCCTATCGCGAACCTGTTCGCCGGGGCCGGTGACCAGATCATGCTGGCCTCTCGCCGCGTTGGCTCGTCGACATTCGACCTGCTGGCCACGATCGACAGTGCCACCTACATCCCGCTGCAAACGGACCGTAGTGCCACGATCGTCGCCAATGGCGCACAATGGTACAAGAACGGCTATTCGATGGGCTTTGCCGGCCTGACCGACCGCATTCGACAAAGTTCCGCCGATACAAGTGGCCGTTTCGAGCGCGACCGGATGAGCTGGCACACCGATGTCGGGCTTGCCGGAAGAAGCCCCAATAACGAGGCATCCTTCCTCAGCTTTGGGTATCGGTCAGGTGACAACTACCTGAACAGCGCCGCCAACTGGGAACGCGTCGTCCTGACATCGAACATGACGCCGGTGCCTGTGCCGGGCGCCCTGCCCCTGCTTCTGGGTGGCCTGGGTGGTCTCGTCGCCCTGCGCCGCCGGAAGAAAGCGGCCTGACAGCCAGCAACACTACACCCGAAATTGGTAAAAGGCGCTCCCGAGGGGGCGCCTTTTTCATGTCGTCAATTCGGCGTCGCGGGCGGCGGCCCTACAGCGGCACGATATCGCCCTCGGCGCGCTGGGCATGAAAATTCGCGACGAACCGGGCAAAGCTGCCCTCCGCGATGGCCGCGCGCATCCCCGCCATGAGATCCTGGTAATATTGCAGGTTGTGCCAGGTCAGCAGCATCGACGAGATGATCTCTTGTGACCTGAATACGTGGTGCAGGTAGGCGCGGCTGTAGTTGCGGCAGGCAGGGCAGCCACAGTTCTCGTCCAGAGGGCGCGGATCGTCCTGATGACGCGCGTTCTTGATGTTCAGCACGCCCATGCGGGTAAACACTTGGCCCGTGCGCCCCGAGCGCGAGGGAAGCACGCAATCCATCATGTCGATGCCGCGCTCCACGGCGCCGACAATATCGTCGGGCTTGCCCACGCCCATCAGGTAGCGCGGTTTGTCCTCGGGCAATTGCGCGGGCGCGAAATCCAGCGCACCAAACATCGCCTCCTGCCCCTCGCCCACGGCCAGACCACCAACCGCGTAGCCGTCAAATCCGATGCTGCGCAACGCCTCGGCGCTCTGCCCGCGCAGTTCCTCGTCCAGCCCGCCCTGCTGGATCCCGAACAGGGCATGTCCGGGCCGGTCGCCGAAGGCCTCGCGCGACCGCGCCGCCCACCGCATCGACAGCTGCATGCTGGCCTCGATCCGCTTGCGATCCGCCGGCAGCGCCGGGCATTCGTCGAAACACATTACGATGTCGCTGCCCAGTAGCGCCTGTATCTCCATCGACCGTTCCGGCGTCAGGGCATGTTTCGAGCCGTCGATATGGGATTTGAACGTCACCCCTTCTTCGGTCAGCTTGCGCAGCCCTGCAAGGCTCATCACCTGAAAGCCGCCCGAGTCGGTCAGGATCGGCCGATCCCAGTTCATGAACTTGTGCAAACCGCCCAGCCGGGCGATCCGCTCGGCGGTGGGGCGCAGCATCAGGTGGTAGGTGTTGCCCAGCAAGATATCGGCGCCGGTGGCGGCCACGCTTTCGGGCAGCATCGCCTTGACGGTTGCGGCGGTGCCCACGGGCATGAAGGCCGGCGTGCGGATGTCGCCGCGCGGCGTGCTGATCAATCCTGCGCGCGCGCGCCCGTCGCGGGCCTTGAGGTCAAAGGTAAATCTGGTCATGGCCGGGCTATAGGCGCAGATGCGCGGACGGGCAATGGGAACAAGTGCAGACACGACCGGATCGGGTTGTCACCACCGGCCCCGCCCCCAAGGGTTATGGGACACCGGGAACCCGCATGGCGCCTTTGCTGCCAGCAACTCCGCGCCTTGCGCCACCCGTGGACCGTTGCAGTTTTCCCGAACTACGGCCATATCTCTCAGGACGCCCCCCTATGGAAGGATGCCCGCCTTGGATCTCGAAACATTGCTCAGCGATCTGCTGGAACAAAACCTGCTCTACCTGCTCGGCGCTGTGCTGCTCGTCATTCTGGCGATCAAGGCGGTCAAGATCGTCCCGCAATCCGAACAGCACGTGGTCGAGCGCTTTGGCCGCCTGCATTCCGTACTGGGGCCGGGGATCAACCTGATCGTGCCGTTTCTCGACCGGATCGCACACAAGATTTCCATTCTCGAGCGGCAATTGCCGACCGCCAGCCAGGATGCCATCACCAAGGACAACGTGCTGGTGCAGGTCGATACATCCGTGTTCTACCGGATCACCCAGCCGGAAAAGACCGTCTACCGTATCCGCGATGTCGATGCCGCGATCTCGACCACCGTCGCCGGGATCGTGCGTGCCGAGATCGGCAAGATGGATCTCGACGAGGTGCAATCGAACCGCAACGAGCTGATCTCGACGATCAAGGTGTTGGTCGAGGATTCGGTGGATGACTGGGGCATCGAAGTGACCCGCGCCGAAATCCTCGATGTCAATCTCGATCAGGCCACCCGCGACGCGATGCTGCAACAGCTCAATGCCGAGCGCGCCCGCCGCGCCCAGGTGACCGAGGCCGAGGGCCACAAGCGCAGTGTCGAGCTGAATGCCGATGCCCAACTCTATGCGGCGGAACAGATCGCCAAGGCGCGCCGCATCCAGGCCGATGCTGAGGCTTATGCGACCGCTGCGGTGGCGCAGGCGATTGCCGATAACGGGCTTGAGGCGGCGCAGTACCAGGTCGCGCTGAAACAGGTCGAGGCGCTGAACGCGCTGGGCTCCAGCGCCGGATCGTCCACCATCGTCGTCCCCGCCAGCGCGCTCGAGGCGTTCGGCGACGCGTTCAAGATGCTCAAGGGCAAGGCCTGATGGCTGCGGCGCTCTGGTCCCTGTGGTGGGTCTGGATGGCGGTGGCGCTGGTGCTGGCGATCATCGAAGTCGTGCTGCCGGGCTTCCTGTTTCTGGGCTTTGCCATTGGCGCGGCCCTTGTCGGGCTGCTGCTGGCCGTGACCGGCGCGGGCTGGGGTCTGCCACCCCTGCTGGCGATCTTTGCGGCCTTGTCGCTGATCGCCTGGGCGGTGTTGCGCCGCAGCTTTCGCCTGCGCGAAGGTCAGGTGCGGTATATCAAGGATGACGTGAACAAGTAGCCGGCCCGATTGCACGGCGGCACCGGGTGCGATATCAAGGTCGCCTCGGGGTTGCCGCCTGCGCATTGTCTTGCGGTCCGGCAATCGCGCGGCATGATGCAGGGTCTACCCGAATACTTGGGCTACGCGATCCGCGAAACCAACGACCCTGAGCCGAAACACCACCCATCCCCCTATCCAGAGCCCCCCAGCAAGGAGTGCCCCATGTCCCCATCCGATCCGGTTGAGCCCCTGCAATTTGGCTGGGAAGAATGGATTGGCTTGCCAGACCTGGGCGTGCCCGCCATCCGCGCCAAGGTGGACACCGGCGCGCGCACCTCGGCGCTGCACGCCTTCGACATCGAAACCTTCGGCCCCATCGCCAAGCCAAAGGTGCGCTTTACCGTGCATCCCATTCCCGGCCGCGACGATCTGATCATCCCCTGTTCGGCTCCGATCATCGACCGGCGCGAGGTGACATCCTCGAACGGCGAAAAGGAATCGCGCTTCGTAATCGAGACCAAGCTGGAAGTGAACGGGGATGATTGGCCGATCGAAATCACCCTGACCAACCGCGACAAGATGAACAGCCGCATGTTGCTGGGTCGGCAGGCGCTAAAGGACCATATTTCGATCGTCGCCACCGACCGGTTCCTGCAGCCCGAACTCAGCTATGACGTCTATCACACCGCCAAGATGCGCCAATCCGCACCGGACCGCGCACTGCGTATCGCGGTGCTCAGCCGCGAGGACAATTATTCGACCCGCCGCCTGGTGGAAGAGGGTGAAAAACGCGGCCATACGGTCGAGGTCATCAATACCACTCGCTGCTACATGGCGATCAACGCGATGGCCCCCGAGGTGCATTACGACGGCAAGCGCCTGCCGCGGTTCGACGCCGTGATCCCGCGCATCGGCGCATCGGTGACGCCCTACGGCGCGGCCATCCTGCGCCAGTTCGAGACCATCGGCACATGGTGCGTCAATGGAAGTACCGGCATCGTCGCCAGCCGGGACAAGCTGCACGCGCATCAGATCATGGCCCGCGCCAAGATCGGCATGCCCAACACCGCCTTTGCCGCCAGCCCGGGCGATACCGGCAACATCATCGCGCTGGTGGGCACCGCGCCGTTGATCGTCAAACTTCTGGAATCAACACAGGGCAAGGGCGTCGTGCTGGCCGAAACCCGCAAGGCCGCAGAATCGGTGATCGACGCCTTTCGCGGGCTCAAGGCGAACTTCCTGGTGCAGGATTTTGTCAAGGAAGCCGCAGGCGAGGATATCCGCTGCCTGGTGATCGGCGGCAAGGTTGTGGCATCCATGAAGCGCACCGGCGCAGATGGCGATTTTCGCTCGAACCTGCACCGCGGCGGCAGCGCCAAGGCGGTGCGTATCACCAAGCAAGAGCGTGAGACCGCGTTACGCGCGGCCAAGGCATTCGATCTCAACATGGCCGGCGTGGACCTCCTGCGCGCCGAAACCGGCCCTAAGGTGCTCGAGGTCAATTCTTCCCCCGGATTTGAAGGCATTGAGGCTTCCACCGGCAAGAACATCGTCGGCACGCTCTACGAGATGATCGAAACGCGGGTGCGCCCCACCCCGATCCGGCGCCGCAAGGTCAAGTAATGCATCTCGCGCGCTTGCGACGACTCGCCACTGATCGGGCTCTGGACGCGGGCGACCGCAATCCCTATATGTTTGGTCAGGTAACTGAACAGGCCCTGTCATGACCGAAAACCCGCAACCTTTCGAAGGCATTCCGCTGATCGCGCCTTCCACCACGGATCACCCGCAATACGACGCGGTGGTTGAAGCCTGCCGCAGCGTGTTCGATCCCGAAATCCCGGTGAATATCTTTGATCTGGGATTGATCTACACCATCGACATCGACGAAGAGAACGCGGTCAAGATCGTGATGACCCTGACCGCCCCCGGCTGTCCGGTCGCCGGCGAAATGCCCGGTTGGGTCGCCGAAGCGGTCGAACCGCTGGCGGGCATCAAGCAGGTCGATGTGGAACTCACATGGGAACCGCCCTGGGGCATGGACATGATGAGCGACGAAGCCCGTCTCGAACTGGGGTTCATGTAAAGTGCAAGTAATTTAGCTTGCATTTTGCGATTGCAAGCCTTATTGCTTGCCAATGCTTCGCACCGTCCTCACTGGCGACATCGTAAACTCATCGGAACTGCCCCCCCGAGAGCTTGATGATCTGATCGCGGCCCTGAGCCGGCTTGCCGTGGAAATCTCCCGCTGGCCGTCCGAGGGCCGCGATGAAACCCGCACCGGATTCGCCCGCCGGGGCGGCGATGGCTGGCAGATCCTGATCGACACCCCTCGCTATAGCCTGCGCCCTGCCCTTTGCGCCCAGGCCTGCATCCGCGCCCAAAGCGAAACCGCCGCCACCCGCATCGCAGTGGCCACCGGCATTGGCGAGGTTCCGGACCGTCCGGGGGCCGACCTCAACAGCGCGCATGGCCCGGTCTTCACCGCCTCCGGACGCCTGCTCGACGCATTGCCGCCCCGGACCCTGATGGCCCATGCAGAAGGCGGCGCGCTCGATGCCACCTTCCGCCTTGCCGATCACATCTCGCAGGGCTGGACTCAGGCCCAGGCCCGCGCGCTTTGCCTGACCTTACCCCCCGATAGCGGACCACGGCGGATCGCCGCAGAGACGCTCGGGATTTCCCGGCAAGCGGTCGATCAGGCCTTGGCCGGGGCCGGGTATCACGCACTGATCGACGCGCTTGATGCAGTGGAGACGGCACAGTGAAGAGCCGCAATCCGAATGGCTTGCTTCACTCAAAAGCAAGCGAAATAACTTGCTTGCATTGCGGGGCCGCCCGATGATCGAAACCCTAGCCGCCCTCCTCTTCGCCCATGTCCTCGCCGATTTCGCGCTGCAAACCGATTGGATCAACGCCAACAAATCCCGCCCGTCCGTCATGCTGCTACATGGCGCCATCGTCTGGATCACCGCCCATGCCGCGCTGGGCCTGCCCTATGATCCGGTGCTGACCGCGCTCGCGGTTGCGCATGTCATCATCGACACGGCCAAGCTTCAGGCGGCAAGACGGTTCACCGGATTTCGCGGGTTTTCCGCTTTCATGGCCGATCAGGGCGCACATCTGGTGACGCTGCTCGTCGCCGCCTACCTTGCCCCGGCGCTCTGGCACAGCGGCGCCTGGGCAGAGCTGTCGGTGTTTCTGCCGCTCTATGCGCTGCTGACCGGCCTCATCCTCTGCGTCACGGCCGGCCAATATGCCGTCGGGCTGCTGATGCAGCCCCACAGCCAGCGGATTCGCAACAACGGGCTGCGCGATGGCGGGCGGCTGATCGGGGTGCTGGAACGCGGGTTGATCTACCTTCTGATCCTGTCGGGCCTGCCCATCGGTGTTGGCTTTCTGATCACCGCCAAGTCGATCCTGCGTTACGGCACCGCGACCCGCGACCAGCGCACGGCGGAATATGTCATCATAGGCACGCTGGCCTCGTTCGGCTGGGCCATCGCGGTGGCCCTTGGCACGCAACTGCTGCTTTCTCATCTGCCCCCGCTTGAGATCGCGACACAGGCGCACTAAGTTTGCAGCAGGTAACATGAGGTTCCAAAATGTTCGGCATTCCCGGCAAACAAGCGGTCACCATGACCGACAAGGCGGCAAAGCAGATATCCAAACTGATGGCCAAGGACGGCCACAAGGGGTTGCGCATCGGCGTCAAGAAGGGCGGCTGCGCAGGCATGGAGTACACCATGGACTATGTGACCGAGGTCGACCCCAACGATGAGGTGGTCGAGCAGGAAGGCGCGCGGATCATGATCGCGCCGATGGCGCAGATGTTCCTCTTTGGCACCGAGATCGACTATCAGACCAGCTTGCTGGAATCGGGCTTTCGCTTCAGCAATCCCAACGTGACCGAGGCCTGCGGCTGCGGCGAGTCGATCAAGTTCGAAGGTATGTAAGATACCTGCTTAACCGGCTGTAATAAAAGATACTTCTGGGCACCTGCACCCTTGCAT
Organism: Roseovarius sp. ZX-A-9; assembly: GCF_028369135.1. GTDB lineage: Bacteria > Pseudomonadota > Alphaproteobacteria > Rhodobacterales > Rhodobacteraceae > Roseovarius. The sequence continues at coordinate 147,303 of NZ_JAPWHW010000004.1, forward strand.
TGCGCGGCCTCATGGCCGATGATACCGCACCTGAAAAGTGGAGGGATCATGCGACGCAAACTGGTGGCAGGCAATTGGAAGATGCACGGGCTGCAGGCCGATCTGGCGCAGCTCACGGCACTGAACGCGACCCACCCTGCGCCCGCGATCGACATCCTGATCTGCCCGCCCGCGACGCTGATCACCGCCGCCTGTGCCACCTGCGAAGGTAGCGCGATGCAGATCGGCGGGCAGGATTGCCACGCCCGCGCCTCGGGCGCGTTCACCGGCGATCTGTCGGCCCTGATGCTCAAGGATGCCGGCGCCAGCGCGGTGATCGTCGGCCATTCCGAACGGCGCGAGGCTCATGAGGAAAGCAGCGAAATCGTGCGCGCCAAGGCCAAGGCCGCCCATGCCGCCGGCCTGACCGCGATTATCTGCCTAGGCGAGAGCCTTGCACAGCGCGAGGCGGCCAACACGCTCGATATCATCGCCGGGCAATTGTCGCTTTCGGTGCCCGACAGCGCAGCAGCGGCCAACACCGTGATCGCCTACGAACCCTGCTGGGCCATCGGCAGCGGCCTGACCCCCAGCCCCGAACAGATCGGCGAAGTGCATGATTTCATCCGTGCGCGGCTGACCACCCGTTTCGGCGCCGCGCAGGCGGATGGCATGCGTCTGCTCTATGGCGGATCGGTCAAGCCCGGCAACGCCGCCGAGATTTTCGCAATCCCCGATGTCGACGGCGCGCTGGTCGGTGGCGCCAGCCTGAAGGCGGATGATTTCAGCCCCATTATCAACGCGTTGGAGAGTGCTGCTTAACTACTCCTGCCGCAGCACCCGGCGGCCCTTGGCTATTTTCAGAGCGGCAGGATCGTCGTCGATTTGATCTCCTCCATCGACAACAGCGCCGTCACGTTATGCACCTTCACCTCTGAAATCAGCGCCTGGTAGAACGTGTCATAAGCCCGCGCATTGGCCACGCGGACCTTCAGGATATAGTCGATATCACCCGCCAGCCGGTGCGCCTCCTGCACTTCGGGGCGGTCCTGCAACGCCTTCAGAAAGGTCTTTTGCCAGTTCGCATCATGTTCCGACGTGCGGATCAGGACAAAGAAACACGCCTCGAACCCCAGCGCGTCAGCATCCAGCAGAAAGGTCTGCCGCCGGATCACCCCGTTCTCGCGCATCTTGCGAATCCGGTTCCACACCGGCGTCTTCGAACTGCCCACCGCGCGCGCGATATCGTCGAGTGACTGCCCGCCATCGGCCTGCAATTCCATGAGGATTTTTCGATCCAGGTCATCGATGCGAACAGACATTCCATTATCCTTTTGCGTTTGGAACAATCCAGCAAGCGGCGGGCGTGATTGGAACATACGTCCTTATTCCCCCGCCCATCTGGCGCAAATGCGGGATTATTTTCTATAATGCGGCAAGTCAACACGAGAACGGACAGCCCGCAGATGAAACATTTCCCAATCTTCCTGGCTCTTGAGGGACGCCGCGTCGTCCTGTCGGGCGGCGGTGACGCCGCATTGGCCAAGCTGCGCCTGCTGCTCAAGACCCAAGCCCAGCTGACCGTATATGCCGCGTCGCCCGCCGCCGAGATCGTCGCTTGGGCCAAGTCCGGCGCCCTGACACTGGTCCGTCGCCCGCTGGCCCCCGGCGACACGCGCGGTGCCGTGCTCTTTTATGCCGCCGATGAGGATGCGTCCGAGGATGCCCGCACCACGCGCATCGCCCGCGCCGATGGCCCGCTGACCAATATCGTCGACAATCTGCAGGACAGCCAGTTCATCACCCCCGCCATCGTCGATCGCGACCCGGTGACCATCGCCATCGGCACCGAAGGCACGGCCCCGGTTCTGGCGCGCGCGATCAAGGCCGATCTGGAGGCCCGCCTGCCCGCAACGCTCGGCCCACTGGCCCGCGCCGCGAGCGCCTTTCGCCGCATGGCCGAGGCCCTGCCGATGGGCCGCGCACGGCGCCGTTTCTGGAGCGAATTCTTCTTTCACGCAGGCCCGGACGCGCTGGACCGTGACGCCACCGCCGATCTGGGCCAGGTTCTGGACACCCATCTGGCCGCGCATCTGGGCGCACGCAGCAGCGCAGGCCGCGTGAGCTTTGCCATCGTCGGGGCCGCCGATCCCGAACTGCTGCCGCTCAAGACGCGCAACATCCTGCACGAGGCCGATCTGGTCCTGCATGGCGCGGCCATTTCTCCACAGATCCTCGATCTGGCCCGACGCGAAGCAGCGTTCGGCGCCCTGCCCGGCTCGGCCCGGCCGCTGATCGACGCCGCGCGCGCCGGACAGCACGTCATCTGCCTGATGCCGTCCGCACCGGATGCGCAATTGCTGGCTTCCTGTCGCAGCGCCGGGATCGCCGCACTGGTCATTCCCGGCATCGCCCCGTTGCCCAATCTTACCCCCTTGCAGGAGACTGCCTGATGCCCCGCGAATTCACGCCCCAAGTCATCACCGCCAACGCCCTGATCGAGGGCGACGTGGTCTATTTCACCACCCAGGACACCTGGAGCCGCGCCCTGAGCGATGCCGACATTCTCACCGACGAGGCCGATGCCGCATTGCGTCTGCTGATCGCCGAGGCACGCCATCACGAAGTGGTCGGCGTTTACCTGACGGCGATGAAACCCACCCCCGAAGGCCCTGTCCCGGTGCATTTCCGCGAGGAATTCCGGCGCACCGGCCCCTCGAACCATTTCCACGGCAAACAGGCAGACAGCGCGACCCGAGCCTGACCCGGATTAACGCTTCGCAGCCTCTTCTCAGGAAAAAAGTCATGTACACCTATACCGAATTTGACAAGGCGTTCGTCGCCGAACGCAACCGCCAGTTTCGTGCTCAGGTCGAACGCCGTATCGACGGCTCGCTGACCGAGGATGAATTCAAGCCACTGCGCCTGATGAACGGGCTTTACCTGCAACTGCACGCCTACATGCTGCGCGTGGCGATCCCTTACGGCACGCTCAATTCCGCGCAGATGCGCCAGCTGGCAATGATCGCCGAGCGGTGGGACAAGGGCTATGGCCATTTCACCACGCGCCAGAATATCCAGTTCAACTGGCCGAACCTCGCCAATGTCCCCGACATTCTCGAGGCACTGGCCGAGGTGGAAATGCATTGCATCCAGACCTCCGGAAACACCATCCGCAACGTGACCGCGGACCATTTCGCAGGCGCCGCCGCCGACGAGGTGGCCGACCCGCGCCCGGTGGCCGAGCTGATCCGCCAATGGTCCACCGACCACCCCGAATTCCAGTTCCTGCCGCGCAAGTTCAAGGTCGGCGTCACCGGCAGCCCCAATGACCGCGCCGTGACAGCCGCGCATGACATTGGGCTGCGCATCGTCGAACGGGATGGCGAAATCGGCTATCAGGTTCTCGTGGGGGGCGGTCTGGGCCGCACGCCCATGATCGGCAAGGTGCTGGCCGATTTCCTGCCAGAGGCCGATCTGCTGCCCTATATCGAGGCGGTGGTAGGCGTCTGGAACCTGCTGGGGCGGCGCGACAACAAGTTCAAGGCGCGCATCAAGATCACCGTGCACGAGCATGGCATCGACGATATCCGCGCCCGGGTCGAGAAACAATTCGCCGCCATCAAACCCAGCTTTAAAGGCGTCGATCAACAGATGCTGGCCGACATCCGCGCCCAGTTTGCCCCACCGGAGTTTATCACCGCATCCGAGGCCCCCTACAATCAGGCCCGCCAGCACGATCCGGTCTTTCGCTCCTGGGCCGACACCAACCTGTCGGAACACCGCGCGCCGGGCTACGCGATCGTCTCGATCTCGCTCAAGGCGCATGGCGCAACGCCGGGCGACGCATCGGCGCAGCAAATGCGCCTGATGGCGGACCTGGCCGAACGCTACGGCCATGACGAGCTGCGCATCTCTCACGAGCAAAACGTGATCCTGCCGTATGTCCACAAATCCCACGTTCCCAGCGTGTTTGCCGCGCTGCGCGCCACGGGCCTTGGCACCGCCAATATCGGGTTGATCAGCGATATCATCGCCTGCCCCGGCATGGATTACTGCGCCCTGGCCACCGCGCGTTCGATCCCCATCGCGCAACAGATCGCGACCCGGTTCGACGAGTTGAAGCTGGAGCATGAAATCGGCGAGATGAAGATCAAGATTTCGGGCTGCATCAATGCCTGCGGACATCACCATGTCGGCCATATCGGCATTCTCGGGCTCGACCGGGCGGGCGTGGAAAGCTACCAGATCACCCTTGGCGGCGATCACCGCGAGGATGCACGGCTGGGCGACCGCACCGGGCCGGGCTTTTCCGCCGATGAGATCGTCCCCGCCATCGAGCGGATCATCCACGCCTATCTGGACCTGCGCCTCGATGCGTCCGAGACCTTCCTCGCGGCTTACCAGCGGCTGGGGCTGGCCCCGTTCAAGGCCGCGCTCTACGAGATCGAGGCGCAGGCCTATGCCGCAGAATGAGCTGGGGACGCGGGTTGCGTCGCTCAATGACTGGTACCGGCTGAACGCAGCCCATACGGTCCTGCAACATGCACTGACCGGCCCTGATGCCGGGCGTCTGGCGCTGGTTTCCAGCTTCGGGGCCGAATCCGTCGTGCTCTTGCACATGGTTTCGGTGATCCGACGGGATACGCCGGTGATCTTTCTCGACACCGAACTGCTCTTTGCCGAAACGCTGGTCTACCAACAGGAACTGACCGAACGGCTGGGCCTGACCGATGTGCGCATCATCCGCGCCGATCCTGCCGAAAAAGCGGCCGACGATCCGGACATGACGCTGCATACACGCGACACCGATGCCTGCTGCGCGCTGCGCAAGACACGCCCGCTGGAACAGGCGCTGCGCGGCTTTGACGGCTGGATCACTGGGCGCAAACGCTATCAGGGCGGCGCCCGCGCCGAAATGGATTTCTTCGAAGTCGAAGAGGCCACCGGCCGCATGAAGGTGAATCCGCTGGCACATTGGCAGCCCACCGACGTGCGCACCTACATGGAGGAAAACCGCCTGCCGCGTCATCCGCTGGTGGCGCGCGGCTATCCTTCGATCGGCTGCATGCCCTGCACCTCGCCGGTGAAACCGGGCGAAGACCCACGCGCAGGCCGTTGGCGCGGCGCGGAAAAAAGCGAATGTGGGATTCACGTCGTGAATGGCAAGATCGTAAGACAAGGAGTGAATGCATGAACGTGATCGTCACCGATACCGGGTTTGACAGTGATGGCTGGAACGAGCCGTTCACGCCGCTGGACGAGGCCACCGAAACGACCGGCGTGCTGGACGTGCCCGCCGATGCCGATCTGGAGGCGCTGCTGGACAAGATCCCGAACCTGCGCATGGTGCGGGTGGATTTCCCCAGCGCGGCGGACGGGCGCGGCTTTACCCTCGCGCGGCAGTTGCGCCTGCACGGCTATACCGGCAGGTTGCGGGCGAGGGGGCATGTGATCGCCGACCAATATGCCATGGCCCGCCGCGTGGGATACGACGAGATCGAGATCGCCCCGGATCTGGCCGCCCGCCAACCCCAGGACCAGTGGCAATTTCGCGCCAACTGGCAGGCCCATGACTATCAGGCGCGCATACGCGGATAATCACACCCTTTTCCTGATCCACATCAAAGCCTAGTAAGAGGGGCCGGCCTATGCAGCCGGTCAATGGACCCATGAACGAGATTTCGCCCGTGACAGACGCCGCGCCGATCAAACCAGTGCCCACCCTGCCCGACGCCCAGACCGTGACGCAGGTCACGCATTGGACCGACCGGCTGTTTTCCTTTCGCGTGACGCGCCCCGCAAGCCTGCGGTTCCGCTCGGGCGAATTCGTGATGATCGGCCTGATGGGCGATCCCAACCCCGAGACAGGCAAGCAAAAGCCGCTCTTGCGTGCCTATTCCATTGCCTCGCCCAGTTGGGACGACGAGCTGGAATTCTATTCGATCAAGGTTCAGGACGGCCCGCTGACCAGCCGCCTGCAACATATCGAGCCGGGCGACCAGATCATCCTGCGGCCCAAACCCGTCGGCACGCTGGTGCATGACGCGCTGCTGCCGGGCAAACGGCTGTGGCTGTTTGCCACCGGCACGGGTTTCGCGCCCTTTGCCTCGCTCTTGCGCGATCCGCAAACCTATGACGACTATGACGAGGTGATCATCACACACACCTGCCGCGAGGTTGGCGAACTGACCTATGGTGCAAAGCTGATCGAGAGCATCCGGGCAGACGAGATGCTGGCGGAACTGATCGGCGAGGGATTTGCCGACAAGCTGCGCTACTATCCCACCACCACCCGCGAAGAGAGCCCCAAGATGGGCCGCATCACCGACCTGATGCGCTCCGGTGAGGTGTTCGCGGACCTTGGCGTGCCCCCGCTCTGCCCCGAGACCGATCGCGCGATGATTTGCGGCAACCTGGCCTTCAACCTGGAGCTCAAGGACCTGCTGGAAAGCTACGGTCTGGAGGAAGGCGCCAATTCCAAGCCCGCGCATTACGTGGTGGAAAAGGCGTTTCTGGACTGACGCCGCCGCGCGCGGGCTAGGCGCGGACGCTCGTCACTCCCGCAACGACGGATAAAAAAAGCCCGCACCGAAATTATCGGTGCGGGCTTTTCGCACTCTCCCTCATCGAGGAAAAGCGCGGAAGGCTTCAGAATTCAGAGACCCAGAGCGGTCTTGACCTGTTCAATCGCCATTTTCAGCATCTCTGGATTGTCGGCCGCGCCCTGCAGTGCTTTTTTCAGCACGGTCTTCTGCAACACATCGATGCTCGAATTATCGATCATGTCGGTGGCCGCGCCGAGGTCGAAATTGTCCACGCTCAGCACGTCGTTCGCAGCGGCATCTGTCGCGGCGTCGGTGGCCGTGTCTGCCGCATCCGTTGCTGCGTCAGTTGCCGTGTCTGTCGCCGCATCCGTGGTTGCTTCAACAGCGTCCTCGGTTGCTTCGGCCGCATCGGTTACAGTGTCGGCCGCCGCATCGGTCGTCGCTTCAACAGCCTCTTCAGTGGCCTCTGCGGCATCCATTGCCGTGTCTGCTGCCGCATCCGTGGTTGCTTCAACGGCCTCTTCGGTCGCTTCGGCGGCGGTTTCGGCATTGCCGGTCAGGTCATTGATCGCATCGGACACGCCCTGTGTGGCCTCGTTCACGGCGTCATCCACCTGCGTGGCGGCGTCATCGGCCAGCGATTTGGCCTCGTCGGTGATCTCGTCCACCGCGTCGGTCGCTTCCTGCGTTGCTTCCTCGACCTTCTCTTCGACGGCCTCTTCAACCGTTTGCTCGGTCACGTCTTCGGCTTCGGCAGGTGCGGCTTCAGGCTCTTCAACCACGTCGATTTCGGCGGGCGGCGTGATCGGCTCTTCGGTCGTCCCCAACATTTCGGTTGGCGATTTGCCGGTCATCAGGAAATACCCACCACCCAGCACAACCGCGGCTACAATGATCCACAGCAGATTTTTCATTAATCTTCCCTCTTTATCCGTTCTGGCTCATGCATGATCGCAAGGCCGTTGGTTATGTCAGACCAAATGGCGGCCCTCCTGCCAAGACACAAGGGGAATAACCGGCATTTCGGCTCAGATCAGCCTATTTTGCGGCTTGAAAGGCAGGGGTCACGCGGTTAGCTTGCCCACTCAGTCGACCCTACAAATCATCGAAGGATAAAAACCATAGCCCGCAGACCCCACAACGCTCCCCCGACACGTGACACTGGTCCCCGCGTCAACGAGCGCATACGTGACGACGAAATCCGCCTGATTGGCGCTGACGGCGAAAATGTCGGAGTCGTATCCGGCCGCCGTGCCTTGGAAATGGCCGAAGAAGCGGGGCTGGACCTCGTTGAGATCTCGCCCAACGCGAGCCCGCCGGTCTGCAAGATCATGGACTATGGCAAGTACAAGTACGAGACGCAGAAGCGCGAATCTGAAGCCCGCAAGAAGCAGAAGATCATCGAGGTGAAAGAGGTCAAGTTTCGGCCCAACACCGACACGCATGATTATGAAGTGAAAATGCGCAACGTCTTCAAGTTTCTCGAGAACGGCGACAAGGTAAAGATCACCCTGCGCTTTCGCGGACGCGAGATGGCGCACCAGGATCTGGGCCGCAAACTGCTGGAGCGCGTGGCCACCGATGTCGAAGGCGTCGGCAAGGTGGAAAACATGCCCAAGATGGAAGGCCGTCAGATGATCATGATCATCGGCCCCGCAGCGCGGTAATTTCTGTCGCAAACGCGATCTGGACGGCGCCCCGATGCGGGCGCCGTTTTCATGTCCGGGGCAGGCTGTCAGGCTGCGCTAGGGATGCTCACGTCGTCTTCGCAGCCAATGGCGCACATCGTTGAAGTCGAACAACAGCGAGATCAGATCAACCACCAGCAGCAGCCACAGATAACGGGTGTAGCCAGCGCTCAGCTCGACGGTCCCGGCCAGCAGACAGGCCAGAAGCACCACCAGAGGCGTCCAGACCAGCACATGCGGCAGGGCCATCGTGTCGGGGAAGCCGCGTTCGCGCAGCATGATCCACAGGTTCGGCAGCATGCCGCCAATCGCCAGCGCCGCCACCCAGCCGCCGAAGGGCGCAGCAACAAAGAAGATCGCAGCCGCGTTGACTGGCACCAGAATGCCGAATACCCAGATTTGCACCCAAAATGGCAAAGCCCGATAGCTGGCCCAGATCTGCGCAATCATCCGGCCGTATCCTTCCGGCCCCGGCGCGGCATCGGACGGGTCGGAATTTCCTTCAGCAGCCCGCCAACCCCCATGCCCGCGATATCGTCAGCCGTGACCGCGATCCCGCAGGCCACCCGGCTCAACACCCGGTCGGCGCCATTCAGCGATGGTGCGCGCGCGCAACCCGGCAGGCCGATCACCGGACGCCCCCCGAGTGCGCCCAGAAACAGCAGGTTGCCCGGATCGACCGGCATGCCGAACCGCTCGACCCGACCGCCCGCCGCCCGCAGCGCCGCAGGCGCGGTATCATTCGGGTCCGATGTGGCAGAGGCGGTCAGGACGAGAATCATATCCCCCTGCGCCGTAGCCAGCGCACGCGCGATCGGGTCGATCTCGTGCGGGACGGTGATCTGGGTGCGCAATGTCATCCCAAGCGCTTCAAGCCGCGCGGCAATCGCCTCGCTGCCCTTCTCGCCGGGGCCGCCGGGTGTCTGGGTGATGATCAGCTTCGCATCGCGCAGCACCGGCTGGGCGAACGAGACAGCCCCCTGCACGGCCTGCGCCGCCGCGCGCACCGCCGTTTCGGGCACTGCATAAGAGATGATCTTGACCGTCGCGATCATCCCGCCGTCACGCATCTGCTGATACTCGGGCACCGTGGCGATGGTGATCATCGGATGCACCGCATTGGCCGCGTTGATACGCGCGGGATCCAGCCGCACGACCCCCGGCCCCGCCGCCAGCAGGTTCACCCGCCCGGTAAAGGCGCGGCTGAGCGTGATGCCCGGCGCGGTCCCGCAGGCCGCCTCGGCCAGTTGCATCGCCGCTATATCCTCGTGCAGGTCCCCTGCCTCGGGGCGCGCGACGATTACCTCGGCCACACCGGCCTCTTGCAACGTGGCAACATGCGCCTCGGTCAGCACGATCCCCTTGCGCAACCGGCCATCAGAGACCGAAACCGAATGCGCCAGAATGGCCCCCGTCGCCTCTGCCAGCGGTACAGGGCCAAAGATCATGCCCCTTGCCTCAGAACCCGGACCATTTCCGCCAGGATACTGACGGCAATCTCGGCCGGGCCTGCCGCACCGATATCAATGCCGATGGGGCCGTGAATGCGCGCCAATTGCGCCTCGCTCAGCCCGGCCTCTTTCAGCCGGGCGATGCGTTTCGCATGTGTCCGGGTCGAGCCGAGCGCACCGATATAGAACACATCTGTCTCCAGCGCTTCGATCAGCGCCGGATCGTCCAGCTTGGGATCATGGGTCAACAGCACCAGCGCCGTGCGTGTATCAAGGCCGAAGCCGCGCACGCCCTGGTCGGGCCAGTCGTCGATGATCGTCTCACCGGGAAAGCGCGCGGCACTGGCAAAGGCCGGGCGCGGGTCGATCAGGACCGGATCATAGCCTGCCAGCCGCGCCATCGGCACCAGCGCCTGCGCCACATGCACCGCCCCGACGATCAACAGCCGCAGGGGCGGATTGTGGATCGCGACGAAGGTCTCGCCATCCTCCTCGAACCCCGAGCGGTCCATGCGAAACCGCTCCTCGTGCCCGTCTCGCTCGATTCGCGGCGTCCCGGTCATGCCAGTGATATAGGCCACCGGCGTGCGGGCGGCGCGCGCCTCGACCAGTTCGGCCAGCAACGGCTCTGGCAGGACACGGCCCACCGGTTCGACCAACACGCGGATCGTCCCGCCACAGGCCAGCCCCACGGCAAAGGCATCGCCGTCGCTGACCCCGTATTCCAGCATCACGGGTTTTTCCGCCGCAATCGCATCCAGCGCCTCGGTGATCACCGCGCCCTCGACACAGCCCCCCGAAACCGAACCTGCAATTTCGCCCTCACCGGAAATCGCCAGCTGCGCCCCCGTCCGGCGCGGCGCGCTGCCCCAGGTCTGAACCACCGTGGCCAGCGCCGCGCCCTTGCCGGCCCGGTGCCAGGCCAGCGCTGTTTCGGGGATGTCGTCAAATCGGTTCATGGCCCGAGTCCTCCTGACCATTTCACGCGCCAGAATGCCCTTCTCACCGGGGAAGTTCAATCACCCCTCCGCACCCACGGTCCCGCCGCCCGCCTCGCAGATGAAGGCGGGAATACGGCCCATGTCGTCCAATCCTCTCGGATTTTCCAAATTTTCGCCCATATTGTCCGCTAGACCCCGACTCCAAACCGGCTAAAAAAACCGGACGAGCAGTAAGGACGCCATCCCATGCAGGACGCAGCCAATACATTCGACATGCCGCTTTCGGGCCTCAAGGACCGCGATGCCTGGCTCGACAAGGTGGCTGAACTGACCGAGGAAGACGGCTATACGGCGCGGCTGGGCGACCGGCACGCGGCCATTTTCGTCGAGGAAAAGCCGATTCTGCTGGTCACCTTCGAAACCCACCAGCGCATCGCCGAAATTTCCGAGGATTGCCAGCCGATGGGCTGGGACCTGGTCAAGGCACTGGGCTGGTCGCATCTGTGCCTCGTCAGCGATGGCGACACCTGGTTTCGCGACCGGTCGGTTTACGGCTATTTCGACCGGCTTGTGGATGACGGGTTTTTCGAGGATTTCGACCAGGTCATCTTTTACGGCGCCGGCCCCTGCGGCTATGCGGCCGCGGCGTTTTCGGTTGCGGCCCCCGGCGCGCAGGTGGTGGCGATTCAGCCGCAGGCAACGCTTGACCCGCGGGTTGCCGAATGGGACGACCGCTATCTGCGGATGCGCCGCACCGCTTTTGATGACCGTTACGGCTATGCGCCCGACATGCTTGATGCCGCGTCCCATGCCTATATCCTCTACGATCCCGAGATCGAGCTGGACGCGATGCATGCCGCGCTCTTCACCCGTCCCAACGTGACCAAGTTCCGCATGCGTTTCATGGCCGAGGATCTCGACAAGAGCCTCATCCGGATGCAGATCCTCTACCGCATCCTCGCACAGGCCAGCGCGGGCAAGCTGAACCGCACCGCATTGGCGCGCCTGTTTCGCGCCCGCAGGACCGATCCGGGCTACCAGTTCAATCTGCTGCGCCGCGTAACCGCCGATTCGCGGCACTACCTGACCATCCTGCTGGCGGGCAAGGTATTGAAGCAGCGCCGCGCACCGCGCTTCCGCAAGATGAAGCAGGCCGCGATCAACACTCTCAAGGCCGAAGGCGCCGCCCTGCCCCCCGGCATCGAAGACGGCAACGACGCCGAAACCGCGGCGGGGAACTGACACGCCTGCACTGCACGCGCGGCTCTGGTGCTGCGTGCCGCGATTGTGTAAAGCCGGGCCATGATCCAGCGCCTGACACTCCGCACCCCCGATGACTGGCACCTGCATCTGCGCGATGGCGCGATGCTACGCGCCGTCCTGCCCCATTCCGCCGCGCATTTCGCCCGCGCCATCATCATGCCCAATCTGGTGCCGCCAGTGGTGACTTCCGCCGATGCCACTGCCTACCGCGCGCGGATTCTGGCCGCCCGGCCCGAAGGCAGCGATTTCACCCCGCTGATGACCCTCTACCTGACCGAGGAAACTGACGCCGACGATGTCGCCGCCGCCCATGCCAGCGGGCTGATCACCGCCGTCAAGCTTTACCCTGCAGGCGCCACCACCAATTCCGCCAGCGGAGTCGCCGATTTCACCCGCGTGCGGGGCGTGCTGGAACGGATGGCCGAAATCGGCCTGCCGCTCTGCGTGCATGGCGAGGTCACCGACCCGGCGGTCGATATTTTTGACCGCGAGGCGGTGTTTATCGATCGCGTGCTGGAGCCCTTGCGCACCCGTGTGCCCGACCTGCGGGTGGTGATGGAACATATCACCACCGCGCGCGCCGCCGATTATGTGCGCAGCGTACCGGCAGGGCTGGCCGCGACCATCACCACGCATCATCTGGTGATCAACCGCAACCATATCCTGGCCGGTGGAATCAAACCGCATTACTACTGCCTGCCCGTGGCCAAACGCGAAGAGCACCGCCTCGCCCTGCGCGCCGCTGCCACGTCCGGCGACGCCCGGTTTTTCCTCGGCACCGACAGCGCACCACATACCGACCCGGCCAAGCTGCAGGCCTGCGGCTGCGCCGGCTGCTTCACTGCCCCCAACACGATGCCGATCCTCGCGCAGGTGTTCGAGGATGAGGGTGCGCTCGACCGGCTGGAGGCTTTCACATCGCTGAACGGCCCCGCCTTTTACGGCCTGCCGCCAAACGACACGCAACTCACGCTGGAACGCGGCACGCCGGACATCCCCGCGCAGATCGACACGGAAGATGGCCCCGTCACCGTCTTCGATCCCGGCTACCCCCTTCACTGGCGCGTGACCTGAGCATCTTCCGGCTCCGAATTTCCCCGCCGAGAGGGAAGACATAAGACCGGCCGCGCGCTGCCCGAACAAAGGACCGACACATGATTCCCTCCACCTACCCCGCCCAGGACGAAATCGCCCGCCTCACCGCCCGCATGCTGCTCGAAATCGGTGCCGTGCATTTCAACGCCAAAGAGCCCTATATCTACGCCTCTGGCCTGCCGGGTCCGACCTATATCGATTGCCGCAAGCTGATCAGCTTTCCGCGCATCCGCGCCACCTTGATGGACTTCCTGACCGTCACCGTGATGCGCAACGCGGGCTTCGAGGCGTTCGACAATATCGCCGGCGGCGAGACGGCCGGCATCCCCTTTGCCGCACTTGTGGCCGAACGCATGGCGCTGCCGATGACCTATGTGCGCAAAAAGCCCAAGGGCTACGGCCGCAATGCCAGGATCGAGGGCGTGATGACCGAGGGCGAGCGCGTGCTGCTGGTCGAGGACCTGACCACCGATGGCGGCTCCAAGATCAGCTTTGTCGATGCGATCCGAGAGACCGGGGCCACCTGCGCCCATACGGCGGTGATCTTCTACTACGGGATCTTCTCGGGCACGATGAAGACGCTGGGCGACCACGGCGTCACGCTGCACCATCTGTGCACTTGGTGGGACGTGCTGGCCGAAGCCCGCGCGCAAGGCGCCTTCGACGAAGAGACCCTGCACGAGGTCGAGGCCTTCCTCAAAGCACCGCGCGCCTGGCAGGACGCCCGGGCATAGGCCGGGCGTCAGCCCGGCCCCCGGCCCCGTCGCAACCGCGCGATTCGCAACTCCCCTCCGCCACCCTGCAAGCATCCCGGGCAAATTGCCCGGTCCTGTCCCATCTTTGCCGCAACAGGGCCAAAGCCCGAGCTGCGACACACTATATCTTGACCCGTCAGGCCAATATGACGCAAGATACGCCAGTTCGGGCCGCCTATCGGTTATCCACAAAAAGATACATGCGCCCGCAGGGTAGCTGTCCATTGCCTCATCGCGCGCGCCTCTAGTATGACAAAGCCCGCCAGCCAATGGGACTCGACATGAACGAAATTACCGCTTTCAATGCCACCGGCGCGCAGATCCAGAACGCCGATACGATGCCCCACTCGATCGAGGCCGAACAGCAATTGCTGGGCGCGCTGCTGACCAACAACGACGTCTATGATCGTGTGGCCGCCATCATCGGAGCGCAGCATTTCTACGATCCCGTCCATGCCCGAATCTTCGAAACCGCTGCCGCCCGCATCGCCAAGAACAACCTCGCCTCGCCAGTGACCCTCAAGGCGTTTCTGGAAGATGATGAAGGGCTGAAGGAACTCGGCGGCCCGGCCTATCTGGTCAATCTCGCCGGTGCCGCGATCAGCAGCTTCGCGGTGCGCGACTATGCCCAGATGATCTATGATCTGGCGATCCGGCGCGAGCTGATCGCCCTTGGCCACGATATCGCGGGCAAGGCCGCGCGGATGGAAGTGGACAGCGAGCCCAAAGACCAGATCGTCGAGGCCGAACAACAGCTCTACAAGCTGAGCGAACAGGGCCAGACCCAGACCGGCTTCCAGAGCTTTCTCAAGGCGGTAACCGACGCCGTCAATGTCGCCAACGCGGCCTATCAGCGCGATGGCGGCCTGTCAGGCATTTCCGCGGGCCTCACCGACATGGACAAGATGCTGGGCGGTCTGCACAAATCCGACCTGCTGATCCTCGCCGGACGGCCCTCGATGGGCAAGACCTCGCTGGCCACCAACATCGCCTTCAACGTCGCCAAGGCCTACCGCCGCGGCACCAAACCCGATGGTACCCAAGGGGCCGTGGAAGGTGGCGTTGTCGGCTTCTACAGCCTGGAAATGAGCGCCGAGCAGCTCGCCGCGCGGATCCTGTCGGAAGCCTCCGAGATCCCCAGCCAGCAGATCCGCTCGGGTGACATGACCGAGGCCGAATTCCGCAAATTTGTCGATGCCGCCAAACAGCTGGAATCCTGCCCGCTCTTTATCGACGACACGCCTGCCCTGCCCATCAGTCAGCTTGCGGCGCGCGCCCGGCGCCTGAAACGGACGCAGGGGCTTGATCTGCTGATCATCGACTATCTGCAACTGGTGCGCGGCACCGGCAAGAGCGACAACCGGGTGAACGAGATCTCCGAGATCACCATGGGCCTCAAGGCGATCGCCAAGGAGCTCGACATCCCGGTGATCGCCCTGTCGCAGCTCAGCCGTCAGGTCGAGAGCCGCGAAGACAAGCGGCCACAGCTCAGCGACCTTCGCGAATCAGGGTCGATCGAACAGGACGCCGATGTGGTGATGTTCGTGTTCCGAGAGGAATATTATGCCGAACGCGAGCAACCTTCCGAGGACCGGCTGGAAGAGATGGCCGCGTGGCAGGAACGCATGGAACGGCTGCACGGCATGGCCGAGGTGATCATCGGCAAACAGCGTCACGGCCCCATTGGCACCATCAAGCTGAGCTTCGAGGGCAAATTCACCCGGTTCGGAAACCTTGTGCAGCCCTGGCAGCAGTCGGACGATCAGGAATTCTGATACGGTCGCCCCTGCGCGCCAGAGATTTTTCGCAGAAAAATCTTGGATCAAAGAAAATTCGCGAATTTTCTGCGCCCGTGGCTGGGCGCGGCGCCTTATGTCCCGGACGGGCGGCGCTTTGCACTTGACCTCTGTGGCCGCCATGTCAAAACCCCAGACATGAGCACGCCCATTCTCACCATCGACCTGAACGCAATCGTTGCCAACTGGCGCGCACTGAACGCCCTGTCCGAGGGCGAGACCGGTGCCGCCGTCAAGGCAGACGCCTACGGCCTCGGTGCCGACCGCGTCGCGCGCGCCTTGGCTCGGGCCGGCGCGCGGACCTTCTTTGTCGCCGTCGCCGAAGAGGGTGCGGCCCTGCGTGAAGCGCTCGGCCCCGGCCCCGCGATCTACATCCTGTCCGGGCACATGCCCGGCGATGCGGACATGATCAACGATCTCGAACTCGTGCCGGTGATCAACTCGCTTGACCAGATGATCCGCCATGTCGAGGCCCTGCCGGGCCGCAGCTTTGGCCTGCAGCTTGATACCGGGATGAACCGACTGGGGATGGAGCCCTCCGAATGGAGCGCCGTGCGCGAAATCGCGCTGGCACAGAACCCGCAACTGATCATCAGCCACCTCGCCTGCGCCGACGAGCCCGATCACGCGATGAACCCGCACCAGCTCAATCAGTTTCTCGACATGACCCAGGGCTGCGACTGCCCGCTGAGCCTGGCCAACACCGGCGCGATCCTGCTCGACAGCGCCTATCATTTCGACCTGACCCGCCCGGGCATCGGCCTTTATGGCGGCCTGCCCTTCGTTGACGCGCGGCCCGTGGTTACGCTCGATATCCCGGTGATCCAGTGCCGCGATGTCGCGCCGGGCGAAACCGTGGGCTATGGCAACAGCTGGACCGCCCAACGAAGCAGCCGAATCGCCACGATCAGCGCAGGATATGCCGACGGAATCATGCGCGCGATGGGCCCGCGTGCCTTTGTCCATGCCGAGGACACGGCCCTGCCCGTCACCGGGCGCATCTCGATGGACCTGATCGGCATTGACGTGACCGACCTCGGGCGCGACCCGAAATCGGTACAGCTACTGGGCCCGCATCAGTCGGTCGATACGCTGGCCGATGCCGCCGGCACCATCGGCTACGAAATCCTGACATCGCTGGGCGCGCGCTATACCCGCAGGTATCTGGGCGGATGAGCTGGATCGCCGCCCTGCTTGCATCTATCGGTCGGGCGGTCCTGAACGCCCTGGCCGCGCTGGGGCGCATCTCGATCTATTCAGGCCAGACCATCGGGCACATGGCCCGCCCGCCGATCTACCTAAAGGAAATCGGCAGCGCCCTGCTCAGCGTCGGCTATTTCAGCCTGCCGGTCGTGGGCCTCACCGCGTTCTTCACCGGCGGCGCACTGGCCTTGCAGATCTATTCCGGCGGCGCGCGCTTCAACGCCGAGGCAGTGGTGCCACAGATCGTCGCCATCGGCATGGTGCGAGAGCTGGGCCCTGTGCTGGTGGGGTTGATGATCGCCGCCCGCGTGACCTCCTCCATCGCGGCCGAAATCGCGACGATGAAAGTGACCGAACAGATCGACGCGCTGGTCACGCTGTCCACGCACCCGATGAAATACCTCACCGTGCCGCGCGTCCTTGCGGGGCTGGTCATGGTGCCGCTGCTGGTGGGTCTTGGCGATATCATCGGCGTATTTGGCGGCTACATCGTGGGCATCAAGAGCCTGGGCTTCAACTCAGCCACCTATCTGCACAACACGGTGAATTTCATCGAGGCGCGCGATATCGTCTCCAGCCTCACCAAGGGCGCGGCCTTTGGCTTTATCGCCACGGTCATGGGCTGCTATTACGGTATGAACACGACACGCGGCGCCGCTGGCGTGGGCAAGGCCACCAAAGGCGCGGTCGAGGCCGCCGCAGTCCTGATCCTTGCCGCCAACTTCATCCTCACCAGCATCATGTTCTCGATATGATTGAACTCAGCGACGTCCATAAAGCGTTCGGCCCCAAAAAGGTTCTTCGCGGGGTCAACCTGAAGATCGAGGGCGGCACGTCGATGGTTGTCATCGGTGGATCGGGCACGGGCAAATCGGTGCTGCTGAAATCGGTCTTGGGGTTGATACGCCCGGATAGCGGCACGATCACGCTGGACGGTGAAAACGTGCTGACCGCAGAGCGGGATGCATTCTTGGCCCGTTTCGGAATGCTCTTTCAAGGCGGCGCTCTGTTTGATTCGCTGCCCGTCTGGCAAAACGTCGCCTTTCGCCTGCTGCGCGGCTCGCTGAAACGCCCCAAGGCCGAGGCGCGCGAGATTGCCATCGAGAAGCTGCGCCGCGTCGGGCTGACACCAGATGTGGCCGATCTGTTCCCGGCAGAGCTGTCTGGCGGGATGCAAAAACGTGTCGGACTGGCGCGGGCAATCGCGGCAGAGCCCGAGATCATCTTCTTTGACGAGCCGACGACCGGCCTTGATCCGATCATGTCCGGCGTGATCAACGATCTGATCCGCGAAATCGTGGTCGAGATGGGCGCAACCGCGATGACCATCACCCATGACATGACAAGCGTCCGCGCCATCGCCGACAATGTGGCGATGCTGCATGACGGGGTGATTCAATGGACCGGCCCGGTGGCGGAAATGGATGCCTCGGGCGATCCCTATCTTGACCAGTTCATCCACGGCCGCGCCGAGGGACCAATCGAGGCGGTACGCTAGACTGCGCACATGCTGGTGGAGTCCCCCGTCACGGCACCGACGCGATACCGATGGAATACCGCCGTGATGCCGATCCGGCATTTCCACTGAATTCCATAGCCTTACAACCCAACCTTGAACCAAGGGCCCACACGCATCCTTGCACCCGCCGCACGCCGCGCCTAGCTCCTGTTAACCTGACCCGCCCAAGGCTACGCCCATGCTCCGCTTCGCCAACCTCGCCCTGCTGATCCTCTTTCCCGTCGCCTGGTCCGCGCCGATGTTGCGCGCCGGGCTGAACCTGCCGCTCTTCGGTCTCTCGGAAATCAGCGTCCTCTCCGGCCTGCAATCGCTCTGGTCCACGGATGTGGCACTGGCCTTGCTCGTCACCTTCTTTGCGCTCTTCGCACCTTACGTGAAAACCATTGGTCTCGCGCTGATCCACTTCGGCCTGATGCGGCGCAAGACATTGCCCGCACTGCAAATTCTCGGCAAATTGGCGATGGCAGACGTCTTCCTGATCGCGCTCTATATCGTGGTGGTCAAGGGTGTCGGCATGGCCACGGTCGAGACCGCCTGGGGCCTCTATCTCTTTACCGGCTGCATCCTGGCGTCGATAGTTATCGGGCATCTGACAGAGAAGCGCAGGCCACAAGGCGTTTGACGCCACCCGGCCCTTGGGGCATGACCCAATCATGGCCAAGACATCCAGCTTCACCTGCAACGCCTGCGGCGCGGTCCACAACAAATGGTCCGGGCGCTGCGATGCCTGTGGTGACTGGAACACCATCGTCGAGGATACCGGCCTCAGCACCGGGCCTGCGGCCAACACGCTGGGCGCCAAACGCGGCAAGGGCATGACGCTGACCGACCTGTCGGCCCGCGAAGCACCCCCGCCGCGCACGATGAGCGGCATGGCAGAACTGGACCGCGTGCTGGGCGGCGGCCTCGTCCCGGCATCGGCGCTGCTGGTGGGGGGCGATCCGGGCATCGGCAAATCGACGCTGCTCCTTCAGGCTGCGTCAGAATTTGCGCGCAAGGGATTGAAGACAATATATGTTTCCGGTGAGGAGGCCAGCGCGCAGGTGCGCATGAGGGCCGAACGCCTGGGGCTGCGCGACGCGCCCGTACAACTGGCCGCCGAGACCAATCTGCGCGATATCCTGACCACGATGGAGGCGGAAAAGCCGCAGTTGGTCATCATCGACTCGATCCAGACCATGTGGCTCGATACCATCGGCTCTGCGCCGGGCAGCGTCAGCCAGGTCCGCGCCGCCGCCCATGAGCTGACCAGCTTTGCCAAGCGCAAGGGTGTCTCGGTCGTTCTGGTCGGGCATGTCACCAAGGACGGCCAGATCGCTGGCCCCCGCGTGGTCGAACACATGGTCGATACCGTGCTCTATTTCGAGGGCGAGCGCGGCCACCAGTTCCGCATCCTGCGCGCGGTCAAGAACCGCTTCGGCCCCGCCGACGAGATCGGCGTTTTCGAGATGACCGGGCGCGGCCTCGCACAAGTCACCAACCCATCCGCGCTCTTTCTCAGCGAACGCGGCAAACCCACGCCCGGCTCGGCGGTCTTTGCCGGGATCGAGGGCACCCGCCCGGTGCTGGTCGAGTTGCAGGCGCTGGTGGCGCCCAGCCCACACTCCCAGCCGCGGCGCGCGGTGGTTGGATGGGATGGCGCGCGTCTGGCGATGATCCTCGCGGTGCTCGAATCGCGTTGCGGCATCCCCTTTGCCGGGCTCGATGTCTATCTCAACGTCGCGGGTGGCATGAAGATCAGCGAGCCGGCCGCCGATCTGGCCGTCGCGGCGGCGCTTCTCAGCGCAAGAGAAGACAGCGCATTGCCCGCCGATACGGTGGTTTTTGGAGAAATAAGCCTGTCCGGGGCGCTTCGACCCGCGCCGCAGACCGAAAACAGGTTGAAAGAAGCCCAAAAACTTGGTTTCAACGCCGCTATCGTTCCCAAAGGTGGCAAATCCGGCGGCGCGACCGGTCTGACCTTGACGAAGTTGGAAGATCTGACCGCTTTTGTGGGTGACATTTTCGGCGCAGGCTAGCGCCCATCAGGACGAGGCAAGGCATATGGAAGGCTTCACCATCATCGACGGCGTCGTAGCGCTGGTTATCGTGCTCTCGGCGCTGCTGGCCTATAGCCGCGGGTTCGTCCGCGAGGCACTGGCAATCGCCGGCTGGATCGTGGCGGGCATCGTCGCTTTCATCTTTGCCCCGCAGGTCGAACCGCTGGTCAAGGAGATCCCCGTCGTTGGCGAATTCATCGCCGACAGTTGCGAGTTGAGTATGATCGGCGCCTTCGCGCTGGTCTTTGCCGTCGCGTTGATCGTCGCATCGCTGATCACGCCGCTCTTTTCGTCGCTGGTGCAACGCTCGGCGCTCGGCGGGCTCGATCAGGGGATCGGGTTCCTCTTTGGCGTGGCGCGCGGCATCCTGTTGGTGGCGATTGCCTATTTCGTCTACGAGACAGTCATCACCAGTCAGAGCATCCAGATGATCGACGACAGCCGATCGGCGCGGGTCTTTGCCCACCTCACGGGGCGGATCGAAGACGGCAACCCCGAACAGGCACTTGGCTGGATCACCGCACAATACGAAGCACTGGTCGGTGCTTGCGACGCGCCTGAATAAGCGATGTCCAGTTCAACCCTGATCGCGCTGTTGCTGATGGCGGCCTCGGGTGTGGCAATTGCGGTGCAGGGGCCAATCAATGCGATGCTCGGGCGCGGCCTCGGCAGCACGATGGCCGCGGCGGCGGTCTCGTTCGGGGTCGGCTTTGCCGTACTGCTCGCGCTCACCCTGCTCATCGGTCACGGCAGCAACCTGACACGACTGGGCTCAGTGCCGTTGTGGTTGCTGATCGGCGGGTCGATGGGGGCGCTTTTTGTTTTCTCCACCATCTGGAGCGTGCCGGTACTGGGCGTTCTGACCACCACCGCGGTGTTGATTCTGGGTCAATTGGTCGCCGCATTGCTGCTGGATCATTTCGGCGCCTTCGGCCTGCCCGCACAAGCGCTGTCACCGACTCGGCTGCTGGCAGCGGCACTTGTTGTCGGCGGCGTGATTCTCTCACGGCTCTGAGCCACACTTTGCGGCACCGAATTCTGCAACCGCTGTACCTCATCGGACATTCCCTGCGGATCGGCCCGTGACATCGGCTGCCGCACCCCCTATTAGGGTGACATCAAAGACAATCGGATTTGGAGCTGCCCTGCCTTGTCCAAACACATGCCCCCTGCCCACCCGTTCGATACCTCGTACCTGCGCGATGTCGCCGACGAGGATAAGTTGAAAGAAGAGTGCGGCGTATACGGCGTTATCGGCGTGACGGATGCCGCCAATTTCGTTGCCCTCGGCCTGCATGCGCTGCAGCATCGCGGACAAGAGGCAGGCGGGATCGTCTGCCACGATCCCGAACAGGGCTTCAACAGCGCCCGCCGATTCGGCTATGTCCGCGATAATTTCACCAAGCAAAGCCTGATGGAGACGCTGCCCGGCCCGTTGGCCATCGGCCATGTGCGTTATTCCACCTCTGGCGGCAAAGCCCCCCAGATTCGCGACGTACAGCCGTTTTTCGGCGAATTCGCGATGGGTGGCGCGGCGATAGCGCATAACGGCAATATCACCAACGCCGACGCCTTGCGCAAAGAGCTGATCGAACGTGGCAGCATTTTCCAGTCCAGCTCAGATACCGAATGCATCATTCACCTGATGGCCCGCTCGCTGCAACGTACCATCCCTGAGCGGATGGAGGATGCACTGCGCCGAGTCGAAGGCGCGTTCTCGATTGTGGCGATGACCCGGACCAAGCTGATCGGTGTTCGTGATCCGTTGGGCGTGCGCCCGCTGGTGCTGGGCCAGGTGGCCGATGGCTGGGTGCTCAGTTCGGAAACCTGTGCTCTGGACATCATCGGCGCGAAATACGTGCGCGAAGTGGCGCCGGGAGAGATGGTCGTGATCAACGGAAACGGCGTCGAGAGCCACTTTCCCTTCCGCCCGCAAAAGCCGCGCTCGTGCATCTTCGAGCATGTCTATTTCAGCCGCCCCGATTCGATCATCGGCCAGCGCAGCGTCTACGAGACACGCCGCCAGATCGGGATCGAACTGGCGCGCGAGGCTCCGGTAGATGCGGATATCGTCTGCCCGGTGCCCGACAGCGGCACGCCTGCAGCCATCGGTTTCAGCCACGAAAGCGGTATTCCCTACGCGATGGGCATCATCCGCAATCAGTACATGGGCCGGACCTTCATCGAGCCGACCGAGCAGATCCGCAACATGGGCGTCCGGCTGAAGCTGAACGTGAACCGCGCGCTGATCAAGGACAAGCGCGTGATCCTGGTCGATGACAGCGTGGTGCGCGGCACCACCAGCCGCAAGATCAAGGAAATGATCCTTGATGCGGGCGCAAAGGAGGTGCATTTCCGAATCGCCTCTCCGCCCACCGCTTGGCCCTGCTTTTATGGCGTGGACACACCAAAGCGCGAAAAACTGCTGGCCGCGACCATGTCCGAAGAGGAAATGCGCGAGCATCTGAACGTTGACAGCCTTCGGTTCATCTCGCTTGACGGGCTTTACCGTGCCGTCGGTGAGGAATCGGGCCGCAACTCCGCCTGCCCGCAATATTGCGACGCCTGTTTTTCCGGTGAATACCCGGTGATTCCATCGGATCAGGTCGAACAGGGGTTTGTATTGAAGGCGGCCGAGTAGGCCGCTCATTCCGATACTTGGATACGCAGGCTATCGGCGGCGCTTTGCCGCCGCCGATGCTGCGACGCGGCATTTTCCCGCCGACGCCCGACACCTCCCCTTTCGCCCGACCTTGCACAGGGCTAAATCGCGCTGAAACACGCCTTGAAAGGGGATCACGTGACAGATTTCAGCGATACCTCAACACCCTCTCAAGTGGTCGGAACGGCCGCGACCCAAGAGGCCGAAATACCATCGGGAACCGTTCTGATCGGGACCATCAACGCCAAGAACCGCGCCTATGCCCTGGTGAAATCCAGCCGCGGCGAGATCACGCAGGTCAAACCAGGCGACCGCATCGGCCGACAAACCGTGGCCGCGATCGAGCAGGGGCAGATCATTCTGATGCATAACGGGCAGACCGAGCGGATGGTCATCCCGGGCGGGTAACACTCCGCCTCGGGCGGAGGCGAGGTTTCAATCCCGCCCTGCTCGCCCAGCGAAGGCGCTTTGCCTCTTGATTTGCAGAGCAAGGAATGAAAAGCCCCTCGCATGACCAATGACAGCACCACACCCGTTGCCCTGATCACCGGCGCCTCGCGCGGCCTCGGCGCCGCGCTGGCCGAAGAACTGGCCCCGCATTACCACATCGTTGCCGTGGCCCGCACCACCGGCGCGCTGGAAGAGCTGGATGACCGCATTCAGGCTGCCGGGCACAGCGCCACGCTGGCCCCGATGGACATCACCAACCCCGATGCGATGCGCCAGCTTTGTCGCTCGATCCATGATCGCTGGGGCGGTGTCGCGCTCTGGGCGCATACCGCGATCCATGCGGCTCCGCTCACGCTGGCGGCGCATCTGGATGCCCGCGACTGGGACAAATCCGTGGCCTGCAACGTCACCGCCACCGGGCAGTTGATCCCGTTCATCGCACCGCTGCTGGGCACGACGGGTCAGGCGATGTTCTTCGAGGATTTCAAGGCAGGCGAGAAGTTTCACGCGGCCTACGGCGCCACCAAGGCGGCACAGATCGCGCTGGCGCGCTCCTGGCAGGCCGAAACCGACCGGACCGGCCCGCGCGTGCATATCGTCAGCCCGGAACCGATGCCCACGGCCACCCGCGCCCGCTTCCACCCCGGCGAGCCCCGCGATGATCTGGCCGATCCGCGCAACGAGGCGCGCCGGCTGCTGGGGCTACTGCAATAGGGCAATATCGCGACCCCGCAACCGGATGCGCCCTGGCAGGGCTTCCAAAGCAACAAATGAGTGCCGCGCCCGCTTGCCGGACTGCCCCCTGCCCGCTACACAAGACCAAACGCGGGGCAGGAGCGGAAAATTGCGCATTCTCATCACCAATGACGACGGAATCAACGCACCCGGCCTGGAGGTAACCCAGGAAATCGCCGAAAAGCTCGCCGGACCGGGGGGCGAGGTCTGGACCGTCGCGCCCGCATTCGAGCAATCGGGCGTCGGACATTGCATTTCCTACACCCAACCGATGATGGTCAGCCAGATGAGCACGCGCCGCTATGCGGTGCAGGGCAGTCCCGCCGACTGCGTGCTGGCAGCAATCCACGACATCATGAAAGGTGCGCTGCCGGATCTGGTTCTGTCGGGCGTCAACCGTGGCAACAATTCGGCCGAGAACGCCGTCTACTCCGGCACTGTCGGCGCCGCGATGGAAGCCGCGCTGCAAGGCGTGCCCGCCATCGCACTCAGCCAGTATTACGGCCCCGACAATCGCGATCTGGACGATCAGTTCGACGCCGCGCGCCAGCACGGGCTTGATACGGTCCAACGCCTGCTCGACAAAGGCGTGTGGGAACGCGAAGACTACGGCATCTTCTACAACGTGAATTTCCCGCCCGTGGCCGCCAGTGCGGTCAAGGGACTGCGCGCCACTCGCCAGGGTGTCCGCCGGGATATGGGCTTCGGCGTCAAGCCGCAAAGCTCGCCGTCGGGACGCCAGTTCCTGTGGGTCACCGGTGCGCCGCAAAACCAGCAGACGGCCGACGGATCCGACGCTGACATGAATCTCAAGGGGTACATCTCGGTCACACCGATGCGGGCCGATTTAACCGCGCATGACATTCTGGAGTCGCTGAAAGCCATTGAATGACCAGCCTGATCAGATAGCGGAACGCAAAATGCAATTCCTCTTCGCACTCCGCTCCAAGGGGGTGACAGACGCACGCGTGCTGAACGCGATGGAAAAGATCGACCGCGGCCCTTTCATCCGCGGCTATTTCTCGGGCCGTGCCTACGAGGACATGCCGCTGCCCATCGCCTGCGGTCAGACAATCAGCCAGCCGTCTGTCGTCGGGTTGATGACCCAGGCCCTGAAACTCTCGGCGCGCGACAAGGTACTGGAGGTCGGCACCGGCAGCGGCTACCAGGCGGCGATCCTCAGCCAGCTGACCCGGCGCGTCTACACAGTGGACCGTCACAAGCGCCTGGTCCTTGAGGCGACCGAGATTTTCCGCATGATGGACCTGACCAATATCACGGCGCTCACCGCCGATGGTAGCTTCGGATTGCCCGATCAGGCCCCCTTTGACCGCATCATCGTAACCGCTGCCGCCGAAGACCCGCCGGGACCGCTCTTGGCGCAACTTAAAATCGGGGGTATCATGGTGGTGCCGGTCGGACAGTCCGACGCCGTGCAAAGCCTGATCCGCGTGACGCGCAACGAGGAAGGCTTTGACTATGACGAGTTGCGGCCGGTGCGGTTTGTGCCACTGGTCGAAGGTTTGGGCCGGGACACGGCATAGTTGGTTGAATAAGGCAAAGCCCCGGCGCACAAGGGGCAAATGATGAGGACGTGATCGAGATGAGTTTTTCCAAACGCCCCGCCATTTTCTTGGCCGGCGCTGCGGTGCTGGTTCTGGGCGGTTGCAGCGCGCCACTCGACTTTGACATGCGCGGCGGGATCGGCCATGGGCTGGATACCGCCGAAGCGGCCCGCAAGGCCACCGCGGCCCGGCCCGATCCGGACAGCCGCGGCATCATCTCGTATCCCGGCTACCAGGTCGCGATCGCGCGACGCGGCGACACCCTGGCCAGCCTTGCCGCCCGGATCGGCGTTGACGCGGCCGAACTGGGGCGGTTCAACGGTATCGGCCCCGACGACAGGTTGCGCCGGGGCGAGGTGATCGCCCTGCCCGGCCGCGTCGCAGAGCCGACAGGCGGCCCGATCCGCCCCGATGGCGTGGACATCGCAACCATCGCCGGCGGCGCGATCGACAAGGCGGACAAGAACCAGATCGAAACCAGCGCGCTGTCCCCCGCGACGCAGACCGGCACCGAGCCTGTACGCCACAAGGTCGCGCGCGGCGAAACAGCCTATACCATAGCACGGCTCTACAATGTGTCGATCCGCAGCCTCGCCGACTGGAATGGGCTGGGCGCTGATTTCGGCGTGCGTGAAGGCCAGTACCTGATGATCCCCGTCGCGCTGCCGGGCGAGGTCGGCAAACCCTTTGATGCGACAGACATCCCTCAGACCGAACCGCCGGGAGTGGGATCGCCCACCCCCGAACCGCCAAGCGCCGTGAAGCCGCTGCCAGAGGACGATACGGTTCCGGTCACCGACATCTCGACGCCCAAGGTCAAGCCCGGCGACGCGCCCGATCTCAGCAAGACCGTGACAAAGAAGAGCAAGGCACGCATGGGCTACCCGGTGCGCGGCGACATTGTGCGCGCCTATGCCAAGGGAAAGAACGACGGCATTGATATCGCCGCAGCCCCCGGCACGCCCGTCAAGGCGGCCGACAAGGGCACTGTGGCTGCAATCACCCAAGACACGGCCGGCACACCGATCATTGTTGTGCGACACGCGAACAACCTGATGACGGTCTATTCCAACGTCGATAATCTCGTGGTCGAAAAAGGTGACAAGGTCAGCCGCGGCGACACGCTGGCCAAGGTCCGCAGCTCCGGCCCCGCAGCGATGCATTTCGAAGTACGCGAAGGGTTCGAGAGCCTAGATCCGGTCCCCTATCTCACCGAATGACTGGTCAGATCCCCGGTGACAACCCACCCGTCAGCGGCAGGTTATCACCGGGGATTTAGGAGCCAGCCGCAGACAACTCGCGCGCCCGTCCCTTTTCGAGGGCGCATCACGGGTCGCCAAAGCCACCCGCCTAGTCCTTCATTTTGCCAAAAATACTCAATCGCCCGGCCCGCTTACCCGGCACGACGTCAGGCGGGTATCGCCACACCACGCCGCCCTGCCAAGTCCGTCACGTATTGCCAGGCCACCCGGCCCGAGCGCGAGCCGCGCGTCGCTTGCCACTCGATCGCTTCGGCGCGCAGCGTCTCATCGTCGATCTCGATCCCGTAGGCGTCACAGTAGCCCCTGATCATCGCCAGGTATTCATCCTGCCCGCAGGGATGGAAGCCCAGCCAGAGGCCGAACCGGTCGCTGAGCGAAACCTTCTCTTCGGTCGCCTCGCTGGGGCTGATCGCACTGGCGCGTTCGTTTTCGATCATGTCACGCGGCATCAGATGGCGCCGGTTCGACGTGGCATAAAACACCACGTTCTCAGGCCGCCCTTCTATGCCACCATCCAGCACGGCCTTGAGCGATTTGTAATGCTGGTCATCATGGCTGAAACTGAGGTCATCGCAAAATAGAACAAAGCGCATGTCACTGGAGCGCAGGAGCGCCAGCAGGCGGGTAACGCTGGTCAGATCCTCACGTTGCAACTCGACGATCTTGAGCGGCAAGCCCTCGGCCACGACTGCGGCATGTACCGCCTTGACGAGGCTCGATTTCCCCATACCACGCGCCCCCCAGAGAAGCGCATTGTTGGCAGGCAGCCCACGGGCGAAATGGCGGGTGTTTTCAAGCAACGTGTCGCGCGAACGGTCCACCCCCAGAAGCAGGCTCATATCCACGCGCGAGACCTTCGGTACCGGCTGCAGCCGGTCAGGCGCAACCTGCCAGACAAACGCATCGGCCTTGGTGAAATCGGGGGCATCGAAAGGTGGTGGGCTGACACGTTCCAGTGCAGCCGCGATCCGTTCCAGCGGGTCGCTCATTTGCGCGGCTCCTCATCCGTCCCTTGCGGTTCGTCCTCGGGGTGGATTTCGTCGTCGGGCATGTCGGTCTCATCGTCATCCTCAAACCACAGGCCCTCGGCGCGCAGCTTCGCTTCGCGCTTCTGCTCGACCCGGCGCACCAGGAAAATGGAGATCTCGTAAAGCCCGTAGACCACGACAAACAGGATCACCTGGGTAATCACATCCGGCGGCGTGACCAGAGCGGCCAATACCAGGATGCCGACCACCGCATATTTGCGCACCGCTTTCAGACCTTCGGCACCGACCAGCCCGGCCTTGCCCATCAGGGTCAGCAGCACGGGCAACTGGAAGCACAGGCCGAAAGCCACGATGAACTTGATCGTGAGGTTCAGATACTCCTGCGCGGAGCCCTGAAAGACGACGCTGAGCGGTGCTGGGCCTTGCGCGCCCTCGATCGCCTCGCCACCGGTCCCGAATTGCTGGAACCCGAGGAAGAAATCATAGGCCAGCGGTGTCACCACGTAAAAGGCAAAGGCCGCCCCGAGGATGAACATGAATGGCGATGCGATCAGGAATGGCAGAAACGCGCCCTTTTCCGTCTTGTAGAGCCCGGGCGCCACGAACCGCCACATCTGGTTGGCGATATAGGGAAAGCCCAACATGAAGCCCCCCAGCAGCGACACCTTGATGGCAACGAAAAAGCCCTCTTGCGGCGAGATGAAGATCAGGTTGCAGTCCTGCCCTCGGTCCGCCAGCACCGAACACAGCGGTGCAGTCAGGAAATTGAAGATCGGCGTGGCCACGGAAAAGCAGATGACCATGCCGATGATAAACGCGATCACTGACCGGATCAGGCGCGTGCGCAGCTCTGCCAGATGCTCGATCAATGGCGCGCTGCTGTCTTCGATCTCGTCGGTATTGCTCATGCCTTGTCCTCAGCCGCCTTTTTCCTGGCTGGCTTGGCCGCGGCCTTCGGGGCGGTGGTTTTCTTTGCCGCGGGCTTGGCCGCGGAAGGTTTGGCCGCAGCACTCTTGGCTGCCGGTTTCTTGGCTGTCGGCTTCTTGGCGGGCGCGGCTTTTTTCGTCGTGGATGTCTTGGCGGCGGGCGTTTTCGCCGCCGCGGATTTGGCGTTTGCCTTCTTGGCTGGTTTGGCCGCTGCAGCAGCGGCCTCAGCCGTTTCTTTCGCCTTGCGTTCGGTGGCTTTCTCGGCGGCTTTCTGGCTGACCTTGTCCGCCACTTCTTGCCGCTCGGGGCTCAACTTGGGCTTGCCCGCGTCCTGAGTGGCTTGGGTAAAGCTCTCGGTAGTCTTGCGGACTTCGGACATGGCCGTTTTGACCGGGCTTGTCGCCTTGCGCAACGTGTCGGTGACATCCTTGACGCCGGACTCATCCGCCGCATCGTTCATTGCCTTGGAAAACTCGCGCGCCATGCCCTTGGCCTTGCCCACGAACTGTCCGACAGTTCGGAACATGCCAGGCAGGTCCTTCGGCCCCACGACGATCAACGCCACGATGCCGATCACCATAAGCTCGGTCCAGCCAAGGTCGAACATGTTGCGTTCAGGCCTTGTCTTTTTTGGATTCGGGCGTCACGTCCTTGGCGACTTCATCGGTATCGTTCGCCGCATCTTCCAGCTCTTTGTTGCCTTCATGGATGCCCTTCTTGAACGAAGTGATGCCCTTGCCCACCTCGCCCATCAGCGACGAGATCTTGCCGCGTCCGAAAAGGACCAGCACCACAACGGCGATGAGCAGGATGCCCGGAAGGCCGATATTGTTCAGCATGAGTATTCTCCCTGTCTCGGGGGTGGATCGAATGTGCCCCGGGAATTTCGTCAGTATTATCTAATCCCTCTGGGCGCAGGTTAAAAGAACGAAAGCGCGGCAGCGCGGCATTTTTGGCCAAGCGCCCGATCAGCGTCCCGGTCAACGTCCCGATCACGCGAGGCTCGCCCCCTTGCGGGCGGGAAACACGAAACACCGGTCGCGCCGGATCATCAGCCACAGGTTCTGACCTTCGTTGGGCAGGAAAACGTTGGGGACGGTGGCGCGCAGGGTCGATCCATCATGCGCCATCGTGAATTCCACAAGGCTTTCGGAGCCCATGAACCGTGCGCGCCGCACGACGCCCAAGGCCGGCGTCCCGTCGCCGGGTGTCGGATTCGGCCCGCGCCCGTGCCGGTCAAAGTCGATCTTGATGTGCTGAGGGCGGATGACGATATCGACCTCCTGCCCATCCGGCACGCCGGGGGCCAGGAATTGACCAAAGGGCGTATCGGTCAACGCCCCTTGAACAGTTCCCCTGATCACATTGATATCGCTGAAGAATGACACCGCATCTCGATCTACCGGGGAATTGTAGATGTTGTAGGGCGCACCCTGCTGGACGATCCGCCCTCCCCGCATCAACGCGATCTCGTCAGCCATGCGCATCGCCTCGACCGGTTCGTGCGTGACCAGCAGAACGGCGGCGTCCTCTTCGCGCAGGATCTCCAGCGTCTCGTCTCGGATACCGTCGCGCAGCCGGTTATCGAGGCCCGAAAACGGCTCGTCCATCAGCATGATGCGCGGGCGCGGGGCAAGCGCGCGGGCCAGCGCCACGCGCTGCTGTTCGCCCCCCGACAGCTCGTGCGGAAAGGCCGACTCGAACCGCGCCAGCCCGACGCGATCCAGCATCTCGCGGATTCGGGTCGCACGGGCGTCCCGGTCCCCGCTGAGCCCGAAGCCCACATTCTCGAAGACGGAAAGATGCGGAAAGAGCGCGAAATCCTGAAACATCAGCCCGATATTGCGCCGTTCCGGTGGCACACGGGTGTGCGTGTCGCAAATCAACGTGCCATCGACCCAGATTTCGCCCGAATCCTGCATCTCGACGCCGGCGATCATCCGCAATGTCGTGGACTTGCCGCAGCCCGAAGGCCCAAGCAGGCAGGTCACCTGTCCCGGGCCGACTGCGAGGGATACGTCATCGACCACCACGCGCCCGTCATAGCTGCGTGTAAGGTTCTTGATTTCCAGTCGCGAGGGCCGTTCTGCCACGGGCCGTCCTTTCGGCTTGTCCGATGAAAACAATCGGAATTATCAACCGGCAGATAGCAACCCTTCGCGCCACACGCAAGACATGGCGGCACGTCACACCCGGCGCGACGATCCCGCCCAGACCGCAATACCGCCAGCCAGCAGCACGGCGATACAGATCACCAGAAGCTGTTCGTACTTGTGCCCTTGCGGCAACAGCGTCACAGCCCAGGCCGCATCCCGCGCGAAATAGATAGCCGCCCCGATGATCGCGGCCCCGAACGCCACGAGGTATGACCAGAGCGCAATGTCGCGTCGCATTACCAGCCCTGCCAACAGTACCGGACTGAGGAACATGCTTGCCGTGCCGCTGACCGCAACCGCGTCAAAGAGCGTCTGGTTTCCCCAAAGCGTCAGCCCGGCACCAACCGCCATGAAAGCGAACATCGCCATGCGCCCCGCCGTCAACGTGCGCGGCGCCAGGTGCAGTTCCTCAACCACCAGTCGCGCGGCGCTGGCCAGTGCGGAATCAAGCGTGCTGAGCGCCGAGATCAGCAGCGACACCAGCAACGCGACGTAAAGCCAGGGCGGGAACATCGTGGCCCAAGTGGTCAATAGCTGCCCCTCATAGGAGGCACCGACAAGACCGGCCTGAATGCCGAACATGCCAAAGGCAATGATGCACAGGGACGATATCCAGAATGCATGCAGGAACGATCTGCGCGTGGTGGCCGGATCGGCCAGAAACCCGCGATCCATCATCACCGGATCATGCGCGGGATAGGAAAACACCTGCAACAGGGCCACCAGCAGCAGCACCTGACCATTCCACGCGCCGGATGTCCCCGGCGCGGTCAACACCTCAATCATGGAGAACCCCGGACTGACGACCAGCGCCACAAAGGCGGCGGCAAAGACACCGAGAAAAACCAGCATCTGCATCACATCGGTGCGCAATGCCGCGCTCAGCCCGCCCCATGCACTATAGCCAAGGCCGAGCATGGCCACGACCGCGATTGACGCTTCGCGCGCAACGTCGATCTGCGGCAGCGCCGCGGCAAAGATCAGCCCTACCACCAGCAGATTGGCAAAGACTTCGGACAGCAGGCGCAGCGCCACCACCAGATTGTAGCACGCCTGCCCCACCGTACCGAACCGCGCGCCAAGCCAGTCCTGCACCGAATGTGCGCCCTGCGCCCGCAACCGCGCCACGATAAACCCGCCGGTCAGAAATGATCCGTAATAGGCGGCATAGGCCAACGTGCCCCAGATCCCGTAGAAATAGCCCAGGATCGCAGAGTTCATCAGCGACCGGGCAAAGATCCATGTTGTCACCTGGCTCAGCACCAGAACCCAAAGACTCGGCGCATGTCCGCGCGCGCCAACCCCGCCAAAGAACCCTTCGACCGTGGCCCGGCGCGGGGCCACGACGATGCTGGCGGCGACGACGAGACCGAATGCGGCTATAATGGCGATGGCCTGCATGAGGCGGGCTCCCCTTTGGCTGTTTTTTGCCAATGGGTAGCCCGACAGCGCGCTTCGGACTATGCCCGATCAGATCACAAACGCGTTTGTGAACGGTTTTCCCGGCCTGTCAGAGTGTCGTGTTGACCGCACCACCATCCAGCAACAGGTTCTGCCCGACGATGAACCCCGCATGTTTCGAGCACAGGAATGCACAGGCGGCGCCGAATTCCTCGGGCGTGCCGTAACGCCCTGCGGGGATCGACGCGCAACGCTGGGCGCGGACCTCCTCGAAGGTGCCACCCTGCGCGTCCACAACCGCCTGATCCAGCGAGGTGGCCCGGTCGGTGTCGTGAATGCCCGGCAACAGGTTGTTGATGATCACACCCTTGCCCGCCACCTGACGCGACGTGCCGGCAACATAGCCGGTCAGGCCAGCCCGCGCGGAATTGCTGAGCCCCAGCACGGGGATCGGCGATTTGACAGATTGCGAGGTGATGTTGACCACCCGGCCCCAGCCACGGTCGATCATGCCCGGCAGCAACGCCTTCATCAAAGCAATCGGCGTCAGCATGTTGGCATCAAGAGCCTTGATGAAATCGTCACGGTTCCAGTCATGCCACATGCCGGGGGGTGGCCCGCCCGCATTGTTCACCAGAATATCCACATCGCCAGCGGCTTCCAGCACGCGCGCCTGACCTTCGGCGGTGGTGATGTCAGCGACCACTTCAGTGACCTCGACGCCAAACTCATCGCGAATCGCGCTTGCCGCCTGCGCCAGCGCCTCGGCGCCGCGTGCGTTCATCACCAGATTGACGCCCTCGCCCGCCAGCGCCCGCGCACAGCCCAGCCCCAGACCCTTGGACGACGCACATACCAGCGCCCGTTTTCCCGTCAGCCCCATATCCATCACTTGCTCTCCTTCATTCTCATGTATTGATTCTGCCTGCCGCCCGGCGATTTTTCCCCGTGACGTCAACGCGCCAACGGGCCAGAATGTCCTGAAATCCGCCGCGGATCGGCCTCTCTTTGCCACAATTTCGCTTTAACTTCAGCTTACGGCACAGCCTGCCGGACCAAAAGATGTAAAACGAGTTGTGCAGATGATCCAAGCCCTTGTCCAATCCATCCCGGTCTACCCCGCCGATGCAATCAGCGTGGTGAATGGCGCCAATCTGGGCGACTCCCTGTCTTTCGCAGCCGAGCTTGACCTGGACGACACCTATGAACTGGGCCTTGACGTCGCGCTGCAACGGCTCTCTTTCAGCACCGATGGCGCGGGCGCGCTGACCGTCGCACAAGGCACGCAGCTTGGCCGGCCAGGGGACGTGCTGCACATAGATTGCTGTGTGACGATGATGAGCGCGACAGGCGCCACCACCGAGATCCTGATTCTCGTCGAAGTGGACGACGCGGGCGATGTCGAGGAGATCTTTGCCATTCCGCTGGCCCCGATGGTGCCGCGCACGGATTACACGCTGGTCGGGATCGACATCGAAGGGGCTGCGGCGAAATTCGCCGAATTGGCCTGTGTCTCATTCTCGCGCGGCACGAATATCACGCTGGCCTCCGGCGCACAGCGACCGATCGAAGAGCTGAAGGTTGGCGACATGGTGCTGACCCGCGATGACGGCCCCCAAGAGGTGCGCTGGATCGGCAGTTCGACTGTGCGGGCGGTGGGCGCCTTTGCACCGATCCGCATCCGCGCGGGTGCGCTGCACAATACCAATGATCTCAATGTCAGTCCCGATCACAGGCTTTTCATCTACCAGCGCTCGGATGCGCTGGGGGCCGGTCGCCACGAATTGCTGGTGCGGGCGCGGCACCTGGTGAACGGCGATACCATTGTTCAGGCTGATGGCGGGTTCGTCGATTATTTTCAATTGCTGTTTGATAGCCACCAAATCATCTATGCCGAAGGGATCGCGGCCGAGACGCTGCTGGTCGACACCCGCACACGCCCCGCCCTGCCACCGGAACTAAACGAGAAACTCGCACAGGTGCTGCCGGGGCATTCAGAGCGCGTTCATCTCGACTTCGAAGTCAGCAAGGCGCTTCTGGACCATCCAGATGCCGCCGCCATGTTGCGGCGGGCCTCGACACGCTAAGGTCCGCTATCCCCGGACAGTCCTTCGACCTGATCGTCCGAACCGTCAAATCCCGCAGCGCATTTCCGGTTCCATCGCCTGGCATCTCCATTCTGTATCAGGGTGCGGCGCGTATTGCGCGCCCGGCGCCCGCGCCGTATACGCGGCGCATGTTGGACATCGCCCCAAACCGCCCCGATCTGCCGCTCGAAATTGCGCGCCGCCGTACTTTTGCGATCATCAGTCACCCTGATGCCGGCAAGACGACGCTGACCGAGAAATTCCTGCTGTTCGGCGGCGCCATCCAGATGGCCGGCCAGGTCCGCGCCAAGGGCGAGGCCCGGCGCACGCGCAGCGACTTCATGCAGATGGAAAAAGACCGGGGGATTTCGGTCTCGGCCTCTGCAATGTCGTTCGATTTCAAGAAATTTCGCTTCAATCTCGTCGACACGCCCGGCCACTCGGATTTCTCCGAAGATACCTACCGCACCCTGACGGCAGTGGATGCGGCGGTGATGGTGATCGACGGTGCAAAAGGGGTCGAGAGCCAGACTCAGAAACTCTTTGAGGTGTGCCGCCTGCGCGATCTGCCGATCCTGACCTTCTGTAACAAGATGGACCGCGAAAGCCGCGATACGTTCGAGATCATCGACGAGATACAGGAAAATCTGGCCATCGACGTGACCCCGGCCAGTTGGCCTATCGGTGTCGGCCGCGATTTTGTCGGCTGTTACGACATGCTGCGCGACCGGCTGGAACTGATGGACCGGGCCGACCGCAACAAGGTGGCAGAAAGCATCGAGATCAACGGGTTGGACGATCCGGCGCTCGATGAAAACCTGCCTGCCGCGCTGGTCACAAAGCTGCGCGAAGAGGTCGAGATGGCGCGCGAATTGCTGCCCACGCTCGACCCGCAAGCGGTGCTCGAAGGGCATATGACCCCGATTTGGTTTGGCTCTGCGATAAATTCCTTCGGCGTCAAAGAGTTGATGGATGGAATTGCCGTCTACGGACCCGAGCCACAGATACAATCGGCCCAGCCCCGCCAGATCGCCCCGGAAGAAACCAACGTCACCGGTTTCGTGTTCAAGGTGCAGGCCAACATGGACCCCAAGCACCGCGATCGCGTGGCGTTCCTGCGTCTGGCCTCGGGGCATTTCAAACGCGGCATGAAACTGACCCATGTGCGGACCAAGAAGCCGATGACCATCTCCAATCCTGTGCTATTTCTCGCCTCCGACCGCGAGTTGGCCGACGAGGCCTGGGCCGGCGACATCATCGGCGTCCCGAATCATGGCCAGCTGCGCATCGGCGATACCCTGACCGAGGGCGAAGCCCTGCGCGTGACCGGCATCCCGAGCTTTGCCCCCGAATTGTTGCAGACCGCGCGCGCGGGCGACCCGCTCAAATCCAAGCATCTGGAGAAGGCTCTGATGCAGTTTGCCGAGGAAGGCGCCGCCAAGGTCTTCAAGCCGGTCTTCGGCTCGGGTTTCATCGTCGGCGTCGTGGGACAGTTGCAATTCGAGGTTCTGGCCAGCCGGATCGAGCTGGAATACGGCCTGCCGGTTCGTTTCGAACCCACTCAGTTCAAATCGGCCCGCTGGGCACAGGGGTCGAAAACGGCACTGGAAAAATTCATCGCGGCCAACAAGCAGCATATCGCGCATGACAATGACGGCGACGTTGTATACCTGACGCGCCTGCAATGGGATATCGACCGGATCGAGCGCGATTACCCGGACGTGACCCTTACCGCGATCAAGGAGATGATGGTCGACTAGATCGATCTGCGTCTGATCCCGGAGTCCCGCCACATCACAGGCGGGTCGCCGGAAAGCAGGATAGCACTACAGCTGAGGCGGCGCGGCCACAGAGCGGCGCGCGTGATTTTCCCCTGTCTTGCCTCGGCGGCGGGTCGTCTGGTCTGGTGGTGCAGAGCCATCCCACCAGCACCGTTTGCATCCGAGGACCTCGCCCATGTCCGTTACATTACCCACCGATCTGCCCGCTCTGCTCAACGACTGCTCCACAGGCTTTGCGCTGCCCCGACCGTTCTACACGCGCGCGGATATCTATGAACACGACATTGCCGCCTACTGGAACCAAAGCTGGATCTGGGTCGGGCATGTCTGCCAGATCCCCGATGCGGGTGATTATTTCCTTTTCGACTATGCGCAAGAATCCCTGATCATCACCCGTGACCGCACGGGCAATGTGCGCGCCTATCTCAACATCTGCCGCCATCGCGGCTCGCGCGTCTGTACCGAAGCGGCGGGCAACACGCGCCTTTTCGTCTGCCCCTACCACGCGTGGAGTTATGATCTGAACGGACAGTTGCGCGGCGGGCGCGACATGGGGCCGGATTTCGACCCGTCCGCATACGGGCTCTTTGAGGCGCATCTGCGCGTTTTTGACGGGCTGATCTTCGTCTGTCCGGGCGAGACTGCGCCGGAGATAGACCCAGGCCTGGACCGGCTGCGCCCGCTGACGGCACCGTTTGGTCTGGAAAACCTGCGGATCGCGCACAGCGCGTCCTATCCGGTGCCTGCCAACTGGAAACTGGCGGTGGAAAATTACATGGAGTGCTATCATTGCGCGCCCTCCCACAAGGAATACTCGCGCAGTCACAGCCTCAAGGATCCGGCGTCGATGACCGATGAATTGCTGGGGGCGATGCGCGACCGGGCGCGCGCCGCTGGCCTGCCGGACGAAATTCTGAGCCTGCCTGAAACTGGCGATACGGGCATGAATTTCTACTATCGCCGCTACCCGCTCTATCCCGGTTATGAGACCGGCAGCCACGCCGGCGCGCCGCTGGCGCCGCTACTGGGCACGCTCGGCGGTTACGATGGCGGCGCCACCGATCTGCAGATCGGAATTCTCAACAATTTCCTGATCTATTCCGATCATGTGGTCGGCTACCGTTTCATCCCGCGCGGCCTGCAAGAGACTGATATCCAGGTCGTCTGGTATGTGCGCGGCGACGCCGAAGCTGGGCGCGACTATGATCGCGACGCCCTTACCTGGCTCTGGCATGTGACCTCTCTGGATGACGAACGGATCATCCGCATCAACCAACAGGGCGTGAATGCGCACCGCTTCGTGCCCGGCCCGCTGTCACAGATGGAATGGGGCGTGCAGAGTTTCTACGACAACTACCTGAGCACGATCGGCCGCAGCGTCTCCTGACAGGTTTCGACAAAACGCCGCGATGCAACGGTTTGCCGCAACGCATCAATCCTCGCGTTTCGCGCCACCCTTGCGATGCGGCGCCGGTTTGCCACCGGGTTTACCGGAAGGTTTGCCAAAGGGTTTGCCCGCACCTTTATGCGCAGTTTTGCCAACGGCAACGCGGGCGCGGTTCTTCTTGCTGCTGGGTTTGCTTTTGGGCGGCGGTGGGCCTTTGGCGTGGTCGGGCTTGCCGCTCTTGGGCTTGGGGCCGCGCTTGGCCACCAGTGCGCCATCCTCCATCGCCACCTCGGACTTGGTCTTGGGCTTGGCGTGTTTCGGCCCACCTTCGGATTTCGCATATTTAGTCGCACCGGCAGGTTTGGCATATTTCGGCGCGCCTGCGGGTTTGGACGGATGCGCGGATTTGTAGGTTTTGGCGAAATCCGGCGCGCGGTCCAGTTGCGTGACCGTGGCGTTGCCCTCGACCGTGCCGCCGGGGCCGATGCTCGTGATGAAGTTCGCGGCACTCGCCGCGCGGATTTCGACATAGCTCATGTCGTCGCGCACCCGGATTGCACCGATATCGTCACGGGTGATCCCACCCGCGTTGCACAGGATCGGCAACAGACGGCGCGGCTCGGCACCTGCCGCGCGCCCACCCGACACCGAGAACCAGACCGACGGGCCGAA
This sequence comes from Roseovarius sp. ZX-A-9, assembly GCF_028369135.1. GTDB lineage: Bacteria > Pseudomonadota > Alphaproteobacteria > Rhodobacterales > Rhodobacteraceae > Roseovarius. The sequence goes on from NZ_JAPWHW010000004.1 coordinate 185,654, forward strand.
AGGCGCGCGCGGCTCGGGCTTGGCGCCCGGATCCGACAAGTCCTCCGGCGCGGAATGACGCTCGGCACGCAGCCGCAAGTAGGCCGCCGCCAGTTGTGCGGCCGAGAAATGGCCGGTCAACTTGTCCACCGCCTCTTGCTCTTGCGGCTCGATGGCCTCGTGCCAGGCGGGATCGGCCAGCATCCGGGCCTCGTCCTGCGCAATCACCTCGTCAGCACCCGGCGCGGGGCCCCAAGTGGCGCGCACCTTGGCGCTTTGCAGGATGCGCTCGGCCTTCTTGCGCGATTTCGGAGGGACGATCAGCGCACTGATGCCCTTGCGCCCGGCGCGTCCGGTACGGCCAGAGCGGTGCAGCAATGTCTCGTGGCTGGATGGCAGTTCGGCATGGACCACCAGATCGAGGTTGGGCAGGTCGATCCCGCGTGCCGCCACGTCAGTGGCCACACAGACCCGTGCCCGCCCGTCGCGCATCGCCTGCAAGGCATGGCTGCGCTCGGCCTGGCTCAACTCGCCCGAAAGCGCCACGACCGAAAAGCCGCGATTGGACAGGCGCGTGGTCATCCGGCTGACCATCGCACGGGTGTTGCAGAACACGATGGCGTTGGGCGCCTCGAAATACCGCAACACGTTGATGATCGCATTTTCCGCATCCTGCGGCGCCACCGACAGTGCGCGATACTCGATATCAGCGTGCTGGCTCTCTTCGGCCTTCGTGGAGACGCGGATCGCGTCACGTTGATATTTCTGCGCCAAGGCCGCGATGGATTTTGGTACCGTGGCGGAAAAGAGCAGAGTCTGGCGCTCTTCTGGAGACTCGCCGAGGATGAATTCCAGATCTTCGCGAAACCCGAGGTCGAGCATCTCGTCAGCTTCGTCCAGCACAACGGCGCGCAACGCACTCAGGTCGATCGAGCCGCGTGTCAGGTGATCGCGCAGCCGCCCCGGCGTCGCGACGACAATATGCGCACCGCGTCCCAGCGCGCGCCGCTCGTCGCGCATGTCCATACCGCCCACGCAAGAGGCCAGAACCGCGCCGGCGCCTGCAAAAAGCCAGCTCAGTTCGCGCTTGACCTGCAACGCCAGTTCGCGTGTCGGCGCGATGACCAGCGCCAGTGGCGCGGCTGCGGGTTCAAAGCGCTCCGCCTCGTCCAGAATGGCAGGCGCGATGGCAATACCAAAGGCCACCGTCTTGCCCGATCCGGTCTGGGCGGAGACCAGCAGATCAGACCCCTCCAGCCCGGGCTCGGTGACCGCCTTTTGCACAGGGGTCAGGTCCGTGTAGCCACGGGATTGCAGGGCGTCGGCGAGGGCTTTTTTCACGTGTGGTCCGTCTCTTTGAGGGTCGTTGAATGCGGGGCGATCTGCAAAAGTACAAAGCGTCGCCACCAAAGAGCGCCACCTATACCGCCGCAGAGCTAAAGTATAGCACCGAATGCGGGCTTGCGCAGTATGTCGCGGCTGCCGACTCTACCAGACCGGCGCTACCGGCGCATTATGTTGCGCCAGCCGTTCGAGATTGACGATGGTGGACAGCATCAGCCGGTCATGGCTCCAGTCGCCAGAGCGTTGCGCTATTGCCGCCAGAGCCAGCAATGTCAGAACCGTCACACCGATGATCGCGCCGCTGGTGATCCGTCCGGTGCGCGCCAGCGGTCTGGCATGCAGCATCGACAGGACCCGCCCACGCAGTACGGTCGAGGCGCGGCACCCTGCCCGGCCAGCACGCATCGGCACCAGGCTGACCACCGGCACGCCGATCTGGCCGCGGCGGTTGTCGCGCAAGCTGTTGCGGCACACCCGGATCAGGCAATCGCAATATGCCTTGACCCCGAATCGACCGCTCGCCAGCACTTGCTGGTCGCAGGCCAGTTCGCGCAGCCGTTCAATCTCGCGGCGCCAGAAATGATAGGCCGGATTCCAGAAGAACAGCCCGCGCAACGCCTCGATTCCCAGTGCCCAGCCCAGATCGCCCTGCCGGATATGTTGAAGCTCATGGGTGACCGCGATACGCAGATCGCTCTCACGTGCCAGCATCTCTGACGGAAGCACCACATGGTGCCGCCACAGCCCGCGCGTGGAAAACGGCACATGGATCTCATCCGTCAACCGCAGCTCGACCGCCCCGATCCGGCGCCAGAGGTAGCTGCGCTTGATCAGCCCGCGGACCCGGATCAGGCTGCGCAGGCTGCATGTCAACGCGGCGGCGCTGCCGATGATCAGAAAGGCCGCAATGGCCAACCCCGCCCAGCCTGTGGGCGCAACGACGGCCTGCGTGAACGCGGCACGCCAGCCCAGCATCTCTTCGAATGCCACGGGTGACATCGCGATCCGGCCTTCCAGAAACTGCGCCACCGCGATGTCCGAAAGGTGCAGCACTGCGTTCTTGTCCAGCAGGCCACTGGCCCGCGCCAGATCAAGCGCCGCCTGGCACAGCGGCACCAGCGTCATGGCCGCCAGCAGCGCATAGGCCAGCCGCAACTGCGGCGCATAGGCCCCACGCAGCGGCGTCGCCCGCAGCGCCGTGCGTGTCAGCAGCCAGACAGCCGCAGCAAGCGCCAGCACGATGTTGGCGTCAAGATAAGCATCGAACACGTCATTCAGCCGGATCATCTCGCAATCTCCTGTCCAGAAGTGCCCGTATCTCTTCAAGGGATTCCTCTGACATGCCGGTATCATCAACCAGTCGCGCCACCAGGCTGGCGGGCGTACCGTCAAACAGCTTGTCCGACAGATCGCGCAGGGTCTTGGCCTGATAGGTATCCTTGGCCAGGATCGGCTCGTAGATCAGCGATTTGCCCTGCTTGTCGCTGCGCACAAAGCCCTTCTGCTCCATGATCCGCAGGATCGTCGCCGCCGACGTGTAGGCCAGCGGCCGCTCCGGCGCGAGCAGGCCCATCACATCGCGCACTGATCCGCGGCCCAGTTCCCACAGGTGCGTCATCAATTCCAGTTCGACATCTGTCAGGAAATCGTTCTTCTTTCTTGGCCGCATTCCGTACCCTGCTTTTCCGGTTGATCCCTCGTCTGCTCGTATCATCCAATAGACAGCATATCCGGCTTTCTGCCAAGCGCGTCGGCTCAGACCTTCCAGAAGCAGAAAATTCCCCACGCGATGCTCAGCCCCAGTGGCGCCCAGAGCGGCATACCCACCAACCCAAGCCAGGCGAGGAAGATATAGACCGTGCCCAGAAGCGTGATGAAGAGCCGGTCCCCACGGGTCGTGGTGAGGCCAAGCGCGCCTTTACGTTCGTCGCCGCCGGGGCGACGGATTTCCAGCACGGTGATGACGCCCATCGCCGCAAAGATGCCGATGAACAACAGCAACGTGACCGGCGTCCAGGCCATCCAGAAACTTGGCCAGAGGGGCGCTGTCCACGAAAACGGCTTTTCCGCCTCCTGCGCCACGGTGCCCCAGCTGTTTTGCGCCGTTGCTGCGGCAGGCAGGACAAGCAGCGCCAAAGTCGCGATGCGTCTCATCACACCCTCCCCAGGGCAAAGCCCTTGGCGATGTAGTTGCGCACGAAATAGATCACGATAGCACCGGGTATGATCGTCAGCGTCCCCGCAGCGGCCAACAGGCCCAGTTCATAGCCTGCGCTACTGGCGGTCTTCGTCATGGTCGCGGCGATGGGTTTCGCTTCTACTGCGGTCAGCGTCTTGGCCAGCAGCAATTCGACCCATGAGAACATGAAGCAAAAGAACGCGGCCACGCCCACGCCCGCCTTGATCGACGGCAAAAAGATGGTGACGAAAAACCGTGGAAAGCTGTAGCCGTCCACATAGGCCGTTTCGTCCAGCTCCTTGGGAACGCCGCGCATGAAGCCTTCCAGGATCCACACCGCCAGCGGGATGTTGAACAGGCAATGCGCCAGCGCCACGGCCAGATGCGTATCGAACAGGCCCACCGCCGAATAAAGCTGAAAGAACGGCAATGCAAAGACCGCCGCCGGCGCCATCCGGTTGGTCAGAAGCCAGAAGAACAGCTGCTTATCCCCTAGGAACCGATAACGCGAGAACGCGTAGGCCGCGGGCAGTGCGACGCATATGGAAATTACCGTGTTCAGAGAGACATAGATGATCGAGTTTATGTACCCCCAGTACCAGGTGGGATCGGTGAAGATCACCTTGTAATTCTCCAGCGTGAAAGTGCGCGGAAACAGCGAGAACCCCGAGAGGATCTCGTTTGTGGTCTTGAATGACATCGACACCAGCCAGTAGATCGGCAGCATCAGGAAGGCGATGTAGAGGATCGGGATCAGGCTGCGCTTTTTCATGGCTCATCGTCCTTCGTCATCAACGTGTAGAAGAGCCACGACACCAGCAGCGTCACCGCGAAGTAGATCAGGCTCATCGCTGCTGCCGGGCCGAGGTCGAACTGCCCCAGGGCGATCTTCACCAGATCGATGCTGAGCAATGTCGTGGAATTTCCCGGCCCCCCGCCGGTCAGCACGAAAGGCTCCGTATAGATGTTGAAGCTGTCCATGAAGCGCAGCAGGATCGCGATGGTCAGCACCTGTTTCATCTTGGGCAACTGGATGTGGCGAAAGACAGCCCAGCCTGACGCCCCGTCGATCTTGGCTGCCTGGTAATAGGCATCGGGAATGCTGACCAAACCTGCGTAGCACAACAGCACCACCAGCGACGTCCAGTGCCAGACATCCATGATGACGATAGTGATCCATGCCGCAGTCGGGTTTTGCGTCATGTCATAATGCACGCCCAGCACATCGTTCATGAAATAGCCCAGCATGCCGATCCGCGGCAGGGTGAATATGTTCCACATCGCGCCCACCACGTTCCACGGGATCAGCATCGGCAGCGCCATCAGCACCAGACAGACCGGCACCCACATCCCCTTGCGCGGCATGGCCAGCGCAATGATGATGCCCAGCGGGATCTCGACCGCTAGGATGATCCCGGTGAACAGAAACTGCCGCCCCAGCGCGGCATGAAACCGGTCCGAATTCAGCAACTCCTGGAACCAGCGCAGCCCTTCCCAGAAGAACACGTTGTTGCCAAAGGTTTCCTGCACCGAATAGTTGACCACCGTCATCATCGGGATAAGCGCGTTGAACGCCACCAGCAGGAGGACGGGCAGCACGAAAAACCATGCCTTCTGGTTATGGGTTCTCATGTCGATTCCCTTTCGGTGGCCAACCAACCGTCACGATAGGCGCGGGTCTGATCCGGGCGAAAGCCCAGATGCACATCGCTGCCGGGGGCCGGCACGTCGCCTTCGACCACCAGCTTGACCGACGTTTTCCCAACAACCGCCTCGACCACATTATGCCGTCCGACATCGGCAACGCGACGGACCGTTGCAGGCAGGCCCGTTTCCGCCAGTTCGATGAACTCGGGGCGTATACCGATCTCCAGCCGCCCCGCCCCGCCAGTCACCGGCCCTTCGAGCGCGACCGAATGCCCTTCGAACAGCACGCGCGCGCCGTCTTGCACCGCTGGCAGCACATTCATGCCGGGCGAGCCAATAAAATGGCCGACGAAGGTATGCGCGGGCCTCTCGAACAGCTCTACCGGCGTGCCGATCTGCACGATCTCGCCATCCTGCATGACCACCACCTGATCAGCAAAGGTCAACGCCTCGGTCTGATCGTGGGTGACGTAGATCATCGTGGCACCGACGCGGGCGTGCAGCTCTTTCAGCTTGCTGCGCAGCTTCCATTTCAGATGCGGGTCGATCACGGTCAGCGGCTCGTCGAACATCACCACGTTGACGTCATCGCGCACCAGCCCTCGCCCCATCGAAATCTTCTGCTTGTTGTCGGGGCTGAGCCCTGCCGCGCGCGTGCGCAAGAGATCGGTGACATCCAGCATCTCGGCAATCTCGCCCACACGCTCGGCCACCCGCGCCTCTGGCACACCGCGATTGCGCAATGGAAAGGCCAGATTGTCGTAGACACTCATCGTGTCGTAGATCACCGGAAACTGAAACACTTGCGCGATGTTGCGCCGGTCGGGTGGCAGGGCTGTCACATCGTGATCGTCAAACAGTACCTGCCCCTCGGACGGGACCAGAAGCCCGGAAATGATGTTTAGCAGCGTCGATTTCCCGCAACCCGACGGGCCCAGCAGCGCATAGGCACCGCCATCGGACCAATCCAAATCAATCGCCTTCAGCGCATAATCTTCTGGCCCTTTGGGGCTGGGCTCGTAACTGTGCCGGAGGCCTCTGAGGGTGATTTTCGCCATCAGACCACGCCCCCCTGCGCCGCCAGCGCGCCGTCCTTACCAAAGTAGTAGCAGCCCGCCGGATCAAGGTAGAATGGATGCTGCTGGCCGATCTCGAACCGGGTTACCCCGTGCGACAGCGACACCCACGCGGCATCCTGCATCTGAAAATGCGCGCTCGACTCCGAGCCGCTGACTTCCGTTACCAGCACCTTGCCGCTCAGCTGAACGGTCGCGGTTCCGCGCGGGTGGGGCGTGACGTGGTGCGGTCGCACGGCCAGCGTATAGGGGCCATCGGCCAGCCCCTCCTGCCCGCGCGGCACTGGCCAGCGCGCGGCATCACCCATCTGCATTTCACTGCCGGTCTTGCGCACCTGTGCCACGTTGATCGGCGGGTCGGAAAAGACCCGTGCCGCCCCAAGCGTCGCAGGCTTGCGGTAAATCTCGGCCGTCGGGCCGAATTGCACCACATGCCCGTCCTCCATCAGCCCGGTCTCGCCGCCCAGCAGCAGCGCCTCTTCCGGCTCAGACGTAGCATAGACAACCACGGCGCCGCGCCCGGCGAATAGCTCGGGCAGTTGTTCGCGCAATTCCTCGCGCAGTTTATAATCGAGGTTCGCCAGCGGCTCGTCCAAAAATACTGCGCGGCTTTCCTTGGCGATGGCCCGTGCCAGCGCGGTTCGCTGCTGCTGCCCGCCCGACAATTCATGCGGGCGTCGGTGAAGCATCGGGCGCAATTGCAGAATATCGGCGGCCTCCTCGACGCGGCCCTGAATTTCGGACTTTGCCACGCCGGCAACCTTCAGCGGCGAGGCGATGTTGTCGAACACCGTCATATGCGGGTAATTGACGAAAAACTGATGCACGAGGCTGATGTTGCGCTTTTGCGTGCTCAGGCGGGTCACGTCCTGCCCGTCCATGATCACCTGCCCCGAGGCAATGGGATCAAGCCCGGCCATCATCTTGATCAACGATGTCTTGCCCGCGCCGGTCTGGCCCAGCAGCACGTTGAAATGTCCCGGATGCAGGGTCAGCGTTGTCGGCTTGATATGCACCCGTCCCGCGACCTGCTTGGTGATGGCGTGTAATTCGATAGTCATCTTGACCCTTGCCAGTTACAGGCGCGTGGGCCGGGGCGCGTAATTCGCCCCGGCCCGTTCCTGTTCAGGTGGATTACTCAGCCGCCCAGCGGGCGACCAGCTCGTCATAATTGACGGTCTCGCCCTGGGGCTTCTCGTTCTCCAGCTTCGGCTTGGCGCCGCCATTGGCGAACCACCATTCCGCGTCCTTCTCCTCGTTCAGGCGCGGACCGCAGCCGCCATAGACATTCGCGGCCTCGTCTGCCGCCTGCATCCGCGACATGGTGATGTCCATCTCGTTTGCCAGCCGGTCCATGGCCTCTTGCGGCGTGAAGGCGCCCGAGTTCACGTCACCGATCTGCTGCCACCAGATCTGTGCCAGTTTGGGATAGTCCGGCACGTTGATGCCCGTGGGCGACCACGCGGTGCGATCGGGCGAGCGGTAGAATTCCACCAGGCCGCCCAGTTTCGGCGCACGCTCGCTAAAGCTTTCGTGCCGCACGCTGCTGTCGCGGATGAAGGTGAGGCCGACATGCGACTTCTTCACATCCACCGTCTTGGAGGTCACGAACTGCGCATAAAGCCATGCGGCCTGCGCGCGATCCGACGGCGTGGACTTGAGGAACGTCCAGCTGCCCACATCCTGGTAGCCGACCTTCTGGCCCTCTTCCCAATATGGCCCGTGCGGGCTGGGCGCCATCCGCCAGAGCGGGTTGCCGTCCTCATCCACCGTGTTGTTGCCAGCGGACTGCGGTGCCACCATGTCGGCGGTAAAGGCTGTGTACCAGAAGATTTGCTGGGCCACGTTGCCGGTCGCCAGAGCCGGGAGCGACTGATAGAAATCATAGCTTGCCGCACCCGGAGGGGCGTAATTGCGCAGCCATTCATCCCATTTGCGGATCGCATAGACCGCTGCCGGGCCATTCGCTGCCCCACCGCGTGTGACGCTTGCGCCAACCGGGTTGCAGGTGCCCGCTTCCATGCGGATGCCCCATTCATCAATCGGGATGCCGTTCGGCTCACCTTTGGAACCTGCGCCCGCCATCGACAGCCAGGCATCGGTCATCCGCCAGCCAAGGTCAGGCGCACGCTTGCCATAGTCCATGTGGCCATAGATGCGCGTGCCATCGACTTCCTTCACGTCATTCGAGAAGAAATCGGCGATGTCCTCGTAGGCCGACCAGTTGACCGGAACGCCCAGTTCGTAGCCGTATTTCTCCTTGAACGCCGCTTTCAGGTCTTCGCGGTCAAACCAGTCCTTGCGGAACCAGTAGAGATTCGCGAATTGCTGATCAGGCAGTTGGTAGAGGTTGCCATCCGGCCCTGTGGTGAACTGGATGCCCATGAAATCATCCAGATCCAGCGTCGGTGACGTTGTCGCCGCCCAGTCGCCCGCCATCTGCTCCGTCAGGTTATACGCAAGCTGCAGGCGTGAATGCGTGCCGATCAGATCGGAATCATTCACATAACCATCATAGAGGTTCCGGCCGGTCTGCATCTGGGTCTGTACCGCCTGCACCACTTCGCCCTCACCAAGGATCTGGTGATTGACCTTGATCCCGGTGATTTCGTGGAATGCCTTGGTCAGAACGTCCGATTCATACGAATGTGTCGGAATACCCTCGGACAGCACGTTGATTTCCATGCCCGCATAGGGCTTGGCCGCCTCGATGAACCACTGCATCTCGGACAGTTGTTCGGCCTTGGAGAGTGTGGATGGCTGGAACTCCTTGTCGATCCAGCGCTGTGCCGCCGCCTCGTCGGCTATGGCGGCCTGTGACCCTGCGATCACGGCGGTGGCCGCGACGGCAGAGAGCAGATACCTACGCATCTTGTCTCCTCCCTTGGATTGTTTGTGATCGGTCTCCCCCGATGGGAATGAGTGTCATGTTTCGCGGGCCGCCATGTCAAACTAAAAATTTAGTAGATGCCGAATCCACGCATCTTGGCGGCCTCAAAAAGAGCCCGCGCAGGCTGTGCCACAATCGCGTAAAAGAGCGCCGCGCAGCAGGAATTCTTGCCACATTTATGACGGGAAAACTGTCAATTTCCCCTGATCTGCGCCGGCTTGTTGCAGCAAAAGGTGGCCAACCAGGGGGGCAAGACGGTGATTCTGACAAAACAGGGCAAAATCTGGGCAGAAATCGGGCAGTGCAAAAGTGTCGCCCGATTCCAATTTCATGCCGCATGTTTAACGTTGCGTTTCCGGACCGGAAACAATTCTGCCGGTTGGGCGTCGCCGTCATCGTTTGAGGAACCAAAATACACGCTAAAGATGTATTTCTTTCAAGTCGTTAGCTGTTTGGGTTATCGTTTATGGAAACAATGTGTTTCTGCAGATTTCATTAAAAATTTGCCGAGAAATGTTAGGTTGGAAAGTGTCAATTTAGAGGCAACTTTTCGTCTCTGAGCTGTCCACAACCGATCTAGGGACCGGGTTTAACGGGGTCGCAACGAAGCATTTCGTTCGCAGGCCGCGCCGGAATCGAACACGGGAAGCCGCAGACATGGCGGCGCCGGGCAGAGGCAGTTGAGTGGTGTGACGTGTTGTGGACGATTGGGGAATGCCTATGGCCGATACAAATATGCAATTAGGCCAGCCGAATGCTGTTTCGGGTGGCCCGCATACCGGATTTCCAAAACCAGCGTTGATGAGCTATTTCAATCGCCCCTCACCCGCAGAGGTGGTCGATCTGCTGCGCCCGATCAACCCGGCTGTTCCGGTTGAAACGACCCTGCCCCGGCAAAATTTCTATCGGTCGACGGGCAAGAGGGTTCTCGATATCACCTTCGTGCTGCTGACGGCCCCGCTCGCGTTGTTGCTGGTCGGGTTCAGCGCCCTGCTCTTGTGGGTCGAGGGCGGCGCGCCGTTCTATCGTCAGGACCGTCTTGGCGAAGGCGGCACTGTGTTTCGAATCCTGAAACTGCGGACCATGGTGCGCGATGCCGATGCCATGCTGGAAAAACTGCTGGCCGAGGATGACGCGCTGCGCCGCGAATGGGAGTCGACGCAGAAGCTGAAGAATGACCCGCGCATCACACGCTGCGGGGCCTTCCTGCGCAAGACCTCGCTTGACGAGTTGCCGCAGCTTTGGAACGTGCTGACAGGCGAGATGAGCTTGGTGGGGCCGCGTCCGATGATGGTGGATCAGTTGCCGATCTACGGCGATGCACAACATTATTTTTCGCTGCGTCCGGGAATCACTGGCCTTTGGCAAGTGTCCGAGCGCAATGAGAGCCTGTTCAAGTTGCGTGTGATGTTGGACGAAGAGTATAATCGGTGCATGTCGCTGATGCAGGACCTCAAGGTGCTGCTGCTGACAGTGGGCGCTGTGTTGAAACGAACCGGGTACTAAGATTTTTGGGGGCGCCTTGCCGGATTGGCTGTCCGGCGCAATTGTAAAAGGTGCAATAGTGGAACGAGACAATAAAGCACGCGGCGCTGATCGCTCGCGCAAAATGAAATCGGAGTCGGCACAACCCAAACAGGGCGGAACACGCGGCAGCGCAGGCACACGCGGGCACGTGGCGAATACGCGCGACCTGCCCTTTGACCTGGAACTGACCCGCCGGGTCAATGGCCAGTACATGCCGGCCAAATGGGGCAACCGCGACCCGTCGCTGGGACTGGCCGAAGTGCCTTTCCTTGACGAGGACGAAGCGGCATTGCCCGCCGCACAGCGCGCGGCCCAGATTGCGCAATATGGCAGCGGCAGCTGGGAAACGCTTGAACAGGTTCCGTTCGGCCACGGCGCATCCTCGGCCCTGAAAGCTCAGATGGCGTTGGCAGGCGGCGACCGGCGTGTTCTGCGGGTGATCGACGATCTGCGCACGCAACTGCTCCAGACACTTCAGAGCGAAGTCTGGAACCGCATCGCCGTAACCGCCCCCACATCGGGCTGTGGCACCACTTTCACCGCCGTGAACCTCGCGCTCAGCATCAGCCGCATCCCCGATTTCCGGACCGTGCTGATGGACCTCAACCAGCGCAATCCGGGGATCGCCACGGCGCTTGGCCTGCGCGGCCCGGGCGACATGCACCGCTATCTCGCCGGGCAGGTCTCGGCGCGCGATCACCTGATGCGCTGCTCCGAGACATTGGCGGTCGGTCTGAACCGCGCACGCCCCGTAAACCCTTCGGAAATGCTGCATTCCAAGCGCACCGGCGCCGTGCTCGACGACATGATTGGCACCCTTTTCCCCGATATCGTGCTTTACGATCTGCCGCCGATGCTGGAATACGATGACCTCGAGGCGTTTCTGCCGCAGGTCGACGGGGTGCTTCTTGTAGCCGATGCCAGCCGCACGCTCGGTCCGCAGATCGAGGAATGCGAACGGCGCTTGCAGGGCAAGACGAACCTGCTGGGCATCATTCTCAATCGCACGCGGATCGACGTGCCCCTGCAGGCCGCCTGAGCGGCGCAATCTGGCTGCACGTCATAGTTTCGCCTATATGATATGCGAGGCGTAAAGCCGAGCAGCCCGGGTTCAGCCCGGCACAGATGCCGCCAAATGGCGCGATTGAGGCAGAAGGCAACTATATGGGATCGATTTTTTCGATTGCAGACGCGATTGACATGGTGCGCCGCCGCATCGTGACGATCATTGCTGTTTTCCTGATCGGATCCGCCCTGTCATTTTTCTACGCTCTTTCAAAACAGCACCTCTACACCTCGTCCGAGGTCCTGCAGGTCCAGAGCCCGAAGATAGATGCGGAACTGGCACCGTCCACCATCAGCGGATCCTCGGCCCGCCGCCTGCAAATGATCGAGCAACAGGTAATGTCACGGGGTGGCGTGCTGGAACTGATCGAGAAGCTGGGGCTTTTCGCCGATGCAGAAGGCATGTCTGACGCTGACAAGGTCGGTCTGATCCGCCGCGCGGTCTCGCTCGAAGGGGTTGCCGCCGCGCGCGAGGGCTATAGCGACGACGGCACCGTTTCGCTGCTGCGGATCACCGCGAATTGGCCCAGTGCGGATGGCGCCCAGCAAATCGCGCACGAGTTTTCACAACGGACCATCGCGCTCAGCATTAGTTCCCGACTGGAACAGGCCCGCGAGACACTTGCCTTCTTCGAGCTTCAGGAAGCGGCGGTCCGCTCCGAGATCGAAACGCTCGAGGCCGACATCTCGCGCTTTCGCACCGAGAACGACATTGCCACCCCCGGCAATATAGAAGCGGCACAGCGCGAAGCCGAAACCGTGACCGAGGCGATTCTGAACATCGACCGCAAGATGTTGACCTTGCAGCGCCAGATCGCCGCCCCCGCCAACACCCGGATCGAGAAACGCCAACGCGAAGCCGACATGCTGGAACTGCAGGGCCTTGAAGCCGAGCGCGCACTGCTGGCGCGCACGCTGGAGCGCTTAAACGACAGCCTCGTCGGCACGCCGGAACTGGACCTGCAACTGGCCGAATACACCCGCCAATTGACCGATCTGCGCGCCCAGTTGCAACAGGTCAGTGCCCGGCGCAAAGAGGCTCAGATCGGCCTGCAGCTTGAGACGCAGCGCCAGTCCGAGCGCCTGACCGTGCTAGAGCCCGCGCCGCTGCCGGAATATCCCTTTACCACCGCCCGCAAGCAGATCGTGGTTCTTGGCGCGGCGGCCAGCCTGCTGCTGGGCCTCGGCGTGGCCTTCGCGCTGGATCTGCGCCATCCGGTGATCCGCTCTGCCGCGCAGATGGAGCGCGAGCTCGGCCTGCGCCCGGTCATTTCGATCCCCGAGATGAAACCGGTTCGGCGCAAGGGATCGTGGCGTCGCAGATTATCGCATCTTGGGGGCCGCCCGCCCGGGCAGTCCTGAACGCGCTACCTGATCGCTGCCAGCGCCACGATTGCATCACCATGCAGCCAGACCGCCACGACGGTTATCACCAGCGCCAGCACGGCAAAGCCCACGTCATGCGCGGCATCCCACGCCTGGTGCCGCAGCGCGAGCGCAATCAGCACCGGATGCACCAGCACCATCGCGATCCCGTAAGAGACCAGGCCGCCGATCAGCCCGTATGTGGTGAACCCCACATACAGCAACACCATCTGCACCAGTGAGCGAATGCCCGAAAAGATGAACGCACCGCGCGAATCCCCGGCCGCCAGCGCCGCGCGGTCATAGCTGAGCCCGATGACCTGCGGAAGGAAAGCACAGGCCATCAGCACGATCATCGCGCCCGCCTGTTCGTAGCGGTCATCATAGAGCAGATCGACCAGCCACGGCCCGGCGAAGCTCATGAAGCCTAACATTGCAAACAGCCCGCCGGACATGAACAACCGCATCTTGCGCAACTGTGCCCGATTGCCGGGCGAGGCCCCCGGCGGACGGTCACGATAGATCGGGATCATCAACTGGTGCGCCATCGTCATGCCCAGCATGATCGGAAAGCTGGCAAGGAAAAAACCGATATTGTAGACGCCCAGAACCCCCAGTGTCAGCAACTTGCCCAGGATCGCCTTGTCACCTTGCGAACTGACAAAGGTGAACGCCGTACTGAGAAATATCCACTTGCCGAAATGCACCTGCTCGTTCACCGCCTCGCGCTCCAGCTGGAACCGGTTGGGCGCACCGGGCAGATAGCGCCATGTCAGGATCAGCTTGGTGGCCGCGCTGAACATCCCCCCCAGAACCAGCGCCATCACCGAATGCGTGATAAGGGCCAGGATCACCATCAGGCTCAGCCCGATCAGTTGAGAAATCAGGTCAAGGATCGTCAGACGTCCAAAGATCAGATGCCGGCGTGCGGTCTCGATCCGCGTCGGGAGCAGGCCGGAGATCACCAGAGCCAGCCCCGCGACCGGCAGGTAGATCGCCAGATCCGGTTGATCGTAAAACTGTGCCATCGGCCAGGCCAAGAGCAGCGTGATCACCCAGAGCGTGAGCCCTCGCATCGCCTGAATGGTCCAAGCGGTGTTCAGGAACGCCGGATCATCGCCGCGTTTGCTCTGGCTAATGCTCGGGCCGATTCCCACGTCCGAGAACATCATCAGCCCCACGGTGATCACCGTGACCAACGCCATCAACCCGAAGGCCTCGGGGAACAGGATACGCGTCAGGATCAGGTTCGACGCCAGCCGGATCACCTGCGCGCCGCCAAACCCGACCAGCACCCAGGATGTGCTGCGCAGGATGCGCGCAGTTAATTGATTACCGCTCATTACCTTGATCAGACGTTTCATCGCGCCGCTATTCCATGTTCCGCAGCCGATCCTGCCTGATCGCACGCTATGCCGCCCGCGCCCGCCGGTCAATCAGCCGGAGCCGGGTCAGCGCGATCGAAACGGCGACTGTGCCATATCGTACGCGGAGCGCGGCAAATCGCGTTTCCCGCGCTTTCCCTTTTGCCGCGCTGCGCCTAACCTCGGGCGCACACCAAGCCGGAACCGTCGCCCGTGAAAATTGCCTACATCCTCAACACATATCCGCAACCTTCGCACAGCTTTATCCGGCGCGAGCTACACGCGCTCGAACGGCACGGATTCGAGATCATCCGGCTGGCCATGCGCGCCGCTGACGTGCCACTGGTCGACGCGCTGGACCGTGCCGAGGCCAAAAAAACTCATTATGTGTTGCGCGCGGGCGCGACTGGCCTGCTGGCAGCGTTGCTGCGCGTCGGAATCGCGCGTCCGGGTGCCATGCTGGCCGCCCTACGACAAGCGTGGCGGATGGGGGCCGCATCAGAGGTCGGTCGCCTGCGCCACCTCGTTTACCTCGCCGAAGCCGCCTATGTCGCGCGCCGCTGCGAGGCCGAGGGTGTGACGCATGCCCACGCGCATTTCGGCACAAACGCGGCCACCGTTGCGATGCTGTCGCACATGCTGGGCGGGCCGCGCTACTCGTTCACCGTACACGGCCCGGAAGAGTTCGATGCCCCGCGCGCGCTCTCGCTGGGCCTGAAGATCAGACATTCGGCCTTCACCGTCGCCATCAGCCAGTTCGGCCGCAGCCAGCTGTGCCGCTGGGTGGATTTCGACCATTGGAACCGGATCAAGGTCATACATTGCGGGATTGAGCCTGCCCGCTTTGCCGACCCGGCGCCGATGCCAGAGAGCGGCCTGTCCCTCGTCGCGATTGGCCGCTTTGTCGAACAGAAAGGCCAGATGGTTTTGGTCCCGGCATTGGCCGAACTGGTCCAGCGGCACCCGGATGCTCACCTGACGTTGATCGGCGATGGCCCGATGCGCCACGCGCTTGAACATGCGGTTCAGCAAGCAGGTCTGGGCGACGCCGTGACGTTTACCGGATGGCTCGACGAGGCCGGTGTGCGCGGCGCGTTGGCGGAGTGTCACGCGCTGATCATGCCCAGCTTTGCCGAAGGTCTGCCGATGGTAGTGATGGAGGCCATGGCCGCCGCGCGCCCGGTGATCGCCACCTATATCGCGGGCACGCCCGAACTGGTGCAGGACGGCAAGACCGGCTGGCTGGTGCCGGCGGGCAATGTGGCGGCACTGGTGACTGCGGCAGAGGCTTTGGCGCGGCTTTCCCCGGCAGACCGGGCCAAAATGGGTGCGGCAGGCCGCAACCGTGTGCTGGCACGCCATGATGTCGAAGGTGAGGCGGCCAAACTTGCGGCAGCGATCCGGGAGGCCGCCTTGCCGCGCGCAGAGTCTGTCTAGCTCAGCGCCCGCGCACCCAACCGCCCTGCCCCGGCAGTTTCGTCGCCAGCGCGACACCGCCATAAACCGCGAAGCCCAGCGGGTCGCGCAGCGCCCGGCGCGCCAGCCCGGCGGCCCCCACGCCGCCCTTGTCGTCATTGCGCAACAACTGCGGATAGCGCGCGGCGATTTCGGCCACCCCGCGATCCTGCCGCCGCCGGACCCGCACCAGATTGCCGAACCCCTCGACCATCGGCCAGCTATAGCCGTGGGCGACGCGCAGCCGCTCTGACGGCGCAAAGTGCAACCGTACGAAAGTATCGTCCGAAACGATCTGTGGCCAGTCTCCCCAACGCTCACGCCCGGCCGCGTTCACTGCGAAGAGACCGAAGCCCGGAGCGATTTGCCGCACGAAAGGCAACGTCTTCCAGAACCGCGCATAGGCCCGTGTCACGGCACTGCGGGCGGGTGCGATGCAGGGCACGCCGCTGGCATAACGCGGGGCATCGTCCGCCAACGCGCCGATCAGGCCCGCGATCAGCCCAGCAGTCACCAGCACATCCGCATCAAGATAGATGCGCGTGCCGTAGAGCGCCGCCTGATCCCCCAGTCGCAGCGCATGCAGCTTGCCACCCTGCGGCGTCTCGATCACATGCAGGGGAACCGCCGCGCGCACGCCGATATCTCTCGCGATCCGTGCGGTATCGTCCGTGCAGCCATTGGCGACGAGCAGTATCTCGATCTGGGCATCACCCAGATCCGAGGCCAGCACCGCATGCAGGCAATCGGCGAGGTAGCCTGCCTCGTTATGGGCGGGCACGATCACGCTGGCGGCGCGCGACGCGCTCATAACAGCCTGGCGATGGCATCCCAACGCGGATTTGCATCACCGGGATAGCGTAAAGCCCCCCAGCTACCCCATTTGCCCGGCGCTTGCATGTCCGCGTAATGGCAAAATATTCCACCCGTCAGGGCGAACCACCCCGCCAGCAGCTCATCATAGAGCGCGCCCATTTGCGACGTGTAATTCAGATAGGTGAAAAACGCGGTCAGTGCCTCGTCATTGACCTGTCCACCAATGCCGACCACGTGGCTGCCGCCCTCATACATCAGCAATTGCAGCCCATGCTCGGCAGCGACAGCCGCATGATAGGGCAGCACCCGGTCCAGCAGGTCGGCAACCGAATCCACCGCATCTCCGGTGACGCTGCCATCTCGCAATTCCTTTGCCGCGAGCACAACCGCAGCATCATGCCTGTGCACTTCGATGTAATCTGCCAGCGCGGCGCCCGTCAGGCCCTGCTCGGTGGCCTCTGCCTCGGCTGCGGCGCGGCTCTGTTCCAGCCAGTCATGCATCAGATCTCCAAACTGGTCGGTGCCCAGCGAATGGCCGAAATAGCCGGTGACGGCATAGGCATCGAACGCCTCGTGCGGCGGGCGGTTCTGCGCGGGGTCTTCGGCCACATAGAGCGGCGCCCCCAGAATGTCGCGCTCCAGCCCCAGCCAGCCGGTCTGGGTCGCGATCACGTTGATCAGCCGTTTGCGATCCGCGCCGCTGAACACCTGCGCCCAGATCTGCGCGACCTGCGCCGCGCGCATGCCGTGGAATTGCATACCGCGATGTTGCTGCCCCCAACGCGCTTCGGCCTGGGCATCGCTCCAATCGGTCTGAAGGAATTGCCAGTTCCAGACTTCGTTGGAGTGCTCCACATAGACCCGGCGCGCCGGGTCAAGCCGCGCCTTCACCAGTTCGGCAAAGCTGCGGACATAGGCATCATCAGCCAGATGCGGCATGTTGAACCACGCGTCCGCCTCCAGCGAGTTGGCCAGATCAACCATCACCTCGATAGGGACGCCGCCGCGCGTATAGGAAAAATCGCCGGGCCTTGGGCGCGTATTCCAGTCAACCTGCTCGGAATCGTTGGTGTTCATCCAATCCATGAAACGCAACGCAGCCACGCCGCGCAGCATATCCAGAAATCCGGGGCGAAAGACCCCGCCCGCCGCCAATGCGGCCCGGTCCTCTTGCCGCGTGACGGTGATGTTGCGGACGTAATCGCCGCTGCCGCGCCGGTCGCTGCGCTGAATGCGGATCTCGACCGGCCCCGGTCCGGGCGTGTAGTCAAAGCTGACCTTGTTCTTGCCATACCGCTTGTTCCTGGCCCGCCCGCTCACTTCGACGATGCCGTCGCCGTCAAACCGCAGCACATAGCGCCCGGCCAGATCGGCGGCCTCGGGAATATCGGTCAGGATGAGCGTCCCGATCGAGCCCAGATCGGACGGAATGCGCACCGGCCAGCCATCGTCGTCCAGCAGGCCGAGGGCGGCCAAGGTGTCGAACTCGACGCCGCCCCATTGGCCGGGGCGATGCCCGATCCAGCGCCGCGCGGTTTTCATGATATCGAGGAAAGGTTGCTGTGTCGCCCAGTCGGTCACAGACGCGAGGTTCATCGCGATGGGGCGCGCGGCACCCTGCGCCCAGCCCGGCAGCGCCGCCATGGCCAACGGGCCAAAGGTCAGCGCACCAAAGCCGCGCCGTGTCAGCGTCACGCTCATGGCGCCACGCCCGTCTTTGGATAGTGCGAGACGACCTCCCAAACGGTTTTCTGCATCAGTTCCGCGACCTGCGGGCCCGGCGGCTCTGCCGCACTGCCATCCGCGCGCTGCAATTGATACGGCAATCCCAACGGCGAACGGTGATAAAGGACCGCATAATGCGTGAGCGCCACCAGGTAGGCCCCCAGATCGTTCACATGGATCGTATCAAGACTGCCATCCTCGCGCCTCTGAAAGAGGTCCTCGCGGGTCTGCACATTTTCCAGCCCGCCCATCGTTTCGACGCTGCGCACGAAATGCGCCAGCACCTGACCCGCGGGAATGACCCGCATCGGTGGATAGTCCGCGCCGGCCTCCAGATCGCGCAACAGCAGTTCATCCTCCCAGTATTGCCCCAGATCCATATCCAGCCGCGCCAGCCAGCCCTTGGGGTCATCGAGATGGTGCCAGCTTTCGTACAGATAGAGACGCGGCGCCGGATCTGCCTGCCGCGCAAGGGCTGCCCATTTGCGCAGGTAGCGGGCGCTGTCGTGGTACTTGATCGCATCCCGGATTTCGACCATCTCGGTCAGCACCACCGCGTCGTAATCGCCCGAGCCAATCGCCTCGCGCGCATCTCGGTATCGCGGATGGTCGTTCTCG
Source organism: Roseovarius sp. ZX-A-9 (assembly GCF_028369135.1). Lineage (GTDB taxonomy): Bacteria > Pseudomonadota > Alphaproteobacteria > Rhodobacterales > Rhodobacteraceae > Roseovarius. The sequence continues at coordinate 204,704 of NZ_JAPWHW010000004.1, forward strand.
GCCTCGAACCCGTTGATCGGCTGGCCCGGTTCCCAGTGTTCCTTGAGCGACGTGCCCCAGCCCAGCTGGCTTTCGTAGCGGTGACCGTCACCTGCCAATTGTGCCAGCATCGCGGGCATATCGCGGCCCACCAGGCTGTGCCCGAGGTGGAACACCCGCAACGGTGCTTCGGGTGCGGGCAACGGTGCTGCATAGGCGGCCGAAACCACTTCGGCCGACGGCCCCTTGCCGCGCAGAAATGCCCAGCTTGCCACCAGCGTAATTGCTAGCGCCAGCAGGCCAAGGAGAGTCCATACCGTCATTCGATTACGCATATCACATCACCAGCACCGCCGCCCCTGCGTCGAAACATTCTCATTGACCCTGTATTGTCCAGCGCGGGCTGCGCGAGAGGCCCATTGCCGTGACGATCAGACCGGGCAGCAATGCGAACCGCCCATGAAGACGGGTGCCCGCCGTGATCGGTGCAACATCGCAGGTAAACGTTGCTTCGAACTGGCCAGTGTCCAGATCGGGTGTGATCTCCAGCGCGGCAAAGTCGATGAGCGTGCGGGTCACGACGTATTGGCACTTGTAGGCGCATTCCTTGGCCGAGAAGATCAGCTTGGCCAGCGGGCCACGGTCTGCTTCTGGCTGGGTCGCGAGCCAGGCGCGTTCGGCCAGGGTACACACATGCGGGATCAAGTCGGCCTCCAGCGGGCTGTCCTCCTCGATATCGACACCGATGCTGCGCAACGCGCTGACCTCGGCCATTGCCGCGATGCAGGTATCGCCCGTATGGCTGATACTGCCGGTCAACCCGTCCGGCCAGATAGGTGCACGATCTGCGCCGCTCAGAACCGCCTGCGGTGGATGACCCAACGCCTGCATCGCGCTGCGCGCCGCCGCACGTCCCGCAGCAAACTCGGCCTTGCGCGCCGGGGTGGCGCGCGTGATTGCAACCGCTTCGGCTGGCCAGAGAACCGCATCCGGCGCGCGCGGATCGGTGACCGAAACGGCGACGCGCGGGCCGAGCATCAGCCGTACTGCCGCCTCCAATGACAGGTCTGCGCGCGCGGGCTCAAAGGGCAAAGCATTGACCGGCATCATTATTTCGCCCCCCGTCCGGCGCGCATCGCGCGGCGTTTCGACATCGTGGCCGCGCGGTCGGGCGCGTCCTTCGGCGCAGGCTCGGGCGCAGACACAGGCCCGCCGGACGCTTCGAGATGTGACACCAGATCGCCAAAGACCGGGAAGCGGAAGATATCGGTGATCGTCAGCCGCCGGCCGCCGATCTGGCTGCGAATGTCGCGGTGCGCCTGCACTGCCAACAGCGAATGCCCCCCGAGATCAAAGAAGTTATCTCGCGCGCCAATATTCGGCACGCCGAGAATGGCGCTCCAGACACCTGCCACGATCCGCCCGATCTCCGACACCGGTGCCGCCCCGGTATTGGCGGCCTGTGGCGGTTTTGCCGACAGTTCCGGTTCTGGCAGCGCGTTCCGGTCGATTTTCTTGTTGGGCGTCAACGGAAAGCGGTCGATCTGCACCAGATGCGCGGGCACCATCACCTCGGGCAGATGGCGTTGCAGGTGACTGCGCAGCAGCGCCTCTGGCACGGTGGCGGGGCCGGTGAAATACCCCGTCAGCCGCACATCGCCGCCCTTGCCGGTTCGCGCCACCACGACGGCCTCGGTCACTCCGCCCACCGAGCTGAGGCAGGCTTCGATCTCGCCCAGCTCGATCCGCTGGCCGCGAATCTTGACCTGATTGTCGGCGCGCCCGACGAAGCGCAGCGTCCCATCGGGCAACCATGCCACCATATCGCCGGTATCGTAGAGGCGCGCATCGCTGCCGCTGGCGGGAACGCAGCGGAACCGTTCGGCGGTCAGGTCGTCACGCTGCCAATAGCCGCGCGCCACCCCGGCACCCCCGATCCAGAGATTGCCCGGCACGCCGATAGGCACCGGCGCGCCGCTTGCGTCCAGAACATGCATTTCGGTGTTGGCAATCGGTGCCCCGATCCCCGCCAGGGTGGCAGGTTCGGCATCGACGCGCGCAACCGAGGACCAGATCGTAGTCTCGGTCGGGCCATACATGTTGAGGATTTCAGCTTTGGTCGCGGCGCGCAGTTCACGCACCAAATCGTTCGGCAGCGCCTCGCCGCCGACATGCAGGTGGCGGATGCGGCCCAACGCGCTACGCGCCTCGGGGTTCATCGCCATGATCCGCGCCATGCTGGGCGTGCATTGCAGATGGGTCACGCCATGGCGCACGATCTGTGCCGCAATCGAGAAGTCATCCTCTTCCAGGGTGACCGGCGTGTTCGCTCGCCGCAGCACTTCGGCCAGCGGCTTCAACCCTTCCAGCACGGTGGCTGGATCAATCCCGTAGTCGATCAGGCAGGCAATCTCGGTCACGCCGATCGCCTTGAGCTCTTCGGTGCGCGCCACGCCATCCTCGACGGTGCCGAACAGGCCCGCATCCTCGAAATACCGCTCGAATGCGAAATCAAGGATCGCCTCCAGTTCGTCCTCTTCCAGCGAACCGAGGTCCATCTCGAAGGCATTCTTCACGCCTTTGGGCCGTTTGAAGGCCGGGAAGGCCCAGGCATATTGCTTGATCAGGCCCGCCGCACTGCGCAGATAATCCTTCATCGGCTCGCGCGCGATGCGCCGCGCGGTCTCGCGGTCTTCGGCGAGATAGGTGTGCAGCATCAGCGTGACCTGGAAATCCTCGGGGTCATGGCCCGCCTCGCGCAGAGCGGCGTGATAGATCTCGATCTTGTCTTTCACTTCCTCGATACTCTGCCCCAGAAGATGCGTCAGCACATTCGCGCCTAGCTCTCCGGCCTCGCGCCATGTTGCCGGGTTGCCCGCCGTCGTGACCCATACGGGCAATTCGCGCGATACCGGGCGCGGTTGCGTCAGCACGACATGCGCGTCGCCCTTGGCCGTGGTAAACCCGACCTCTTCACCACGCCAAAGGGCGCGCACCGTCTTCAGCGTTTCATAGAGCGCGGGCTTGTTCTGCGGTGGCGTATTCTCCGGGCGCAGGATGAAATCGTCGGGCTGCCAGCCAGAGGCAAAGGCGATGCCCGCGCGGCCATTGGTCAGGTTGTCGATCACCGCCCATTCCTCGGCGATACGCGCGGGATGGTGCAGCGGTGCGACACAGCTGCCCGCCCGCACGCTCAGGTTCCGGGTCACGGCGGCAACGGCCGCGCCGGTCACCGCAGGGTTCGGATAGGGGCCGCCAAAGGCGTGGAAATGCCGTTCCGGCGTCCAGAGCGACGTGAACCCGTGTTGATCCGCGAATTTCGCGCCCTCCATCAGCAGCTCATATTTCTTTGGCCCGGCCCCATCATCATTGCCCCAGTAGTAGAGGCCGAACGCCATGCCCTTGTCCGAGACCGGGATCGCACCGCCGCTGACCGCCGCGCGGTTCTCGTCCCCGGTGATCACGACGCGGAAGCCGCGCGCAAGGGTATAGAACAGCTCCAGCACCGAGATATCAAAGGCCAGACTGGTCACCGCCAGCCATGTGTCGCCTTCGCTATGGGTGATATGCGCGTCCATGCCGGTAAAGAAGTTGGCGACTTGTGCGTGCTCGACCATCACGCCCTTGGGCAGGCCGGTAGAGCCGGAGGTGTAGATCAGATAGGCCAGATCGCCCGGCCCCGCCCCACCATCTACCGTTTCGGCCAGCATGCCGGGGGCCTGCTCAAGCGTGATCACGGCCGCATCGGTTTTTGGCAGGCCAGCCGCAAGCGCTGCCTCGGTCAGGATCACGGACGCGGCGCTGTCAGTCAGACAATGCTGTAGCCGGTCCGCCGGATAATCAGGATCAAGCGGCAGATAGGCGCCGCCTGCCTTGAGGATCGCCAGTGCCCCGATCAACAGCCCCGGCCCACGCCGCAGGCAGAGACCCACATTCACGCCCGGCCGCACACCCGCCGCGACCAACGTCGCCGCAACCGCGTTGGCGCGCGCATCAAGTGCTGCATAGGTCAGCGTCTCGGCCTCATAGATCAGCGCCACCGCATCGGGCGTCTTCGCGGCCTGTGCCTCGAACGCGCGGTGTATGGTCTGGACTGCGGGTAACGGCGTGTCCGTGGCGTTCCATTCCGCGATCCGCGCCGCGTCAACACTGCGGGCATCCCGCCCGCCCAGAGCCGCCTCAAGCCGGTCGCGCAACAGCGAAATCGCCGCGTCACTCAGTCGTGCCTGATCGAAATGCAGGACCATGCGGCCAGTCTCGCCCGGCTCTGCCGTGATCGCCGCGCCCAGCAATGGGCCTGCATCGCTGATCGCAACCTGTGGCATCGCCAGATCGCTCAGTGCGGGGTCGCGCAGCACGATATCGCGGGCAAACCCACCGCGCGCATCCAGCTTGGCCAGTTGCCCGGCGATCTCTTCGGCGCTGCCGCTGCGCAGCGGCAGCCACGGCATGACATAGGTCCCAAGATCGCCAAGAGTCTGCAGCGCGGGGCTGTGATATGCAATATCGCCCGCCGACAGCCCTGCCCCGGATACGGCCCAGTCGGCTATCGCCGCGATCCGTCCCGCCCGGTCCAGCGCAGTATCTACTGCGATCTCGACCTGCAGATAATCCGCCTCCGCACGCGGTTCGGCTGCCAGCGGGACCTCGATGGGCTGCAACTCCGCAAGGCGTGCGCGCCAGTGATCTTCTTCCCGGGCCAGCACCTTCATCACGGCATTCAGATCATCGGCACATGACGGCACTGACACTTGCCCAGCAACGTCAATCAGCGTGCGCGCATCAACGCGGTGCCCTGCCATGTCCCGCAAACCGGTCAACCGCAGCGCACCGTCCTGCGCCGCCACGGTGATGCCATCCTCTGTCACCGCCAGAACCTTACCGGGCTGACCTGTGCCCTCGACACGCTCTGCCGCACCGACCGCCAGCACGGTGTCGGGCAAGGCCAGCTTGGGCGTCGTCACAGGGTTCCGGTAGGGGCTGAAATCGAGCGCGCGAACAAGGTTGAGCAAGTCCTGCTCGGGGCGCGCAAAATCCAGATGGCCGGCCAGATGCGGGCGTGCGTCCAGCCCGAAATACTGCCTGCCCTCGGTATCCTGCGGCAGGCGCGCAGGTGCGTCCGAGGCAAGCTCGTCCATCACTGCGCCGAAACTGTCCATCGCCTCGGCATAGCAGCGCGCGTTAAGCGAGTGTGCCGTGTCGTCGGGCAGGATGTCGAACCGGCGCTGGAGCAGGATATCGCCGTCGTCGATGCCGCCCGTCATGTGATGCCAGGTGATCCCGTGGGTCTGCGCACCCTGCAGCAGCGCCCAGACTGGTGTATTCAGACCGGCCATTTCAGGCAGCGGACCATCGTGAAAGTTGACCGCGCCACGCGCGGGCAGTGCCAGTACGTCCTCGGGGAGGATCCGCAAGTTCGCGATGCTCAGCAACCAATCCACCGAACCGGCGGCAACCAGATCCTTGATCTCGGTGATCCGGCGCACCACGGGTATGCCGTGCCCCTCGGCCCAGGCGCGCACATCAGCATCGCGAGTTGCCACCACATGCACCTGCGCGCCGCGTTCGATCAACTGGTCACCGCAGCCAACCAGAAGCGTCTCATCACCAACCAGAATACAGGAAAAACCAGACATCATTTAACATCCTTTGTGGCCAGCCGGGGCAATGGGGCGGGTGTTTGGGCTGCCTTGCGGCGCAGCGGGTCGCGCAACGCGTGCAGGGTCAGATCGCGCAGGAAATGCGGCGGGTCGCCCAAGGATTTGCCGGACAGCATGACCCGCGCCCGCCACAGCGCCGCCCCCGCGATCCGCGCCAGCGTGGCGCCCACCGCATAGGCGCGCCCGTGGTTCTTGACAAAGTAGTGATGTCGCGAGTCGAACCAGTAGTGCGGCGTGCGCGCCCAGGTCTTCATCCCTGTCGAGACCGAGCCGACATGCACGACCTCGCTGGTCGGCACATAGAGCGTGTGCCACCCCGCCAGCGCCGCCCGGCGGCAAAGGTCGGTTTCCTCGTAATAGAGGAAAAACGTCTCATCAAAGAGGCCGATTTCCTCCAACATCCGGTGGCGCATCAGCGCCGAGGCCCCCGCGACCCAGTCCACCCGGCTCAGTTCAGTGGGGATCGGCAGCGGCACGATGCTGTGTTTCAGCAGGCGCGAGACGACACCGGTGCGCACCGCGCCTTCGAATTCTCCCGCGATAGAGGGAAAGCGAAATGCGGTTTCGTGCGGCACACCGTCCACACCCCGGATGTAACTGCCGGCGATGCCCGCGCGCGCATCGTCCTGCAGCGCCTTCAGCAACTCCCGGATAGCGCCGGGCTCCGGCCAGGCGTCGGAATTGAGGATATAGTAGAAATCAGGCACCGCACCGTTGCTCAGCCCGTGACGGATGCCAATGTTGTTACCCGCACCGAAGCCGCCATTGCGCCCCGACTGTTTCAGCCTGACGCGCCCCTCAGCGCCCCAGCCATTACGCTCGATCGCATCGGAAATCAGCGCGCAGCTGTCATCGCCGGAATCATTGTCGACCACGATGATCTCGCCCTTGATGTCGCGCATTTCGCGCAGGGCGGCGGCGGTGGCCTTGATGGTCATTTCGGGCGTGCGGTAGTTCAGCACGATGGTCAGGACGGTGGGTTCGGTCATCGCGATCACTCTGCAGCTGTGCAACGCGCCCAATCGGGCGCTGGCGTATCATCATGGGGCGTTCCGGCAGGGTCCGAGGACTCGACCATCAAGGCATCAGCAGCGCGAGCCAGCGCGCCCAGATGCTTGGCCAGAACGCTGACATTGGGCACCAGCACCATGCTGTCATGATCGCCCGGAACTTCGATCACCTGTGTGCGTGGCGCGTGCTGGGTCCATTGGTTGTCGGCAAACACGTATTCGCGCGCGGCGCTGACCCAATTGCCGTTCGACACTTTCCAACGCCGGTCGAGCTTCGGTCGGAAGAGCGTCAGCGGCCCGTGCCAGGGTTTGACCTGATACGCGGCAACGGCCTGACGAAACGCCGCTTCGATTTCGGCGTTGTTGAAACTGCCGGTATCGCCCACGCTCGCAGGGTGATCGCCGCGCCGCTTGGCCAGTTCCCAGGCGATCCGGGATTTGGCCCAGTCCAGCAGGTAACCCGGCCCCTTGCGGCGCAGTTCGGCCAGTTTGATCAGGGCCTTGTCGCGGCGGCTCAAGGCCGGACGCACCGGCAATGGCGTGTCCAGCATCGCCAGAAGCCGTACCTCCTGCCCCGCATCTTTCAACTGTTGGGCCATTTCAAGCGCGGTGATCCCGCCACCCGAAAATCCCCCAATGTAGTACGGGCCGTCCGGCTGAACATTGCGGATCTCGGCGATGTAGTCACGGGCCGCCTCTGCGATGGTCGCATGTGGCGCCTCGTCGCCAATCAGCCCGCGCGCCTGCAAGCCCCAGATGGGCCGTTCGCGCCCCATCAGCAGGGCCAGATGCCGCAGGTTCAGAACGTTGCCGAACATGCCCGCCACGATGAAAAACGGTGTCTTGCCGCCGGACATATCGGGATGCAATGCCACCAGATGACGGCGGACCGGCGCTGCGGGGGTGGCCTTGTCTGCGCCTTGCGGCCCGTCCTCGGCCGCCACATCCCTCCCGGTCTCTGCCGCGATCCTCTGGGCCAGCGCGGCAACCGTCGGGGCCTCGAACAGCACTGAAATCGGAAATTGCACGCCGTAGTCGCGCTTGACCTGAGCAAAGAACCGCACCGCCAGCAGTGAATGCCCGCCGAGATCAAAGAAACTGTCGTCGGCCCCGACTTCCGCCACCCCCAGCAGACCTGACCAGACGGCCGCCAGCGCGGTCTCGATCCCCGGTGCGGGTTCGACGAATGCGCTGTCCAGATCGGGCCGCTCAAAGCTGGTGCCGCCCTGCGTGCTTACGGTGTCTTGCTGGCCTGCCTGATCGATCAACGCGGGCAAGTTCAGCGACGAGATGACAATCTGGCTCTGCCCCAGGGCAATCGCCCGGCGCAGGGCCTCCGGCCCCTCTTCGGCGCGGATACCCAGCGAGATATTATGCATCAGACGCGCCTCGGCAGGCGACAGCGGCGCCACCTCGGCACCCGCATCATCGAATTGCACATCGCGTGCGGCCAGTGCAGGCATCCCGGTCAGCGCCGAATTGTCGAGGCGGCGCATCTGGAACGCGCGGATATCGGCAACAACCTTGCCCTCTGGCGTCGCCAGAGAAATGTCGAAGATCGCGGTGCCACCCTCTGCCGCCGGGTTCAGTCGGACCCAACTGATCAGTTGCGCGGGAAGTGGCGCATAAAGCCGCACCATCCCGTAGCCCGCAGGCACCCAGAGTTGCGCCGGATCATAGGCACGGTGCAGCGCAATCGCCCAGCCGGTCGCCAGATCCATCAAGGCCGGATGTGCGAGGTACCCCGCCACCAGATCACCCTGCGCCGCATCGGGCAGCGACAGATGTGCAATGCCTTCGCCCTCGCCAAAGCGCGCCTCGGTCACAACCCGCCAGCGCGGGCCGAAATCGAGATGCGCCTCTTGCGGCGAGACGAAAGGTGCGGGTGCCACATCGCCGCACCGCGCGGTGATAGCGTTGGTGTCGATGGCGGGTGCAGACCCGTTGAGCGGCACCAGCCGCGCCTCTGCCGTCTGGACCGTGCCGCTACGGCCATCGAGGGTAACGCCGCCGCGCAGCTCCAACCGTCGCTCTGACGCATCGCCGCTCAGGGTAAGGGTGATCCGCCGCGTTCCGCCTTCGGCCACATCCATGGGGCGCAGGAAATAAAGATCGCTGATCTCGAACGGGGTCCAGCCCTGTGGCCCGGCCATTGTTTCTGCGGCCAGTTCGATCACACCGGTGCCGGGCAGCAGAATCTGGCCCGTACGGGTGCGGTGTTCGGCCAGCACCCAGTCATCCGTTGCCGACAGCGTGGCGCTAAAATGCTGCCTGTCGTCGGCATCGGTCCACGTTTCGTCGAGCAGCGGCGCGTCCAGCGCTCGGGCCTCGGGCGCCTCCGCCGCGCCCAGTCGGGCGGCCATCGCCTGTGCCGCCATGCCGGTATCGCTCCACACTCCCCAGTCGACCGCCACAACGCGGGTCTGGCCACTGCTTCGGGCGGCGGCATAGGCGTCGAGATATGCATTGGCTGCCACATAGTCGATCTGACCTGCGGGCTGTGTCCATGTGCTGGTGGAGGAAAACAACACCATCAATTCGATACTGCCGTCGGGAAACACCGCATCCAGCACCCGCAAGCCGCCTATCTTGGGGGCAAAGACACCCGCGACGCTGGCGGCGTCCTTGGTCAGAATCGGCGCGTCGTCGATGCTGCCAGCGGCATGGATGATGCCTGTCAGCGGGCCGAAACGCGCGGCGATATCATCTGCAACACCTTCCATCTGGCTGATATCGGTCACATCCGCCTGTGCGATCATCACCTGCCCGCCAAGCGCCTCGATCTCGCGCAGCGCAGCGATCCTGCGGCCTGTGCGGCTATCGGCGGCGTGCCTGTCCCAATCGGCACGTGCAGGCACGGCGCCGCGCGACAAAAGCACGATGTTGGCCTGAAAATTCTCGGCCAGATCGCGTGCGACACTCAACCCGATCCCACCAAAACCGCCGGTGATCAGGTAAGTCCCGCCCGGTCGGAAACCCGGCGCAGCCGCAGCCGCATCCAACGCAACCGGCTTGACCGAGCGCACCAACCGCTTGGCCCCACGCAGGGCTACAACGTGGTTTTCGGGCTCTGCCAGCAGATCCTCCAAGAGCCGCTCTGTAAGGGAGTGCTGCACGCCGATATCGTCGCTTTTGCGAGAAAACAGGCTCCGCCGCGCAGGGGGCGGCGGTAATTCGATATCCAGCAGCGAAGCGGTGACACCGGGAAACTCGCGCGGGATCACACCTACGGGGCCCAGAACGCAGGCTTTCTCGGGGGTGGGCAATGGCTCATCCCGCACCTGAACCGCGCCATTGCTGACCACGTCCAGATGGCAGGGCTGCGGCATCTCTGCCCCACCCATCGCCTGCGCCAGATGCATCAGGCTGAGAAAACCGTGCTCGATATTCCGGTCGTAGAAGCTGCTGCCGGGGCGGTGCGTCGAATCCGCCGTTACCAGCCAGAAATGTGCAATCCGCTGCGGCAAACGGCCATCGGCAGCCAATGCAGCCAAGAGCGCCTCGTATCCTTCCGCCCCCTGTTCGGGCGACAGGATATAGGCATCCTCTCCACGCCGCTGGAAGCTGTCGCCCGACCGCACGGTGCTGACGCCATGCCCGGCCTCGTGCAGTGCCGCGATGACAGGCGCGGCGATACCCGCGTCATCCTCGAAAAACAGCCAGTTCTGCGGTGTCCCCAGATCCTCGGTCACGTCCAGCTCACATGCGGCGAGGCTGGGCTTCCACACCGGGCGGTAGCCCCATTCGCGCATATCCTCGGACCGGGCCAACGCCGGTTCGGCTACCTGCGCGGCCTTGCCGGGTTCGATGAAATAGCGGCTGCGCTGGAACTGGTAGGTGGGCAGTACAACGGTGTTGCGCCGCGCCTCGCCCCAGATCTGGCCCCAGTCCGCCTCGATCCCGCAGGCCCAAAGCCGCCCGATCACACCCAGAAAATAGGCATCGTCGGCGATCTGTTGATCCGGGTGGCGCAGTGTGCTGACCACCTGTCCCGGTTTCAGCGCATCGCTCATCTGCGCCAATGAGCTCAGCGCCTTGCCCGGGCCGACCTCGATGAACACGCGGTCGGATCGCGCGCCGAGCATGTCGATGCAATCGGCGAAATGCACCGTGTTGCGCAACTGCTGAACCCAGTATTCGGGATCGGTCGCCTGCACATCGGTGATCATCGCTCCGGTCCGGTTCGACGCAAAGGGAATGCTGGGCGCGCTCAGCGTCAGTTTTTGCAGGAAGCTGCGGAAATCGCTCAGAATGGGGTCGAGCATGCGCGAATGCGCCGCGATATCGATGGCGATGCGGCTGTAGTCGATGCCGCTGGCATCCAGCTGCGTCTGTAGCGCTTGCAGCCGATCCTGCGGGCCGGAGACCGCACAAAGGCCCGGCGCATTCACGCTGGCCATGTCCAGATCATCGCCGAGCATCGGCTCAAGCTCTGCACGCGATAACGAGACGCTCAACATGCCGCCCGCGGGCACGGTGTCAAAGAGCCGCCCGCGCAGCAACACCAGGTCGATGCAATTCTCAAACCCGATCACCCCGGCAAGACAGGCCGCGGTGTTTTCGCCCATCGAATGCCCAACCAGCGCCGCCGGGCGCACGCCCCAGCTGATCCAGAGCTGGGCCAGCGCGTATTCAGTGATCATGATCAGCGGCAGTTGCACCGACGGTTTTTTCAGCGTCGCGGCGGCGGTGGCCTCTTCCCCCGGTTCGGGCAGCCAGAGCGCGCGGATGTCATAATCCAGCTGCGGTTCCAGATGCGCCAGCCCCCGGTCCATCCATTCGGCAAAGACCGGCTCTGTCTCGTAGAGATCGCGGGCCATGCCGGGATATTGTGCCCCGCCACCGGGGAACATGAACACCGCCTCTGGCGCGTCACCCAACCGCTCATGCGTAAAGACACGTTGCGGGTCGCCCGCCTCCAGCAGAGTCGCGGCCTCTTCGGCGGTTTCGGCCACCAGCACGCGGCGTTTGTCGAACCCGTGACGCCCCTCTTTCAGCGTCCAGGCCACATCGGCCAGGGGCTGATCAGGATTGGCGCGCAGATGTGCGGCAAGGGCTGCGGCGTTCGCGTCCAGCGCCGCCTTGCTACGGGCGGACACACAGAGCACCTGGAACGGAAAGTCAGACTCGTCCGACGCCGCGCGTTCCGGGGCCTGCTCCAGCACCACATGCGCGTTGGTGCCGCCGACGCCCAGCGAATTGACCGCCGCCCGGCGCGGGTGAGGACCTGCGGGCCAGTCACTGAGAGTGGCGTTCACATGGAACGGGCTATCCTCGAATTCGATCGCCGGGTTCGGCGCCTCATAGCCCAGGCTGGGCGGGATTTGCGCGTGGTGCAGCGACAGCGCCGTCTTGATCACACTGACGACGCCTGCCGCCGTGTCGAGATGGCCGATATTGGTCTTGACCGACCCGATGCCGCAGAACCCGCTGGCGTCGGTCTGGCTGCGATAGGCCTCGGTCAGCGCCGCCACCTCGATCGGGTCGCCCAGATAGGTGCCTGTGCCGTGGCATTCGACATAGCCGATGCTTTCGGCAGGTACGGCAGCATCTTCCATTGCGGCGCGCACAGCGGCGGCCTGACCATCGACGGAGGGGGCCAGATACCCGGCTTTGGCCCCGCCATCATTGTTGATCGCCGAGCCCTTGATCACCGCCCATATCTGATCACCGTCGGCGACCGCATCCTCCAGCCGCCGCAGCGCAACCGCGCCCGCGCCGCTGCCAAAAACGGTGCCTTGCGCGCGGTGGTCGAAGGCGTGGCAATGCCCATCAGGCGAAAGGATCTCGTTTTCCTTGAAGAGATAGCCACGCCCCTGCGGCAGTTCGATGGTCACACCGCCCGCCAGCGCCATGTCACATTCGCCGGTCATCAACGCCTGACGCGCATAATGGATCGCCACCAACGATGTGGAACACGCGGTCTGCATGTTCACGCTCGGCCCCTTGAGGTCGAAAATATGGCTGACCCGCGTGCTGAGGAAATCCTTGTCGTTGCCGGTATGGCGCAGCAGGAACATGCCCACATCATCCACCAGATCTGGGTTCGAGCAGATGTTGAAATAGAAATAGCTGCCCATGCCGCACCCCGCATAGACGCCGATACGTCCGGGGAACTGCGCGGGTGTGCGTCCGGCCTGCTCCATCGCCTGCCAACTGACTTCCAGGAACTTGCGGTGCTGCGGATCAAGGATCGCCGCCTCCTTGGGGCCGAAGCCAAAAAATTCCGCATCAAAGGTGTCGAACCCGTCCAGCCTTGCCGCCACCGGCACGTAATTCTTCTGGCGCATCCGCGCGGGCGCTTCACCGGCCGCCAGCAGCGCCTCTTCGTCCTGCACCTCGATGCTCTCGACGCCGGCGCGCAGGTTTTGCCAGAACGCGGCAACATCGGCCGCCCCGGGCACGGTCAGCGCCATGCCGACGATTGCAATATCACCGGACATCTTGTTCGGGGTGGGCTGGGTCATGGCGGATGTCGAAGCTCCACAGGATACAAAACACGGCTGTCTGGCTGCCAATGTACTATCAAAGCCGGGAAAAATCACGAAGCAATGCAAATGCTGTTAGTTTAAGTTTCCACCTTAAAACTTTGCTTTATTTATATTTTTCACGACCATGTAAAGAATGTAGTTGATCTGCTTCAGGCGACAAACCGCAAGCGGGAAACAAATTGGTCACGTTTCTTCAACAATCCCCCGGTCGGCGGTGATTCTGTGCAATTCCCTGACCTTGGCCCCCGGCCTTGGCCCTGACGGTTGTTTCAGAGTGGCGTCCTGCTGCGCTTGACCGGCGCGCCCATCACCGTTCGACGGGTTGGCGCAGGCTGCGGCGCCCGCCTTGGCTTTGATACACTCAGCCGCTCGCTGCACCCCAAGATCGCGCCGGCGATCAGCCATGTGTAAGGCGTCAGGATCGCGTTCAGCAACATGTCGATCAGCGTGATCGCCAGCAACAGTGCCAGCGGCGCCACATAGGGCGGGACGTCGCGCACTGGGGTCATGCGCAGTGACCACCACAACAGGATCAAGGGCCCGCCCAGCAGGCCCATCTGGCTGATATACCCCACCCAGCCAAACGTGCCAAAGACGATGATCCACGAGCCATCCGGGATGCTGAGGATCTGACCGGTCTGCATGTCATGCACCAGGTTACGGCCCCAGCCGCCCCAGCCAAACAGCCACTTTTCATGGGCGCGCTCCAGCAGGGCTTCTTCATTGTCAAAGCGGTAGCCGAGCGATTGCGCCCGGTCCGGGTTGAAAGCTTCGGCCTGTTTCAGGATCGCATCAAGGGGGATCAATCCCTGCTCGCGCAACATCGGGTAGATCACCGCGATCAGCGCAAAGATCAGCGCGATGCGTATCTGCACCTTGGCATTGGTGATCAGCAGCAGCGCCCCCAGCGATAGCGCATAGAGCATCGAGGCGAGGCTCTTGCACAGCACCAGCAGCACCAGCAGGTAAACGGCAAAGGCGTAGAACCTGACCCGCTCGCTGCCGTCTGCCTGCCGTCCCAGCGCCAGCGCTGCCATCGCGGCACTCATCACGAAGAACGCCAGCCACAATGCGTGCGGCAGGAACACCAGAGGACGGAACCCGCCGTCGCGCATCATCTGCTCGAAACTGTGCTGGAAGAAGCCATAGGTCCAGATATTTATCTGCGGGCTCAGGCGGATTTCGATCAGCGCCGGAATCGAATAAACCAGCGCACCGATCACCAGCGCATAGAGCAGCTCGCGCAGGCCCGTATCGGTGGACAGGTAGTTGCGCGCGAGGAAAAATGGCAGCACCACGATGATCTGGTTGATCACGACCGACAGCAGGTCACGCAGGCCCAAGCCCGGCAGCGAGGCTGTGGAAAACACGATGGGCGCGGTCTCTCCCAACAGGGTGAAAACGATCGCGTCGCCATTGGTCAGAACCGTCGGCACCACCCCGATCACGAACCCCGTCAGCAACAGACGCATTGCCCAGTTACGGGGCCAGATGGTGACAGGTTTTTTCAGGACGAAGACGCACAGGATAAAGGCACAGATATTCGGGATCGACGTCTTGGTCATGTCCGGGACCAGCGGCAGATCGAATTTGGCCACTTGCGGCAGCAGCAAATAGCCGCCGAGAATGCTCCAGATGATCGCCCTCTCCAGCGACACCCGCCGAAACAGGAAGACGCAGACCGCCGGCCAGATCATCAGCATCAGATAGGCAAGGGCATTGGGCATCGTGTCTGTCGGTCTGCTCTGATCATCAAGGGCCGGGCGGTCTCTTGCCGCCTTGGCCGCAACCTAGCATGGCCGAACCGCTTTGTCCCGATTTGCCGCGCGTGGCGGATTTTGCTTTTCGCAGCTGCGCGCCACGGCTAAGCCTTGGGCTGGCAATCAACCAGAACGCGGAGCGCCATTTTGCAGTTTTCCACGGACCAGAACCGGATCGAAATCAACACGCCCACCCGCGACGCGCTGGTGAACGCCGTGCGCGCGCATCTTCGGGCACGGTCCGGCTTTGCCCTGGCGACGCTGAACCTCGATCATTTGGTCAAGCTGCGCCACGATGCTGCCTTTGCCGCCGCCTATGCCGCCCAGGACATCGTGGTGGCGGATGGGCGGCCTGTGGTCTGGCTGTCGCGGCTGGCCCGGCAACCGGTAGACCTTCTGCCCGGCTCTGATCTGGTGCTGCCGCTTTGCGCGGTTGCCGCGAGCGAGGGGCGCGCCATCGCGATGATCGGCAGCACCGAGGCCGCACTCGGCGATGCCGCAGACCATCTGACGCGCGCGGTGCCGGGGCTGAAAGTGGCCTATACCAATGCCCCTGCGATGGGGTTCGATCCCGATGGCCCGGCGGCGGCAGAGATCCTGCGCGCGCTCGAAGCTTCGGGCGCGGGCCTGTGTTTCCTGGCGCTTGGTGCGCCCAAGCAGGAACGTCTGGCGGCGCGGGGCCGCGATCTGGCCCCGTCGGTGGGGTTTGCCTCGATTGGCGCGGGCCTCGATTTTCTGGGCGGGCACCAGCGGCGTGCACCCACCGTGGTCCGGCGGCTGGCGCTCGAATGGCTCTGGCGCGCACTCAGCAGCCCGCGCCGGATGGTGCCACGCTATGCGCGCTGTTTCGCAATTCTGCCGGCGTTGACAGTGCAGGCGTTGCGGCAGCGCCGACGCGGCTGACAGCCCGGCGCTCCCTTTCGGCGTGGATAGGCGGCAAGGCACCGGCCTGCCCTGTTCACCGCATCGAATGCCGCCCTATCACTTATATTCGATCAGTGCCGATTTCCGGCCCATCAGACGACCCAGATAGTATCCGAGCGCGCCCTGCGCCTCGGCAAATTTGCCTAGCACCGTGAAAAACGCCCAGTCCCAGCCGCCGCCCGGCCGCAGGCCCAGCCGGATCACCTGCAGCGGATAGATCAGGAACAGCCAGAGAGCGTGCACGTTCACGAACGCCAGCGCAACAATCGCCAAGGGCAGCACTGCCCCCCAAAGCAGCGCGCGCCGTGTCTCGGCCACCCAATGCCGTTCCGGGCCGCTGCCGTGCAATGCGGCCCCCTCGGCATAGGCATGCCCTGCCCGCCTAGACCGCCGCCACCACTGGCCCAGCCGCGTGATCGCCGCATCGTGCAGCGTCATTTCTGCATCTATGCGCCAGATCTGCCAGCCCGCCCGGCGCAGGCGCAGGCACAGCTCCGGCTCTTCGCCCGCGATCAGGCCCGGGTTGAATCCGCCCACGGCGCGCAACGCCGCCCGACGCATCAACGCGTCGCCACCGCACGCCTTGACCTCGCCTGCGGGCCCTGCCCATTCGCGGTCGATCAGCCGGTTGTAGATGCTGGCTTGTGGCGCAATCTCGCGTCGCCGTCCGCATACCACCGCGCAGTCCGGGCGCTCTGTCAGATGCAGCGCAGCCTGATACAGCCAATCCGGCTGCACCCGACAATCGCCATCAACCAGCATCACCAACCCATCGCCATCCAGCCGTGCCAGACCCGCGTTGCGGGCCCGCGCGGCGGTAAAGGGCTGCTGCAGGTCGAGTAACACCACTTCGGCGCGCGCCGCTTGGGCTATCGCGATACTGTCATCGGTCGATCCGCTGTCAACATAGACCAGCCTCCGCACCTGCCCCCGAAGCGAGCCCAGACACGCCTCCAGTCGCGCACCCTCGTTGCGCCCGATCACCACCGCATCGACGGGCGGCAGGTCAGTAAGTTGTTCCGTCATAGCTGCAGCACCGGTGCCATCTGTTCGACGAACCGAGCCGAGCGCGCATAGTCGCGCAGAAGCTCGAACGCCGCTGCGCTGATCCTCGCCCTCGCCGCGTCATCCCGCAAGAGCCAATCAACCTTCTCGGCGAAATCGCTCAGGTCCCATGCGACAGGCACATAGGTTTCTCCGGCCACGAAAATATCCGGATCAGTCTCCACATGGCTCATGTCCTGTTTGAGCAGCACCGCCCCCGTCATCACCGCCTCGTAGTCGCGCCAGCAGACCTCACCATAACCAAACGGGCTGAAACATACCTTCGAGGCGCGCAACTCGCGCAAAAAGAGGTCGTGGCGAATGCCCGTTCCGGTAACGCTGCGAACGCCCTTCAGCGCTGCTACCGCATCGGCACAGCCCTGCCGCATGGCGCGGTACCACGGCGTACCCTCCACCGCGATCCGTGCATGCAGATCAACCGGCCGTGCCCCCTGTGGCAACGCGCCCTTGTCAAAGACCGGCAGCATGAAATCGGCTGTCGCAAAGGACGGCCCGAGATGCAGAGTGTCCCAAAAACCTAGTGGAATATCAAATCTTTGCACCGTGTGGTTCAGGTCAAGATTGCGCCCATAGTAATCCATCAATGTCGTGTCGCCAAAGGTCGGCCGGTCATAGCGCGCGCGATCCGCCAACAGGTGTTTGGTCAGGTATCCATCCACATAGGGTGCCACACGCGCGGCCATGCGCAGATCGGTGGGCGCAAACCAATCCATGTAGACCACCCGCGCATCCGGATTGCGCGTGCGGATCAGTGACATGTGCCGCTCCAGATCCGCATCCGATATGTCAAAATTCGATTGGTAACAGACGGTTGTCGCGCCTTCTGGATGTTCCTCCTGCGAGCCGTACTCCTCCATCACCACCTCACGGATATCCGCATCATACTGATCGCGAAACCTGTCGGCATAGTAGTGAAACGGAAAATACTGGCTCTGCGGGATGCGATGATCAACCGCCAGCAGCAGAACGCGGTGCTTGGCGCTTGCATCAAACGGGCGCTGAAACGCCCTCTTGCGCCGCCGCGCATAGCGCATCGCGCCCAGACGCCGGGTGATCCGTTCCAAAGTCATAGCGCGTCCGAAACCAGCCGCGTCGGCCGGTCCCGCTCCAACCGTGCGGCCAGTTTCTGCAAAAGGCGCGCACGCTCCGCGTCCAACCCATCCAGACAGGCGGCGTGCAGGCGGTACATCATGTCCGGGCTGCGGCGCAGTTCATTCGGCTCACCGACAAACGCACGCGCCCCGCCTGGCACATTCCCAAGCGTGCGGGTGATCCGCCATACATCCGCGGCACTGCGCAGCTTGTGCCGCAGCGATCCAGCCTGCCGCGGCGGCGCCGTGAACCCTTCGGCAAACGGGATATCGGCATAATCCGGATAGGCCCGCGCGATCACGTCATTGTGCAACTGCTGGTCCTTCGTGACCGCATAGGGAAGCGACAGGCAAAAATTTGCAAACGCCTCATCCAGGTAAGGGCAAAATACGATTTCTGATTTTGAAAGAATGGCTTGCGGAACAAAGTTTATCTCTCTCCTTGTGCGGTGATACAGCCAAAACACCTGATACGGGTCCGGCGCATCCGCGTACTCGGCCACCGCGCGGCCGATGTAATCCAGCACCTCTTCGTCCATCCCCGGCGAATAGAGCGGCCCCGCGCCCTGCCCCCAATGCTCCTTCGAGACGACCCGCCCGTGCCCCTGGACCAGACCGCGGGCGATGCCCACATAGTCATCGGCATGTGCCAGACGGTAGAACCGGTCCGCATCTCCGTCAGGGTTGGTCAGGATATCTCCCGCGATCCCGTCAAAGGCAGCACCCTCCCGCTCCATTACATAATCGTGCAGCGGCATCATCTGGGCGTGTTCCTCGGCGCACAGACTGGTCATCACGATGGCACGCATTCCGTCGGCCAGGCGCGGACGGGCATGGCCCAGCACATCGTGGTGCACACCCGCGCGGGTCGCGAGCGCGCGGGCGGCCAGCGCCTCGGCGTTCATGGCGCCGCCATTGTGGTGGAAGGTGACGCAAGCGTCCGGCCGACGCCCCTGATGCAGCATTTCCAGCAGGATATGGCGCGAATCCCGTCCACCACTGAGCGGCAGGGTCAGCGGCCCGTCCCAGCCCGCGAGAATGCCGCGCATCGCAGCGCGGAAATGTTCCGTCATGCCCTCCACCGCGCTCTCGCGGCTGATCTGCTGGGCCTTTGGCACGGGCACGCCGCCCTCGATACGCAATTCACCCGCCTGCCATGTCAGCCGCGCGCCCGGCGGCAGGGTCCGCACATATGCAAGCGGGGTGTCATCATGGATGAAAATGCCCATCCGGTGGAACACCGCCAGCGCCCGGTGGTCAAGCGTCGTATCACAGCCCAGCGCCACCAGTTCCAACAGTGACGAAGACACCGCGAGCGTGCCATCCTTTTCATAAACAAAAAGGTTGAAAAAACCGAACGGATCGACCTCGGCCGTCAGCCGCGTCCCGTCCCAGACCCACCGCGCCCAGAGCCGCCCGACGCCAGTATCGCGCAGCACCGGGTCCGACTGCCAGCGCGACTGCCCGGCGACATCCGCGCGCCCGTCCCGCCAGCGAAGGCGGAGATAAGGCGCTTGCGCCGTCTCGTCGGTGGGTCGGGTCATGTTTGCGCTCTCTTTTTCCCGGGTCGACGCGCGCCGGGCAATTGTCGGGCATAAAAGGGGATTGCGCGTGCAACGGCAATCACAAAGCGGACATTTCGGTAGAATCGGAGGCCCGCTGCGGCTTGCCAGCCTCGGTGGTACCGCCTGACAAGCCGCGCCAACTGGCCGCCACCCCCAAAGGGCGCGCGCGCCGTTGGAGCGGGGTCAGCCGCGTTTTTTCGGGGGCATCAGATCGGTGATGGTGCCCTCGTACATCTCGGCGGCAAAGTTGACGGTTTCACTCAGCGTCGGGTGTGGGTGGATGGTGTGGCCCAAGTCGATCGCATCGGCGCCCATCTCGATGGCCAACGCCACTTCGGCAATCAGTTCGCCCGCGCCGGTGCCGGTGATGGCCGCGCCCAGCACCCGGTCGGTTTCGGGATCGAACAGCACCTTGGTCATCCCCTCGGGACGGCCGTTGCTCAGCGCCCGGCCCGAGGCGGCCCAAGGGAACACGCCCTTCGCCAGCTTGATGCCGCGCGCCTTCGCCTCGGTCTCGGTCAGCCCGACCCACGCCACTTCGGGGTCTGTATAGGCCACTGACGGGATCACCTTTGCATCAAAGAACCGCTTGTGTCCTGCCGCGACCTCGGCCGCCACCTTGCCCTCGTGAACCGCCTTGTGCGCCAGCATCGGCTGGCCCACCACGTCGCCTATGGCAAAGATATGCGGCACGCCGGTGCGCTGCTGGCGGTCGACCGCTATAAAGCCGCGCTCGTCCACGGCCACGCCGGCCTTTTCGGCCCCGATCGCCGCGCCGTTCGGGCGGCGGCCCACCGCCACCAGCACCTTGTCGAACGTGTCGGTGCTCTCGCCGCCATCGCCCTGCATCGTGACCCTGAGGCCCTTTTTCCTCGCCTCGACCGCCGTTACCTTGGTGTTCGTCAGGACCGCCTCGTAGCGCGCCTCGATGCGCTTCATCAAAGGTTTCACGATGTCCTTGTCGGCGCCGGGGATGATCTGGTCCATGAACTCGACAACGGTCACACGCGCTCCCAGCGCGTCGTAGACACAGGCCATCTCCAGCCCGATGATGCCGCCGCCCAGCACCAGCAGGCGCTCGGGCACGCCATCAAGCTCGAGCGCTCCGGTGCTGTCGATCACCCGCGCGTCGTCATGCGGGATGAACGGCAGTTTTACCGGCGCGGACCCCGCAGCGATGATGCACTGGTCGAAACTGACGCTGCTGGTGGTGCCCTCCGCGCCCACGACCTCGATCATGTTGGGCCCGGTAAAGCTGCCATAGCCGGTCACGACCTGCACTTTGCGGGCCTTCGCCAGCCCGGCGAGCCCGCCGGTCAACTGGCGCACGATGCCGTCCTTCCAGCCGCGCAACTTGTCGATATCGACCGTCGGCGCAGCAAAGCTGATACCGTGTTCCCCCATCTCGGCGGCCTCGGTGATCACCTTGGCGCCGTGCAGCAGCGCCTTGGACGGGATGCAACCGACGTTGAGACAGACCCCACCCAGCGTCGGGAATTTCTCGATCAGGATCACGTCCAGCCCCAGGTCGGCGGCACGGAACGCGGCCGTGTAACCGCCCGGCCCTGAACCCAGCACAACCAGCGCGGCATGCAGATCGCCCCGGCCTGCCGCAGTGCCGCTGGCGGCGACGGATTTTGGTGCGGCGGGGGCCTCTTCCGCCCCTTGCGACGCCTTGTCGACCTCATCGCCCGCGGCCGCCTCCAGCACCATGATCACGTCGCCCTGGTTGACCTTGTCGCCCGGTGCCACTTTGATCACGGCCACCTTGCCCGCCGCCGGGCTGGGCACTTCCATCGTCGCCTTATCGGACTCCAGCTCGATCAATGGATCCTCGGCGCGGACGGTGTCGCCCACGCTGACGAGCACGGTGATCACCGGCACATCCTTGAAATCGCCGATATCGGGTACTTTCACATCCATTTCTGCGCCCCCTTACAGCATCAGCCGGCGCACATCGCCGAGCAAGTATTTGAGTGTCGCGCAGAACCGCGCCGCCAGTGCACCGTCGATGGCGCGGTGATCGTAACTGAGGCTCAACGGCTGCATGTTGCGCGGCTGGAATGCCTCGCCATCCCAGACCGGCGCCATCTTCGATCGCGTGAGGCCCAGAATTGCCACCTCGGGCGCGTTGACGATCGGCGTGAACGACGTGCCGCCGATCCCGCCCAGCGACGAGATGGTGAAGGTGGCCCCCGCCATGTCGTCGCCCTTGAGCTTGCCATCCCGCGCCTTGGCGCTGAGATCGCCCAATTCCTTGCTGATCTCCACGATGCCTTTGCGGTCGGCGTCGCGGATCACAGGCACCATTAGCCCGTTCGGGGTATCTGCTGCAAAACCAATGTTGTAGAAGGATTTCCTGATCAGCTTGTCACCATCGGGATGGATCGAGCTATTGACCTCCCAATGGGTTTTCAACGCAGAGACGCTGGCCTTGACCACGAAGCTCAGCAACGTGACGCGGTAGCCCTCCTGTTTGGCCTGCGCGTCCAGCTCGCGCCGGTAGGCGTCGAGATCGGTGATGTCCGCCTCTTCGTTATGGGTCACATGCGGGATGTTGAGCCAAGAGCGGTGCAGCGCCGGGCCGCTCAGCTTCTTGATGCGCGGCATCTCCACATCCTCGACGGGCCCGAATTTCGAGAAGTCCACCGTCGGGATCGGCGGGATGCCCATGCCGCCTGACACCGGCCCAGACGCAGCAGGGGCTGCGGAAGATTTGAACGATGCCGTCACGTCCTCGCGCAGGATCCGGCCCTTGCGGCCCGTGCCCGCGATCCGGTTGAGATCGACATCGAGGCTGCGGGCAAAGGCGCGCACTGACGGCGAGGCATGAATGCCGGTAAAGTCGGGAGCTGTCATCGGCGCGGCGTCTGCCTGTGAGGCGGGCGGTGCAGCCGAGGTTGTCGGTGCGGCGGCTGGGGCCGCAGGCTCTGCCTTTGCCGGTGCTGCCTCTGCCCCGTCGCCTTCGAGCACCAGCAAAAGCGCGCCCTGCGACACCCGGTCACCCGGCTTCACCTTGATCTCGGCCACCTTGCCTGCGGCCGGGCTGGGCACTTCCATCGTCGCCTTGTCGCTCTCCAGCTCAACCAGCGGATCCTCTGCGGCCACCATGTCGCCCACGGCCACCAGCACCGTGATCACGGGCACATCTTCAAAATCGCCGATATCAGGGACTTGCACGTCTATTGTCATATCATCTGTCCTCTTTTTCTATCCCGATCACACCCGACTGGTCACACCAGTCTCGGGTTCGGCTTGGCGCCGTCGATGTCGTATTTCTTCAGGGCTTTCTTCAGATCAGCCTCGCTGATCGCGCCGTCGCGCCACAGATCGGTCATCGCCGCCGCCGCGATATGCGCCGCGTCCACTTCGAAGAACCGCCGCAGGTTGGCGCGGCTGTCAGAGCGCCCGAAACCGTCGGTGCCCAGCACCGTGTAACGCCCCGGCACAAAGGCGCGGATCTGCTCGGAATAGCTCTTGATGTAGTCCGTGGCGCAGATCACCGGCCCCTTGAGGCCCTTCATTACTTGCGTCACATACGGCACCCGCTCCTTGCCCAACGGATTCAGCCTGTTGTGGCGCAGCGCATCCTGCCCGTCGCGCGCCAGTTCGTTCATCGACGTGGCCGACCAGATATCCGACGTGATGCCGAAATCGGCCTTCAGCATCTCGGCCGCTTTCATGGCCTGCATCAGGATCGTCCCGGACCCCATGAGATTGACATGCTTCTTCCCCGGCCGGGCGGTCTTGCGCATCCGGTAGAGCCCCTTGAGAATCCCCTCTTCGACGCCCTCGGGCATGTCGGGATGAACGTAGTTCTCGTTCATCAGCGTGAGGTAGAAGAACACATCCTCCTGCTCTACATACATCCGCTGCAACCCGCGCTGGATGATAACCGCCACCTCGTAGCTGAAAGTCGGATCATAGCTGATGCAATTGGGGATCGTGCCCGCCAGCACATGGCTGTGCCCGTCCTCGTGCTGCAAGCCTTCGCCGTTCAATGTGGTGCGCCCCGCCGTGCCGCCCAGCATGAAGCCGCGCGCCCGGCTGTCGCCTGCCGCCCATGCCAGATCGCCGATCCGCTGGAAGCCGAACATCGAATAATAAATGTAGAACGGCACCATCGGCACGCCGTGGTTGGAATAGGACGTGGCCGCCGCGATCCAGTCCGACATCGCGCCGGCTTCGTTGATGCCTTCCTGCAGCACCTGCCCGTCGATGCTCTCGCGGTAAAACATCATCTGTTCGGCATCCTGCGGCGTGTAGTTCTGCCCCAGCGGGTTGTAGATCCCCACCGAGCGGAACAGCCCCTCC
Source organism: Roseovarius sp. ZX-A-9 (assembly GCF_028369135.1). Taxonomy (GTDB): domain Bacteria; phylum Pseudomonadota; class Alphaproteobacteria; order Rhodobacterales; family Rhodobacteraceae; genus Roseovarius. The sequence goes on from NZ_JAPWHW010000004.1 coordinate 228,563, forward strand.
ATCCCGAAGGTGCGGCTCTCGTCGGGCACGATCGGCACCACGTTGCGCCCCATCTTCTTGTCGCGCAACAGCGTCGTCAGGATCCTGACGAAAGCCATCGTGGTCGAGATTTCGCGATCTCCGGTGCCCTTTGTCTGCGCCTCGAACACCTCCAGCCCCGGCACCTCCAGCTTGGGCGCATCGCGCCATTGTCGCTGCGGGAACGGGCCACCCAAGGCATCGCGTCGTGCCTTGAGATAGGCGCGCTGCTCGTCGTTCAGCGCCACCAAAGGCGCGCCGGCTACATCCTCGTCCGACACTGGAATGTCGAACCGGTCGCGGAAGTGCCGAAGCTGGTCGGTGGTCATCTTCTTTTGCTGGTGGGTGATATTCTGCCCTTCGCCCGCCGCGCCCATGCCAAGCCCCTTGACCGTCTTGACCAGCAGAACGGTCGGCTTGCCCTGCGTCTCGGACGCCCGCTTGAACGCGGTATAAACCTTGCGCGGCGAATGCCCGCCGCGGCGCAGCGCCCAGATCTGGTCGTCAGACCAGTCCGCCACGAGCGCCGCCGTCTCGGGGTATTTGCCGAAGAAATGTTCGCGGATATAAGCGCCGTCCTTCGATTTGAACGTCTGGTAGTCGCCATCCACCGTCTCATCCATCAACTGCCGCAGACGGCCGGTTTCATCCTTTTCCAGCAACTCGTCCCAGCCCTTGCCCCACAAGAGCTTGATCACGTTCCAGCCCGAGCCGCGAAAGCCACCTTCCAGCTCCTGCACGATCTTGCCGTTGCCACGAACCGGCCCGTCCAGCCGTTGCAGGTTGCAGTTGACCACGAAAATCAGGTTATCCAGCTTCTCGCGCGCCGCCAGACCGATCGCGCCCAGGCTTTCGGGTTCGTCCATCTCGCCATCGCCTAGGAAACACCACACCTTGCGGTCGGCCATGTCGATATGGCCCCGGTTGTGCATGTATTTCATGAAACGTGCCTGATAGATCGCCATCAACGGCCCCAGCCCCATGCTGACCGTCGGAAACTGCCAGTAATCGGGCATCAACCACGGGTGCGGATAGGAACTCAGACCATTGCCGCCCACTTCCGAGCGGAAATTGTCCATCTGCTCGGCGCTGATCCGCCCCTCCATGAACGAGCGCGCATAGATCCCCGGCACGACATGGCCTTGGAAAAACACCAGATCGCCGCCGTGGTTTTCATTCCGCGCCCGCCAAAAGTGGTTGAGGCCGATGTCGTACATCGTCGCCGAAGACGCAAATGACGCGATGTGACCGCCATATTCGCTGCTGATCTTGTTGCGCCGCACCACCGTCGCCATCGCGTTCCACCGGTTGATCGTCCGGATCCGCCATTCCATCGCGATGTCGCCGTAATCGCCGATCTGCTCCTCGACGGGGATCGTGTTCTGGTACCCTGTTGTGTCCGAAAATGGCAGATCAGCCCCCGCTTCGCGCGCAACACGAACGGCGCGGTCCAAAAGGTAATGCGCCCGCCCTGTCCCCTCACGCGCAAGAACATCCTCAATCGATTCCTCCCATTCGCGCGTCTCGATTGGGTCAATGTCATCGGATTTATCGGTCATTCTCGGCTCCTGAAAAGAAGGGGGATTTCATGCATGGGACCGGGGCGTTGACGACCCTCTCGGACCCGGTCTGTATCCCGGGGGCAATCATCGTCTGCGGCGCGCCAGCACTGTCGATCCGAAATCGTCTGCATGGCCCCCCAAACATTATCTGCCGCGCCCGCCGTTGCCGCACCCGACGCAAGGGCGGGTGTCACGGCTGCGCGCTCGCGCATGTTTTCGTCAACACCAGAGTGGCGGCTTGGCGGGGATTTGGCAATGCCCGCGTTTTTCAGGCAGATCGAGGGCTGGTCAGCGAGCGATGATGATATCGGCGCAGAGCCCGCCCAGACGTTCGGACTGCCCCAACCGCAAGCTGCCCCCGTGGACGCGCGCCACATCCGCCGCGATCGACAAGCCCAGCCCCACGCCTGTCCCCTTGTCCTGATTGCGGCCCGGCTCCAGCCGGGTAAAGGCGCGCGTGGCCTCTTCGCGGCGGTCGGGGGGAATGCCCGGCCCGTCATCCTCGACCCGTATACGCAGCGACCGTTCGCTCAGACGCACCGACACTTCAGCTAGGCTGCCATAGCGCACCGCGTTGCCAATCAGGTTTTCGACCGCGCGGCGAATACCCGCCTCGCGCAGTCGCAACTGGCCGCTGCCGCTGACCTTGTGCAGTGTCGCCGGAATTCGGGCCCGCTCGCAATCCGAGACGATCTGCCGGACCAGGGCGACGGGATCGATCAGCTCCGTCTCCCCTTCAGCCGCATCGCGGGCAAAGGCCAGGAATTCATCCAGCAGCCGCTCCATGTCGCGGACATCGCGCAGCATCGGCTCGCGCTCTTCCTCGTCATCCAGCATTGCCAGGCTTAACCGGAGCCGGGTCAACGGCGTGCGCATGTCATGGCTGACCCCCGACAGCATCAGCGTTCGCTGCTCGATCTGCCGCTCGATCCGGGCGCGCATGTTGACGAATGCCAGCCCTGCGGCGCGCACCTCATTGGCGCCCGCCGGACGGTAGACCACGCTTTCGCCCCGCCCGAATGCCGCGGCGGCCGCCGCCAGTCGGGTGATGGGCCGCAACTGATTGCGCAGGTAGAGAAAGGCAATGAGCGTCATCAACGCCCCGAACACCGCCATGTTGACAAACAGCTGATGCGGATTCGCCGCCGAGACCCGCCGCCGGTCAAACTGCAGTTCGACGGGCCCGGCCTCGGTCTGGATGTACAGCGACACCAACTGGCTGTCGGCCAATGACACCGATCGCAGCGTTGGCAGCAGCCGATTGAATTCACGGATCACGATGATGCCGCTGAAATCATACCAGTACCGGATATCGCTCTGGGGCACGGCTTCCTGGGCGACCGGTGTGACGGAGATGGCCAGGATGGCGGCATCGCGCGGCTCCGACCGCTTGTCCAGCACCAGCCGGACCTCGCGCGCGGTGGCGGTGGTCATCTGCTTGGTCACGCCCTCGATCAGACGCTGCACCGACACGACCGACACCACCACCAGCACCGAGATCACCGGCAGCAGCAGGATCAGCGCCGCCCGGCCATAAAGGCCACGCGGCATATATCGTTTGAGCCAGGCGAAAGACATGGGATAAGCCTAACCGGCGTACCGCCCGGCGCAAGCCGTTTCGCCATCGCCGCAACAATCCCGGGAGCCACCCGCCGATGTCCTCAGATGCAGCCTTCGATCCCGTTCCGGGCCAGCCAGAGCCGGTCGCGCCACGCCTGCGGCGAATCTTGGCGCCGAACCCCTCGCCGATGACCTGGCGCGGCACCAACACCTATCTGCTGGGCAGCCGCGATATCGCGGTGATCGACCCCGGCCCGGACGACGACGCGCATTTGGCGGCAATCCTGGGCGCGCTGACACCGGGGCAACGGATCACCCATATCCTTGTCACGCATGCCCATCTCGATCATTCTCCCCTGGCAGCACGGCTGAGCGCGCAGACCGGTGCGCCGGTCCATGCCTTTGGCAATGCCCAGGCCGGGCGCAGCGCGGTGATGACGGAGCTGGCGCGCTCCGGGACGGTGGCCGGTGGTGAAGGCGTGGATCACGGTTTTGCCCCCGATATTATTCTGCAAGACGACGCGGCGCTCGAAGGGCCAGACTGGCGGCTGCAGGCGCTCTGGACGCCGGGCCACTTTGGCAATCACCTGTCGTTCCGGTCAGACCACATGATCTTTACCGGCGATCTGGTGATGGGCTGGGCCAGCTCACTGGTCTCGCCGCCTGATGGCGACTTGAGCGATTTCATGTCCTCCTGTCAGCGCCTGCTTGACCTGCGCGCCACCCGTCTCATGCCCGGACACGGCGCCCCGGTCGAAGACCCGCACGCCCGCCTGACATGGCTCATCGCACACCGGCGCGCGCGAGAGGCCGCGATCATCGAGCGACTCGCGACTGGCCCCGCCAACGCGCGCCAGATCGCCGACGCAGTCTATACCGACACGCCCCCTACCCTGATGCCCGCCGCCGCGCGCAACGTTCTTGCGCATCTCATTGATCTTTTTATCAAATCAAAGGTTGAGCCCCACGGCACCCTGACTGCTGACACGATCTTTTCGCTGCGCTGAAATGAACACAAAAATTTCTCACAATCCCTCTGGACGCCGCCATGCGTGGTTGCTATACGCCTGATCGGTATTCCGGCGTAGCTCAGCGGTAGAGCAGTTGACTGTTAATCAATTGGTCGTAGGTTCGATCCCTACCGCCGGAGCCAAAAAACCCCAAATAAGCAATAACTTAGCTTAGACTCGCCCCAAGCGAGATTGGGGGATTTTGGGCTTGTCACCGGATTTGTCACCGAATTCAGCCTTGCCGATTCCTCGCAGATAACCAAGATTCTGAAACGGGGATATTTCTCTTCTATGGAGGCGCATCGGTTGGTAGCAATATCTTGTCTAAACACGGATGCCCCCCCCCCGCATTGCCGATGCAGTTCCGCCAGCACCCCAACGGCTCCCAGGGCAAATTCTTGGTAGCGTTGCGTCATGTACTCCAAACGGCTCATTGCTGTTACCAGCCCATACCAGCCATTGATCGAGCCCTACCTCCGCTGCGATGCAGCCCATCATTCCGGACTTTCGCCGCAACGCAAAATCAAGGACGCAGCGAACTTACAGTCTGCGGACGAAGTGTAAATTCGCCGCAACTGCGCCGATGTCCGGTTCAGCGAACCGCATAACAAACGGTCGTCTTTGGGATTAGAACCGCCTCTTGTTTGCCGGAACCCCAGAAGTAAAGACACTGGGTTTTGCACAAGACACTGTCGCGCACTTAACTTACTCTCTGTTCGGTAGTCCCCACAGTTCAATCAAACGAGAAACGACTGTCTGAGCAGGCGCTCGGACCCACTCGGTACCACCAGCACCATAAGGCTCGAATAAGCTTCGCGCCGTATCCTCTTGCTTCATTGCTTCTTTGACTGAAACAAACTCCCAAGCCGCCGCGCGTTTTAGCGGCTCGGTCATGTCGGTGTTGCGGCTCAGACGTTTTTCCAAATCCCGCGTGTGGCCAATCTTACATGCGTCCGTTTGAGTTTCGCGGTAATGTACGTAAACAAAGCAGGCAGGGTCTGGCTCGACAAAGTGTCCGGATGCGGTCTCCTCGAACAATTCGCGCAGGCTCCCGATCGTGCCTTTCTGCCTTTTCTCAAGGCGACCACTTTCAAGAGCAATACGACAGGCTTCAACAAGGGCGGCACTTCGACCTTTTGTCAGCTTGAGATGTGGTTCACCATCAAGCACAGCTACTGACTCTTTTATACGGGCCATCAGCTAATTCTCCTTTTCCCAATTCAAACACTACGAGACTAAGCTGTCCTGCTCAAACAAAGGTAAGCTGACAAGCCAGTTTTCCGCTGCCAAAAATCCCGCAAAATAACTTGGCAGGCAATTGAAGGCATTGGCTCGATGGTAGTAGCCGTCATTCATACACCATGCAGCATCCGACACTCTGGGCTCCAAAGCCGACCTGCGGCGGCGCGGCATGCATCGCGAGTGCCCGGGCCCTCAGATCGACATCAACGGCCCAAAGCTGCCGTTCGACGTGCTACTTCAATGCTTCGGTCGCAGCCTAGATTGCCGACCTTCGCTATTTCCCAATATTCCCCCGCGTCACTGTACGCATCGCTTCTTCGAATGCTTCTTGTGTCGGCATTTTTTCGCCATGCTTGCCTTCTAAGGTCGTAGCGGCATTAATTGAAATTGCCTTTAGAATTACTTCAAGGAGGTCACGGATAAGGGGTTCATCATCTTTGCCAATTTCAGTAATCTGCTGTTTGAAGCCCTCGTATGATTGTGCCAATGCTTCCTTGTGAGCATATTCCTCGGCTAGACGATGCATTTCACTACGGCGTTTAGAAACCGTCAGCGTTGCCCACAAAATAGGTATCACAATTGGAAGCTTGAACAGCAACTTGTCTAAATACTCTTTTGCGCTAGAGAAGCTGATGAGTTCCCAAGACAAAGTCTGCAAGCTGAAAGATTGCGTAACTGTTGCTGCTGCCGAAAGTGCTAACAAAAAGATACCTACAAAAAACGCTCGAGAGTAAAATCGAGCGTCTCTCTCCGCCTTTATCCTTCTGTTGTTGTATGCCGTAGCGAGGCCCGCACTTGTTGCGCCAGGCAGCAATCCCTCGATTTGCTCCTGCACACCGCTAAACTTCTTCTCAAAATCCGAAACCAAATTTTCGAGTTGAGTAGTTCGTGCTTCAAGTTGAGCCTTCAATCCTCTCTCGTTTGTGTCTCCATCCGCATCTGCATTAGAGCCCATCACCTCAGAATGTATTCTATCCAAATCCGTCAGCATATTCTTTGCTGCGGTAAGTTTCTTGGTGATTTCATCACTATTTGCGACTGCGCTCGCTCTAGCTTCGACAATCTTGTTTTCGATGGATGCGGATTCAGCGTCTCCTTCTGTTAGCTTTCGATAGAAGCTCTCTGTAGCTGAAAGCATTCTATCAATATGAGACGCCTTTTCATGAATTTCAGACTGAATGCTTTTCTTTTCCTCCGTGCCTTCTAGGAGTTCAATCCTATAGGTTTCCGCCGCATCCTTAGTGCTCTTAATTGATTTCGAAGCTTCGTCAAAGATCGCCTTAATCTTGAGGATTTCTTTCTCTTGGGCTTCGATAAGCCTCTTGTATCTGCCAAATGCCTGTCCAGCTGCTTGCGCCGATTCAGTGTTGGATAAATAAGGGCTTTGTTGCATAAATCGCTTCAGGGATTCACTGTGTGAATCCAGCATGATAGCTGGGCGACATGAGCAGTTGGGCCCCTACGAAGTACAAGACCAGGAACTGGCCTTCGTACAACGCAGCGCTGAAGCAACGCGGATCGCTGTCGATTTGGTTTGATCCGGAGATGACCTGGACGCCGCCGCCAACGGGCAAGCGTGGGCGACAGCAAGAGTTCAGCGACGCGGCCATCCAGACCTGTCTGACGCTAAAAGTGCTATTTGGCTTGCCGCTGCGGCAAACCACGGGTTTCGTCGAAAGCCTGTTGCGGTTGGTTGGGTTGGACTGGGCAGTGCCCGATTTCAGCACCCTTTGCCGCCGTCAAAAGACACTGAACGTGAGCCTGTCGTATCGCGGTGCCACCGGCCCTCTGAACCTGCTCATCGACAGCACGGGCATCAAATCCGAGGGTGAAGGGGAATGGAACGCGCGCAAGCAAGGCTGCCCCAAACGGCGCATTTGGCGCAAGATACATATAGGGATCGACGAGGAAACGCTGGAGGTGCGTGCAGTCGAGGTCACCACCAGCAATGTCGGTGACGCCCCCATGCTCCCAGAATTACTCAACCAGATCCCGCCTGATCAGAACATCGGATCAGTGACCGCAGATGGGGCCTATGACACGCGCAAATGCCATGACGCGATTGCCGCCCGAAATGCCCACGCCGTCATACCCCCGCGCAAGAACGCCAAACCGTGGAAGCCCACGAGCGCCGGGGCCGTCACCCGAAACGAGGCGGTGCGTGCATCCCGCTATCTTGGCAAGGCATTGTGGCGACGTTGGAGCGGATACCACCGCCGAAGTCGCGTCGAGACCAAGGTGAACTGCATCAAGCTTCTCGGCCAATCCCTGATGTCGAGAGACTTCGACCGGCAGGTCGCAGAAATCCAGGTCCGCATCGCCGTCCTGAACCGCTACACCGCTCTTGGCATACCCGTCACAGAGGCCGTAGGATAAATCCGTCCGGGGAAAGGGGAACTCCGGACTTCAGATGATTTGTGCAACAAAGCCAGGAGCATTCCATAGTCAATACCGAATGACTCTACGATAGCGCCGAACAGTACTTTCTTCTTTTTTCTCCTGAGCGACCTCCCACGCTATCCGTTGGCGCAAACGCTGAGCGCGATCATAACTGGTTTCAGTTTCGCGTTTTGTTGCTTCGGCAAGAATTCGTTTCAAACTTTCTTCCCGATTAGGCTTTGTCGGAGATTCATAGAAAAGCCTGCGCGCACGGTGGATGGCGGCACGTAGCTCACTCGGGGTCATCAAATGGGCCGACCCGGCTCGATCGGAGGGCTTGAAACGGAGCTCCATAATATCCTTGATGTCGGCTATTTCGGTAATCTGTGGTCGCATGTTACCCCACTCAGCCATCGCGATTTTGATGTCGAGACGCCAATACGTGAAAATGCAGGCGGCCATGATTGGACTTGAGCCAGGATATCGCTTGGTCAAGGATTTCAATCGGGAAATACCACCTCCCGGAGTTCATTCCTTTTCCGGAGAATATCTTTTCGCCATGGCCTTCATCTCGCATGGCTTTGACCACTCGGCGCGAAAGACCGCACTGGTGTGCATAGAATCGGTCTTTGGTGCTCCCCCTCACGGATCGAGGTGGTACAGAACGGGCCGCAACTTTGAGAAGTTCTACCTGCTTTTCCGGGGGCAGTTGAGCAATTTCAGAGGCTTTCTCTCTATTGGTCATTCATTTTTTCCTTGGGCATGTGTCTTGACAGGTTCTCACCGTGTCAAAAGGAATATTGGTCCTTGTCGAACATCGCCAAAATGCAATGAGCCATGAGAGACGGTTATCTCCTGATCATCGGACGAGCATGCTCTGGTGAATCGTCCCACTACTTGCTGCGCTTGCCAAGAGCATCGCCTCGGTATTCAACTGTTGGGGTAATCAGTCGGCTATGGCCGGATCGTAGCGGGCATGCCGGTGTCACCGGCGAGAGAGTTTGAGGACAAGGCATTTGAGAGAAAATGATTTCAGGGACTGGCTGAGCAGGCGTGGCCATGAGGAACGGACAATCGGCGCGCGCATTAGCAATATCCGAAGAATCGAGCAGTTCATCGGTGATCTCGATGAGGCCCTGGAGCGGTCTTCGAAAGACGGACTGCTTGCACAATTTGCCTACAGCACCGAAGACGAGCGGCAGCAGCGGAGCAATCCGTCACCAGTCCCGATCGATGGTGATCTTCGCACGGGTCTCGCTACTCTGCGGCAGGCAATCGGACTATATGATGATTTCCGGAAGGACAATCATGCAGCGCCTAACATGAAGACCCATAAGGAATGGGTCGACAAGTTGACAAAGGAAGAAATTCTGAGCGTCATGGATGACTGCGATGCCGAAGGGGTCGAGGATTTCTTGCGCCGAGTCGGCTTTTCAAAACCCCAACAATGGACGACACGACCGAACAACGAGACCGCTCTGTATCCGTCCAAGGCAACAGTAGCCGCCGCGATTGCCAAGTTGCCCGACGGGCCATCACTAAACGCCAGCCAGTATTTCAATGGGGCCGGAGAAGCAGAATCGCGCGCCAAGTTACGCGAACTCGGGTTTGAGATCGTCGACAAGAGAAACGAAAGTTCAGCATCCAATTTTTCGCGTCGCGATGTCGAGATAGCAATGGTGGCATTCGACGAATACGAGAACACCGGGAAACACTCCCAAATATTCGACGCATTCGGAGACCCAAGCAGCTATTGGGTGCGTTCGACCTCACACACGGCAAAGCGCCCTTACCCAACAAAACCCATTGTTGGTTATTTATTGGATAAAACTGAATTTAACGGCGGATGGTCCCCGGGGGCCGCGGCCGCTCGGTTACACAACGCTGGCTACATCATAGTCGATTCTGAAGGTCGACCCAGCAACGCGCCAGAGCAAAGCCATCTGAAGAGCGGGGCTGATCGCATCCGAGCCTGCGCGAGCAATTACTTCATCGAACCGGCGCGCGATGCCGGAGAAGTAGGGGTCACGGTTCATGTCAGTGATCTGGCAAAGCTCATGGGCCTGACAAACGTTTTCCCGAACATCTGCCAGGCCCTGGGGGGATCCAAGTTTCTGGACATGATCGGAGCCACCAAACCCGACATCAGCGGTCCCAATCAAAGTAGCACAACGACATTCACCTATCGACTATCTCGAAGCGATGCGTTGGCAGGATCCGTACCCGGAGTTTCAGACGATATGCCTCCAACCAATCTTATACTTTATGGCCCACCGGGCACGGGCAAAACCTTTGCCACCGCGGCCGAGGCATTGCGTATGTGCGGCGAACCCGTGCCCGACGACCGCGCCGAGTTGATGGCTTCCTATAATCGACTGCGCAACGAAAAGCGGGTCGAGTTCGTTACCTTTCATCAATCCTTATCCTACGAGGACTTTATCGAGGGGCGCCAGCCCGTCACGGATGGCGCTGACGGTGTCGGCACTGGGTTCCGTCTGGAGCCCGTGTCCGGTATCTTCCGACGTATCGCGGAGCGGGCAGAAAGCGGCTTTGCGGTTCAAACGGACGACGATGCCTTTTCGCTTTCAGAGCGGCAGATCTTCAAAATGTCGATCGCGCGCGCCGACATCGCAGCCGAAGAATATTTGTTCGAAGAGGCCATATCCGAAGGATACACCTTGCTCGGGTGGGAGGACATCGACTTCAGCGACGAGCGCTTCTCTGATGTTGATGAAATTCTGAAGGCTTGCCGCAAATATGGAAAGCGCGAAGGTGAAGTGACTGCGCAATCAGGCCAGGTGGCACTCTTGAATGCCTTTCGCAATCAGATGCAGATTGGAGATGTCGTTGTCGTGAGTAAAGGCAACGGGTATTTTCGGGCCATAGGCGAGGTTACAGGCAGCTACGAGTATCTACAGCGCGACAGCCGCATCTATTGTCACCGACGTGCCGTTAGATGGCTCTGGGTGGATCGCGGTGGTGTCCCGGTGAGCGAGATATACGGCAGCAATTTTACCATGCGATCAATCTACAGGCTTGATCCCACGCGCATCGACCAAGCTTCGATTGAGCGCTTGGTAAACCGCGACAGCGATCACGGGCGGAGCGAAACTCAACCCTTTGTGCTGATCATCGACGAGATCAACCGGGCCAATATCTCCAAAGTTTTCGGCGAATTGATTACGCTCATCGAACCCGACAAACGATTAGGAATGTCCAACGCGCTGACGGCGCGCCTGCCCTATTCCGGCGAGGAATTCGGGGTGCCGGCCAATCTGCATATCTTGGGCACTATGAACACAGCCGACCGCTCAATCGCGCTCCTCGACACGGCCCTACGTCGACGATTCGAATTCCGAGAAATGCTGCCCCAACCGGAGGCACTGAGAGATGCGGCCCGGGAAAGCGGCCTCGACCTGCCGCGGATCCTGACCGCGCTCAACGAACGGATCGAGTATCTCTACGACCGCGAACACCAGATCGGGCATGCTTATTTCATTAACTGCGCCAACCGGGACCAAGTCGACGACGTGATGCGCCACAAGGTCATCCCGCTACTTGCCGAATATTTTTTCGAGGACTGGGGTAAGGTGGCCGCCGTTCTCGGAGATGCTTCTCCGGACGAGCGGACGTTGCGAGGAGGCTTCATGATCCGGGACGTTCTGAACGTTCCGCCGGGGATGGAGGATAGCTACGGCGCTCCTCGATATCGTTGGTCACTGCGCGAGGACGCATTTGATTACGCCGGGCTCGGCGGCGAATGATACAGCGAAGCCTTCGAGAGTGGGAAACGATTGCATACGGCGAAGATGAGGCGAGCATATCTGAAGCTCACGCCGCGCGGCTCATCGAGGTCGCCGGCCGTTCTCCCTTCGCCGGACGCGGTGGAGAGGGCGTGCTGGAGTATCGCCGAAAGCACCTTCGCGCGCGCGGTGTTGTCGGCGTAATCGCGTCTCCCGGTTGCCAGCTTGAGATTCTACCCAAGATCGAGGCCATCGGCGAAGCTAATGCGACTGACGAAGCCCTCCGTCGCCGTCTCGTCCACATGCTCGCAGTCGCACGGGACATCCGCATCGATGCCCGGAACTCCGCCAACCTTGGCTGGCAGCGGGACACACTTCTCGAGATCCTGATCCGCCTGTTTTGCCGCAAGATGATCGAGGCCGTACGACAGGGGATTCCGCGGCGCTACATCGCGCATGAAGACGACCTTCCGGCCTTGCGCGGTCGGCTCGACGTGACGCGGCAATTCTCGACGCTGGCAGCGCAACCCCAGACGCTCGCCTGCCGATATGACGAACTCTCTCCCAACATCGCCCTCAATCAGATAATGAAGGCCACCATCTCCCGGCTCGCCCGACTGGCGACGGCCGCCGACAATCAACGCAGCCTGCGGGAGTTGTCTTTCGCCTATTCCGACATCGCCGCCGTACCGCCCGCCGCTCTCCGGTGGGATTTGACCATCCTTGACCGCACCAATCAGCGTTGGCACGAGCTCCTTTCTCTCGCCCGGCTACTCCTCGGCGAACGATACCAGACGACGAGTGTCGGCTCTACCGACGGGCAAGCCTTGCTATTCGAGATGAGCACACTCTTCGAGGCATATGTCGCGCGGCTACTGCAGCGCGCCCTGGCAGGTACGGCATTTCGGGTGACCACCCAAGGCGGCCACCGGGACTGTCTTTACGAGGATGGAACCGGTCGCTTCCGAACACGCCCAGACATCCTGATCCGGGACGCAAACGGGATTGCGATGGTCGTGGACACGAAATGGAAGCGCATAACGCCCAGGATCGACGACCCGAAACAGGGGGTGAGCCAAGCTGACGTGTATCAACTCATGGCCTATTCCCGGATCTACGAATGCGACAGGGTCATGCTGCTTTACCCCCACCACCACGAGTTGTCAGCGGACCCAATCTGCAGGTCATATGACATCGTATCTCCTAACGGAGCGGACCGTCTCATCGTCTCGACTGTCGACGTTTCGGCCAGCCACTCATCCGTTGCCAGCGCTTTGGCATCGCTCGTGTCGAGGTCGCTGTCACCAAGGAATGCTGCGGTCATTTGATACCGCAAGTTAGCTTGCCCAGCCCGTCGAGCCGCGACGTGACGCGGACGTCGGGTCTGTTCAATATCGGGCATGTAAGGATTGATTTTTGGTGCTTGAATTGATGCTCGCAGTACGCCAAGATTCCGGGCACATCTTGGAGTCCGTCTGAAACCGGTGCACGGCCGTGTCGAAAAATCCTTTGAAATCAAGGGGACTTGACTGCGCGGAGCGCCCCCTACCGCCGGAGCCAAAATCACCTAACTGGTTGATTTCATTGGTTGAGCCCCGACAAGAGTCGGAGCCACGCGTGCACGTGCACAAATTGGTGCACAAACGCGTGCACGAACCGGTACACGGATCCCGACTCCAAGATTCCCTGGAACCCGTTTTCGGAGGCTGCCCCATGGCCGGAGTCGCACATATCCCCTACCTCGAAAAACGCCCCTCGGGCTTCTTCTTCCGACGGCGTCTGCCGACGGCCCGGCTCGAGATATCGAACCCTGGTCAAAGTTCTGCGATCTGCCTTTCACTGCGAACCGACGTCCTCTCCAAAGGCAGAGGCGATCGGCCAACTGCCGTGGCTGCCGGTCGCGCAGCCAGATCAACTGGCGTCACGCGAGACCGTGCAAGCATCGTGAGGCTTTCTCCTTCCGCTTTCACGGAAGTCATGCAAGGCTGGCAACGCCAGCCGCGCAGTTTGTTCGTAAAATCATGCCACGCATGGTTTTACGAACAGACGGAGCGCCTCTCCGGCGCAAGGGGCAGACGAGGTAGCTTTAGCTACCTATAGTCTGTCTCTATGCATAGCTTTCCCGGCCGCTCTTTCAGCAGCGGGCGCACAGTTTATACGGCAATCAAGCATAACAAATCCGGTCGAAGGCGAATACCCTTTTCCATATTCGATCAACCTCTTTTGCCGTGTCGTTGGCCCGGCTTTGGCGCGTGTATCCACGTAGGTTTGCAGCGCCTGAATCTGGGGAGGCGCGAAGAAATGGGGCAAGGCTTGCAAGCAAGCCCTGCGGTCGGAACCTATAAAGGTTTTGAGGTCGGGGAAGTGGAAAGGTGGTGGCTCAAGGGGGAAAGTAAAGAGTGTGTTGCAGAGGGTATTCAAAGGCAGGCTGTAAGCGAAGAACTAAATTTTAGTGCGTATTTTCAGCTTGATAGAAGGCGCTATGTCCACAAAAAATATGTTCCCATGTCAGAATCCAGCTCTGACTTTCAGCGATAGGCCATAAGTGGTTGTCAATGGTTATCATCAAAAGGACACGCCATGGCCTATCAATTCATGCATATAGAAACATACAGCGAGCAACCCAAGCCCGTAAAAGGGTCCAAGGATCACTTCAACAGCGCGGCACAGGTTGAAGGGGAAGCCGCCCGTGATCCGCTCTACTCGGAGCATGTGGACAGCCCCTTGCCTGCCACGCAACTCGCGGGAACTCTGACAATTGCCGATTTTAGGGCAAAACGCGCCCGTTTGCTGGCGGAGATCACAGAAACCGTCACTCTCAAGAACGGAACCACATACACCCGTAGGCTACGCAAGGATGCGGCCACGCTTTACACCGAGATTCATTCTCATCCTCTAACATCGGAAGAGTTCTTGGCAGATCCCGATGCCCATGCTGCAACCGTCAATGCATGGAGCGCGCGGGCGTTGAATGACTTCAAAGCACGTATGCCGGAGGGGATCGATTACACATCGGTTTTGCACCTCGATGAGGGGCATGTTCACATCCACATTTTGGCAATGAACACCGCCGACCCCAAGCTTGATGCAAACAAACTGCATGTGGGGAAGATGGCCGCTGCATTGCACCGGAAGGAAAACGCTTCGGATGTGATCCCCTCCTTGCCAAAACCCGAATTGGCCAGGCGCCCGAAAAAGCCCAAAAAACCGCGTCCGTCCAAGAACCGCAACACCCAGAAAAAGAATGACGCCCGTCATGCGGATGCACTTGCGGCTTGGGAAGCGGAATGCGCTGAGGTCGAGGCCGGAAACAAATTGCTGATCGATGCATGGGAGGCGGAAAACAAGGCGCATTTGCAAGAGGCACGCAGGAAACGCGGACGTCCGTCCGTCAATAAAGCCTACACCGACGCGATGAAAAAACTGCAGGACGATTACTATGAGGCTGTTGGAAAGCCCTCCGGCTTGCTTCGTGTCGGTCCGCGTCAGGCGCGTAAATCCACAAAGGAATATGCGGCTGAAAGGCGGGATGCCAAGCGTCTCGCGGATGATGCGAGGCGGCTTGAAGCACAGCGCAAGGAACTGGCGGCGAAAGATGCCGATCTTGCGGCTCGCAAAGAGGCAATGGACGCGGAGCTCGTTGAACGGGTGGCAGCACATGAGGCCAATGTGGTCGCCCTCAAACAGGATCGTGCCGCCCTGCGTCGCAAAGAGCTTGCTGACCAAAAAGCTCGCGCAGAGCGAGAAAAAGCGCAAATCGAAAAAGAAAATGAACTCCTGCGCCGCGAGAGGGAATTAACCGAGGCGGTCGATGCTATGGGGGAGATGTTCGAGGCGGTTGAGTCCGGTGAAGCTGAGGTGGTGAATGGCAAACTGCACATGCCCCGCTGGCCCGACATCGTCTCCCGCCTTCAAGGAGATGAACGCGACAGAGTGTCAACGCCCATCCGCAAGCTGATTGGGAGCTTCGCGCGTCTCGTTGTGCGGATGACGAAACGGGCGCAGGGCAGCGCCGAGCCAGAGATCGAAGTAGATGAAGCGCCAAGGTTTGGTTGCTAGTCGGGGAAAGCCTGCATGAGGGGCATATGGGCGGAGAGCTGCCGTTCGGCGCGCGTGCGAGCCAGTCTTGCCCCGAAGTAGGGAGCCGACATTCAAGCGCGCTGGAAGTCGGGCCTTGCTCTGCACCGCCGCAAGTCGGCTCTGAGCCCCAATTTGACTAATGCTGCATCGACCATGAATGTCTGCCATCATCGGCAAGTCAAAAACCTTCAACACTGTTTGGGTTTTGAACGCGGTTTGCGGCGGCGTTGGACGAGGTAATTTACGCTGGTCCAAAAACCGAGCGTTTTTGGCGCGCTCTTAAAGGGCCTCTATTAGTCAATCTGTTCGAGGAACTGCGTGACCGCCTCCACAACACCCTGAGCGATTGGCAAATCTGTATCCGCATAGGCAGCAAGGTTAGCGGCTGTGTCATCGGACGAAACAGCCTTCAACACGTGGTTAGGCTGTTCGTAATGCTACGGGCTTAACTACGTCGCTCACTTTTGAGTGATCGCTCAAATGTATTATTGAGTGATCACTCAATATAACTTAGGTCGAACTCACCAGACAAGAAACTCCCTCCCGAAAGGACAGACCATGGCAACCTTCCCGATCCATACAGTCGAATCCGCCCCCGAAGCCGGCAAACCGCTTCTGGAAACTTCGCTCAAAAACAACGGCCGCATTCCGGGCCTGCACGGTACTATGGCAGCGGCCCCGCCCCTGTTGGCCGCCTATAACTTTGCCCACCAGCAGTTCATGGCAATTTCCATGACAGACGAGGAAAAGACAGTTGTCTGGCAGACAATTAATGTCGAGAGCAACTGCCACTACTGTGTTCCAGCCCACACCGGCATCGCCAAGATGATGAAAATCGACGACGCCATCACCGAAGCTTTGCGCAACGAAACACCGCTGCCGACAGCCAAACTCGAAGCCTTGCGCACCTTCACCCTCGCGTTGATCCGTGACCGTGGGTTCGTTTCCGATGCCGAAACGCAGGCGTTCCTGGACGCAGGTTTCACTGAAACAAACATCCTCGAAATCATTCTGGGCGCTGCGCAAAAACTGATGTCGAACTACACCAACCACTTTGCTAAGACCCCTGTTGACCAAGTGTTCCAAAAGTTCGCCTGGGAAAAGAAGACAGCCGTCGCGGCTGAATGAATCAGCTGCTGGAGCGGGCCAACCGCTCCAGCACGCCCACTTCAAACCCGGGACCGAACGATGCCAAGAGCCAACAGCTTTGCAGATATCTGGAAATCGTTTCGCGCCTTGCCGCTCTGGGTGGTGATCTGGATGATGGCCCTGCTTGGGCCAATCAATATGATCAGCCTCTATGTCGTGACCGAACCCAAGGGGGCTCTTGTCTCGGCGCTTGCATGGGGCGGGATGCTGGTCAGTATACCCACGCTTATACTCCATCACGGTTTTACCAGGCTTGTCCCAGGCGGCCATGTCATCTTTTGGTTGCCGCTGGTTTTGATACTGATTTTTGTGCGGCCCGTGGCAAATGGCGCCTACGTCACTTATCTATCAATACTTCTGCTGGCGAACCTCGCGTCTCTGCTGTTTGACAACAATGATTTACGGCTCTGGTTTGACGGCGACCGTCGGGCCCCTAGCCACAAACGGAGCATATAAAATGACCGAACCTTTACGTATCGATATCGTATCCGATGTCATGTGCCCGTGGTGCATCATCGGGTATCTCCAACTGTCAAAGGCGCTGGATGCCACTGGCACCGATCACGAAATCCACTGGCATCCGTTCGAGTTGAACCCGCAAATGCCGCCCGAAGGCCAGAACACCCGCGAGCATATTATCGAAAAATACGGCAGCACGCCTGAGCAATCCGAACAATCGCGCCAGCAGATGAAAGCATTGGCGGGCGATCTCGGCTTTGATTTCGAGTGGACCAAAGACTCGCGCATGCACAACACATTCAACACCCATCAACTGTTGCATTGGGCAGACACCCAAGGCCGCATGCATGATTTGAAAATGGCGCTGTTTACTGCCCATTTCACGAACCAGCGCAACTTGTCTGACATTGCTGTTCTGGCCGATGTGGCCGCCGAAATCGGACTGGACCGTGTAGAGGCCGCCGCCGTGCTTGACGATCAGCGCTTTGCTAATGACGTGCGCAGCGCCGAACAGTTCTGGCAACAACAGGGCATTTCTGGCGTGCCTGCCATGGTTTTTGACCGCAAACATCTTGTCACTGGGGCGCAGGGCGTAGAAAATTACACCAGCATTCTGTCGCAACTCGCCGAGATGGAAGGCTAATCCATGGCCCGCGCCGCGAATTATGATCGTGACCGCGCACTCGATGCGGCCCTGACCTTGTTTTGGCGCAAGGGCTATCACGCGACATCGCTCAAGGATCTGGAAACGGCTCTGCACATGAAACCCGGCAGCATCTATGCCGCGTTCGGCAGCAAGGAAAACCTCTACCTTCTGGCGATCGAGCGTTATTTTGAAGCATCTCGCGCTGGTTTTCGCGCACAAATGGCCAAGGCCGCGACGCCGCTTTCAGGGTTGGCCGAACAGTTTCAAAACTATGCAAACCTTGCGCAGGAGGATCCGGCGCGGAGGGCCTGCATGCTGATGAAAACGGTTGTTGATACCACTTCCACCGATCCCAAAATCGCCGCCGCATCAAAACAATACCTTGATCAAATGTGCGCGGAGTTTGCCGAGAGTTTCGAGGCTGCCCGTATCGCGGGTGAGCTACCACCCGATGCGGACCCAAAGCGCCTCGCGCTGCGTTATCAAGCCAACATATCCGCCCTGCGCATCGAAATGCTCCGCGGAACATCTCGAGACGACATCTTAAAACTCGCAGCTGACATGGCCCAAGAGACGATGGAACTCGGTGCCTCAGCATGAAACTCAACGGTCCTTGGCAGCAAGCCTGTTGCAGTTGCAACATTATGAACGGTTGATCAGGGAATTAGCGGCACAAAACAGGTTCGCTCGATTTGTGGTGAACACATACGCGCCAGCGCTCCTCTCCACCCTCTTGCTGCCAATCATACCGAACGACGGGCGGTTGGTGCATCTGTCGTCCGCCGCGCAAGCCCACGTCGACGTGGACGCAATAGAGGGAAAGCGACGCCTGAACGACATGAAAGCCTATGCACAAAGCGAACTGGCACTAACCATGTGGAGCCAGGACTTCGCAGTACATCACCCGGATGGGCCTATGTCGGTGGCCGTGAATCCGGGGGATCTACTGGCCACCAAGATGGTGCGTGAGGGCTTTGGGACCGCAGGAAATGACCTGCAACGGTGTTGATACCCTGACCCGCGCAGTGCTTTCAGATGAATTTTCAGATGCGTCAGGCCGATACTTTGACAACGACAGCAAAAGCTTTTCGGCACCACATCCCGATGCGGCTGATGCGGGCAAAGTCGCAAAGGTTGTTGCCGCGATTGATGGACAGATTAAAAGCGCGCTTACATAGAGGGCGGCTACAACATCAAATCCGAACGATGCGCTATGAAGTGATCAATCAGGCGTCGGGTCAGCGCTTTTTGCGGTCCGATATCTGGCCAAACAGCGTAAATGCCCAATGTGGGCAGGTTCCAATCCGGTAGAACCCGAACCAGTCGCCCTTCGGTCAGTTCCTGCTCGATCACGCTTCGGGGGAGGTGCCAGATACCAAGCCCGGCCAGCACGGCAGCCTTGGCGGCATTTACGGTATTCACCTCAATGCGCATGTTGGTTGGGGCAATGCTCACGGATTGGTCTTTGCGTTCCAACGTCATCATCGGCGGAATTTGCGTCACGGCGATGAAGTCATGCGCCTCAAGGTCGTATGGCGTTACAATGGGCTCGCGCGCTGACAGATAGTCCGGAGAGGCAACCAGTATGCGTTCAAAATCTGCAATACGGCGGCTTTTCAAGCTGCTGCTGCGCAATGTGCCCAACCGGATCGCCAAATCAAACCCGTCCTTTACCAGATCAGTCGGCATATCGCTGCACTGGAGCGATATCGCGACCATCGGGTGCATTTTGGTAAATCCCCATAGCGCCTGGTGTAGTTTGCTGTGCTCACCGAAAGCTGGCATCGCCACATGAAGCGCGCCGACAGGTTCCTCGTTACCGGCATGAATCGCATCAAGG
This sequence comes from Roseovarius sp. ZX-A-9, assembly GCF_028369135.1. GTDB lineage: Bacteria > Pseudomonadota > Alphaproteobacteria > Rhodobacterales > Rhodobacteraceae > Roseovarius. The sequence goes on from NZ_JAPWHW010000004.1 coordinate 248,251, forward strand.
GCCTCTTCCCCTGCGGCGACCATCCGGCGAGCCGGATCAAGGGCGATTTGACCTTCTGGTGTCAAAGACATGGACCGCGTTGAGCGAAAGAACAACGTCACGCCCTGACGTTCTTCCAGTCGTGACAGATGGTGGCTGATCACGGAAGTTGAAAGCTTTAGACGACGCCCCGCAGCACTCAGACTCCCCGTGTCGGCGATGGCGACAAAGACAGCGAGGCTGCGGTAGTCTTCGATCATCTTTCTACTTTCTGAAAAAATGATTTCTCAATAAGTGGGATAATCAAAAAGGCGGGTTCTGTCTATTTCTGTTTTCAACACAGAGGAGACAGCAATGTTCACAAGCAATGCAAAATTCACAACCGAACGGGCCAGCAGCTACCTGCAACAACTTTGCAAGCACTTCGGGCACAAGATTGAGGTGCAGTTTGACTCCACATCCGGGCTGATCACCTTCCCCTTTGGCCAGTGTGTTCTGGCCGCCGAGCAAGGCGTTTTGGAGCTTACTATCAGCGCCGAAACCCAAGCCGAGCTAACCAAATCATGTCGTGTTATCGGCAGCCATCTTGAACGGTTCGCGTTCCGCGAAAACCCAAAGCTCGACTGGCAGCCCGTCGTTTCTGCCTAACTCTTTACTCCCCCCCCCCCTCATCAAAAACTGGAAAATACCATGACATTTAAGACCCTCTTCGCGTCCGCCGCCCTCGCAACTCTCGCCACAGGTGCATTCGCCGACGACAAAGCCACAGTGACAACGTTCTACGATCTCCTCAGCAATCCGGGTTCCGCAGAACACGTCACCGCGTTTGAAGCTGCGACGTCCGAGGACTGGACCAGCACGGGCGATTATTCCGGTAGCAAAAAAACCCGCGAGGCGTTTCTCGGTCAGATGGGTGGCTTTGCGCAGTTGATGCCAGACCTCAACTGGGCCATTCAAGACATGCACCAAGACGGTGACACATTCGTCGTGCGCAGCCGTGCAACTGGCACACCTGTCGCGCCATTCTTCGGTGTTGATGGTGAAGGCCGCAGCTTTGACATCATGACCATCGACATCCACGAGTTGGAAGACGGCGTCATCGCCCGCACCTACCACGTCGAAGACTGGGCAGGCGCGTTGCAGCAGCTTTCTGGCCAGTAAATCAAACGGTAACGGCCCAGAGAAATTTGGGCCGACACCCTGCAGGAGGACATCATGCACCGTAGAACTTTACTCACAACATCCCTCGGCGCGTCGCTTGCGTTGATCCTCGGCACACAAGTTGGAGCGCAAGAGATGGACGAAACAACACAAGCCAGCTTTGACACCGTTATGGCCTTTATGGGCGCTATGGGCAGCGGCGATGTGGAAACGATGGGCAGCCTGATGGCTGGTGATATGGTCTGGCACAGTGAAGGCGACACGACATTGCCTTGGATCGGCGAGACCCTCGGCAAAGAAGCCATCTTTGAGTTCCTTGGCGTATTTTCGACTAACTTTGAAACCACCAAATGGGAAAACACTGACGCCTTCGCCTCTGGCGATACAGTTGCTGTGTTTGGCCGTATGAATGGCATCACCACTCATAGCGGCAAAGAAATCGGCGAATTTAGTTTCGCGCTGCGTGCCAAGGTGCGCGATGGTCAGGTGGTTTTGTGGAACTGGTTCGAAGACAGCTTTGCCATCAGCCAAGCCTACCACGGTTAAGAATTCTTTCAGGTGGGCGTATCCTGCGCCCGCCTGCCGCAATGAAGGAGCGCCCAATGACAATCGCGATAACAGCCGTATCCGGTCAACTTGGCGGAGCAATTGCCCGCAACTTGATCAAGACAGCAGGTGGTGAGTCCATCATCGGCCTTGCCCGCACCCCGGCGAATGCAAAGGGTCTTGGAATCGAAATCCGCCCTGGCGACTACGGACAACCGGAGCAGTTGCGCGCGTCTCTGGACGGCGTTGATACCTTATTGCTCGTATCCGGCATGGATGCCCCCGATGCCCGTATCCAGCAACACCGCAATGTTATTGAGGCCGCTAAGGCTGCGGGCGTGCAGAAGATCGTTTATACCAGCATTCAGGGCGCTGAGGACGGCACAGCCTTCTCCCCCGTCGTCCAAAGCAACCGCCAGACCGAGGCCGATGTGCGCGACAGCGGGCTTGCCTATGCTATCGGGCGCAACGGCATCTATATCGAACCGGACGTGGAATACATCGCAAGCTACAAAGCCAGAGGCGAGATCGCCAACAGCGCCGGTGCAGGAAAATGCGGTTACACAACCCGCGCCGAACTCGCCCATGCCTATGCCTGCCTGTTGAGCAACGATACCTTAAACGGCCAGACGTTTAACCTGTGGGGCACTCCGATCAGTCAAACCGAGCTTGCCGATTACTTGAACGATGCATTCGGCACGTCGCTGACCTATCGGGAAATGACGCCAGAAGAGTACGTTGCGGATCGCACCGCCGAACTGGGCGATTTCATCGGGCCGATCATCGGCGGCATATATGAGGGTATTCGCCTTGGCATTTACGATGTGCCCAGCGACTTTGCGAAAGTCGCAGGCAGACCGCATCAAAGCTGGAGCGACTATTTCGGATCACTCACGGGCTAAAGGCCTGTCGTCGAAGGGTTCGCGCCGACACATCGCTATCCCCCGACTCCCTTGCGCCCCTGGTGACTGGGTGCACAGATTGCTGCATGCCTGACGGCACACCGCCGGATTCGGAGAAAAATCTCGGGATTGAGGATGCGCACAAAACGCAGCCCAATCCGGTCCTTTGCCGGGTAGCCGGCAGGTAGCAAGCGTCAGTTTCAGAACACTTGCGCCAGCATTCAGAACCGCTGAATAGCGCTGACGCTCAGGCGGCGCGTTTGCGGCGGCGCAGTGCGGAAAAACCGCCCAGGGATGCAAGCAGCAGCCAGCCCGCCGCTGGCAGCGGAACCGCCGTGATCGGGGGGATCGGGGTGAAGGACAGGCCAAGCACGTTTCCATTGTTGTCCCTACCGTAATTGTAGCTAATTACGTTTGTGCCATTTTGCAGACCGGCTCCGAAATTATTCGGATCAATGTTGTAATTCGACGAAAGGCCAAGGTTGCAACAGGTGACGTCGGGGGCGGCATTTTTTTCGCCGAAAACAGCGAATTCAAACGACGTGATCCGGCCGCCTGCAACCGTGAAACTGTTGTATTGCGGATTACCGACATATTCGCCCAATCCAAAGCCAGCAGTATTCGATGTCACCATGACGCTGCTGGCGGCACCCGTGGCGTCATCGTTCAGCCCGGATACGATCCCGGTGACGATGCTACCGGCGGACTGACGTTCATTACCGAACGAAAAGCTGAAACTGAGCGTCGCGGCGACCGATTGCGTGGCGCAGATACCGCAAAGCGCTACCGCCGCCGCCATTAATGTTTTGAACATGGTGTACCTCCCTAAAAATTCTAGAATCCAAAAACGAGCGTGTGACAAAAACAGGTCTTCCAAGAAATTCACGGGCGCTTAACGAAAGAAAAAATGTCCAGACACTGAAGCGACTCAGAGCTTCTCAGGTAAAAGCGTTTAGCATGAAATGCCCGCGTTTTCTACGAGAACCAACTCTCGCCCAACGGGACAGTTTGTTAGCTATGTAGTTTAGGCCGAGAACAGCGGTGGAAAAGTCGGCCACCGTAGCTGCGGGATGAGCCTGCCGCGGTGAGAGCCCCCACATTCTGCAATAGGTTGCTCCGTCCTGTGTGGATGGCTCCTTTTTTGCAAGTCCTATTTGTGCTGGCGTTTTGTCAGAAGCAGTCTTGTGTTCGGCC